>NZ_QUBS01000084.1 GCF_003390925.1 Trinickia diaoshuihuensis | reverse complement strand
CAAGACGATCGGCCGGTTCAGCAGAAACTCGCCGCTTGAAATCGATCGCCGTCAATTTGTTCATACACCACTATTGACGTTAGCTCCCACAACCGGCGGGCAGCATGGAGAATGACGACGCACATCGGCCAATACGCTCCTCGAAGGACGGCCCGCCGGAACGGGCGGACAACGAGGAGCTAGCGTATCGGCGCGTCGTGAGCCGCGGTAGTTGGCCGAATGGCTAACCGCGGTCTGGCCGCGCGCGTGTCAGTGCGTTCGATGCGCGCCCGCCGCCTCCCGACGCGAGAGCCGGCGCTTGAGCCAATAGCCGAGGAGCACGACGAGCAACGCCCCCGCGATGTGCGCGCCGTACTCGGCAACCGGCGTATCGAGCAACGGCCAACGGTCGCCCGCGGGATCGTTGACGATGAGTCCGCCCGCGATCCATCCGAGCAGCGCCGCCCCAAGGGTGACGATGACGGGGAAACGGTCGAGCATGCGCAGCACGAGCGTGCTGCCCCAGACAATGAGCGGAATGCTCACCACGAGGCCGAAGATGACGAGTGCGATCCGGTGCTCGGGATCGGCCGTCTCGGCCGCGCCGGCGATCGCGATGACGTTGTCCAAACTCATGACGGCATCGGCAACGATGATCGTCTTGATGGCCGACAACAGCTTATCGGCCGGCTTGATGTTCTCGTGCGCCTCGTGCGAGGGCGCCATCAGCCGCACGCCGATCCACAGCAACAACAGCCCGCCCCCGAATTTCAAAAAGGGCACATCGAGCAAGGCGACGGCGAAGACGATCAGGACGACCCGCAGCACGATCGCGCCCGCCGTCCCCCACAGCACGCCTTGCATCCGTTGGGCCGCCGGCAGCTTGCGGCAGGCAAGCGCGATAACGACGGCATTGTCGCCGCCGAGCAGAATATCGATGACGACGATCTGAAAAACCGCCGTCCAGTGGAGCGTCGCGAAAAAATCGAGCATAGCGTCGAACATGGGCAATCGCCGTTCCAGAGCAATCAAGGGCGACAGCAATAAAAAAGCGAGGGAGCACGAACTTGCTCCCTCGCTTTTTTGCGTCTGCCGGAAGCCTTACGAAAGAATTTCGAAAGGATACCAAAAACGACTCGGCGGCAGCGCCTAGTGCTCTCGCACCCGGCGCTGCCCGTCACGGCGACTTACAGGATCGACTTCAGCAGACGGCCCATCTCCGACGGGTTGCGCGTCACCTTGATGCCGCAGCCGTCCATGATTTCGAGCTTTGCGTCGGCCGTATCGGCACCGCCCGAGATCAGCGCGCCGGCGTGGCCCATGCGCTTGCCCGGAGGCGCCGTGACACCGGCGATGAAGCCGACGACGGGCTTCTTCATGTTGTCCTTGATCCAGTAAGCTGCGTTCGCTTCGTCCGGGCCACCGATCTCACCGATCATGATGACGGCGTCCGTATCCGGATCGTCGTTGAACATCTTCATGACGTCGATGTGCTTCAGACCGTTGATCGGATCGCCGCCGATACCGACCGCCGACGACTGGCCGAGGCCGAGCGCCGTCAGTTGCGCCACGGCTTCATACGTCAGCGTGCCCGAACGCGACACGACGCCGATGCGGCCCTTGCGGTGGATGTGACCCGGCATGATGCCGATCTTCAGTTCGTCGGGCGTGATGGTGCCCGGGCAGTTCGGTCCGAGCAGCAGCGTCTTGCGGTTTTCACGACGCATACGATCGCGCACTTCGATCATGTCGCGCACGGGGATGCCTTCGGTGATGCAGATCGCGAGGTCGAGATCGGCTTCGACGGCTTCCCAAATCGCCGCTGCGGCGCCCGCGGGCGGCACGTAGATGACCGAGACGGTTGCGCCCGTTTCGGCCTTCGCTTCCTTCACGCTTGCGTAGATCGGAATGCCTTCGAAATCTTCGCCGGCTTTCTTCGGGTTCACGCCCGCCACGAACGCTTCGCGGCCGTTCGCGTACTCGCGGCATGCGCGCGTGTGGAACTGGCCGGTCTTGCCGGTGATGCCCTGCGTGATGACCTTCGTGTCTTTGTTGATCAGAATCGACATGTATTGACCTCTGTTCGTATCCTGTTGCGCCTGAGCCGCTTACGCGTTGCCCTGGGCAGCCGCGACGACCTTCTGCGCAGCCTCTTCCATGCTGTCCGCCGAGATGATCGGCAGGCCCGATTCAGCAAGCATCTTCTTGCCGAGGTCTTCGTTCGTGCCCTTCATGCGCACGACGAGCGGAACGTTCAGGTTCACGGCCTTCGAACCGGCGATCACGCCTTCCGCGATCACGTCGCAGCGCATAATGCCGCCGAAGATGTTCACGAGAATCGCCTTCAGGTCCGGGTTCTTCAGCATCAGCTTGAACGCTTCGGTAACCTTCTCGGTCGTCGCGCCGCCGCCGACGTCCAGGAAGTTCGCCGGTTCGCCGCCGAACAGCTTGATCGTGTCCATCGTCGCCATCGCCAGGCCGGCGCCGTTCACGAGGCAGCCGATGTTGCCGTCGAGCGAGATGTAGGCGAGGTCGAACTTCGACGCTTCGATTTCAGCCGGATCTTCTTCGTCCAGATCGCGGTACGCGACGATTTCCGGATGACGGAAGAGCGCGTTCGAATCGAAGTTGAACTTGGCGTCGAGCGCGATGACCTTGCCGTCGCCGGAGACGTTCAGCGGGTTGATTTCAGCCAGCGATGCGTCGGTTTCCCAGAACGCCTTGTACAGGCCTTGCAGGATCGCGCGCGCTTGCGGAATCGATGCGGCCGGCACGCCGATCTTCGCGGCGAGGTCGTCGGCCTGCGCGTCGAGCAGGCCCGTCGACGGCTCGACGATGACCTTGTGGATCAGTTCCGGGTGCTTTTCGGCGACTTCTTCGATGTCCATGCCGCCTTCGCTCGAACCCATCAGCACGATCTTTTGCGAGATGCGGTCGACGACGAGGCTGACATACAGTTCCTGCTTGATGTCCGCGCCTTCTTCGATGAGCAGGCGGTTCACCTTCTGGCCTTCCGGACCGGTTTGGTGCGTGACGAGCTGCATGCCGAGGATCTGGTTCGCGTACTCGCGAACTTGCTCGAGCGACTTGGCCACCTTCACGCCGCCGCCCTTGCCGCGACCGCCCGCGTGAATCTGCGCCTTGACGACCCACACCGGGCCGCCCAGCTCTTCAGCGGCCTTGACCGCGTCATCCACCGAAAACACCGGCTTGCCACGCGGTACCGCGACGCCGAATTTCCGCAGGATTTCCTTACCCTGGTACTCGTGAATCTTCATGCGTGATTCCCTTCAGTCTGAGTGAGAGTGAGATTGAACTTCGTGATTATTCTGTGCGCTCGCGCCATGCTCGTCGGGCGTGGGCGACCCGTTCACCGGGGCCGGTGCCTGACCCGCCGGGGCGTCGCCCGCCTTGACGCCGCGCGGTGCATGTCCGTACCAGCGCGGATAAAAACGGCGCACCGCTTCGCCGTCGAATCGCAACGCATGGCAGCGGTCGAGTTGGAACGGCGGTTCGCGATGTGCGCCGGGGCTTGCGGAATCACCATTGGTGGCGTCCGTCGCGCTGTCGCGCGTGCTCCACACGTCGCCGGCGAATGCTTGGATCGCGGCGGTCGGCAAGATGGAGCAGAGTTCGGTGAGATGCGTGCAGCCTGCCGTTCCGGCGAGCAAGCGCCGTGCGTGGCGGCGGAAATCGTTGAGCAGGTTGAGACCGATGAGGGCGCGGTAGGCGGGATTGGCGGCTTCGCAGTGACCGGGATAGGGCACCCATTCCGACGACGCTTGCGCGTCGACGATGGTGAGCTTGCGGTCGATGGTGATGCGAAGCCAGAGTTCATGGATCGGTAGGCCCTTGGGCCGGACACCGGGCGCCAATGCGACATCGCGCGGCTTATGGTCGGTCAGACACGCCTCGAGATCCCACAGACCGTCGTCGCGCTCGAAGGCTTCCGCTCGGATTGCGCGGCGATGGCGCAACTGGCGGGAGACGGGCGGCGAAAGCGGCATGCGAGGGGAACGGCTGGAGAGGAAAACCGCTGGATTTTACCATACTGAGTTATCACAGGCGCCCGCAGCCGACGGATGCGGTTGCACCGGCCGCTCGCATGGCGCAACTCATCGCGCGCCGGCTAGGCCGGGCGAGACGAACGCGGCAAGGACGCGAAACGGATGCGACAAGCTTGCAACGCAAGCTTTATTCGTCGCTCCAGTCGTCCCCGCCTTTGAGAATCTGGGAGATCGTGGCGTGGGAGAACCCGCGCATCGCGAGAAAGCGCGTTTGCTTCATTCGTTCGGCGGGCGATTGGGGCAACTCGCCGAATTTCTTGCGCCACACTGCTTGGGCACGAGCGCGCTCCGTTTCACGGAGCCGGGCGCCGACCGATTGCACGAGTTCATCGCCTAGCCCATGCTGGCGCAACTCGCTGACAATGCGGCTCGTCCCCATGCGCGACGAGCGCCGATTCATCACGCTTTCAGCGAAACGCGCATCGGATAACCAGCCCTCGCGCTCCAGGGCGTCGAGCAGCGGGTCGAGATCGTCGCCGGGTTCAATGAACGGAGCCAGCTTGCGGGTGAGTTCGACGCGGCTGTACTCGCGCCGAGAGAGATAATCGATCGCACGCATTTTCAGCGAACGAGTAGGCCGGCGCGAGCGGTCGCTCTCTTGCGCATGCTCGGAGGCGTCCGACGACGAGTCGAACGCCTCGTCATCGGACAGCGGGTCGCCTTCTTGCGCTGCCCGCCTTTTCCGCATCACGAGCGGCTTACTCTTCTTCGTCCGCCACTTCGACGTCGCCGCCGGTACCGACCGGCATGGCATTGACGCCAAGCGACTCGCGGATGCGGTTCTCGATCTCGCGCGCCATGTCGGGATTCTCGCGCAGGAACTCGCGCGCGTTGTCCTTACCTTGGCCGATCCGTTCGCCGTTGTAGCTGTACCAGGCGCCGGCCTTGTCGACGATCTTCGCTTGCACGCCCAGATCGATGATTTCGCCCTGACGCGAGATACCCTCACCGTAGAGGATGTCGAAGATCGCTTCGCGGAACGGCGGCGACACCTTGTTCTTGACGACCTTCACCCGCGTTTCGTTGCCGATGACTTCGTCGTTCTTCTTGATCGAGCCGATGCGGCGGATATCGAGCCGCACCGAAGCGTAGAACTTCAGCGCGTTACCGCCCGTCGTCGTTTCGGGGTTGCCGAACATCACGCCAATCTTCATCCGAATCTGGTTGATGAAGATGACGAGGCAGTTCGTCCGCTTGATCGTGCCGGTGAGCTTACGCAGTGCCTGCGACATCAGCCGCGCCTGCAAGCCCGGCAGCGAGTCGCCCATTTCGCCCTCGATTTCCGCCTTCGGCACGAGCGCCGCCACCGAGTCGATGACGATCATGTCGATCGAGCCCGAGCGCACGAGCGCATCGGCGATTTCGAGTGCTTGCTCGCCCGTATCGGGCTGCGAAACGAGCAGATCGCCGACGTTCACGCCGAGCTTTTGCGCGTATTGAATGTCGAGCGCGTGTTCCGCGTCGATAAACGCCGCCGTACCGCCGATCTTTTGCATTTCGGCGATGACTTGCAGCGTCAGCGTGGTTTTACCCGACGATTCCGGCCCGTAGATTTCGACCACGCGCCCGCGCGGCAAGCCGCCGACCCCAAGGGCGATGTCCAGGCCGAGCGAGCCCGTGGATACCACTTGGATGTCCTCGGCCACCTCGCCGTCGCCGAGCCGCATGACCGACCCTTTGCCGAACTGCTTCTCGATCTGCGCGAGCGCGGCAGCCAGCGCCTTGCTCTTTTCAGCCGTCAGTCCAGCCGAGCCTTTCTTGCTTTCTTCCATGAATCGTCCTTTGCTATGATGAGCGGGCATCTGCGGCGGGCGGGCCGGGCGATGAGGCGCCGATGACTGCGCAACCTCGGTCACGACCGGGGCCGCTTCATGCCATACGCCGGCTGGCGCTCGAAACGCAGATACTGTATAAAAAAACAGGGTTCTTTGCAAGCCCGGCGCTGACGGATTTGCGTTGCGGCAACGGAGTATCGGAGCGGCGCCTCGCAAACCGCTGCTGCCGTCGGATCCACAAGACCACCGGAGACACCCGCGCCGCACCAGTACGAAAGCGCTGGCGGGCCGCGCGGCGCATCATGCGAATACTCATTGCCGAAGACGACAGCATACTCGCGGACGGCCTCGTCCGATCACTCCGCCGATCGGGCTATGCCGTCGATCACGTCAAAAGCGGGAACGAGGCCGACGCCGCGCTCTCCATGCAGACGTTCGACCTCCTAATTCTCGATCTCGGCCTGCCGCGCTTGTCCGGACTCGAAGTGCTGCGCCGCCTGCGCGCGCGCAATTCTGCTTTGCCGGTGCTGATCCTAACGGCTGTCGATAGCGTGGACGAGCGCGTGAAAGCGCTCGATTTAGGCGCTGACGATTACATGAGCAAGCCGTTTCACCTGAACGAGCTCGAGGCGCGCGTGCGCGCGCTGACGCGGCGCGGCAGCGGCGGCGGACCCGCGCTCGTGCGGCACGGCTCGCTCGCCTACGACCAAGTGGGGCGCGTAGCGTCGGTCAACGAGCAAGTGCTCGAATTGTCGGCCCGCGAGCTAGGCGTGCTCGAAGTCCTGTTGCAACGGATCGGGCGGCTCGTTTCGAAGGAACAGCTCGTCGATCACCTGTGCGAGTGGGGCGAAGAGGTCAGCAACAACGCGATCGAGGTCTATGTTCATCGACTGCGCAAGAAGATCGAGCCGAGCGGCGTGCGCATTATTACGGTACGCGGTCTAGGCTACTGCCTGGAAAAGCCGGCCACGGCCGGCGCGGGAGCGGCTCCCGCGGCCGCGCCGGCACCGGCGGAGCCCGTGGCGAACGTGCCCGTCCCACCGCCGCCCGCCGACGTTGCCGCGAACGCCCGGCCGAAGTAGGCCCGCTGTGGCCACACCCGCTTCCGCGAACGAAGGCGCGCCCGGCTCGTCCGGCCCGCCCCACCCCATTCGGCCCGGCGAGCCAGGGCCGGACGCCGATACCGTCAAGCCGCCCCTTGCCGCCGGCGCGCGCAATCCGTTCGCGCCGCCCGACGAAACCGAGAGTGTTACGCCGAACCGGCCGCGTTCGCTGTTCGGGGAAATACTCGACTGGATGCTCGCGCCGTTGCTGCTGCTCTGGCCGATGAGCATCGCGGTCACGTACCTCGTCGCCAAAACGATCGCGAACGGCCCGTTCGACCGCGGCCTCGAAACGGACGCGTACGTGCTGGCGCGGCAGATCCACCCGGTCAACGGCGTGGCCACGTTGACGCTGCCCGAGGCCGCCCGCGATTTCCTGACCGGCGACAACGTCGATAAGGTCTTCTATCAGGTCATCGGCACGCACGGCGAACTCGTGGCGGGCGTGCCCGACATGCCCCTGCCGGACGAAGACGATCGCCCGCAGCCGGGCCTCGTCGAATTTCGCGACGCGACGCTCGCGGGCAACGACATCCGCATCGCTTATACGACGGTGGCGCTCCCCTCGGCGAACGGCAACGAGCAGACGGCGCTCGTTCAGGTGGCGGAGACCTTCGACAAGCGCAGCGCGCTTGCCAACGAGATCATCAAAGGCGTGATCCTGCCGCAATTCGTGATTCTGCCGCTCGCGATCGTGCTCGTGTGGTTCGGACTGTCGCGCGGGCTTGCGCCGCTGACGTCGCTGCAAGCCAACTTACGGGGCCGTCGGCCCGACGACCTTTCGCCGCTCGAAGCTTCGAGCGCCCCACCCGAGATCGAACCGCTCGTCACTTCGTTCAACGATCTGCTGACGCGTCTCGCACAAAACGTCGATCTGCAAAAACGCTTCATCGCCGACGCCGCGCACCAGATGAAGACCCCGCTCGCCGGACTGCACATGCAGGCCGAACTCGCGCTGCGCGACGACGTCTCGCCCGAGGTGCGCCGCTCGCTCGAACAAATTGCGACGGGCGCCGATCAGGCCGCTCGGCTCGTGACGCAATTGCTCGCGCTCGCGCGCGCCGAGAATCGCAGCTCCGGCCAGGTATTCACGCACGTGGAGATGACTCATCTCGCGCGGCTGGCCGTGCGCGACTGGGTGCGAGCGGCGCTCGCCAAGCAGATGGACCTCGGCTATGAAGGCCCCGAGGAACCGGTTTTCGTCGACGGCAATCCCGTCATGCTGCGCGAAATGCTCTCGAACGTCATCGATAACGCGATCCGCTACACGCCGGCCGGCGGCCGGATTACCGTGCGCGTGCGGCCACGGCGAGAAGCCGGCCACGTGCTCATCGAAGTGGAGGACACCGGCCCCGGCATCGCTCCAGCCGAACGGCCGAAAGTGGTCGAGCGGTTTTATCGAATCCTCGGGCGGGAAGGCGACGGTAGCGGGCTGGGCCTGGCGATCGTCCGCGAGATCGCCGTCATGCACGGCGGGACGCTCACGATCGACGATCATGTCTACCAGGCGTCGCCGCGCCTCGCGGGCACCCTCATCCGCATCAGCTTGCCGATATCGAGCGACACCCCGAGCTTACCCTGAGAGGGGCGTTCCGTGCCGCCGATCATCCGGCACCTATTTGGTGAAAAGGCGTGTTTTCGCTTATTTTAACGAATTTTGGTAGCATATTCCGCGAAAAAGCCGCTCAACGAAGTTCGCCGGATGGCCGAATGGAAATGCTGTCCGCGTCAGTAGGCCGTAAGTTTTCGTTCCAATAATCGACGACGGGTGGGCAAGGAGTGCCGCCGCCTACGAACGCATGATCAAAACTATTGGAGACGAACGATGGCAACCCTTGGCGGGCAAATTTCGCACGCGCCGATGACCAGCGACGAAAAGCGCGTGATCTTCGCGTCGTCGCTCGGCACCGTGTTCGAGTGGTACGACTTTTATCTAGCGGGCTCGCTTGCGGCCTATATCAGCAAGAGCTTTTTTTCGGGCATCAACCCGACCGCTGCCTTCATCTTCACGTTGCTGGGGTTTGCCGCGGGCTTCGCGGTGCGCCCGTTCGGGGCGCTCGTGTTCGGACGGCTCGGCGATATGGTCGGCCGCAAGTACACGTTCCTGATCACCATCATGATCATGGGTCTGTCCACGTTCGTCGTCGGCTTCCTGCCGGGCTATGCCTCGATCGGCTTCGCATCGCCGGTGATTTTCATTGCGATGCGGTTGTTGCAGGGCCTGGCGCTCGGCGGCGAGTACGGCGGCGCGGCGACTTACGTCGCCGAGCATGCGCCGGCCAACCGCCGCGGCTATTACACGTCCTGGATTCAAACGACGGCCACCCTCGGTTTATTCCTCTCGCTGCTCGTGATTCTCGGGGTGCGTACGGCAATGGGCGAGGAATCGTTCGGCGCTTGGGGCTGGCGCATTCCGTTCGTCGCTTCGCTGATCTTGCTGGCTGTTTCGGTCTGGATTCGTCTGCAACTGAGCGAATCGCCGGCGTTCGAGCGGATCAAGGCCGAGGGCAAGACGTCGAAGGCGCCGCTGACCGAAGCGTTCGGCCAGTGGAAGAACCTCAAGGTCGTGATTCTCGCGCTCATCGGCCTCACGGCCGGCCAAGCCGTGGTGTGGTACACGGGCCAGTTCTACGCGCTGTTCTTCCTCACGCAAACGCTGAAGGTGGATGGCGCGAGCGCGAACATCCTGATCGCGCTGGCTCTGCTGATCGGCACGCCGTTTTTCGTGTTCTTCGGCTCGCTGTCGGACCGGATCGGCCGCAAACCGGTGATCATGGTGGGCTGCCTGATTGCCGCCGTGACGTACTTCCCGCTGTTCAAGGCGCTGACGCATTACGCGAACCCGATGCTCGAAGCCGCTGAGCAAAAAGCCCCGATCGTCGTGGTGGCCAATCCGGATGAATGCTCGTTCCAGTTCAACCCGGTCGGCACCTCGAAGTTCACGAGTTCTTGTGACATTGCGAAAAGCGCGCTGGCGAAATCGGGCCTGAACTACTCGAACGTCGCGGCGCCCGCGGGGACGCTGGCTCAGATCAAGGTCGGCGACAAGGTCATCGACACCTACGACGGTAAGGCCGCCGACGCAAAGGACAAGGGCAAGGCATTCGACAAGACGCTCGCAGGCGCGCTCAAGGGTGCCGGCTATCCGGCCAAGGCCGATCCGTCGCAGTTGAATTGGCCGATGACGGTGGCGATCTTGGCGGTGCTCGTGATCTACGTGACGATGGTGTACGGGCCGATCGCGGCGATGCTCGTGGAGATGTTCCCGACACGGATCCGCTATACGTCGATGTCGCTGCCGTACCACATCGGCAACGGCTGGTTCGGCGGGTTCCTGCCGGCGACGGCGTTCGCGATCGTCGCGGCGCAGGGCAATATCTACTCCGGGCTGTGGTATCCGGTGGTGATCGCGCTTGGTACGTTCGTGATCGGGATGCTGTTCGTCAAGGAGACCAAGGACTCCAATATCTACGCTCAGGATTGAGGCAGTGGGCGGCGGCGGGTTCTGCGGCACGGCGTTTTTCGTAGGTCGCCGCAGAAAGGGCTTGACAGCTCCGCCCGCCTTGACCATAATCCGTTTTCTTCGGCGAATTAGCTCAGTCGGTTAGAGCGACGGAATCATAATCCGCAGGTCCGGGGTTCGAGTCCCTGATTCGCCACCAAATTGTAAAAAGCCTTGTAGATCAATGGTCTACAAGGCTTTTTCTTTTGTCTGTTGTCACAGCGAGTGGCACAGATGATCAAAATTCCCCGCCTGCAACGCGACCGACATGGCACCTACTATCTGCGAGTCGTCGTCCCCAAATCTCTCCAAGCTGCGCTCAAACAGGTAGAGTTCAGGAAGTCCCTCGGCACGAAGGATTTCCAGCAAGCAAAGTTGCTTGCGCTCCACTTCAACATGCAGATCGAGACCAGCAGGATGAGCAAGCCGAAGATCACCGATTTCGTTCTCAGGCCGAGCGACCTAGACAAGTACCGCATCAATCTCAAGGAAGGCATCATCGAAGCGTCTGATGCAGAAGATCATGCGCGTGCGATGGATGCTATTGAGAAAGTAGGCATGTTCAAGGAAGCCGTGACTATTGCGGCTGGCAAGCTCGAAACTCAATCGCTCTTGCTGTCCGAGGTCGTCAAACAATACCTGCTTGAGAAGAAGTTCGACAATAAAAACAGCACGCTCTACGAAAAAGAGAACTGTTACAACGAGTTCATCGAGCTTTTTGATAAGCCGAAAATTGGCGCTGTAACGGACGAAACCACCATCACCTACAAGCAACGAATGTTGAGTAGTGGCACGTCGGCCAAACAGGTTAATTCTAAAATTTCCTTCCTGAAGGACTTGTTCGAGTTCTCCATCAATAACAAGCACTATTTCCAACCCAATCCATTCAGCAATATCAGGATTACGGCAAGAAGTAAGCTCGCACAGAACGGACATCATTGGGTCGCTTACGTCGATGACGAACTGAAAAAGATTTTTTCGCCAAAAAACTACGGATTCATGCGGCGAAAAACCGACAACTTCTTCGGCCCTTTGATTGCCCTCTTTACTGGAATGAGGATCGAAGAAATCTGTGCGATGCGCGTTGATCTCATCAAAGAGCAAGATAGCGTTCACTACTTCGACATTCCCGCCGACGTGGCAAAAACAGTGAAATCAATTCGCAAAGTTCCAATCAGCGACAAAATTATCGAAACGGGATTTCTCGAATACGTTTCCGACATCAAAAAGCATGGCAAGTCACATGTCTTCTTTTACTTACCACCCGCAGGAAAAAACGGATTCAGCAAAAATCTGAGCCGTCGCTACGGTCAGTATCTCGATACAAGCGAAATCAATATCGTCAGCCCCGAGAAGGTTTTCCACTCATTTCGCTCGACGTTCATCAACTATCTGACAGACATCAACATCAATCCGGCACTTCTCATGTCGTTAGTTGGTCATATCGAACAAAATTTAGTTAACGTAAAGCTCAACTCAGTTCACTTCATCACCTACCAAGTTGAAAAATCACTTACGACACTGAAAAATGTCGTTGAATTTGTGGAATTTGATTTTCTTGATTTTTCACAATTCAAATACCACAGATCGATGTTTAATATCTGGAAGTAGGAATGGCCCAAACAGAAACACACGCACCACACTCCCACCTGAACAGAGTGAGTAAACACCACTCACTCTGTTCAGGTGGGCTGATAACTGACTCCATCGCCTCTAGCACACGGGCACTCCCATGCAAGCAACCTTATTGACGACGATTGTCGCATTAATCGGAACCGCATCCACGCTTCTCGCAGTTGTCATCACGAGTCGCACTCAAGTTCGCAATCAGAGGGAAAGCAACTTATTCCAATTCGATCTTGCAAAAGAAAAATCAAAAATTGATTTTTCATCAAAGCTATACGATTCCGCATCCGCTCAATTAATCTTTGCTCACAAATTACTCAGTCATATCGGACGCGAATTTTCCATAACAGAAATAGTTATCATGAGAAGATCCGCCATACTTAAATCCGAATTTGACGAAAAATACAAGCTGCTGTGCGAAAAGGTAGACGAGTTGAGAATGATCGCCGATTTCTACGCTCCCGAGGCCGCACGCACTTGCGAAGAGATATACGGTCACATGAACGTTTTTTGGGGAAATTTCTCTACAGTCTTACATTTAACGCAGGAAGGCAAAGCGGTGGATCACCGGGACGATTGCTTCCAAAAATCTCATGAGGCAGCAATAGAAATCGGCAAAAAGGTGGAGTTCGCGAAATCTCGAATCAAAGATAGTTTTCGTTCGCACCTAGCCCCACACTAAGGCAATACGATAGAAAGCGTAACCACGGGAGTTGACGATGAAGAAAGAAGAAATTCTGAACTTCGAAAAAATGTTTTCGCTGGAGCTACGCTCTACGGACGAAGGTGCAAAGTCTGAATTTTATAGCCATTTCAGCACTAAAATAGACGATTTCGCCAAACATATGGCTACCTCCTTATGGAGATGGCACGAACTTTATGAGACGATACCTGAAAAGGACGAACGCCAAGGTATGGTGGTCGGGATTGTTTTCATGACCATCAACCTGAACGTCCAGTCGTTCAAGCTGTTCATATCGGGTTATACGGTGGCGGGCGGAGCGCTTTTTCGGCAAGCCATGGAAGGCATAGCACTCGCGCTTCTTTGCTCGACCAAGGGCCTTCCCGTGCTGGACAACTTTATGGCCGACAAGTACTCAACGAACGACTCGATACATCACCTGAACAGGAATGCGAAGGCTGCTGGCGTAAACCCTGAATCACTGAAAACACTTAATGCGGCGTATCGCGTCTTTCACAAGTTTGCGCATCCGACGAAGCTCACGATCGCTGCCAGTGCCAATTTTTCGAAGGAGGCAGCTCCCAATCTTGGCGCCTTCTTCGACCCAGCAAAGAAGGCTGAGTATGAGAAGGATATTAACGGGCGGGTCAGCTTTGCCGGTGTGTTGCCCAACGCTGTAGACGGAGTTGCCAACAACCTGAAGGCATGGTGACTCGCCAGCGTTTCGTTAACAGATCCCCTGCGAAGCCGGGAAACATTGAAACGCGAGAGAAGACAACTTGGAACAACTTGAACGAGCGAAGCGATATCTTCAGCGATTGCGAGCTGTCTATCAAGGCGTCGACTCAACGAGCCGTAGCAAGGAAGAGTGCGCAGACGATATTCTTTCGTTCTTTATGCACTGCTATCACGTGAGAGATTGGATCATTCATTCAAACACGGTCGGCGTTACAGCGAAAGAAGTGGACCAGTTCATCAACAAAAACGAGTGTTTGAAGATTTGTGCCGATCTATGCAACGGGACCAAACACTTCCGACTTGAACGTACTCGCACGGGTCGCGAGCCTCATATATCGTACAGTCAGTATTCCTCTAGTACCTGGCTCACTGGCTCGGGTGGTCTCGAAATCACAAAAGCTCGATACTTGATCGGCACGTCATCGGGCTTCATTGACGCCCTTGAGCTCGCAGAGGAATGCATCGAACGCTGGACGGAGTTGATGAAGCACATAAGTGAGATAGGGGGTAGTGCGTCAGTTCGAACGACCTGAGTTGCTGCCCTGCCACTATTTCTCACGAAACCGCGAAGCCAATTCCTGCAATCCTCTGACGAGCATTTGCCTGTCCTTGAGGAACAGCCCATCCAAGATCTTCGCCATCGCCCTAGCCTGATCGTCCGCCCGTATGGACGACTCAAGCAACAGCGCATCGATGTTGCAGCCGAATAGCTCAGCCAATTCAACCAGTCGAACCACAGTCGGTATTGCCGTGCCTCGCTCCACCGGAGCAACAGCTTCCCGTTGCAGGCCAAGCGCCTCAGCCACCTGCTCTTGTGTGTAGCCAGCCTGCTCCCGACGTGCCCTAACGCTCCGGCCCACAGCTTCAGCTAACGCAATCTCTGCATCCTTGTCCATAGCATCCCTCCAACGCTACTTCAATAGTCGCAGTGCTACGTCTTGACATGCAGTCGCTCTAAGGTTGCAATGTCACTCTGTAGGTAGCATAAAGAGACTTTATCCGCAGAGTGCCAACGCGCTGCGGAAGGATCCGTTTGTCCTCAACAAGAAAAAACCATGGAAAGCACGTTCTCGGCTGAGTACACAACCGCACGGCAGGCCGACGGAAGTTTGCTCATCACCTACCGGAACAAGGGACATCACGCACCAGGTTTCACGGGACACATTGCACTACTCACCTTGCCCGCAGCTTTTTATCTGCTCATTACCGCCGCAGTGCTTTATAGCGCTTCACTTGTTGGTGTGGTCATGCTCGGGTTATTCGTTTGGGCCGTTGTGTTCATTGCTCGTGGAATTCGTCGCTCCGTGATTGTTGTTCCCCAACAAGGAATTAAGCGGGGAAACTTAAAACCAAAATACTCAACAACAGGGTAACCAATTATCTAGAAAATAACAGCAGAAATTGACATCGCCTATAGGTTCCACTTTTAACAAATGCGCGGTTCGTTCTTACTCACTCACTCACAACGCCATCGAACTTGTAGTCCCCGGACTTGATCTTCTTTTGCGCACACCTGAAATAGCGCTCAGGAATAACCGGATTTACCATACGTGCATCGTCCATGCGCTCCATCAAAGCCTTGAACTCTTCTTCAAGCTCATCTTCAGGTTTTGTCGCGCTGATCCGCGATGTCTGGCGAAAACGGTCCTGCAGGACCTTGAATCGACTTGCGCTATCCGAAATCGACTTCATACTAACATCAAGGTCGAGAGCTTTGAAAATCGCAGGAAACAAGCCAGCAAGCAATGCAGCCCCTGCCGTGAGCCAGTCAAGTGATGGGTACTTGACCAAAACCTTTGCGCCTGCGAGCGATCCCAAAATAATTGGCAGAACGACGAACGTCATACGCCAAAATCGGATCACCTTCAACCACTCATAAAGAGCAGTAGACGTATAAAGGCATGACTCTTCTTGCCTTCGGCATTCAGCGATGATTTCTTCCGTACGTTGTTCCATCAGACCCACTTTGGTATGTCGAACCCGAAAATCTTCTGCCATTCGTCGCCAGCGGCTCCCTGCGTATTGGAGCGTTCATACTGGCAAGCTTTTATTGCACGGGCATAAGCCGTTTCGGCACGCGATTTCCACGCGTCACCCAGCCAGAGCAGTTCGAACGTGCCTGGTGCCAAAACGAATGTATTCGCCTTGGAAATCAACCATCCGAAGAAGTCGCGGCTGATCCAGTCGTAGTAAAAGTAGTCGTTCTGCCGCCATGGGCATTGGTCCATAAATTCGACTGCTAGTAGTTCCAAATAGAACGACTTAATAGGCACCGAGCACCACGCTTGCCACGCCTTCAGCATTCGCACCAGACGCCGCACGTTGTTCGAATTTCTAGCATCAGCCGCCGCGATCGCATCGACCTCGTGCAACGGCTTAGTTGTCATGTATCGACCACCGTTCTTTGTGTCACACACGTAGTAGGAACGGTCACCAGCGTCGTAGAGGAACGCAGGGACAACCTCAACGTTATAGCTATCGAAGCCTACCAAAACGACCGGGCCATCGCCTCTGATATTGGTCCTCGGATAAGTCTGAAGCAATTTCGCCTTAACCTCCTGCAATAGGGCCGACTGCTTGTTCCCTTGATAGCCTTGGAAACGATGATAGGCAGAAAGCGGAAGCAGGAAATACAGGTCGACATCTCGCGGCGGACGGATGCGAGTTTGCTTGGCCCACGAGCCGATGTAAAACGCGTTCAGCGTTTCGGAGTTGTGTCCATGGTAGGCCGCGTTAAGGCATGAAACCACGCCCCCAAACTTTGTCTGCCCGTCTGCGACCTGATTCGACGTCAACGCGAGGTTGTCAAGGAATGTCCTGAATCTCCTAGTGACGTAGATCCATCCTGGTCCGTTATCGACCACCGGCGGTGGTGGCAATTGCGTAAGTCCGCCAAGTAGCGTCGATATGCCCACAGAATTGCTTGGACTCTGCCCCAATAACCCGAGACCGAGGGCCGGTGGCGAAAAGTAGGTCGTGCTCTGTGGGAGCGTGGGCCCCAGCGCCGCAGATAGCGCATCCTGTCCTGCAAGCAACGCAGCCAGTGGCAAGCCATTTAGAGCATTCGAGGACATAACGACCCCATTTCTCGGACCAGATGCTGTACGAATATACAGGGATTTCCCAACGGCGGGACGGCGTCTTGCTCAAAGATCGCGCAGTCGTGAAGAAGAACCTTCGTAGACGGATGTGGGGACGGGTGGTACAGTTGGGCCACCAAAGCTTTTGACGCTTTGACGCCGCAAAAGTTGAGCCGAATCCTTTGATTTGTAAGGAATTTTCTTTGGTTGGCAGTTCATCGGGGCACAAGTCTCTGATTCGCCACCAATTTCAAAAAGCCCGCTTCGCGGGCTTTTTGTCGTTTCAAGTTGAGGGCTAGGGTCTACGCAGCAACCTTAAGCCCATCCGCTGCGAGGCCAAACTCCCGAGCGATCGATTGCAGGCGATCTTGCCATTCCCATACGCCAAAGGCGTCGTGGACATTCTGCAGGCAGCTCATCAGCGCGACCGTCCGTTCCTCGTAGACATTGATCTTCGCTTTCAGCAACGCTTTACGCAGCGCGGCGATACCGGCATCCATATAGTGCGGATGGTTTGCGGAACCAATCACATATCGCACCGGCACACCTTCCATCGCGGTTGAATAATCCGCCGGACGAATAAAGTGCCCGACCGGGCAGCCACCGCATGCGCCGCGGTAGGCGCCGCCGCCTCGCGGCAGCAATGCGGCGCCGCGCTGCGTGTTCAAATGGGCGACAACCTCGTCGAAAATTTCCTGATGCGTCAAAAAGCGAATCGTCTTCATGATCTGTCTCCCACGACGGCCGCTGGTTGTTCGGGGAGGCGTTGCAAGCGGCGTCGTTCGATGACTTCACTATGGTCGACGGCGCGGTTTAGCGAAATCAGCGAAGGCGGAGACGTGTGTAGGATCGACGGGATGCATGTAGGCTTTGTCTGACAAAAGCTGACGAGCCTCGCGTTGGGAACAGCGGTATCGGACTCACATTTCCTGCTCCCACCACCCGCGCGTATTGACGTTAGCCGCCCGGGCGAGCGCTTCCAGCTCCGCAATGTCGCCGCTGCTGAGCGTGATACGCCGGGCTCTGATCAGCCCCTCTATATGCCGAGGCTTCGTCACGCCGACGATCGGTGTCGCGCCCTTGGCGATGGCCCACGCCACCGCTACGTCAGCGGCTTCGGCGCCGTAGCTCCGGCCGATCGACGCAAGCTTATCCGTCAGCGCTTTCAACGTAGGCAGCACGCCGTTGTAATTTTCCGCCCGGGTACTGCCCTGCGGCAGCGGATTCTCGGGACCGTACTTGCCCGTCAAGGCACCCTGTTCGAGAACCATATAGGCGAAGAACGGGATGCCTTCGTTGCGGCAGTAATCGACGATCCCCGCGCGCTCGGAGCCGCGATACAGAAGGCTATAGTGGTTCTGGACGGCCTCCACCCGAAACCCGGCGTCACCGAGAATCTGGTTCGCGAGCTTGATTTCGCTGAGGTTGTGATTCGACACGCCGACATGCTTCACCTTCCCGCTTTTGAGTAACGGAACGAGGTGTGGAGTCCACCGCCGCACATCGGCCGGGTTGTGAATCCAGTAGAGATCGATGTAGTCGGTGCGAAGATTAGCCAGGCTCTGCTCCAACATATCGGCCACCGGATCATCGCTGGTTCCCGCGATCTGCGGCGTGAATTTGGTCGAGAGTTGATATTCGCCGCGGGCGTAGCGCTTTAGCACCTCGCCAAGTACGGTCTCGGAACGGCCCATGCCGTACACTCGGGCGGTATCCCAAAGGGTGAGCCCGGCCGCCTGCGCCTTGTCGACCATCTCCCCCAGTTCAATCTGGGTCAGTTCGCTGCCGAAGTATCCGTTGCCGATCTCTCCGCTGTCGCCCCAAGCCCACGTGCCCAGTGCGATCGTGGGGTTCTTCAGATTGTCGATTGTCATATATGCTCCACGGTTGTTCCGCGGCCGAATCCTGCGACACGGCTGCTGCCGATACTGTGACCCGCGGCAACGCGGAACCGTGAGCCGGATGCGCCGCCATTGCTGCCCAATCCTCCAGAAGCTGTCAGTTTCATGGAAACACTGACCGAACTCGCGGACGCGATGACCCGGCACCTCTCGGAGGACGGCTTCCACGCGACGCCCATCGAACGCGTGACGTTTGCTCGATCCTCGACGTTGACGATGCCGATGCCGAACGTCTACCGCCCGCAACTGTGCCTCGTCGTGCAGGGGCGCAAGGAAGTCACGTCCGGCGATCGCGTATTCGAATATGCCCCGGGGCGCTATAGCGTCGTGACGTACGACCTGCCGGCGATAGGGCGCGTGATCGAGGCGACGCCTCGCAAGCCGTATCTGTGTCTGTATCTTGATTTCGATCCGGTCATGCTCGGCAACTTGGCGCTGCGCGTGCCACCACCGCAAGCGCCATCCGCACCGATAGACAAAACGGTGTCCGAGGCCGGCACCGGTCTGCTGGACGCGGCGCTACGTCTGGTTCGTCTGCTCGACGATCCGGCGGCGCTGCCCTTGCTCGGGCCGCTTGCGGAACAGGAGATTCTGTATCACCTGCTCGCGGGCCCTGACGGCGCGAGGATGCGCCACATCACCACGAGCCAGGGGCGGCTGGCCCTAGTGTGCCGCGCGATCGCATGGATCGGACAAAACTTCCGGGATCGGTTCAGTATCGAGCAGCTTGCGGCGCAAGTGGGTATGAGTCCGTCGAGTCTGCACGAGCACTTTCGCGCGGTGACGGCCATGACGCCGCTGCAATTCCAGAAGCAGCTCAGGCTGCAGGACGCGCGCAGCCTCATGCTGGTCCAGCATATCGACGTCGCGACCGCCGCATTGCGCGTGGGTTACGAAAGCACGTCGCAGTTCAGTCGCGAGTATCGCCGCCACTTTGGCGAATCACCGGCGCGCGACATCGCCCGGCTTCGAGCCTCGCAGGAATTGGCGGTGGTCGATTGAATTGAGGCGGTTCAGGACGCCGAACGGCGCGATAGGGACGGAAGTAATCGGAGGCGTCGAAAGCCCTGAAAGCTTATCAAAATGCCGATAAGCTTATCAAAACACTGACAAGCTTATCACTAAAGTGATAAGCTTTGATAAGCTTCTCATTCGACCCGGCTATGTCACTTCAACCGCTTCATCAGGCGATCCTTGACTATATCGCTGATCAGCAGCGAAGCAACCCATTGGGGCTCTCCGCCAGCGCCATCGAAGTCCATATCGGTCGCCCGCGAGCTACCGTGAATCGCGCCCTGGCCCACTTGGTGGCGCTCGGCTCGCTCGAGCGGCAAGGTGCAGGCCGATCGGTGACGTATCGCTTACCTGAGCGAGCGCCGGAGCGGGAGAACGTCGCACCAGGTCCGGTCCAAGGGGCAGAGAAATACGTATCGCCGACATGGAGCAGCGCCGCGCGCCAGCTTATCGACGCATTGTCCGTACCGCTAGGCGCGCGTCATCCCGTCTCCTATCAGTGGTCGTACGTGGACAGCTATGAGCCGAATGTGTCTAGTTTGCTGCCGGCCGCACTGGCGGTGCAGCTCTATGAGATCGGCAAGTCCAAAGACCAGCAGCCCGCCGGCACTTATGCCCGTAAAGTGCTGGAGCAATTGCTGATCGACCTCTCTTGGTATTCGTCGCGTCTCGAGGGCAACCGCAAGAGCCTACTGGACACGCGCGCACTGTTCGAGAAGGGGCGCTCCGAAAGCGATGACCGCGACGCTATCATGCTCCTGAACCACAAGGAAGCCATCGAGTTCATGGTCGACGCAGTGCCCACCGATGGCATCTCGGTTCCCATCGTGCGCAACCTGCAGAGCGTGTTGATGCGCGATCTGCTGCTGGATCCCGCCGATCTTGGTGCCATTCGCCAAAAGATCGTCAACATCCAAGACACGGTTTATGTACCGAGTCAGGTTCCAAGCCTGCTCGAAGAGACTCTGGAGAAAATCGTCGGAAAGGCGCGGCTCATCCGCAACCCGGTCGAAGCCGCATTCTTCTTGTGGGTTCATCTCGCGTATTTGCAACCTTTCGTCGATGGCAATAAGCGAACCAGCCGCCTGGCCGCCAATATGCCGCTCATGCTCGCGAACTGTTCTCCGCTTTCATTTATCGACGTGGGGCAGTCCGACTACGCACTGGCGATGCTGGGTGTCTACGAACGGCTGGATACGACTGTCGCCGTGGAGTTGTTCGAATGGACCTACCGCCGGTCGGTCGCGAAGTACCAGGCCGTCGTCGAAGCCATGGGCGTACCCGACCCATTGCGCGTGCGTTACCGCGAGCAACTCGGCGAAGCGATTCGCCAGATAGTCTTTTTCGGGGAAACGCTGGAACGTGCCGTTGAGGCAATCAGCATCCCGGCTGCCGACGCCGCCGCATTTCGCGCCATGCTCAATGCGGAGTTGACGCACTTAGAGGCATACAACTGCGCCCGCTACCGCCTACGGATCGGCAAGACTCAGGATTGGATCAACCGGGGACGTCCGCACTAGCATCGGCTTGCCCTCGAACACCCATCCCCCTACCGGCCCCTCCCCGACTCCGTCGCAGCCACGCACGCGCGCAGTGCCGCCATGACGTCCCGGTCGAGCCGATCGGCCGGCGCGAGCCCCAACCCGGCCGCGCAAAGCGCTTGCTGCACGCTGATCACACGGCCCGCGAGGTAGTGCTTCCCGCTACCGATAGCCGCTTCGAATGCATTCGCGCGTTCATTGATTTCCTCCGGATCGGCGCTCACCAGCAACACCGCATGCGCCAGCACCACATGCAGCGGCGACGAAGCACCTTCCGATGCCCCCTCCAGACGGCGCCAATATTGCGCGGTACCCGCGATCTTGCGCACGTCGTCCGGTGGCCCCCAAGCCAAGTTGAAACGGCCGTCGCAAAACGAGCCTTCCACGCTCTGCCAATGCGTCTCCAATCCGAGCGTCGCCAGTGCCCTTCGCAAGATATCGCACACGTGCCGATACACGGCCTCGGAAAGCTCGCCCACCGTCCCCCGTATTTGATACGCCAAGCTCAGATTCACAATCCCCGGCCCCTGTGGAACGAGCCCGCCACCGGACATGCGCAGAAAAACCGGACAGCCGCGCCGCGCGAACTCGGCTCGCGCCTGCTCGAGCGCCGCGTAACGCCGATAGCTGCGCGGCACCACGAGCGAGACGGGCGCCTCCCATAGATGCGCCACGCACCGCCCTCCCGCCGCCAGCGACAGCAACGCCTGCTCGGCGGCGAGCGGGTCGTCCGATCCGATTGGGAAATCGACGATTTCGAATGACATGGGCATCTCAATCGATAGGATCCCGAGCAACGTTCAAACGGCCGCCATTTCTCCCGGCGAAACGATGATCTTCACGTTGTTCTCCTTATGGTGGACCAACTGTTCGAAGCCTTTATCCACGATGTCCTCCAACTGGATCTTGCCCGTGATGAACGGCGTCACATCGATGCGGCCATCGGCGATGAAGGCGATCACATCGGCGAACTCTCCGTTATAGGCGAGCGATCCGATCACATGCTTCTCAGTCGAGACCAAATCGAAAAAGTTGAAGCTGCTCGGCTCCTCGAAGATACCGACCATCACGCACGTCCCGGCCTTGCGGATCGCATCGATCGCCAGCTTGGCCGTGTCCTTGTGACCGATGCATTCGAAGCTCACGTCCGCCCCAGGCCCGCGGTCAAGCGACGAATCTCCGCCAACGCATCGCAGGCGGACGGGTCGACGACATGGCTCGCACCCACGGCCTTCGCACGCGCCTTGCGCGCGGCCGACATCTCAAGCGCGATCACTTGCGCGGCTCCCGCCGCCCGCGCGCACGCGATCGTGCATAGGCCGATCGTACCCGCGCCCACCACGACCACCTGCTGCCCCAGCAGATTACCCGCCTTCTTCACCGCGTGCATGCCGACCGCCAACGGCTCGATGAGCGCCCCCGCCTCGGTCCGAAAATTATCCGGCAGCTTATACAGCAGATTGGCCGGCACGTTGACGAGTTCGGCGAATGCACCGTTGTTCATGAGACCGGTGAACGCCAAGTTCTCGCAGATGTTGTACATCCCGTGCGTGCAGTAATAGCAGTGGCCGCAGTGCTGACACGCGTCCGCGGCCACGCGTTCTCCCACGGCGAAGCCTTGCACGCCGGCGCCCAAGGCCGCGATCTCTCCGCAAAACTCGTGACCCAAGATGCACTGGCCTTGGATGCCTGTCAGCGGATGCGGCTTGTCGACCGGAATAAACACCGGCCCCGCCAGATACTCATGCAAATCCGAGCCGCAAATGCCGCACCAATGCACGCGGATTTGCACCCAGCCCTCGGGCGGCGCCTCGGGCAGCGGAACCGTTTCGACGCGGATATCGTGCCGGCCGTGCCAGACAGCCGCGCGCATGGTGTCGCCGTGAGCGACGGTCGAGGAAGTCATAGGGTGTCTCCGTAAGTGTCGTTGCTATTCGAAATTCGAAGTTCGAAGGCATGGCGGCATCCCGCCAAGCCGATTCGAATCGCCAAAAGGAAATGCGGTCCGGCCGCCGCATGGCATCGGCCGGACCGGTGCGGCATCAACCGCCGGACAGATGGCGTTGCAACGCGGCGTTCACTTCGCTGGCTTTCTCGAGCATCGCCATATGACCGGTCGCCTCGAACCGAATCACCTTCGCATGCGACGGCGCATTGGCGGCCTGCTGCGCGGGAATCACTCGGTCCTCGTTACCCCAGAACACGAGCACGGGCTTGTCCAGCGCCGACAGTTCATCGGTCAGCACGGCCGATTGCCTACCCCCGCCGAACAGCGCCGCTCCGAGTTCCGCGAGCAATGGTTCGACGCCGTCCATGCGCTTGAACTTGAGCATGTCGTCGATCATTTGACGGCTCACCAACTCCGGATCTGCGAATAGCTGCTCCAATACGGGTTTCAATTCGCGCCGCGATTGCGCCTGCACGAAGCCGTCGGTATAGCCGCCGTTGATCGCCGTATCGAGACCGGCCGGGCTGATCAGCGCCAAGCTGGCGACGCGCTCGGGTGCGCTGGCCGCCATCTGGATCGCAATGGCCCCGCCCATCGAATGCCCGACCAGATGCGCAGCCTCCGTCACCTCGGCCGCGCGCAGGAATTTCAGAACGAACTCGGCCAATGCGGCGATGGACGCGCCGGGCAACTTCGCTTGGCTCTGTCCATGACCGGGGAGATCGAGCGCGATGACGGGATGTTTCTCGGCTACCGCATCGAGGTTGAAAAGCCAGTTGTTCAAATCGCCGCCGAAGCCGTGAATGAAGACTACCGGCCCGCCCTGCGCTGGTCCGCGCCTCGCATAGCGAATGCGGATGCCGTCCACGTCCGCATACTCGAACGAGGGCCCCGTGTCGTCCTCCTCGCCGCCGGCGGCCGGCACCTCGTACGCAGCGACATAAGCCTCGATCTGCGCGTCGCTGACCTCGCTGTCGGCCAACACGCCGAGCAGCGCCTTGACCGGCAGTGTCTCGCCGCTTTGCGCGACGATCCGGCGCAGCAACCCGGCATCCGTGGCTTCGACGGCATTGGAGATCTTGTCGGTCTCCACGTCCACCAGCGCCTCGCCCACCTCGATGCGCTGGCCTTCCTTGACGAGCCAATCCTGCACGGTGCCTTCGCGCATCTCCAAGCCCCACTTGGGCATGACGATAGGGATGATCTGTGCGCCCATCAGTGCTTCCCTCCCTTGCCCAGCGTACGGCGCGCGGCCTCGGCGATCTGCGCGCCGCTCGGGATATAGAGATCCTCGAGCGTCGGTGAGAACGGTACCGGCACATGGGGCGGCGCGACCATCTCGATGGGCCCCTTGAGCGTGCCGAAGATGCGTTGCGCGACCTGCGCCGAGATATCGGTCGCAATGTTGCAGCGCGGGCTGGCTTCATCGACGACCACGAGATGCCCGGTGTTCTCCACCGATTCGAGCACCGTGTCGATGTCGAGCGGCGAGAGCGTACGCAGATCGATCACTTCGGCTTCGATCCCTTCCTTGGCCAACTGCGTGGCGGCCTCGAGCGCGCGATGCACCATCAGCCCGTACGTGACGATCGATACGTGTTTGCCGTCGCGCACGATATTCGCCTCGCCGAACGGGATCGCATACGAGGTCTCCGGCACGTCCCCTTCGAACCCATAGAGGTTCTTGTGCTCGCAGAAAATCACGGGGTCGTTGTCGCGGATCGATTGGATCAAGAGCCCCTTCGTGTCGTACGGCGTGCTCGGGCAGACCACCTTCAACCCGGGAATATGCGTGAACAACGGCGTCAGCATTTGCGAGTGCTGCGCGGCCGCGCGAAAGCCCGCGCCGACCATGCAACGGATTACCACGGGCGTCTCGGCTTTGCCGCCGAACATATAGCGGAACTTGGCCGCTTGATTGAAGATCTGGTCGAAGCACACGCCCATGAAATCGATGAACATAAGTTCGGCAATGGGACGCATGCCGCACGCCGCGGCCCCGATCGCCGCGCCTACGTATGCGCTCTCGCTGAGCGGCGTATCGAGCAAGCGGTCGCCGTGCTTTGCGTAGAGGCCTTTGGTCACGCCGAGCACGCCGCCCCAGGCGTCTTTCTCGCCCTCGGCGCCGGCACCGCCGACAATGTCTTCGCCGAGCATGATCACACTCGGGTCGCGCGTCATTTCCTGGTCGATCGCTTCGTTGATCGCCAGCTTCATGCTGAGTTTGCGGGCCATGATGCGTATTTCCTTGAATTCGTCGGGTTCGCGGTTCAGTACTTCACGTAGACGTCGGTCAGCAGATCGGCCGGCTTCGGATGCTCCGCGGCCTTCGCTTCTTGCACGGCGCGCTCGATGAGCGCGGCGACGTCGCCGTCGATATCGTCGAGTTCGCCTTGCGTGAGAACGCCGGCCTCGGTGACGCGCGCCGCGAAAATCTTCAAGCAGTCGCGATGGGCTCGGATCTCGTCGAGTTCGCCGGGCGCGCGATAGGTCTGTGCATCGCCTTCGAAGTGGCCGTAAAAGCGCACCATCTTGCATTCGAGCAACGATGGACCGCCGCCCTCGCGCGCACGGCGTATCACTTCGCCCGCAGCTTCGTGCACAGCAAAAAAGTCGGTGCCGTCGACCGTGACGCCGGGGATGCCGAAGCCCGCGGCACGATCGACGTAGCTATCGACGGCGGTGCCGTACTCGCGCGCCGTCGCCTCCGCATAGCCGTTGTTTTCGATGACGAAGATGACGGGCAGATTCCAAACCGCCGCGAGGTTCAGGCTTTCGAGAAACGTGCCTTGATTGGAGGCGCCGTCGCCCGCGAACGTGATGCCGACTTCGCCTTTGCCGCGGAATTTCGCGGCCAGCGCGGCACCGCAGATCAAAGGGGCACCCGCGCCTAGGATGCCGTTCGCGCCCATCATCCCTTTGGACAGATCGGCGATATGCATGGAGCCGCCCTTGCCGTTGCACGAGCCGCCCGTTTTTCCGTAGATCTCCTTCATCATGCCGATCACGTCCACCCCTTTTGCAATGCAGTGGCCGTGGCCGCGGTGCGTGCTGGCGATGCGGTCGCCGTCGTGCAGATGGTGCAAGATGCCGACGCCGGCCGCTTCCTCGCCGGCGTACAAATGCACGAAGCCGGGAATATCGCCGCGCGAAAAATCGACGTGCAGCCGCTCCTCGAACTCGCGGATGGTGCGCATCCTGCGATAGCAGTCGAGCAGTTCTTTACGGCCCAGCGGTAGGGCTGCGGGGTTCGCTGTCATGCGTGTCTCCTTGGTGTGTGTTGTTTCAGGGGTGCGAAAAGATTCAGAAACGATTCAAAGGGCCGCCGCGCCGGCGTCGGGCTTCGTTGGAAGTTGCGCACGCAACAATCCGTGCGTGGCGGCGTAACGAAGACAACCGGCCACCGCGATGGAACGGAAGGCGCGCTCGCGCAACGTGATCGTCAATCGATCGTTCGGACCGAACGTGATCTCGCGCTCGCCGTCCAAGGCGACCACGCCGGAGCGCTGGCTGACCGCTACCGGTTCGCCGTCGAGTAGGCGGCGCCAGCCGTACACGGGCACCGGCTGCAAAAGGCCCGGCGCGATCGGCGCGTGAAGATGGAACAGCGGATCGGCTGCCGCGCATCCCGCGGCATCGGACATGGGAGGCGCCACCTCGACATGCAAACCGCCAGGCTCACGCCTGCCCACCGGGGCCAACATGCCGCCGATCGCCGATAAGCCGATCGCCTCGGGATCGGCAAAGGCCAGATAGACGGCAGCCAGCGAATCGGTCCGCCATAACGCCTTCGCGCCGATGTAGTGTTCGTGCGCGATGGCGACGTCGACGAGCGCGATGTCTCGGCGAACGGTGCCGCCGCCGGCAACGAGCGTGACATCGAGCCGCTTGTTGTGGACGAGCGCCGTATCGGAGTCGATGCGGCCGATTGCATAAAGCCCCACGGCGAGCCCCGCCAAGGTGGCCTCGCGTAGTTCGGGATACGCGTTGTTGGTTCCGGTCGACAAACCGGCGATCGGCACGCGTCCGCACTCGCGCACGACGGCGCGATGCGTACCGTCTCCGCCGAGCACGACGATAGCCGAGACCGCCGCCTCGCGCATGAGGCGCGCGGCAAGAAAGGTGTCGTCGACGCGGCCGGTCGCCGGCATCGCGAGCCATTCCAGTCGCGGCCAAATTTGATTGCCGCTCGACGCCGCGCGCTCGCGCTTCAGATGCCGCTCGAGCATCGGCATCAAGCCTTCGCGGTCCGGCATCATCAACACGCGCGTGACGCCGCATGCGCCGAGCGCCGCCATAGCGCGCAACACGATATTGACGCGGTCGGCCAGTTGCAGACTGTTCGCATTGGCCACGACGCGGCGAATGTCGCGCGCGGACACGGGATTCGCAATGATGCCGACCGCGGGCGGACGAACCGGCGAAGGTTCGCGCATGCCTGTCTCCTAATGTATTTTTATCGACAGGCCTCAATGCAATAGGTATGCCATGCGCCTCCCGGCGCAACGCGTACGGGATTCCCTCGGGAAATCAGCGGGGAGACACGCGATTTGCCGCAGTGGGTGTGACAGGTGTCACAGCATCAGGTGTATCGCGGTGGACACGCGTATCGTTGGCCGGATCAAGCCACGGCCCGCTAAGAGCGTGCGTTATCGGGCCGCGCCGAGACGGCATCGCTGCGATTGGGCGACTGGATGCCGTGACGCGCCATGCGCCGGTAGAGCGTCATGCGGCTGATCCCCAGTTCCCGAGCGACTGCGCTGAGGTTCCAGCCATGGGCACGCAGGTGCCGCGTGAGCAGCGCGCACTCGGATTCGCGCCCGTTCGGTTCGATGCCGGCGGCCCGCCTCTGTCCGGCCTCCCCGGGCGCGGAGGCATCTGACAACGCATGGACCCGCGGCTCAGCGATACCTTCCGGCAAGTCGCTCGCTTCGATATGTCCGTCATTGCAGACGGCGCGGGCGTATTCGAGCGCGTTGCGCAATTCGCGCAAGTTGCCGGGCCAGTTGTGGCGGTGCAGTTGTGAGCGAGCCGATTCCGAGAGCGTGAATCGCCGCGAGCCGTCGGGTCCGGCGAGCAACTTGTCGATCAGCCAATCGAGATCCCGCCGTTCGCGCAGCGGCGGCAGAACGAGCCGCGCACCGTTGAGGCGGTAGTAGAGATCTTCGCGGAATCGTCCGTCGCCGATCAACCCATCGAGCGATTGGTGCGTGGCCGATATCACTCGAACGTTCACCGGGACGGGGCGTGAAGCGCCGATCGCGAGGACTTCGCCTTCCGCGAGCACGCGGAGCAAGCGGGATTGCAATTCCCTCGGCATGTCGCCGATCTCGTCGAGGAACAACGTGCCGCCGTCGGCCTCCTGGATCAGCCCGCGCTTGGCTTTCGGTCCAGCGCCCGAGAAGCTATTGGGCAAGTGTCCGAATAGTTCGCTCTCGATCAGCGTTTCGGGAATCGCCGCGCAATTGACGGCGATGAACGGGCCGTCGCGACGCGCGCTGGCTCTGTGCAACGCACGCGCGAAGTATTCCTTGCCGCTGCCCGTTTCGCCGTTGATGAGCAGATTGATCGGCGCATCGACGAGCCTCGCGGCCAGTTGAAGCTGCCGCTGCAGGGCCGCGTCGCCGCCGCATAGCGCGGCCAGTTCAGGCGGCAACGGCGGTTGCGCATCACGCGCCGTGCCTGCCGGCACGGGCAGCATCGGCGGCAGGGCGCTCAGATACAAGCGCTTGCCGGTCCTCGCCAAGCGGACGACGCGTTCCTCGCTCGGCCGCGAGTATACGAAGCGTCCCAATTGCTCCAAAGGCAATTCGAACAACGTGTCGAAGCGCATGCCGAGCAGCGGCGCGCCCATCGAATCCAAGCCGGCTTCGGCCGTCAACATTTGCTGAGCGCGGCGATTGTGTCCGACGATACTTCCGCTTGCATCGAGTGCGATCAGGTACTCGGGATTGACGTCGATAAACTCCGGCGCCGCGCTCAGCTTGAGGATCCAGTCGCGCCTGTGACGCCGCAGAAAGTATGCATCCTCGATCCGGCTCGCGTAGGTCCGCACGAGATACAACGCGAACGTCTGGCTATCCTTCGCCAGCGGCGAGCTCAGCGCCGATATATCCAAAATCGCATGAAGCCGGCCGTGCGAATCGAACAGCGGCGCCGCGGTGCAAGTCAAAGGGATGTGCGTCGCATCGAAGTGATCGTCGCGGTGCACAGTCAAGGCGTGCCCCGTCGCCAGCGCCGTGCCGACGGCGCAAGTGCCCGCCCCGTCCTCGCTCCATTCCGCGCCTAGATACAGGCCAGCGCGGCGCAATCCGGCATCCGCGCCCTCGTCGCCGAGGTAGTCGACGGCCACACCGTCCGCATCGGTCAGCAGTACGACGTAGCCGGTCCCCGCTACCTGGCTGTACAGCGTTTCCAGGCCGTACCTTGCAATGCGGGCAAAGTCGTCGATCCGTTGCTGATGCTCGCGCAACCGCTGCGCCGGCACGATGCGAGCCTCTTGCATTCGAGTCGGGTCGAGACCGTACTGATGCACGCACCGCTGCCACGAGCTTTGGATGATGGCGTCGTGCATCCGTGCCGTTACCGGGGGCTGGCCGGTGGTCGTCAGGACCACCGTTTCGATGTGATCGCGCTGCCGGACGTCCATGCTTGTCTCCTGTGTCCGGGACGTACGTTGCTGGACACAATGGCACCGGCTCGCAAGCCGATGACCGTTCGGGCGGCGCTTTCCGTGCTCACCCGACGTTTCGAGTTTGGCCCCCTAATGTACCACTGCGGAGGGAAGCGTTCGGTCATGCGGCGTCACCCGGCACCCGCGCGGCACCCCAATTGACTCAAGTCAACTCGAACGCGGGCCCACCGCCCACAATGGGCCAGGTATCGGCGTTAAGAATCCGGTAAGGAAGCGGCCCAAATATATGAAGCATTGATTGGGAGATTCACGGTGTTCACTTCCGCTCGCCTGCGCGTACTCGGCTCATTTTGCATCTACGGTGCGATCGCCGCCGCCGGCGTTTCCGCCGCCCGCGCCGAATCGCCCGAACAAATCCTGAATGGCTACGCGACGCAAGCCGGCACGGCGCCGGTACCGGCACGGGGCCAACAGTTCTTTACGGCGCGGCACGGCCGCGAGTGGGCCTGTGCCACTTGTCACGGCGCCACGCCGACCGGTACGGGAAAACACGCGGCCACCGGCAAGACGATCGAACCGCTGGCGCCCGCCTTCAATCCCGCGCGCTTCACGCAATCGGCAAAGGTCGAAAAGTGGTTCCGGCGCAACTGCACGGATGTCGCCGGGCGCGAATGCACACCCGCGGAAAAAGCCGACGTGATCAGTTGGCTCATGACGCTCAAACGATAGGCGCCGTTGCGCTCGAATCGGATGCCGGCGTGGAAGGATAAACCTATGAACCATGAACGCTCTCGTGCCATTGGACGCATTTTCGCAATGCTCGCGATGGCTACGCTACCCGGTCTGACGCTGGCCGAGGACGAGCCCGCGGTGATTGCCGCGACGCCACATCCGCTCTACCGGCAAGAGTGCGCCGCCTGTCATATCGCCTATCCGCCCGGCATGCTGCCCGCGGACTCTTGGCGACGCATCCTCGGTAACCTCGATCACCACTTCGGTACCAATGCGTCGCTGGACCCCGCGTCAGTGAAACAACTCGAGGGCTGGCTCACCGACCACGCCGCGCGCGCGGGACGCACGGCAAGCGCGCCGCCCGACGATCGCATCACGCGTTCTTCATGGTTCATCGCCACGCACGACGAAGTTCCCGCAGCGGCCTGGCGGCGAGCCTCGGTCAAAAGCGCGTCGAACTGCGCCGCCTGTCATACCCGAGCAGATCAAGGAAACTTCGATGAACGATACGTCCGCATCCCGCGCTGAGCACGACCTGCACGCATCGGGCTCAACTCGGATTCTCGTCTGGGACGCGCCGGTCCGCGTATTTCACTGGCTCATGGTCGTCTCGTTCGCGGGCGCCTGGCTAACGGCGGAGAGCGAGCGATGGCGTCTGCTTCACGTGACCTTGGGCTACACGATGGTCGGACTCGTTGCGTTTCGCTTCGTTTGGGGCCTCATGGGCACGCGCTACGCGCGCTTCTCCTCGTTCGTGCGCGCGCCGGCTGCCGTCGCGCGTTATCTCACGAGCCTGGTCAAAGGCTGCCCGGAGCGCTACGTCGGCCATAACCCGGCCGGCGCGATCGCTATCCTGGCGATGTTGCTCGTCACGTTGGCCATCGGCATCACCGGCTGGGCCGCTTATAACAGTGGCGGCGGCGAGTGGGTCGGACAATTGCATGAAGGCGTCGCCAACACGATGCTCGCGCTCGTCGTCGTTCATATCGCCGCGGTCTTGGTAAGCAGTCTCTTGCACCGAGAGAACCTGGTCCGGCCGATGATCAGCGGATACAAGCCGGGTACGCCCGACGAGGGCATTCGGACCGCCCGCTGGGGGTTTGCGGCGCTAGTGATCGCAGCCGTATTCGCCTGGTGGTGGGTGCAATGGCAATCGGCGCCGCATCAGCCCGCGGGAGCCGCGACGGACCGCCGAGCCCACGCCGACAGTGACGACTGACCACATCGATAGGACCCTTGCGCCGTGCGAATCCTGCTTGTCGAAGACGACCCCCTGCTCGGCGACGGCGTGCGCGCCAGCCTGCGTCAGCAGGGCTTTCAAGTCGATTGGGTGCGAGACGGCGAAGCGGCGCAGCACGAACTGCGGGCACAGGCGTATGCGGCCGCGGTCCTCGATCTCGGGTTGCCGCGCGTCGATGGGCTCGATGTACTGCGCCACGTGCGCCGCGCCGGAATCGAGCTTCCCATCCTCGTTCTCACGGCGCGCGACGCCGTGCCCGATCGCATTCAAGGTCTCGACATCGGCGCCGACGATTACGTCGTCAAGCCGATCGACTTGCACGAGCTGGGCGCGCGGCTGCGTGCCCTCGTCAGACGTGCCCATGGCCAGCCGAACGAGCGCCTCGAGGCACAAGACGTCGTGCTCGAGCCGGCTTCGCGGACGGTCTACCGCGCGGGCACGCCCGTGCCGCTTTCGACGCGCGAGTTCGATTTGTTGCATGTCCTCATGCTGAACGCGGGCCGGGTCCTTTCACGCGAGCAGATCGAGCAGCACCTCTATAGCTGGGGCCGGGAAGTGGAAAGCAACGCCGTCGAAGTCCACGTGCATCGTCTGAGGACGAAGCTCGGCGCAGATTTGATCCGGACCGTGCGTGGCGTCGGCTACGTGCTGCTCTCCGAACACACAGGCGAGCCGTGACGCTACCTCGCTCGTTGCAGGGACGCCTGCTCGTGCTGGTGACGACAGGCATCGCGATCGTTTGGGCGGTCGCGGGCGCGCTGACCTGGCACGACTCGCGGCAGGAAATCGATCGGTTGCTCGATAGTCACCTCGCACAAGCGGCCTCGCTGCTCGTCATGCAGCAAGCCCAAGCAGAGGACAACGACGAGGCACTCGATGCGCCGATTCTGCACCCGTACGCGCCAAAGGTCGCGTTCCAAGTTTTTCACGAAGGGCACCTCGGCACGCACTCCGCCAATGCTCCCGCCGAACCGATGATGCCGGCCGAAGCACCCAGGGTTGCGGGTTTCCGCACCGTTCGAATCGGCGGCGAAGCGTGGCGGGTATTCGCCGCGCCCGGCGTGCAGCACGACGTCGAGGTGTATGTGGGCGAGCGGCTCGACGCGCGCACTGCGATACTGCTCGCGGTAATGCGCAGCGCCTTCTGGCCGATGGCGGGCGCGTTGCCGGTGCTCGCCATCGCCATCTGGTGGGCCGTCAGAACAGGCACCGCACCGCTGCGCGACCTCGAGCGCATGCTCGCTCGGCGCGATCCGCGCGCGCTGGACCCGGTTCGAATGCATCGCACACCGCGGGAAATGGCGCCGATGCTCGATGCGCTCAACCGCCTGTTCGATCGGATTCGGGGGGTACTCGATGCGGAACGGCGCTTCACCGCCGATGCGGCGCACGAACTCCGTACACCGATCGCGGCGATCAAAGCGCAAGCGCAGGTAGCGATCTGTGAGGACGATGCCGCGCTACGGCGCCATGCGCTGTCGGCCGTGCTCGAAGGCTGCGACCGCTCGGCGCATCTCGTCGATCAACTCTTGCTGCTATCGCGGCTCGAAGCAGGCGCCACACTGGACACAAACGCGCCGGTCGATCTGAGCGCCGTCGCCAAGCAGGTCCTTGCCGCCATCGCCCCGATCGCTATCCGCAAATCTCAGCAGCTCGAACTCGACGCGCCGCAGCCATGTGTCGTGATGGGCAATGCGGCGCTGCTGGCCTCGCTCATCCGCAATCTCGCCGATAACGCGCTGCGTTACAGCCCGGCACAGGCGCGTATCGCGGTATCGGTCCGCCATCGCCTCGACCATATCGTGCTGTCTGTGCAAGACAGTGGCCCGGGCCTGCCGGACGCGCACATGAAGCGCCTCGGGGAGCGCTTCTTCCGCGCACCCGGTGGCGAACATAGCGGTAGCGGACTCGGTTGGTCGATCGTGCGGCGCGTGGCGAACGCGCATGGCGCCTCGCTCGACGTGCGCCGATCGGATGAGCTAGGCGGCTTGAAAGTCGAAGTGGACTGGGCCGATCCACCCCGGACGTAAGGTACGCCCCCGCCTACTCGATGGCGGCCGGCGCGTCGATGCCGCCGCGCGTTCGCGGGTCGACGTGCGTCATGACGTTGAGCACGCGATGGCGCGCCAAAACATGCCGGCGCGCGGCAACGGCGATCTCGTGCCCTGCTTCCACGGAGATGGCGGCATCTACCTCGATATGCACGTCCGCTACGATCATGTCACCCATCTTCCGGGTACGCAGATCGTGCACGCCCATGACGCCTGGCGTACCGAGCAGCGTCTGCCGGATCGCGCCGACCTCTTGCTCGTCAGCCGATCGATCCATCAAATCATGCAGCGCGTCCGAGCCGAACGTCCATCCCATCTTCAGCACGAGCATGCCGACGATCAGCGCCGCAATCGGATCCAAGATGGGAAAGCCCGCGAGATTGCCGGCGATGCCTACCCCCACGACGAGCGACGATGCCGCATCGGACCTCGCGTGCCACGCATTGGCCACCAGCATGCTCGATTTGACGAGCTTGGCCACGGCGAGCATGTACCGAAAGAGCAGTTCCTTGGCGATCAGTGCGCCGATCGCGACCCACAGCGCGGCCATGTGAACGCGCTCGGCCGATGCCGGATCGCCGAGCTTGCGCAGCGCCGCCCACAGCATGCCCAGCCCCACCGCGGCGAGGATGATGCCGAGCGCCAACGAGGCGGCGGTTTCGAAGCGCTGGTGACCGTACGGGTGCGCCTCGTCGGCTCCCTTCCTGCTGTGATGGCTCGCGAACAGGACCACGAAGTCGGCCACGAGATCCGATAGCGAATGGATGCCGTCCGCGATGAGGCCTTGGGAACCGGAAACAATGCCCGCCAGCACCTGCCCGAACGTCAATCCTAGATTGACGGCCACGCTGACCCAAGTGCTGCGGGAGGCGGCCGCGGCACGCTCGGCCGCTGAATGCTCGCCGTTCTCGACGTCGTCGAATATGGATTCAGTCTTCATCTATACCGTCTATCCGAGTGACCGGCAGCTTTGACCGAGCGGCGCCAACTCAGTTTGCGTTCGTCGAAGAGCATTTTCCAATCGAGCTTCGTCAGCGCATAGACGAGCCCGAGCAAGATCAACTGAGTGACGACGAAGTAGCCGCTCAAGTAGCCTCCTTCGAACTGGGATTCCGGATCGATTCGGGCCGAAACGAATCGACCCAGATAAGCCCAAACCGTATAGCTCGCGGTACGGCCGACGAAGAATGCCGCAGCTATGTTTCTAAGCGGCAAGCCCGATAGGCCATATGCGATAAACAGATAGTTCGATGGGAAGGGACTCAGCGCATAGAGAAAAAAAGCGCTGACGGTAAGCGTCTTATGCTGCGCAAGCCAAGCTTTGGCCACGTCGATATTCTGCCGATCGGCTTCGCGCATCAAGCGCCCGCGCACGAGCGTGCGCGCGAACGTCGCCAAAATCAGCCGGCCCAAGGTTGCCGCGCTCGCCGCGACCAGTGCAAAAACGAAGGGTTTGCCCTCCGGCACGTTGAAACCCACCCACGACATCGCCATCCACGTGGGGGGCGCGAACGCCGGCATCAGATTGATCAACAGCACTACGGCGAACAAAATCGCGAGCGTCGCCACAATGGACCTCCCCCAACGACTTTCCATTGTGCGGCCGTCCGACCGGCACCGGTTGACGCAAGTCAAGCGATGCCGGCAATGCGCTTACCAGGTCATGCGTTGCAAAACGCGGTCTTTGCGCACGAAACGGTGAAACAGCGCGGCGCCGACATGCATGAGGATCAACGCCAGCAGCACCCAGGCCAGTACGCCATGGACATCGCCCATCTCATGGGCCACGCTCGACCCCGTGGCCGCAATCGGCGGCAACGGCAACGCGCCGGAAAGCGTCGCCGCCCAGCCGCGCGACGATGCATTAGCCCAACCGAGCAGCGGCACCGCGACCAGCGCGGCATAGAGCAGAAAATGCGTGGCGCGCGAAGCGGTGTCCAAGAGCGGCGGCAACTCGCCCGGAGGCGGCCGGTGCGTCAGGCGCCAAACGATGCGGACCGCCACGGCCACGATCAGTGCCGAGCCGATCGCCAGATGCCATGCGATGAGGCCCACCGGCTGGGTGTCGCGGTGTATATCCGGCATGATCCAGCCCACGACGAATTGCGCCGCGATCAGTACGACGACCAACCAGTGAAGAAGACGCGCGACCCGCCCGTAAGTCTCGCCGCTGCCAGCGTGTTCCATGGTGGACATTGTGGCTCCTAGAAAGTGGAATGAACGCGTGGATCTTGCCCGACCAGGCTTACCGCGAGCTTAAGAGCCGCGTTATTCACGCGTAATTCGTCTCATTTATCGAACCGCGGCGCAATGCCCCGGGGGCTCATCGATGACGGCCCGACGCGACGCAATGCTCGACGGCTTCGCCTACGGTCGCGAAAAACGGTGCCGTATGAGTGAACTTCTCGAACAGCCCATATTGGCGCAAAAGATCTTTAACAGGTCCTTTCATCTCGGCGAAACATAGCGCAATGCCTTGCGCGCGCAACTCGTCGTGCAAACGCGCTAAAACGTCGGCCGCCGTGACGTCGATATCGGTAATCGGCTCGGCCGCCACGATCGCCCATCGCACGTCGCGCCCGGAGCGAGCGATAGCCTCCCGCAAATGCTCGGCGAAGATATTCGCATTGGCGAAAAACAGCGGCGCGTCCCACCGGAAAAGCAACAATCCGGGCAACTGCCGCGCATCGGGATGACGCGTGACGTCGTGATAGCCGCGCAGGCCTGCAACCCGGCCGAGCACGGCATCGTAGGGATGCCAGGCACGCCATACGAACGAAAGCAGCGCAAGTCCGACCGCCATGAAGATGCCCTGCACCACGCCGAGCAGGACGACGCCGACGAAACACAGCAGGGATACCGCGAACTCGCTGCGCCTGCGCCGGTAAAGACGCGCCACATCACGGATTTGCATGACGGCGATCGAGGCGCAGATCACGACGGCGGCCAACGCGGCATGCGGCACATGCGCCAATAGCCCCGGCGCGAACAGCAAAAGCGCGGCGATGCATACGGCGGCCACAATGCCCGTGATCTGCGTTTGCGCGCCGGCGGCTTGGGCGACGGGCGTGCGCGACGCGCTGCTGCTGACGGGGCACCCCTGCAACAAGCCGGCGAGCAAATTCGCCGCACCGAGCGCGATGAGTTCCTGATTCCGGTCGGGGTTGCGATCCGCCCGCGATGCAAACACGCGCGATAACACGCTGATGTCGGCGAATGAGACGAACGCGATGGCAAGCGCACCGCCGGACAAGCGGCGAATCTCAGGCCACGACACACTCGGCATACGCGGCAGCGTCCATCCCGAGGGGATCGCGCCGATCACCGGCACGACCACGTGATACGCATGGCGCAGCCACCATCCCGTAAGAGCCGCCATGACGAATACGACGATGAATATCCCCGGCAACGACGGCGCGAGCCTGCGCTGGGCGAGGATCGTTGCCACGCAGGTCAGGCCGATCGCGGCCGTTGCAAGATGGATTTGCCCGGCGAGAACGGCATGGGTGACGCTCAGGACGTCGTCGAGAAACGTCTCCCCCGCACCCGAAAACCCGAGCAAGCTCGGTAGTTGACTGGCTATCAACGTAAGGCCGATGCCGTTCAGATAGCCATACCGGATCGGATCGGAGAGCAAATCCGAAACGAAGCCGAGCCTAACGAGACCAAACATCGTGCAGACCGCGCCGGCCATGATCGCCAACATCGATGCGAGCGCCACGACCTGGCTCCCGCCCCCCGGCGATAGCGGCAGGACAGTCGCGGCAATCAATGCGGCAAGCGCCGAATCGGGGCCCAGAACGAGAATGCGGCTGGGGCCGAAAATCGCGTAACCCGTCAATGCCGCGATCGACGCATAAAGGCCCGTGATCACGGGCAAACCGGCGGCTTCCGCATAGCTCATTCCCACGGGAATCAGCATCGTCGTCAGCACGAGCCCGGCGAACAGATCCTTGGCGAGCCACGCGCGCCGATAGCCTCGCAGCATCGATACGGCGGGCACCCAGTGTTCGAAATCGAAGCGCGCGCGCTCGCGGTCGGGGGACTTTGCCATGGGCTAGGGCTCGGGCTCGCCGCCGCGCGACCGCGACAGGTTCGTCAGCGGCCCGTGCTACCCATGAACCGCGGCTCGGGATCGTCCATCGCGTGCGGCATGCTAGTGCCCGCCTGCGTCACGCCCGCTTTGATCGCGGCGACGCGGCGCGTCAAACGCGGATGCGTCCGGCTGATTTCGGTCAGAAAGCCGAAGATCGGCGGGACCATCGCTTCCTGGGCCACGAAGGCGTCGCAGTTCATCTGAGGGTTCAGGCGCCGGCAACCGCAGCCAAGCATCTGCAGCGCGCCGCGCGATGCATGCGCGTCTTTGGACAAATAGGCGCCGATGCTGTCGCACGTATATTCGCGCGAACGCGAGTAGGCCTTTCCGAGAAACGGTACGGCGTGCGCGGGAATCTTCAGCGCATTGAGCCAAGGGTTCAGGTGACCCGCGGCATGGTGCCCGAGTTCGTGACCGATTACGAAACGCACCTGCGCATCGTTATTCGCTTCGACCAGCGCCGAGGTCAGAAATACATACCGGCCGCCCAACAGCCGGCGTGCGAACGCGTTGAAAATCCCGTTGGAGTTGTAGATGAACGTCGCGGGCGGCTCAGCGAGGCCGATCTCGCGCGAACCATCGACGACCATCCGGTATAACTCGGGAAACTGGTTCGGCCCGACGAGCACCATGTTCCCGAACGCCGAGGCGCGGTATGCCGCACTCATGAGCCACATGAAGATGGCGAAGGCCACACCGTATCCAACGTAAAGACGCACGATATGCCCGATCTTCGGGGCATCCCATTCTTTCACGACGAACCACAGCAGGATGGCCCAAAGGATCGCCCCCGCCGCCAGCATCATGAATTGGTATCGCCGCTCGCTCTTATAACGTAGCGAACCCACTAAGTTAGACATTGATCCCCTCGTGCTATTCAATAGTTACTTAACGTCGTTTTTTTGAATTAACCGCGGCACGGCCACAAGCGGGCAATTCCGCCTCTCTCGCCGAATTCGATTTTTGCAATCGACGGCGGCGTTACATTACAGGGCGAACAGCGTTTGCGCTAGATCGCGCGGCTACGCCGATCGTCCCGGCCCTCACAATTCGAATGTAACGCGCGAATCGACCGGGACATTGTTGCAATTGGATGTCCGTTATTGGAGCCGGCACGAATACTCGCCGCCCCAATTGCCGCTATCGCAACGCTGGCACGTATAGCTTGGACACTGGCTGATCGCTTGATTCGGCAACGTGCATTTGGACACGATCGTGCCGTCCGCCACCATGCTGCCGTCGGAGGCCTTACATGCCGCGCCCACGGATGGGGCCGCACCGGCGGCCGCACCCGACGGGGCTTGAGCGCCCATCGGCGCGCATCCGGCAGCCATCTGCACCAGAGCGGCCATCGCCAACATCTTGGTCCATCGATTCGACGACATGACGCGCCTCCTTCGAGCGTGTAGACGATATGGCGGACGGTGTCGCCGCCTAATCGAGCAGCATATACCCCGGACGGAACGAGGCAAGACCGTAGTATCGATCAACGCGGTCCGCGGCACGCTCAAAGCCGGCGGTCGCCTCGGCTTCGGTACGAGAAATGCTTCTTACCAGGCCTATCCGTTCTTCGGAGACGCTCATGGACCGCAAACGCACCGCCTTCGTCGCGTCGAACGCCATCAAGCAAGGCATGGTCATGTGCATCGTCGCGACGCTGTGCACAGCGTGCAGCGGAGGCGGAGGCAATGGGGGAAGCCCCGCCTCGGCCGGAAGCGCGGGCGGCTCAGGCAGCGGCGCAGGTAGTGGATCCGGCAACGGCGCCGGGAGCGGATCCGGCGGCGGCACGACATCGGCCGCGGACGTGCTCACGTATCACAACGACATTGCCCGCACCGGGCAATACTTGGCGGAAACGACGCTCACGCCGGCCAACGTCAATGCCACGCAGTTCGGTAAGGTCGGCTTTCTGTCCGTCGATGGCAAGGTGGACGCCGAGCCGCTCTACGCGGGCAGTGTGTCGATAGGCGGGGCGGCTCACAACGTCGTGTTCGTCGCCACCGAACACGATACCGTCTACGCGTTCGACGCCGATACGCGCGCAACGCTGTGGCGGCGCTCGCTGCTCGCAAGCGGCGAAACGACGAGCGACGATCACGGCTGCAGCCAAATCACGCCTGAGATCGGCATTACCTCGACGCCCGTCATCGACCGCTCGCGCGGGGCAAACGGCGCGCTCTACGCGGTGGCGATGAGCAAGGACGCACAGGGCGCCTATCACCAGCGGCTGCATGCTCTCGACTTGTCGACGGGCGCCGAACTCAACGGCGGCCCCGCCGAGATTTCCGCGACGTTCCCCGGCAACGGTGCGATCAGCACGAACGGAGTCGCGATTTTCAATCCGGCGCAATACGCCGAACGGCAAGCGCTCACGCTCGTGAACGGCAAGCTCTACCTCGGCTGGACGTCGCATTGCGACCAAGGGGTCTACGGCGGGTGGGTGATGGCCTACGACGCCGGTACGCTCGCCCAAACGAGCGCCATCGATCTCACGCCGAACGGCAGCGAAGGCTCCGTCTGGATGGCCGGCGCAGGCATGGCATCCGATGGCAACGCCTTGTATCTGCTCGATGCCAATGGCACGTTCGACACGACGCTCGATAGCAGCGGCTTCCCCTCGCACGGCGACTACGGCAACACGTTCTTGAAGCTGGCAACGACGCCCAAGTTATCCGTCGCCGATTACTTTGCGCCGATGAACACGGTCGCTCAATCGAATCAGGACGTCGATCTCGGCTCGGGCGGCGCGCTCGTACTCCCCGACCTCACCGATGCGGCCGGTGCGACACGGCATCTGGCCGTCGGGGCGGGCAAGGACTCGAAGATCTACATCGTCGATCGAGATGCGATGGGCAAGTTCGACAGCACCAAGAACGCCATTTGGCAGGAGATCGACGGGCAACTGACTAGCGGCGTGTTCGGCATGCCCGCCTACTACGGCAACGCCGTCTACTATGGCGCCGTCGGCGATCGGCTCAAAGCCTTTCCGATCGCGTCGGCTCGCTTGGCGTCGGCACCCAGCTCGAGCAGTGCGAATACGTTCCCCTATCCGGGCACGACGCCCAGCGTCTCGGCAAACGGTACGCAAAACGCCATCGTCTGGGCCGCGCAAAACGGCGCCGTCGGCGCGTTGCGCGCGTTCAACGCAAGCAACCTCGGCCAGGAGCTTTACAACAGCAACCAGGCGGGCTCGCGCGATACGTTCGGGCCGGGCAATAAATTCATCGCGCCGATGATCGCGCACGGCCATGTCTATGTCGGCACGACCAACGGCGTGGCGGTGTTCGGCTTGATAGGACAGTAGAATCGTTTAACTTTCGTCCCGTTGCCTATCCGTTGCCTATCCGTTGCCTATCGCCCCCATGAGCCACTTCCGCCCCGTTGCACTCGAACACGCCAGCCGCCTGATCAACCATGGCCCTACCGTCCTCGTCACCACGGCCGACGGTTCACGTCGCAACGTCATGGCGGCTGCGTGGTCGATGCCCGTCGAGTTCACGCCGCCGCGCATCGCCATCGTCATCGACAAAACCACGTTCACGCGCCAGTTGATGACCGCGAGCGGCACGTTCGCCGTCTGTATCCCCGGCGCCGCGGCGATCGATTTGACTTACGCGGTCGGCAGCACGAGCGGCCGCGAGGTCGATAAGTTCGCGCGCTTTGCGATTGCCACGGCGACCGGGCCCGAACTCGGATTGCCGCTGATCGAAGCCGGCTGCGCGGCGTGGATGGAGTGCAAGCTGATTCGCGAGCCGCATACGGAAGACGCCTACGACACCTGTTTCGGCGAGGTCGTCGCGGCCGCGGCCGATGCGCGCGTGTTCGATCAAGGCCGCTGGCGGTTCGACGATGCGAACGCGGATCTCCATACCATCCACCATCTAGGCGGCGGCACCTTCGCGCGCGTATCGAACCTCGTCGCCGCGAAACCGTTGTAGCGGCCTTCGCCGGCGGGCGTCACGAGTCGTTCGCAAGGAAACTGTAAAATTGCCGGTTCGCGCGTGCATGGATCGTCGATGCACGCGCGCAACCGGGAACAAAACAGGAAGAACGCCCCATGCATCAACGCAAGCCTCTGGAAAAACTGCTCGAGTTTTCCCTTTTCAAGTCGCGCTGGCTGCTCGCGCCGTTTTACGTCGGTCTCGTGTTCTCGCTCGTCATGCTGCTGGTCGCGTTCGTCGAAGAGCTCGTGCACGCGCTCGGCGGCGTACTGCACGCTTCCCCCGAGCAGATCATTCTCGCGACGCTTTCTCTCATCGATCTCTCGCTCGCGGCCAACCTCGTCGTCATCGTGATTTTCTCGGGCTACGAAAACTTCATTTCGAAGATCGATACAGGCGACAGCGAGGACCGTCCAAGCTGGATGGGCACGCTCGACTTCTCGGGCCTGAAGATGAAACTGATCGGCTCGATCGTCGCCATCTCGGCGATCTCGTTGCTCCGCGCGTTCATGAGTCTGACCGAGCAAGACATCCCGCTCGACGAGGCGCGCGTGCGCTGGCTCGTGATCTTGCACCTGACGTTCATCGTGTCGGGCGTGCTGTTCGCGGCGATGGATTGGATTGCGGCTCGTTCGGAGAGCCACTGAGCGGGTGAAGGGGCAAGCTCATCGGCCGCACGCGCGACGCGTGCGGCGGATCGGCAAGCAAGACTCAGGCGTGGTGCGCGACGATGCACACTTGATTGCGCCCGGCGTGCTTCGCGTCATAAAGCGCTTGATCGGCCTCGGCCACGAGCGCGGCCACACCGGTCAAGCCGGGCGAGGCGGCGCAGCCGCCCACGCTCACCGTCACTTTCAGTTGGCCGGAGCTCACTTCGAGCGCATCGGCCTCGATAGCATGGCGAATCTTTTCGGCCACGACCGCGGCGCCCGACTCGTCGCAATGCGGCAGCACCACCATGAACTCCTCGCCGCCATAGCGCCCCAAGATATCGCTGTTACGTAGTTGCGGCGAAACGGTGGCGGCGATTTTGCGCAGTACGGCATCGCCCGTCGGGTGGCCGTACGTGTCGTTGATCCGCTTGAAATGATCGATGTCGAACAGCAGCACGGCGAAAGAATCGTGATGGCGCGTCCAACTGTTGTATTCGGCCAGCAGCCTGCGATCGACGTGCCGGCGGTTGTACAGCCCCGTAAGCGCGTCGCGCTCGGACGAGTCGCGCAGCGCGTCGAGCGCGGCTTCGCGCTCTTTCCACGCCGTCGCGAGTTCCGTCACGTCGGCGATCGTCACGCACACGGCCACGACCTCGCCGTTCTCGATCAACGGCATGAACGAGCAATCTTGCTGCATCAAATCGAGCGAACCCGTGATCGGGCAATCATGCTCGAACGGCAACAGCCACGGCCGGTGCTGCCATGACGAGAACGAGCCGCTATGGAGCAAAAAGACCGTATCGAATTTGCGCTTGAGCCACGCGCGCGGCAAGTCGGGAAAGCAATCGAAGAAACTACGCCCGATCGCTTGCGCGGCGGTGAGGCCGCTGTGCTCATCCATGAAGCGGTTCCAAAGCACGACGCGGTAGTCGCGATCCACGGCAAAAATGCCGAGCCCAACGCGCTCCAGTGCGAGCTCGCTCAAGCGAGCGGTGCCAGGGATGTCCATCTTGTGCAGCTACGATAAGTTCAAAGATTGGCCAGGAAGCCTTCCAGCGCCGTCACGAGCGACTGCACCGCCTTGGCCGTCATCAGCGTCAGCAGATGCGAGCCGAACACGCCGTCTTCGGTCTGCAAATTGACCTCGAGCAACAACGCGCGGTCCCAAGGGAGCTTGGAGGGATGCAACACCTCTTCGAGGTCGAGTTGCACGCCGATCACGCGCGGGGGCGTAAACGTCGGCAACTGCCCGAGCTGCTCGAACAATCCCGTCAAGCACGCGCCGGCGATCAAATTGGCGACGTCCGATAGGGCCTCGGCGTCGGACATTTCTTCCTCGCCCTGCTCCCCCAGCATGTCATCGGAGCCGAACACCGCCTTCATGTGCTCGGCGCTGCGGCTGTCGAACAGCGAGATCGCCTCCCCGGCGATGTCGCAGCGAAAACTTTGGCGCAGCGCCGTCACGGGCTCCGTGAAGTCGAGCATATCGCGCACGGCCGTGGGCAGCGTGTCGGTATCGACCATGCGGATGCGCGGCACGGACAGGTGCACGAAGCGCCCGAGCAGCGCGGCAAGGCGCGCGCCCGCTTGGCCCATGCCAATGTTCGCGATCTCTTGCAGCGCGTCGCGCTGGTCTTCGGTGAGGATAGGCTCACTCATACAATCCGTACTCTTTCAAGACCGGCAACAACTTTGCACTCGAAATCGGCTTATCGATGAAAGCGACGGCGCCGAGCGCCTTCACACGAGCTTTCGCTTCGGGTTGAATATCGGCGGAGACGACGATCACGAAGCTATCGAGGCCTTCCGCACGGACGGTCTCGAGCACGTCGAAACCCGTGATGCCGGGCATCGTCAGATCGAGAAACATGACCGAGGCGCGTCCTTCGCGGTAGGCCGCCAGCGCATCCGCACCGTTCGCGGCTTGAGTGATTTCGACGTCCCACGCCTCGGGCAAGGCGTTGATCAGCAGTCGGCGGGCGAGCGTCGAATCGTCCACGACCAGTACAGGCAATCCCATTTTCGGCTATTCCTTCGAAACCTGTCTGATATAACGGCCGCCTGCCTTGAATCTGAAGTACTCAGAAACCCCAACGAAGAAAACGTTTACATAGGGCGCAAACGTTCGCGTAAACGTTTGTTTTTGCGTGGCATTTCGGTTACTTAGGTTTCCTTAACTTTATTAGACCGGAGCAGATTTAGTTAAACGGGGCCGGGTATTAAAATCAACCCCCGTAAAAGCGGTCCGAGCGTTGCCGCCCATTTCAGACTCACGGGTTCGTTCAAAGGGCTTGCGTTTGCACCGGAACGCCGATCTTGCCGTCCGTCTCCGGCGCGATCACTAGATAGCGGCGCCTATCGTTCGGCGCCGAACCCGGATCGGCGGCCGCAACGGCCTGCCGGATCTGACCCACCGCATTGACGATCGCGGCGCCCGCCGGATTGGTCGTGAAACGCGAGAGCACGTCGATGGCGCCGCTGCCATCCGCCCGATCGGCAAGACCCAACACATAGGATCGTTTCGGCTGCAAGCCCGCCACTGCCGCTTGCATCACTTGAGACAATCCCTGATCGAACAAGGTCACGCTCGTATGCGCATCGGTCGCGCCCGCGCGCGGCAGCAAGGCGATCTGGGCTGTGCTGCCGGCTATGCCGAGCGGCTGCAAATTCGAGGTCCCATCGCCACGCGGCACCGCTTCGGGCACGTAGGCGACGGCTTGCGGCGCTTGTCCGATCGGCACGTTCGCCAAGACCTTGTTCGTCAGCGTATCGATGACCGCCATCGCATCGGCGTTTTCGAGGCCGACGTATAGACGGCTGCCGTCGCCCGACGGCCAGGCGCCATGCGGCAGGCTGCCTACGGGGATCGTCGCGACTTGGCTGAAATCGTCGGTACGGAAAACCTTCACTTCGTTCAGTCCGCCGATCGTGACATAGGCGAACATCCCGTTCGCGTTACGCACGATGTTGACGTGGTTCGTGATGGGGCCCGTGTCGATCGTTTTGAGCAACGCAAACGGCGGCCGGGCCTCGAAGACTTGCGTCTTGCCTACGTCCTTCAACGTAAACCACACCTCGTTGCCGTCGGGGGTGGCCGCGATGTTGGGACAAAACGGGCTCGCTTGCGCAACCTTGCCGACGATCCGATGATCGGCGACCGAAATCACCTCCGTCTCGGGATTGAACGAAGAGCAGACATAGCCGTAGCGGCCGTCGGGGGAGAAGATTTGCATGCCCGGGCCGGCCGGGACTTTGATGCGCGTCTTCTCCTCGAACGTCGCCGCATCGAGAACGTCCACGTAGTCCTCCCCGCGCACGGTCACCCACAGTTCGCGACCGTCGGGCGTGAAAAACGCCTCGTGCGGCGAACGGCCGACATAGGTGACGTGTTTGACCGTATTGGTCTGCGTATCGATAAACGTCACGGAATTGGAGCCGATGGAGACGACCGCGAGGGTTCGATGATCGGGAGAGAACCCCATGCCGTGGACGAGAAGTTGCCCTTTGTACAGCGGACTGAAATTGGCAGGCGCGGGATCGCCGAGACGAATGACGCCGAGCAGGCGATTGTCGAGCGGATCGATGACCGATACCGTGTTCGAGAACTGCTCGGCGGCATAGACCCGGTCGCGATGACTCACCGGGATGTCGGGAGCGGACGCCGCGCCCGGCGCCTGGCCCGCGAAAGCGCAAGGCATGGCGGCGAGAAAAGACGCGGCCAGCGCCGCTCGGAAAATTCGCGTTGCTTCGGTTTTCATTACGTTTCCTGATCGATGAGTTAACGTGACGGCGGTTCGGACTCGACGCGCTTCAATTGGTCGGGGGCGGGTAGCGCGGGCGGCAATGGCTGACCGAGCGCCAACCGCATTGCCGTGATTTCCTGTTGCTGCTCGACGATGATTTCTTGCGCCATACGACGCAACGTTTCGCTGTGGCCGTAGCGCAATTCGGCCTGGGCCATATCGATGGCGCCTTGATGGTGAGGGATCATCATCGCGACGAAGTCGCGATCGACATCGCCGCTCGGTTTCGCGTCCATGCCGGCCATCATGGCCGTCATCGCCTCGTCGTTCTCCGCGAGAAAAGCAGCCTCACGGCTATCGGCGCGCGCGGCCAGGGCCACGACGGGAATGCTCCCCGCGCACGCCCAACACACGGCAATACCAAGCGCGAACGCATGCGATCGGCGCAGCGTAGGCAAATTCATCGAGCCTCCGGATAAGAAATGGGACAGCACCGTCGAGGCAAACACAAGCCGGTGTCCTTTATTCCCCGGCCCCCGGCGAGCGGCCTCGGCCCTGTCGCAGGACGCCCGGCTTCGGCTGGAATAAACTCGCGCCACACGTGTTTGCCCGCTTGAGGGCGACAGTGCGCGGCGCCATCCCGGCCGCCGCGCGGGCATGCGCTCGGTAGACGAATGGATATCCGGAACGAATTGGCGGTGCACGTCCCGCGCTTGCGCCGTTATGCGAGAGCCCTGCTGCACAATCGCGAGCTCGCCGACGACCTCGTGCAAGACACGCTCGAGCGCGCGCTGGCGCGCGTCGCGCTGTTCACGCCCGGCACCGACTTGCGCGCGTGGCTTTTCACGATCATGCACAATCTGTTCGCCAATCAGGCGCGCCGCGCGTCCGTGCGCGCCTTGCATGTCAGCGTCGACGACGCGGGCGTCGACGAACGCGAGTTCGCGGTGCCGGCACCTCAAACGCGGTCGCTCGAGGTCAGAGACCTCGATGCCGCTCTGCAGCAGCTACCGCACGAGCAGCGCGTCGTCGTGCTGCTCGTCGGGTTGGAGGACATGAGCTATGCCGAGGTTGCCCTCATGCTGGGTGTGCCGATCGGCACGGTGATGTCGCGGTTGTCGCGCGGCCGCGAAAAGCTCAGAACGTTGATGACGGGTGCACGCCCTGTCGAAAAGCTACGGGTGGTCAAGTGAGAGACGAGATAAACGCCATCGACGACGCCGAATTGCACGCGTACGTGGACGGCGCGCTGCCTGAAGCGCGCCGTGTCGAGATCGACGCGCTCGTCGCGCGGCACCCCGAGCTGGCCGAGCGCGTCGGCCAATATCGTTCGCTCGGAGCCCTTTTGCACGATCGCTACGATCGCGTCTTGGACGAGCCCATGCCGGCTCGCTTGCAAGCCGCTATGCAGCGGCAAGCGCAAGGGCCGTTCGCGAATCGGCATCGTTGGATGGCGCTCGCGGCGATGCTCGTGTTGGGCATCGGCATCGGAGCGGGCGTCGATTCCGGCGTGCGCCGCTTCGCCGACGGGGGTTTTCCGATGGGGGGCAACGAGGCACCGCATACGGTCGCGCTCGAGACCGGCACCGGCTTCGCCCGGCAGGCCGCCGTCGCGCACGTGGTCTACATGCCCGCGGTGGACCGGCCTGCGAACGCCGCCGAACAAGACGAGCGCGAATTCATGCGCTGGCTCACGGACCGGCTGGGGACCACCATCCATCCGCCGCTGCTGTCCCGCGCGGGTTTCGAGTTGACGGGCGGCCGCCTGCTGCCCGGCGCCGATGGGCCGACCGCATTGTTCATGTATCGGGATCAGCAAGGCGAACGCGTCACCTTGTGCATCGCGCGCCGCAATCCCAGCACGCACGCGACGGCCTTCAGGCTCTACCGGGACGGCCCGGTCAACGTCTTCTACTGGGTCGACGGCGACTTCGGCTACGCGGTCTCCGGCGGGATCGACCGCAATGTGTTGCTGGGCCTCGCGCGTACCGTACATACGCAATTGTCAGCCGGTACGGCGGGATAAGCTCGCACCGCAACACCGATTTCTTTGCGCGGCCGCGCATGCACTTGTTATAATTCGATCAACTTTCCGCTATAAATGTAACGTATTCGATCGGCGGTCCCTCCCCGCCTCGCGGCGTTCCTTGAAAGAATCGATGTCCAAATCCGATCGTCTGCGCGCCCTGGCCGATGCGCTCGATAAACACAGCGTCATGCGCTTGCGCGACGCCGCCGCGCTACTCGGCGTGTCGGAAATGACGGTGCGGCGCGATATCAATGCGAACCCCGAACGCTTTACCTATCTCGGCGGCTATATCGTCAGCGCGGCCAACGTACCGAACGCGGCCGGCTATTCGCTCGAACAGGAGGAAGATCACTTCGCGCAGGCCAAGGCGCAAGCGTCCGCGCACGCCGCCGAACTAATCGCCGATAACGAAACGATCTTCATCGACTGCGGCACGACGCTCACGACGCTGGCGCGTCTGATTCCCGCGGACATGCAAATCACCGTGGTCTGCTACTCGCTCAACATCGCGGAGATTTTGCGCGGCATGCCCAACGTGCGGATGATTCTGCTCGGCGGCGTCTACGTGCCGTCGTCCGATTCGTTCACGGGCGACGAAAGCCTCGAGATGCTCAGGCGCATGGGCATCAACAAGGCATTCATCTCGGCGGGCGGCATCGACGACGCGCGTGGCGTCACATGCTGGAATTTCCACGAGGTGGCGATCAAGCAAGCGGCCATGGCCAACGCCGTCGAAAGCCATCTCGTCGCCGATACGAGCAAGTTCGGCGTCGTCAAAGCCGTGCGCTTCTCGCAGATCGATGCCTTCGACTCGATCGTCACGGAGAAAGGACAGGAGCGGCGCAAGCGCAGCGCTTGATGCGCCTTGCCGCCGGGCGCGGGCGATCAGCCGCGGCGGCGCAATACGAACAGCACGCCGGCAACCAGGATGAATGCCCCCACGATGACTTTCTGCCACGTGCTGGGCACGCCGACGAGTATCAGGGTATTGTCGACGAGCGTGACGAGCGCCACGCCGAGCAGCGTGCCGAGGACGGTCCCGCTGCCGCCCGTGATGCGCGCGCCGCCGAGAATCACGGCGGCGATGACGTCGAGTTCGGAACCCACGAGATCGAACGGATTCGCGAGCCGGTTGTTCGACACATGCAAGATGCCGGCGATGCCCGCGAGCAAGCCCGTATAACCGAACACGAACAAATGAACGGCACGCACGTTGTAGCCGAGCCGCTCGGCGATCGTGAGGCTGCCGCCCATCGCATAGACCGCGCGCCCCATCATGGTCCGATTGAGCAGCCACCAGGTCAGCACGGCCGCCGCCGCCAACGCCAGCACGGAGACCGGCAGCACGGCGTCGAGCCCATCCACCGTGCGATAGGCCATGAGCGGTATGCGCCCGAAGCGGTCCATGCTGTGCGGGATATTCATAAAGAAGGTCGTGCCGACGAACGTCAGCAAGATGCCGCGATACAGATACTGCGTACCGATCGTGACGATCAGCGACGGCGCCTTGAGCCGATGCACGAGCACGCCGTTGACGAGCCCGAGCAGGACGCCGCCCACGGCTCCGGTGAGCAGGATCAACGCGAACGGCGCATCGGGCCACCAGGCGAAAACGGCCTTCGTGATCGAGTACATCGTCAAGGCCGCGATCGCCGTGAACGAGACGTCGATGCCGCCCGACGCGAGCACCACGAGCGTGCCGAGCGCGAACAGCGCGGTCGTCGTCGCCGAATGGAGCAGATCGAACAGCGTCGCCCATTGCAGGAAGCGCGGATTGATCGACGCAATGACGACGCCCGAGAGGACGATCAGTCCGGCGGGCAGCCATTCGGGGCGGCGCGCGAGCTTGGCGCGCCAGTCGGGAGCGCGGCGCCGGCCGGCCATGTCGACGGGATCGGTGGAACTCATCGTCTGATTCATCTGTGTCACGCCCTTCGATTCAAGCGGCCTGCGCGAGCAGCGCACGATACAAGTCCGCTTCGGTCAGCCCCTGGGCCGCGTATTCGCCCGTCATGCGACCCTTGCTCATCATCAAGATCCGATCGCAGTTTTGCAGCAGCTCGGGCAAGTCGTCGCTGATCAGCACGATCCCGATGCCGCGCTCGGACAGCGATTGCATGATCCGATAGATGATGTCTTTCGAACCGACGTCGACGCCCACCGTCGGCCCATGCAAAATCAACACGCGCGGATCGATCGCAAGCCACCGGCCGATCAGCACGCGCTGCTGATTACCGCCCGAGAGCGATTGCACGGGTTTCTCGATATCGGGCGTCGCGATCTGAAGGTCCGTTACCGTTTGCTGGGCGAGCGCGCGCGAGCGCTTGCGATCGAGTCCGCCGAAGCGGTCGCGCAAGCTCGAGATCATCGCCGTCACGACATTGTCGCGAATCGATTTGTCGAGAAAAAGTCCCTCGGTCAAGCGGTCCTCGGGGACGTAGCCGATCCGGTGCCGCTTCGCATCGGCCGGCGTGGCGAGCGCGACCGGCAGCCCGTCGAGCGCGATCGAACCCGTGTCGGCCGGGGCGACGCCCGCGAGCGCGCGCGCCAGTTCGTTACGGCCGGAGTCGAGCAGTCCCGTCACGCCGAGGATCTCGCCGCGCCGCAACGCGAACGAAACGTCTCTGAACTGCCTGCCGCGGCCGAGCCCGCGCACGGCGAGCACGATGTCGGCGGACTCGGGCGCCTGCGTCCGATAGCGCGCATGCGCCAACTCTCGCCCCGTCATCAACTCGCTCAACTGCGCTTTCGTATAGTCGGCGATCGGCCCTTGCGCGACCTTGCGGCCGTCGCGCAGCACGATGACCTCGCCGCCGATCGCATAGCACTCGTCGAGCTTGTGACTCACGAAGAGCACGGTCACGCCCTGTGCACGCAAGCTCGTCAACACGGCAATCAGGTTCGCCACTTCTTTTTGCGTGAGCGAGGTCGTCGGTTCGTCCATGATCACGAACTTGGCCTCGCTCGCGATCACGCGCGCGATGGCGACGAGTTGCCGCGTGGCGAGCGGCAGCGTTTCGACGATCGTCGCTTGAAACTCGGCATCGGACGGCAAACCGACCGACTCCAGCGCGCGCGCGGCGCGGCGCGCCATTTCGCGCCGATCGAACGTCCGCGCGAGCCGTCCGCCGTGCTCGGCCAACTCCGAGGTCAAGGCGACGTTTTCCGCGACGCTCATGTTCGGCAGCAAGGAGAGATCTTGGTAGACCGTTTCGATGCCGGCCGCCAGCGCTTCGAGCGGCGTGAGCCGCGCATGGCGCTCGCCTTGCACGACGAGTTCGCCCTCGTCGGGCGGCTGCGCGCCCGAAATGATCTTGATCAGCGTGCTCTTGCCGCAACCGTTTTCGCCGAGCAAGTGATAGATCTGGCCGCGCGCGAACGTCAGCGTCACGCCGCGCAACGCATAGACGCCGGTAAAGCGCTTATGCACGTCGATCACTTGCAGCAAGGGATTCGAAACCGCTTCGTCGTTCATCGTCTCGCGTCCGGGCACGCCCGAGAGCGCGAGCGGCATGCCGCCCGCGCCGTCGGAACATCAGAAGTTGTACTGCTTGTAGTTCGACTTGTCGACGCTGACCCAGCCTTGTCCGCGCACGATCAAGCCCTTGCCCGGCCCTTTGGTCACCGTCATCTTCTCGTAGCCGGGCATGCCGAGATTGAGCCCCGTCTGCACGGGCTTGCCGTCGAGCAGCATCTTCGCGATCTTGTTCATCGCGAGCCCCGCCAGTTTCGGGTCCCAGAACGCGATGCCGTTGATGGCGCCGCTTTCGAGGTACTTGCCCGCCTCCGTCGGCAGTCCGGTGCCATATACGCATACCTTGCCGACGAGCCCCGCTTCCTCCACGGCGCGTCCGATACCCAGTACGTCGAGCGAGGACGAACCTTGGAAGCCCTTGATGTCGGGATGCTTGCGCAGCACTTCCTTCGCTTGCTGATACGCGTGCTCCCCGTCGTTGTTCGTCTCGATGTTCGTCTCGACGAGCTGCATCTTCGGGAATTTCTTCTTCGCGTTGTCGATGCCGCCGTCGGCCCACTGCACTTGCGAACGGCTGCCGAGCGAGCCGACGAACGTCGCCCACTTGCCTTCGTTGTGCATGCAACTCGCGAGCCGGTCGTTCAGGGCCGCGCCGTAGGCACTGTTGTCGAACGCCTCGACGTCGACCATCGTGTTCTTCTCGTTGTCGGCCTCATGCGTGACGACCTTGATGCCGCGGTCCATCGCCTTCTTCAGCGCGGGCTCCAGCGTCGGCGGATCATAGGGGACGACGGCGATCGCGCTGACCTTCTTGGCGATCAAATCCTCGATGATGCGCAATTGCTGCGCGGCGTCGGCCTGGCCGGGGCCCGTCTGGTAGGTCGTCACGCCGGGGGTCTCTTTCGCGAATTCCTTCACGCCCTCGTCCATCCGGTTGAACCAGCTAATCCCCGTCACCTTCACCACCGTGACGATCGTTTCGTTCGTCGCCGCCTGGGCGGCGAAAATGACGCCCGCGCCGAGCGCGCAAGCGGCGAGCGCGAGGCTCGTTCGTTTCAGCTTCATCTGCGTTGTCTCCTTCCTTTTTTCCTCGACGCCCCTTGTTTGCGCTGACGGATACCCGAGGCCAGATGTCCGTCGACTACCGAAGTTGCCCGCCCGTCACCCGCCCAGCCCCCGTTTTCCGCCCGTCGTGGGCGCCGCCGCCGCGGTGCGTCCGAAGCGAAAGATCGCCCGCAGCCGATCGCCGTCGGCGAACGCGAGCGAGACGAGCAGCAAAAAGCCCCACGTGCAATCGCCGAAGAACTGCGATACGCCCAGCAGGTTGAACAAACTCGAGAGCAGTTGCAGCACCGTCGCCGCGAAAAACAGGCAGACGATGCGCCCATACCCGCCCGCCGGATTCACGCCGCCCATCACGGCGATGAGGATCGCGATCAACAGGTAGGAGCTGCCGTAATCCCACTTCGCGCTGAGCGTGTGCGAGACGGTAACGAGCCCCGCGAGCGAGGCCAAGAGGCCGCAGATCGTGTAGGTGACGATCAGCATGCGCTCGCATCCGATGCCGGCATAGAACGCCGCGCGCGGATTGGTGCCCATCAAATACAGCCGCAGCCCGAACGGCGTGCGTTTGAGGAGCCAGCCGAGGATCAGCACGGCCGCGATGAACAGGCAAAACGAAATCGGCACTTGAAGGACGGCGCCGTTGCCGATCTCGGCGAGCGGCTCGACGTAGTCGACGTGCACCGAGGCGCCATTGCTGAGGGCGACCGCGAAACCCGTGAACACCAGTTGGGTACCGAGCGTGCTTAGGATCGGCGTAAGCCGCAGGCGCGCGATGATGAGGCCGTTGATCAAGCCGCCGAGCAAACCCATCGTCACGACGACGGCGCAAAAGAGTGTCGTATACAACGCCGGAGAATCGTCGCCGCTGACCCACTTCGGCACGACGAGCGCCGCGATCATCGCCGAGAGATTGGCCAGCCCCACCCCGGACAAGTCGATGCCGCCGTTACCGGAAAGCATCGACAACATGATGCCGAGCGCGAGCAAACCGACCTCGGGCAGTTGCGACCCCATCGACTGCAGGTTGTCGATATCGATGAATTGGCCGTGCGAGAGCCAGACGGCCACAATCACGACGAGCGCATTGACGCCGAGTAGGAAATTCAACTGCCTGTCGCCGAACCACTTGCCGATTACGAACGAGCCTTTCATGGACGATGCCCTTTTCGTGAAACGTGATGCGTGATGCGTGATGCGATACCGATGGTGATACGTCAATGCGCCAACTCGCCAAGCTTGCTACGTGACGCGCGATGAGAAAAGCCGGGCGACTCCCTATCGACCGTTCTTGCTAAGCCGAAACGGGCGAGCCTGCGCCGAGCAACGCGTTGACTTCGTCCAACCGCGGCATCGACGGCGCCGTCCCCGCTCGCGTGACCGAAATCCCGGCCAGCGCGCAGCCGAAGCGCACGGCGTCGAGCGGCGCGGCGCCGCGCGCAAGGGCGGCGGCGAATCCGCCCGTGAAGCCGTCGCCCGCTCCGGCCGTCTCCACCACGGGCCCGCACCGGAACGCCGGCACGAGCACCGATTGCGTGCGCGAGTGCAAGAGCGCGCCCGCTTCGCCGAGCGTGACGATCACCGCGCCCGCGCCTTTGTCGAGCAAGATATCGGCGGCGCGGCGCGCGTCGTCGGCCGACGCGATCGCAACGCCGGTCAGCGCTTGCGCCTCGGTTTCGTTCGGCGTGAGGTAGTCGCACAGCGGGAAGATGTCGTCGGGAAGCGGCAATGCCGGCGCCGGGTTCAGTACGGTCGTCACGCCGTGCCGGCGGGCGATTTCGAGGCCCCGGCGCGCGGCCGCCACGGGCTGCTCCAATTGCGTGACGAATACTTGGGCGCCGGCGATATCGGCCTCGATCGCCTCGGCGTCGGCCGCGCCGAGCGTACCGGCCGCGCCCGCGGCCACGATGATCGCGTTCGAGCCCGTCGCCGCATCGACGAAGATGTGCGCCGCGCCCGTCGCCAGCCCTTCGGCAATAGCCGCCCGCGCCACGATGCCTTCCGCGCGCCAGGTCTCGCGCGCGATCGCTCCGAACGCGTCGTCGCCCAGACGCGTGCAAAACACGACTTGCGCGCCCGCGCGCGCCGCCGCCACGGCCTGGTTCGAGCCTTTGCCGCCGGGGCCCATCGCGAACGCCGATCCCGCGATCGTCTCGCCGATAACGGGCATGCGCTCGGCGCGAAACGCGAGGTCGGTCACGTAGATGCCGAGGATGACGACGCGCCCGCTCATTTGCCGCGCTCCGTCCGCCGTCCGTCGTCCGCGCTCAAAGGCGCGTCGGGCGACAAGATCACGCCTTTCGTGAAAACGAAACAGCCGTACCCGCGCGCCTCTCCGGTCGCGATCACGCAATAAGCCTTGCGCGCGCGTGCGTAAAAGGCGTGGCGCTCGATCGGCGCGAACGGCAAGGAGCGACCCTCGGCGCGATCGACTTCGGCCTGCGCCTCGCGCTGAACGTGCGGAATGGCGTGGGGATTGCCGACGACTTCCATCCGCATGGCCGGCGCCTCGACGAACGTATCGAGCGGCAGTACGGAGAGCACGGCACGCACGGCGCTCGCGGCATCGGCGCCGTCCATGCGCAGCAGTTTGCCGAGCACGGTTGCGCGCGCCACCGAATCGGCGGGGAAGTTCGCGTCGCAGATCACGACTTCGTCGCCATGCCCCATCGCGCGCAGCGCATAGAGCACGTCCGCGTTCAGCAGCGGGTCGAGATGTTTTAGCACGATGTCTCCTTTGTTTAGTCGTTCGTCGTGCGGCGCCACGTCGCTTGCGCCGAACGCGGGGCTCAGCCCCTCAGTCGCCGTACGGAATCCATATATTCTTGACTTGCGCGGCCTGGCGCAAGAACGCCATGCCCTCGGCCGACGCGTCGAACCAGTCGAGGCGGTGGCCATGATCGACGAACGTGCGCTTCAGATTGCCGATCGACTCGCGTTCGACGAGCGTCGAATGCTGCGCGAGGCCGAAGCACCAGAGCGCATCGACGTCGTCATGCTTCGCTAGCGCTGGCAGCAACGCATCGCGCGCCCCGGTGACGATATTGATCGTGCCGGCCGGCACGTCGGATGTCTCGACGACTTGATAGAGATCGGTCGCCATCAGCGGGCACGCCTCGCTCGGCAACACCACCACGCGATTGCCGAGGGCGAGCGCCGGCCCGATCAGCGAAATCAGCGCGAGCAACGGGGCTTCGTCGGGACACGCGATGCCAACGACGCCGAGTGCTTCATGCATCGCGAGCGCCACGCCGCGCAGCGGCGGCGTATGCACGGCGCCGTCGTACTTGTCGGCCCACGCCGCGTAAGTGAATAGACGCGAGATCGAGGCCTGCACTTCGCGTTTGCCCGCCTGTGCATCGCACTGCGTGCGGCGAGCGAGTTGAGCGGCGAACTCATCGGCGCGTGCCGCCAGGTTTTCCGCGAGAAAGTACAGGACTTGGGCGCGCGCGTGCCCGTTCATCTGCGTCCACTTCGTCGCCGCGCGCGCCGCGGCCACGGCGTCGCGCACGTCCTTGCGGTTGCCGTCGGCCACTTCGCCGAGCAGCGCCCCGCTCGGCGCGTGGACGGCACGCGAATTGCCGCCGTCGGCGCGCGCTTGCTTGCCGCCGATGAAAAGCTTCGCCGTACGATCGATGAAATCGACGCCGGACGCGCGATCGGCAACACGCTCGCCGGTCGCGCCCGCATGCGGCGCCCCTGCCGAGGCTTCGCGCAGCGGCCCCTTGCCCCATCCCGCGGGCTTTAGATATTCATAGGCGCCCTCGCGCCCGCCTTCACGGCCGTAGCCCGATTCGCGATAGCCGCCGAAGCCGGCGCTCGCGTCGAACAGGTTCGTCGCATTGATCCAAACGACGCCGCACGCGAGCCGCGGCGCGATATCGAGCGCACGCCCGATCGTCTCGCTCCATACGCTGGCGGCCAAGCCGTAGCGCGTATTGTTGGCCAGCGCCACGGCGTCATCCATCGTACGAAAGCTCATCGCCGTCAGCACGGGGCCGAAGATCTCCTCCTGCGCGAGCGTGGCGGCCGGCGCCACGTTCGTCACGAGCGTGGGCGGGTAATACGAGCCGCCGGTAGCGGGCAGCGCGACTTCGCCCGGTTGCCAGACTTCCCCCCCCTCGCGCCGTCCCGTTTGCACGAGCGACTCGATCCGCGCGAGTTGCACCGGATCGACGATCGCCCCCATATCGATGGTCTTGTCGAGCGAGGGCCCCACGCGCAGCGTCGCCATGCGGCGCTTGAGCTTCTCGATGAAGCGGGCCTCGATGCCCTCCTGCACGAGCAGGCGCGAGCCCGCGCAACAGACCTGACCTTGATTGAACCAAATCGCGTCCACGACGCCCTCGACGGCGCCGTCCAAATCGGCGTCCTCGAACACGATGAACGGCGATTTGCCGCCCAGCTCGAGCGTGAGCGACTTGCCCGAGCCGGCCGTGGCGGCACGTATCGAGCGCCCCACCTCGGTCGATCCCGTAAAGGCAATCTTGTTGACATCGGGATGGTCGACGAGCGCGGCGCCGGTGCGGCCGTCACCCGTCACGACGTTGAGCACGCCGTCGGGCAGACCTGCCGCGCTCGCGAGTTCGGCGAACAGCAACGCCGTGAGCGGCGTGTACTCGGCCGGCTTGAGCACGACGCAGTTGCCGAGCGCAATCGCCGGGGCGACCTTCCACGCGAGCATCAGCAACGGGAAATTCCAAGGCACGATCTGGCCGATGACGCCAAGCGGCGCCCAGCCGGCAAACTCGGTTTCCTGCAATTGCGCCCAGCCGGCGTGATGCAGAAAATGCCGGGCGACGAGCGGCACGTCGAGGTCGCGCGTCTCGCGGATCGGCTTGCCGTTATCGAGCGCTTCGAGCACGGCGAACAGCCGGCTATGCCGCTGCACCATTCGCGCGAGCGCATACAAGTGCCGCGCGCGGTGGGCACCGCCCGCGGCGAGCCAGGCCGGCTGTGCCGCGCGGGCGGCCGCGACGGCCGCGTCGATCTCGGCCGAGCCGCCCTGAGCGACTTCGGCCAACGGCTCACCGGTGGACGGCGCGTGCACGGTGAAGTGCTCGCCCGATGCGCTCGCGCGCCAAGCGCCGTCGATGAAATGGCCGAACGTGGCGTCGTGCCGGTCGAGCCAGGCGCGGGCGGCTTGATCGTCCTCGGGGGCCGGGGCATAGTCCATCGTCTGAAAATAATGCGCAACGCTCATCGCGGATCGCTCACGCTACGGGGTGACGGTTGAAAGCCGAATAGCGGCCGGTGACATGGTGCTCGAGTTGGCGCTCGATATCGGCGAGCAGACTCGATGCGCCGATACGAAAGAGCGACGGCTCGAGCCACTCGCGTCCCAGTTCCTCCTTCATCAGCACTTGGTACGCGAGCACGGCCTTGGCGCTCGATACGCCGCCCGCGGGCTTGAAGCCGACGAGCGCACCGGTGCGCTCGCGATACTCGCGGATCATCCGCACCATCACGAGCGACACATCGAGCGTGGCGTTCACGCTTTCCTTGCCCGTCGACGTCTTGATGAAATCGGCGCCGGCCATCATGCAGACCATCGAGGCCTTGGCGACGTTGCTCAACGTGCGGATATCGCCCGTGGCCAGGATCGCCTTCAGATGCGCGGCGCCGCACGCGGCCCGGAACTCGCGCACTTCGTCGAACAGCGCGCGCCAATTGCCGGTAAGGATGTGCTCGCGCGTGACGACGATATCGATCTCGGCGGCGCCATCGGCCACCGACGCCTCGATCTCTTTGAGCTTGAGCGGATGCGGGTTCAGGCCCGCTGGAAAACCAGTCGAGACGGCTGCGACGGGAATCTCCGTGCCGGCCAGCGCATCGACGGCCGCCGCCACGAAGCGATGGTAGACGCACACGGCACCGGTTGCGATCGCATCGGGCGGCATGCCGAGCGACTCCAGCAAATCCGCGCGCACCGGACGGCGTGCCTTCGCGCATAAGCGACGCACGCGGCCTTCGGTGTCGTCCCCGCTCAGCGTGGTCAGATCGATACAGGTGACGGCTTTCAGCAGCCACGCCGCCTGCGCGTCCTTCTTGACGGCGCGGCGCGCGGCGAGCGTGGCGGTGCGCCGCTCGACGGCGGAAGGGTTGATACGCAAGCCGTCGATCCACGAGCCATCGAACGGCACCCCGCGATTGCGCGCATCGAGCGCGAACGCAAGACCGGAAGGGACGACGATCGAATGAGTTGAGGCGTCGGACATAGGCACACGCAGGCACAGGAAGTTGTGCAATGCACAACATACCGTGATGGTTTATTTGCACCGATCCTATTCCGATGAAACGATCGTGACAATACGTCGTTACAATTTTATCGATCCATCAGGCAGATGGGTGCGGCGCCCCTTTACTGCTCCCGCAACCGGTGCATCGACGGCATCAAGGCCGGATACAGCGCCTTGTAGACCTCGAACTGACGGGCGTAGACCTCGCGGCGCGCCGGCTCAGGACGTGCCCTCTCTCGTAAGCTCACCCATCCGCGCTCGGCGTCCCGCTGCGCGATGGCCCCGACACCGAGGGCCGCCAAGAGCGCCGCGCCCATGGCGGCCTCGACCTCTTGTTCGATCGTGAACACGGGGTAGCCGGTTACGTCGGCGATGATCTGCATCCACAAATCGGAGTGCGCGGCGCCGCCCACGACGATCAAACGCTCGTCGAGTGCGAACTCGCGCGCGCCGCGCCGGCCCGCTTCGATGTTGTGCATGAGCGCGAAGGCCACGCCTTCGAGTACGGCGCGATACAAATGCGCGCGCGTATGGACGAGATTCAGGCCGACGAACGCGCCGCTCGCGCGTGCGTCCCAGATGGGACTGCGCTCGCCCATCAAGTACGGCAAGAACACGATGCCGTCCGATCCCGCCGGCACGCTCGCCGCCGCTTGCTCGAGCAAGCGATGAGGGTCGCCGTGCGCCGTGGCCCGCGCCGCTTCGATTTCTTCGCGGCAAAACTGGTCGCGGTACCAGGCAACCGACGCACCCGCGCTGATAGCGCCGCCGAAGACGTAGAGATCGCGGCGGCCGTTCAATACGTGAGGCATCGCCACGAGGCCGTGACGCGCATCCACGCGTTGATCGATGTAGCCCCAGCACATGCTCGTGCCGATCATGGCGACATGCTGGCCGGTCCGCGTCGCGCCGGCCGCGAACGTCGCGACGGCCGCATCGACCCCGCCCGCGACGATCGGCGTGCCGGCCTCAAGGCCCAAGCGGGCCGACCATTCGGGCAAAAGACGGCCGACGATCTCGGTGGACTCGACCAGGCGCGCGGGCATCATCGCCGCCGGGATGCCGAGCATCGCGAGCGCCTCGCTCGACCACGTGTGCGCCTCGATGTCGTAGACGCCGCCGATATTGCCCGCCGAGCTATGGTCGACGGCCAACTCTCCGGTCAGCAAATAGGCGAGGTAGGCATTGGGCGGGAGCAGATAACGCGTCTTCGCCCAAACATCCGGTTCGTGCTCGCGCAGCCAGAGCATTTTGGTGAAGCCGTAATAGCTATCGACGCCGTTGCCCGTAATGCGCTCGAGCCGCTGCACGTCCACCTGCCGGCGCACCCACTCCACTTGGTCCGTGGCGCGCCGGTCCATCCAAATGAGGCAGGGGTAAAGCGGCGTCATCGCTTCGTCGACGGGGATCCCCGAGCCGCCGTACAGGCTGCTGATCGCGACGGCGGCGATCTCGCGCGCTTCGATGCCGGTATCGCGCGCGGCCTGCGTGCAAGCGGCGATGCACTGCTCTACCGCATCGCACCATACGCTCGGCCACTGCTCGGCCCATAACGGCTTGGGGGTATCGGGACGATAGGCGCTCGAATGCTGCGCGACGATTTTTCCGCTAGCGTCGGTGAGCAAGGCCTTCGTGCTTTGCGTGCCGATATCGATGCCGATGAAATAGCGCATGCGTTCCCTCCGTCGAGATCACGAACGCCGTCAGCATACCGAAACCGGAGCACACCGTGAAATCAACCGCGCGCGTACGCCTCGATCACCCGCTCGACCACGCCGAGAAAATGCGCGAGATCGGGGGTGCGCATGCGCGGGTTTTTGGCCGCGTCGTCCCATCGGCGCAGCTCGACGGCATCGCCGGCGAAGGGCTTCTCGATGAATGCTTGCGCTTCCAAGGCATCGAATACGCCGCCTTGCAACGCTAGCGAACGCACCGAATCGGCCGAGAGGCCCGCCGCGTACTCGCCGTCGATCGCACATAGGTAGCGCTTCGCATCGACATGCAGCCGGATCGGCTCGAGCACGCTGTGCGGCAAGACGTGCCGCAGAAACGGCAAGGCGAAGTATTGATGCCGGTCGTCGATACCGCGCTCGCTCGGCGTCTCGCCTTGCAGGTTCAGCAGATGTCCGAGATCGTGCAAGAGCGCCGCAACGACGAGCGTGTCACGCGCGCCCGCTTCCTCGGCCAGCGCCGCGCTTTGCAATGCATGCTGCAACTGCGTAACCGGCTCGCCGCTGTAGGCGATGTGCCCGTGCCGCTCGAACAGGAAGCGAATGTCGTCGAGATTCAATGCCATCGCATCACTCCCACGGCAACGAAAACGTCTTTAGGTTCGTAAAGCTCTTCATCGCTTCCTGCACGCCTTCCTTGTAGCCGAGACCCGAATCCTTGATACCGCCGAACGGCGTGAGTTCGATGCGATAGCCGGGGACTTCCCATACGTTGACGGTGCCCACCTGCAACTCGTTGACGAAGCGCGCGATGAGGTCCTGCCGGTTCGTACAGATGCCCGACGACAACCCGAACGGCGTGCCGTTGCTCAAGGCGATCGCCTCGTCGATCGAGTCGAATGCGATGATCGGCGAAACGGGACCGAAGGTCTCCTCGCGCACGAGCGTCATCGGCGGCGCGACGCGATCGAGGACCGTCGGCGCATAGAGCGCGCCGTCGCGGCGGTGACCCGCGAGCAAGCGAGCGCCCGCGCCGATCGCCTCGTTCACGCGCGCTTCGATGAGGCACGCGGCCTGTTCGTCGATGACGGTTCCCATGCGGTTGGCCGCATCGAACGGATCGCCGTGGGTCCAGCTACGCGTCGCTTGTACGACGCATTCGGTGAACGCATCGGCGATACGCCGGTCCACGAGCATGCGCTTGACCGCCGTGCAACGCTGGCCCGAATTGCGATACGAACCTTGCACGGCCAGTTGCGCGGCGCGCTCCACGTCCGCGTCGTCGAGCACGATCAGCGGATCGTTGCCGCCTAGCTCCAGTACCGTGCGCCGGTATCCGGCACGGCTCGCGATGTATTTTCCGATCGCCACGCCGCCCGTGAACGTCACGAGCGCGACGAGCGGATGCGTGATCAGCGTATCGGCGATTTCGCGCGGGTCGCCGGTGAGCACCTGGAGCATCGGCGCCGGCAATCCCGCTTCGTAGAGCAAATCGGCGAGCCACAGGGCCGAGAGCGGCACCTTCTCCGAGGGCTTCACCACGACGCGATTGTTCGTTGCGATCGCCGGAGCGATCTTGTGCGCGACTTGGTTCATCGGGTGATTGAACGGCGTGATGGCGACGATGACGCCCGGCAGCGGCTCACGCTGCGTGAAAACGCGACGCCTCTTGCCGTGCGGCGTCAGATCGCACGAAAAGCTCTGTCCGTCGTCACGCAGCGCTTCGATCGCGGCGAACTTCAGGACGTCGGCCACGCGGCCGATCTCGTAGCGCGAGTCTTCCTTCGAGAGTCCCGATTCGAGCGTGATCAGATCGGATGCCGCTTCCGTGCGCTCGCGCAGCAACGCAGCCGCGCGCTCGAGTATCTGGGCGCGCTCGAAGCGCGTGAGCGTCGGCCGGTAGGCTGCCGCATACTCGAGCGCGGCGCGCACGTCATCGGCGCTCGCAAGCGGCACCGTGCCCGCGCGCAACCCTGTGTAGGGATCGAATACGTCGAACGTGCGTGCCCGCGATACGCGCTCGCCGCATGAGCGCAATGCTTCCGCGCGGAACGCCTCGTGATCGTGGACCGGTGCGTCGAGCAACGCGTTCATGCTTGCCTCGCGTGATTGAGCGCGATATCGAAGACGTCGAAGTTGCGCAAAGGCCGTCCGCCGAACAATCGATCGATATGCTCGACGCGCCGATTGAAAACGAGCGGCACCGTTTGCTCCGATAACCCGCCGTGCGACCGCAGCGGTACCGTGAGTCCCGAGAGGTCGTGGGCCGCGCGGCGCGACCCGATCGTCACGTCGCGGCGCGCCACGACGACGATGTCGCCGATCCGTTCGGGCATCAACTCGAACTGCTCGCAGGCCTGGGCGTTGCCGATCGCAAGCTCGATTCCCTCGAGTTTTTCGATGCGCGCCAGCGCCGGCGCGATATCGGCCGGATCGCTCATATAGACCGTCGCAAACGAGCCGAGCGCCCCGTGGTGCACGACATAAGGATCGGTAATCGGCAAGACGACCCGCGAGCGCGAGCCGCCGAGCCAGACGTCCAACGCGTCTTGCAGATAGACGACGTTGGGCTCGCCCGTGCGCGGATCGTGCTTGGCATTCATGCCGTGATCGGCGGTGAGGCCGATCGTCCAGCCGAGCGCATCGAGCCGCGCGAGATAGCCGTCCATCATCGCGTAAAACGCGTTGGCGCCCTCGCTGCCCGGTGCGCACTTGTGCTGCACGTAGTCGGTCGTCGAGAGGTACATGAGATCCACGTCGCCGCGCTCGGCCAAGCGCACGCCCGATGCGAAGACGAACTCGGAGAGTCCGGCGCTGTAGACGTCAGGGAGCGGCAAGCCCGTGAGCGTTCGCGCGTCGTGGATCCCGTTTTCGGCGAGCGTCGCGCAATCGGCCTTTTCCGCGGAGAAGCAAATGCCGTCCAGTTGCCAGCCGAGCAACCGCCGCAGCTTGTCCTTGGCCGTCACCACGGCCACGCGGGCGCCCGCTCGCGCCGCCGCGGCGAGCAGCGTGCCGGCGCGCAAATAGGCGGGATCGTTCATCATGACTTCGGCGCCCGCGCCGTCGTCCGCGCGCGGGTCCCAAAAGTAATTGCCGCAAATGCCATGGACCGACGGCGGGACGCCGCAGACAATTGAGAGATTGTTCGGGTTCGTGAACGAGGGCATGACGCAATCGGCGCGCACGGCCGTGGCCGTGTCGCCGCGCAACAAACGCGCGGTAAACGGTGCGATGCCGGACGCGGCGGCGGCTTCCAAGTAATCGAACTCGCAGCCATCGACGCAAACGACGGCCACCGGCCGCTCGGCGAGCCCCCGCACGTCATAGATGCGCCCGTTCACCTCGATAGCGGCGCGCTCGTTCGGCCGTTCATTTGCCTGCTGCATCATGCTCCTCGTTATCGAAGTATTCGCCGACGCGCCCCGCCCGCCCGACGGCCGTTTGCCTCGCGCGCGCGAGGCCGCCCGTCACGTGCGCATGCATCGCCAGCGCGGCGGCTTCGCCGTCGCGCGCCGCAAGCGCCGCGACGATCTCCCGGTGCTCGGCCAGCGAGCAATGCGCCGCATCGTCCGTTACCGTCAGCGCCGCCCGGCGAAACAAGTTCAGTTCGCCGACCAGGCGCCGATACGTCTCCGCCAGCTTCGCGTTACCCGCTTGGGCGACGATCGCGTCGTGAAAAGCGATGTTCTCCCGCGCATAGGCGCCGCGATCGCCGGCCGCCAACGCGGCTTGCATCCGTTCGAGCGATGCGCGCAGCGCCCCCAGCTCGGCGTCGCCGATGCGCTGCGCGAGCATCCGGCACGCCGCCTCCTCCAGCACCGCCCGCACCATATAAATCTCGGCGGCCTCATCGAGCGTGACCGTGCGTACGAACACGCCGCGATTCTTGTGCGTTTGCACGAGCCCGGTCTGCTCCAGCGCGCGGAACGCTTCCCTGACGGGCCCACGCGATACCTTCAGGCGCGCCGCCCAATACGCCTCGTTCAGCTTCTCGCCCGGCGCGAGCCGTCCTTCGACGATTTCCCGCTCGAGCGCATCGCGCACGAGCGCCGTCAACGAATGGCGCCGCACCACCTCGATCGGGTCCAGTTCCATATTAATCGTCAATTCGCCACATTTTGCCACATTTCCGGACGTGCGTCGCGACCCGAAGGCGCACGCGCTGACCGGGTGAAAAGGCTCGTTATCGGGCGCGTCGCTTCGGGACGCGGGCTGCGATCAGCAAGAGGGCCGCGAACGAAGCGACAAGCAAGATGAGCGACAACGCGGAAGCCGGCAAGTAATAGCCGCGCTCGACCTGGCCGACGACGACGATCGGCACCGTCGAAAACCCGGGCGGATAGACCGTGAGCGTGGCCCCGAGCTCGCCGAGCGAGAGCGCGAACCCGAGCGCGAGACTGGCCCGGATCGCGGGCACGAGTTGCGGCAGCACAACGCGCCTGAGCACCATCGCGGGCGGCGCGCCGAGGCTCGCCGCCGCTTCGCGCAAGACGGTCAACTCCGGGCGCAGCGCGGCGGCGGCGCATCGATAGCTGAACGGCAAAACGAGTGCGAGCTGCACGAGTATCACGATTGCCGGCGAGCTCGACAGATCGAGCGGCGCCTTGTGATAGGCGATCAGCACGCCGAGGCCGAGCACGACGCTCGGCACGCCGTTGGGCATCATCGTCACCGCATCGACGATCGCTCCGAGGCCACGCCGCGTGCGTCCTTCCAGCGCGAGCGCCAGCCACAGCCCCAGCGCGGTACCGAGCACCGCCACGGCGAACCCCACCTCCAGGCTGGCCAAGACCGCATCGAAATCGTCCGAACCCAACCGCTCGAACCAGCGCGTGCTGAAGCCGGCCGGCAAGATCGTGCCGGACCAGCGCGCGGCGACGCTCGACAGCCCGACGACCACCACCGGCAGCACGAACAACCAAACGCAAAGCAATGCGGCCAATGCCGTGACGGCGAAGGCGCCGAGCCGGCCGACTCGTCGTTGCGGCGCGCGTTGCGCGCCGGCCGCCTCGCTTGTCCCGCGCGGTTCGATTCGCGCCGCCATCATCGCGCTCCCATCGCTTGCCGACGATCGACGCTTCTATAGAGCGCATACAGCGACAGCGACATCGCCAACATCACCACGGCGCCGGCCGCCGCGACCGGCAAGTCGAGATCGACCGTCGCCGAACTATAGATGGCCACCGGCAGCGTCACGAGATGCGCGCTACCGAGCACGAGCAAGATGCCGAATTCGTTGAGCGTGAGCAGAAAGCACAAGATCGTGCCCGCTGCGATACCGGGCCACGCGAGCGGCGCCACGACGCGCCATGCCACCATGAAGCCGTTCGCGCCCAGGCTGCGAGCCGCCTCGAGCAGCCGCATGTCGATCTGCGCGAACGAAGCCAGCGTCGGCCTAACGACGAACGGCGCGTAAAAGACGACTTCGGCCAAGACGATCCCGCCTGCGCCGAAAAGGAAGTTCAGCGGCGGTGCGCTCAGATGAAAAAGCTGCTGGAGCGCGATGCTGACCGCCCCTTGCGAGCCGTAAAGAAAGATCAGCGTGAATGCGACCAGGAACGAGGGAAACGCAACGAACAACTCGAGAAAACGCGTAACGATCGCGGCGCCCGGAAACGGCCTGAAAAAGAGCAGCGCGGCGAGCGCAACTCCTAGCACCGACGCAATGCCGGCGCTCGCGAAGACGATCGCGACCGTCGTCGCGAAAACGCCGCTCGCATCGGGGTTCGAAAAGAACGCGGCATAAGCATGCACGCTCGCCTCGCCGTGCGCTCCGGTGAGGCTCAGCAATACGAGCCGCGCCAGCGGGTACAGCACGAGCGGGCCGAGCACGACGAGCGCCACAAATACGAGATGCGCCCGGGCGCCCCACTCGCGGCGCCTACGATGCGCGCGGCGCTCTTTCGCATCCGATGCAAGCGCCGCCTCTTGCATCGTCGTCATCACCGACGGCGCTTGCACCGCGGCGCTCGCGCGCTCAAGGTCGAACGAGGACGACATGATCCACCTCATAGCGCAGCGAGACGCGTGCGCCCTTTTCGGGCGTCAGCCCCTGTCCGCGGGCCGCCGCGACGAGCACGGGCGCCTCGGGCATCGCATCGAGCAAGACCGACACCGACAGCGCCGGCCCGTACCAATCGACCGATACGATCGTGCCGTGCAGATGTCCCGCGCCGAGCGGCACCAGGCGCAAATTCTCCGGACGCAAGCACGCAAGCCTTTCTCGCTCGCCGTAACGCGCGTCACCGATCGGGAATGCGACGCGCGGCGGCAGCAGATTGGCCGCGCCCAAGTAGCGCGCGACGAACGCGTCGGCGGGCGCGTCGTAGAGCGCCTGGGGCGTGCCGATTTGCGCGATGCGGCCGTCGCGCATCAATAGCGTGCGATCGGACAGCACGAGCGCATCGTCTTGATCGTGCGTGACGCAGACGATCGTCAAGTTCGGCAGGCGCTCGTGCAGCGCCTTCAATTCGGAACGCACCGACGCCCGCAAATTGGCATCGAGGGCCGAAAGGGGTTCGTCGAGCAGCAGCACGTCGGGCTCGATCACGAGCGCGCGCGCCAGCGCGACGCGCTGCTGCATGCCGCCGGAAAGCTGTGCCGGCATGACATGCCCGGCGTCGGCGAGCTGCACGAGCTTGAGCGCGTCGGTGACGCGCCGCGAGATCTCGGCCGCGCTCGTGCGCCGAGCCCGCAAGCCAAACGCCACGTTCTCGAACACGCTCAAGTGCGGAAACAGCGCGTAGTTCTGAAACAACAAGCCGAGATTGCGCCGATGCGCTTGCTCGTACGTGAGTTCGCGGCCGGCCACGAACAGGCGCCCAGCCACGTAATCGGCCTTGACGAATCCGGCGATGAACCTGAGCAGCGTGGTCTTGCCACAGCCGCTGCGGCCGAGCACGGTCAAGAACTCGCCGCGGCCGATCGAGAGCGACAGATCGTCGAGCACGGTCCGCGCGCCGAAACGCACGCTGAGCCGCTCGATCTCGATCCCGCCCGGGCGCAGTCCGAGCGTATCGTCGTATGCGCGCGCCGCCGGCGCGTCGGCGCCCCGATATGCCTGAACCGCGCTATCCACCGGATTCGTCTCCATGCGATTTGCGCTTATTTCGGCTTCACGACTTCGATTGGCTTACCCGAATTGCCGATCACGTCGCTCTTCCAGCGTGCCGTCCAATCAGCCTTCTTGGCCATGACCTGGCTCCAATCGACCGGGATCAGCTTCACGCCTGCGATCGCTTGCTTGACGGCCTCGCCGCTCTTGCCGGCCAGCTTCACGTCGGTGCGGCCCGGAATGCCGAAGATGTCGGGCACCTTCGATTGCACCTGCGTCGACATCAGATAGTCGATCAGCTTCTTGCCTTCCGCCTCATTGGGACCGTTCTTGATCAGGCCGATCGCATAGGGCAGTTGAAACGTCGTCGGCTGTGCGCCCGCCTTCGCCGACAAGAAAACCGGCTTGAGCGAGAGCCCGCCGTTGGCCGCGTCGTCGAGGTCCATCTGCAGGTCGCCGTTGGCCACCGCGATTTCGTTGCGCGAGAGCAGCACGTCGAGATAGCCCGTGCCCTTCGTGTGGAACTTCGCGCTTTGTTCGAGCTTCTTCAGATAGTCGAACGCTTTGTCCTCACCCATGAGCGAGGTCGTCAGGATGATGACGGCCATGCCGTCGCCGGCCGTGGCCGGGTTCGAATAGGCCACCTTGCCGCTGTAGTCCGGATGCAGCAGATCGTCGAACGTCTTCGGCTGGTTCTTGACCGTGTCCGGATTGATCGCGAACGAGAAGTAGTTGTTGACGAACGTGGCCCATGCGCCGTTGCCCGCCTTGGCGATCGCCGGGACGTTCGTGTAGTTCACGCTTTCGTACGGCTGCAACAGACCGCCCTGATCGGCCTGCTGAATGAACGGCGGCAGCGTCACGATGACGTCGGCCTTCGGCGAATCCTTCTCCACCGTCGCACGGTTCACGACTTCACCGCTGCCGGCCGTCACGATGTTCACCTTCACGCCTTCCTTTTTCTCGAAGGCGGGCAGGACGTCCTTGTACAGATTCTCGAGGCCGTCGGCCGTATAGAGCACCACGGCATTGGCGGCGTGAGCCGGCAGCGCGAGCGCCTCGAACAACGCGGCGGCGGCCACGGCGGCGAGCAGGCGACCGAGACCGGCCTTCGTGCGCGGGGAGGGGCTCTGTTTCATGTCGATCTCCAAAGGTGTGATGCCAAACATTCGGGCGGTTGCGTATCGCCCCGCCCGTGTAACGGTGAAAGCGCGCTGCCGGCGCGGCACGAGCCGCGCTGCCGATCGCACGACGCAATGTTCGAAATTGCAGATTGCCGACAATCCGCCCGGCGGCGCGCTCAAGAAAAAAGCGCGTGCTGCCCGGCGGGCGACGCAAGATTCACAGGTTTTAGTGACAGTGCGATGACGAGACGTCAGAACCGCACTTTTTGACACATTTTGCCAATAAAATGCAAACTGACGGCTTGTCGAGCGTTTGCTCGGGGCCCTTTCCTGGAGACTGTTCGATGCCCGCCCCCTCCCCGATCCTGCTTACCCCCGGTCCCCTCACGACCGCACCGGCCACGCGTGAGGCGATGCTGCGCGACTGGGGCTCGTGGGACGGCGAGTTCAACCGGATGACGACGAGCGTCTGCGCCGACTTGCTCACGCTCGTGCACGGCGAGACCGACTACGTCTGCGTGCCGATGCAAGGCAGCGGGACGTTCGCCGTGGAGGCGGCGCTCGGCACGCTCGTTCCGCGCGACGCCTGCGTCCTCGTTGCGCACAACGGCGCTTATTGCGCGCGGATCGTACGGATCCTCGAACGCATGGGTATCGCCTGCGTGACGATGCCGCTCGGCGAAGACGAGCCGGCCGGCGCCGATGCAATCGAAGCGGCCTTCGCGCGCGAGCCGCGCATCACGCACGTCGCTCAGGTTCATTTGGAAACGAGCGCGGGTTTGCTGAACCCGCTGTATGACATCGCCGCCGTCTGCGCGCGGCATGACAGGCGGCTCATCGTCGACGCGATGAGTTCGTTCGGCGCGGTGCCGATCGACTTGCGCGGTTCGGGCATCGACGCGCTCGTCTCGGCGAGCGGCAAGTGCCTTGAGGGCGTGCCGGGGATGGGCTTCGTGATCGTTCGGCGCGCGCTGCTCGCGCAATGCGCGGGTCGCTCGCCCTCGCTCGCGCTCGACTTGCACGATCAGTGGACCTACATGGAGAAGACGACGCAATGGCGCTTCACGCCGCCGACTCACGTCGTCGCGGCGCTGCGCCGCGCACTGGACGCCTTCGCGGCCCAAGGCGGCCAGCCCGCGCGCGCCGCACGCTATGCGCGCAATCGTTCGACATTGGTCGAGGGGATGCGCGCACTCGGGTTCGAGCCGTTTTTGCCCGCGACCGCGCAATCGGACGTCATCGTCACGTTCCACGCGCCGCGCGATCCGGCATGGCGGTTCGCCGATCTATACGCCGCCGTACGCGAGGCCGGCTATATCCTCTATCCCGGCAAGCTCACCGAAGTGGAGACGTTTCGCGTCGGCTGTATCGGCGCCATCGACGAGCAGGCGATGCGGGGCGCCGTGGCCGCGATCGGGCAAGCGATCGAGCGGCTCGGCATTCGAGTCCGCTGATCCGGGGCCGCAAGGCGCTTCGCGCTCGCTCAGCGCAAGCGATTTCGCTGCGCCTTCCTTCAGGCCGTGACGATCTTCGGCCCGCGCGCGGCAATGGCCTTGGCCAGCGAGCGGGCCGGCGCGCGCTCGGTCACGACGTAGCCCGCGCGTTCGATGCCGTCCACGCGCACGGGCGTGACCCGTCCGAACTTCGAATGGTCGGCGACGACGATGGCCGTGCTCGCCGCGCGCAACATGCGCGCGCGTACCTCGGCCGCCATGCGCGTGTAGTCGGTCAGGGCGCCGTCGGCCGCTATCCCGCCCGCCCCCACGAACGCGAAGTCCGCATGGTATTGGCTCAGTTGCTGGACGGTGTCGAGACCGAAAACGGCGTCTTCGATATCGGACAGCTCGCCGCCGAACAGCGTCACGCGATTCTCGTTGCGGCGGCCGAGCAACAGCGCAATGCGCCAATCGTTCGTGTAGACGGACAGCCGGCGCCGCGCCGTCAACGCGCGGGCAACCGCTTGGGTCGTGCTGCCCGAGTCGAGGATGACCGAGGCGCCGTCGGGCACGAACTGCGCCGCGCGTTCGCCGATCGCGCGCTTGGCGCCCGCGTTCTCAGCCTCGCGCACGTCCAGGTCCGGCTCGTGGCGATCGGTGGAAAGCGCGCCGCCGTGCGTCGTGACGACGAGACCGCGTTCGGCGAGGACGAGCAGATCGCGACGGATCGTTTCGCGCGAGACGCCGAGCTCGCGGACGAGTTCGGCGACGGTCAGCGCGCCGTCCCGGGTCAGACGCGACAAGATATGTTGGTGACGTTGTTCTGCGAGCATCGCGCTTAAAGACGCCGGCGGGCGGCGGGTTAAGACCTGGAGGGTGGAAAAGACGCGCGTATTGTAGTACGGCCGGAACGGGCCGCGCCGGGCAAGAGGCGTTGCGCCCGGCGCGGATATGACGCTGCGATGTGCGTTACTTCTCGTGCTTCTTGGGAATCTTCGCCCCGGACTTGCGGGCTTGGTTCAACGCGATCGCGACCGATTGCTTTTGCGATTTGCCGTGCTTCATTTCGGTCTTGACGTTCTTCGAAATGTCCTCGCGCGAGGTGCCTCGTTTCAATGGCATCGTGACCTCCTTTGCGCCGATGGCGCGTTGCCGATGGAACGCTCTCCAGTCCAGCAACGCGCGTTCCACAGCGCCGCGCACAGCACGCCCGCGTCAGGCCGATCTATGCTTCGATGCGCTTGCGCGTGACGCCTAGCAGCTCCGCCATCGCCCCCCGCGCGGCCTCGGGCCGGCGCGTGCGGATCGCATCGAACACGGCCGTATGCTGACCCAATGCGGCGTTGAAGACGTCGGCGCGCTTCGCGTTCAACAGCAGTTGCGCCTCGAGCGTGCGCTCGATCAGCGGTCCGAGCGGCATCAGCAGTTCATTGCTGCAGGCGGCCAGAATACCGAGGTGGAACTGTAGATCGGCGCGCACCCATTCGTCGACGTTGCGCGCGGCGACCATCGCCGCATGCGCGCGCTCGAGCGCCTCGATCGTCTCGGCCGTATAGGCGCGCGCCGCGAGTTCCGCGGCATAGGGCTCGACCATTTCGCGCACCTCTTGCAGTTTCAATGCGAACGCGAGCGGGGGGGCGACATGCGAATACCATTCGAGCAGATCGGCATCGAGCAGATTCCACGCGGAGCGGCGTCTCACGCGGGTGCCCACCTTCGGCCGCGACTCGACGAGCCCTTTCGAAGTTAACGTGCGAAGCGCCTCGCGCAAGACCGTCCGGCTCACGCCGAACGATTCCATCAGTTCCGCCTCGCGCGGCAGTAGCGCCCCGGGCGCGTAGTCGCCGCGCAAAATGGCCGTTGCCAGCATATAGGCGACACGCCCATGCAGATCCCGTTGAATCATCGTTCTCCCTGTCGTTTTGGTCCGCTCCCGGCGGGCGCACCGGCGAGCCTCGGACTTTCGCCGAATCGGCGCTGTGCCGATTATCGCGGGCCGAGGCCAAAGCGCAAGCCGTTCGAGTCCCGTTAGATCGAATTTCCAACACAATCTCAATAAATACTATTAATAGTACTTCAGGACGTTTTGATGTACGATAGTAAGCGCGAAACTTGGACGCGCCGCGTCGTCGCCACGCGAGCGCAATCGATGGAAAGGAGGAGGTTGTTCCCATGAAGATCACGAAGCTCGAGACGTTCGTCGTCCCGCCCCGGTGGCTGTTTCTCAAAATCGAGACGGACGAAGGTATCGTCGGTTGGGGCGAGCCCGTCGTGGAAGGCCGCGCGCATACGGTCGAGGCCGCCGTGCACGAACTCGCCGACTACCTCGTCGGCAAGGACGCGCGCCATATCGAAGACCACTGGCAGGTCATGTACCGCGCGGGATTCTATCGCGGCGGCCCCATCATGATGAGCGCGATCGCCGGCATCGACCAAGCGCTGTGGGACATCCTCGGCAAGCATCACGGCGTCCCCGTGCACGCGCTGCTCGGCGGCGCCGTGCGAGATCGCATCAAAGTTTACTCGTGGATCGGCGGCGACCGTCCGCACGACGTCGCCAATAACGCGCGCGCCGTCGTCGAGCGCGGCTTCAAGGCGCTGAAGATGAACGGCTCCGAGGAAGTGCAGATCGTCGATACCTACGACAAGGTGGAGCAGGTGATCGCCAACGTCGCCGCCGTGCGCGAAGCGGTGGGTCCGCACGTGGGAATCGGCGTCGACTTCCACGGCCGGATTCATAAGCCGATGGCCAAGGTGCTCGCGAAAGAACTCGATCCGTACAAGCTCCTGTTCATCGAAGAGCCCGTGCTGTCGGAGAACGTCGAGGCGCTGCGCGACATCGTGAACCAAACGAATACGCCGATCGCGCTCGGCGAGCGGCTTTACTCGCGCTGGGACTTCAAATCGATCCTGTCGGAAGGCTACGTCGACATCATCCAGCCCGACGCCTCGCACGCGGGCGGGATCACCGAATGCCGCAAGATCGCGTCGATGGCCGAAGCCTACGACGTGGGTCTGGCGCTGCACTGTCCGCTGGGCCCGATCGCGCTGGCGGCATGCCTGCAACTCGATGCGGTCAGCTACAACGCGTTCATCCAAGAGCAGAGCCTGGGCATCCACTACAACCAAGGCAACGACCTGCTCGACTACTTGCACAACCCCGAGGTGTTCAAGTACGAGGACGGCTTCGTCGCGATCCCGCAAGGCCCCGGCCTCGGCATCGAAGTCGATGAAGCGAAGGTGCGCGAGATGGCGAAGATCGGCCATCGCTGGCGCAACCCGGTCTGGCGCCATGCGGACGGAAGCGTCGCCGAGTGGTAATCGCGCGTGGGCGCCGCGCGCGCCCACCGTGCGGCGAGTGCGCCGAGTCGTGCGCCGCGCGCCGTAACAGTCGTGTTCGGATTCGTAACATTCCGGGCGGAAAGCGCGCTTTTCGCCCGCATTCAGGCCGTTCGCCCATCCCCTTCCGTATCCCTCGAATCCTTGCCCCATAAGGCCGCGGCGGCGTTGCCGCACCCGTTCTGCGCGCCCATTGGCCTGCTCCTTGCTTTTTGCTCGGCAAAACGAGAATTCAGGGAGGCAAAGATGGGGCAATTCATTCCGGACTATTTGATCCGCGAGCAAGCGGCGGTTGGCGCACTCGTGCTGTTCGCCGTCCTACGCGTGCTGGCGGCGGTCGCCGCGTTCAGCCGGGGCTGGCCGATCGCCCTCGTCGAGAAATGCGCGATCGGCGTGGCGGGGCTTTACTGCGCGCCGCAACTCTTCGACGTGCTCGCGCATCCTTATGTCGTGCATGCGTCGTCGGCCGAGTTGGAAGGCAAAGTCATCGGCTCGGCGATCGCGCTGTTCTTTTCACCCATCCTCAGTCACAGGCTCGGCTATGAATGACTATCGCTCCCCATCCCGCGCGTGTCTGCTCGCACCCCGCCCCACCGCCCCGAGCGCGCGCACCCGCGCGGGCCAGGGCCGCCGGCCTCTGGCCCTCTCGCGTCGCACCGCCCGCTTGGCGACGAACGGCGGCACGAGGCGCATCGGCACGCGCGCGTATCCGCGCGTCTCCCCGTCTCGCTATTGAGACATCCGAGACATCGCGGATGACCGGCCCACGCTTCAATGCGACGCGACGTACCCGGGCGCCATATGCGCGAGCACGGCGGCTACGATGAACACGCCGACCATCACGAGCGCCTCGAGGTGCAAGATGTTCTTGAAGGTATAGGCATCCGTGGTCGATGCGGTCCGGCGCAAACGCGGCAACGCCGAGGTCCGATTCAACGCGCCGAGCAAAACCGCGAATAGCACGAGCGCGCCTTTGAGCGTCAGCACGTGGCCCCAGCCGCTGTCAGAAAGCGGGGCCAGATCGCCACCCAATCCATGTTGCGCATTGAACAAGCCGGTGGCGATCACCACGGCGAGCGCCATCGCGGCCACGTAGGAAATACGCCCTGCGATGCGAATGAGCACGCCGCGCGTCGTCGACGAATCGAGCACGGGCAGCACGGCGAGCCCCCCGGCCAACGCGATGCCGCCCCAAAGCCCCGTCGCCGCTAGATGCAGCGCCTGTACGGCGACCGCCAGGGACCATGGCCCGGCATCCGCCGCGTGCCCCATCGAGGCCTTACCCATGGCAACGATGACGGCGGCGAGCGCGAACACGGCGCTTGCGCCGCGGCCGCCGCGCCCGGCCAGCGTCGCGGCCAACGCCAGCACGGCGCCGCCGACGGCGACGCACCAGGCGTGGCCGATGTGGGTCCGGCCGAGCACCGTCGGCACCTCACCGAACGCGGACGACAATGGAAGCGCGCTCATCTGCGCCGACTGATAAAGCAGCCATAGGCCATCGGCGAGCACCAGCGCGAACGACGCCGCGACGAGCGAGGCGCGGGCGCGCTCCCGAGCGGGACGCGCGCCCTGGCCTTCGAGCGCGAGCCAATGCTCGAGCAACGCCGAGCCGAGCGCGAACGCGTACGCGATATCCATGAGCGCGGCGAGCGCGACTTGCCCGATCGCCAATCCCGATACGTTCATCGGCCGCACCTTGCTTGCGACGAAGGACCAAGAAGCGGTATGCCGCGTGCGCGGCCGGATAGCGCGAAAAGAAAGGTCATCGGATCGGAACGAATTCGAAAGGTTATGGGAACGCAAGACCGCCGAGCCCCGGCGGCGATCGAGGGGGCGCCGCGCGCCGCAGGCGAGAGTGTACGTGCGAAGGACCGCGCGCGCGACGCACGTCCGCGGCGCGTGGCCCGCGATTCGCGGCACGCGCCGTGCGCATGGACCGGGGGCACGCCGCGAGCGCGCGGTGCTTTCGCTGCGGCGCCGCGCGCGCCGCGTGGATGGCATGCGAGCAGCGAGGATTCTTACCTGTTGCCACGCCCGCCTGTGCAAAAAGGAGACAACGATGTGCGATCCGGTCCGCGCCGCGGAATGCACGCCGCGACGGCGTTACGCGCGGCAAATTGTCACGCCGTCGCGGGGCGACGGATTCCCGGCGCTTGCGGTAAATAGCCTCGGCCCCCCATCGATGATAGAATGCTGCGTCGCAGCGCCTGGCTCGGCCCGCGCGCCCAGCCGGCAGCCCGCCTGCCGCGACCGCTGCAACATCGCGCATCGAACAGTCAATACCAAGCCCAAAGCCATACCGAGCCGATCGTAGCCCGGTAGGTCCCCGATAACGATGGAGTTACGCGTGTCTTCCAGACGCATTTTTCGCCCGCTACTCGCCCTTCTCTTGATTGGCGGTGCCGGTGTCTACAGCGCGGCGCAAGCGCAGAGTCAGCCCCAGGCCCCCGATACGATGGAGCAGCGCGTGCAAGGTTGCACGGCCTGCCACGGTTCGCACGGTCAGGGCACCGATAACGACTACTTCCCGCGTCTCGCGGGCAAGCCGGCCGAGTACCTGTACAACCAGCTCGAGAATTTCCGCGCGGGCCGGCGCAAGTACCCGCCGATGAACTATCTCGTCACGTACCTCTCGGACGACTACCTGCACCAGATCGCGACGTACTTCTCGCAGCAGCGTCCGCCGTATCCGGCACCGGCCAAGCCGACCGTGTCGAACGACGTCCTCGCGCGCGGCAAGCAAATCGTGCTGAACGGCGATCAAGGCAAGAACATTCCCGCTTGCGCGGCTTGCCACGGCAAGGCGCTGACGGGCATGGAGCCCGCGATCCCGGGGCTCGTCGGCCTGCATAGCGATTACATCAGCGCTCAGCTCGGCGCCTGGCGCTCGGGCACCCGTCACGCGATCGCGCCCGATTGCATGCACGACATCGCCTCGCGCCTGACCGACGCCGACGTCACGGCCGTCGCGGCCTGGCTGTCGACGCAACCCGCCCCGGCCAATCCGGTCCCGGCTCCGGCCCGCTCGATGAAGACTCCGCTTGCCTGCGGTAGCGAACCACAGTAAGCGCGAGGAGAGACACAGTTATGAAACGCAAGTCCCTGTTCGCTCTGTCGGCGCTGGTCGTTGCCGCCGCCGCGCTCGTGCCCGTCCTTTGGTCGGGCAGCGACAATCTGCACAACGGTTCGGCCGAAGCGGCCACGCCGGCCGACCAAGCCGCGCTGATCAAGCGCGGCGAATACCTGGCCCGCGCCGGCGACTGTATCGCCTGCCACACGGTACGCGGCGGCCAGCAATTCGCCGGCGGCCTGCCGATGGCCACGCCGTTCGGCACGCTCTACACGCCGAACATCACGCCCGACGACCAATACGGCATCGGCAAGTGGTCCTCCGACGACTTCTACCGCGCCCTGCACACGGGCCGTTCGAAGGACGGCAGCTTGCTGTACCCGGCGTTCCCGTTCGCGAGCTACACGAAGGTCACGCGCGCCGATTCGGATGCGATCTACGCCTATCTGCGTTCGGTGCCCCCGGTCGCCGTGCCGAGCCGCCCGCACGAGCTGCGTTTCCCGTTCAACAACCGCAACCTGCTGATCGGCTGGCGCACGCTGTTCTTCCGTGAAGGCACGTACAAGGACGATCCGACGAAATCGGTCGAATGGAACCGCGGCGCGTATCTCGTCGAAGGCCTCGGCCACTGCACGATGTGCCATACGTCGATCAACCTGATGGGCGGCCCCGTCAATTCGTCGGCGTTTGCCGGCGGCTTGATCCCGCTGCAGAACTGGTACGCGCCGTCGCTGACCTCGAACAAGGAAGCCGGCCTCGGCGATTGGGACACCAAGGATATCGCCGATCTGCTCAAGACCGGCGTGTCGCAGCGCGGCGCCGTGTTCGGCCCGATGGCCGAGGTCGTCCACAACAGCTTGCAGTACATGTCGGACGACGACGTGCGCGCGATGTCGACGTATCTGAAGACGATCCCGCAGAAGCACGAAGCGCCGGAGACGATGCAGTACGAGACGTCGGAGAAGTTCGGCGACGAGTTGCTGCAAACGGGTAAGAAGGTCTACGCCGACAACTGCGCGAAGTGCCACGCCGACAATGGTCTCGGCAAGCCGCCGGCCTACCCGCCGCTCGCGAACAATCAGTCGATTCAGATGCCGTCGGCCGTCAATCCGATCCGCATGGTTCTGAACGGCGGTTACCCGCCGAGCACGGGTGGCAATCCGAAGCCGTACGGCATGCCGCCGTTCGCGCAATCGCTGTCGAACGAGGAAGTCGCCGCGGTCGTGACGTACATCCGGATGTCGTGGGGCAACCATGGCACGCCGGTGTCGCCGCAGCAAGTGAGCGATCTGCGCTCCGCGCCGCTGGATTAAACTGATCACCCTCTAGGGGGCGCGGCCACGCGGGCAACCGCGGCCGCGCCCTTCTCATTTCCGGCGCCGCCGACCTGCCGCGCCAGGACCCACGCGGTCCGCGGGCACCACTAACGCTCACGATCGCACGTGCGCCGTCCAGCTTGCATACAAGACGAGCGGCGGTTGCCTCACCGCATTGCAAAGAAACTTTATGTCATTCGATTCACTGGGCTTGTCCGAACCGTTGGTGCGAGCCGTTCACGAGCTCGGCTACACCTCGCCGACGCCGATTCAGCAACAAGCCATCCCCGCCGTGCTGGGCGGCGGCGACCTGCTCGCCGGCGCGCAAACCGGCACCGGCAAGACCGCCGGCTTCACGCTGCCGATCCTGCAGCGCCTGAGCGCCGCGCCGGCGCCCACGGGCGCCGCCGGCAAACGCATGGTGCGCGCGCTCGTGCTCACGCCCACGCGCGAACTCGCCGCTCAGGTCGAGGAAAGCGTGCGCGCCTACGGTAAGTACTTGAAGCTCAAATCGACGGTGCTGTTCGGCGGCGTGGGCATCAACCCGCAAATCGACGCGCTCAAGCGCGGCGTCGATATCGTCGTCGCAACGCCGGGCCGCCTGCTCGATCACATGCAGCAAAAGACGATCGACGTCTCCGCGCTGGAGATCCTCGTGCTCGACGAGGCCGATCGCATGCTCGACATGGGGTTCATCCACGACATCAAACGCGTACTCGCGCGCTTGCCCGAAAACCGCCAGAACTTGTTGTTCTCGGCCACGTTCTCGGATGAGATCAAGGCCCTGGCCGACAGCCTGCTCGACACGCCCGCGCTGATCGAAGTCGCGCGCCGCAATACGACCACCGAACTCGTCGCGCAAAAGATCCATCCGGTCGATCGCGACCGCAAGCGCGAACTGCTCACGCATTTGATCCGGCAACACAACTGGTTCCAGGTGCTCGTCTTCACGCGGACGAAGCATGGCGCCAACCGCCTGGCCGAGCAATTGACGAAGGACGGCATCAGCGCGCTGGCGATTCACGGCAACAAGAGTCAATCGGCTCGTACGCGGGCGCTGGCCGAATTCAAGGACGGGACGCTGCAAGTGCTCGTGGCGACCGATATCGCGGCGCGCGGGATCGACATCGATCAACTGCCGCACGTCGTCAACTTCGATTTGCCCAACGTACCCGAGGATTACGTGCACCGGATCGGCCGCACCGGGCGCGCGGGGGCGACCGGCGAGGCGGTCTCGCTCGTGTGCGTCGATGAAAAGCAGCTACTCAAGGACATCGAGAAGCTCATCAAGCGAACGATCGAGCAGGAAGTGATTCCGGGCTTCGAGCCCGATCCGAACGCCAAACCCGAGCCGATTCAGCAGCGGCGAGGCCAAGGCGGCGCGGGCCGTCAGCCTCGCGCGAAGGAGCAGAGCAAGCACGCCGGGCGCACGCCGGGCGGACAACCGGCATCGCGCCCGACGGCCGCTCGGCGGGACGGACAAGGTGCCGGCGCCGAGGGCCAGGTCAAACGCGCGGCCAAACCGCAAGCGCAACAGGGCAAGAACGCGCAGGCTCAAGGCAAAGCGCAGGGACAAGGCGGCAAACCCCAGGGACAAAGCCGGCCCCAGCCGCAGAACGCTCAAGGCAAGCAGCAAGGTAAGCCCCAAGGACGGGCCCAGCAACCGCAGGGGCAGCAAGCCACGCGCGGGGGCGGGCAAGAGCGCGGCGACGCACCGCGCCGCAATGCCGGTGACGCACCGGCCGGCCAAGGAGATCGCCGGCGCCGGCCGAACGATCCCGGCGCGCTTTTGGGCGGCAAGCCGCGCGGCGGCACGCCGAACCGCGGCGCGGAGCGCGGCTGATTCGACGCCGACGGTGTTTGTGGTGGGCCTGACGATGGTTCGATGGCGAGCCGTCGAGCCCAACCCTCGATGGGCGCTCAGCCGCCGCTTGCCGATCGGCGATTCACCGCCTCGCGCAACGCGCCGATCTGCTTTTCCCACCGGGCGAGCACGGCCTGCCGCTCCCGCACGTCGTTCGGCAACTCGAAAGTAATGCCGCACGTGAGGCGCGCATAGCCGACTTGCTGCGCCTCGCCCGCCTCGATCGATGCGACGAATAGCGCAAGGCCGCAACCGGCCGCATCCGCCTCGCTCGGCAACGCCTCGACGGCCAGTTGCACTTGGTGAAACGCGCCGTCATGCACAAATGCGAGCGCCGCTTGCACGCGCCGATGTCCGCGGCTGACGTCCCCGCTATCGTTCGAGCCGGCCAGCGAGCGTGCCGCGCGCGAACTCGGCCACAACGCGAACGCGATGGTGCGCGAATCCGGAACGTATAGCTCGCCGATCCCAAGCAGCGACGTACGCAAATGCCCCGCGGCGTCGCTCGTGATCAGCGACGCCGTAAAGCCCACTTTCGAACTCAGTGCCGAGCCGTCGAACAGGGCCCGCAACGCGGGCGGCCATTCGTCATAGGTGCGCTGCTCGAGCGCGCGCACCGCGCTCTCAACGGAAGAAGACATGCTGCGCGACCTTGGCGAGCGGATAGTGCACGCCGGACTGGATCCGCGCGGGAATATCGAGTGGTTTGAGCAGCATCTTCACGCACATATCGGCGGACAAATTACGCCGCACGAGCGAATTGATCCGTGCCGCGCGTTCGCGGTTGTAGGCCGAATCGTGCACGCGTTCGGGATAACGGATCGCGAACACGTGACGCAGCGCGATCTCCGAATCCTCGCTCTTGATCTCCATCACGCGGCGCATGAGGGCGCCGAGTACGGCAAGGCGTCCATTGCCCTCAATCACGTTGTACTTTTTGAAGTACTTGAAAAAGTGCTTGTAGTGGCGCACTTCGTCGCTGCGGATATGGTCGGTGATCTCCTTGAGGACCGGCTCGTCCGAGCATTCGTTGATGGCGCGGTAAAGCGTGGCCGTGCCCGTTTCGACGACGCATCGCGCCACCATTTCGAGCGCGCGCGTTTTCTCGAACTCCTCCACCGAACACGTCTTGGAATACTCGTCGAAGAAGTTGCGGAAGGCCGTATCCCAATCGAATTCGGGCCAGACGTACGCGATATACGCTTTGAGCGCCCGCCCGTGCTGGAGCTCTTCGGGCTCCCATTCGCGGTTCAACCAGGCCGATACTTCCGGGTCGCCGTGAAAGTAGTCGGTCAGGTTGCTCGTATAGAGGTCGGTGCCGCTCTCGATGAAAGAGGCCGCGCACAGAAGCAGCAATAAATCCTCGTTCGCGGCGGCACGCTGGCGGTCGATGCGTGTCAGGTCGATGTCTTCGATGCGCCAGGGCATCACGTGGTCGGAGTCGAGAGTCATGACGTTGCGCTCCAAAAACCGCATCCGTTCACCCGCATTGCGCGGTCCACCCACGCGCAATAATTCATTGCGGACGACGGGATGCGGTACGTTGAATGTGGTTGAACTTATCTCTCCGAATCTTAGCCGGAGTCCCGCGACACTGCTTTCACTGTGAACAGACCGTCACGAGCAAGGACGGTTCCGAAAAGCCCGTGAACGGGAGAAACGACCGCATTACCGACTATTTTGAGGATAGATTCGAATTACAAGATATTACGAGGCGCAGCGCTCAAAACCCGGCGGCTAAGCCGTCGCGCCGCGTATCGCTCGCGGCCACGTAGCCTCGCTCGGGTTCGTCGTGGGACAGCTTCCAGATGTATTGCCCCGAACCGAAATCCATATAGGGATCGTCGATCGCCTTGATTCGATGGCCGCGCGCCTCGAGGGCGCGCGCGACGCCGCGGTCGAACGTCGATTCGATATCGAGCGTGAAATCGCGATTGACCTTCCAACGCGGCGCATCGCAAGCCGCTTGTGGCTGCTGCCCGTAATCGAGCATGCGCACGATCGATTGCAGGTGTCCCTGCGGCTGCATGTCGCCGCCCATCACGCCGAAGCTCATGACCGGCACCTGCCGGCCGTTCACGCGCTCGGTCACGAACGCCGGAATAATCGTGTGAAACGGACGCTTGCCGCCGGCTACGACGTTCGGCGAGCGAGGATCCATCGAAAACCCGCAACCGCGGTTTTGCAGGGCAATGCCGGTACCGGGCACGACCACCCCCGAGCCGAAGCCCATGTAGTTCGATTGGATAAAGCTCACCATCATGCCGCGCTCGTCGGCGGCCGTGAGATAGACGGTGCCGCCCGCCTTCGGCATGCCGAAGGCGAAATGCGTGGCCCGCTGCGGATCGATCAGCGCAGCACGGGAGGCGAGGTACGCGTCGTCGAGCATCTGCTCGGGCGTCACCTCCATTGCGCTCGGGTCGGCCACGTAACGGTAGACGTCCGCGAACGCGAGTTTCATCGCCTCGATCTGCAAGTGCTGCGAATCGATGCCGTCACGCGGCAGTGCGGGCAAATCGAACCGCTCGAGAATCCCGAGGGCGATCAACGCGGCGATGCCTTGGCCATTCGGCGGAATTTCATGCACGGTGTAACCGCGGTAGTCCTTGCCGATCGGCTCCACCCAGAGCGGCCGGTATGCGGCCAGGTCTTCGGCGGTCATTGCGCCCCCACCCTCGCGCGCATAGGCGGCGATCCGCTGCGCCGGCTCGCCCTCGTAAAATTCGCGCGCGCCCTTCGCCGCCAAAAGCCGCAGCGTGCGCGCATGGTCGGGCAAACGCACGAGTTCGCTCACGAGCGGCGAGCGTCCATACGGCATGAACGTGCCGGCAAAACCCGGTTGATCGCGCAACTCGGGCACGGCGGCCGCCCACTTTTGCGCGACGATGCTGGCCACCGCGTGGCCGCGCTCGGCGATATCGATGGCGCTCACCATGAGATCGCCGAACGGCAACAGCCCGAATTTGGCATGCAGCGCCTCCCAGCCCGCCACGACGCCCGGCACCGTCGCCGTATCCCAGCCGCGCTTCGGCTGCCGCGCAAGGCCGCCGGCCTCGCCGTAGCGCTCCTTGAAGTATTCGAGGTTCCAGGCCGCCGGCGCCACGCCCGATGCATTCAATCCGTGCAGCTTCGCGCCGTCCCAGACGAGCGCGAACGCATCGCCTCCAAGCCCGCAGGAGACGGGCTCGACGACCGTCAATGCGGCCGCCGCGGCGATCGCCGCATCCACCGCGTTGCCGCCTTGCCATAGCACCTGCAGCCCCGCTTGCGCCGCAAGCGGATGCGAGGTCGAGACGACGTTGCGGGCGAATACGGGCAGGCGCGGGGTGGGATACGGGTTGTGCCAGTCGAAGCGGTTCATGTCGGTTTCTCGCTCTGAAAACGTTTCTTTTACCAAAAGGCCGATGCTGGAAGGTTTTACAATAGCTTTCCTTTGACTGCCCTGCCCACGCACGCCATGAGCCGAGACCCCCGCTTGAGCCTGAACGCCCGCCAACAGGAATTGCTCGATTGGGTGCAGCGCGACGGCTTCGTGACGGTCGACGACTTGGCCTCGCATTTCGCCGTGACGCCGCAGACGATCCGCCGCGACGTGAACTGGCTATCCGATATGAACCTGCTGCGCCGCTATCACGGCGGCGCCAGCCTGCCGACGAGTTCGGAGAACGTCTCGTACACGGCGCGCCAACGCATGTTCCACGACGAAAAGCGCCGCATCGCCACGCTCGTCGCCACGCATATTCCCGACCAAGCCTCGCTGTTCATCAACCTCGGGACGACCACCGAGGAAGTCGCGCGCGCGCTGAACCGGCATCGGGGCCTGCGCGTGATCACGAACAACCTGAACGTCGCCAATATGATGAGCGGCTATCCCGAGTGCGAAGTGCTCGTCACAGGCGGCATCGTACGCCCTTGGGACAAGGGCATCGTAGGCGAACTGGCCATCGAGTTCATCCGTCAGTTCAAGGTCGATTTCGCGATCATCGGCACCTCGAGCATCGAGCTCGACGGCACGCTGCGCGATTTCGACACGCGCGAGGTCCGCGTGGCCGAAGCGATTATCGAGCACGCGCGAACCGTGTTTCTGGCAGCCGATCACTCGAAGTTCGGCCGTCCCGCCTTGGTGCGGCAAGGCCATCTCAGTCAAATCGACGCCCTCTTCACCGATCAACCGGCGCCGCCCGAGATGGCCGAGACGCTCGCGGCGGCCGGCACTCAGGTGTACGTCGCCGCGTCGGAGTGAACGGGCGGCGCCTTATTCCATGCTGCGTCGCACGCGAAACCTAAAGTAATTTCGCGGAATTCGCGCCGGAACCGAACCGCTTCCCCGAGGCACCGTTGTCAAACGGAAAATTTTCAGGGGACGATTTGGATATGAACGGGCGCTTGACTACACTCCAGTTCCCCGAAGCACGCGTTATCTCGCTCCAGCGAGCGCGTGCCAGGCCATCGCTTTCCTATTCCCGATAGGTTGAGCGCACGGCAGCCGAGCAGCCGTTGCCGAGGCAATCCGATTGCCCATGGAGAGAACAATGCTGAGTCCGCATGAATTCGCCACGTTGCTACTCGTCAAGGACGCTCCGAACCAAGTCGATATGGACCGTGAAGAACTCGACGCCCTCCTCGAGCAACAACTCGTGCGGCTCGAGAGCCTGGGGTCCGGGCATCAACAATGGCGGCTGACCGAGTCGGGCGACTCGGCGATCCGCGCGATCAAACGCTTTTCCTAGCTTCGCCTCTCTTTCGACGCAGCGCGCGGACGCTTGGCGTGCCGCGCGAGTCCCGTTTGGCGAGCCGCCTCGCCACGGCGGGTTTGCGTTCGCGCCGCGCCTACCCTCCGCGCAATGTCGGATCCACGGCGGCGCGCCAATCGATCGCCTTCACCCGCTGGGCGTTGAGGTACTCGGCCCATGCGCGCTGCGCATCGGAGCCCCCCGCCGTTCGCATGCGATAGTGGCTGGCCATGTCGCCCTCGAACGCACAGTAATCCGCCTGCGATAAGCGCCTGTGGCGATAGGCCACGTAGGCGTCGAAGAGCGTCGAGTAGACCGCTTGGCCATCCGCGCCGTAGTCGGTTTCGGCGCCGCAGCCCGCGCGCAGCGTCGCGAAACTGGAGCCGCCCGGCAGCAAGCCGGCACATGCCGTCAGCGCTACCGTCCCCGCGCACACCGCCGCCCACTTCCATCCTCGCATCGCGCACCTCGTCGTCGTTTCCGAGATGTTAGCCGCTCCGCGCAGCCGTTTCAGCGGCTCGCGCATGCGTCGTTCGAATACGAACCCTAAACGCGCCCTTTACTTTTTCGAATATGTTCGTTAGATTTCGCAAACGAACATTGATAGGTTCGGTTTATTTAGACGATAGCCGGTAGGCATCAGAGGGGACAGCGAAGTGACGCAAGGCAGCCGATACGATCTGCTCGTCGTGGGCGGCGGGATCAATGGCGCGGGCATCGCACGCGACGCCGCGGGACGCGGCTTGTCCGTGCTGCTCGTCGAGCAGCACGATCTGGCCTCCCATACCTCCTCCTCGAGCACGAAACTGATTCATGGCGGACTCCGCTACCTCGAGTACAAGGAATTCGGGCTCGTCCGCAAGGCGCTCCAAGAGCGCGAAACGTTGCTGCGCGCGGCGCCGCACATCATGTGGCCGCTGCGTTTCGTGATGCCGCACATGCCCAATCTGCGCCCGGCCTGGCTGATTCGCGCGGGGCTGTTCCTTTACGATCATCTCGCGCGGCGCGAACTGCTCGCAGGCTCGCGCGGGATCGACATGCGCCGCCATCCGGCCGGCGCGCCGCTCGTCGATTCGATCACGCGCGGCTTCGTCTACTCGGACGGCTGGGTCGACGATGCGCGCCTCGTGGTTCTGAATGCGCTCGACGCCTGCGAACGCGGCGCGACCGTGCTCACGCGCACCAAGCTCCTGAGCGCCGTGCGCGCGGGCGGCGAGTGGCACGCGCAGTTGCAGCGCGCCGACGGCTCGCAGATCAACGTGCGCGCCGGGGCGATCGCGAACGCGGCGGGCCCGTGGGTGGGCCAGTTGCTGCACGACGCGCTCGGCCGCGGCGCCCATCACAGCGTGCGGCTCGTCAAGGGCAGCCACATCGTCACGCGGCGCCTGTTCGATCACGATCACGCCTACATCTTTCAAAACCCCGATAAGCGGATCATTTTCGCGATCCCGTACGAGCGCGAGTTCACGCTGATCGGCACCACGGACGTCGAATATCGCGGCGACCCGTCCGTCGTCGCAATCGACGAAGACGAAACGCGCTATCTGTGCGAATCGATCAACCGCTACTTCAAGAAAAAAATCACGCCGGCGGACGTCTGCTGGACCTACTCGGGCGTGCGTCCGCTGCTCGAGGAGGAAGGGGCCGACAACCCCTCCGCCGTCACGCGCGATTACCGGCTCGAACTCGATGCCAATCCCGGCGAAGCCCCGCTGCTCTCGGTCTTCGGCGGCAAGATCACGACGTTCCGCAAGCTCGCGGAAGAAGCGGTCGATCGCCTGGCCTCGGTCGTGCCCGTCGCCAAGGGCGCCTGGACGGCGCGCGCGCCGCTGCCCGGCGGCGATATCGCGCATGCCAAATTCGAACCGTTCGCGGCCAAGTTCGCCGGCGAGCATCCGTGGCTGCCGGCCGACGTGGCCCGGCGCTACGCCCGCGCATACGGCACGCGAGCGCGCAAAGTGCTCGGCGGCGCCACGAGTCTGGCCGAACTCGGCCGCGAATTCGCGCCCGGTTTGTTCGAACGGGAATTGCGCTACTTGCGCGATGTCGAGTGGGCGCGCGATGCGCACGACGTACTCTGGCGCCGCTCGAAAATCGGCCTGCACTTGAAGCCGGGCACGAAAGACGACGTGACCCGCGATATCGATGACTGGTTCGCGCGCTCGCCCGTCGAACGCGCGGCGAGCGCCTCATCGGCTATGACGGGCTGATCGCCCGGCGCTCAACAAACGCGATTGGCAGTACCCGCAAGACCCGTAGTACCCCGGAGCCGCTCGCCCGACGAGCGCTGTCCATCACGACAACACATGGAGAAGAGACAATGCAGGATCAATACATCCTTGCGCTTGACCAAGGCACCACGAGTTCGCGCGCGATGCTGTTCGATCGCAAGGGCAACATCGTCTCGGTCGCGCAAAAAGAATTCCGTCAGATCTATCCGCAACCGGGCTGGGTCGAGCACGATCCGCAAGAGATCTGGTCGACGCAAGCCGGCGTCGCGGCCGAGGCCGTGACGCGCGCGGGCTTGAACGGCACGTCGATCGCCGCGATCGGCATCACGAACCAACGCGAAACGACGATCGTCTGGGACCGCGAGACGGGCCAGCCGATCTACAACGCGATCGTGTGGCAAGACCGCCGCACGGCCGGCCTGTGCGATCAACTGAAAGCGCAAGGCCTCGAGGAAAAGGTGCGGGCCAAAACGGGCCTGCCGATCGACGCCTACTTCTCGGCCACCAAGATCCGCTGGATCCTGGACAACGTCGATGGCGCGCGCGAAAAGGCCAAGCAAGGCAAGCTCGCGTTCGGCACCGTCGATAGCTGGCTCGTCTGGAACTTCACCAAGCACGCGCAGCACATCACCGACGTCACGAACGCGTCGCGCACGATGCTGTTCAACATTCACACGCTGCAGTGGGACAACGACTTGCTCGAGGCGCTGGACATTCCGCGCAGCATGCTGCCCGAGGTGCGCGCTTCGTCGGAAATCTACGGCAACACGGTCACCACCGTGTTCGCCTCGAAAATCCCGCTCGCGGGTATCGCCGGCGACCAGCAAGCCGCGCTGTTCGGCCAAATGTGCACGAAGTCGGGCATGGTCAAGAACACCTACGGCACGGGCTGCTTCTTGATGATGAATACCGGCGAAAAGCCGATCGAGTCCAAGAACAACCTCGTCACGACGCTGGCCTGGAAGATCGGTAACGAAGTGAACTACGCGCTCGAAGGCAGCATCTTCATCGCGGGCGCGGTGGTGCAATGGCTGCGCGACGGCCTGGGCATCATCAAGAGCGCATCGGAGATCGAAGCGCTGGCGGGCAGCGTCGAACATTGCGACGGCGTCTATCTCGTGCCCGCTTTCGCCGGCCTCGGCGCGCCGCACTGGAATCCGCGCGCGCGCGGCACGCTGTTCGGCGTGACGCGCGGCACAACGAGCGCGCACATCGCCCGCGCGGCGCTCGATTCGATCGCCTATCAATCGCTCGACGTGCTTAAAGCGATGGAAGCCGATTCCGGCATCAAGATCGGCGAGTTGCGTGTGGACGGCGGCGCCTGTGCGAACAACTTGCTCATGCAGTTCCAATCGGACCTGCTCGGCGTCGGCACGGTGCGCCCGCGCATCAGCGAGACGACGGCGCTCGGCGCCGCCTACCTCGCGGGCCTGGCGGTCGGCTATTGGAACAACGTGGGCGAACTCGAAAGCCAATGGCAGCTCGACCGGCGCTTCTCGCCGGCAATGGAGCAGGCAGGCGTGCAGCAGTGCATCTCGGGCTGGCAGCGCGCGATCAACGCCGCCAAGGCCTGGGCCGACGCGTAATCACCGAATGCGGCCTCGGGGCCGGGCAGGCGAGATCACACGCGTCGCGCATGCCACTGCCCCGGCCGCGCCAAAACCATTCGACCAAATCGACCAACGCTCGACCAACAATAGTTATCCAGGAGACGGACAAACATGTCACCACTCATCGCGGAATTTCTCGGCACGGCGCTGCTCGTGCTGCTCGGCAACGGCGCCGTCGCCAACGTGCTGCTCGCGCGCACCAAGGGCAAGGGCGCCGACCTCATCGTCATCGTTTGGGGATGGGCCATGGCCGTGTTCGTCGCCGTCTATGTGACGGCCTCGTTCAGCGGCGCGCATCTGAACCCCGTGGTCACGGTCAGCCTCGCGCTCGCCGGTAAATTCGCTTGGGCCAAGGTGGGCGGCTACATTACCGCGCAAATGCTCGGCGGCATGGCCGGCGCGTTCCTCGTATGGCTCGCTTACCGTCAGCATTTCTCGACGACCGAAGATGCCGATATCAAGCTCGCCTGCTTTTGCACGGCGCCCGCGATTCGCAGCATCCCGCAAAACGTGCTGACGGAAATGATCTGCACGTTCGTCCTGATTCTCGGCGTGCTCTATCTGGCCTCGCCGCAGGTGGGGCTCGGCGCGCTCGACGCGTTGCCGGTCGGCCTGCTCGTGCTCGGCATCGGCATCTCGCTCGGCGGCCCGACGGGCTATGCGATGAGCCCCGCGCGCGACCTCGCGCCTCGCATCATGCATGCGCTGTTGCCGATCCCCGGCAAGCGCGGCAGCGACTGGCGCTACGCTTGGGTGCCCGTGTTCGGCCCGCTGATGGGCGGCGCGATGGCATCGTGGGTGTACGTGCACGCGCACTAAGCCAGGACGCATCACCGCGCCCGACCCGATGCGGCGGCATGCCGCATCGGTGCCAAACCAGCGCCGGGAGTGGCGCTGCGGCAACCGGAGAAGCGCGGTTGACGTCCGTGACAGTGGGAATCGAACGAAGAAAAACAGCGCCAAGACGCCAATGACCGTATCATTGGCGTCTCATTACACAACAAAGTGCGCTGCGGGGTTAGGCCGGCTACCGAGCGCGCGCCATTTTTTTCATGTTCGACCATCTCATTTGCGACTGCGACGGCGTGCTCGTCGACAGTGAAGTGATTGCCGAGCGGGTGTTGCTACGCGCCCTATCGGCCAAGTTTCCCAGCATCGACTTCGGCGGCGTCGCCCATCTGGCTTTCGGTCAGCGTACCTCGACCTTCCTCGCCGACCTCGAAAAACGATTTCAAATCACCCTCCCGGAGAACTTCCTGGCCGGCGTCGAGCGCGAGGTCGAGGCGCAATTGAAGGAATCGCTCGCGCCGATCGCGGGCGTGCGCGATGCGCTCGCGCAAGTACCGCTGCCGGCGGCCGTCGTCTCCAACAGCCGCCTGCATAGGATCGCCGCTTCGCTCTCGCGCGTCGGACTCGCCGATGTCTTCGGACCTCGCGTATTCAGCGCCGAGCAGGTCGCCCGGCCCAAGCCGCACCCCGACGTCTACTTGCATGCGGCGCGCGAATTGGGCGTCGCGCCCGAGCGGTGCCTCGTCGTGGAAGACAGCGTGACGGGACTGTCCGCGGCACGGGCCGCGGGCATGAAGACGATCGCGTTCGTCGGGGCGAGCCACGTGCCCGCGGGCTATGCGCGCGTGCTGCGCAACTTGGGCGTGACGCGCATCATCGAGCGCATGGAGCAATTGCCCGCGATGATCGCGGCGGGATTGCGCGGCGAGTTCGGGCAACTGCTGTCTTAGGGCGTCGCAGCCGGCGTCGCGGCGGCTTACGCCTCGTTGGCGCAGCAATCGCGCTCGCGCGCGGCCGCCAGCGTACGCCGGAATTCGACGAGTTCCTCGATCGTCAGCATCGGCAATGCGTGCTTTGCCGCGAAGCGCTCGACCTCGGCGCCGCGCGTCATCGTCCCATCCTCGTTCATGAGCTCGCACAGCACGCCCGCCGGCGACAGCCCAGCCAGCACGGCGAGATCGACCGTGCCCTCGGTATGGCCGCGGCGCGCAAGCACGCCGCCTCGTTGCGCGCGCAATGGAAACACGTGCCCAGGACGCACGATGTCCGCGGGCTTGGCGCCCTCGGCAATCGCGGCGCGAATCGTCGTCACGCGGTCGGCGGCCGAGACGCCCGTGCTCACGCCGTGGCGCGCCTCTATCGAGACGGTGAAGGCCGTCCCGTGACGGCTTTCGTTTTGCTCGACCATCGGCGGCAACTCGAGCGCGCGGATTTTTTCCTCGGGCAGGCATAGGCAGACGATGCCGCTGCACTCGCGGATCAACAGCGCCATCGTCTCGACGCTCAAGCGCTCCGCGGCAACGATCAGATCGGCCTCGTTTTCGCGGTCGTGGTCGTCCTGCAAGACGACGGCGCGGCCTTCGCGCAATGCGGCAAGTGCCGCGGCGATACGCGGCGGGACCGATGCGGGGTCGAGGAAGGGAAGTTCGGCGGTGGCCGTGGAAACGGGTAAGGACATATGAAACGCTCCTCGCGAGAGAAAAATAGCGAAAAACGTTTCAGGGCATCGCAAACGGCACGAGCGCCTACGCCGCGGGCACGGCAAACCATGCCGGGCCGAGCGAGACGGCGAACGAGGCAGTCTGCGCATCTTCTTTCATCCGGACTGTAACCGTCGGCTCTGGCATCGCACCAGATCTGCTGACCCCGCGCGAGGAGCCGGTACCGGCTATTCTCGCTTGCGGGCGCTCGCGGGCTCGCCGGCACATGGAATACATGGCCGGCATACCGCCGGTGGGGAATTTCACCCCGCCCTGAAGACGCACTAGATATATAAGACCGGCTTTCAAGCCGGTCGAAACAAGCATACACGAGGCCAGGAACCGTTGCAGCCAAAGCCCCCGGCCTCGCGCGGGCTCTTGCTCAATTAACAGGACGACGCGCCCTGCGGCGTGGCCGGCGACGCGGGAGTGCCGCGGCGATCGAGATTCGCGGCGAGCGCGGTGACTAAAAGCGCCGCGATCGTGACGGCAACGGCAACCCAAGGCAGGGCGTCGAGCCCCGCGCCGTGCGTCAGCGCCAAGCCGCCGAGCCAAGCACCGAGCGCGTTGCCTACGTTGAATGCGCCGATATTGAGCGTCGACGCCAAGTGCGGCGCGTGGCTCGCCTTTTCGACGACGCGCATTTGCAGCGGGGGAACCGTCGCGAACGCCGCAATGCCCCAAACGAACACGGTGATCGCCGCGGCCACGGGCGCATGGCTCGTCTTCGCGAATACGGCCATGACGAGCGCGAGTGCGATGAGAATGCCCATGAGCGAGCGCATCAGCGCGCGATCGGCCAGCTTGCCGCCTACGACGTTGCCGACCGTCAGGCCCGCGCCGAACAGCACGAGAATCAGCGTGACGGCGCGCGGCGAGAAACCGCTGATCTGTTCGAGGATCGGTGCGATATAGGTGAAGACGACGAACACGCCGCCGAAGCCGAGCACGGTCATCGCGAGCGCGAGCCATACCTGCGGATCCTTCAGCACGCGCACTTCGCTGGCCAGCCCAACCGGCCCCGAGTCGTGCCGATTCGGCACGAGCGCGCTAATCCCCGCGAGCGCGAACACGCCGAGACCCGCCACGATCCAAAACGTGACGCGCCAGCCCCACCCTTGGCCGACGAACGTGCCGAACGGTACGCCGAGGACGTTGGCGAGCGTGAGCCCCGTGAACATCAGTGCGATCGCGCTGGCTTGTTTTTCGCGCGCGACGAGCGAGGCGGCGACGACGGCTCCGATGCCGAAGAACGACCCGTGCGCGAACGACGTAACGACGCGCGCGATCATGAGCATCCGGTAGTCACCCGCGACGGCGCACAGCACATTGCCGACAATGAACACGAGCATCAGCGCCTGCAATGCCGCCTTGCGCGGCAGCTTGCTCGTGAGGACGGCCAGCACGGGCGCGCCGGCCGCGACGCCGAGCGCATAGCCCGACACGAGCAAGCCGGCCGAGGGGATGGCTAACCCATGGATCGACTCGGCGACATCCGCCTCTTCGTCGAGGCGGCGCGGCTCGGCGGCATTTCCGCCGCCGGCAGACAACTCGGCCTCACGCCGGCCGCGGCAAGCGCGCGGCTGGCCAAGCTGGAGGCGTCGCTGTCCACGCGGCTCGTCGAGCGCACGACGCGCCAGCTTCGCCTGACCGACGAAGGCCGCCTCTATCTGCGGCACTGCATGCGCGCGCTGGAGGCGCTCGACGATGCCGAGGCGCAATTGCAGGCAGGCAGCACCGTCGTGCGCGGCAAGATTCGTATCTCGACCACGTCCGACTTCGGCCGCGCCGTACTGATGGGCTGGCTCGACGAGTTCAACGTGCGTTACCCCGAGGTGACGTTCGCGCTGACGCTGTCCGATTCGGTCTCGAATCTGCTGCACGACGATATCGATCTCGCGATCCGTTTCGGTGCGCCGCGCGAGGACACGTCGCTGATCGCACGGCTGCTCGCGACGAACCGCCGCGTGCTCGTCGCGTCCCCGGACTATGTGGCTCGGCATGGCGAGCCGCACTCGCCTGCCGACCTGGCGCGGTTTCCATGCGTCGTGCTCACGATCGCATCCGGCCCGCTCAACGAATGGCGCTTCGTGCGCGGCGAGGAGACGGAAACCTATACGGTGCCGCTCGAGATTTCGCGCGAAACGAACGACGGCGCGGTCACCCGCATGTGGGCAATCGACGGCCACGGGATCGTTTTGAAGTCGCTTTGGGATATCGACGCGGACCTGCGTGCCGGTCGTTTGCGCATTGTGTTGCCCGAATGGCGTTATGCGCCCGATACGCCCCTGCATGCGTTGTTCCACCGCAACCGCTACCGCCCGCCGCGCGTACGCGCGTTGCTCGACTTTCTGATCGAGCGGTTCCGCGAGGTGGAGCACCGTTGGCCGACCCTGCCGGGCCTGCGCGATTGAGCGCGCCAGCCGCACCGCGAGCGCGAACGCTCAAGAGGCTATAATGTCCGGTTATGCGGCGAAGGTTTCTGCGGCGAAGGTTTCGCCGCGCTTCGCGCATCGAACTACCCGCGCCCCCAGGTCAACCACTGCGAACGGCGAGCTTCATGACCAAGAAAGTTTATGTAAAAACCTTTGGCTGCCAGATGAACGAGTACGACTCCGACAAGATGGTCGACGTACTCGGCGCCGCCGAAGGACTCGTCAAGACGGATTCCCCCGAAGACGCTGACGTCATCCTCTTCAATACCTGCTCGGTGCGCGAAAAGGCGCAAGAGAAGGTGTTTTCCGACCTAGGCCGCGTCCGCGAGCTCAAAGAAGCGAAGCCCGATCTGCTGATCGGCGTGGGCGGGTGCGTGGCGAGCCAGGAAGGCGCCGCGATCGTGGCGCGCGCGCCCTACGTCGATCTCGTCTTCGGCCCGCAGACGCTGCACCGCCTGCCGCAGATGATCGATGCGCGCCGTGCCAGCGGCCGCTCGCAAGTCGATATCTCGTTTCCTGAAATCGAAAAGTTCGACCATCTGCCGCCCGCGCGAGTGGACGGCCCGAGCGCGTTCGTCTCGATCATGGAAGGCTGCAGCAAGTACTGCAGCTACTGCGTCGTGCCCTACACGCGCGGCGACGAAGTGTCGCGCCCGCTCGACGACGTGCTGACCGAAATCGCCGGGCTCGCCGATCAAGGCGTGCGCGAAGTCACCCTGCTCGGCCAGAACGTGAACGCCTATCGTGGCGCGCTGACGGCCGGCGCCGGTGAGATTGCCGATTTCGCGACGCTGATCGAATACGTCGCCGAGATTCCCGGCATCGAGCGGATCCGTTATACGACCTCGCATCCGAAGGAATTCACGCAGCGCTTGATCGACGTCTACGCGAAGGTCGACAAGCTCGTTTCGCACCTGCATCTGCCCGTGCAGCACGGCTCCGATCGCATCTTGATGGCGATGAAGCGCGGCTATACGGTGCTCGAGTACAAATCGGTGATCCGCCGCCTGCGCGCGATCCGGCCCGACCTCTCGCTATCGACCGATATCATCGTCGGGTTCCCGGGCGAGACGCAAAGCGACTTCGACAAGACGATGGCGCTCGTGCACGAAATGAGCTACGACACGAGTTTTTCGTTCATCTACAGTCCGCGCCCCGGCACGCCGGCCGCGAACTTGCACGACGACACGCCGCGCGAAGTGAAACTCGAACGCTTGCAACACCTGCAGGCCACCATCGACGCCAACGTCGTGCGCATCAGCGAATCGATGGTCGGCAACGTCGAGCGCATCTTGGTCGAGCGCCCCGCGCGCAAGGATCCGACCGAACTCGCCGGCCGCACGGCCAACAACCGTGTCGTGAACTTCCCGGCGCCCGTCGCTTCGCACGCGCGGCTGATCGGCCAGATGATCGACGTGCGCATCACGCGCGCTTATCCGCACTCGCTGCGCGGCGAACTCGTGCTCGTGCCGCAGCCGGAACTCGCTTAAGGAAACCACTTTCGCCTTGAAGACCGCACCGTCCCTGGAATTTACCGCGCCGCGCGAAGACAACACGCGCCTTGCCAACCTGTGCGGGCCGCTCGACGAGAATCTGCGGCAAATCGAGCAGGCGCTCGACGTCACGCTGCAGCGGCGCGGCCATCGCATCTCGATCCGCGGACGCGGTGCGAAGCTCGCACTAGGCGCGCTCGAAAACTTCTACAACCGCGCGCGCGATCCGCTGTCGGTCGACGACATCCAGCTCGCGCTCGTCGAGGCGCGCCATCCCGCCAATCGCGGCGCGCAGCAGGACGACGCCGACTCGGGGCGCTATGACCCGGATCATCCGTTCGACGAACCGGCCGGCCTCGACGACGAAGACGCCGAGGAACTCGGACCGAAGCTTTACACGCGGCGCGCCGATCTGCGCGGACGCACGCCCGCGCAGCGCGAATATCTGAAGCAGATCGTGTCGCACGACGTGACGTTCGGCGTCGGGCCCGCGGGCACCGGCAAGACCTATCTCGCGGTGGCCTGCGCCGTCGACGCGCTCGAGCGCGACCAGGTCAAACGCATCGTCCTGACCCGCCCCGCGGTGGAAGCCGGCGAGCGCCTGGGCTTCTTGCCGGGCGACCTCGCGCAAAAGGTCGATCCGTATCTGCGCCCACTTTACGATGCGCTCTACGACCTGCTCGGCTTCGACAAGACCGCGAAAATGTTCGAGCGGCAGATGATCGAGATCGCTCCCCTCGCCTATATGCGCGGCCGCACGCTGAACCACGCGTTCATCATCCTCGACGAAGCGCAGAACACGACGCCCGAGCAGATGAAGATGTTCCTCACGCGGATCGGCTTCGGGTCGAAAGCGGTGGTGACCGGCGATACGACGCAAGTCGATTTGCCGCGCGGCGCCAAGAGCGGCCTCATCGAAGCGCAGCAGGTGCTGTCGAACGTACGCGGTATCGCGCTCACGCGCTTCACGAGCGCCGACGTGGTGCGCCATCCGCTCGTGGCCCGCATCGTCGAAGCGTACGACAAGCACGCGAAAAAAGACGATGCGGCGCCGATCGACGGCCGCTGACGCTCCGGATCGAACCGACGAATGAACGAGAAGACACCCGCGCCGAAATTGAAACTGAGCTTGCAGTTTCCCGCCGCCAAAGCCTTTCCCGAACATAAGGCGGTGGTGTCGCGCGCCAACGTCGCGAGTTGGGTCAAGGCGGCACTGCTCGCCGACGGCGAATTGACGGTGCGTTTGGTCGATGCCGAGGAAGGCCGCGTTCTGAACCGCACCTATCGCGGCAAAGACTACGCCACGAACGTACTGACGTTCGCCTACGCGGAGCGCGAGGACGACCCGGTCAGCGGCGACCTCGTACTGTGCTGCCCCGTGATCGAACGCGAGGCCGCGGAACAAGGCAAAACGCTCGGCGCCCATTACGCGCACATGATCGTGCACGGCACGCTCCATGCGCAGGGCTACGATCACGAGAACGACGACGAGGCGCAGGAAATGGAAGCGCTCGAGACGGAAATCCTCGCCCGCCTCGGCTTCGCCGACCCGTATGGAGATCGATCCCGATCCCACTAGCGGCCCGCACGATGTCCGAAACCATCCAGCCCCCCGCTTCGCTCTCACCCGTCTGCCCAGGCTACCCGCCCGCGCTCGGCGAAGCGCGCTTGCTGGACGATCGCGAACTCGCCGAATCCCTCGCTAAAGCCATGAGCCGGTGGGACGGTACGAGCGACCTATGGCTGTTCGGCTATGGCTCGTTGATTTGGAATCCCGGCATGCCCGCGGCGGAAACCGTGCGGGCACGCGTACGCGGTTATCACCGGGGCCTGTATCTGTGGTCGCGCGTGAACCGCGGCACGCCCGAGCAGCCCGGACTCGTCTTGGCGCTCGATCGCGGCGGCTCGTGCACCGGCATGGCGTTTCGCTTGGAAGGCGAAGGCGCCGGGCCGCATTTGCAAGCGTTATGGCGGCGCGAGATGCCGATGGGCTCCTACCGGCCTGCTTGGCTGCCGTGCTGGCTCTCGGACGGACGCCGCGTGCAAGCGCTCGCGTTCGTGATGCGCCGCGACGTGCCGACCTATACGGGCAAGCTCACGGACGACGTCGTCAAGGCCGTGCTCGCCTGCGCGCGGGGCCGTTACGGCACCACGCTCGACTACGTCTGCCGCACCGTCGAAGCGCTGCGCGAATGCGGCATGCCCGACCGCGCGCTGGAAGCGCTGCTCCGGCGCTGCGTTTGACGCCGCCCGCGGCCCCTTCGCCGGTCGCTCGACCGATCGGCTCAATATCCGGCGAAAGCCGCCAAGCCCACGAGCGTACCGCACCCGGCCACGGCGAGTGCGGCACCGAGCAGCCAACGGCGCCGCGTCAGCAGCGTAATGGCGGCGAGCGAGATGGCGACTTGCGTGAGCGTCGTCGCCTGTGCCCAGCGGTGGTGCAGATGCAGTTGCCGCTCGCTGGCGGCATCCGCTTGCGCGACCGACTTTTCGAGCGCTTCGGCCTGGGCCCGGATCGCCGTCTTTTGCTGCGCGTACTTCGCGACGTCCGCCGTGAACTTCGCGCCGGCTTTCGGATCCGCCGCCGTGAGCGCCGCCCCCAATTCGGCGAGATTTTGCTTCTCGCCCTTGGCCTGGTAGTAGCTCCATTGGTTCGCCGCTTCGGTCTTGCGGATCGCCGCTTCGTTCTTGTAAAAGAGCGCAAGGCCCTCGGTTGCTCCGCCCTGATACGAAAAAACGGCACCGATCGTCGCGAGGATCGCCGTCATGACGGCAATGCGCCCCGCGAACGGATCGAGCGGCGCGCGCCCGCTTTCGTGACGGTGGCCGTGCTCGTGGCCGGCATGTTCGAGCGCTTCTTCGTGCGGCCCGCGCACTTCAAACTCTTCCGACATATTTCTTTCGCGCAAACGATGTAAAAACGGTGACAGGGCAGCCTCCGGCGCGCCTCGGGGCACCTCGCGCGGCAGGACCGGTCCATGTCGCGCACTTTAGCAGGCCGATCGGCAGTCATGGTCCTGCTTTTGCGTGGTGTATCCTTAACTCTTTCGTTGACCACGCGTCCAGCCGTCCCGGACGCATCGCCATGAACGACGCCTATCCCAGTCGACGCCATACCGACAAGCCTACCGAAAAACGCTCGCTCCTCGAGCGCCTGACCGATTTCATCTCGCCCGAGCCCGAATCGCGGGCCGAGTTGCTCGAAATCCTGCAAGACGCACATGAACGCAACCTCATCGATGCCGATTCGCTCTCGATGATCGAGGGCGTCTTTCAGGTGGCCGATTTGTGCGCGCGCGACATCATGGTGCCACGCGCGCAAATGGACGCCATCGACATCGAATGCAGTCCCGAGGAATTCATTCCGTTCGTCCTTGAAAAGGCGCACTCGCGCTACCCCGTCTATGAGGGCAATCGCGACAACATCATCGGCGTGCTGCTGGCAAAGGACCTGCTGCGTTATTACGCTGAAGAATCGTTCGACGTGCGCGGCATGCTGCGCCCGGCCGTGTTCATTCCGGAAGCGAAGCGGCTGAACGTCCTGCTGCACGATTTCCGGATGAATCGAAATCATATTGCGCTCGTCGTCGACGAATACGGCGGCGTGGCCGGACTCATCACGATCGAGGACGTGCTCGAGCAAATCGTCGGGGATATCGAGGACGAGTACGACTTCGACGAGGAAAGCGGCAATATCATCGCCTCGCCCGACGGACGCTATCGCGTACGCGCGCTGACCGAGATTGAGCAGTTCAACGAGACGTTCGGCACGCAGTTCTCCGACGAGGAGGTCGACACCATCGGCGGCCTCGTCACGCATCACTTCGGGCGGGTACCGCATCGCGGCGAGCGCGTGCGGATCGACGATCTGATCTTCGAAATCCTGCGCGGCGACGCGCGCCAGGTGCATATGCTGCTCGTTCGGCGCGACCCGCTCGCGGGCCAGCGCGAACGCGACGCGCAACACGTTCAGACCTAACCGGCGCGCCGAGGCGCTCGCCTCGGCTGCGCGGGCGCAGACTCGCCTCTGCGGCGAGCGCTCGTTCCGCCCCGTCCCGATTCCATGCTTTTCCCTAGCCGCGTATCCATGGCCGAATCGATCACCTCACGCTTGCGTCATTACGCCGCTGCCTCGACCACGACCACCGGACCGGGTGCCATCTCGCGCTGGCACTACGTCGCCGCGCTGGCGCTGGGCGCGTTGAACACACTCTCGTTCGCCCCCACGCCACATGGCGGCTGGCTCGAAATCGGCATCATCGCCGTGCTCTACGCGTGGCTCATGCGCACGAGAGGCTGGGCCAGCGCCGCGTTGACCGGCGGCGCGTTCGGTTTCGGCAATCTCGTCACCGGCGTCTGGTGGCTCTATGTCAGCATGCATCACTACGGCGAAATGCCGGCGCCGCTAGCCGGCGCGGCGCTGGTGCTGTTTTCGCTGTACTTGGCGCTCTATCCGGCTTTCTCGGCGGGGCTATGGTCGTTGTGCGCGGGCCGCGCGAGTCAAGTAGTTCAAGACACCCGCGAGGCAGGCCGCTATTTGCCGACCTGGCGAGGGGCCTTGGCGTTCGCGAGCGCCTGGGCGATCGGCGAATGGCTGCGCGGCACCGTGTTCACCGGTTTTCCCTGGCTCGCAAGCGGCTACGCGCAAGTGGAAGGGCCGCTCGCGGGTTTCTCGGCGATCGTGGGGGTCTATGGCGTCGGCTGGTTGTTGGCGCTCACCTGCGCGCTGATTGTTCAGAGCGTTGCGGCGGCGTTCGCGATCCCGCGGCGCCGCGCGGCGATCGCCGGTCCGGCGCTGGTGGCGCTGGCCACCCTAGGCGTGGGCGCGCTGCTCTCGCATGTGGCGTGGACACGGCCCGGCAATGCGCCGGTGACCGTCCGTTTGCTCCAAGGCAACGTCAAACAGGAGATGAAGTTCGACGAAGCCGGGGTGCGCGACGCGCTGGATCTGTACGAGCGGATGATCACCTCGCACGGTGCGGACCTCATCGTGACGCCTGAAACGGCAATCCCGATGCTGCCGCAACAGTTTCCGGAGACGTTCGCAAACACGCTGCGCCGCTTTGCCGACAACACCGGATCGTCGCTGCTGATCGGCGCGTTCGGCGCCTCGATCGGGCCCGACGGGCGATACACCGACGAGACGAATAGCTTCTTCGGCGTGACACCGGGCTCGCGGCAGTTATACCGCTACGACAAGCACCACCTCGTGCCGTTCGGCGAATTCGTGCCGTTGGGATTTCACTGGTTCGTGCAGCTCATGAACATCCCGCTCGGCGATCTCGCGCGCGGCAAACCGGTGCAACATCCGTTCTTCGTCCGCGACCAACCGGTCGACGTCGACATTTGCTACGAGGACATCTTCGGCGAGGAGATCGCACGCAGGCTGCGCGAGGCCGCCGTGCCGGCCGGCATCCTCGTGAACGCTTCGAATCTTGCCTGGTTCGGCGATACGATCGCGCTCGATCAACACCTGCAGATGGCGCGCATGCGCACGCTGGAGACCGGGCGGCCGATGCTTGCGGCCACGAACACGGGAACCACCGCGGTGATCGATGCGAAAGGCCGCGTAAGCGCGCAACTACCGGCTTTCACGACGGGGCAGATCGAAGCGAGGGTGCAAGGCATGACGGGACGCACGCCTTATATCACCTTGGGGAACAACCTCGTGCTCGCCGTCTCGTTCGTGCTGATCGCGGTGGGGTTCGTATATCGGTCGGGCCGCGTTCGGTCGGGCCACGTCAGGGCGGAGCCTCAGTAGGCCGAGACGCTGGACATCGTTGTGCAATGATCGCTTCGATTTCGGCGACCAATCCCTGAACCCCCACCCCACCCCGCGACGGCCGCAAGCCAGCCCCAATCCGGTAAAATCTAGCGTTTTCACCGCGCGAGCGGCGGCCGTCGCCGCGGCCCGCGCATCGGCCGCCCGGACGGGAGCCCCGATTCCGCCGGTTTTCCGGCATCGCAGCGGCACATACGCCGCCTGCCTCGAAAGGCACGACATGCTCACGTTTCAGCAAATCATCCTGACGCTGCAATCCTATTGGGACAAACAGGGTTGCGCGCTGCTTCAGCCGATCGACATGGAAGTCGGCGCCGGCACTTCGCACGTCCACACGTTCTTGCGCGCCGTCGGGCCCGAGCCTTGGCGCGCGGCGTACGTGCAACCGTCGCGCCGCCCGAAAGACGGCCGCTACGGCGACAACCCCAACCGCCTGCAGCACTACTACCAATATCAAGTCGTGCTCAAGCCGGCGCCCGAGAACATCCTCGATCTGTACCTCGGCTCGCTCGCCGCCCTCGGCTTCGATCTGCAGCAAAACGACGTGCGCTTCGTCGAGGACGACTGGGAGAATCCCACGCTCGGCGCCTGGGGCCTCGGCTGGGAAGTCTGGCTCAACGGCATGGAAGTCACGCAGTTCACCTACTTCCAGCAAGTCGGCGGGCTCGATTGCAAGCCTGTGCTCGGGGAAATCACATACGGGCTCGAGCGCCTCGCCATGTACCTGCAAAAGGTCGAAAACGTCTACGACCTCGTTTGGACCGAATGGGAAGAAATGGGCCCGAACGGCCCCGAGGTGCGGCGCCTGACCTACGGCGACGTCTACCATCAAAACGAAGTCGAGCAATCGACCTATAACTTCGAACACGCCAACGTCGATCTGCTGTTCACGCTGTTCAACAGCTACGAGGCCGAGGCGAAGCGCATGATCGAAACGCAGCTCGCGCTGCCCGGCTACGAGCTCGTGCTCAAAGCCGGGCACACGTTCAACCTGCTCGATGCGCGCGGCGCGATCTCCGTCACGGAGCGCGCGGCCTATATCGGCCGGATCCGCGCGCTGTCGCGACTCGTCGCGCAGGCCTACTACGATTCGCGCGAAAAGCTCGGCTTTCCGATGCTCGGCAACCCCGTGCACGGCGTCCCCGGCTTGACCACGGACGCGCAAGACGCCGCCATGCCCGCCTGGGCGCCGCCGCTGAAGGTCGAGCGCGCCATCGACAAGCAATGACGAGACTTTAAGAACATGACTCACGCTCACCAAGCCACCCTGCTCGTCGAACTGCTCACCGAGGAATTGCCGCCGAAGGCACTGGCCCGTTTGTCCGACGCGTTCGCGCAAAGCCTCGTCGACCGCCTGGCCGCGCGCGACTTGATCGACGGCGAACCGTCGTTCGAACGTTTCGCCACGCCGCGCCGCTTGGCCGTGCTCATCAAGAACGTGCGCGAGCTCGCGCCCGAGAAGCACGTGCGCGAGAAAGTGCTGCCCGTGGCGGTCGCCCTCGATGCGAACGGTCAGCCGACGCCCCCGCTTGCGAAAAAGCTCGCCGCGCTCGGCTTTCCCGATATCGCGCTGACCGATCTCGAACGCGCTTCGGACGGCAAAGCCGAAGCGTTTTTTCTGCGCTACGCCGCACCCGGCGCGACGCTCGCCGACGGCCTGCAAGCCGCGCTCGACGAAGTGCTCGCCCTCGGCAAGCTGCCGATCCCGAAGGTCATGACCTATCAGCGCCCTGACGGCGCGAGCGTGCAGTTCGTGCGTCCGGTGCAGCGCCTCACCGTATTGCATGGTGAAAATGTCGTGCCCGTGACGGCTTTCGGCATCGATGCGGGCGATACGACGCTCGGCCATCGTTTCATGTCGGACGGGCTCGTTGGGCTGCTGCACGCCGACGACTACGCCGAGACGCTGCGCACGAAGGGCCGCGTAATGGCCGATTTCGACGAGCGCCGCGCGAGCATCGTCGAACAACTGAACGCCCATGCGAAGGACGATCGCGTCGTGATGCCCGCGGCGCTGCTCGAGGAAGTGACCGCGCTCGTCGAGTGGCCCGTCGTCTACGAATGCCGCTTCGACGATCAGTTCCTGGCCGTGCCGCAGGAATGCTTGATTCTGACGATGCAGACGAATCAGAAATACTTCGCGCTGACCGATCATGCCGGCAAGTTGCGCTCGCGCTTCTTGATCGTCTCGAACATCGAGACGGCCACGCCCGGCGAGATCGTCGAAGGCAACGAGCGCGTCGTGCGCCCGCGCCTGGCCGATGCGAAGTTCTTCTTCGAGCAGGACAAGAAAAAGCCGCTGGCCGACCGCGTCCCGCTCCTCGCCAACGTCGTCTATCACAACAAGCTCGGCTCGCAGCTCGACCGCGTCCAGCGCCTCGCGGCGCTCGCGCGCAAGATCGCGCCGTCCGTCGCGGCCGATCCGGCGCTCGCCGAGCGCGCGGCTCTGCTCGCCAAGGCCGATCTGCTGACCGACATGGTCGGCGAATTCCCCGAGCTGCAAGGCACGATGGGGACCTACTACGCCCGCCACGACGGCGAGGCCGAGCAAGTCGCCCTGGCGTGCACCGAGCACTATCAGCCGCGCTTCTCGGGCGACGCGTTGCCCGTCACGGCGGTCGGGACCGCTGTTGCGCTCGCCGATAAGCTCGAGACGCTCGTCGGCATCTGGGGGATCGGCCTCGTGCCGACGGGTGAAAAAGACCCGTTCGCGCTGCGCCGTCACGCGCTCGGGGTGCTGCGCATCTTGATCGAAAAGCAGTTGCGGCTCGATCTGGTCGCGTTGCTGCGCGAGGCGGTAGGCTGCTTCGCCGCCACGCCGCAAGTCGCCGACTGCACCGACGCGCTGTACGCCTTCTTCATGGATCGGCTGCGCGGCCTGCTGCGCGAGCGCGGCCACGCGGCAAGCGAAATCGAAGCGGTGCTGAGCCTGCAGCCGAGCAAGCTCGACGATATCGTCGCGCGGCTCGAGGCCGTGCGCGAATTCTCGGCGCTGCCGGAAGCCGGCGCGCTGGCCGCCGCGAACAAGCGCATCACGAACATCCTGAAGAAGTCGGAAACCGAGGCAAGCGGCGCGACGGCCGCGGCGCCGGTGCAGGCGGCGCTGCTCGTCGAGCCGGCGGAGCGTTCGCTCAACGACGAACTGAAGAAGGTCGCGCCGGCCGTCCAAGCGCAACTCGGGCAGCGCGACTATACGCGCGCGCTGTCGGCGCTGGCGGCCCTGCGCGATCCGGTCGATACCTTCTTCAACGACGTCATGGTGAATGCCGAGGACAGCGCGCTGCGCAAGAACCGGCTTGCCCTGCTGGCAGAGCTGCACGCGCAGATGAATTGCGTCGCCGACATCTCGAAGCTGGCGGCGTAACCGAGGCCACCGAGGCGCGCATATGACTTCCGCCAAGAAACTCGTCGTCCTGGATCGCGACGGCGTCATCAACGTCGATTCCGATGCGTTCGTCAAATCGCCCGACGAGTGGATCCCGATACCGGGCAGCCTCGAGGCGATCGCGCGGCTCAATCAGGCCGGCTATCGCGTGGCCGTTGCCTCGAACCAGTCGGGAATCGGCCGTGGCCTGTTCGATATGGCCACGCTGAACGCCATGCACGTGAAAATGCATCGCGCGGCCGCGGTCGTCGGCGGCCGCATCGATGCGGTGTTTTTCTGTCCGCATACGGCCGAAGATCATTGCGAGTGCCGCAAGCCGAAGCCCGGTATGTTGCAGATGATCGTCGACCGTTTCGAGATCGATCCGGCCGCGACGCCCGTCGTCGGCGATGCTCTGCGCGATCTGCAAGCCGGCGCCGCGCTCGGCTTTCCGACGCACCTCGTGCTGACCGGCAAAGGCAAGAAAACGCTCGCAGCCGGGGGGTTGCCCGACGGCACCAAAGTCTACGACGACCTCAAAGCGTTCGTGCTGTCGTTCCTCGCGGATCAGCACGAGTGAGGCGCAAGCGCGCCTGATTGCCAACCGATCGAAGACACCCGATGCCACTCACCCGCTTTATCCGCTCGCTGCTACTGTTTCTCTACTTTATCGCGTTCACGGTCCCTTACGCGACGGCATGCTTCATCGCCTTCCCGTTCATGAACGCCGACCGCCGCTACTGGATGGCGGTGGGCTGGTGCCGCGCGACGGTTGCCGTCGTCCGCTATTTGAACGGTATTCGCTACCGTATCGAAGGCTGGGAAAACCTGCCGGACGGCCCCGCCGTTTTGCTCTCGAAGCACCAGTCCGCCTGGGAAACGCTCGCGTTTCCGGCGATCATGCCGCGGCCGCTGTGCTACGTCTTCAAGCGCGAGTTGCTCTACGTGCCGTTCTTCGGCTGGGCGCTCGGCATGCTCAAGATGGTTCACATCGACCGCAAGGAAGGCAAATACGCGTTCGCCTCCGTCGTCAAGCAAGGGCGGCTGCGCATGAGCGAAGGCGCGTGGGTGATCATGTTCCCGGAAGGCACGCGCACGCCGGTCGGCAAGCAGGGCAAATACAAAACGGGCGGCGCGCGTTTTGCCATCGACGCCGGCGCGCCCGTCGTGCCGATCGCGCATAACGCCGGTCACGTTTGGCCGCGCAATTCGTTTATCAAGTATCCCGGGACGGTGACGGTGTCGATCGGCAAGCCGATCGATTCGACAGGTCTCACGCCGGACGCACTCAATGCGCGCGTCGAGGCTTGGATCGAAGCCGAAATGCGCCGCATCGATCCGGACGCCTATCAAGAATCCGACGGTACGGCGCCGGCCGCGGGCAGCCGCTCGGGCAATCCCGGCCCATCCGATCGCGCCGACGCCGCTCGCAGCTAAAACGATGCCCAAGTCCCCCAAGCCCCGGCAAGCGACGGCGCTCCAGAGCCCGCAGCTCGATCTGCCGCTTTTCGGGGACGCGGCCGGCGCGGACATCGGCGTTGCAACGTCCGCATCGGCCCCGCCGCGGCAGGACCCGACGCCGAGCGGCGTGAAGTTGCGTCGCTTGACGCTGAATGGGCGCACGCTCGAATACGCGCTCAAGCGGTCGGCACGGCGTACGATCGGGTTCTCGATCGACGGCAGCGGCCTAGCGATCACGGCCCCTCGGTGGGTCACGTTGGCCGATATCGAGACGGCCATCGCCGCCAAGGAGCGTTGGATCTTCGCGAAATTGGCCGAATGGCAAACGCGTGCGGAGCAGCGCGCGTTGCCGCGCATCGAATGGCGCGACGGCGCACAGATTCCGTACCTCGGCAAGCCCGTGCGCATCGCGCTCGGTTCGGCGCACGGCACGCTCGCATTCGACGCGCAAACCGGCGCGCTGGCGCTTGCGCTGCCCGCCCATGCGGATGCGCAGCAAATCAAGGACAGGGTGCAAGGCTGGCTGCAAACGGAAGCCAAACGCGTATTCGGAGAACGGCTCGCCTATTACGCCGACAAGCTCGGCGTCGCCTACAACGGTTATGCGCTCTCGTCCGCCGCCACGCGGTGGGGGAGTTGTTCGAGCGACGGGCGTATCCGCTTGAATTGGCGGCTCATTCACTTCCCGCTATCGATCGTCGATTACGTCGTCGCCCACGAACTCGCGCATTTGCGCGAGATGAACCACAGCCCGCGCTTTTGGCAAACGGTCGAGTCGATCTTCCCCGAGTTTCGCGAAGCGCGGCATACGCTCAAGCATCATCCGCCCGAATTGCTGCCGACGCTGTGAGCGCGCGCCGGCTGCTTACTGGGTCTTTTTCTGGATGAATTCGATCTTGTAACCGTCCGGGTCCTCGATGAAGGCGATGACCGTGGTGCCGTGCTTCATCGGCCCTGCCTCGCGCGTCACCTTGCCGCCTTGCGCCTTGATCTTGTCGCAGGCCGCGTACGCATCGTCGACTTCGATCGCGATATGCCCATACCCCGCGCCGAGATCGTAGGCCTTCGTGTCCCAGTTGTGCGTCAGCTCGATCACGGCTCCTTCGCTCTCATCGGTATAACCGACGAAGGCAAGCGTAAAACGTCCTTCGGGATAGTCTTGGCGGCGCAGCAGCTTCATGCCGAGCAACTCGGTGTAGAACTTCAAGGAGCGGTCGAGATCGCCGACTCGCAGCATCGTATGCAGCAATCGCATGGTGAACTCCGGTTTCGTCGAAAAAGAGCGAATCTACCAAGAAAGCGGTGAACCCGCTCGCCCTGCCGGCGGTGGGGTTACTTCCCGACTTCGCAGCGCACGCGCCGCCGTTTTGGTATGGTACGCAAGCGAGTGCGGCATGCACGCGTCCCGCCCCCACTTTCGACAAGCATTCAAATGAACACCGCAGCAGCAATCGCCAGGCCGGTCCCGGTGCGCCGCGCGCCCGACACGTTCGCCATCGCGCTGATGATCGTGCTATGCGCGATTTGGGGCCTTCAGCAAGTCGCGATCAAAACGGCGAACGGCGCGCTCGGCCCGATGCTGCAAGCGGGCTTGCGTTCGACGATCGCGGCGGTGCTGGTATGGGCTTGGGCGCGCGCACGCGGCACGCCGATGTTTCGGCGCGATGGAACGTTCGGAGCCGGATTGCTGGCCGGCGTGCTGTTCGCCGGAGAATTCGTCTGCATTTTCGCGGGCCTCACGCTCACGAGCGCCTCGCGGATGGCGGTCTTCCTTTATACCGCGCCGTGCTTCACGGCCCTCGGCTTGCATGCGTTCGTCGCCGGGGAACGGATGCGCCGCCTGCAGTGGTACGGCGTAATCCTGGCCTTCGCGGGAATCGCATTGGCCTTCGCCGACGGTTTCACGCGCTCGGTGCCGGGCACCTCGACGGTCGGCGGGTTGATCGGCGACGCCTTGGGTGTACTAGGCGGCATGATGTGGGCGTCGACGACGGTGGTCGTGCGCGCCACCTCGCTTTCGCACGCGAGCGCCAGTAAAACGCTCTTCTACCAGCTCGCGGTGTCGGCGGTGATTTTGCTCGCGCTTGCCTTCGCGCTCGGCGAACAGCGCCACGCCCAGTTCACGCCGCTCGCCTTGGCAAGCCTTGGCTATCAGGCCGTGGCGGTGGCGTTCGTCAGTTATTTGACCTGGTTCTGGCTACTCACGCGTTATACCGCATCCCGGCTTTCCGTTTTTTCGTTTCTCACACCGCTGTACGGCGTGGCGTTCGGCGTGCTGCTGCTGGGCGAATCCTTCGGCCTGCGCTTCGTACTGGCGGCGGCACTCGTGCTCGCCGGCATCGTGCTCGTGAACGCGCCGTCGCGGGCGGCGCCGGCCAAGTAGGCGCTACGCGGGGCGCGTGCCCAGCGTTTGCGCGACGCGCACGTATTCGTCGACGGGGACATCCTCGGCGCGCCGTGCCAAGTCGAAACCCATCCCCTCGAAATCGACCCGGTCGCGGTACGCGGCCAGCGTGTTGCGCAGCATCTTGCGCCGCTGCGAAAACGCCGCGGTTACGAGTTCGCCGAACACGGTCATATCGACGGGTGTCAACTCGCGCGGCGTGTACGGGATCATGCGCACGATCGCGGAATCGACTTTCGGCGGCGGCTGGAACGATTCGGGCGGCACGTCGAGTTGCTTGTCGATCGAGTACCGGTACTGCAGCATCACCGATAGCCTGCTAAACGCCTTCGTGCCGGGCTCGGCCACCATTCGCTCCACGACTTCGTTTTGCAACATGAAGTGCTGGTCGATGACGATCGGCGCGAACGACATCAGATGAAACAGCAGCGGGCTCGAAATGTTGTACGGCAGATTGCCGACGATCCGCAGCGTGGGCCGCTCGCGCGTATCGACGAGCGAGGCGAAGTCGAAAGCCAGTGCGTCGCCTTCATACAGCGCGAGCCGGTCGCCGAACTTTTCGCGCAGGCGCGCGATGAGATCGCGATCGAGTTCGACCGCATGCAGCGGCGCCTCGGGCGTCGCCAGGCGTTCGACCAGCGGCTCGGTCAACGCGCCGAGGCCGGGCCCGATCTCGACCATCCGCTGGCCGCGCTCGGGGCCGATCAGGGCGACGATCGAATCGATGATGCCGTGGTCGACGAGAAAATTCTGACCGAACCGCTTACGCGCGAAATGGCCTTGATGCTGTCTGCTGGTGGACATCGAAATCGTGAAAAAACCGAAAGGAACGAAAAACGCCGCACCCGCGGCCCGCGGCGCTCGATCAGCCGGCGCGCCGGTTGCGCGCCATCGTCACCGCCGTATCGATGGCGGCGATCATGCTGCCCGCATCGGCGCGGCCCGTGCCCGCAAGATCGAGGGCCGTGCCATGATCGACCGACGTACGGATGATCGGCAGCCCGAGCGTGATATTGACGCCCTCGCCGAACGTGGCGTACTTGAGCACCGGCAAGCCTTGATCGTGGAACATCGCGAGCACGCAATCGGCCTCTTCGAGATAACGGGGCTGGAAAAGCGTGTCGGCCGGATAGGGTCCGCGCGCGTCGATGCCGCGCTCGGCGGCCCGAGCGAGCGCCGGCGCGATGATGTCGATCTCTTCGCGCCCCAGGTAACCGTTCTCGCCGGCATGCGGGTTCAGCCCCGTGACCAAGATACGCGGCACCGGCAAGCCGAAATCGCGCCGCAAATCGTGGTCGATGATGGCGATCGTTTCGACGAGGCTGCCTATGTCGAGCGCACCCGGCACGTCCTTGAGCGGCAAATGGGTCGTGGCCAGCGCGACGCGCAACGGACGAGCCCCTGTGCCGGCCAGCATCATCACGACACGGGCCGTATGGGTACGCTGCGCCAGATATTCCGTATGTCCCGTGAACGGCACGCCCGCATCGTTGATCGTGCTCTTTTGCAGCGGTGCGGTAACGATGGCGTCGAACGCGCCGCTTAGCGCGCCGTCGATGGCGTCGTCGAGCAGGCCGAGGACATAACGGCCGTTCGCGGCGTCGAGCCGGCCCGGGCGCGACGGTGCCGCGAGCGACCGGTGCCCGAGGCCGATGTGCCCGGCCGCAACGAGCGCGGCCCAATCCACGCCGACGGCACCCGCGCGTGCAGCGACGAGCGCCGCATCGCCGAGCACCGTGAAGTGCACGCCCGGCCAGCGCGCCGCCGCACCGGCGAGCGCCGCCGCCGTCAACTCCGGTCCCACACCGGCCGGTTCGCCGGTGGTGATCGCGATATTCAGCGGGGCGGCGGTGGCGGCGTTCGTCATCGTCTAAGGTCTATCGGCTCACTGCTGCGCGAGCGGCGCGGCAATCTTGTATTGCACGTACGCCGAGTCGCGCAATTGACGCAACCAGTCGGAATAGGCCTGCTCCGCCTTACGTTGACCGATCGCCTGACGCGCCAGATCCATCTGCTGCTGAACCGAGCCTTCCGCCTCGCGCCGGCCTTCCACTTGAATCAAGTGGTAGCCGTATTCGCTGCGCACGGGCTCGCTGATCTCGCCGTCCTTCAGCTCGTTCATGGCGCGCTCGAACTCGGGTACCGTTTCACCGGGGCTGATCCAGCCCAGGTCGCCGCCTTGCGATGACGAGCCGTCTTGCGAATACGTACGCGCGAACTGCGCGAAGTCGCCGCCCGCCTCGATCTGCCGGCGGATATCGAGCAGCTTTTGCCGCGCGGCCGCCTCCGATTGGCCGTCGCCGACGCGAAGCAGAATGTGCCGCACATGGGTTTGCACGAGCTTGGGCGCGTCGGCCGCCGAGCCGCCGATACCGATCCGCCGATCGACGAGGCGCACGATTTCGAAGCCGTCGTCGGTACGCACCAGGTCGCCGGCGATTTCGCCGGGACGCAGTTGCGACACGGCTTTCACGAGTGCGTCAGGCAGATTGCCCGGGGCCTTGAAGCCCAAATCGCCGCCTTGCTTGGCGTCCGGCGCTTGCGAGTTGTCCTTCGCGAGCGACTCGAATTTGCCGCCGGTCTTGGCCTGCTGCAACAGCGCCTCGGCCTTCTTTTGCGCGGCGGCCACCACCTCGGGCGCCGCGTCGGCCGGGGCCTTCACGAGAATATGCTCGATGCGCAGGTCCTGCTGCGCTCGCGCGCCCGGTCCGCGCTGGCTTGCGATGTAGTTGGCTACTTCGGCGTCGGACACCGTCACCTTGCTGTCGACCTCTTTCTCGCGCAGCTTCGAGAGCGTCAGCTCGTTGCGGGCATCGCGCGTGAACACCGACCACGGCACGCCTTGCGCCTCGATCCGCGAGCGATAGACGTCGAGCGGCAGATTGTTCGCGGCCGCCAGGCGCTGCAGCGTCTTTTGGATGTCCGCGTCGCTCACGACGATGCCGTCATCCTTCGCCTTCTCGATCTGAATACGCTCGAGCACCATTTGCTCCAACACTTGCGAGCGCAACTGGTCCTGCGGCGGGATCGGCGCGTGCTGCTGCTCGAGCCGCCGTGCGATGAGCCCGGCACGCTCGTCGAGTTCCCGAACGGTGATGACGTCGTCGTTGACGACGGCGGCGACGGAGTCGACCGTTTGGCCGGTCTGTTTTGCGCTCAACGCCTGCGCCGCGGCCGGGGTTGCCGGCGCAAGAGCGGCGGCGGCCAACGAGGCCGCAAGCGTTGCCAAGCGAAGCTTATTCACGATTGCCACAAATGCTCCAAATATCTTGGGCCGCTTTTCGCGCCCCTTTTTTTCGCGCTCGAGCCGGAGAGCCCAACGCGTTGTCCGCCTGCTCGCCCGTCACTCGTAATTCGTGAACCGCGCCAACGGCGGCGGCGCAGGCGGAGGCGGCTGATAGCCCGCCACGCCGGCGCGGAACGCCCCCACGAGCCCGTTGTCGACGTTCGAAAAGCCCTTGAGCGTCAACTGCGCGAGCACACGGGTGGACGAAGTGTACTGCCCCGAGGAACTGATACCGTTCGCGAAGCGCTGCGCGCCGATGCCGAGGACCCAGCAATCGGCATCGTACTGGAAGCCGAGCAGGCCGTCGACGACACGGTGCCCCGACAGATCGTAGTTGAGCCGGCCGACGGCGTACAACCGATGAGTGATCGGCCACTCGGACGAGATCAACACCTGGTTGATCGGCTGATTGCTCAAAAGCTTGTTGGCGCGCGTATACCGGTAAGCCACGTTGACGACCTTGCGATCGTCCGGGCTGTACCCGAAGCCGACGCTCGCGCGCACGAGCTGATCGTCGTCCGCATTATATTGGAACGCGGTTTCCGACGAAAAACCGGCGCCTAGCTTCAGCGAAGCCCCGGCGAGCAGGTCGGAATGACCTGTCGGCGGGGTAGGCGTGGACGAATCGAGCGTGATGCGTTGATCGGTGAAGTAATACTGCTGCGCGATGACGAAGCGCGCACGTTCGTCGCCCGTCGCCGGGTTGATGAAGCGGGTGGTGAGCGCGGCCGTCAGACGGTTTGCGTCCGCGATGCGGTCGTTGCCGACGAACGTATTCGGCGTGAAGATCTCGGCCAGGCCGAAATCCGATTCGGCCGTATCGAACAGCGGCGCGAACGACTGGTCGTGATACGGCGTGTAGACGTAGTACAGGCGCGGTTCGAGCGTCTGAATATAGTCGTCGCCGAACAAGCGCATCGAGCGGTCGAAGACGAGGCCGGTATCGAAACTGAACGTCGGGATCGATTCCGTGAACGACTTCGGTTGGCCCGCGGGCGCCGTACTCGAGACATTGCTCAGATCGTACGACGCGAAGTGCCACTGCACCTTCGGCACGACGAAATAACCCGGCCCGATGATCCCGTACGACACGTACGGGTTGAACATCACCCGATCGCCCTCGATCGCATCCGCCGACGTAATGCGGAAGCGCGTGTAGTCGGCCTCGGCGCCGAAGTCGAACCCGCCGACGTTGTATCGCGTGTACTTGACGTTCAACTGCGGTTCGCGGCCATAGGGCGGCGCCGAGCCCTGCAGCGTTTGCCAGTGCTGCTCGCGTGCAAGCACCGACCAAGGACCGTTCGAATAGGTCAGGCCGGCTTCCTGTTGGAATAGCAATTGCGTGCCGATCAGGAACTGATTGGTCGCGGTGGCCAGGTCTTGCGGGTACGTGTTGTCCGAGACGCGGTTGTACGACAAGTACGCGCCGAACCCATGACCCAGGTCCTGGGCGTGCTGCCAGTAAATCGCGTACCGGTTCTCATGCTTGAGCGCATCGTTCGGCAGGAATTCCGCGGTCAACGAGCCCGCATAGCTCGGCGACAAATAGCGGAACATCGCCTGCGTTTGCACCCCGCGTTTCGAGATGATGCGCGGCGTCAGCGTCAAATCGCGATTGGGTGCGATATTGAAGTAGTACGGCAGCGAGACTTCGAAGCCGTTCGTCGAGCCCATCGAAAACTGCGGCGGCAGCAGGCCGCTGCGGCGATCGCCGTTTAGCGGAAACGACAGCCAAGGGCTCGCGAAGATCGGCACGCCCTGGAAAAACAGCACGCCGTTGTGCGCCACGCCTTGTTCCGCGCCCGTGTCGAAGTCAAACCGGCTGCCGCGGATGTACCACGACGGATCGGCGCACTGGCAACCCGTATAGGTGCCACTCGTGAACACGGAGCGCTCGCTGTCCAGCAGATCGACCCGCTCGGCGCTCCCCGAGCCGCCGTTCGAGTTGAAATGGTACTTCGGCTCCGGCATATAGCCTTGGCTCGCCTCGACCTTCAAATGCGCTTCGGGCCCCGCGAACAATACGCCGTTTTCGATCACGCGCACGTTCCCGTACGCGTCGGCCATATCGGTGTCTTCGTCGTAATGAAACGCGTCGGCCTTGACGACGGCGACGTTACGCCGAAGTTCGGCCGAGCCCTTGACCGCCACGCCGCGGTCGGACGTGCCGTTCGCCGCGTCGCCCGTCACGAACGTGGCCGGCGCGCTGCCCGGCTTCAACGGGTGTTCTTGAAGCTGCGGGTCGAGCCGCAGGCCCCATGGCGCATCGATCGGCTGCGGCTGCGCGGCCGCGCCGGTCAGTTGGGCATGCGAGATAGAGGGCATGATGCCCGGCACGGCGATCAATGCCGCGGCGAGCCGCCTCATGCGCGGCAGCGTCTCGCCGGGAAAATTCGTGAAAAAGGGCTGTCTGGGCGGCATCTATGGTTTGGCGAATCGGCTCGGCGGCAGGCTTTGCGCCCGTCGCACGTTATCCATCCCGGGCGCGATCAAGCGGCGTGTCGCGGCACGGGCCGGCAACACACACGCATAGGCGCGCGAGGCGAGCGGTCGAACGCAGCCGTGCGAAAGCCGACACGGGAACAGGGCGCAACGTAAAAAGTCGTCGGGTATTATATGGCAAGACGTTTTGCCCTCAGTTGACACAATGACCGATTCCCCCGCCGATACCCGGCGCGACGCCCTCGCCGCCTGGCTCGGCACGTTCGCGCACCGCTACGGCCTCGAGCTGCAAACGCTCGAGCCCGCCTCCGCCGATGCCAGCTTTCGCCGCTATTTCCGGCTTGGGAGCGCGCCCGAGCACGGCGCCTCGCTGATCGCCGTCGATGCCCCGCCGCCCGAAAAGTGCCGCGAGTTCGCGCAAATCGCCGAGATGCTGGCCGAGGCGGGCTTGCACGCGCCGCGCGTGCTCGAGAGCGATCTCGATGCCGGCTTCATGCTGGTCACCGATCTCGGCACGCGCACCTACATCGCCGAAATGGATCCGAGCGATACCATGCGCGCGAAGCCGCTCATGCGCGACGCGATCGGCGCGCTGATCCGCTGGCAAGCGAGTTCGCGCGAAGGCGTGCTGCCGCCGTTCGACGAAGCGTTCCTGCGGCGCGAGATGGAGCTCATGCCCGAGTGGTACATCACGCGCCATCTGGGCCGCGAGGTCGACGACACCACGCGCGGCGTGCTCGACCGCACCTATGCGCTGCTCATCGCCAGCGCCCGGCCGCAACCGCAAGTGTTCATGCTGCGCGATTTCATGCCGCGCAACTTAATGATCTGCGAACCCAATCCGGGCGTCCTCGATTTTCAAGACGCGGTTTTCGGGCCCATCACTTATGACGTCGCCTCGCTGCTGCGCGATGCGTTCATCAGTTGGGACGAGGAGTTCGAACTCGATTGCTTCGCCTACTACTGGGAACGCGCGAAGAAGGCGGGCCTGCCTGTCGATCCCGATTTCGGCGAGTTCTACCGGCAAATCGAATGGATGGGGCTGCAGCGGCACATCAAGATTCTCGGCTTGTTCGCGCGTCTTCACTATCGCGACGGCAAGGCGCGCTATCTGAGCGACTTGCCCCGCTTCATCGGTTACGCGCGCAAGGTTGCGCAACGCTACCGGCCGCTCACGCCGTTCGCGCGATTGCTCGACGAGCTCGACAATCGCTCGACGGAAGTCGGCTACACGTTCTGACAGGGCGCACGCGCGATGGCACACAGGCTCACGACGGCCATGATCTTTGCCGCCGGCCGCGGCGAGCGGATGCGTCCGCTCACCGACACGCGGCCCAAGCCGCTGCTCGAGGTAGGCGGCAAACCGCTGATCGTCTGGCAGATCGAGCGTCTCGCGCAAGCGGGCATCACGACGATCGTCATCAACCATGCTTGGCTCGGCGAACAAATCGAGCAAACGCTCGGCGACGGCGCGCGCCACGGCGTGCGGCTGCTCTATTCCGCCGAACGCGAGGCGCTGGAGACGGCGGGCGGCATCGCGCAAGCACGCGCACTGCTCGAACAGGATGGGATGCCGTGCGTATTCGCGGGCGTCGCCGGCGACGTGTTCTGCGAGTTCGACTACTCGCGGCTGCACGAGCGCGCCGCGCGTATGGCCACGGCCGCCGAGCCGGGCATGCACCTCGTCATGGTGCCGAACCCGCCGTTTCATCCGAAAGGCGATTTCGTGCTCGATCGGGCTGGCGCGCTTTCGCTCGAAGGCACCGCGCGTTACACGTTCGGCAGCATCGGGATCTACGACACCCGCATGTTCCACACGCTCGCGCCGGGCGCGCGCCGGGCGCTAACCCCCTACTACCGCGACACGATCCGCGCCGGGCGCGCGACCGGCGAGCTTTACGAAGGCCTTTGGGAAAACGTCGGCACGCCTGCCCAATTGCATGCGCTCGACGCCATGCTACGCGAGGGCGGCCAGGGCCGGTAACGCCCTCCGCTCAAACGCCTTCGCCATGCACGCGTTCGCGCGAAGCGGCGCGCTGTTGCAGTGCCCACATTTGCGCGAAGGCGCCGCCCGCGTCCAGCAGTTCGGCATGCGTGCCTCGTTCGACGATGCGGCCGTGATCCATGACGATGATTTGTTCGGCGTGGACGACCGTGGAAAGCCGATGCGCGATGACGAGCGTCGTGCGGCCGCGCGCGATCTGATCGAGTTCTTGCTGGATCGCGCGCTCGGAATGGGAATCGAGCGCCGAGGTCGCCTCGTCGAAAATCAGGATGGGCGGGTCCTTGAGCAGCGTGCGGGCAATCGCGACGCGCTGCTTTTCGCCGCCCGAGAGCTTGAGCCCGCGTTCGCCGACAGGCGTGTCATAGCCCTTGGGCAAACCCTCGATGAAATCGTGGATATGCGCCGCGCGCGCGGCGGCGATCACTTGCTCGCGCGTCGCCTCGGGGCGCCCATAGGCGATGTTGTAGTAGATCGTATCGTTGAAGAGCACGGTGTCTTGCGGCACGATGCCGATCGAGGCGCGCAGCGAATCTTGGGTCACGTCCCGAATGTCCTGACCGTCGATCGTAATCGCGCCACCGGCTTCCCGATCGAGGTCGTAAAAGCGAAACAACAGCCGCGCCAGCGTCGATTTGCCCGAGCCGCTCGGCCCCACCACGGCGGTCGTCGTGCCGGCCGCGATAGAAAACGAAACGTCTTGCAAAATGACGCGCGAACGCTCGTAACCGAAGCGCACGCGCTCGAACCGCACTTCGCCGCCGCGGATCGCAAGCGGCGGCGCCCCCGGCGCATCGGGCACTTCGCGCGCGGCGCCGAGCAGCGTGAACATACGATCCATGTCGGTCAAGCTCTGCTTCAATTCTCGATAAATCACGCCGAGGAAGTTCAGCGGAATATAGAGCTGCAACATGAACGTGTTGACGAGCACGAGGTCGCCGAGCGTGAGCCGGCCCGCCATGACGCCTTGCGTCGCGCGCCAAAGGATGAACACGAGCCCCGTGCCGATGATCGCTTGCTGCCCGAAATTGAGTAGCGACAACGAGTTTTGCGATCGAATCGCGGCGGCCCGGTAGCGCTTCAGGTTTTCGTCGTAGCGCCGCGCTTCCCACTCTTCGTTGCCGAAGTACTTGACCGTCTCGTAGTTGAGCAGCGAATCGATCGCACGTGCGTTCGCGCGCGAATCGAGTTCGTTCATGGTCCGCCGAAAATGCGTGCGCCATTCGGTGACCTTCACCGTGAATACGATGTAGATCACCAATGCCGCGAACGCGACGAGCGCGTAATAGGCCTCGTATTTGACGATGAAAAAGCCGAGCACGAGCGCCACTTCGACCAGCGTGGGCAAAATGCTGTAGAGCGAGTACGAGATCAACTGCGAAATGCCGCGCGTACCGCGCTCGATATCGCGCGACATGCCGCCTGTTTGCCGATCCAAGTGAAAGCGCAGCGACAGCGAATGCAGATGGCGAAACACCTTGAGCGCGATTTGACGCACCGCGCTCTCCGTCACCTTCGAGAACAAAATTTCGCGTAACTCGGTGAACAGGGACGTCGATAGCCGCACGAGCGCATACGCGATGACGAGCATGCCCATGCCGCCCGCCAGCACGATCGCCGGCTCGTGCTCGGCGCGCCCGAGCGCCGTCAATTGGCGCATGGAAGCCAAGCCGTCGACGATATGCTTCATCACGATCGGCACGCCGAGATTGGCGAGCTTCGCGCCGAGCAGGCACGACAGCGCCAGCGCGACACGCCACTTGTAATCGGCGAGGTAAGGCAGCAACGAGCGAATCGTCTGCCAGTCGCGGCGTGCCCCGCCTGGCGTGGCGGCGGGCGCGGGTTCTGTCGATGAGCTATAGCGGCGCATGAGTGCAATTACCCGTACAATTTCGAGGGCCGGCCTGATGATGCCGGGTATTGTCGCAGGCTCGGCCCATTGTTGCAGAACAGGTAACTTCGATGACTATCTCCCCCCCGCTGCTTCCCCAGAAAAACTGTGCCCTGCGCGTCGTGCCGCAGCCGTCCGACGCCAACGTTCACGGCGACGTGTTCGGCGGCTGGATCATGGCCCAAGTCGACATCGCCGGCTCGATTCCCGCCAGCCGCCGCGCCAACGGCCGCGTCGCGACCATCGCCGTCAATTCGTTCGTCTTCAAGCAGCCCGTATTCGTGGGCGACCTGCTCAGTTTCTACGCCGACATCGTGAAAACGGGAACGACTTCGATCACCGTCTCGGTCGAAGTGTTCGCTCAGCGCATGAGCCTCACGGAAGAGCTCGTCAAGGTCACGGAGGCCACGCTCACCTATGTCGCCACCGACCACGACCGCCGTCCGCGCAAGCTGCCCGACGTGAGCTGACGCACGGCCCGCGAAGTGGGCGGCGTATGTGCCCGCTTCGCGTTCAGTGCGTGAGCGCGTCGGCCTCTTCCGTGCCCCCGGCGCGTGCTCGTTGCAGCAGAGCGGGAATCGCGTCGTGCGGCAGTGGCCGCGCGAAGAAATAGCCCTGCATCTCCGTGCAGGCGCGCTCCCTCAAAAAGTCGAGCTGCGCCGCCGTTTCGACGCCTTCGGCGATGACCTGCAATTGCAGCGAATGGGCCAGCGCGATGATGGCGGACGTGATCGTTTCGTCGTCGCTCGACGCACCGATGTCCGATACGAACGAGCGATCTATCTTCAGACGATCGACGGGGAAACGTTTCAAGTAACTCAGGCTCGAGTAGCCGGTGCCGAAGTCGTCGATGGCCAGACCGATGCCCAGCGCGTGCAGCTCGGCGAGCATGGTCACGGCTTCCTCGGCGTTGCGCATGATCGTGCTTTCGGTCAGTTCGAGTTCGAGGTACTGCGGCGCGAGGCCCGTTTCCTCGAGGATCGACATCACGAGTTTGGCGATGTCGCGCTGCTGAAACTGCCGCGCCGACAAGTTCACCGACACGCGCGCGGGCGGCAACCCCTCGTCTTGCCACGCCTTGTTTTGGCGGCACGCCTCGCGCAAGACCCATTCCGACAGCGGCCCGATCAGCCCGCTTTCCTCCGCGACCGGAATGAACGCCGACGGCGGCACGAGCCCCACTTCGGGATCGAGCCAACGCACGAGCGCCTCCATCCCGACGATCTGTCCTGATTGGATATCGACCTGCGGCTGGTAGTGCAGCAAGAACTCGCCGTCGCGCAATGCGCGGCGCAAGCGCCGCTCGAGATTGAGCCGGGCGCCGACGCTCGTATTCATCTCGGGCTGGTAGAACTGGAACGTATTGCGCCCCATGTCCTTGGCGCGGTACATCGCCAGATCGGCCTTCTTGAGCAGCGTTTCGACGTCCTCGCCGTCTTGCGGATACAAACTCGCGCCCATACTGCAGCCTACGTACAACTCTGTTCCGTCGAGCAGCACCGGCTCCGAGATCGTCGCGCGCACGCGTTCCATCCAGCCGATCAGCGTTTTTTCGTCGACGGCATCGGTCAGCACGATCACGAACTCGTCGCCGCCATGGCGCGCGACCGTATCGCTCGGCCGCGCGCTGCGGGCCAGACGCTCGGCCACGACGCCCAGCAGGCGGTCGCCCACGCTATGGCCGAGGCTGTCGTTGACGTTCTTGAAGCCGTCCAGGTCGATGAAGACGACGGCAAGCGGCTTGCCGCGCGCAATCGCCTGGTCGAGCCGCTCGCGCAGCAGGTTGCGGTTCGGCAGCCGCGTGAGACCGTCGTAGTTCGCTTGATACTCGAGCTGCTCTTGGTAGCGGATCAAGTCGGTTACGTCGTTGATGACGCCGATATGGTGCGAGGTGTTGCCGTCCGGATCGGGCACCGGCGCGATGAATAGCTGATTCCAGAACAGCGCCCCGTCCTTGCGGTAGTTGCGCAAGACGGCACTCACCTCGCGATTCGCGGCCAGTCCCTCGCGAATGGCGACCAGCCCTTCTTGATCGCGGTCGTCGCGCTGTAGAAAGCGGCAGTCCTGGCCGACGATTTCGGCCGGATCGTAACCGGTGATGCGCTTGAACGCGGGGTTCGCGTATTCGATGACGTGGCCGCCGCCGGATGCCGCCGTGATCAAAATCGCGTTGACGCTCGCATCGAGCGCCCGGCTCTGCAAGCGCAATGCGAGATCGGATCGCTTGCGATCGGTCACGTCGGTATAGGAGCCGAGCACGCCGATCACGGTACCGTCTCCGTTCGTCAGCGGAATCTTGCTCGTGATACCGGCCCGATGCACCCCGTCGATCAGCGTTTCGAACTCGTAGTTCATCTTCGGCACGCCCGTATGCATCACCTCGAGATCGGCGCGGCGCAGGGCCTCGGCCAGCTCGCCCCACGGCATATCCTCGTCGGTCTTGCCGATGACCTGCTCCGTGTAGGCCAGCCCGGCGTCGCGCGCGAATGCCATGTTGCAGCCGAGATAGCGCGAATCGCGATCCTTCCAGAAAATGCGCTGAGGGATGTTGTCGATCACGGTCTCGAGCATCTGATTGGAGCGTTGGGCCTCGGCTTCGACCTTGATCTGCTCCGTCACGTCGTCGGCGAGCACGAATACCGCGGGCCGGCCCATAAAGGTCAGCGCGTGATTGGTGATGTCGGCGCTCAATTGCGTGCCGTCGCGGCGGCGTTGCCGCCACACGCCTGCCGACACCCGGCCGCGCCGCGGCGCCGCATGACCGCGCACGAGGGACGACTCGAGCCGGGCAATTTCCTCGGGCGAGTACAAATCGCGAATCGTCATTCCGAAGAACTCGCCTTCGCCGTAACCGTACTGCTCGACGGCCGCCGCATTAACCGCGAGAAAACCCAACGTTTCCCGGTCGTATATCCACATAGGCACGGGGTGCGCATCGAACAACTCGCGAAAGCGCTGATCGCTGCGCCGCATGGCGCGCGCCACGCGGATCTTCGCGCGGGCGGCGCTCTCGCGCACGCCGAAGGTATAGATCAGCATGCCGCAACCCGCCACCATCGTGACGATAAGCAGCAGCGTGGCCAGGCGCGTCGAATGCTCCGAGGCCGACAAAGACGACTCCAACGCCTCATCCTCGCGCTCGCGCAGCTTCGCGATCGAGGCGTCCACGACATCGAGGGCCGAACCGGCCTGCATATAAACGGGCACGACCCAGGCACGCTCGGCGGCGCCCGCGGCCGGCTCGCTTGCCCCTGCCGCTGCCGCCGTTTGCCCGCCTTGCCCCGTCTGCCGCGCCGCGCGAACGAGCGCGGCGTGCGTCTGCGCCTCCACATTGTCCGCCAGCGTCAGCAGGGCTTCCAGGTCGCCCCGCATCGCCGCGTCGTCGGCCAGCGCCTGGCGCAAACGCGCTTTGCCGTTCGCGAGCGCGATCTCGCGCTCGCGCACCAACGCGTCGCCGACCGGTTCGCCCGAGCGCAGGAAACGCCCAAGTGCCGCGAGGCCGGAGCCCAGCGTGGCCCGGTATGCGTCGAGGTCGCGCTTCACGCTCATCGAGCGCACCGTGCGCGAATCGGTCGCCCGCTCACCGCGGATCTGCCCGTAGGCGACGAACGCGTTTGCGCCGATCACAGCCGCGACGACCGCGACATTGATCAGCAGCCGTTTCGATAAAAAGGAACGCATTGGATGTCGAAAGCCGGTCGATTCTAGTGCCCAGGGCCGAGCGTTCCCGCGTTTCAGGGCACTCAGGGTGGGGCGGCGCGGCGAGGGAGTGCTACGCGCCCGTCCGATCCTTCTCGCTGGGATCGATGCGAGCCTTTCCGTGCCATCTCATGGATAACGGCAGCGTTTAGCGCGGGTTGAGGGCGGAGCGATAAAAATTTTCGGGCCGCGCGCCGGGGGCGGGAAGAGGCGCTGCCGGAGCGAACGCCTTAGCCGATCAGCCCGAACTCGCGCATGGCCGGCAGGAAATCGTGGCTCGGCTCGTCTTTGCGCGTCAGTTTCGTCAGAACATAGCGCTTGAACGGGTCGAGCTGCGCCCAGCGCTCCACGCCGAGCGCAGCGGCGCCCACCGCGCGGCTATGCGCTTGCAAACGCTCGGGCACGGCGGCGGCGTTGCGCCAGGCCGGGTCCGGTTCGGGCGTAAACCAATCCGGTTCGACATTCGCGTGCGTGCGCATCATCTCGAACAACGCGTGATCGAAGTTGGGCTCGATCTGCGCGTCTTCATCGACGGGAAACCGCGCTAACAGGGCGCGATCCGCGTGCGGCAGCAATTGCCACTGCGCGAGCGAGATGCGAAGGCCGAAGCGATCGAGATTGAAGCGGACCGACATCGGCATATAAGTGAGATTCTCCGACGACACGAGCTCAAAATCGAACAGCAGCGGCGTTTCAAGTAGTCCCATGGCGGTGTCCTTTGGCGCGCGAGCGCCGGCGCTTGGGCGGGCAAGCGGCGCCCGCTTCGGGTATTTTAGAACCTTATGCCTGAAACGCCGGCCGGCGCCGGGCACCTGCCGCCAGGCGCCGGCCACGCATGCTTTTCGACAAGGAACGATCTTGAACGACCCGATGGACGGCGCCGATGAGCGCGGCGCGATCGAGCAACACGTGCGCCGCCACCGTAATGGCGAAATCGAAACCGCGCTCGACCACGTCGGCCAGGAATGGCCCGTGGCGCTCGTCTTCAACGGTATCTCCCATGCCGTCATGATGTGCACGCCGCGCGAACTGGAAGCGTTCGCCGTCGGCTTTGCGATTTCGGAAGGGATCGTCGAGCGCGGCAGCGATATCCGCGACATCGAGGTGACGTTTCATCGAGACGGCGTGACGCTGCCCTATGCGCAGGTGGAGCTGACGATCGTCCAACAAGCGTTCGCCGCGCTCAAAGAGCGCCGGCGCGCGCTCGCGGGCCGCACCGGATGCGGCGTGTGCGGCATCGAGAGCATCGATTTGCTCGACTTGTCGCCGGAACGGGTGCCCGAGAGCGGATTCTCGGCACGGCTCGCCCCCGATGCGATTGCGCGCGCGGCGCGCGAGCTACCCTCGCGTCAGGCGCTCACGCGCCTGACGGGCGGCCTGCATGCCGCCGCATGGTGCGACGCCCAAGGGGCGATCTCGCTCGCGTTCGAGGACGTCGGGCGCCACAATGCACTCGACAAGCTGATCGGCCGGCTCGTGCTCGATCGGGCCGATACGACGAACGGCTTCGTCTTTCTGTCGAGCCGCGCAAGCTATGAACTCGTACGCAAAGCAGCGCGCGTCGGCATCCCGATGGTGGCGACGATCTCGGCCCCCTCCTCGCTCGCCATCGCAATCGCACGCCAAGCGGGGATTCGGCTCGTCAGCTTCTGCAGGGAGACGAGTTTCGTCGAGTATGGTCTACCGGAGTAAGGCCGCCGCGGCGCCGTGGATCGACGCGTGCGAGCCGTCTACATCTTTTGCTTCTTCTTCAGCGCGAAATAGATCTCCGGGGCATCTTCGTAGTAAATGTCCAACGTGGAGCTGCCGGCCGGCACGACCATCGGCTCGAAAGGATGGTACTTGCGGCTGTCCTTGATGATCTGCTCGTGTTCGTGAGCACTGACGTCGAAGAACACGATCCCTTTTTGGCCCTCGCAGTGCACCGCCGAGAAGCCACCGCTTTTATCGGTGTGCCATCCCGTGCATTTGGTGCTGCTTATCCGCGAATTGCCATTTGAGGGATCGGTCATGACGACTTGCAGGACTTTGTACCCCGCCAGATAACTGACCACGACGCGCCGGGTATGCCACTGCGGATTCTCGTTGCGAGCGTCTACGACTTCATACTCCCCAACGACATCCTGGATCGCCGCGGCCAACTCGGCCTTTTGCGCCTCCGGCGATCGCGTATCGTGATATTGGGCGCATCCGCTCAAGCTCGCCGCGGCGCATAGCAGCAGGCATGTGCCCCAAGCGGGCATCTTCGAATGTATCGGCATCTTTTTGGCTTTTAAGGTCTCTCGCGTCGCGGATCGAGCGCATCGAACGCCGCAATGTACCGAAAACGCCTTCAGGCATCAACGGGCGCGGCCGCCGCAGCGCGAGCCGCCCCGGAGCGTCGTCAACCGAACTGCCGAAAATCCGGCTTACGCTTTTGGAAAAACGCCATCATCGCTTCGCGGGCTTCGGGCGAAAGCAGCATCTTGCCGAAGTGCACGACCTCTTCCTTCATGCGATCGGCGATTTCCTGCCCGTGCGCGCGCTTCATCAGCATCTTCGTCACACGCAGCGACGAGGCGGGCAGCGCGGCGAGTTTGGCGGCTTGCCCGTACGCGAACGCATCCACCTCGCCGGCCGGCAGCAACCGATTGACGATCCCCATGCGGTGCGCCTCGCGCGCATCGAACGCTTCGCCGAGCAACAGTTTCTCGGCAGCCAACGCATAGCCCGACAGGCGCGGCAACAGCAGACTCGATGCCGCTTCCGGGCAAAGCCCCAACTGCGAGAAAGGCAGCGAGAACGTGGCCGAGTCGGCGGCATACACGAGGTCGCAATGCAGCAGCAGCGTCGTACCGATGCCGACGGCGACGCCGGAAACCGCCGCGACGATCGGCTTCTCGGCGCCGCTGATGCGGCGCAGGAACTGCAACACCGGCGCATCTTCGCTCGTGGGCGGCGACTTCATGAAGTCTTCGAGATCGTTGCCGGCGCTAAAAACCTGCTCCCCGCCGCGAATCAAGATCGCGCGCACGGCGCCATCCTCGTTCGCGTCGGCGAGTGCATCGGCCATCGTTTGATACATCGCCGCCGTGATCGCGTTTTTCTTCTCGGGCCGATTCAAGGCGATCGTCATCACGCCTTCGGCACTGCGCTCAATCACAATCTCCATCGTCTCTCTCCAAGTAAAAACGGTTCGCGGCGCCGGAGGATCGCTCCGGCGCTCGCGAACCGTCATGACCGCGTCACGGCTCGATTACAAGCACTCGATGATGCCCGCCGCGCCCATGCCGGTACCGACGCACATCGTCACCATACCGTACTTCAGATTGCGCCGGCGCAGCCCGTGCACGACGGTCGACGCGCGAATCGCCCCCGTCGCGCCGAGCGGGTGGCCCAATGCGATCGCGCCGCCGAGCGGGTTGACCTTGGCCGGATCGAGACCGAGTTCGCGAATCACCGCCAGCGATTGTGCGGCAAACGCTTCGTTCAGTTCGATCCAATCGATATCGTCCTGCTTCAAGCCCGCCGCCTTGAGCGCCGCGGGAATCGCTTCCTTCGGGCCGATCCCCATCACTTCAGGCGGCACGCCGCGCACCGCGAAGCTCACGAAGCGCGCCAGCGGCGTCAAATTGAACTGCTTCAGGATCTTCTCGGAGACGACGATCAACGCGCCCGCGCCGTCCGACGTTTGCGAGCTGTTGCCGGCTGTCACCGAGCCCTTGTTCGCGAACACCGTGCGCAGCTTGGCAAGGCCTTCGAGCGTCGTATCGGGACGGGGACCCTCGTCGAGCGCGATCTCGCGCGTCTTCGTCTTCACCTCGCCCGTGGCGAGATCGGGCGAACGCTCGAGCACCGCGTACGGCGCGATCTCATCCTTGAATTCGCCCGCTTGCTGCGCGGCGATCGCCTTTTGGTGCGATTCGAGCGAGAAGCGGTCCTGGTCCTCGCGGCTTACCTTCCAGCGCTCGGCCACGCGCTCCGCCGTGAGACCCATGCCGTAGGCGATACCAAAATTTTCGTCGTTATCGAAGATATGCGGCGACATGGAGGGCGTGTTGCCCATCATCGGCACCATGCTCATCGATTCGCAACCGCCCGCGATCATCGCCTCTGCTTCGCCCACGCGAATCCGATCGGCCGCCATCGCGAGAGCCGTCACGCCCGAGGCGCAAAAGCGATTGACGGTCACGCCGCCGACCGATTGCGGCAAGCCGGCCAGCAGCGCGCCGATACGCGCCACGTTCAGGCCCTGCTCCGCCTCGGGGATCGCACAGCCCACGATCGCATCCTCGATGACCTTCGTATCGAGGCCGGGCACCTGCGCCACGGCCGACTTGATCGCGTGAACGAGCAACTCGTCCGGCCGCGTGTTCTTGAATACGCCGCGCGGCGCCTTGCCGATCGGGGTGCGGCTCGCGGCGACGATATATGCGTCTTGCAATTGTTTGCTCATTTGGAGCTCCTGCTCAAATTAAACGCCGGGCGACCCAGCCTTCGTCCCCCTCGGGGGCCCGGCGCGCAGCGCCGGGTCTGGGCGCCCGTTAGCCGTTAGTTGCGCACCGGCTTACCGGTCTGCAGCATGCCCATGATTCGCTCTTGCGTCTTTTGCGTGCCGAGCAGATCGACGAATGCGCGGCGCTCGAGCGTGAGCAGCCATTCCTCGTCGACGAGACTGCCCGCTTCGACGTCGCCGCCGCACACGGCTTCGGCGATACCCGAGGCGATGAGGAAATCGTGTGCGCTGATGAAGTTGCCGTCACGCATATTCACGAGCTGCGCCTTGATCGTCGAGATCGCGGAGCGGCCGGCGACCGGCACTTGCTTGACCGGCAGCGGCGGGCGATAACCCGCGGCCGCCAGCGCGCGCGCTTCCTTCTTCGCCGTATCGAGCAGTTCGAAGACGTTGAAGACGATCGTGTCCGACGGCTTGAGGTAACCCATCGCACGCGCCTCGATCGCGGAGCCAGACACCTTGGCCATCGCCGCGTTCTCGAACGACTTCGAGAGGAACTTCAGCAGATCGCCGTTCGATGCGCCGACGGCGGCGGCCGCATCGGCGGCGCGCAGCGCGGCTTCCTTGAGCCCACCGCCCGCAGGCACGAGACCGACGCCCACTTCGACGAGACCGACATAGCTCTCGATATGCGCCACGCGTTTCGCGCTATGGAGCATGAGCTCGCACCCGCCGCCGAGCGCGATACCCGAGACGGCCGCGACCACCGGCACGTTCGCGTACTTCACGCGCAGCATGCCCTGCTGGAACTTCTTGACGAACGGCTCGATACCCTTCGCGCCGCCCATCATGAATGCCGGCATCGCTTCTTCGAGATTCGCACCGGCCGAGAACGGACCGCCCGGCGCGCCGAGCTTGAGCGAGCTGGGCTGCCACACGACGACGCCCTTGTACGACTTCTCGGCCAATTCGATCGCTTGCGCGAGACCGTCGAGCACGCCCGGGCCGATCGTGTTCATCTTCGTCTTGAACGAGACGATGACGACGTCGTCCTCGCCTGCGCGGTCATCCACCCATGCGCGCACCGAATCGGTTTCGAACAGCGTCTTGCCGTAGCTCTTCGGATCCACGCCCGCCTCGCCGACGAGCGGGGCGCGGAATACTTGCTTGCCGTAGACCGGCAGCGTCGAACGCGGCTCGAACTTGGCTGCGGCCGGCGACCACGAACCCTCGGCCGTATGCACGCCGCCCTTCTCCGCCACGGCGCCTTCGAACACCCACGACGGCAACGGCGCCTTCGATAGCGCTTTGCCCGCGGCGATGTCTTCTTGCACCCACTCGGCCACTTGCTTCCAGCCTGCGGCCTGCCAGCCCTCGAACGGGCCTTCGTTCCAACCGAAGCCCCAACGAATCGCGAGATCGACGTCGCGCGCGTTGTCGGCGATCGATTCCAAGTGCACGGCGATGTAATGGAAGACGTCGCGGAAAATCGACCACAGGAACTGCGCTTGCGGGTGCTCCGATTCGCGCAGCAGCTTCAGCCGCTCGCCGGCCGGGCGCTTGAGGATGCGGCCCACGAGTTCGTCGGCCTTCGCGCCGCTCTCGACGTACTCGCCGGTCTTCGCGTCGAGCACCTTGATCGCCTTGCCTTCCTTCTTATAGAAGCCGCCGCCCGTCTTTTGGCCGAGCGCGCCCTTGGCCACGAGCGCAGCCAGCACGGCCGGCGTTTCGTAGACCGGGAAGAACGGATCGTCGGCAAGGTTGTCCTGCATCGTCTTGATGACGTGCGCCATCGTGTCGAGGCCCACGACGTCCGCGGTACGGAACGTGGCCGACTTTGCGCGCCCCAGGCGCGAGCCCGTCAGATCGTCGACTTCGTCGAAGCGCAGCCCGAACTTCGCCGCTTCGGCGATGACGGCGAGAATCGAGAAGATACCGACGCGGTTTGCGATGAAGTTCGGCGTATCCTTCGCGCGCACGACGCCCTTGCCGACGACGCTCGTCAGGAATGATTCGAGATCGTCGAGGATATGCGGTTGCGTATGCGTCGTCGGGATCAACTCGACGAGGTGCATATAGCGCGGCGGATTGAAGAAATGCACGCCGCAAAAGCGCGACTTCAACTCATCGGAGAAACCTTCAGACAGCTTCGTGATCGACAGACCCGACGTATTCGTCGCGAAGATCGCATGCGGCGCGATATGCGGGGCAACCTTCTTGTACAGATCGTGCTTCCAGTCCATCCGCTCGGCGATCGCCTCGATGACGAGATCGCATTGTTCGAGCTTCGCGATATCGTCTTCGTAGTTCGCGGGCTCGATATAGCGGGCATCGTCCTTGGCGCCGAACGGCGCGGGCGACAGCTTCTTGAGGTTCTCGATCGCCTTCAAGGCGATCGCGTTCTTCGGACCTTCCTTGGCCGGAAGATCGAACAGCAGCACCGGCACCTTGGCGTTGATCAGGTGCGCGGCGATCTGCGCGCCCATCACGCCGGCGCCGAGCACGGCCACCTTGCGAATGATCAGATTGCTCACGTCTTTCCTCCCTGGGAGTCATGCGTTTCGCTGATTCGATTGCTGCGCGCCGCCTCGCGGCGCGGGTCGAACCGCGGTAAACCGGATAAGCGCGGCGCATCGTCTCTAATGCGCCGCGTGGCGGGCGCTTAGAACAACGCCTCGTCGACTTCCATCAGCGTCTTCGAACCCGCGCGCGCTTCGCGGATCGTCTTGGCCGTTTCGGGCAAGAGCTTCGCGAAGTAAAAGCGCGCCGTGGCGAGCTTGGACTTGTAGAACGGATCGCCCGAGGCCTCTTTGTCCAGGGCGATGCGCGCCATGCGCGCCCAGAAGTACGAGAAGACCAAGTGGCCGACCGTGCGCAGATACGGCACCGCGGCGGCGCCCACTTCGTCCTGGTTCGCCATCGCCTTCATGCCGATTTCCATCGTGAGCTTTTGAACCTTGTCGCCGATGTCGGCGAGCGGATTCACGAACTCTTGCATTTCAGGCTTCACCCCTTCGGCTTCGACGAAGTCCGTCACGAGCTTGCCGAACTTGCGCAGCTTCGCGCCCATGTCGCCGAGCACCTTGCGGCCCAGCAGGTCGAGCGACTGCACGGCGTTCGTGCCTTCGTAGATCATGTTGATGCGCGCGTCGCGGACGTACTGCTCCATGCCCCATTCCTTGATGAAGCCATGGCCCCCGAAAATCTGCATCGCGTGGTTCGTGCTCTCGAAGGCGTTGTCCGACAGGAACGCTTTCAGAATCGGCGTAAGCAACGCCACGAGATCGGCCGCTTCCTTCCGGACGGCCTCGTCTTCGTGCGACAGCTCCTTGTCGATCTGAACGGCCGACCAATACGAGAATGCGCGCGCGCCTTCCGCGTAGGCCTTTTGCGTCAGCAGCATGCGGCGCACGTCGGGATGCACGATGATCGGATCGGCTGCCTTGTCCGGCGCCTTCGGGCCCGTCAGCGAACGCATTTGAAGGCGTTCCTTCGCATAGACGAGCGAGTTCTGATAAGCAACTTCGGTGAGACCGAGGCTTTGCATGCCGACGCCCAGACGCGCGGCGTTCATCATGACGAACATCGCCTGCAGGCCGCGGTTGGGCTCGCCGACGAGCCAGCCCTTCGCGTTGTCGAGGTTCATCACGCAGGTGGCGTTCGCGTGGATGCCCATCTTGTGCTCGATCGAGCCGCACTTGATGCCGTTCCGCTCGCCGGGCTCGCCGGCTTCGTTCGGGATGAACTTCGGCACGACGAACAGCGAAATCCCCTTCGTCCCCGGCGGCGCATCGGGCAGACGCGCAAGCACGAGGTGGACGATGTTCTCGGACAGGTCGTGCTCGCCGCTCGAGATAAAGATCTTCGTGCCGGTGATCAGGTACGAACCGTCGCCGTTCGACTCGGCCTTCGTGCGCAAGATGCCGAGGTCGGTGCCGCAATGCGGTTCGGTCAGACACATCGTGCCCGTCCACTCGCCGGCGACCAGCTTCGGCAGATAGACCTTTTGCTGCTCGGGTGTGCCGTGCGCGTGCAGACACTCGTACGCACCGTGCGAGAGACCCGGGTACATCGTCCAGGCTTGATTGGCCGAGTTCAGCATTTCGTAGAGCGCGTTGTTCACGAACGCGGGCAGGCCTTGGCCGCCGTATTCGGGATCGCAGCCGAGGGCCGGCCAGCCGGCCTCGACATATTGGCGATACGCCTCCTTGAAACCCTTGGGAGTCGTCACCACACCGTCGCCCGCGTACGTGCAGCCTTCCTGGTCACCACTTTGGTTCAACGGGAACAGCACTTCGGCGCAGAACTTGCCGGCTTCCTCGAGCACTTGGTTGATCGTATCGGCATCGAGATCGGCGTGCTTGGGCATGCCTTTGACTTCGTTTTCGACGTTCAGCAGTTCGTGCAGCACGAATTGCATGTCGCGCAGCGGCGCGGCGTACTGACCCATGACTTCCTCCAAAGGTTTGCAGCTATGCAGATCAAGCCGTCAGCGAGAGTCAGTGTTGCCGGGTGGGCGCGTAACCGACTGGCGGGCTAACGGCGTTCGCTCTGATATGAAACGATCGTTTTTTCCAGCGCGGCCCACGTCAGGCGTTCGGCATCGGGCAGATGCAGGAAACGCGCGTCGTGATGCAGGCCGAGCGTGAAGCTATACAGTTCGAACAGCATGAGGTCCGGATCGGTGTCCGAGCGCAAATGCCCTTCTTCAACGGCTTGCGAAATTGCCCGGTGCAACGCCGCTCGCCAGGTCGAGACGCTCATGACGAGTTGCTCGCGCACCGGGTTGTCGCCGCGGTCGTCGTACTCGACCGCGCCGCTGATGTAGATGCATCCCGTCATGACTTCCTGGATGCGCTTCTCCATCCAACGGGCCAACATCGCGCGCAACCTCGGCAAGCCGCGCGGCTCGCGCAGACTCGGGAAAAACACCTCCTCTTCAAAGCGGCGGTGGTATTCGCGGACGACTTCGACCTGCAAGTCCTCACGCGATCCGAAATGCGCAAAAACCCCGCTCTTGCTCATCTGCATGCGCTCGGCAAGCAAGCCGATCGTCAAACCCTCGAGCCCGTCTCGGCTCGCTAGATCGAGCGCCGCATCGAGAATCGCTGCGCGCGTTTGTTCACCTTTTCGCATGGCCTCTTTCGTACCGTTCTTTTGGCTGTGCTATCAAAAAATAGAACGGCCGTACTATTATTGAGCGCGGCCGCCCTCGAAACAAGGACTTTATTAGAAACTGGAATCTAACCCGCGAGCTAGGGTCGCGTGGGGCGCGGGCGGCGGCCGGATGCCGCTTGCGGCAAACGCTTGGCGACTGCGGATGCGGCCCTAGTCGTATCCGCCGACGGTCAGCAATTTCATCGCCGCGCGGTACGCCGCATAGGCGAGCCAGTTGGTCAGACGCTTTGCCCAAGGGCGCGCCGCGTAGCTCGCCGGGTCGATCGCGCGGGCCTGCCCGAATGCCTCCAGGATTGCCTCCCGCAGCAGCCCGATTTCCGGATGTTCGACCAGCACGACGTTCGCCTCGTTATTGAGCACGAGACTGAGTGCGTCGAGATTGGAGGAGCCTACCGTCGCCCAGTTCGAATCGACGACCGCTACTTTACCGTGCAACATCGTCTTTTCATATTCGGCGATCCTCGCCCCCGCGTTCAGGAAAGTTCGATACAGATACGGAACCGCGTAGTCGAGCGCGGCGAATTCCTTGCGGCCGATCAGCAGCCGGACTTCCACGCCGCGTCTGGCTGCCGCCACCAGCGCCCGCCGCAGCTTGCGCCCCGGCACGAAATAGGGATTGGCCAGCAAGATCTCGCGCCGCGCGCGGCCGATGGCGACCAGATATGCCTTCTCGATCGCGCGCCGATTGACGAAGTTATCTCGGGCGATAAAGGCAATGCTGGGCGCTTTCAACGCTTGCTCCGGCGTGCCCCGCGCTCGCCGCGATGGCGCAGCCGCACCGGTCGAACTCGCCTGCTCGCGCAGCGCGAGCGCACGCGGCACGGCTTGCGCGTACGGACGATGCCCGAGCGCCAGGCGTCGCCACTGCGTGTCCAGCGCCGCGTCGATGCGCGCGACGACCGGCCCCGTCAATCCTACGGCGAAGTCCCAACGCGGATGCGCGAGCGGACCATCCGCGGCGGCAAAATCGTCGACGACGTTGATCCCGCCGCAAAACCCGACGCGCGCATCGACCACGGCCAGCTTGCGGTGCGTACGCGAGAGACCGAAACGGCCGAATACGCCCAGCCATCCCGCGTTGTAAATACGATGTTCGACACCGGCCGCCGCCCATTGCTCGAACAACGGGAGGCGCCCCGTGCCTAAGCCGTCGGTGATGACACGCACGCGCACGCCGCGGCGTGCGGCGCGCACGAGAGCGTCGGAGACAGGCCGGCCGGCTTCGTCGTCGCAATAGATGTAAGTTTCGAGCGTGACCGTCTCTTGCGCGCGGTCGACCTCATCGATCAACGCCGCGAAATACTCCGCGCCGCTGCTATAGAGCCGTACTTCGTTGCCGGCCGTGAAGGCGAGCCGCCACGCGCGGCGCTTCGACACGAGCGCGGCTCCGATGCGCGCGAGCCGTCGCGCGCCGCGTCCGCTCATGCTCGCCGGGGCGGCTGGCGCGGCGCCACCTCGGACGCGGCGCGTACGCCCACCCGGCGCGGCAATTGGAGGATGGCATCGCGGTTCGACGAAGAGAAACAACGTGCCGCGGCCTCGTCATAGGGTAGCCATAGATAGGCCGTATGTTCGCGCGGCGCGAGCGTGACCTCGAGCCGGTACGGGACCTGGAGCCCGAACCAATGCTCGACGTTGCGCGTGACGCCTTCGGCATAGCGGTGCCGCCACACAGGGTAGATCTCGTATTCGATCTGCTCGCCCCAATCGATCAGCGCCTCGGGCGGCACGAGTGCGCCGCCGACGACGATCCCGGTCTCCTCGGCGACTTCTCGCACCGCCGTGAGCGCCAGTGGCTCGTCGAGGTGGTCTTTCGACCCTGTCACCGATTGCCAAAACCCGGGGCGGTCGGCGCGCTCGATGATGAGCACGTCGAGATCGGGCGTGTAGATGACGACGAGAACCGATTCGGGAATCTTCGGCGGTTTGCGCATGGCGTTCGGTTGATCTGCAATCGGCCCATCAGCATAACGCAGGAGGGCCGTGGTGGTATGCAAGACCGGTACGCCCACTGCCGATCGGCGTTCGGCGTTCGGCACCCCGCCCCCCTCGATCGCCCCGCCCTACCGACGAAACCGCCGACGAAACCGCCGCCGACACAAAACTCGACAGAACTCGACACAATTCGACCACGCTCCCGGTTGACCCGGTCATTTTTTATTCTTACGATTTATTACGAGAGATAAAGACAATAAAAATCGAACGTTTTATTGCACGCCTCTTTTGCCTCTGCCGCACCCGTTCGTTAAATATTAAAAAGTCGAATAAGGATAAAAATGAAACAAAAAAGCGTTAAAAATAGCGTTGGGATGGGCCCGTTTGCCCGACGCGTGGGAGGGACGACGCTGGCGCTCGGCCTACTTGCGCTGGCCGGATGCGGCGGAAGCGGCGACAGCACCAACGGCACCGCCGTGGCCGCCGCCGATCAAACGTACATCGACAACACCGCCTATTCGCCGAATGCGGGCGATTCGCTGCCCGCCGCGCAGGTCACCGAGCAGGCCGCCGTCATGCATCATCAATGGTCGAGCGGCGGCATTACCGTGCCTTATACGACGACCACCGGGCACTTGACCGCGTCCGACTTGAACGGCAAGCCCGAAGCGACGATGTCCTACGTCGCGTATGTCGCGCAGAACACGACCGGCACGCCGCGGCCCGTGACGTTCTTCTACAACGGGGGGCCGGGCTCGTCGTCCATCTGGCTGAGGCTCGGCTCGTTCGCGCCGACTCGGGTCGCGACGCCCGATCCGCTGATGACCAATTGGCCGAACTATCCGCTCGTCGATAACGCCGAAAGCTTGATCGCGACCACCGATATGGTCTTTATCGATCCGCCGGGCACGGGATTATCGGAAGCGATCGCACCGAATACGAATAAGACGTTTTGGGGCTCCGATCCCGACGTGCAGGTCATGCGCGATTTCATTCGCCGCTATATCAGCGTGAACAACGTGAAGGGCGCGCCGCTCTACTTGTACGGCGAATCGTACGGCACGCCGCGCACGGACATGCTCGCGCTGTCGCTCGAATCGGCGGGCGTGCCGTTGACCGGCATCGTGCTGCAGTCGTCGATCTTGAACTACTCGGCCTCGACCGGCGATACCTCGGCCGGGTCGTTCCCGTCCTATGCGGCGGTCGCGGCCTACTACAACCTCGTGTCGCCGTCGCCGTCGAATCTCGGCGCCTACTCACAGCAGATTCGGAATTTCGTCGCCGCGCAGTATGCGCCGATCGTGCAGTATTCGACCGCCGCGCAACAGGTGACGATCCCGAGCGCGACGCTCGGCGCTTGGTCCTCGCAGACGAATTTGACGCCTGCCACGCTGAACGCTTACTTCCAATACTTCTATGACACGGAAGCATCGTTCGGCCAAACGACGCTGATACCGGGCACGACGATCGGCCGCTACGATGGACGCGTGTCGTTGCCCAACAGCGATTCGCGCCTCGCGGCGGACAACGATCCGTCCGACATTCTGATCTCGCAGCCGTTCACGAACGCGCTCGGGACGCAGATGCCCGGTTACCTCGGCTACCAGGCGCCGCATGCGACTTACCAGACGCTGAACGACAAAATCATCGGCGTATGGAATTTCAGTCACGCGGGCAAGCCTCAGCCCGACACCATCCCCGATCTGCTCGCGGCGCTGATGCTCAATCCGCAACTGAAAGTGTTGGCCTCCAACGGCTATCATGATCTGGCAACGCCATTCTTCGAAACGGAAAAGGAATTGGCGCGGCTTCAAACCGTAAAGGGAATCAACCCGAACATACAGCTCACGTTCTACCAGGGCGGCCACATGATTTATCTGGATAACGTTGCCCGACCGCAAATGCAGGCCGATCTCGTCGCCTATTACAAGAATCAGTCGATCTCGAATGCGACGACGCTTGCTCAGCTCGCACCGCCGTGGACGGATCAAAGCCCGGCGAACACGCCGACGGCTGCGACGGCGGCGAAGGCCCCTTGACTCCAATTCGAAGCGGGGCCCCATTGAAGGGGCGCTCGCTCGCGACACTTCTTTTTTGTGAGCTACGTTATGTCCCAGATCTCATTGCTGCGACGCGCATCGATAGCCGCCGCGCTCGCCCTATGCACCGCCGGCGCCCTCGCATCGACGGCGCAAGCCGTCTCCTCCCCTACGCCTTTGCCCGGCGGGGGCGTGGATGGCCCGTTTCTCCAGCGCGGTGTGCGCTCGTCGTCCGCTACGCTGACGACCGGCGCGGCGCTCAAACAGCAAGCGCAAAACCGGCTGGCGGAGAGCCTCGGTACGAACCGCGCATTCAATAACGACGCCGCCATCACGCAAGCACAAGCCAAGGCGAACGGCATGGGTTTCGTCGCCGAGCACTTCCAGGAGATCGACGCCGCGCGTAGCGGCAAGGTCACGCTCAAGCAAGTGCAGCAGTATCTGCAGCAGCAACAGTAGCCGCGATGTGAGGACCGGCCGCCGCGGCTTGTGCGGCCGGCGCTCCTCGATTATCGATTATCCGCCGCCATCGTTTCGCGCGCGCTCGGACGTGCAAGGAACCGCTCGAGCAGCAGGGAGGTCGCGGCGAGTGCAAAGACGATGGCCATCAGCATCGTCAAGTCGGTCGGCCGAATCAAAGCGATCAACCAAAGCGTGAGCCCCGCGCCGGCCATTTTGATCGTTCCCTGCAGCGCACTGCCCGCCCCGGCCAGCATCGGAAACGGATGAAGACTGAGCCCGAGCAGCAGTGGCGAAGAAACTCCGCACCCCACCGCTATCGAAAACGCCAGCACGAGCATCGTCAGCAAACCTACGTTGGGCAGCATGACGCAAGCCGCAACCGCGCCGCCGCTTACTACGACGAGAAAGGTCAACGACGTTCTGAGCACGGTTTCCGGTGCCCATCGCGCGACGAGTTTCCTCGTGGCGAAGGAGCCGATGACGATGCCCACCGCATAGAAGACGTATAAGAGACCGTTTTGCGCCGGGGTTAGCCGGTAGTGGTCCTGGAAGATGAACGGGCTGATCGTGTAATAACCGATGGTGACCGCGAACAGCAACGCCGAGACAACGCTATAGACCATGAAGGTCGGGTTGGACGCGAGGATCTTATAGCTCGCGAACGCGTTGCTCGTCGGTTGTAAGTGGCGATCGGGGTGCGTCTCCGGCAAGGTGGCTTTGACGACGCATAAGCCGGCTAACGTGATGAGGAACAACGCCGCGAAGTTGTAGCGCCACGATAGGTACAAGGTGATCACACCGCCGATCATCGGTGCAAACGCGGGCGAGATCTGCGACGCCATCGAAAAAACAGCGAGCGCCTGCGTCAGCGACTTTTTTTCCTTGAAGACATCGCTCAGCACCGCACGGCTAATGACCGGACAGCCGCCGGCGCCAAGCCCCGTGACAAGGCGGCACAACATCAGCTCATTGCCCGTCCTGGCGAATGCAGTCAGCAGATTGCCGATAGCCGCGAGCAGCAGCGATATCAAAATGATGCGCACGCGCCCGTGCCGATCGGAAGCAGGCCCGTACCAAAGCTGCGACAGCGCGAATCCGGCCAGATAGAACACCACGAGGCTTTCGGCCTGCGTATGGTTAATGTGGATCGAAGCGACGATGCTGGGCAGCGCCGGGTTATACAGATCGATCGAAAACAGGCCCAATACGAGAATGACGCATGAGTTGATCAGTACGAGGCGATGTCTGTGCATGGCGGGTAATTTCAGCTTCGGCAGTGTCGTTACCGCAAAAGAAAAAACCCCAATAATTGGAATGCAGTCCAATCATCGGGGTTTGGTTTCCCTAACAGAGCTCTAAGACGCTTCGCCATCCCGAGGCCGGCCAAGCGGTCCTCGGAAGGAAATCACACCTTACGCCTTCGGCTGTTCCGGCTGGCGCAGGCGAATGTGCAATTCGCGCAACTGCCGCTCGTCTACGGCGCTCGGCGCCTGCGTCAGCAGACACTGCGCGCGCTGCGTCTTCGGGAAAGCAATCACGTCGCGAATCGAATCGGCACCGGCCATCATCGTCACGATACGATCGAGCCCGAATGCGATCCCGCCATGCGGCGGCGCGCCGTATTGCAGCGCATCGAGCAAGAAGCCGAACTTCGCCCGCGCTTCCTCGTCGTTGATCTTCAGCGCACGGAACACCTTGCTCTGCACGTCCTCGCGATAGATCCGCACGGAGCCGCCGCCGATTTCCCAGCCGTTGAGCACCATGTCGTATGCCTTGGCCAAGCAACGCCCCGGATCCGTCTCGAGGTATTCGAGGTGTTCGTCCTTCGGGCTCGTGAACGGATGGTGCGCGGCGACGTAGCGCGCTTCTTCTTCGTCGTATTCGAACATCGGGAAATCGATCACCCAGAGCGGCTTCCAGCCCGCCTCGACGAGACCGTTCGCCTTGCCGAAATCGGAGTGGCCGATCTTCAGGCGCAGCGCGCCGAGACTATCGTTGACCACCTTCGCGCGATCGGCCGCGAAGAAGACGATGTCGCCGTCTTGCGCACCCGTACGCTCGAGGATCGCCGCGATCGCCGCATCGTGCAGGTTCTTCACGATCGGGCTTTGCAGACCGTCGCGGCCCTTCGCCGCTTCGTTGACCTTGATCCAGGCCAAACCCTTCGCGCCGTAAATGCGCACGAATTCGGTGTAGCCGTCGATATCGCCACGCGAAAGCTCGCCGCCCTTGGGCACGCGCAACGCCGCGACGCGGCCGTCCTTCGTGTTCGCCGGTGCGCTGAACACCTTGAACTCGACATCCTTCATCGCGTCGGTCAACTCGGTGAACTCGAGCTTCACGCGCAGGTCGGGCTTGTCCGAACCGAAACGGGCCATCGCTTCCGAGTACTGCATGACCGGGAACGGCTCGTCGAGCGTCACGCCGATCGTCTCCTTGAAGACGTGGCGGATCATTCTCTCGAACAGATCGCGAATTTCCTGTTCGCTCAGGAACGACGTTTCGCAGTCGATCTGCGTGAATTCGGGCTGGCGATCCGCACGCAAATCCTCATCGCGGAAGCACTTGACGATCTGGTAGTAGCGATCGAAGTTCGCCACCATCAAGAGCTGCTTGAACAACTGCGGCGATTGCGGCAACGCGAAGAACTGGCCGGCATTCACACGCGAGGGCACGAGGTAGTCGCGTGCGCCTTCGGGCGTGCTTTTCGTGAGCATCGGCGTTTCGATGTCGATGAACCCTTGCGCGTCGAGATACTTGCGCACTTCCATCGCCACGCGATAACGCAAACGCAGGTTGTTTTGCATCTGCGGACGGCGCAGATCGAGCACGCGGTGCGTGAGGCGCGTCGTTTCGGAGAGGTTGTCGTCGTCGAGCTGGAACGGCGGCGTAACGGACGCGTTCAGCACGGTCAGCTCGTGACACAGCACCTCGATCTTGCCGCTCTTCAAGCCGGCGTTGACGGTGCCTTCGGGACGATTGCGCACCACGCCTTGAACGCGAACGCAAAACTCGTTGCGTACGCCTTCGGCGATCTTGAACATCTCCGCGCGGTCGGGGTCGCAGACGACTTGGACGAGGCCCTCGCGATCGCGCAGGTCGATGAAGATGACGCCGCCGTGGTCGCGCCGGCGATGCACCCAGCCGCACAGCGACACGGTTTGGCCCAACAGATGTTCGGTCACCAGACCGCAGTATTCAGATCTCATCGACATGGTATTCGTCTTTCGTTTGGCATTTGAGGGCAGCGCGTGCGGCCGGACATCACCGCCGCACGGCGGCATTAAAGGGGCGGCTCGACCGGGCGGCGCACAGGCGCCGCCGGCATCTGCGGCGCGACGACGCCCATCGAGACGATGTACTTGAGCGCCGCGTCGACCGTCATGTCGAGCTCGATGACCTCCGCCTTAGGGACCATCAAAAAGAAGCCCGACGTCGGGTTCGGCGTCGTCGGCACGTATACGCTGACGTGCTCTTGCTGCAAATGGTTGATCACGTCGCCGCCGGGGGCGCCGGTTAGGAACGCGATGGTATACGAGCCGCGCCGCGGGTATTCGATCAGGAGCGCTTTTCGGAATGCATTACCGCTGCTCGAGAGCAACGTGTCCGACACTTGTTTCACGCTCGTATAAAGCGGGCCCACGATCGGGATGTGGCGCAAGATGGCGTCCCACCACGTCACGAGCTTTTGCCCGACGAAGTTTTGCGTGAACAGGCCGACGATAAAAATAAACGCCAGCGTGAGCAACGCGCCGACGCCGGGCAAATGGAATCCGAACAGCTTCTCGGGTTGCCACGACTCGGGCAACAAGAGCAGCGTCTGGTCCATCGTACCGATGATGAGCCCCAGCACCCACAGCGTAATGGCCAAGGGTACGAGGACCAGCAAGCCGGTCAGAAACACGGATTTGAGCGTCGTCTTTTTCATGTATACCGCCAGGGAACCGCTAGGAATGAATCAGCGCGCTTGTTCTCACCGCTCCGCGCTCGAAGCTCGCTGTGCCGCGCGACGACGTTCCGTCGGCGCCCTGTCAAGCGCCTTCCGTGGCAACGCTCGCTGTTAGGCGTCGGACGCGGCGGAAGCGGCAGGCGCGGCCGGCGTACTGGCCGATGCGGCGGCGCTATCGGACTTCGTCTCCGATTTGGCATCCGGTTTCGCGTCCGATTTCGCGTCGGACTTGGCCGCGGCGGTGCCATTCGCACCACCCGAGCCGCCACGGAAATCGGTGACATACCAGCCCGAGCCCTTCAGTTGAAAGCCGGCGGCCGTCACTTGCTTGCGAAACGAATCCTTCTCGCATTGCGGGCACTGCGTCAGCGGCGCATCGCTCATCTTTTGGAGCACGTCTTTCTCGAAGCCGCACGATTCGCAACGGTAGGCGTAGATCGGCATGATTCTCTTCCCGACTATTTCCGAACAAAAAACGGTTAAGCGCTTGCAAAGCGTTGAATTATAGCCGCAATTGGGTGCGGCCCGGCTGAACCGGCGCCCGCCGCGCCATGCAGTTCGCAAGTTGGGGGCGCCCGGCCGGAAATCAACCCCGGCGCAGCGCAGACGCGAGCGGCCCGCGAGCGCGGGCCGGCTCACCGGCGGCGCCAGCTCATCCAGCGCTCGCGCCCCGCGAAGACGGGAATCGAATCGTCCACGGCCGCGTCCTCGACGAGTTCGAACGACGGACACAGGAGCGCCTCGAGTTCGGGCCGCGCGATGCCGAACGGCGGACCTTTGGGCGTCTCGTCGAAGAAGAAAAAGCCGGCCAGCAAGCCGCCCGGCTCGAGCAGCTCGGCCATGCGGGCGGCATAGTCCGGACGTCGCGCCGGCGGCAATGCGCATAGGAATGCCCGCTCATAGATCCAGCCCGGCGCAAACGGCGGCCGATAGGCGAAGAAATCGGCTTGCTCGACGAGCGCCGCATGCGGCCCGAGTTGCGCGCGCGCCGCCGCGACCGCGTCGGCGGAAAAATCGATTGCTCGAACGGTCCACCCGGCTTGAGCGAGCCATCCCACCTCGTGGGCATTGCCGCACCCGGGAACGAAGACGGGCCGCGCGGCCGTGCGTGCGGCAAACGAAGCGAACGCCGCGGGCACGCCGGCTTGATCCCACGGCGTAAAGCCCTGGCGAAAGCGCTCGTCCCAAAACGCCGCCGTATTCGGATCGCGGGTGGCGAAGACGGGAGCGGCGCCCGCGGACGGGGCCGGAGCCGGCCGGTCTGACGAGGTAGATTTAGCCATGACATCAAGCTCCGTAAGCGATCGCAAGCCAGGCACGCGCCACGAAGGCGCCGACGCCTGCCGCCACGCCGAACAACAATAGCGCTTGCAGCATGCGGTTCGTCCGCTTTTGCTCCAAGAGCAAGAGCTTGAGCGCCGTATCCTGGGCGGCGTGCGTACCGTCGTGCCGCTCGGCGAGCACGTGATGAACGAGACGCGGCAATTGCGGCAGCGTCTTGCTCCATTGCGGCATTTCCACCTTCAGCCGCTCGTACCATCCGCGCCAGCCGATTTGCTCGGTCATCCAGCGCTCGAGGTAAGGCTTGGCCGTCTTCCAAAGGTCGAGTTCCGGATCGAGGGAACGGCCAAGCCCTTCGACGTTGAGCATTGTCTTTTGCAGCAAGACGAGCTGCGGCTGAATCTCGACGTTAAACCGCCGCGACGTGGAAAACAGGCGCAGCAAAACCTGTCCGAGCGAAATATCCTTTAGCGCGCGATCGAAGTACGGTTCGCACACGGCGCGAATCGCGCTTTCGAGCTCTTCCACGCGCGTGCCCGGCGGCACCCATCCTGACTCCAGATGCAGCGTCGCCACACGGTGGTAATCGCGCTTGAAGAACGCCAGAAAGTTCTGCGCGAGGTAATTCTTGTCGAAGTCCGACAGCGCGCCGATGATCCCGAAATCGAGCGCGATATAGCGCCCGAAGTGGGCCGGATCGAGGCTGACTTGAATGTTCCCCGGGTGCATGTCGGCATGAAAAAAACCGTCGCGGAACACCTGCGTGAAAAAGATCTCGACGCCCTCGCGAGCGAGCTTCGGAATATCCACGCCGGCCGCGCGCAGCGTTTCCACCTGGCTGATCGGCACGCCCACCATACGTTCCATGACGAGCACGTTCGGCGTGCAGAACTCCCAATACATCTCGGGCACGAGCAGCAGATCGAGCCCCGCGAAGTTACGGCGAAGCTGGCTGCCGTTGGCGGCCTCGCGCATGAGGTCGAGTTCGTCGTGCAGGTATTTGTCGAACTCGCCGACGACCTCGCGCGGCTTGAGCCGCTTACCGTCGGCCCACAACCGCTCGGCCCACGTCGCCAGGTCGCGCAGCAGCGCCAAGTCGGAGTCGATCACAGGCAACATGTTCGGCCGCAAGACCTTGATCGCGACGTCCTTACCGGCGTGCTGGCCCGATTTCACCTTGGCGAAATGGACCTGGGCGATCGATGCGCTGGCGATCGGCACGCGCTCGAATTCGTCGAACAGCGCGTCGACGCGCGCGCCGAGCGACTTCTCGATGATATCGATGGCTACGGCCGAATCGAACGGCGGCACTTGGTCTTGCAACTTCGCCAGTTCGATGGCGACATCGGCCGACAGCAAATCGCGACGGGTGGACAGCACTTGCCCGAATTTCACGAAAATCGGGCCGAGACTTTCGAGCGCGAGCCGCAGACGCACCGCCGGCGGCGACGTATAACGGCGGCCGATCGTGCCGATGCGCACGAGGAATCGGACGCGCCGATCGCTGATCCGGCTCAACATCATTTCGTCCAGGCCGAAACGCCAGACGGTGTAGACGATCTTGATAAAACGCAATAGACGCATATTAGGCCCGCTCGCTATCGCACGCGGCGCAAGGCGCCTGCCTGGCGCACGAGCATTTGCTGATCGAGCCGTTCGATCCGTTTTTCGATGCGCGCGAGCGCGTCTCGGGCACGCGCAAGCTCGCCGTTGAATGCGTCGAGCGCCCCGCGGCGCACGAGCTGGGGGTTTTCGTCGAGCAAGTATTCGGCGATCGAATCGCGCAAACCGCGACCGGCGCGCAACGCCTGCGCCCCCGCCGCACGCACGAGTTCGGCCGCGCGATGGGCCGGCGCGTCGCCGATCAGCTTGGCCAAATCTTCCTCGGGCTCCCAACGCAGATGTTCGGCCAGCTTGGCGAGTTGGGTGGCGAACTCGGCATCGCCCTCGATCTTCACGTGCTTCATGACGGCGGCTTGCCCCCCCCGCATGAATGCGGGCAGCGCATCGGCGGCGACGGCCAGCGAGACATCGACGACGCGAGCATCCGTTTCGTCGACGGCGCTCAGGTAGCCGCCCGGTTCGACGGCGAGCGTGAGAGCGATCGAGGAGAACGTAAGACGGGCCGTTTTGCCAGCGTAAGGCGCGAGGCGTTCACGGGCCCACGCTTCGCGAGCGAGCAGATGATTGACGGCGGCGGCAAGGGGCTTGGCGGCAAGAGTCATCGGGGAATAATAAAAAGCCCGCGCGGGCGGTAGCCGACGCGGGTCTCTATTGTAGCGCCCGATGGCCGGGCAACCGATGCTAGGCAAACGCGTTATGAGCAATGGCCCGGGGCGGACAGCAGAGGCATGCGTGGCCAGGCCATCGACGCTCCACGGCGATCGAGTCCATGTGGATCAATGCGCCGTTTGCTCGATACCGGCGAGCAGCCAGCCGTCGCTGCCGCCCTTGGGCTTCGTCAACTGCCAGGTTTCCCCGAACGGCTCGGCGGCCGAGCCCGCCCCTTCGCGGATAAGGCCCGTGTAACGCACGCTCGCACGGTACTCGTTCGCCTCTTCGCTGAGGTCGACCAGCTCGGCATTGAGTTGGACCACGTCGGTCTCGTCTCGCTCGCCGGCACGCGCTTCGAAGTCGACCTTCAGTTCGGCGAACATCTCCGGCGTGGAAAACGCGCGGATATCGGCGAGGTTGCCCGCATCCCATGCGGCTTGGAGTCGCACGAAATTGACCTTCGCATGGTGCAGGAACGCCGCCTCGTCGAAATCGGACGGCCGCTCGAACGCGACAGCCGTCGAAAGCGGGGCGGACGTGGCGGCTCGGCCCGCGCCCGAAGACGACGTTTCATAGGCGCCGCCGGAACCGTCCCGGCCGATCGCGGCCCGGCCCATGGGGATAGAGCCGCCCGCCGCAGCCAGGGCCGGCCCCGAGGGCTTGCGACGCAACGACAGGAGCTTGCGGACGACCCAAATGCCGATCATCGCCAACAGCGCGACGATGATGACGTTCGCCATCGCGCTCGCGAACGCGCCGCCGAGACCGAAGTGCGACAACAGCGCCGCGATGCCTAGACCGGCGGCCAGACCCGCGATCGGCCCGAGCCAACGCGAACGCGCCGGCGCGGCGGCCGGCGCCGCGGGCGCGCGTTGCGCACTTTGCGTCTGCGCCGCGTTAGCCGAATTCGAGGGCTGCGTGCCGGCCGGCGTCTGGCGCCCCGGCTGCGTGGGCGGCGCGCTCTCGCGTTGCATCGTTTGCGACTGGCGCCCCATGCTGCGCCCGCCGCTCATCCGCTTCGCCTCGGCATCGAGGGTGGCCATCGCGCCCGCGGCGATCATCGTCGCCACGGCAAAGAACCGAATTCGCTTCGAAAAACGCCATGAAAGCTTTTTGGAAGGATGCGAGAGCGAATCGGCCATGGTGGTATTCCTTATAAAAACAATGAGTTAGGGGATCTAATATTTCACCCCCACGTGCAAGGCTACCACGCCGGCTGACAAATTGTAATATTTCACCCCATCGAGCCCCGCCTGCTCCATCATCGTTTTCAACGTGTCTTGGTCGGGATGCATGCGGATCGATTCGGCAAGATAGCGATAACTGTCCGCATCTTGCGCGAACTTCGAGCCGAGCCACGGCAAGACCTTGAATGAGTAAACGTCATAGGCCTTTTTGAGCGGCTCCCACACTTTCGAGAATTCCAGCACGAGCAGGCGGCCGCCCGGCTTCAATACCCGGCGCATCTCGGAAATAGCCACTTCCTTCCGCGTCATGTTGCGCAACCCGAAGGCCACCGTCACGACGTCGAAGTAGTTATCGGGAAACGGGATCCTCTCGGCGTCGCACAGGAGCGAAGGCGTCACGACGCCGCGATCGAGCAGGCGGTCGCGGCCGACGCGCAGCATCGATTCGTTGATATCCGTCAGCCAGACTTCGCCCGCCGGTCCCGCCTGTTTGGCGAACGCCTTCGACAAATCGCCCGTCCCCCCGGCGATATCGAGCACCTTGTAGCCTGGGCGCACGTTCGCTTGAGCGATCGTGAATTGCTTCCACACGCGGTGCAGCCCGGCCGACATCAAGTCGTTCATCAGGTCGTAATTGTTGGCCACCGAGTGGAACACGCCGGCCACCTTCTTCGCCTTGTCTTGTTCGTCTACGGTCTCGAAGCCGAAGTGGGTCTTGCTCATCGCGTTTATCCTCCGCGTTTCATATCAGTGACAGTGGCCCCGCCGGGCCGATGCGGCGGCCATCGGCGCATCGCGCTCGAGCCCCGCCGCCGCGAGCTTATCGAGGTAGCTTCGCCAAAGCTCGTCCTGGCGCGTGGCCAATTCGTACAGCAGATCCCACGAATAGATTCCGGTCGCGTGGCCGTCCGAAAACGTCGGCTGCAACGCATAGTTGCCGACCGCATCGATCGATACGATCGTCACCTCGCGCTTGCCCGTTTGCAGCGTCTCCTGCCCCGGCCCGTGCCCGCGCACCTCGGCCGAGGGCGAATACACGCGCATCAATTCGAAAGGAATCCGATAGCTGAGGCCGTTCGGGTAGCGCAGCTCCAGCGCGCGCGATTTTGCATGGACGACAATGCCCGTGGGCACCGGCGTCTCGGGGGTCAATCCGCTCATCTTTCGCCTCTTAATCCAAATCCGCCGCCGCGCGCCCTTTCGCGCGATTGCGGCCTCACGCCTGCGCCATTTCCTGACGCAGCGCCTCGGCGACGAGCGTCGCTTGCGCTCGTCGCTGGGCGAGCAGAGCTTCCGATACAGAGCGTTGCCGGGGCGCCCAAATCGGCAGCGGGAAATGCGCGTCGTTGGTGAAGCGCGGAATCACGTGCCAATGCACGTGCGGCACTTGATTGCCGAGGCTGGCGAGATTCACCTTGTTCGGCGCAAGCACGCGCCGTACCGCGCGTTCGGTCGCGTACACGGCCAGCATGAGGCGCTCGCGCTCGCCCGGCTGCAAATCCGAAAACTCGGCCACGTGCGCGTTCCAGATCACGCGGCAAAAGCCCGGGTAGTCGTGCTCGTCGGCCAGTACGACGCGCAATGCATCGTCCTGCCAAAGCACGACCCCGCCTTCCTCACGGCAAAATACGCATTCCATCATCGTCCCTTGGCGTCAGCCGGCCTCGATAAGCGCTAGCGCGCGTGGCCGCTATTACACCAGTACGCGCTCGATTCCGCCATTATTCGCGCGCTCGACATAGTCGGCCATCCAGTTCTCGCCGAGAACGTGACGTGCCATTTCGACGACGATGTAGTCGGCTTGAACGCCCGCATCCTCGTTGTAGCGCGACAGCCCCTGCAAGCACGAAGGACAGCTCGTCAGCACCTTCACGTCGGCGGCGCCGTTCGGAGCCGCCCCCTCGCCCGCCGCCCCGGCGGCCGCGACGGGAATCTCGCGCAGCTTCGCGGCGCCCTTGCGGATTTCCTCTTCCTTGCGGAAGCGGACCTGCGTCGAAATATCGGGGCGCGCCACCGCGAACGTGCCCGATTCGCCGCAGCAACGTTCGTTCTTCTCGATCTTATAGCCGTCGTGGCTCGAGCCTATCAATTCGTTGACGAGCTTGACCGGATCGATCGTCTTGATCGGCGTGTGGCACGGGTCGTGGTACATGTAGCGCGTGCCCGTCACGCCGTCGAGTTTCATGCCTTTCTCGAGCAGGAACTCATGGATGTCGATGATGCGGCAGCCGGGAAAGATCTTGTCGAATTCGTAACCGGCCAACTGGTCGTAACAGGTGCCGCATGAGACGACCACCGTCTTGATATCCAAGTAGTTCAGCGTATTGGCCACGCGGTGGAACAGCACGCGGTTGTCCGTCACGATCTTCTCGGCCTTGTCGTACTGACCCGCCCCGCGCTGCGGATAGCCGCAGCACAGATAGCCCGGCGGCAGCACCGTTTGCACGCCCGCCTCCCACAGCATCGCCTGGGTAGCCAGGCCCACTTGCGAGAAGAGCCGTTCCGAGCCGCAGCCCGGGAAATAGAAGACGGCTTCCGAATCGACGGTCGTCGTCTTGGGATTGCGGATGATCGGTACGATCTTGTTGTCTTCGATGTCCAGCAGCGCGCGCGCCGTCTTCTTCGGCAAGTTGCCCGGCATCTTCTTGTTGACGAAGTGGATCACCTGCTCCACGACGGGCGGTCTGCCCGTCGTCGCGGGCGGATGCGCCGTTTGCTTCTTCGCGAAGTTTTTCAGCAGGTCGTTGCCGAGACGCTGCGCCTTGTAGCCGATGCCCATCATCGCCGTGCGGGCGACGTTGATCGTCTGCGGATTCGTCGCGTTCAGGAAGAACATGCCCGCGGCCGCGCCGGCGTTGAACTTCTTCTTGCCCATCTTGCGCAGCAAATTGCGCATGTTCATCGACACGTCGCCGAAATCGATCTTCACCGGGCAAGGCGTCGCGCATTTGTGGCAGACCGTGCAGTGATCGGCCACGTCGTTGAACTCGTCCCAATGCTTGATCGATACGCCGCGGCGCGTCTGCTCCTCGTAGAGGAACGCCTCCACGAGCAGCGAGGTCGCCAAGATCTTGTTGCGCGGGCTGTAGAGCAGATTCGCGCGCGGCACGTGCGTCGCGCACACGGGCTTGCACTTGCCGCAACGCAGACAGTCCTTGACCGAATCGGCGATCGCGCCGATGTCGGACTGTTGCATGATCAACGATTCATAGCCCATCAGCCCGAAGCTGGGCGTATAGGCGTTACGCAGGTCGGCGCCCGGCAGCAGCTTGCCTTTGTTGAAGCGGCCGTTCGGATCGACGCGCTCCTTGTACGCGCGGAAATCGGCGATTTCGGCGTCCGTCAGGAATTCGAGCTTGGTAATACCGATCCCGTGCTCGCCCGAAATCACGCCGTCCAGCGACCGCGCCAGCTTCATGATGCGCTCGACGGCCTTATGCGCGTCTTGCAGCATCTCGTAGTTGTCGGAGTTGACGGGGATATTCGTATGCACGTTGCCGTCGCCGGCGTGCATGTGCAGCGCGACGAACACCCGGCCGCGCAAAACCCTCTTATGGATCGCCTGCGCTTCGTCCAAGATCGGCTTGAACTCGCCGCCGTTGAAGATTTGACGCAGCTCCGCCCGAATCTCCTGCTTCCACGAGGCGCGGATCGTACGGTCTTGCATCACGTGAAACACGTTCACGCCCGGTTGAGCGTCCACGCGGTCGGCGAACTTCTCGGCAAGCACCTCGTAGCCTAGCTGCACGAGATAGTGCTGCGCCTCGCGCAGCGACAGATCGAGCTTTTCGAGCACGAACGACCAACGCGTACGCACGCGGGCCAGCAGTGCCAGCGCCTGCTGCACGCGGTCCTCGAGCAACTCGGCGCTGGGAATTTCGTTCGCGTCGTCGGTCTTGCCGAGCGGCAGATTGCCGCCCTTGAAGAACGTTTCGAGCGCGTCGACGAGTTGCAGCTTGTTTTTCAGCGACAACTCGATGTTGATCCGCTCGATGCCGTCGGTGTACTCGCCCATCCGATTGAGCGGGATGACGACGTCTTCGTTGATCTTGAACGCGTTCGTATGCTTGGCGATCGCGGCGGTACGGCTGCGGTCGAGCCAGAAACGCTTGCGCGCCTCGGCGCTGACGGCGACGAAGCCCTCGCCGCTCTTGCCGTTCGCCATGCGCACGACCTCGGAGGTGGCCGCGGCGACCGCATCGGCGTCGTCCCCGACGATGTCGCCGATCAGCACCATCTTCGGAAACGCGTTGCGCTTCGATTTCGTCGCGTAGCCGACGGCGCGCAAATAGCGCTCGTCCAAGTGCTCGAGACCCGCGAGAATCGCGCCGCCGCGCTTGGACGTTTCGAACAGGTAATCCTTGATTTCGACGATGCTCGGAATCGCATCGCGCGCTTGGCCGAAGAATTCGAGGCAGACGGTGCGCGTGTGCGCCGGCATCTTGTGCAGCACCCAGCGCGCGGAGGTGATGAGGCCGTCGCAGCCTTCCTTCTGCACGCCCGGCAGGCCTGCGAGGAATTTATCGGTCACGTCCTTGCCGAGCCCTTCCTTGCGGAAACGCCGGCCCTCGATCGCGAGCGTTTCCGTGCGCAAGAGCCGCTCGCCCGGCGCGGCATCGCCATCGAACCATTTCAGCTCGAAGCGGGCCACATCGACGTCGTGAATCTTGCCGCGGTTGTGCTCGAGCCGCGTGACTTCGAGCCAATTGCCCTGCGGATCGACCATGCGCCACCAGGCAAGGTTATCGAGCGCCGTCCCCCACAGCACGGCCTTCTTGCCGCCCGCGTTCATCGCGACGTTGCCGCCGATGCAAGACGCGTCGAGCGAGGTGGGATCGACGGCGAACACGTAGCCGGCGGCCTCGGCCGCCTCCGTCACGCGGCGCGTGACGACGCCCGCACCGGAGAAGATGGTCGGCACTTTCGCCGCGACGCCGGGCAATTCGGTCAGCTCCACGGCGCCCAACTGCTCGAGCTTTTCCGTGTTGATGACGGCGGAGAACGGCGTGAGCGGCACCGCGCCGCCCGTGTAGCCCGTGCCGCCCCCGCGCGGAATCACGGTGAGGCCTAGTTCGAAGCATGCCTTCACGATGCTCGCGATTTCCGCCTCGGTATCCGGGGTCAACACGACGAACGGGTACTCGACGCGCCAGTCGGTCGCATCGGTGACGTGCGACACGCGCGAGAGGCCATCGAAGCGAATGTTGTCCTTCTGCGTGCAGCGGCCGAGCACCTTCATCGCGCGGCGGCGCAGATCGGCCATCGTGCCGAATTCGGCCGCGAACGCCTCGACGGCGCCGCGCGCACTGGCCACGAGCATCTCGACGCGCGCGGCGCGTTCGCGCCCCGCTTCGTCGCCGTGTTCGACCATATCGGCTCGGCGGCGCTTCTCGATTTCGTTCAGCCGGTGGTTCAGCGCCTCGATCAGCAAGGCGCGGCGCTTCGGATTGTCGAGCAGGTCGTCTTGCAGATAGGGGTTGCGGCGCACGACCCAAATGTCGCCGAGCACCTCGTACAGCATCCGGGCCGATCGCCCCGTGCGGCGCTCGGCGCGAAGTTCGTCGAGCGCGGCCCACGCCTCGTCGCCGAGCAAACGGATGACGATTTCGCGGTCGGAAAACGACGTGTAGTTATACGGAATCTCGCGCAAGCGCGGTTCGGGTTCGGCGGCGACGGCAGCCGCGGCGCCGTGCGGATCGAAGACTTGAGGTGCGTTCATGGTCGGACGGATCGATAGGCCGGCCAAAACGTCGATCGACGATTGAGGCCGGCAATGCGCGTCACGCGCAATGATTTCTGGAAACTGGGCGTCGGCAGCGAGGGCTCGCCGCGCGGGTAGGCGGCAGCGCAGCCTGCTCGCATCAGAAGGGCGCTAGCCGCACGATCGTGCGTGACGGGCGTGCCGCTGCGCCGCGGGACGCGCTTCCCGCGGGGCTGGGGTGAGAGGGGCCGTCCGTGGCTGCCAGCGCATTATCCGGTCCTGGTTTTAAAACAGAATTCTACCGCATGATCCGAATATGCGTTGATGCGCGATTCGGCGCGCTCGCGCGCGCCAAAACGCCATTCCGGCGCCGGACCGACCGTCCGTCCGGTCAATTTCGCAGGCGGTTTGGCCGCGCTTGAGTTATCCGTTCGGCGCGCAGAAAACCGCCGTCCGTTGGCGCTATCATTGATGCTTTCGCATCCCGCGCGCATCTCGCGTGCCATCCGCGCCGCCAGAGCGCCTCACGCCCATGTCCTCGTCTTCTCACGATTACCTGAAAAAAATCCTGACAGCCCGCGTCTATGACGTCGCCCGCGAGACGGAGCTCGAACCGGCGCGCAATCTGTCCGTCCGGCTTTCCAATCGTGTCTACCTCAAGCGCGAGGATAATCAACCCGTTTTCTCGTTCAAGCTGCGCGGCGCCTACAACAAGATGGTGCATATCGATGCCGATGCGCGCGCGAGGGGCGTCATCACGGCCTCGGCCGGCAACCACGCCCAAGGCGTCGCCTATTCGGCCGCGCGGCTGGCGGTAAAGGCGGTCATCGTCGTGCCGGTCACGACGCCGCAAGTGAAAGTCGACGCCGTGCGCGCGCACGGCGGCCCCACCGTCGAGGTCGTCCAATTCGGCGAGTCGTACAGCGACGCGTACGCGCACGCGCTCGAGTTGCAAAAAGCGCGCGCGCTCACGTTCGTGCATCCGTTCGATGACCCCTACGTCATCGCGGGCCAAGGTACGGTTGCAATGGAAATCCTGAGCCAGCATCAGGCGCCGATCCACGCGATCTTCGTTCCGATCGGCGGAGGCGGGCTGGCCGCCGGCATCGGCGCCTATGTCAAGGCAGTGCGGCCCGACATCAAAGTCATCGGCGTGCAAACGGAAGACTCGTGCGCCATGGCGCGCTCCATCCGGGCCGGCGAACGCGTCACGCTACCCGAAGTGGGGCTGTTTTCCGACGGCACGGCCGTCAAGCTCGTGGGCGAGGAAACCTTTCGCCTCTGCCGCCAATATCTGGACGATGTGCTCACGGTCAACACCGATGCGCTGTGCGCCGCGATCAAGGACGTCTTCCAAGATACGCGCAGCTTGCTGGAGCCTGCCGGAGCGTTATCCGTGGCCGGTGCCAAGCAGTACGCCGAGCGCACGGGCGTGACGGGCGAAACGCTCGTTGCGGTCACCTCGGGCGCCAATATGAATTTCGACCGCATGCGCTTCGTCGCCGAGCGCGCGGAGGTCGGCGAGGCCCGGGAAGCCGTCTTCGCCGTGACGATTCCCGAGGAACGCGGCAGCTTCAAGCGGTTTTGCCAACTCGTGGGCGAACGCAACGTCACCGAATTCAACTACCGGATCGCCGATGCCAGCGCCGCGCATATCTTCGTGGGCGTGCAGATCAAGAGCCGCGGCGAGTCGGCCGCCATCGCCGGCGCGTTCGAGCAGCACGGTTTTCCCACGGTCGATCTCACAGGCGACGAACTGTCCAAGCAGCATATCCGCTATATGGTGGGGGGCCGCTCGCCGCTCGCGCGCGACGAGCGGCTGTTCCGTTTCGAATTTCCGGAGCGGCCGGGCGCGCTGATGAAGTTCCTCTCCTCGATGGCCCCCGATTGGAATATCAGCCTGTTTCACTATCGCAACCAGGGCGCGGACTATAGCTCGATTCTCGTCGGCATTCAGGTACCGCAGGCGGACAACGAGGCTTTCGCCCGGTTCCTGTCGACGCTCGGCTATCCGCATTGGGACGAAAGCGGCAACCCCGTTTATCGGCTGTTTCTGGCGTGAGAGCGCGTCCAACCTGACCGAACACTATGACTCCCGAACATTCGCCGCTCGGCAAGAGCACGACCTACACCGAGCAGTACGATCCCGCCCTGCTCTTCCCCATTGCCCGCACCCAAGCGCGGGAAGCGATCGGCATCACGCAGACGCTGCCGTTTTTCGGCACCGACATTTGGAACGCCTATGAGCTGTCTTGGCTCAATGCGCGCGGCAAGCCGCAGATCGCCATCGCGACGTTCTTCGTGCCGGCCGAATCGCCGAATATCGTCGAATCGAAGTCGTTCAAGCTGTACTTGGGCTCGTTCGCGCAAACGCGCGTCGATTCGATCGACGCGCTGCGCGACACGCTCAAGCGCGACGTGTCGGCCGCCTGCGGCGCGACCGTGTCGGTACGTCTCGCGACGCCCGCGGAATTTTCGAAACTCGAGTTCGAGGAATTCGACGGGCTCTCGCTCGATCGCCTCGATCTAGACGCCGACGTCTATGAACCCGATCCGTCGCTGCTGACCGCCGCGCACGGCGAAGCGCCCGTCGAGGAAACGCTGTATTCGAACTTGCTGAAGTCGAACTGTCCGGTCACGGGTCAACCCGATTGGGGCAGCGTGCAGATCCACTACGTCGGGCCGCAGATCGACCATGCGGGGCTGTTGCGCTACATCATTTCGTATCGCTCGCACACGGGCTTTCACGAGCAATGCGTCGAGCGCATTTTCATCGACATCTTGCGCGAGTGCCGGCCGGTCAAACTCGCCGTGTACGCGCGCTATACGCGCCGCGGCGGGCTCGACATCAACCCGTTCCGCACCAATTACAACCTGCCGATGCCCGACAACGCGCGCACGGCGCGGCAGTGATCGGCGCGCATCGCGACCGCGTTAAAACGCCTCGCCGGCGGCCGCCTCTCGGTGATCTCCGGCGGCCTTGGCGCCACGCGGGACGAAGCATCCCCCGCGCTCGCCGACCGGTGTGCGGTCTCGGTACGAGAGCACGCCGTTGACCCAAACGGCCTCGATCCCGTCGGCGACTTGCCGCGGATTGTCGAAGGTCGCGGCATCGCGCACCGTCGCCGGATCGAACAGCACGAGATCGGCGTGGTAGCCCACGTGGATCTCACCGCGGCGATCGAGCCCGAAGCGCCGCGCCGATAGCCCCGTCATCTTATGCACGGCTTGCTCGAGCGGCATCAGCCGGACGTCGCGGGCGTAGTGCCCAAGCACGCGCGGGAACGTGCCCCACAGCCGCGGATGGGGCAGCGGATCGTTCGGCAAACCGTCCGAACCGACCATCGATGCCGGGTGAGCCAAGATCCGGCGCACGTCGTCTTCCGACATGTTGTGATAAACCGCGCCGGCCGGCTGCAAGCGGGCCGCCGCCTCCTGCTGCGTGACGCCCCACTCGCTTGCGATAGCGGCGAGCCGCTTGCCCGAGGCCTCTGGATGCGGGGTCGACCACGTGACGGTAATCTCGATGTCGCCCGTGACTTGCTTGAGATCGAGCGTGGTCGAACTGCGGTCGTACGGATAGCAGTCGCAGCCGATGCGCTGCGCCTCGCGCGCGCGTTCGAGCGACGCCAGCACTTCGATGCTGCGCCCCCAGTTGCGCGGCCCGGCGCATTTCAGGTGCGAGACGACGACCGGCACGCGCGCGTGCCGGCCGATGCGGCACGCTTCGTCCAGAGCGTCGAGGATCGCGTCGAATTCGCTGCGAATGTGCGTCGTATAGAGCGCGCCGGCCTGCGCAAGCGGCTCCGCGAGCGCCATCACCTCCTCGGTCGGCGCGCAAAATGCCGATGCATACGCCAGTCCCGAACTGAGCCCGAGCGCGCCGTGTTCGAGGGCCTCCGCGAGCTGAGCCCGCATCGCATCGATCTCGGCCGGCGTCGCGGCCCTATCGAGCCGGTCCATATGATTGCTGCGCAAGGCAGTGTGCCCGACGAGCGCCGCCACGTTGACGGCCGGTCGCGCGGCATTGACGGCCTCGACGTAGGCGCCGAAGGTCGGAAAGCGGAAAGATTCGCGCTCCCCGAGCAGGTTCATTGGATCGGGCGGATCGCCGCGCAGCGTAACGGGCGAGGCACTGATGCCGCAATTGCCCACGATGACCGTCGTGACGCCCTGCGAGAGCTTGGGCAGCATCTGCGGATCGCGCAGGACGTAGGTGTCGTCGTGGGTATGGACGTCGATGAATCCGGGCGCCAGCGCGCGGCCGTCGGCCTCGACGATCTCTTCGGCGATCCAATTCGACAAGTTGCCCACGGCCGCGATTTTTTCGCCGCGGATCGCGACGTCGCGCACGACGGGCGGTTTGCCCGTACCGTCGTAGAGCGTGGCACCGTAGATCAACGTGTCGGCGGCTTCCGGATGAGAATGCATGGTTCGTCTCCGAGTGCGAGGCGCGGGTGAGCGGACAGCCGCGCGAAGATGCGGCGCCGCCGGTTAGCCACGAATCGTACTCGCAGTTTCTGTACTATGGGAGTTCGAACGGCGGCAGCCACGCCGTCGCATGACAAAACCAGGGGACGACTCCGATGACTTTGACGATGACAAGCTACACCGCCGCCAGCATCGACCCGCTCGGCAAAGGTTTAGGGATGGTGCCGAGCGCCAGCGTGCCCCTCGAATCGGCGCGCAATCTCGAGTGGAATCTGCTGGCCGAGGACGTCAGCTTGCCGGCCGCGGTCCTGTATAAGGACCGGATCGAGCACAACCTGCGATGGATGCAAGCGTTCGTCACCGAATATGGGCTCAAGTTCGCGCCGCACGGCAAGACGACGATGGCGCCCCAGCTATTTCGCCGGCAGATCGAAACGGGCGCTTGGGGCATTACGCTCGCCACGGCGCATCAAACGCGAGCCGCCTATCACGGCGGCATCGAGCGCGTCTTGATGGCGAATCAACTCGTCGGCAAGCGGAATATGGCGATCATCGCCGAGTTGCTCTCGGACCCTGACTTCGAATTCTTCTGCCTCGTCGACTCGCCCGATGGCGTAGATCAACTGGGCGCCTTCTTCAAAGCCGCCGGGCGTCGGCTGCAAGTATTGATAGAACTCGGCGTGCCCGGCGGTAGAACGGGCGTGCGTGACGATGCGCAACTCGGCGACGTGCTGGCGGCCATCGCGCGCCACGAGGGCACCCTCGTGCTGGCCGGTATCGAGCTTTACGAAGGCGTGCTGGCCGACGAACAAGCCGTGCGCGCGTTCTTGCGACGGGCGGTCGAAACAATCCATACGCTCGCGCAGGCCGGCCGATTTCAACGCAGTCCCGCGATCCTCTCGGGCGCCGGCTCGGCATGGTACGACATCGTCGCCGAGGAATTCGCCGCGCAATCGTCGGCGGGCGCGATCGAGGTGGTGCTGCGCCCCGGTTGCTATTTGACGCATGACGTCGGTATCTACAAGAAAGCTCAGAGCGAGATCCTCGCCCGCAATCCGATCGCCAAAAAGATGGGTGAGGCGCTGTTGCCCGCCTTGCAGCTTTGGGCCTACGTGCAGTCGATCCCCGAACCCGACCGGGCGATCGTCGGTTTCGGCAAGCGCGACGCGGCCTTCGATGCGGGCATGCCGGTCCCGGCGCGCCACTATCGGCCAGGTGCCGACGCGCCCCGCGACATTGCGCCGAGCGAGGGGTGGGAAATCACGGGAATGATGGATCAGCACGCCTATCTGCGGATCGTGCCGGGCACCGATCTCAAAGTGGGCGACATGCTTGCATTCGACATCTCGCACCCGTGCCTCACGTTCGACAAATGGCGGCAGTTGCTGATCGTCGACGATCGCTACCGCGTGACCGAGGTGGTCGAGACGTTTTTTTAGGAAGCCGGCGTAGGACCTCCACGACTTCTATGCCGTCGCACGCCCGCCGCCGCCCTCGCCGCTCGGATTCGAGCTTGCCGAGCCGGGAAGCGGCGAGCCCGCCACCTCGCCGATCCGGGCCTCGAGCTTGGTCAAGGCGTTCGATAAAGCCGACAACGCATCGTCAGGCAGCGCCCCCATCGTTTCCAGCAGGAATGCGTTGCGCTGCGGCAAACTCGCATCGACGGCCTGCCGTCCTTCGCTCGTCAGCCGGACGTTCGTGATGCGGTTGTCGCGTGTGTCGACGCTACGCTCGATCCAGCCCAGCGCCTCGAGCGATTTCAATTGCCGCGTCAGCGCGCCGGGGTCGATGCGCAACCGTTCGACGAGCCGCTTTTGCGACCACTCGCCGTCCGGATCCGTCAGCGCGAGCAGAATGCGCCAGCGCGGCATCGCATGTCCCACTTGCGCTTCGAACGCCGACATAAACGAGCGATAGGTCCGCCCGAACTGCTGAACGATCGCGATGTAATCTTCCATGATGCAACCCTTTCCCTTGCTCGGCGCTATTCTGCCGCAGGCGCTCGCTCGCCTCTGCGGGTGATGCTCACGTGCGGTACGCTCGCGCAGCGCCAAAGCGCAACGAGGGCGACGACGGCCGCTACCGCGACCCCCGCATGAATCGCGGTAACGAGCGACTCGCGCGCTTGCTCGAGCAACGCCGCGCCGTCTTGCCCCGCTCGCGCGAGCGAGTCGAGCAGCGTGCGCTGCGCGCCTTGATTGACGAGGATTTGCGGATCTCGCATGGTCGCCCACCACTGCGTGGCATTGGCGAACGTCAACGCGTCGCGCACGCCGCGCGCGTACAGATGCGTGATGAGCGTGCCGGTAACCGCCGCTCCGAACATGCCGCCGATCATCCGCAGCGACTGCAGCAAGGCCGTGGCGATGCCCAAATGCTCGCGCCCGGCCGTTTCCTGCGCGAACACGGTCAAGTTCGGCAACACAAAACCGAGTCCGATGCCGGCCACCACCATCAGGCCCATCAGCAGCGGATGCGGCATCGAACGGGTCGCCAACGCGGTGCCGACGCAAGCGGCCGCCAATAGCGCGAAACCGGCATAGAGCATCGCGTTGGGACGGCGAATACGCGTCACGATACGGCCGTTCAAGATGCTGCCGATCGTGATGAAGACGACGAGCGGCGTGATCAAGAGGCCCGCATCCTTGGGCGCGAGTCCGAAGCCGCCCTGCAACAGCAAGGGCGCATAAAAGATCAGCGAAAACATCGAGTATCCGCCCAGCACCGACAACATAAATAGCGCGGCAAGGCTGCGATTGGCGAACATGTCGAGCGGCAAGATCGGCTGCGCGGCGCGCCGCTCCCACTTCCAGAGCGCCACCGCCGCCACGGCCGCGGCAACGCCAAGCGCCGCGACGCCGGCCGAGAGTCCATGCTGCGACAGCGATTCGACGAGCAATTGCAGCGAACCGAGCGCGGCGGCGATCAACAGCGAACCGGGCCAATCGAGGCGGATCTTGCCGCGCGCCTCGATGTGCCGTACATGCGGCAAATAGCGCCAGACGAAATAGAGCGAGAGCAAGCCGACCGGCAGGTTCACGTAGAAGGCAGAGCGCCACCCGTAGTACTGCGTGAGAAAGCCGCCGAGCGAAGGCCCGATCGCATTGGCGATACCGAATGCCGAACTCATGAGGACCTGCCAACGCAGCCGCACCACGGAGTCCGGAAAAAGATCGGGGATGCAGGCGAACGCCGTGCCGACGAGCATCCCGCCGCCGATGCCCTGTAATGCCCGCGCAATGACGAGGAACACCATGCTGTTGGCGGCGCCGCACAGCACGGACGCGCCCGTGAACACGACGATCGATGCAATGACGAACGGCTTGCGGCCGAAGTAATCGCCAAGGCGCCCGAAAATCGGCACGGTGATGACGGAAGTCAGCAAGTACGACGTGGCCACCCAGGCATACAGTTCGAAACCGCGCAATTCGGCGACGATCGTCGGCAAAGCCGTACCGACGACGGTCTGATCGAATGCAACCAGCATGGTGACGAAGGAGATGCCGAGCATGGCAAGGAGCGACTCTCGGAACGGCAGGAGCTGCCCACGCGAGTGATGAGCGGCGGTATGAACGGCCATTTTTTGAGGAGGCAATCGTTGATACGTCAAAGAATGCCGGATGATAGCATGGCCGCATGGAACTTGCTGGCCATCGCCGCGTGCGGTCATGGCCGATCTCGCCGCTTTTCTCTTCTTCGTTCGCCAATTCGCACAATGGAACCGATCCCCATCGCGGAGCCGTCACTGGCCGCAGCCGACCTCGCCGCCCTCGCGGCCGCCAAGCGGGCGCTTGAAAAACAGCCGCTGGCAATGAAGCTGGCGAGTGCCGTCGGTATGCCGATCGAGCGGTTGCTCGCGCGGTTGCCTGCCTATGCGCACGAGACCATCGCCGACGCCACGCGCCGCGCCCTCGACGCGAGCCTGCGCACGGCGCTCGCGACGCTCGGCGCGCCAGCACCGCGGATCGAGGAGCGGGACCCGAGCGAGCGCCTCGTGCCGAGCGCGAAGCCGCGCGATTGGCTTCATAAAGTGGCCGTCGCGACGACAGGCGCCGCCGGCGGAGCGTTCGGCCTGATTGCGCTGCCGGCCGAGCTTCCCGTTACGACGACATTGATGTTCCGTTCGATCTGCGACATCGCGCGCAGCGAGGGCGAGGACTTGGGAGAAGCCGAGGCGCGGCTGCAATGTCTCGCCGTGTTCGGAATGGGAAGCAGCGCCCAGGATGAAGAAGCCGATTTCGGCTACTTCATCGCCCGCGGCGCGCTCGCGCAAGCCGTTTCGAAAGCGTCGTCGGAACTGGCGGCCAAGGGCATGGCGGCACACGGCACGCCCGCGCTCGTGCGATTGACGAACGCCATCGCGGCGCGGTTTTCCGCGCAGGTGAGCGAGCAGATCGCCGCCAAGTCGATTCCCGCCATCGGCGCGGTACTGGGTGCGGCCGTCAATACGGTCTTTATCGACCATTTTCAGCAAACGGCGCACGGGCATTTCACCGTCCGGCGCCTGGAGCGACGCTACGGCAGCGAGGCCGTGCAAACCGCCTATCGCACGATCGAATCGACGCCAGCCGGTCCCGGCAAGCGCTCGCGCGCATGAGTTCGCACGAATTGAGTCGCCCGTTCGAGCGCCTGCTTCGCTTCCGGTACGAAAGGCGTCCACAACTGCCAGACATGCGGCATGTTGGGCCAGATTTCGCAGTGCACCGAGACGCCCGCCGCGCGTGCGCGCTCCGCGACACGCCGCGTGTCGTCCAGCAGCACTTCGGTACTGCTCGCTTGGATCATCAGCGGCGGCAGGCCCGATAGGTCGGCATACAACGGCGACAGATAGGGATGAGTCGGGTCCGCATCGCCGATGTAGAACTTTGCCGCACGGCCAATGGCGGCGCCGCAAAACATGGGATCGATGCCGTCGTTGGACTGAAGCGTACCGCCCGTGGCGGCAAGATCGGTCCATGGCGAAAACAGCACGCCGGCCGCCGGCAGCGGATCGCCGGCATCGCGCAGCGCGACCAGCGTGGCCAACGCGAGACCGCCCCCGGCCGAATCGCCGGCGATGACGATCGAGTCAGCGGCAATGCCGTGAGCGAGCAAACCGCGATAGGCCGCCAGCGCATCGTCGAGCGCGGCCGGAAACGGATGCTCGGGCGCCAGCCGGTAATCGAGCGAAAACGTCCTGGCGCCGGAACGCGCGGCGAGTGCGAACACGAGCGGACGGTGCGACGCGGGCGAGCAAAAGTAATAGCCCCCACCGTGACAATACAGAATCGTCCGCACCGGGGATCGCTGGGCCAGATCGTGTCGGCGCTCGAGCCATTCGCCGCGCAGGGGCGCATGGGACGGCAACGCTCGCTCGGTCAGCCGCCAGCCGCGCGGCACCCTGGGCCGCCGGATACGCGCGCTCGCATGGGCGCGAGCGCGCTCGACGCTCACATGAGGCTTGAGCGTTTCGGGACGAAATTGTTTCTTGAGCAACCAACAGGCGACGGCGCTTTGCCAGCTCATCGCAATACACTCCGCGCGTGACTTGACCTAGGCGTGAACCGCCATGGTACCGGCCGACGGCCGCGCGCGGTGCGAAGCCGGAGCGGGCCGTGTGCGAAAGCGCACCGGCCGCTTTCGGCAGCAATGGGAAGGCTTAGTTGGCCGGCAGGACCTGACCGCGGATTTCGCCGCTCGGGTTGGCCGCCGTATGGACGTTGAAATACCATTTGCCCTTCATCAAATCGTCGGCCTGCACATCGCTGAGCGTCTTGTCGCCTTCGATGGGGCTCGCAAGCTTCTCCTTCGGAATGCCGACCTGAACGCCGGCATTCTGACCAACGGGCGCGGGCCCATGAAAGTGCGCCATCGTCGCGGGCCCCGTCAGGCCTTCGTAGGTGACTTTCCATTTGAGGTTCTTCGAGGCAGTGTCGAACGTCGCCTGCAAAGCGCCATGTCCTTTGGACGTATTGGGCGGCACTTCGCTGGAGGGCTCGAGGTCGGCCTTCAAAGTCACCGTTTCGGCGAACGCGGCGCCTGCCGCGACTGCCCACAACAACACGGCCACATTCAGCTTACGCATAAGATGCATCTTGCTCTCCTGTTTGTTGAGGCCGCCTGTGCGAACACGCTTCGCACCCTACTTGCGGCGGTCAACATACTAGAACAAGTTGAAGATCGCCGTGCCGCGGCGGCGCTTACGCGCCCCGCCGCGCATCAGCAAACCTTGCGGAACATCGTATCGACGACGGTGCCGGGGCTCACGGCAACCCAGGTCGAATTGGCCGAGAGCCCGCCGGCCGGCGAGCCGTCCGCGGCGAGGTAGTGCGTATCGAGCGCGCGCCATTGCTTACCGGCGCAGTCGATCTGATAACGCGTGACCGATACCGAAACGGGCGCGCTCGCGCCGGGCATCATCGACGACGCCTTCCAGGTGGTTTTGGCGGTGTATTCGATATAGCCGTCGGAATCGGTCGCAATACTGTCGGTATCGACCGCATAGGCCAAATCGCTGGCGCTTTTGAGCGGCGTCCATTGCGTGGCATCCGCATACGCGAACGAACCCAGCGCAACGGTGAAGATGATCAAAGGGCGGAGCCGATTCATGTTTTGTTTCCTAACGTTCGGAATGGCCCTGCTTTGCGAAATCGCTAATTATTTTGGTGTCCTGCCTATTTTCCGCACGACGGCTCAGATTCTAGCAGAGCATGCCACTCATGCACTGCTGAAAATCTCGTCTATCAGCCCGTCCTGGCGCAAAGTGCAGGGGCGCGCTAGTTGCGTTGATGGGTCCCGCGCGACTCGAAGCAAGCGATGCGCGGGAGCCACGTCACGGGTTACTGCGCGGCCGACGCTCCCGCCGCGGGGCCGGCCGGCTCGACGATTTCGAAGTCTTTTTCGCGCAGACTCACTTTGCGTGCGTAAGCGGTGGAACCACCGTAGCTCTTGAGGGCGGCGCCCACGTCGCCGCGAGCGGATTCCAAATAGCCGTGCAAAATGGCGGAACCGGCCTCGATATTCATCGCCGGTTCGGTCAAATCGAGGTTTTTGACCAGTCGCTTATGCGCCGCCGGCACGACTTGCATTAGCCCCGTGGCGCCGTTTCTGCCGCGCGCATGGTCTTGGAAGCGCGACTCGATCGAAATGATGGCAAGCACGAGCGCAGGCGGCAGCGAATACTTCGAGGCCGATGTCATCACCGCAGCCGAAATTTGCTCCGCCTTCGCTCGTGCGATCCCGAACTTGCGCGTCAACATCTCGCGGATCCGATGGACTTCACCCGAAGCGTTACCGCTCGATGCATCCGACGCCGCGCCTTGCGGCGCCGCCGCATCGGCCACTGTCGAGCCGCCGCGCGAAGCCGATGACTCCGCCGGCATGCTAGCGGCCGCGATCGCCGTTGCCACCAGTGCGCGCGACGCTTCGGAGTCCTGCGCATCGGCGGACGCGGCGAGACCGAGCGAGATCAGCAGCGCGCAAAGAAGTCGGGTCATCAGGCACTAAGAAGAAAAGGGGTGCGCCGCATTATAGCGGCACAGTTGCAGGCTTTCAGGGGCCCGATTGAATTCATCAGTCGATTAAAAGCGGCGCGCAGGGCGGCCCGCGCGGCTTGGTGGCGATCCGGGGCGGTTCGAACCGACCGTTAAGGCTGCGTTAAGCAGGCCGGTCCCACAATTTGCGCCCGTCCCCCACGAGCCCGTCCCCATGGTGCCGACCGACTTGGAAGTCCTGAACCGCACGCTTTTTCTGGCGATCGACGCGACGCCGTCCACGCCGGCCTGGCGCATCGCCATCGCCTCGTTCATCGCGAACGGCCTGATTTGGTCGATCCCGCTGATTCTGACCGGCCTCTGGCTGTCGGCGGACCCCCATCGGCGCGAAGCGGCGCTACGAGGATGCGCGCTGGCGTTGGCCTCGCTAGCGGTAAATCAGTTGATCGGCCTCGCATGGCAGCATCCGAGGCCTTTTATGATCGGTCTCGGCCATACGTTTTTGGCGCACGCGCCCGATTCGTCCTTTCCAAGCGACCATGCGACCGTCTTCGCCGCGCTATGCGTCACGCTGTTCGCGCAGCGCATGAACCGTCTCGGCCTGTTGACGCTCGCGGGCGGCCTGGCCGTGGCCTGGGCGCGTATCTTCCTCGGGGTGCATTTTCCGCTCGATATGCTCGGTGCTGTCTGTATCGTCGCCGCCGTTCACGCGCTCTCCGCCCCTTTTTGGAAATACGTCGGGCCGCCGCTCACGCGGTGGGCGATTACCGTCCATCGGCGCGTCTTCGCCACGCCCATCCGGCTGGGGTGGTTGCGCCCGTAAGACGATGCGAGCGGCATGATTCCTGCGTAGCGTTCCTCGGTGTGGCGCACGGAGGACGGCATGCGCGAGGCGGGTCGGGGTTCATCGCGATGGGCCCTTAAAAACGTTACCTATTTCGATCACTCGACGCACCGGTTCGTCGCCGGCGACCTCGAAATCGACGGCGACCGGATCGGCGCCCTCCGGCCACCGGGCACATCCATGCTCGGCTCCGCGGTCGATGCTCGCCCGTTTGTATGCACGCCCGGGCTCGTTCGCACCCATGCCGATTTTGGCGACGTCGCACACGCGTCGGGTCAATGGCTGCGCGCAGGGATCACCACCGTCGGAACGTCATGCGCGACGGCAAGGCAATGTGTCGTAGCAGCCCGCCAAGCGCCGCAGCGAGTCGTTGCCCGTTTGACGTTGAACGAATTCGCACGCGCGCGCTGTCGCGGACATCGACCGGATGCCCGCGCAGGTGCGCCCGAGTTGCGTGCGCTCGCGCGCATCGATACGTTGATGCGGCGCCACGGCGGCCGCCTCGCACTCGCCGTACGCTGCGCTGCGATCGGCTCGGCATTCGAACTCGTCTACGCCTATAACCTGGCCGCCGCCGCGGGACTTGCCTTGGGATTCGAGTTCGCGGACAGCCCCGACTCGGCCCGAGCATTTCGCGAACGGTTCTATAGCAGCGAGACCGAGCTGCTCAGTTTTTTGCAGTTGCTCCACCATGGCACGACCGTTTGGGGACTTTCGCAGTTGACGCGCCATGACGTCGATCTACTCGTCCGATCCGGCGCGCGGCGTCTCGACGCCAGCCCGATCGGCACCTCGACTGAGACGGCTTTTCCCGGGTCGCGCCTTTCGGCTCTCGCAGGTAGGTCCGCAACCAGCGCCGAAGGCGCTGTCGACGCGGCCACCATCGATGCGGCAGGCGTTTTGGGGCAAACGGACTGTGGCCGCATATCGGAGGGGATGCAAGCGGACCTTTGCCTTTTCCGGGCACCGCATGGATCGATGCTCGGTGCCGACAGCGCAGCGTTCGTTCAGTTGTATGACTCGAGCGAGCCCCTCGCCGTGATCGTCGCCGGGTCTTGCATCGCATGCCCAACTCTCATGCGATGCGCAGCGAGCGCGCCATGCATCGATCTCGCGGCACACGAATACGCTTTAAGCTCGCTCGCCACGCAAACTTAATCGATGGCGTTTTTGCACTGGTTCGTGGGCCTTTTAAACCCGGCGTATTCCGCCAGCGTTAATGAGTAAAAAGCCTAAGCAAATATCGGATTTTGTAAGCACAGATTTCCAAACAACAGCGCCCAAGATAACCACGGCATAAAGCGCCAAAGCTTCCCGACTTCCGGCTCCTCGCATTGCTCCCTCTCATGGGGAATGGTTCCATCACGTCTACGGATCACTGACCTACACACGCGCATCGAAGACGCGGGGATAGACCATGTCGAAAGTAGCGGAACCCGATCAGCAGCTCAGCCAGCAGCTCGAGCCAGCCGGCTGCGACGGAGCGGCATTCGTGCTGCCCGGGCCTGTATTAACTGGAACGAACGCGTGCATCGAGGCGCGTGGCGCAGCGGCAATGAATATGCACGAAAAAGCCCGGCGGTGGCTCCCCGCTTGGCTCAATAAAGGTATGCGCGGTGCTTGGCGCGCGGCGAAGCGTTTGTTGCCCGACGAACTATTTTTGCGGCTATCGCATCGTCGTCACGTCGGCCGCTTTCCGAGTCTTGCCGCGCCCCAAACGTTCAACGAATTCATTTTGCAGCGCTGCCTGCACCCCGAGCCGCAATGGAGCGTGCTCGCAGACAAACTCGCCGTGCGCGAGTTCGTCAAACAGCGGATCGGCGAGGAGTATTTGATTCCGCTGATCGCCGTGCCCGAGGTCTTTACGGAAGAGCTGTTCGCTTCGCTGCCGAACTCGTTCGTGATGAAGACGAATCACGGCTGCGCGTTCGTGAAGATCGTCGAAGACAAACGCCGAACCTCGTTCGAGGAATTGAATCGGCTCGCTCAAGCGTGGCTGGCGCAGGACTTTTATCTCTCCTCGCGCGAGCGGCACTATCGTCCGATCAAGCCTAAGTTGTACTTCGAGCAGTTGCTCTTGGACCGGGCGGGCAACATCCCGGCCGACCTAAAAATGAATATGTTCGGCCGCGACCATACGGGGCCGATCATTTACGCGGGCATCGTCTCGGACCGGTTCGGCACGCCGCACGGCGATGTCTTCGACGTGAACTGGAATCATCTCGACCTCGCTGTGGGCCACTACCCGCGCAGCAAGGTCCCGCCGCCGAAACCGCCGCACTGGGATGAGATCGTGAGACTCGCCACCCGGCTGGCCGACGGGCTCGGCTATGTGCGCGTCGATCTCTACGTACCCGACGGCAAGGTTTATTTCGGAGAACTGACGTTCACGCCCGGCGCGGGAGTGTTTCCTTTCCATCCGGATCGCTACGACTACGAATGGGGGCAGTTATTCAAAAACATGATCGAAGAAAACCGGCCGATCGAGAACGAGGCAATTCAACAAGACTCGCGAGTATGACCATGCAGATGACCGAAACGACTACAACGGAAGGCATCACCCTCGCCCACTCCTGCGAGATTGAGCGAGCGCTTGCGCAGATCGAGCGCACGCTGACGGCGTCGACCGATATCGACGCGGTGACCGATAGCCGCGTACGCGACACCTATGCGGCGGGCCTCGCCTGGATGCAACGCTTCATCATGCAGCCCCACCCTGACCTCGGGCGTAAGGGGGCAGTCTGCCCATTCGCGAAACCGTCGCATGAAGATCGCGCGTTGTTGTTCAGCGCGTTCGACGCGACGGGTATGGCATTCGATACGTACATCGGTGCGATGATGCGGCTTCCATATTTTTTCCACCGCGTGGCCAGCCAGCGGCCGGAGCCGTCCGAGTTGCTCTCGCTGGCGGTTTATCCGCTGGGCCTGCCCGATGACGCGTATTACAAGTTCATCGATTGCGCGCACATGATCTTGAAGCCGTTTTATATGGAATGCGGATTGATGCTCGGCGAATTCCATCCCGCGAGCACGGTGCGGGGCGCGCATTCCGATTCGTTCCGGCCGATGCGCGCCGACATGCCGCTATTGGTGATCCGCGCCATGGCCCTACACGACGCGCTGTTCATCGACGGCGCCTCCACGCCGATCGGCATGCGCGTGCACGAACTCGAATGCTATTTGCGTTGGAACGCGCCGCGCCTGTCCGGCGCGGAACGCGAGCGCGTGGTCGATCGTCTCGCGCAGCGCAAAGCTCAGCTTGCGGCCGTCGATGCCGTTGCGCAGCCGACGGCGCAGACGGTCGGCGTCTAGCGGGAGCGGACCGGGTACCGCATCGTACCGGCGATGCACTGATTATTCGTAGAGGAGAAAGACGGCGATGGAAGAACTGGCGTGGGACGAGTGGCAGACCCTGTGCGAAATGATGAACGGGTACATCAAAACGCAAGTGCTTTCGACCGCATGCGATCTCGGCGTGTTCGACGTCATCGAGCGAGGCGCGACGATCGAAACGCTGGCCAAGCGGCTCGAGATCGACGAGCACGGCTGCCGGGTACTGCTATTGGGCCTGAAACAATTGAAGCTCGTGAGCGTCAGTGAGGACGGCGCCATTACGAACGCGCCGCTCACGCGTCGCTGCTTGCTGCGCAACGCCGAACAGTCGATGGTGCCGTTCGTCCATTTGAACGACAAGATTCAGCATCGCGCGTGTTTGCATTTCACGCGAGCGTTGCGCGAAGGGCGCAATGCGGGCCTGGACGAATTCCCCGGCGATTCGCCGACGCTATACGGCCGCATGGCGACCGATCCCGCGCTGGAGCGCCTCTTTCATGAAGGCATGGGCGCGTATACGCGGCTGTCGCCGCGCATGATGAAAGTCGGCGAGTTCGGCGACGTATCGATGCTGTTGGACCTTGGCGGCGGCGATGGGACGAACGCCATTCGGCTGTGCGAACGGTATCCGTCGCTGATGGTGACGCTGGTCGATCTGCCGTCCGTCATCGAAAAGGCTCGCGCCAATATCGAGGCGGCCGGACTCGCCGATCGCGTGACCTGCGTCGCCGTCGATATGTTCTCCGATCCGTGGCCGGGCGGCTGCGACGGCGTGATTTTCTCGCATGTCTTAGAGATTTTCTCGCCCGAGAAGATCCAGTTCCTTTACAAGAAAGCGCGCGCCTACCTGGAACGTAACGGGCAGCTTTTCGTCTGGTCGCTCATGTGCGACGACGACGAAGCAGGCGGCCTGCAGTCGGTCAAGTCCTCGCTCTACTTCGTGACGGTGGCGAGCGGCGAAGGCATGGCGTACCCGGTGCGCGATCACATTCGCTGGTTGAACGATGCGGGCTTCAATACCGTGACGAAGTACGATGCGCGTGCGATCGATCACTGTGCATTGGTGGCGCGATAAGCCCATGCGTTAGTCACAGCGGCTCAAAGCGAATTTGATGGGTTCGGCGATGGGGCTGAGCAAGGGCACTTATAATGCGTGCCGCGGGTTCAGCCATCGTCCAGGTCGTCCATATAATAAAAGACGGGGCTAACGCCATTCCGGCCCGCGAATAAAAAGATTACCTGAGAGCCGCAATGACAAAGACTGACGTTTCCGTGAGGAGCGCGCGTTCCTCTTTGCTTTTTTTGTACTGCCTCATATTCGTCGCGTCGGCGCACGCGGCCGTGCATGGACCGCTTCAAGCGCGCGCCGCCGATTCAGCGTCTCCCGCCTCCCTGCTGGTGCCGGCGGATGCGTCGATCCCCAGTGACGTTTGGAACGATCCCCGGTGGCAGCGCGGACCGATGACGGCGAAGCTGGGCCATGTGGCGACGCTGGTCGTACCGCCGGGATTTCGCTATCTGCCTGCGCTGCGAGCGAGCGTCGACGCAGACGCATCCGATGCAGATGCGACGGACGACGCGTCGAACGACTCGCTAAGCGTCGTGATTGCGCCGGACGACGGCAGTTGGACGACGCGGATTGCCCTGGCTTACACGGGACACATCGATACCAACGACGTGTATCTGGATCCCGACGATCTCGCTAAAACGATGCAGATTCGGAGCAGCCCGTTCAATCCGCTCTCCCCCGCTTCGGAGCAGTCGGTACCCGATCTCGTCGAGATCAAATGGATTCGCGCCCCGCGCTGGGATGGCGCGAAATACACACTCGACTGGCTTTACGAGAACAAGACGACAGGCGCGCGTGGCGTCGATGACACCTCGTTTCTCAATGCGGCCATCTTGGGGCGACGTTACACGGTGGCGATCCAGACCGAACTCGACGGCGCCGACAGTCATCGCCGAGCGCAAGCCGTGCAGAGCACGTTCGATAAATTGGTCGGCGGCATCACGTTCCGCGACGCCGAGGCTTACATCGCTTATCAACCCGGAGAACCCACCGCGCAACTGAAGCTGACTGATTACATCACCGGGCCCGAGACGGAAGACGAAAAGGCGTTCAATGCCAAGGTGGCACGTGCCCGGCGATTCGATTGGAGCGGGGTGGCCTTGCGGGTATTGCCGCTGATGGGATTGGCGGCGGTGGGCTGGGGGGCGACGCGGCGCAAACGGCAGACGAAGGGCGATGAGGCGGCAATGTAGGCCGGGCGGGGCTCAGGGACACGAGCGGGTGCCGTTGCTGAGCACGGCGACTATTGACGGATCGTCTCGGCAGGAGCCGCCCGTGAGCCGCCAAATTAGTCGCCAAAGAATCCGCCAGAGAAATTTTTCATCATCCATAACCCGATGATATTTCAGCGCTTTTGGCGTGCAATCATCATCATTCTCTGCGCCAAAATAGTCGCCAACACCAGCGCCAAATCCGCTCGCCGCCTTTCCTATGAAAGAATGCGCCGGTTTGCACCTCTGCGACAGTCCTCATCAAATGCTTCCGATGCTGCCGGGCGAGCATAAGCTGGAATCCCTAAGGCTGCTTGCGGCCGAGGGCTTGGCACCGGGGCTATCAATTCGCGCGCGCCGGAGAGAGCGCAGTCATCGCGCTAGCTGCGTCTCATCATCGCCTGGCCTGGATACATCCCTTCCTCGACGGAAATGGCCGGACGGCCCGTCTGCATACGCATATCGGTCTCACCGCGCTTGGCTTGACGCACGGACTTTGGTCGCCCATGCGAGGGCTAGCTCGCTCGCAGGCGCAGTACTACGAACATCTGATTGCCGCCGATCGAGTGCGGCAGGGCGACTTGGACGGTCGTGGCAATCTCACGGAGCGCGGTCTGATCGAGTTCATCGAATACTTCCTCCGGCTTTGCCTTGACCAAATCCAGTTCATGAGCGGGATGCTCGACCTTCGAGCATTCGAGCGACGCCTAGCTCAGATGCTTGCCGCGCATAGCCAGGACGAGAATAGTCGATATTTGCGAGCGGAGGCGGCGCTGCCGCTTTCGTACCTCGCGACGGTCGCATCGATGGATCGCTCGCGCTTCAAGGCGATCATGGGCCTCGCAGCACGCACGGCCGATCGGGTAGTTGCCGACCTTTTTTCCATCGGCATCCTGCATTCGCCGAGTCCACGGGGCCCGGTGGAGTTAGCTATCCCTATGTCGGCTTTCCGGTGGCTATTTCCGCGGCTCTGGCCCGAGGCCGAGGCGACGGGGGCATAAGCATCAGAGCCATGGCAGATAGCGCCGGCGCTCACTGTTGCCCTGCCTCACCCTCGCCTGCCTTCGCACCCATTTCAGCCATCGGCCAGCGGCCGGATTCAATCAACGACTGCGCCGTCTCGCAGACGACTGTCATCAGCGAAACAGTGGCGGTGGACGGCGGCCGCGTTACGGCATGTGCAAGGTAGCGCGCCAGCACGAGCCCTTCGATCGGTACGGCGCGCAGTTCGCCGGTGGCGATCTCGCGCTGCACGGCGGAGGCGAAATGCACGGTCCAGCCGAGGCCGTCCCGCACGAGTTGAGCCGCCACCGTAGCCGACTCGACCTCGACGACGCCGTTCAACTGCACGTCCACCGCGGCAGTCGCACGCTCGAGTGCGAGTCGCACGCCGGATTTCTCCAGCCCGGCGAGAATGAGCGGTACCGATTGCAGTTCCGATACGCTCACGGAGCCGGCCGGCAAGCGCGCATCGTCGGCACGCGCGATCGCGCAGATTCTCTCGGCCAACAAAGGCTCGGTATGAATGAGCGGTCTCGCGGCAATCGGTCCGCTCAACACGGCGACATCGACAGCCCCCTGTTCCAATCCATCGCAGAGCGCAGGCGAAAAACTTTCGACCACGCGCAACCGGACGGCCGGATACCGCTCCCTGAGTACCCGTGCAAGCGGCGGCACCATGACGCTGGCCAGCGCAGGCGGTAGTCCAAGCGCAACCGGGCCGCGCGGCGTCGCCTGCATGTCCATGATGTCGACCTTGATCTGATCGGTATAACGCAGCAGGAACGTCGCACGCTCGAGCAGCAACTCGCCTTCGCTCGTCAACGACGCACCGCGCGAATGGCGTTCGACAAGCCGCACGCCGAGCTCCGATTCGAGCAACTGGATCTGCCGGCTCAACGCGGGTTGCGCGATATGCAGGACTGCGGCCGCACGGCCAAAGTGCTGGTGCGCGGCCAATACACTGAAATATCGAAGCTGCCTCAGATCCATGATCGCGCAAGGGACGGCGTTGGAAGGGGACGGGCCGATGGACTCAACGTGCGCATTATATCGACGCCCCCTCCTTGCGCGCATGCTCGTCGTTCTTGCCAAGCCTCCTACTTCACGATGTCGAAGCGGGTTTGGGAAAGCTTAGTCTTGAGCGTCAGCGTACCTTCGCGCAACTCCCATAACTTTATTTCGAACCTGCGCAGGCCACGCCGAATAAACGGCTCGTTGCGCATAAACTGCGCGGCTTGCTCCTCGCTATCCGCGAGGAGCACCGTCATTCCCTCGCCAACAAGTTTTCCCTCGGTGATAAACGGCCCGGATAGGAAGATCCGATCCTCGAATTCCATCATGTATCGCAGATGCTCGGGAATGTAAGGCACGATCTCGTCGATCGGTGCAACGGGGTAGCTGAACGCGACATATAGGCGCTTTCTTAGGTTGGGCTCGATCAGTTGCTCGATTTCGTTGTCGATATCGGACATCTCACTGTCTCCATGGTGGGATCGTTCGTGAAAGAAAGCTAGGGATGGCACGCTTATGGCCGCGCGCGACGATGGCCGCCATACAAGGCGAACGCGAGCACGATCGAAAAGCAGCCGATCGGGATGAGATACGCGAGGGCGATGCCGAAGCGGTCGGCAACGGCCCCCATTGCCAACGGAGCGAGCGCCCCGCCAAAGAGGGCCATCACTTGGAACGACGCCGCGCGTCGCGTGCGATGGCCGAGGTCCTGGACACCGAGCGCGAAAATCGTCGGGAACATGATCGACTCAAAGAAGAACACGGCAATCAAAGCCACCACGGATACGGTGGGTATCCCGACGACGACGATGACACAAAGCGCGATGCAGATCGTCCCATACATGGCGAGCAGGCTCGCGGGCGTCACCTTGCGCATCAAAATCGTCGATACGAACCGGCCCACCGTAAAGCTCGTCATGCCGGCCGACAGCATGAAAGCAGCCGAATGGACGGCGAGGCCGCGCCAGTGCTCCGTGGCATAGTTGATGAAGAATGCCGCGATGCCGACCTGAGCCGAAAAATAAAAGAACTGCGCCACGACGCTGGCCATGAACGTGGCTTCTTTCCATAGCGGCACCGCGGCTTCCGAGAACTGAGTGCGGCTCTCGGCAGGTTCAACGTCGGGAAACCTCGCGCGCGAGAACGCGATGGCGAGCAGCGTGACGGCCACGGCGATCGCGACGTATGTGATCTTGACCGGGACCGCATTGCTTGCGAACGATGTCCCGTGTTGAAAGAAGAACAATCCGCCGATGATGGGTCCGATAAACGAACCCAGGCCCGTGAACGCTTGAGCAAGGTTGAGGCGCCGCGCACCGCCCTCCTTCGCGCCGAGCAACGTGACGAACGGATTGGCGGCTGTCTCCAAGCAAGCCGCCCCCGACGCGAGCACGAATAGCGCGAAAAGGAACGGACCGAATCGCCCAGCGTCCGTGGCGGGCACGAACAACAGCGCACCGACCGAAAACAGCGCGAGGCCGAGGAGAATGCCTCGCCGGTATCCGTAACGATTGACGAAAAGGCCCGAGGGTATGGCCACAAGCAGATAGGCACCGAAATAGCAGGTTTGGAGCAGAGCCGATTCCATGCGGCTGACGCTGAGCGTCTGCTGAAAGTGCTTGTTCAGCACGTCGAGCAGGCCATAAGTGAGGCCCCAAGCGAAAAACAGACTGATGACGAGCGTGAGCGCCATGGTATGACGGGTATCGGCGCTTGCCGAAGACGGCCCGTGCGCCGCCGCTGCTTTGGTGATCGTATTCATGCGCGCTCCCTACGCTTGCTGCGGCAAGCCGGCCGACTGTTGGACCGCCTTGATGATCGCAGCGTAGTCGTCGCCCTCGAAGCCGAGCGCCGACGCCTGCTGCAGTTGTTGAGCGGTCCCGGCGGTATGGGCAAGAGGCACATGCAACGCCGCCCCGGCCTCGAGCACCAGACCAACGTCTTTCAGCATCTGGTTGACGGTAAAGGTCGGCGTAAAGTCATAGCGCTTCAGTTGCTCAGCCTTCGCCTTGATGACCGGGGAGCCCACCGCACTGGCGGGAATCACCTCCCACATGTCCGACCAGCGAAGGCCGGCTTTCTGCCCGAGGGCGAGGGCTTCGGCGAGCATGGCCGCCGTATTGGCCACCATGAGGTTGATCACGAGCTTCATCGTGCGGGCTTCGTCCCGTGCGCCGACATAGAACTGGGCGGGTCCAAGCAGTTCGAGCAGCGGCAGCACACGATCGAACGCGCGGCGCGGGCCCGATGCGATCGCCGTAAGCTGCGCGTTTTCAACCATCTGCGGATTGCCCGACACGGCGACGCGCAGGTAATCGGCCTGGGCTTCGTCATAGGCGCGCGCGACTTGCTGCGATGCAGCGAGCGACACCGTACTCATATCGACATAGACCTGCCCGGGACGCACGCGCGTGGCCACGTCGCTCGCGACAGCTTCGAACGCCCCATCGTTCGGCAGGGAACTGATGATGACCTGCGCGGATTCCACGGCCTGATCGAGCGTATCCCCTGCCTGTAAGCCATGAGTACGAGCCAGCGCGAGACGTTCCTTGGAAGTATCGAATACGGTCACTCGATATCCGCCGCGCTGAAGGTGCTTTGCGATCGGCAGGCCCATTTTGCCGGTGCCGATCAAACCGATATGAAACGTCGCGGACGGCGATAGGGCCGCCTCGCGTACAGGCGGGCTGCAAACGGCACTTTCCATGTTGTCTCCGATGTCTTGTGAGTGCTTTGAGGCCGGCCGCCGGCGCACGCTTGCGACGGCGGCTCACTGAGCCGGCAATCGGCGATGCTTGCGCCGTATGCCGTAGGACGATGCTAGGCGGCTGGGCCGGGTGGGTCCAACACCGTTTCCCTCTTGGGCCGATGCCTTTTCGTTATCGAATTGAGCACACGGCGCGCGGGGGCTCGATGCCTTTAAGTTATCGACTCCGAAGAAAAATGGTGTTGGATTTGATGCGCCGGCCTCCCTAGCATTTCCTCACGGACGCTCGTTCCGTCATTATCCACTGATTCGAGGAAGAACATGCCAACGGACATTACGCCTGCGCAAATGGAAGCGACGCGCGTCGCGCGGTGGGGCAAGGTCGAACCATACGGGGAGACATTCATCGAGAGCCGGCTGCCGGGCTTTACCAAGCGGCTCTATAAGCTCATCAATCGCGGGGTGCTCGAGAACAAGGGAGTACAACCGGCGATACAAGGCGCGCATCGCTTCGGTGTTACGCTGATCGAGGTACCGGCGGGCCAAGGGGCGAATCTGCACTCGCACAAGACCGAGGAAGTCTTTTTTCCGCTGAACGGAAAAATGATCGTCTTCTGGGGTGAGCACGGCGAACACCAGATCGAGCTCAACCAGTGGGACTGCATCTCCATGCCGGTCGGCGTCATGCGAGGCTTTCGCAATCCGAACGATCATGACCTGGTGGTGTACTCGGTGGTCGGCGGACGGGACGAGGAAGTGGGCCGCATCGAGTGGCACCCGGATGTACTGAAGGCGGCGGCAGGCACGGGGCTCGCGTACGACGAAACCGGCTTTCTGAAAAGCGAAGCTTGATGCAAGGGGCCATCATGGACGGACATGCGAGAGGCGCGAGTCAATGAAAATGGAACACCCTAGCAACGTTGCGAGCGATCAGCCTCGCCAGCCGATCCCGGCAACGCCCGAGGCGTTGCTTTCGGCGGTGCTGGCCTCCAACGAGCGGACGGCCGATCCGCGCCTACGACACATCCTCGATTCGTTGCTGCGCCACCTGCATGCATTCGCTTCCGAGGTGCAGCTCAGTTACGCCGAATTGGAGGAAGGCATCGACTTCCTCGTGCAGATAGGCAAGGCGACGGGGCCTGAAAAACACGAAGGGATCTTGCTGGCCGACATTCTCGGTCTGGCAACGCTGGTCGGTCTCATCGACGCTAAAAAAGCCCTTGCGGCGGGCGGCACGGAGCCGGCTTTGATCGGCCCGTTCTGGCGGGCAAACCAACCGCTGAGACCGAACGGCGCGCAAATCGCGAGCGCGCAAACGCCGGGGGACAAATTGTTCGTCGACGGCCGCGTGGTGTCGCTAGACGGTCACCCTATTCCCAACGCGCGGGTGGAGACTTGGCAGGCGTCCCCGGGAGGACTCTACGAGAATCAAGATCCGCACCAGGAAGATATGAATCTGCGCGCGCGCTTCGAGACCGATGAAGATGGGCGTTTCTCGTTCCATAGCGTGCGCCCGGCCGGTTACGCGGTACCGGTCGACGGTCCCTGCGGGAAGCTGCTCGGCTTGCAGCGGCGGGACATCATGCGGCCGGCCCATCTGCATTTCATCGTGCTCGCCGAAGGCTACAAGACACTCGCGACGCAAATCTTCGATGCGGACGATCCCAACGCCTATCGGGACGTCGTGTTCGGTGCGGTGGGCTCGCTATTGCAGCACTTCGACGTGCAGGAGGACGGCGGCTATGTGTTGAATCTCGAACTCAAGCTCGAGCCGGGAACGATGCGTGTGCCGCTTTGCCCGCTGCCTTGAAGCTGTCTTTTCAATAACGCTTTCACGCTGCGGATGCTCGCAGCGTTTTCGTTTTTCATCGTTCATGAACGTAGAAACCGATGACACCAGCGTCACCATTTTTGCGACGTTCGAGCCGCGCCCCGGGATCGAGGAGGCCGTAATGGCCGCGCTGCAGGAAGCGCTCATACCGACGCGGGCTGAGCCGGGTTGTATTCGGTTCGATTTGTACCGGAGCGAATCCGCCCCCACGACGCTGCACTTGTTTGAGATTTTCGCGGCGCCCGATGCGCTCGCCGCGCACCGGCAGACGGAGCACTATCAGGCTTTCCGGCGAAAGATCGACCCCTTGCTTGCCCGGCCACCGGTCGTCGTTCGCTTGAAGGCTGTGGATGCAATGGGTGCGGTGCGTTCGACCGACAGATGCGGTCAATCCCCGACAGAGTTATGCCCGGGCCAGGAGAATCGAGCATTTGAAGTGCTGAAACGCAAGTTCTATTGCAGCGGCGGGCGGTAACAACTTGGCAAAGCAGCACGGCCCACGGCGTCATCACGTCACGGACGCCCCCGCTGCCCGCTGCAGCGGGAGCCAAAGCGTAAAGCGTGTCCCTTGCGGCCCCACACTCCAGCGCACGTCTGCCTCGATTGCACTGGCTCGCCGTTGCTGGTTGCGCAGGCCACGCCCCTTCCCCGTGCTCAACGCTTGTTCGACGTCAAATCCCCGTCCGTCGTCTTCGATCACCACCTCCACGCCGCCGGACGCGACCGAAGTGCTCACGCGGATCGCAGTCGCGCGCGCATGCGCCAGAATGTTGGCGATACTCTCTTGGATGATACGCAGAATATGCAGCGCGCTGGATGGATCGAGCCACGGCAACGTAGGCACCGTCTGAACGTCCCAGCGCAGCGTCACGCCGGAACCGTCCAGCCGCGGCTCCAAGCGAAACCGCAGCGTCGCGAGCAAAGCCAGCAAATCGGCCTCCACCGGCTCCATCGAATCGATCGTCAGCTTCAAATCGTCGAGACATGTTTTCAGAATCTGCGAGACGCGAGGACCGCTGGTGTCGCCGCGCTCCACGGAACGAAGCGCGCTGATCAACGACGAGCCCAAGCCGTCGTGCATATCCTGCATCAACCGCCGACGCTCATCGCTGATCGTGCGTCGGCGCTCCGCTTCGCGCAGCAGCCGGTGGCTCTCTTCGAGTTCGGCCTCCCGCGCGGCAAGACGCTGGGCGAGGCTGACGTTGAGCTCCTCGACCGCGACGATCGCATTGACGTAGCGCCGATAAATGAGAAGCCCGAACGCTCCGAAGGTCGCGGCGTTGATGTACGCGCCGAGAAACCACCCCTCCAGGCTCACCACATTGTTGTGCATCGCCCAATCGGACATGCCGAGCAACGTGCATAGCCCCACCGCGGCGGCGACGAGCCTGGCTTCCCACGAGTGGCGCCAACCGGCCGTCACGCCTATGGCTGCCACCACTGCGCTCATGACGATCGCGACCGCATAAATCAACGGCACGATGACCGGCGTATTCGGCAGCACCGGCAATAGCGCAACGGGGGGCAACGTCAGCACCGAAATCGATCCGCTTACGCCCACCACGGCACAGGTCAGCCAACGGACCGAGCGCCCGTGCGTTTGGCACAGGAAGAAATGGACGACCGCGACCATCCAAAAAAGCGCGTTGAGCGTGAGCCATGCGAACCAATCGTCGGTGATAGGCAACCCCGCGTAGTAATGCAGATGCGCGACGAACGACGTGGCCGCGAGATTGAAAAACAGCAGATAGCCCGTTTCTTCCCGGCGCCGGAACCATACGAACAAAGAGAAGACGCCCACCATCAGAAAAGCGGCGCTCAGCATGGCCGGCAGTTCCCGCTGCAGCCATTGACGCGCGTAATAGCGCCCGCGCAAAGCGTCCGCCGTGCCGAGCCAGATCGACGCGAGGCCCACGCCGGTCACGCGCGTATGCTCGAGTCGAACCAGGATTTCGCGCGGCGGGGGCGCTCCGTCGGGGCGCTCGAGTTCGATCCATAGCGGCGCGAACAAGCTATTCCACAATGGTCCCTGCCGCTGCGCGCGGTAGGCCAGCGCACCGTCGACATAAACGGCGACGGTGCCGTCGGTTTTGACGCGGCTGACATAGAGCACCAGCGGTTCAAACCACACCTGCGACGCGTGGGTCGCGATGCGAATCCATGTCACGCTGCCGATGGTCGTGGTCTCCGCCAGCGAGCGTCCGCCGGCAAAATCGCTACTCGCGGCCGGGGGTAAGGCGCGCGGCAACACCGTGTGCCGCCACGTGCCCGGCAATGCGCCGCTGTCGACGACGTGCGGCGGGGTGGTCATCCCATTGGCCGCCGTCACCAGCCAGTCCGCCTCGGTCAAATGCAAAGGCGCGTCCGATCGTCTTGAACCGTCGCCGGCGAGATACCAACGCCCCGCGCCGACGAGCAATGCCATCGACACGAACAACAACATTGCCGTGGCCACGGCAGTGCGGCCCACGCGCAGGCGCACCCGCTCGCGCGCATGGCGCAGCCAATCCCCGATTCGAACGCCGCGCGACGCACGCAAACGTTCGTCACTCGCGCGACAGCCCGAGCGCTCTAGCTTCATATATGGCTTCCGCCTTGGAGGTGACCTTCAGTTTGCTGTAGATGCGCCGCACGAAGCTGCGCACCGTAAAGTGCGACAGCGCCATCAACTTGGCGATTTCCTGTGTCGTAAAGCCCTTGATGATCAGATCCAAGACTTGTGCTTCACGGCTTGACAACGGCGAAGGCGCTCGCGGCGCCGAAGCCGACTCGCCTTGCTGCAACCGCAACAAAACTTGGCGCGCGATGATCGGGCTGATGGGGCTGCCGCCGCTCGCAACGCTGCGAATCTCGTCTGCAATGCGAGCGGCGGAGCCATCCTTCAGCAGATAGCCCGCGGCGCCGGCCTCGATCGAGCGCATGACGTGCGACTCGTCGCCGAAATGGGTACTGACCATGATGTTGCAGTGCGGCCATTCGCGAGCCGCCGCACTGATGACATCGATGCCCGAGCCGTCCGGCAGTCCGAGATCGACGAGCAGGACGTCCGCCGACGGCCCGCGCAACAAGGCGAGTGCGTCGGCCTTCGTTCCCACGAGGCCGGCGAGACGAAGATCCGGCGCCGCTTCGATGATGCCTCGAAGATCGGCGCTAAATCCGACATCGTCCTCGACCACCGCAACGCGGATCGTGGCTGGCGCGGAATCGGAAAGCGTGGGTGGCATAGCGGCGAATTGTAAGGGGGACCGATCTATCCGTGTAGCACATTTGCGCTACAGCGATGAACCTATTCCCCTGAATATACTTCGCCGAAACAAAAAGTACGGAAACGGGGCCGCTACGTCACGCCGGAACGACCTATCGGCAATTCAATTCGACGCGTGCGCCGCTGCGAGCAATGGCCAATTCTCCCGGCAGCGGGTGCGCACGCCCATGAGATATGAAAATGACCACACCTCAATTTACAGTGCTCGTCTATGTCGAAGGGATCGGGGACGTCACCGTCGGCCCTGACGAGTATGCCGGCGGACGCGATAAGAGCAAAACCGTCGACGGCTTTCAAATCACGTTCTCCCAATCGGCTCGTCTCGGGCTGCGTTATATGGGACATTTCGCCGGCAGCGGCGATACGGGCTGGGTCAACGAGGGCACGTTTATCGGCAGCCGCGCCGGAAAGTCCGCTTTGGAAGGCTTTGCAGTTGAATTGACCGGGGACGACGCCGACCGATACAACATCTCGTACAAAGCGTACAAAGAAGACGGCAACGCAACCGCCTGGTGCTCGAACGGCGAGTTTTGCGGCACGCGCGGCGAGAAGCAGAGCCTCTACGCGATCGTCGTCAAGCTCACACCGCGATTCAAAGTACTCGTGCACGTGCACAACATCGGCGATATGACGGTGGGCCCGGGCGAGTTGGCCGGTACCAACGACACAAGCAAACCCCTGGAAGGCTTTCAGATAAGCTTCCCGACTCCCGTGGGCGTTGGACTGCGTTATATGGCCCACGTCAGCAAAAAGGGCGATACGGGTTGGCTCAAGGACGGGGAGTTCGCGGGCAGCCGCGGCCAAAGCGCGACGGTGGAAGGTTTTGCGATCGAGCTGACCGGGGAGAAGTTCACCGAATACGACGTCATGTACATGGCGTACAACCAGAACGACGGCGAGACCGGCTGGTTTGCGAATGGAGCGTTTTGCGGAACGCGTGGACAATCGTTGGGGCTCATCGGCATCGTAGTCAAGCTCGTCAAGCGAGTGCCCAATTACGTGTCCATCGTCTCGAAGGCCCGTGCGCAGTCGGGACGGATGCTGGTCATCACCGGCCGTCCGTTCAATAACGCCGTAACGGTCGAGGTGCCCGGCGACGAGAAATGGCAAAGCTGGGACAAGCGCCCGGTCAAAGCGGGCCAAGGTTATCTGCTGATCAGCAAAGCGGACCCCACCAAATGCATCGCTCGCGGCGGTGGCCGCGAGCCGACCGTACTCGCCGAAATCCGCACCGCCAAACTCGACGACTGCGTTTGGCGCGACGACACGGTCCGCGGCCGGTACAACGCGATCAATTGCTGGACCGATTGGGAATTGAAGCTGAACGTGCGCGGCAACCCGCCGTATCTCGATCGCGGCACCACGCTACTCACTTGGCCGTGGGCCTGCGGCGCGGACAACGAGTTGTGGCGCACCGCCGTGCAAACCTACAACGTCGTCGCCGGGGGGGACGAGGCAGCCTTGAACCGGGTGGCTGAAGCCATTTACCGAGGCTGCTATCCGAGCGTGTTCAGGGAATCGCTGACCGTGGGCCGCGAAGGCCTCGACACGGTTGGCTTCGACATCACGACGCCCCCGGTATTGCGCCTCGAGCCGTCCATGCTGTACGAGCAACAATTGGAGCGCATGACGGCCGTCTCCGCCACGGAACAAGCGGTGCTGCGGCAAGCCAACGCGGCGAGTTTTTCGGCGCGCGCCGAGCATGTGAAATTAAAGATCGGCGGCACGATCACGGCGGAAGTGGAGGCGGTACTGGATGCGTCGGCGGCGGTCCACTTCGACCCTGACAACCGCTTGACCCTTCACCTGAATGCCGGTGTATTGCATATCCTAGAAGGGCAAGTCGACGAAATCACCCGGATCAAGCTGGAATTGGCACTTAATGCGGCCTTCTTGCCGCTCTTGCTCCTCTATTTGAACAACAACATCCTAGAGCGCATTGCCATCCCCAAGCTCGAGCTGAACGGCATCGAATTCGCCGCTCCGGTCATTTCCCTGCAGCAGCCGTACTTGCTCGGCTCGACCAGCATGGTGCCCGACACGGTGTTTCCGCCGCCGGCCTCGCACTGGCCTCAACGGAAATTGTTTTGCGGCGTCGATACCCCAGCCTTGGACGCGGTCGCCGCCAGCTTCTTAAAGGACATTTCGCCGCGTGAGCGCTGGAGCGCCAATATCGGCATAGGGTCCGTTTCGGCCGAATACTATCTGGAATTCAAGAATCCGAACTTCATCGTTTCGGGCAGCCGGGGCAACACGTACCAAGTCCGAATCGATGTCTCCGGGGGCGCCAATTTTAAACTCCTCCGTGTCGGGCCCAGCGCGGACGCCGACGGCTATGTGCTGGCCACGGCGTCCGTCGTCGTCACGCCGGAGCGCAAGGTGAAAATCGTTTTCCGGTCCCTCGACTTCATCGTCGTGAACTGGCATTTCGGGGGCCTGCCGGCATTCGTCGACAAGGCGATCAGCGGCGTCTTGAACGCCTTCAATCCGGTCGTCATGGCTACCGTCACGCTAGCCCTCGGCGGCAAGGAGTTCGACGTGTACACCATCCCCGAGATCAACACGACGATCGGCGGAAGGAAGGTCACGATCACGCTGCAAGGCCTCGCGCTGGACTCCATGGAGGATAGCGGACGAAAACCGCTCCTGCTCGCCTGCGGCGACGTCGACGTCAAGCTTCACTAGCCGGTAGCCAGCGGCAAAACCATTGCCCACATACCTAGCCGCCGTTCGGCCTGCCCGCGATGCGCAGGCCGCATCGCCTCTAGAAAGGGCTCGGCTCATGCGGAGAGAAACATCGTGACAGCATTGAATCGCATCGATCATTTCATCGTGCTGATGTTGGAGAATCGTTCGTTCGACCACGTGCTCGGTTTTATGAGAACCCCCGATTATCCGATCGACGGATTGCAGGGCCACGAGTCGAACGCCGCGAATCCGAACGATGCCGCATCGCCTCGCTACACGGTGACGCGCGACGCGGCATACAGCGATCCGCCCATCGACCCCGGGCACAGCTTCAACCCGGCTGCCGTCACGCAAATGTTCGGATTGAGCAAAGCGGCGCGGCAGGAACTCGCCTGGTTTCCCGACCTGCCGCCGGCGAACAACGGGTATGTCTACGATTATCAGCAGCGCGTGCTGGGCAATCCGGCCGACATCATGAAATGCTTCGCGCCGGAACGCCTGCCCGTGCTGACGACACTTGCGCGCGAGTTCGCCGTCTGCGACAAGTGGTTCAGCTCCGCGCCGGGGGCGACCTGCCCGAACCGGCGATTCGTTCACTCGGCCACCTCCGACGGGTACTTGGGCGGCACGCAGAAGGTATCGGCGTCTCGGACGATATTCGAGTTGCTGAAGACGCGCGGCCTTAGCGGCACGGTTTATTTCCATGACGTCCCGCAATCGCTGACGATGCTTTCGCTGTTGATCCACGCGAAGTTCAAGCCGATCAAGGATTTCTGGCGCGATCTCGAACGAGGGACGCTGCCCCACTACACGTTTATCGAACCGCGATATTTCAACTATGGAGACGTTCGCGCGAACGATCAGCATCCGTCGAACGACATGCACGAAGGCGAGAAGCTAATCGCTTCGATCTACAACGCGGTGCGCCGCTCGACGCTATGGGAGAAGACGGCGATCGTCATCACCTACGATGAGAGCGGCGGGACCTACGATCACGCGCCGGCGCCGAAGACCGTGAATCCCGACGGCAAGATCGGCCAGGACGACGATGAAGACGGCAAACTGATCAAATTCAACTTCGAGAGGCTTGGCGCTCGCGTGCCCGCGATCGTCATCTCCCCGTTGATTCCGCGGATGACGATCGACTCGCGCGTCCATGACCATACGGCGATTCTCGCGCTCCTTGAAAAACGTTTTGGACTCCCGGCACTAACCGCGCGCGACAAATGGGCAGCCGAAAACGACCTTGCTTCGTTGTTCTCGCTGTCCGAGCCAAGAGCCGACACACCGCACACCGTCACCCCCACTCGCGATCATGCGGCGATGACGTACGCGCCAACGAGCCTGCTCAACGGGCTGCAGTTCGAACTCGTCGAAGCGGCTGCTGCGTTCGCCCGGCATGACGAAGCGTTGAACGGGCTGCGGCAACGCGCGCTGGCGAGCCGGCAGCAAAGCGATGCCGTGATCTACTTGGATGAAGTCTTGCGGCGCTCCGACATCGAACGCGAATAAGAACGCGCGCCTCGCGCCGCTCCCTATGCGAAAATGCCGAACCACCATACGGGGACCGATAATTCAATGAAACGCGTGGTTTTGTTTGCCTTATGGCTGGCTTGCGCGAACGTCTTTGCCGGCGAGCGCAGACCCGTTCTACTCGAAACACCGGTGACTTATGCTTCGGGCGCCGGCGTCGTCGACCGGGTCAAGGACGAGTGTCATATCGACGAGTTGCTTGCGCATCGCGTGGGCGACGCCCTGGGGCGGCTAAACCGAACCGGAGACGGAACGATCGACGCCAATAGCGCCCCCGGCGATGCCCAGGTGCTAAGACTGCAAATCTCCTACGTCATGGGGGTAGGCGGCGGCGCATGGACGGGGCCGAAGGCCATCTCGTTGTCCGCCGATCTGATCGATAACGGCAAAGTCGTGCGCCATGCGAAGTTCAAGCGCTGGTCCGTCGGCGGCGTGTGGGGCGCGTTCAAAGGCACGTGCTCGATTCTCGACCGCACCTCCGTGATCATCAGTAAAGATCTGCGTCGCTGGGTACATAACCCGCACTATGTGATCAAGGATGACGATGCGCCGCCGGAAGGGGCCTCTGCAACGGAGGCGGCGCCCTCGGCCGCGACCGACCGGGATAGCGGCGACAAGGAGGATTGAGCGAAAAACCGCGGGATTTTTCCCGAGTCGAAAACAAACAAGCTGCGTCGGCAGGCACACGAAGAATTTGTCTCGAGCAGGGCCGCGGCCCGCTCAGTCGACAGTGAACTGAAACAGGGCGCCGCGATCCACGGCCGCCTCGGCCCAGACGCGCCCGCCATGACGTTGGACGATGCGCTGAACGATAGACAAACCAATGCCGGTCCCCTCGAAATTGTCGACGCCGTGCAGCCGTTGAAACACACCGAACAGTTTCGTCGCGTTGCTCATGTCGAATCCGACGCCGTTGTCGCGAACAAAGTAAATGGTCTTCCCGGCCTCCTGGCGATAGCCGACTTCCACGCTGGCCTGCACTCTCGTGCGCGTGAACTTGAAGGCGTTGGACAACAAATTGACAAATACCTGCTTCAATAATGCGGGGTCGCCCATGGCCGCGGGCAGAGTATCCACACGCACTTCGACGCTCCGCTCCGGCTGCTGCATACGCAATTCATCGAGGACGCGCTGGACGAGTTCAGCCATATCGACAGCGCGCTTGGTGAGTGGCTGACGACTCAAGCGCGAAAACTCGAGCAAATCCGCGATAAGACGCTCCATGCGCTCGCCACCCGCGATCACATTTTCGAGCAACCGCCTTGCCTCGGGCTGCAACTGCGCCGCGTGGTCCTCGATCAGGATCCGCGAGAAGCCGTTGATCACCAGCAGCGGAGCGCGCAAATCATGCGAAACGGAATAGGAAAAAGCCTCCAATTCGCCATTGGCGGCTTCGAGCTTGGCCGCATGATCTCGCAGGCGCCGGTCCAGCTCGGCGTTCTCCAGCTTGAGCCGCCGCATCGCAAGCGCGCGAGAGAGCACCGGCAGGATGACGCTCAGCTTGAATGGCTTGAGGATGTAGTCGAGCGCACCCACCTTCATCGCCTCGACCGCCGTAGCGATCGTACCCTCGCCGGTCATGATGATGCCCACGAGATCGGGTTGGGTCTGGAGGGCAGCCTGCAACAGCGCGACGCCATTCATCTCCGGCATCATCAGGTCGGAGAGCAGCAGGTCGAACGGCGCGTCACGCAGCGCAGCGAGCGCGGGGGCGGCCGCTGTGAAGCCGGTCGTCTCATAGCCGTGTTCGCGCAGCGTGTCGCACAGTGCCTTCATCTGCGGCGCTTCGTCGTCCACGATCAGAAGACGTATTGCCTGGCCCTCGTGCGTCACTGTGCCGAGGTCGTACTTGGCCGGGCTCAAGATGGCACCTCATGGCAGCAAGACGCGAGGGCTTCGCGTAATTCACGCAGCTTGGGCGGCTTGCTGAGTACCCGGTTCACGTTCACCGGCTGCTCGCCGTTGTCGGCCAGGCGCTGCCCCCATCCGGTGAGCAGAATAACCGGGGTCGACGGCGAGGCCGCCTTCACCGCACCGGCGACTCTGCGCCCATCGATGTGCGGCATGCCGAGGTCGGTAATCACCACGCCGAACGGCTCACCGCGCTGGTGGGCAGACTGGAACGCTTCGATCCCGGCCTCACCGCCATTGGCTGCGACAACCCGGTGGCCATCGGTCTCGAGCGTGTCGCGCAACGACTTGAGCACCAGTGGATCGTCATCGACGATCAAGATGCGCTGAGGCGGCGGTGCCGTCGCCGGGGGCGCGGCTTGCACCAGCCCGGCAAGCGCCTCGGACACGGGAAACACCAGCCGTACGTTGGTGCCGTTGTCGAGTTCGCTCTCGATCTCGATTTCCGCCCCATGCCGTTGCGCGACGCCGTAGACCATGGCGAGGCCCAACCCCGTGCCGCGCTCACCTTTGGTGGTGAAGAAGGGCTCCAGGCAACGTCGACGCGTGTCCTCGTCCATACCAACGCCGGTGTCGCCAATTTCCACACATACTTGGCGCGGCATGGGCCCGCCATTGGGCTCCTGCCGGCCCGGTACCGCGCGGGTGCGCACGGTCAATACCCCGCCCTCCGGCATCGCATCGACCGCATTGAAGACGAGATTGATCAGGGCCTCGCGAATCTCGCTTTCCACGCCCATGGTATCGGGCAGATCGGGGGAAAACTCCGTCACCATCCGAATCACGGAGCCGCGCTGCTGCGGCATATCACTCCAGCGCGCCCGCGTGAGGTCGATGACCTGCTGCGCGAGCGTGTCCAGCCGAACCCGAGCCAGTGTCGCCTGGGGCTCATGCGAGCGGTAGAACTCGCGCATGCGCGAGACCGTCTTTGCCACATCGTCGATCGCCCGCTGAATGGTCTCGAGACACTGGCGGGCACGCACGCTCAGGTTTGCTTCCGTCTCCAATAGCGACTCGGTGTAGATCGCCACCGGCGAGATCGCATTATTGATGTCATGCGCAATGCCGCTTGCCATCTGTCCGAGCGCACGCAGCCGTTCCTGCTGCATCGCCGCCTGCTGCGTTTGGCGCAGATCGTCATAGGCGCGCTGCAGCGCCCCGTGAAGCTCGGCCTGATGCGCGGCGAGCGCGACGTGCTCACTCAATTGCCGAAGAAACTCGCACTCGCCGCTCGTGAAGCTCTGTGGCTGCCGGCGCGCCGCCAACAGGAGACCGAACACCTGACTTTCCACCAGAAGCGGCGCCATCACGACCGCGCGCAACCCGCCTCGTGCAAGCCGCTGCGCAAACGGCATTGGAACTTCCGAAACGTCGGGCTCGTAAACTAGGTGCCCGCCCAGGCAACGCGACAGGCCGTTTGCGTCGATCTCGACGCGCGCCTGCGCCGTCAACGCCAGTGATAGGGCGAGTGCCTCGCTGCCTACCCCGACGTGCGCGACGCTGAGCCAGTTCTGTCCCGGCTCGTGCAGGCAGACGCAGCCGAAGTCGGTGGGTAGATGCTCCTCCACGCGGCGCACCACGACCTGGAAGATACTTTTCAGATCCTGTCGCTCGCCGATAGCACGGGTGATCTGGTGCAGCAAATTGAGCCGTTCGAGCTGCGCGTGGGCCTTTTGCTTGGCCTGTCGCCGCACGGAGATTTCCGCTTCCAGCAGCCGATTTGCCGACTCGAGCTCGGCGGTCCGTTCCACCACGCGGCGTTCCAACTCGTCGTTCAATTGAGCGAGTGCGCGCTCGGCGCGGATACGTTCGAGCATGTCCGTCGATGCCATATGCATCAGCGTCAGCAGCACGAACAGGTAGCCGCAGATCTTGCCAAAGTGCGCCGCCATCGCCGGTGCGTCATCCGGCGCGCGGGAATAAAGCATCGCCAAGTGAGCCGAAAACAACACGACCGCCATGAGCGCGAGTATGGGCAATGCGCGCTCCTCGGCGCGTTGGCGCCAGCAGAGCCAACCGGTCGATACCCACAGCAACGGGACGAAGAGCAGACTAGGACGCGAAATCCCCAGCCAGTCGGGCGGCCCGTACCGCGGCAACGAGTCAAAGAGCGCGATGAGCCCCGCACCGAGCGCGAGCAGGACAGACGTGAACGCCGCCAGGTGCGCTTGGCCGGGGCGGGCGAGAAATAGAGCGCCCGCGATTCCGACGGGCAGCACGTATGCGGCCGGTGGCCAGGTGGAAGGCCTCAACAAGCGCTCCGCCTGCGCAATGGGGGCCAGCACGCCGGACCATTCCACGGCAACTAGGATGTGAATCAGCTCGAGCAGCGAGGTGACCGCGAAGCTGACGGCAATCCGCTTGGGCAGCGGGCGCTCCAGGCGCACGCCCATGTCCCAAAACAGTGACGCCAGCAGGCCCGAGAGCAGGAATCCCCCCGTATCCAGAATCGCATGGAGCTCGGGATAGTTCTTGTCCCCCGTCACCATAAGGAGCGCGCCGATCGACGCAAACGCGATCAGCGTACCGGTGACGCTTCGGGACAAGTTCGGCTGGCTGGTTGGCGAACCGGGCATTTGCGATTCTCTCCCGCGATCCCGCCCTTCAAATAGCAATGCGACTATCGCGGCATCGACTATGCTGGCGCAATTTCATCTGATTATAGGAGGAGCAAGAACATACTGCCGCTTCGTTGCGCCCTATTTCGGCCCATCGCCAAAATCATCGCCATCCCGCCTAATTCGAAGCTAATGTTCCCTACGGTTGGCTAGGCCGCGCACGCGCACGGGACTATCGAAAAACGCATAGAACATTAGACAAGCCCCGGCTTTCGTCGCCGCAAACTCTGGCGAAATAGCCTAAATTCTGCTCTATGATATGAAGATAGCGCGCCCTTTTCGAGCGGGCAGTCGCGCGATATCACACCGGCCGCGAAGCGTTCGTCTTCGTTGGCGTTAATGTATTTGCGCCCGCGTTTGTTGGCCGCGGGCGTTGACCCCTCGCCGAACTGCTGACACGGCACCGGGACGAAATCCCAGCCAGCCCATCTTCCGGTCAGCGAGCCTATTTATTGTCCGAATTCGCAGTTTTCAGCGTGCTGGTGCGTGCGCCAGACCACGTAGAGCACCGAAGCCATGACGACCGAATCGAGCCCGGAACTGCGGATATTGCTCCTCGAGGACACGCCTGAAGAGGCGGAGTTGATTTGTCGTGCGCTCACGAAAGCAAATATCGCTTTTGTCGCGGTCCGCGCCGCGACGAAGAATGAATTTATCAGCATCCTGCGAAAATCCCGGCCCGACATCGTGCTCTCCGATTACAACCTGCCCGACCTCAATGGCCGGCAGGCGCTCGCCATCGTGCAGCAGTACGACCGGACCGTGCCGGTGGTGATGGTGACCGGCGCGTTGGGCGACGACGAGGCGGTGGAACTGATCAAGGCAGGCGCGCGCGACTACGTGCTGAAGGACCGGCTTGCCCGCCTCGGCCCGGCGGTCCGGCGCGCACTGGCCGAAGAGGCGGAGTTGCGTCACCGCGAGGCCGCCGAGCAGGCGCTGACGGCCAGCGAGGAGAGGTTTCAGCTTGCGGTGAGCGGCGCGACCGCGGGGTTGTGGGATTGGAACGTACACACTGATGCGATCTATTTTTCCCCTCATTTCAAGGGAATCATGGGCTACGAAGATCATGAACTCCCTAACGAGAGGCAGGCGCATCTCGATGCGATCCACCGCGACGATATCGTCCGGGTGACTGAAGCGCTTAAAGCGCATCTGGAGCGCGGAAGCACCTACGATGTCGAGTACCGAGTACGTACCAAGTCGGGCGAGTTCCGCTGGATCGAGTCTCGCGGACAGGCCTTCCGCAATGAGAGTGGAGAGGCCCGGATGGTCGGCTGGATCATGGACATCTCGGAGCGCAAACGAAGCGAGGAGGCACTAAGGCTTTCGCGCGAGGAGCTACGGCGCCTGTCCTCACACATTCAGCATATCCGCGAGGAGGAAAAGGCACGCATCGCGCGCGAACTACACGACGACCTGGGGCAGCAGTTGACCGCGCTGAAGATGGCTGTAACCCTGGTGGACCACGACCTGAAGGACGCCTCGCCACGGTTATCGGGCGGCGACCTGCACGGCATGTCCTCGTTGATCGATCGCCTCGTCGACTCGGTACGGCGGATCGCCGCGGACCTGCGTCCCGTGATGCTCGACGATCTTGGCCTGATTCCTGCGATCGAGTGGCTGGCGGATGATTTTTCCGCGCGCTATCACGTGAGCGTGATACGCCGTATCGATGCACACGCGATCAGCTTCAATCGGGAAAGTGCGATCGAGGTCTTTCGCATGGTCCAGGAAGCGCTGACGAACGTCGCGCGCCATTCCGGCGCGACCGAGGTGGCGCTCGAGATCATCCGCGACGATACGCATTGCATCGTACGGATCGCCGACAACGGCCACGGTACGACTCGCGAGGCAAACCCAAGCCGCCGTTCGTTCGGTCTACTCGGAATGCGTGAGCGCGCCGCCCTCCTGGGCGGCGAGATTCAGATCCGCACCGCGCCGGGTTCAGGCTTTGAGCTGACCGCGATCCTCCCTCTCGAGGCAGTGGAAGCCGGGCAATGAGATGAGCGCGAGCGAGTCACGGGCGACGACACACAAGCGCGCGGCGCTATTTGCGTAGCAGCTCCATGTGAAGAGTGGAGGCGTCATGGACAAGACAGTGCAGCCGGACACGCCTCTTGACCCGCGGCGAGCCGTCGAGGCGAATTTCTCCAAGTTCCTCGAAGCAGCGCCCGATGCGATGATCGTCGTCGGTCAGGATGGCCAAATTATCCTCATCAACGGGCAGGCGGAGCAGCTCTTCGGCTATCCGCCGGCAGAGCTTATTGGCAGGCACGTGGAGGTGCTCATTCCCGAGCGCTTTCGCGGGGCACATCCGACGCATCGTCGCAACTACCTCGCACAGCCGAGGATTCGCGCCATGGGCTCCGACCTGACGCTTTACGGATTGCGCAAGGACAGTACCGAGTTCCCGATCGAGATCAGCCTGAGTCCGATCGAAACGGAAGAAGGGCTACTCGTTGTCTGCGCGATTCGCGACGTTACCGAGCGCAAGCGGGCGGAGGAAAAGTTCCGGGGCCTGCTCGAGTCGGCGCCCGATGCGGTCGTAATCGTCAACAGGTACGGCAACATCGTGCTCATCAACGCCCAGACCGAGAAGCTGTTTGGCTACGATCGGCGGGCGCTTCTCGGAGAGAAGGTCGAGAAGTTAATCCCTGAGCGCTTCCACGCCAACCACCCGCGATTCCGAGCCGACTTCTTTGCCGCGCCGAAAGTTCGGCCGATGGGCTCCGGGCTCGAACTCTTCGGCCTGCGTCAGGACGGCACCGAGTTCCCGATCGAAATCAGTTTGAGCCCGCTCGAGACGGAAGAAGGCATGCTCGTTTCGGCCTCCATCCGCGACAGCAGCGAGCGAAGAAAGGCCGAGGAGAAATTCCGAAGCCTCCTCGAGTCGGCGCCCGACGCGATGGTCATCGTCGACGAGGCGGGGCGGATCATCCTCGTGAACGCCCAGACTGAAAAGCTCTTCGGCTACGCCCGTCGCGAGTTGATCGGCCAATGGGTCGAGATGCTCATGCCGGAGCGGTTTCGTGGGAAGCACCTGGCGCACCGAACAGGTTTCTTCGCGGACCCGAGAGCGCGCGCGATGGGCTCCGGGCTCGAGTTGTTTGGGGTCCGCAAGGACGGCAGCGAGTTTCCGATCGAGATCAGCCTAAGCCCCATCACAACCGACGAGGGCGTCATCGTCTCTAGTGCGATCCGCGACATCACCGAGCGCAAGAAGGCCGACGAGCTTCGGGCGCAGCTAGCCGCCATCGTGGACTCCTCCGAGGACGCGATCATCGGCAAAAGTCTGGACGGCACGATCCGTAGCTGGAACTCCGGGGCCCAACGCATCTTCGGCTATGTCGCCGAAGAGATGATCGGCAAGCCGATATCGGTACTCCTGCCGCCCGGTCGGCAGGGAGAAGAACCGGCCATCATCGAGCGCCTCAAGCATGGCGAGCGCGTGGAAACGTTTGAGTCGGTGCGCCGCCGCAAGGACGGGCGAGACATCGACGTTTCGGTCACGATCTCGCCGATTCATGACTCGCGCGGGAACGTGGTTGGCGCGTCGAAGGTGGCTCGGGACATTTCCGCGAGCAAGCGCGCGGAAGAGGTCCTCGCCCGCGCCAAAGAGGCCACCGATGCCGCCAACCGCGAGCTGGAGGCGTTCAGCTACACGGTGGCGCACGATCTGCGCGCCCCCCTGCGCGGCATCGACGGCTTCAGCCAGGCGCTGCTCGAGGACTACTCCGCGAAGATCGACGAACAGGGGCAACGTCATCTGCGACGTGTGCGCGAATCGGCGCAGCACATGGCGGAGCTGATCGACTGCCTGCTCACGCTGGCTCGGGTCTCACGCAATGAGTTGCGGCACGAGCCGGTCAACCTGAGCGGGCTCGCCAATGCCGTCGCCGAACGGCTGAGGGTTTCGCAGCCTGAGCGCAGCGTCGAGTTCCTCATCGACGATGGGTTGACGGCTACGGGTGATCACCGTCTCCTTGGCGTCGTGCTGGACAACCTGCTCGGCAACGCGTGGAAGTTTACGCGCAAGCAACCGAGTGCCCGTATCGAGTTCGCTTCGATGCCGCAAGACGGGCAGCCGGTTTTCTATGTGCGGGACAACGGCGCGGGTTTCGATATGGCCTTCGCATCCAAGCTCTTCGGAGTATTCCAGAGACTGCATTCGGCAGACGAGTTCGAGGGAACGGGCGTCGGTCTCGCCACGGCCCAAAGAATCGTTCGGCGTCACGGCGGACACATTTGGGCCGAAGGCGAAGTGGGGCGCGGGGCTGCGTTCTACTTCACATTGAACGAAAGGAGTCCGAGAACATGAGCGAACAGCACGTGATCCTGCTCGTTGAAGACAACTCGATTGACGAAGAATTGACGCTGCGTGCTTTCAAGAAGAGCAACATCGCCAACAAAGTCGTCGTGGTCCGCGACGGAGCGGCCGCGCTCGATTACGTGTTCGTGCGCGGTCAGTATGCGAGCCGTGATATCACGGAGGTTCCGCAAGTGGTTCTTCTGGACTTGAAGCTTCCGAAGATCGACGGACTCGACGTCTTGCGCGCGATTAGGGCCGATGAACGGACCTGCCACCTTCCAGTGGTCATCCTGACATCCTCGAAGGAGGACAGGGACTTGATAAGCGGGTATGAATCCGGTGCCAATAGCTACATTGTCAAGCCGGTCGACTTTACGCAGTTCGCCGAAGCGGTGCAGCGGCTGGGGGTCTATTGGATGGTGCTCAACCAGCGGCCACCTGCGTCGATTGCATGACGGCGGCATCGCGGGAGGTCCGGGTAAAGAAAAAGCCCGTCTGCTGAGAACAGACGGGCCTCGAACAACAAAATTCGACTTAATGAATCTTAGAACGGAATATCGTCGTCCATATCATCGAGCCCGCCGCCGCCCGCCGGCTGGCTCGGGCGGCTAGCACCGCCGCCACCGCCGCTGCGTCCACCGCCGCCGCTCATCGCGCGGCCGCCGCCGCGCGATTCCGACGACTCGCGGCTATAGCCGAGGTCATCGCCCCCACCCATCCCGCCGCCGCCGCCACCGCCACCGCCGCCGCCCGCACCGCCGCGGCCGCCCAGCATCTGCATTTGATCGGCGACGATTTCCGTCGAATAACGATCTTGCCCGTCCTGGCCTTGCCACTTGCGGGTACGCAAACGCCCCTCGATATAAACCGACGAGCCTTTCTTCAAGTATTCGCCGACGATCTCGGCCAGACGCCCAAAAAACGCGACGCGGTGCCACTCCGTCGCTTCCTTGAATTCACCCGATGCCTTGTCCTTGTAGCGATCCGTCGTCGCAAGCCGGATGTTGGCGATGGCGTCCCCGCTCGGCAGGTAACGAATTTCGGGATCGGCGCCGAGATTGCCGACGAGGATGACCTTGTTTACGGATGCCATGTATCTCTCCAATTAATCCATTTGCGCAGCCGCGCCCGCTGCCCGGGCGCACGGCGCGCGACGCCGCCAGGCCCTCAAGCCTTACGCGGCGCCTTCATGTTGGCGGCGATTATAAGCCACCCCAATACGAGCCCGGAGCAAGCAAAAAACACCGCGTTCTGCCCCGCCGATTTCATTAGCCAACCGCCCACGACTCCACCCAAGGCAAGACCGATCGACTGTGTCGTGTTGTAGACGCCGGCAGCCGCCCCCTTGCGCGTACCCGGCGCCAACTTCGACACGAGCGACGGTTGCGACGCCTCGAGAATATTGAAGCCCAAAAAGTAGACGAACAAAATCGCAGCCACCGATAAGATCGTATGCGGCGCCAGTCCGAGGAGCAATTGTCCGATTAGGATAAGCGCGATCGCACCGCACAAGACGGGCTTCATCTTGCCCCGTTTCTCGGCCGCGATGATCGCCGGCACCATCATGACGAACGACAAGCCCATCACGGGCAAATAAACTTCCCAGTGCGAAGCGACGGGCAAGCCGCCCGCCACGAGAATCCGGGGCACCACCAAAAACAGCGCCGTTTGCGTCGCATGCAGCACCAACACCCCGAAGTTCAGCCGCAGCAATTCGACGTTATGCAGCACCTCGGCGAACGGCGCGCGCACGTGCACGGGCTTGGGCGCGTCCGGCACGATCCAGAGCACGACGCCGACCGCGAGCAGCGAGAGCACGCCCACGAGCGCGAACAGCCCGTTCATGCCCACCCACTGATAAACGATCGGCGCGCCCACGATTGCGATCGCGAACGAGACGCCGATGCTGCCGCCCACCATGGCCATCGCCTTCGTGCGATGTTCTTCGGCGGTGAGATCGGCGATAAACGCGATGACGGCCGAGGACACGGCCCCCATCCCCTGAATCACGCGGCCCACGATAATCCAAGTCATGTCGTGCGCCATCGCCGCGACGAAGCTGCCGAGCGCGAACATCAACAGTCCCGCGGCGATGACGGGCTTACGCCCGAGCTTATCCGACGCCCATCCGTAAAAGATGTAGAGCAGCGACTGCGTCACCCCGTAAGCGCCGAGCGCAATGCCGACCAGCAACACGTTATCGCCGCCCGGAATCGTCTTCGCGTACACGGAAAAGACCGGCATGATCATGAACAGGCCGAGCATGCGCAGCGCGAAAATCCCGGCGAGCGATACGGTTGCGCGCATCTCGGGCGCGCTCATACGCGAAGAAGTAACGGACGGATTGGACATCGGAGCGAGCTAGGGGGAACCGAACCGGCGCCGTTGCTGTGTCCCGTTCCCAAGCCGGTTCGCCGCAGCAGGTCGCGAGCGAACGTAACGAGCGCGGGACTTTCAGCTTTCGTTTGCCCGTCGCTGTAAGGACGCCGTAACGGCGGTCTGGAAAAGTCGTTATAGTAGCAGGTTTGGCCCCTCCCTCTTGCCAGGTTCATGGAACAGATTCGCATCCGTGGGGCGCGCACCCACAACCTGAAGAACGTCAATCTCGACCTGCCACGGCATCAACTGATCGTGATCACCGGCCTGTCCGGCTCGGGCAAGTCGTCGCTCGCGTTCGACACCCTTTATGCCGAGGGTCAGCGCCGATATGTGGAAAGCCTCTCGGCCTACGCGCGCCAGTTCCTGCAATTGATGGAGAAGCCCGACGTCGATCTGATCGAGGGCCTTTCGCCCGCCATTTCGATCGAACAAAAGGCGACGTCTCACAATCCGCGTTCGACGGTGGGCACCGTCACCGAGATCCACGATTACCTGCGTTTGCTGTACGCCCGCGTCGGTACACCCTACTGCCCGGAGCATGAGATCGCGCTCGAGGCGCAAAGCGTCTCGCAGATGGTCGACGCGGTGCTCGCCTTGCCCGAGGAGACGAAGCTCATGATCCTCGCGCCCGTCGTGGCGAACCGCAAGGGCGAGCACGCGGAATTGTTCGAGCAGATGCAGGCGCAAGGTTTCATCCGGTTCCGCATCCGCTCGGGCGGCGGCGCGGCCAACGAGGGAACGGCGCAAATCTACGAGATCGATTCGCTGCCCAAGCTCAAGAAGAACGACAAGCATTCGATCGACGTCGTCGTCGATCGCTTGAAGGTGCGCCCGGACATCAAGCAGCGTTTGGCCGAATCGTTCGAAACGGCCCTGCGTCTGGCCGACGGCCGCGCGATCGCGCTCGAAATGGATACGGGCGAAGCGCACCTGTTCAGCTCGAAGTTCGCGTGCCCGATCTGCTCCTACTCGCTGCCCGAACTCGAGCCGCGGCTATTCTCGTTCAACAATCCGATGGGCGCCTGCCCCGATTGCGACGGGCTTGGCCAGATCACGTTCTTCGATCCGAAACGCGTGGTCGCGCATCCCACGCTGTCGCTCGCGGCCGGGGCCGTTAAAGGCTGGGACCGGCGCAATCAGTTCTACTTCCAGATGCTGCAAAGCCTCGCGGCCTATTACGAGTTCGATATCGATACGCCGTTCGAGGAATTGCCCGAGAAAATCCGCAAGCTGATCTTGTTCGGCTCGGGCAAGGAACAGATTCCGTTCTCCTATATCAACGAGCGCGGCCGGGCGACGGTCCGGGAACACGTCTTCGAAGGCATCATCCCGAATCTCGAACGCCGCTATCGCGAAACCGACTCGGCGGCCGTCCGGGAGGAACTCGCGAAATATCAGAACAATCAGGCGTGCCCCTCGTGCCACGGCACGCGGCTGCGGCAAGAAGCGCGCTTCGTGCGCCTGGGCGCCGATGGCGACGCGCGCGCGATCTACGAAGTGAGCGGCTGGCCGCTGCGCGACGCGCTCGGCTACTTCCAAACGCTCAAGCTCGAAGGCGCCAAGCGCGAAATCGGCGAGAAGGTCGTCAAGGAAATCGTCGCGCGTCTGATGTTTCTGAACAACGTCGGGCTCGACTATCTGTCGCTCGAACGCAGCGCCGACACCCTCTCGGGCGGCGAGGCGCAGCGCATCCGGCTGGCCTCGCAGATCGGCTCGGGCTTGACCGGCGTCATGTACGTGCTCGACGAACCGTCGATCGGCCTGCATCAGCGCGACAACGACCGCCTGATCGCCACGCTCAAGCATCTGCGCGACTTGGGCAACTCGGTCATCGTCGTCGAACACGACGAGGACATGATCCGCATGGCCGATTACGTCGTGGACATGGGCCCCGGCGCGGGCGAGCACGGCGGCATGGTCATCGCCGAGGGCACGCCCAAGCAGGTGCAGGCCGATCCGGCTTCGCTCACGGGCCAGTACCTCGTGGGCCAGCGGCGTATCGAGTTTCCGGACGAGCGCAAGGAGCCCGACGAGCGGCGCCTGCGGATCGTCGAGGCGCACGGCAACAATTTGAAGCACGTCACGCTCGATCTGCCGGTCGGGCTGCTGACCTGCGTGACGGGCGTATCGGGCTCGGGCAAATCGACGCTGATCAACGATACGCTCTACCACGCCGTCGCGCAGCATCTCTACGGCTCGTCGACCGAGCCCGCGCCGTACGAGCAGATCGAGGGCCTAGAGCACTTCGATAAGGTCATCAACGTCGATCAATCGCCGATCGGACGCACGCCGCGCTCGAATCCGGCGACCTACACGGGTTTGTTCACGCCGATCCGCGAATTGTTCGCCGGCGTGCCCTCCGCGAAGGAACGCGGCTACGATCCGGGCCGCTTCTCGTTCAACGTGAAGGGCGGGCGGTGCGAAGCATGCCAAGGCGATGGCGTGCTCAAGGTGGAGATGCACTTTCTGCCCGATGTCTACGTTCCGTGCGACGTCTGCCACGGCAAGCGCTACAACCGCGAAACGCTGGAAGTCCAGTACAAAGGCAAGAACATCAGCGAAGTGCTCGACATGACGGTCGAGCATGCTTACGAGTTCTTCAGCGCCGTACCCGTCATCGCGCGCAAACTGAAGACGCTGCTCGACGTCGGGCTCGGCTATATCCGGCTCGGCCAATCGGCCACGACGCTCTCCGGCGGCGAGGCCCAGCGCGTGAAGCTCTCGCTGGAGTTGTCCAAACGCGACACGGGACGCACGCTTTATATTCTCGACGAGCCCACGACGGGCCTACACTTCCACGATATCGCGCTGCTTTTGGAAGTGATTCACCGGCTGCGAGATCATGGCAATACGGTCGTCATCATCGAGCATAATCTCGATGTGATAAAAACAGCGGACTGGGTCATCGATCTCGGTCCGGAAGGCGGGGCGGGCGGCGGGCAAATCATCGCCCAGGGTACGCCCGAGCAAGTCGCGAAGTCGAAGGCGAGCTTTACCGGCCGCTATCTCGCACCGCTGCTCGAGCGCCGCTGATCGCGATGCGCGTTAGCGGCCGGCACGACCCGATGCCGCGCCGCGCGAATGGGTTGGACAGTTGGAGACTTAAAACATCATGGCTAAGCGCAACGAGGCCCCCGAAGACGTCCGCATCCGCGAGGTCGGCGGACGTCCCGTACGGCTCACGAGCGACATGAGCTTGCCGAAGCTGTCCGCCGTCGAAATCGGCAGCTACGCCCTCGCGCTATTCGGCATGTGGGTGGTACTGCACTTCAAGCTGCTCGGTGCGCTGCTGGGCGGCATGCTCGTTTATCAACTCGTCCATACGCTCGCGCCCGGCATCGAACGGCACATGTCGGGGCAGCGCGCGCGTTGGGTCGCCGTCGTCGTCATCGCAGCCGTCGTGGTCGGCGCCCTGGCGGGCATTGCGATCGGGATCGTCGAGCACTTCGAGCATACGGTGCCCAACATCCAGAACCTGATGTCGCAGGTGATGCAAATCGTCGATCAAGCGCGTCTGCGCTTGCCCGAGTGGCTATCGGCGATGCTGCCCGGCGACGTGTCGCAAATGAAGCAAAAAGCCGGCATGCTCATGCAAACGCATATGAGCCAGTTGCAGCAAGGCGGCAAGAACGTGGCACGCGGCTTCGGGCATGTTTTGTTCGGCATGATCATCGGCGCGATGATCGCGATCACGAGCGAGCGGCACGTGCAGCGGCTGCCGCTCTCGACCGCCCTCGCCTCGCGCGCCACCCGCTTTGCGGACGCGTTCCGGCGCATCGTCTTCGCCCAAGTGAAGATCTCGACGATCAACGCGGTGTTCACGGCGCTCTATCTGCTCGTCGCCCTGCCGCTTTTTCATCAGCGGCTCCCGCTGTCGAAAACCCTCGTTCTCGTCACCTTCATCGCCGGTTTGCTGCCGGTGATCGGCAATCTGATTTCGAACACGCTGATCGTGGCCGTCTCGCTCGCGGTAAGCCTGCCGACGGCCATCTCCTCGCTTGTCTTTCTGATTCTGATTCACAAGTTCGAGTACTTCTTGAACGCGAGAATCGTGGGAGGGCAGATCGAGGCGCGCGCATGGGAGCTGCTGCTCGCCATGCTCGTGATGGAAGCGGCGGCCGGCGTGCCCGGCGTGATCGCCGCACCGATTTTCTATGCGTACATCAAGCGCGAATTGATCTACCTGCGGTTGATCTAGCGCGCCGCCGCGGAAGCCGCCACGACGGCGGCGCCGCGCGGGCCCTCAACGGAAAACGACCGTCTTCGTTCCGTTCAACACGATCCGATGCTCGACGTGCCACTTCACCGCACGTGCGAGCGTCACGCATTCCACGTCGCGGCCGATCGCCGTCAGTTGATCGGGCGTCATGCTGTGATCGACGCGCTCCACTTCCTGCTCGATGATCGGGCCTTCGTCGAGGTCGGTCGTCACGTAATGCGCCGTCGCGCCGATCAGCTTCACGCCGCGGTCGAAGGCCTGGTAGTAAGGCTTCGCGCCTTTGAAACTCGGCAAGAACGAGTGATGAATGTTGATCGCGCGTCCGGCCAGGTGCTCGCAAAGGTTCGGCGACAAGATCTGCATGTACCGCGCGAGCACGACGAGATCGGCGCCATGCTGATCGATGACCTCCAGCACGCGCGCTTCCTGCGCGGCCTTCGCCGCACCCGTCGATTCCGTCAACGGGAAGTGATGGAACGGGATGTCGTAGCTCGCGGCCAGTTGGTAAAAGTCCTTGTGGTTCGAGATGATGGCCGGAATCTCGATCGGCAGTTGGCCCGTGCGATAGCGGAACAGCAGGTCGTTCAAGCAATGGCCGATCTTGGAGACCATGATGACGACCTTGGGCTTGAGCGCGGCGTCGTGAATCTCCCAGCGCATCGAAAATTCGTCGGCGAGCGTCGAAAACGCCTCGCGCAACGCGTCGAGGCCCGGGTCGCCGCCCACTTGCTGGAAGTGGACTCGCATGAAAAACTCGCCCGTGTGACTGTCGCCGAATTGCGCCGAGTCGAGAATATTGGCGCCGCGCTCGAACAAAAAACCCGAGACCGCGTGAACGATGCCGGGCCGGTCGGGGCACGACAGTTTCAGAATGAAGCTGTGTTGGGTCGACATATGACCTCTGAACTCCTGTGATGGATACGCGCCGTGCCGCTCAGGGCGTGACGAGCGGCGCGGCGAAAAGCGATTCGATGCCGGTACATGCGTCCTCGTCGATCCAGCGATGACGCAACATGCAGTCGAGCGTCGCCAGGCTCGCGTCGACCGTCATTTGGCCGTCCTCGATCCAGCGCGCGACTTCGTCGATGCGCGCGAGCCGGTGCTCGCCGACCTCGCCGTCTTGGTTGCGCGGCGAAAAGTCCTCGGGCAACGGCAAGTCGTAGACGAATACCTGCTCGGCCTGCGTACCCTCGGGCAGCGATTGCAGCACGTGCACGACGCGCCCGGGCTCGGCCCGCGCCGCGAGCGTGGCCTCGATGCCGGCTTCCTCCCAGCATTCCTTGACGATCGTCTCTTCGATCGAAAAGCCCCAGCCGATTCCGCCGGCGACGACGTTATCGAGCATGCCCGGATCGGTCGCCTTCGTTTCGCTGCGGCGAGCGATCCAAAGCTGCGGCGCGCGATCGGCATATTTTACGATGCCGTTCAAATGCACCGCGTACGTCATCGTGCCGAAAAACCGCGCCGCGGCTCGCTCGATAAAGGCGAGCGGCTCGCCGTCGAACGAATTGCGAATCGCATAGGTCTCGTCGCGCCAACCGTGAATGCGCCCCTGGGCCGCCAGGGCACCGATCACCGTCGCGAGCGCGGCCGAACGGCGGTTCGCATCGACGTCGAAACGCGCGGCGAGCGTCACGCCCGCAGCATCGATTTCGAACACGTCGGGCCATTGCGCGAGCAACGGCACGTCGCTTTCGCGAATCCAGCCGACTTGCTCGGCCGACATCACCAAGGGCCGGTGCGCGCTCGGGTCGAAGCGGCGCGCGCGGGCGATACACGACAAACTCATGACATTCCTCGAACGACGGTTATCGATCGGCGCGCTCAGTCGCGCAGCGCCACGCGTAAGCCAAGCGCGATGAAAGTCGCCCCGGCGAGCCGATCGAGCCAAACGCCCGCTTTGGGCCGACGCTTGAGCCAGCCGCCGAGCGTGCCGGCGAACACGCCGAACAGCGAGAAGATTGCAAGCGTTTGCAGCATGAAGACGAGGCCTAGCTCGATCATCTGCACGGCGACGCGCTGCGAGCCGCTCGGATCGACGAACTGAGGCAGAAAAACGACGAAGAACAACGTCACCTTCGGATTCATCATGTTGCCGATCACGCTCTGGCGGAAGACGGCCGCGAGCGGCTGCGGCGGCCTGTCGTGTGCGCTCGCCAGACCACGGCTCGTCAACGCCTTGATACCGATCCAAATCAGATACAGCCCCCCGGCGATTTTGACGATCTGGAAGGCCAGCGGCGACGAACGCAGCAGCGCCGCCACGCCCAATGCGGCGAGCGTCGTATGAAACGTCAGGCCGGCGGCAAAACCGAGCGCGGCCACGAGTCCCGCGGCGCGCCCCTGCGAGATGCCGCGTGCCAGCACCTGCAGATTGTCGGGACCGGGCGCAGCCGTGACTGCGATCGAGGCGGCAAGAAAAAGCGGAAGATTCGGCATGTTTTCGCTCAGAACAAGACGAGGGCTAGCGTGCAAACCATCAATGCCCGCTGAACTGCGTGACCGTATAAAGCGGCAGACCGCTTTCGCGCAATAGCTTGGAGCCGCCCAAATCGGGCAGATCGACGATTGCCGCACCTTCGACCACGACGGCGCCGAGCCGCTCGAGCAGCTTCTTGCCCGCCATCATCGTGCCGCCCGTGGCGATCAGATCGTCCACGATGACGACACGCTCGCCGGGGCCGCAGGCATCCTCGTGAATTTCCACCGTGGCCGTACCGTATTCGAGCGAATACGACTCAGACACGGTCTTGTACGGCAGCTTGCCGATCTTGCGGATTGGAATGAAGCCGATGTTCAACTCATAGGCGACGATCGGCGCGATGATGAAGCCGCGCGCATCGAGCCCGGCCACGTAGTCGAGCTTGGCTTCGACATAGCGCTCGATGAAGAGATCGATCAGGACGCGCAACGTCTTGGGCCGCTGGAGCAGCGGCGTGATGTCGCGAAACTGCACGCCGGGCAGCGGCCAATCCGGAACCGTGCGAATTTGGCTCTTGATGAACGCGGGGGCGTCGAGAGGCGCATCCGCGGGCGCATGGGACATGAAATTCTCCGCTGGCAAGTGATTGGCTCGCGCGCGGCGAGCAAGTCGTTTTAGAGGTATATCGGGTGGACGGCGCGCCGTCTCAGGAGACCATGGCGCCGGCTCGGCGGTTGCGCAGCAGCCGCTCCTCGGCCAATGCCAACGCTTCCGGTAGCCCGCGCAAGACGAGGATGTCGGCTTCGCGCAGCTTCGTCTCGGGGCCGGGTTCGACCCCGCGGATCCCGTGCCGCCGGATTGCCGTGACCTCCACGCCCATCGAGGCAAGCCCGAGTTCGTCCAGGCTGCGGCCGACGGCATCGGCATTGCCGTCGACAGCCACCGATTGTAGCCGCACCTGGTCATGCCCGTCGTCGTCGCCCGGATCGTCGGCGCCGTGGAAGTAGCCGCGCAGCAGGCTATAGCGCGCATCGCGCAACTCCTCGACGCGCCGCACGACACGCCGCATCGGCACGCCCATCAAGACGAGCGTATGCGACGCGAGCATCAAGCTGCCCTCGACGATCTCGGGAATGACCTCGGTCGCCCCGGCCGCGAGCAGCTTTTCCAAATCGGCGTCGTCGACGGTCCGCACGATCACGGGCAACGCCGGCTCCAGTTCATGGACGTGGTGCAGCACGCGCAGCGCGGAAGGCGTGTTCGCGTAAGTCACGGCGACGGCCGCCGCGCGATGAATCCCGGCCGAGACCAGCGATTCGCGCCGCGCGGCATCGCCGAACACGACCGACTCGCCCGCGGCGGCCGCGGCATTGACGCGATCGGGGTCCAAGTCGAGCGCCACATAGGGCAGGCCTTCATGTTCGAGCATGCGCGCCAAGTTTTGCCCGGCACGGCCGTAGCCGCAGATGATGACGTGGGCATTTTGCCGCAGGCTTTGCGTGGCGATGCGCGTCATTTGCAGCGACTGTTGCATCCATTCCGTCGAGGAGAGCCGTAAGACGATACGGTCGGCGTTCTGGATCATGAACGGCGCGGCCAGCATCGACAGCAGCATCGCCGCGAGAATCGCCTGCAGCATGGCGGCGCTCACGAGATGCTTGTCGAGGATCAGATTGAGCAGCACGAAGCCGAACTCCCCCGCTTGCGCCAGCCCGATACCGGTACGCATGGCCACGCCGGGCGTGGCGCCGAACAAGCGCGCGAGGCCCGTGATCATGACGATCTTGAGCAGCACCGGCGCGATCAGGAACGCGAGCACGAGCAGCGGATGCGCGATGAGCACGCGCGGATCGAGCAGCATGCCCGTCGTCACGAAGAACAAGCCGAGCAGCACGTCGCGAAACGGCTTGATGTCCTCTTCCACTTGATGGCGATACGGCGTCTCGGCGATCAGCATGCCGGCGATGAACGCGCCCAGTGCGAGCGAGAGCCCGAACTTGTCGGTAATGAACGCGGCCCCCAGCGTCACGAGCAGCAGGTTCAGGACGAACAGTTCCTGCGAGCGCCGCCGCGCGACGACGTTGAACCAGCGCGTCATGAAGCGCTGGCCCACGAACAGCAGCAGCGACAGCGCGACGACGATCTTCAGCGCCGCGACACCGAGCGTCATCGGCAAGTCGTGCGTATCGCCGCCGAGCGCGGCGATCACGATCAAGAGCGGCACGACGGCCAGATCCTGAAACAGCAGCACCCCGAAGATGTTCCGCCCGTGCTCGGTTTCGATCTCGAGCCGCTCCGAGAGCATCTTGCTGACGATGGCCGTGGAGGACATCGCGAGCGCGCCGCCCAGCGCGATGCAGCCTTGCCAACTCACGTGCATCCAGCGCTCGAGCAGCACGCCGACGAGCACGGCGACGCCCACGGTGCCGATCACTTGCAGCAAGCCGAGTCCGAACACGAGCTTGCGCATCGCGCGCAGCTTGGCCAAGGAGAACTCGAGCCCGATCGAAAACATCAGGAACACGACGCCGAATTCCGCGAGGTTTTGCGCCCGCTCCGAATCGGGCGCGAGGCCGAGCGCGTGCGGCCCGACGACGATGCCGACCGTCAAGTAGCCGAGCATCGGCGGCAAATTCAACGAGCGGAACAATACGACGCCCACTACCGACGCAAGCAGTAGGAAAAGCGTCATCTCGAGCGGAGAAATCACGGGTTCAGCGTCCTCGTTCGTCAGCGGAACGCACGTCGCGCGCATAAGGCGCGCCGCGCATTCGGTTTTGAGCGCCTGAAAGCGGCTGGGGCCAAGGGCGGCCCGGCGCGGCGAACAACGCCTTTGCTATACTCCGGCGAATGATAGCGAAAATCAATGGCGACCGGGCATTGGCGCTCGCCCGGGAAGTCCTCGACATCGAAGCCGACGCGGTTCGCGGGCTTCGCGATCAAGTCGACGAGCGCTTTGTCGCAGCCGTCGACTTTCTTCTGAGTTGCCGCGGCCGCGTCGTCGTATCCGGCATCGGCAAATCCGGCCACATCGCCCGTAAGCTCGCCGCGACGCTGGCCAGCACGGGCACGCCCGCGTTTTTCGTGCATCCGGCGGAGGCAAGCCACGGCGATCTCGGCATGGTGACGCAAGACGACGTGTTCATCGCGCTCTCGAATTCGGGCGAATCGGAAGAACTCATTGCCATCTTGCCGCTCGTCAAGCGCCTGGGCGCCAAGTTGATCGCGATAACGGGGCGTCCGCAGTCGACGCTGGCCAAGCTCTCGGACGTTCACTTGAACGCCGCCGTGGCCAAGGAAGCGTGCCCGCTTGATCTCGCCCCGACGGCGAGCACGACGGCCGCGCTCGCGCTCGGCGACGCGCTGGCGATGGCCGTGCTCGACGCGCGCGGTTTCGGCGCCGACGATTTCGCGCGCTCGCATCCGGGCGGCGCGCTCGGGCGGCGGCTGCTCACCTACGTGCGCGACGTAATGCGCACGGGCGATCAATTGCCGCGCGTCGATGCGCGCGCGACGGTGCGCGACGCCCTGTTCCAACTGACGGCCAAGCGCATGGGCATGACCGCGATCGTCGATGACGCGGGCCGCGTCGAAGGCATCTTCACCGACGGCGATTTGCGCCGCGTGCTCGAACGCACGGGCGATTTCCGCGATTTGCCGATCGTCGAGGTCATGACGCGCGCGCCGCGCACGATCGGCCCCGATCATCTCGCCGTCGAAGCCGTGGAATCGATGGAGCGCCATCGCATCAACCAAATTCTGGTCGTCGATGCCGACGGCCTGCTGATCGGTGCGCTGAACATGCACGATCTGTTCTCGAAGAAGGTGATTTGATGGCCGCGGCTCTCACGGCAAGCGAACGCGCGAGTCGCGTCAAGGTAATGATTTTCGACGTCGACGGCGTGTTGACGGACGGCGGCTTGATGTTCACGGCGCAGGGCGATTACATGAAGGCGTTCAATTCGATGGACGGTCATGGCCTGAAGCTGCTCGGCAAGGCCGGGATACAAACGGCGATCATCACGGGCCGCCGCTCGGAGATCGTGCTCGCGCGCGCGCAGGAATTGGGGATCTCCCATCTCTACCAAGGCGTCGCCGATAAGCTCGAGGCGTTCGCGCAATTGATGCGCGAAACACAGGTCACCGCGGAGCAATGCGGCTACATGGGCGACGATTGGCCCGATCTGGCCGTGCTCACGCGCTGCGGCTTCGCGGCGGCCCCCGCCAATGCCCACCCCGAAGTGATCGCCCGTGCCCATTGGGTATCGGAAGCGCGTGGCGGTCAAGGCGCGGCGCGCGAAGTATGCGACGCGATCTTGCGGGCTCAGCACCGCTACGAAGCGCTGCTGGCCGCGGCGTGCGGAGCGGGTCGCCCATGAATAGCGCGCGCCTGACGTCGCTATTCTCGTTGATCGCCCTCGCGGCGCTCGCGGGCGGCACGTACTGGCTGCTGCAAGCCACGCGCCCGCCGGCGGCCGAAAACGCGGCCACGGCGAAGACGCACACGCCCGATTATTTCGTCGACGATTTCTCGATTTCCGAACTCGATCAGTCGGGCAGCACGCAATACCGGTTGATGGCCGCCAAGATGGTGCACTACGAGGACGACGAGAACAGCGACCTGACGCTCCCGGCGATCCGGGCGTTCCAGCCGGGCAGGCCGATCGTCACGGCCACCGGGCAGCGCGGCACGGTCAACGGCGACGCTTCGATCGTCGACTTATACGATAACGCTCGCATCGTGCGCGCAGCCGGCGCCGGCGATCCCGAAATGCAGGCCGATTCGTCTCACTTTCGCGTGTTCGTGAACGACGATGTGATCGAGTCGAAAAACCCGGTTAAACTTCGGCGCGGCCAGTCCATCGCGACGGCAAATGCCATGAACTACAACAATGTCACCCGTGTGATGCAGCTTTTCGGCAAGGTCCGGGGCAACATCGCGGCTTCCGACGCATCGGGCGCCGGCGCCTCCCGCGCCGGCGCAAAGTAATCGGGTCCCATCCTTTCGTAGCGTGACCGCATGAACGAATCGCTCTCTTTTCGCGTCCCACGGCCGGCACACTTCGGCTTGGCGGCCGCGCTCGCCCTCGTGGCCTGCCTCGCGTTCGGGCCCCAGGCCCACGCCGAGCAGGCCGACAAGGACAAACCGATGAACATCGACGCCGACAACATGACCTACGACGATCTGAAACAGGTCACGATTTTCACGGGCCATGTCGTCGCGACAAAGGGCACGATCCTCATCAAAGCCGATCGCGTGGAGGTACGTCAAGATCCCGAGGGCTATCAGTATTCGACGGGCACGATGGCCCCGGGCAGCAAGGATCTCGCCTATTTCCACCAGAAACGCGAAGGTGTCGACGAGTATGTGGAAGGCACAGCCGAGCGGATCGACTACGATGGCAAGAAGGATCTGACGACCCTCACCACGAACGCCACGGTGCGCCGCCTGCAGGGGCTCACCACCGTGATGGACCAGGTGCACGGCAGCGTCGTCACGTACGACGGCCAAAACGACTTCTATACCGCGCGCGCGGGCAAGGACGTGGCCGGCCCCGGCAATCCGACCGGCCGCGTACGCGCCATGCTGTCGCCGCGCAACGGCGCACCCGCGCCTTTGAACGGCGGGCCGGCCAAGCTCGCGCCCGCATCGGCGATTCAAGGAACCGGAACGCAGTGAATACGCTCTCCACCCCGGCCGCCGCGACGAGCGAAGCAAGCGCGAGCGGCCCTGCCCGCACGTCGAGTTCGCTCGTCGTGCGCAATCTGAAGAAGCGCTACGGCTCGCGCACCGTCGTGAAGGACGTCTCGCTCGACGTCAAAAGCGGCGAGGTGGTGGGCTTGCTGGGCCCGAACGGCGCGGGCAAGACCACGTCGTTCTACATGATCGTCGGCCTCGTGCCGCTCGACGCGGGCGAGATCGTGCTCGACGGCAACTCGATCAGCCTGCTCCCCATTCACAAGCGCGCGGGGCTCGGTCTGTCGTATCTGCCGCAAGAAGCGTCGGTGTTTCGCAAGCTGACGGTCGAGGAAAATATTCGCGCGGTGCTTGAATTGCTGCGCGACGAAGACGGCAAGCGGCTCACGAAGGCCGTGATCGAAGCGCGTACGGACGCGCTGCTCGACGAGTTGCAAGTCTCGCATCTGCGGGAAAACCCGGCCCTTTCGCTATCGGGCGGCGAGCGCCGGCGCGTGGAAATCGCGCGCGCGCTCGCGACGAACCCAAGCTTCATCCTGCTGGACGAGCCGTTCGCGGGCGTCGATCCGATCGCCGTGCTCGAGATCCAAAAGATCGTCAAATTCCTCAAGCAGCGCAACATCGGTGTTTTGATCACCGACCACAACGTACGCGAAACGCTCGGTATCTGCGATCACGCGTACATCATCAGCGACGGCTCGGTCCTGGCGGCGGGCGCCCCCCACGAAATCGTAGAAAACGAGAGCGTGCGGCGCGTCTATCTGGGCGAGCACTTCCGCATGTAAGCGCCCGAGCGCCGAACGGAGCAATTTTTACGCGATCGGCGTAGGCCGGTCGCGGCGCGTTGCCGTCGCCGGCCGCAGCGAGGTTCCCGGCGCGTGGCAAAGTCTCTACAATGAAAGACACATTGCCATGAAAGCCAGCCTCCAACTCCGCCTATCGCAGCATCTTGCGTTGACCCCGCAACTGCAACAGTCGATTCGACTGCTGCAGCTATCGACGCTTGAGTTGCAACAGGAAGTCGCGATGGCCGTTGCGCAAAACCCGCTGCTCGAATCCGAAGACGAATGGATCGCGAGCCCGCTGCGGGTCGCCGCCGACGGTTCCGTCATCGCTCAAACGCCCGCCTCTTCCGCCCCGGAGCCGATGAGCGGCAACGCGCCCGCGGAAAGCGCCGAGCGCGGCGAAACGAGCGACGGTTCGGCACCCGAGGAATTCGGCACGATGGCGAGCGGGGACGGCGCCGATTCGTCGCAGTGGAATCTCGACGACTACGGGCGCTCGCCGAGCGCATCCGACGACGACGATCTGCCACCGCTGCAAATCCACGAATCGACCACTACGCTGCGCGATCACCTGATGGCGCAACTGCGCGTGACGCAGGCGGGCACGCGCGACCGCGCGCTCGTCACGTTTCTGATCGAATCGCTCGACGACGACGGCTACCTCACGGCTTCGCTCGACGAGGTCCTGGCCGATTTGCCCGAAGAACTCGAGGTGGACCTCGATGAACTCGGCGCGGCGCTTGCGCTGCTGCAAAGCTTCGATCCGGCCGGCGTGGGGGCCCGCTCCGCGTCGGAATGCCTCAAGCTGCAATTGCTGCGGCTGCCCGAGTCGCCCACGCGCAAGCTCTCGCTCGAGATCGCGGCAAATCATCTCGAACTGCTTGCGGCGCGCGATTTCACGCGCCTGCGCAAGCAATTGAAGGCGGGCGACGACGATCTGCGCGAGGCCCATGCGATGATCCGCTCGCTCGAGCCGTTTCCGGGCGCGGCGTACGGCAAGGCGGAAGCCGACTACGTCGTGCCCGACATCATCGTGCGAAAGACCTCGAGCGGCTGGCAAGCCGAACTGAACCCCGAGGTGGTACCGCGCTTGCGCATCAACCATCTGTACGCAAACATTTTGCGCAACAACCGCGGCGACCCCGGCAGCGGCTCGCTGCGCCAACAGCTCCAAGAAGCGCGCTGGCTGATCAAAAACATCCAGCAACGCTTCGAGACGATTCTGCGCGTCGCGCAAGCCATCGTCGAGCGGCAACGCAACTACTTCGCGCATGGCGAAATCGCCATGCGCCCCTTGGTTTTGCGGGAAATAGCTGATACGCTGGGCTTGCACGAATCGACGGTATCGCGTGTGACGACGGGTAAGTACATGCTCACCCCCTTCGGGACGCTCGAGTTCAAGTACTTCTTCGGCTCTCATGTGTCGACCGATACGGGGGGCGCGGCGTCGTCCACGGCCATTCGCGCACTCATCAAGCAACTGATAGGAGCCGAAGACTCGAAATCGCCTCTTTCGGACAGCCGCATTGCCGAACTGCTGGCGGAACAAGGGTTCGTGGTGGCGCGCCGCACGGTTGCCAAGTACCGCGAAGCTCTCAAGATCCCCGCAGTCAATTTGCGCAAGTCTCTTTAGGCTTTTCGCGTTTTGCGAAGAGCGTTTACCGGCCCTGACGCCACCAGCGGAACCGGCCGGCCGATACGACCCGCCGCTCGTCAGTCACGCGGGGTGATGACACGAGCGGGCCGCTCCCGACCGGCTCAGCCGCACCTTTGGTGCCAGGCTGCCATTTGTTTGGAGAGCACTATGAATCTGAAGATCAGTGGACACCATCTCGAAGTAACGCCGGCGTTGCGAGAATACGTGATCACCAAGCTCGACAAGGTGCTAAGACATTTCGATCAGGTGATCGATGGCAATGTGGTCCTCTCGATCGACAACCATAAAGAAAAAGACAAGAGGCAGAAGGCCGAAATCACCCTCCATGTGAAAGGCAAGGATATCTGCATCGAAAGCGCCAACGGCGACCTGTACGCCGCGATCGATCTCATGGTCGACCGGCTGGACCGTCAGGTGGTCCGCCACAAGGGGCGCATCCAAGAACATCAGCATGAGGCGATCAAACATCAAGATCTGCCGCCGCTAGGCGAGCAAGTGCAGTAAGCCCGCCGCGGCCCGCAAGCCGGCCGCGCACCCCGCGTGAAGAGCCGCCCCGTTGCAGGGCGGCTTTTTCATGGGCGAACGGAATCTTTCCTCGCCTGGCGCGGCGCACCATATGCCCCGACCCTGATCTATAATGTGCCGGTTATTGAAGGGGCAGCCGGCCGTGGCAGTGCCCGGCGTCGTCGGTTCATGGAGCCGGCGCGCGCGGCCGAAAATCGACAATCAGCCAGTTGCCCCGAGGAGCGCTTGAGGCGACGCGTTAGCCTGCCAACATGAATCGTTTAGCCAAATTTCTTCCGCTCGAAAACGTCGTCCTCGGCCTTTCCGTTACCAGCAAGAAGCGCGTATTCGAGCAAGCGGGCTTGATTTTCGAAAACCAGAACGGAATCGGCCGCAGTGCAGTCACCGATAACCTCTTCGCTCGCGAACGGCTGGGCTCCACGGCCCTCGGCGAAGGCGTTGCGATTCCGCACGGGCGGATCAAGGGCCTCAAGCAGCCGCTGGCCGCATTCGTGCGCCTGGACCAACCGATCCCGTTCGAAGCGCCGGACGGGCAGCCCGTCTCGCTATTGATCTTTCTGCTCGTGCCCGAACAGGCCACGCAGCAGCACTTGGAAATTCTCTCGGAAATCGCGCAGTTGCTGTCCGACCGCGAAGCGCGCGAACGCCTGCACACAGAATCGAATCGCGAAGAGTTGCATCGCCTGCTCACCCAGTGGCACCCTTGAGCTTGCTTGCCGCACCCTAACCTTCTTGGTTCGGCTTGCAAGCACGGCGCCTCGCGCGCCGTTCATCGGCCTTGGCGGGCGGGGCGGCGCACGTCGTCGCCGCGCGCGTCGCGGTCAACCAGGAGCAAGGGATTCATGGATACGTCCAGCATCAACGCCCAAAGCATTTTCGACGACAACGCCTCCATGCTCAAACTGAGCTGGCTGACGGGGCACGAAGGCTGGGAGCGCGGTTTTTCCGCGGAAACCGTCGCGAACGCGACGTCGAGCGCCGACCTCGTCGGCCACTTGAATTTGATCCACCCGAACCGGATTCAAGTGCTCGGCGAGGCCGAAGTCAATTACTACCAGCGGCAATCCGACGAAGACCGCTCGCGGCACATGGCCGAATTGATCGCGCTGGAGCCGCCGTTTCTCGTCGTCGCGGGCGGCGTCGCCGCGCCGCCGGAGCTCGTGTTGCGCTGTACGCGCTCGTCCACACCGCTGTTCACGACGACGATGTCGCCGGCCTCGGTTATCGACAACCTGCGCCTGTACATGTCGCGTATCTTGGCGCCGCGCGCCACGCTGCACGGCGTTTTTCTCGACATTCTCGGCATGGGCGTCCTGCTGACAGGCGATTCGGGCCTCGGCAAAAGCGAGCTGGGGCTCGAATTGATCAGCCGCGGTCACGGGCTCGTGGCCGACGATGCGGTCGATTTCGTGCGGCTCGGACCGGATTTCGTCGAGGGCCGCTGCCCCCCGCTGCTGCAAAATCTGCTCGAAGTCCGCGGGCTGGGCCTGCTCGACATCAAAACGATCTTCGGCGAAACCGCGGTGCGCCGCAAAATGAAGCTCAAGCTCATCGTGCAGCTCGTGCGCCGGCCCGACGGCGAATTCCAGCGCCTGCCGCTCGAAAGCCAGACCGTCGACGTGCTCGGACTGCCGATCAGCAAAGTGACGATTCAAGTGGCGGCGGGCCGCAACCTGGCCGTGCTCGTCGAAGCCGCCGTGCGCAATACGATCCTGCAGCTACGCGGAATCGACACGTTGCGCGACTTCATGGATCGGCAGCGGATCGCGATGCAAGATCCCGACAGTCAGTTGCCGGGCAAGCTCATGTGAATCGAGCGGCCGGCCCCACGGCCGGCAAAGGGCCGCGGGCCGCCGCGACCAAGCCCGGATGCAAGTGCTATGATGAAACGAACTGGTTCTTTCCCATGCGCATCGTTCTAATCACCGGCATCTCCGGCTCCGGCAAATCCGTCGCGTTGAACGCACTGGCCGACGCGGGCTATTACTGCGTCGACAATTTGCCGCCCCGCTTTTTGCCCGCGCTCGCCCAGTACCTGGCGAGCGACGACGAAGGACACGAGCGGCTGGCGGTCGCCATCGACGCCCGCTCGAGCGCCTCGCTCGACGACATGCCCGGCATCATTCGCGATCTGGCCAGCGAACACGACGTGCGCGTGCTCTTTCTGAACGCCAGCACGCAGTCGCTGATCCAGCGGTTTTCCGAGACGCGCCGGCGTCACCCGCTTTCGGGCTCGCCCGCGCACGACGCCGACGTCGGGCTGCTGGCCTCGCTCGAGGAAGCCATCGAGCGCGAACGCGAACTCGTCGCGCCGCTCGCGGAGTTCGGTCATCAAATCGATACGAGCAATTTGCGCGCGAACGTGTTGCGCGCATGGGTGACGCGCTTCATCGAGGAACAGCGGGAAGGCTTGATGCTGATGTTCGAATCGTTCGGCTTCAAACGCGGCCTGCCGCTCGACGCCGATTTCGTGTTCGACGTGCGCGCGCTGCCCAATCCGTATTACGATCATCGTCTGCGTCCGCTCACGGGCCGCGATCAGCCCGTGATCGATTACCTCGACGCATTGCCGATCGTGCATGAAATGATCGACGATATTCACGCATTCGTTTTGAAATGGCTGCCGCGGTTTCGCGAAGACAACCGCAGCTACTTGACCGTCGCCGTCGGCTGCACGGGCGGGCAACACCGCTCCGTGTTCATCGCCGAAACACTCGCCGCGCGTCTGGCACGCGAGGCGACCGTGATCGTTCGGCATCGCGACGCGCCGGTCGCCATCGACGAATCGTCCAGGTTGGTGGCGTGAACCGGGAGCTTGTCGGTCGATGAATACTCCCGGCCCAGGTCACTAGCGGCTCAACCCGCCGCGGCCTACGCGGCAATCCGAAGCGTGCGCCATGTCCTCCATTCCTGCCGTCTACGCTGAGCTGCCGCTGTTCCCCTTGCACACGGTGCTGTTCCCCGATGGGCTGCTGCCGTTGAAGATCTTCGAGGCGCGCTACCTCGATATGGCGCGCGCCTGTCTGCGCGACGAGAGTCCATTCGGCGTCTGTCTGCTCAAAAGCGGTGCCGAAGTCGCGCAACAAGACGTGCCGTGCGTACCCGAAATGGTCGGCACGCTAGCCCGGATCGATCAGTGCGACGTGGACGAGCACGGCATGCTGCTCATCCGCGCGCGCGGCACGCAGCGATTTCGCCTGCTCTCGCATCGTAAGGAATCGAGCGGGCTGCTCGTCGGCGTCGCCGAACCGGTGCCCGAAGACGCGCCGCTGGACGGCGCCGACGCGGTGGCCAAATTCGGCGCCTGCGCGGAGGTGCTCGAACGCATCATCGAGACGATCCGCGAGCGCGATCCCGAGAGCGTGCCGTTCGCCGAACCGTTCCGTTTCGACGACCCGAGCTGGGTGTCCAATCGCTTGGCGGAGATCTTGCAAATTCCGTTGCGGGCACGACAAAAGCTCATGGAACTGACCGACGCCGGCGAACGGATCGACGCCGTCCATCACTACATGCGCCAACATCAATTGCTCTGACGAACGCAGTCAGAGCAACGGGCCATCGAGCGCATCGAGCAGCTTGCGCACGGGCGCCGGCACGCCGTAATCGTCGATTCTCTCGAGCGGCACCCAAGCCGTCTCGCCGTCGAGCGCCTGGCAAACGCCCGTGGGAGGCACCGCGCGCAACTCGCCGCAACGCGGCTCGATGTCGAGCTTGAAATGCGTGAACGTGTGAGCGATCGGCGCCAGACGCGTAAGACTCGGCTGCGCTCCCAGTATGTGGGCTCGTTCGGCGAGCGAGGCTTCGTCGGCCGCTTCGGGCAAGCTCCACAATCCGCCCCAAATGCCCGACGGCGGGCGCTTTTCGAGCAGCACGCTGGGCCCGTCACGCAGCACGAGCATCCAGGTGCGCCGCGTCGGGACCGCCTTCTTCGGCCGGGCGGCCGGCAACTCGCGCTGACGCCCGCTCTCGCGCGCGACGCAATCGGCGGCGAACGGACAGCGCGCGCAATCGGGTTTGCCGCGCACGCAGAGCGTCGCCCCGAGATCCATGAGCCCCTGGGTATAGGCGCTCAGCTCGTCGTCGGTCGCATCGGGCGCCGGCATCAAACGCTCGGCGAGCGACCACATCGCGTTTTCGACCCGCTTTTCGCCGGGAAAGCCCTCGATCCCGAACACGCGCGCCAGCACGCGCTTGACGTTTCCGTCCAGAATCGTGGCCCGGGCGCCGAACGCGAACGAGGCGATCGCCGCCGCCGTCGAGCGCCCGATGCCGGGCAAATCGGCCAATTGTTCCGGCGTACCCGGGAATGCGCCTCCATGCCGCTCCACGACGGCTTGCGCGCATCGATGCAGGTTGCGCGCCCGCGAGTAATAGCCGAGGCCCGCCCACAATGCCATGACTTCGTCGAGCGGAGCCGCGGCTAGAGACGCGACGTCGGGAAAGCGCGCGAGAAATTTTTCGTAATAGGGGATGACCGTCGAAACCTGCGTCTGCTGGAGCATGATCTCGGAGAGCCAGACGCGGTATGGGTCGCGCGTGTTCTGCCACGGCAAATCGTGGCGGCCGTGGCGGCGCTGCCACTCGATCAGCCGTGAGGCGAAGGCCGCTTCGAGCGGCGTAGCGGGCTCGGCCGCGGGGATCGGAGAGACGAACATGTGCGAGGAAGACTCAGCGCTGACAGTGCGCGCAGTAATAGGTGGAACGTTGCCCTTGGACGATCTGCCGGATCGGCGAGGCGCACACGCGGCACGGCTCGCCGGCGCGATCGTAGACGAAGCATTCGAGCTGGAAATAGCCGCTCGCGCCGTCGCTGCCCACGAAATCTCGGAGCGTGCTGCCGCCGCGCTCGATCGCCGCGGCCAGGGTCGCGCGTACGGCATCGGCCAGCCGTTCGCAGCGGGCGAGCGACACGCGGCCCGCCGCCGTGGTCGGACGAATGCCCGCGCGAAACAGGCTCTCCGATGCATAGATGTTGCCGACGCCGACGACGATCTCTCCGGCGAGCAGCAATTGCTTGATCGAGGCCGTGCGCCCGCGGGTGCGGCGAAAAATCAGCTCGCCGCTAAACTCGTCGCTGAAAGGCTCGACGCCGAGACTCGCGAGCAGGGGGTGCGTGTTCACGTCGCCGTCGGCCCGGGCATGCCACAGCACCGCGCCGAAACGGCGCGGATCGCGATAGCGCAGCACGAATTCGTCGAAGATCCAATCGATATGATCGTGCTTGGCCGGCTCGCTCGCTTGCTCATGGCGCAGCACGCGTAGCGTCCCGGTCATGCCGAGATGGACGATGAACCAGCCCGCGTCGATCTCGAACAGCAGATATTTGCCGCGCCGCTCGACCTTTCGAACCGCTTGCCGAGCGAGCGTGCGCGCGAGATCGGCCGGCACCGGCCAGCGCAAAGCGGGCGTGCGCACGTCGACGCGCTCGACGCGGCGGCCGGTCACGTACGGCTCGATGCCGCGCCGGGTAACTTCAACTTCTGGCAACTCGGGCATGTTCTTCAGGGCGGAAACAGGTGTGTAACTTGCATGGTCCAATTCTGCGTGTATTGTAGCGAGCGCGTTACAATCGACCGAAACCTCGAACGGATCTCCATGATTTTGTCCCTCAAGCAGCTCTTCTCGCGCCCGGTCGGCGCCCGCCCCGCTCAAGCGGGCCGCATCGCCCTGGCCGCGCTCTGCGCATGGACGTTGACCGCGTTGCCGGCGCACGCTCAGGACCCGTCGGCATCCGACGGCGGCGGTGTAACGTCGACGGACGCATTCGGACTCCCCTCGCTGCCCGAGGAAGACAAGGATTTGCCGGACGTCCCGCTCTCGAGCCAGATCGTGTTCCAAGTACTGGCGGCCGAAATCGCGTTGCAACGCAATCAGCCCGCGCCCGCCTACCAAACGTATCTCGCGCTCGCGCGCGACACGCACGATCCGCGTATGGCGGAACGCGCAACCGAAATCGCGGTGCAGGCGCAAAGTCCCTCGGACGCGCTCGCCGCCGCACAGCTATGGCACGAGTACGCGCCTAGCTCCGAGCGGGCGATCCAGATCGATGCCTCGTTGCTCGTTTTGTCGGGCAAGCCCAACGAAGCGCAGCCCATGCTCGCCGCCGAGCTCGCGAAGGTGCCGGCCGACAAACGAGGGGGCGCCGTGCAGGCCTTGCAGACGTTGATCTCGCGCGGCCCGAACCGCGTGGGCGGCTTGCAAGTGCTGCAGGACCTGCTGAAAAACGACATGAACCGCCCCGAGGCCTATCTGGCGATCGGCAGACAGCAATTGCTGGCCGACGACCGGCCCGGTGCGCGCGCCTCGTTCGAGCATGCCCTGAAGCTCAAGCCCGACTTCCTGCCGGCCGCGCTCGCGCTCGGTCAGATGGGCAGCGACGAGCGCAACGAAGCCATCGCGTCGCTCGACGCGTATGTGAAACAACATCCGAAAGAGCGCGAGCCGCGCGTCGCACTCGCGCAACTCCATTTGGCGGCCAACCGGCTCGACGACGCGCAAAAGCAATTCGAGGCCTTGCGCGCGATGGACGCCAAAGATCCGATGCCGCTGCTTGCGCTCGGACTCATCAAGGTTCAACAAAAGCAATACGACGCCGCTCAGAAATACCTGACGCAATACGCCGAACTCGCGGAAAAATCGCCGGGAGCCGATCCGGGCCAAGCGTATTTGTACTTGGCCCAACTGGCGATCGAGCAAAAACACGACGACGACGCGGCCAAGTGGCTCGACAAGGTTCCGCCGGCAAGCGCCCAATACGTCACGGCACGGGTCACGCGCGCGCAGATGCTGGCGCAAAAAGGCAAGATCGACGATGCGCGCAAGCTGCTCGCCGATATCCAAACGGACGATCCTCGCGAACAGGGCGCGATCGCGCGCACGGATGCGGCGATCTTGTTCGATGCGAAGCGCTACAAGGAAGCCGAGGCGCGCTTGCAGGAGGCGAACGACGCGTCCCCGAACGATCCCGAAATCCAGTACGACTATGCGATGGCCGCCGAGAAGAACGGCCATTACGAGTTGATGGAAAGCGTGCTGCGCAAGGTGATGCAAGAGCAGCCCGATAGCCCGCAAGCGTATAACGCGCTCGGCTATTCGCTCGCCGATCGCAACCAGCGTTTGGACGAGGCCGGCAAGCTGATCGAGAAAGCCTCGGCGCTCGCGCCGAACGATGCGTTCATCATGGACAGCCTCGGTTGGGTCAAGTATCGCCAAGGCGATACGGCCGATGCGGCCAAGCTGCTCAAGCGCGCGTTCGAGCTTCAGCCGAACGCCGAGATCGGCGCCCACCTCGGCGAAGTGCTCTGGAAGAGCGGCGATCAGAAGCAAGCGCTCGACGCTTGGCGCCGCGCGCGTACGCTCGAACCCGACAACAGCACGCTCGTCAAAACGCTCGAACGGTTCCAAGCTCGAACCCGACAACAGCACGCTCGTCAAAACGCTCGAACGGTTCCAAGTGAACGCCAACGATCTGTGATGCCGGTTTTGTCTTTCTTTCCTCTCGACGGTGCCGCCGCCCGCCGCGCCGCGCGCGCGGCGGCGGCCGCTTTCGCGGTCGCCCTCGCGGGCTGCGCGGTCACGCCGAAGCACGGACCCTCGACCTCGAACGCGACGCCCGAGCTTTCGACGCAGACGATGCACGCGTACCACGGCCGGTTCTCGGTCCGCTATTTGGACCAGAACGGCCAAACGCGCAACGCCTACGGCAATTTCGACTGGCTGCAGCAAGGCGATACGGTCACGCTGCAACTGCTCAATCCGTTCGGGCAGACGCTCGCCATCGTCACGTCGTCCTCGGCGTCGGCCACGCTCGAGGTGCCGAACCATCAGCCCGTCACGGCCGACAACGTGAGCGAACTGATGCAGCGCACGCTCGGTTTTGCCTTGCCGATCGAGGGACTGCGCTATTGGCTCGAGTCCTCGCCCGCGCCGAGTTCGCACGCGAAGACGGTGCTCGATCCGAACCAGAGTTCGCGCATGAAGGAGATCGACCAGGAAGGCTGGACGATCGACTACATCGCCTATGCGGATGCCCCGGCGACGGGCGTCAAGCGCCTCGATTTGACGCGCCGCGACCCGCCGCTCGACATCAAGCTCGTATTGGACCGCTGAGCGGGGCCGCCCGCTTTTACCGCTTTTAGTGCCGTCCATGCCGCGCGCCCCGTTCACGCTTAGCTCTCGTATTACGCCGCACCTCAAATGATCGAAACGTCCCACTCGCTGCGCGGCTGCGCGGCGCCCGCCAAGCTCAATCTGTTCTTGCACATCACGGGCCGCCGGCCCGACGGCTATCACGCGCTGCAGACCGTGTTCCAGTTGATCGATTGGGGCGATACGCTGCACTTCACGCTGCGCGAGGACGGGCGCGTGCACCGCATAACCGACGTGGCCGGTGTGTCCGAGGAAAACGACTTGGTCGTGCGCGCGGCGATGCTGCTCAAGGCGCACACGGGCTCGGCGCTCGGCGTGGACATCGAGATCGAGAAGCGCTTGCCGATGGGCGCCGGTCTCGGCGGCGGCAGTTCGGACGCCGCGACCACGCTGTTGGCGCTCAATCGGCTCTGGAAGCTCGATCTGGCCCGCGACGTGCTCCAAACGTTGGCACTGCAACTCGGCGCGGACGTGCCGTTCTTCGTTTTCGGGAAAAATGCGTTCGCGCAGGGTGTCGGAGAGGCGCTCGAAGCTGTACAATTGCCGCCGCGCTACTTTCTGGTGGTCACCCCGAAGGCGCATGTTCCGACCGCAGCGATTTTTTCCGATAAGTCGTTGACAAGAGATTCGGAAGCCGTCACAATTACGGACTTTCTTGCACAGCAAAGCCGCAGCGCAAGATGGCCTGAAAGCTACGGCCGGAATGACATGCAGCCAGTTGTCGTGGGAAAATACGCGGAAGTCGCGCAGGTGCTTGAATGGTTTGAAACCATTGCACCAGCACGGATGACCGGATCGGGCTCGAGTGTGTTTGCCGCGTTCCGGAGCATCGCCGAAGCGGAAGCGGCGCAAGCCAAGCTGCCTGCAGATTGGGTCAGCGCCGTGGCATCGAGTTTGGATACCCATCCACTCTTCGCTTTCGCGTCATAGGTTTCGCATCGTCGGGGCTGTCCCGCAGGCCCGGCGAAGCTCAGAGTCAGTGTAGGGGAGTCGCCAAGTTGGTTAAGGCACCGGATTTTGATTCCGGCATTCGAGGGTTCGAGTCCTTCCTCCCCTGCCAAACATTCCCGCAGTTCCCGCCTCCAGCAGCAGGTGCATGATGAGCAGCCATGACGGCCTGATGGTTTTTACTGGCAACGCAAATCCCGCGCTTGCACAGGAAGTCGTCAAAATTCTCGGCATCCCCCTCGGCAAAGCAATGGTCAGCCGTTTCTCCGACGGCGAGATCCAAGTCGAGATCCAGGAAAACGTGCGTGGTAAGGACGTCTTCGTCCTGCAATCCACCTGCGCGCCGGCGAACGACAACCTGATGGAGCTGATGATCATGGTCGATGCGCTCAAGCGCGCGTCGGCGGGTCGGATTACGGCAGCCATCCCCTATTTCGGCTATGCACGGCAAGATCGCCGCCCGCGTTCGGCGCGCGTCGCGATTTCGGCCAAGATCGTCGCCAACATGCTGGAAATCGCCGGCGTCGAGCGGATCATCACGATGGATCTGCACGCCGACCAGATTCAAGGTTTCTTCGACATTCCGGTCGACAACATCTACGCCACGCCCGTGCTGCTCGGCGACCTGCGCAAGCAGAGCTACGAGAATCTGCTCGTCGTGTCGCCCGATGTCGGTGGTGTCGTGCGTGCCCGTGCGCTCGCGAAGCAATTGAATTGCGATCTGGCGATCATCGACAAGCGCCGGCCCAAGGCGAACGTCGCCGAAGTGATGAACATCATCGGTGAAGTCGAAGGACGTACCTGCGTCATCATGGACGACATGGTCGACACCGCCGGTACGCTGTGTAAGGCCGCACAAGTGCTCAAGGAGCGCGGCGCGAAGCAAGTCGTCGCCTATGCGACGCACCCGGTGCTGTCGGGCGGCGCCAGCGAACGGATCACGAATTCGTCGCTCGACGAACTCGTCGTCACCGATACGATTCCGCTCAGCGACGAAGCGCGCGCTTGCGCGAAGATCCGCTCGCTCTCGTGCGCGGGTCTGCTTGCCGAAACGTTCTCGCGTATCCGTCGCGGCGATTCGGTGATGTCGCTGTTCGCCGAGAGCTAAAGCCGAGCATTAAGAAGTATTGGCCGAGGGCGCCGCATGACTGAGCGGCTTCGGCACTTGGGCGCGATTCGATCACCGAAACGCGCCGTTTTCGTCTGGAGCCCGATTGTTTCCGCGGCCTCGATCCGCGGGATGAGGGCTCCGTTTCACTGCCTGGTCGCGGGCAGTTATGGAGATAGAACATGAAAGTCGTCGCTTTTGAGCGTAGCAAGCAAGGTACGGGTGCGAGCCGCCGCCTGCGCAACTCCGGCAAGACGCCGGGGATCGTGTATGGCGCAACGGCAGAGCCGCAACTGATCGAGCTCGATCACAACGCCTTGTGGCATGCACTGAAGAAGGAAGCTTTCCACTCGTCGATCCTCGACCTCGAAGTGGCCGGCCAATCGCAACGCGTTTTGCTGCGCGACGTGCAATACCACCCGTTCCGCCAGCTCGTGCTGCACGTCGATTTCCAACGTGTCGACCCGAACAAGAAGCTGCACACGAAGGTGCCCGTGCACTTCATGAATCAAGAATCGAATCCGGCTGTGAAGCTCGGCGGCGCGATCATCTCGCACGTCGTGACGGAAGTCGAAATCGAATGCCTGCCGGGCGATCTGCCGGAATTCGTCGAACTCGACTTGGCGAAGATCGAAGCCGGTCAATCGCTGCACGCTAAGGACATCACGCTGCCGAAGGGCGTGTCGCTCGTGGCGCACATCGAAAGCGAAAACCCGGTGGTGGCGGCAGCCGCCGTGCCGGCCGGTGCCGCGGCTGAAGCCGCAGCGGAAGGCGAAACGCCCGCCGCTTAAGGCGTTTCTCGCGCCTATCCTCTCGATCCGTTTCATTGGAACGGACGACGTGACCCGCCGCGGCTTGCCCGGCGGGTTTTTTTTCGCCGCCTTCATCTTTCGTTCACGGACCGGCTCGCCGGTATGACAGCATGATCAAGCTCATCGTCGGGCTCGGGAATCCGGGCGCGGAATACACGGCCACCCGGCACAACGCGGGCTTTTGGCTCGTCGATCAGCTCGCGCGCGAGGCCGGCGCCACCCTACGCGACGAGCGGCGCTTCCACGGGTTCTATGCGAAAGCGCGTTTGCACGGGGAGGAAGTGCATCTGCTCGAACCGCAAACCTATATGAACCGGTCGGGGCAATCGGTTGTCGCCGTCGCCCATTTCTTCAAGATCCTGCCCGACGAAATCCTCGTTGCGCACGACGAACTCGATCTGCCGCCCGGCGCCGTCAAGCTCAAGCTCGGCGGCGGCAGCGGCGGCCACAACGGGCTCAAGGACATTTCGGCCCATTTGTCGTCGCAACAGTACTGGCGCTTGAGGATCGGCATCGGTCATCCGCGCGATCTCATCCCCGAAAGCGCCCGCGCGGGTAGCAAGCCCGACGTCGCGGCCTTCGTGCTCAAGCCGCCGCGCAAGGAAGAACAAGAGGTCATCGATGCCGCGATCGAGCGCTCGCTCGCCGTGATGCCCCATGTCGTGAAAGGCGCGCCCGAGCGCGCCATGATGCAGCTCCATAGCGCCGGCTGACGCGCACGGGCCGCCACGCGCTTGGCGGCCGTATCTTCCCCCTTGCCCGCCCCCTCATCGTCTCGTTTCGCCAAGCGTCATCGAAACTCGCCAACACTTCGACCTTTTGAGCCCCAGTATTGCCGGGCTATCGGCGGATATGTTTCGATGGACAAGATCAAGCAGCGACACACAATTAACTGGCCGTTGAACGAGCCAAGAGCGCGCCACCATCTGACCGGCATGACAAACGCGCCGCCGGCGGAGCGTTTGGCTCATTCAGGGACCTTAGTAGTCAGGCACTTTTCGACGGGGCGATCCGATGACGACGCAAGCCGACAAACTCACGCGGCCGACCGGGGCGGTTCGAGCCGGCGTGGACGCGTTGCTGGCATTCACGCGCAATACGCGGGACCGCTTGGTTCGTCGCGCCGCCGCAAGCGGCGCCGGCGAGCTCGCCCGGGCAGTACGCAGACGACTGAGATGTCTCGGACCCGACGCGTTATTCCTCTGGATCAATCATCGGCGCCGCGTAGGCCGCTTCCCCAACTTGCGCAACCCGGTCACCTACAACGACTACATTTTGCGCCGCTGCCTGCACCCCGAGCCGCATTGGACGACGCTCGCCGATAAGCTCGCCGTGCGCGAGTACGCGAAGAGCAAGATCGGGGAGCAGTATCTCGTGCCGCTGATCGCGGTGCCCGAGACGTTCACCCGCGAGGTATTCGAGGCGCTCCCCGATGCGTTCGTCATGAAGGCGAACCACGGATGCGGGTTCGTCGAAATCGTGCGCGACAAATCGAACACGTCGTATGAGGCCTTGCGCCGCCTGGCCGATCGTTGGCTCGCAACGAACTACTACTGCCAGGCCCGGGAACGCCATTACCGCACGATCAAGCCGCGTCTGTATTTTGAAACGCTGCTGCTCGAGGCCGACGGGCGCGTGCCCGCCGACGTGAAGATGAATATGTTCGGCAACGGGCCCGACGGCCCGATCATCCTCACGGGCGTCGTCGCCGACCGGTTCGGGAACGTACGCGGCGATGTCTTCGATGCCAACTGGAATCGCGTCGACCTCTCGCTCGGCCACTTCCCGCGCAGCGCCACCGACGTGCCGCGGCCAGAGAATTGGCAAGAGATCATCGATGTCGCCACGCGCCTCGCAGAGGGTCTCGGTTACGTACGGGTCGATCTGTACAACATCGCCGGGCATATCTACTTCGGCGAACTGACCTTCACGCCCGGCGCCGGTGTGTTCGCGTTCCACCCCGATCGCATCGACTACGAATGGGGCGCATTGCTCAAACGGATTGAACAGCCGGCGAATTGAACGGCGGCAATCCGGGCGTCCGTCCACGTCATCGGCGAAAAAAACGCCATTGGCGGATTAGTCGGGATCGAATCGATGAAAAACGCATAATCATCGTCTTCAATTTCCACGAGCCAGACTTATCGGCCATTTTTCAAGACGCAATCGCCAATTAAGCGCGGCAATAATTCGTGCAGGCAACGCATATGCAAACAGGGAATGCGGACCTAGCCGTGTTATTAATGGCGCGGCAAATATCGGTGGCGCACACCGCCTCGGGCCGAGAAAAAGGCCTGACAGGGCCACCGCACAAGGCCCCAGCTCGTCGCGGCCGGCTGCCGTCAGAGGTATCGCCAGCCAGCCGTTTTCCTGCCGGCGAGATTCCACGGACTCACTCGAGTCTCATGCGGAAAGCTTATTCACCCCCGCGACAAAAACGACGCACCCTCATTTAAGCCGTGGATAATTTGGCCATTTGGGCGGCTTTTTCGGTCAAACGGTATTAAGCGTCTTTCTGCTCAGTTATCCTGCGTCCGTCGTAGGAAAGGAAGCCCAATAAAAACCAACCGCGCTGCATGATCCAAAGTTCGAGGGTGACGTTATGACGCCTGTCAGCGAAATCAATAACCTATTGCACGTGGGCGTCAACACGCTGAGTCATGAGCGACGAGGCCGCGGCGAGATCCATCCGGCGCTGGCCGCGCCCGCCGCGCATCCGACGACGCGCCGGATCGGCATCGTGCTGTCCGAGGGCTTCTCGCTGCTTCGCGTGGGTGCGATCACGGAAGTATTCCAACTCGCCAACGAACATACGCTCGCGCACTCGCTGCACGACATGAGCGGGGTGACCTACGACGTCAGAATGCTTTCGCCGCTGGGCGGGAGCCTGCAATCGTCGTCCTCTGCCCGTATGCTGACCGAATGCTTCCAGTTCGAGCAGCGCGACCGCTTCGACGCCTTGTTCCTACTGGCCGGACGCGCGTTGGACTCCGGCTTGTACGCGCAGTTGCTGGCCGGCGGAAGCCGCCGCGGCCCGGGCGATGCACCCGGTTTACGCGGCGGCTGGGCCGCGCCCGGCACCGAACGCACGCACGAAACCTGCGTCGTCGATAACGGCGCCGACGCGGTGCGCAGCGCGCTCAATCTAGTCAAACGCGATCTAGGCAACGAGCTCGCACAGCAGATCAGCGAGCGCGTGCTGCCGAGCACCAAGGCGAAAGTCGATCTACTTTTGCGCGACATCGGTCATAAAACGATCGAGGAAAAAGTACGGGCGGCGGCGCTATGGCTCGACGAAAACTGCACCCGGCCGATCACCGTCGCCGACGGCGTGCAAGTGGCGATGATGAGTAGCCGCAGCTTCTCGCGGCACTTCAAGCTTCAACTCGGCGTCACGCCGTCCGAATTCCTGCTGCGCGCCCGGCTCGATCTCGTGTGCCGCATGCTGACCGAGACCGACTTGCCCGTCGAAAAAATCGCGCGGCGCTGCGGGATCGGCAACGGCGATCGCCTGGGCAAAATCTTCCGCAAGACGCTGCGCATCTCGCCGACCGAATACCGGGCGCGCAGCCGCATGCCGCCCGAAGCACAGCAGCACGACGCCGTCCGCCAGATCGCGCGCGAGTGCCCTATCTGATTCGCGCCGCACACCGGCATCCCATTCGCCGTCAATCATCATTTGGAGTCGAAAAACGTGGACCGACCGCTTGAACCCTCGCACCAGCCTTCGTCGGAGCCGGGAGCCGGCAGGTACGTTTTTAGACCGGCACCCGCGTTTCCCGCCTACGAGCCTGCCCGCAACGAGCTCGACATGGGCCCGTTCTGGGACTTGCTGCACGCGAACCGCACGATGATCGTCGTATTGACGGTCGTCATGACGCTGCTTGGCCTTGCCTACGCGGTGTTCGCGCAGCCGACGTTCCAATCCAGCCTGCTCTTGCAGGTGGAGGACAACCCGAACGCGTCGACGAGTCTGCTCGAGAACGTGCAGCAAATGTTCGATCAGAAATCGGCGACCTCCGACCAGATCGAGATTTTCAACTCGCGTCTCGTGTTATCGCGCGTCGTCGAGAAGTACCACCTAAACGTTCGGGCCGAGCCGCGCTACTTCCCGATGATCGGACGGTGGGTCGCCGAGCGCAGGCGCCATGCACACGACCTGTCGCTCTCCAATCCGGGGCTGCTCGGCTGGGGCGGCTTCGTATGGGGCGCGGAACGGGCCGAGTTGGGCTCGTTCGAAATGCCGGCCGAGTTCTACGGCAGGCGGTTCAAACTCGTCGCCGGAGACGGCGGGCGCTACCGGCTGCTCGGATCGTTCAGCGACATCGACGTCGATATCGACGCGTCGGGCCGCCTCGGCGAACCGCTGAACATCGCCACCCCGTACGGGCCGATTCGGCTCGTGGTGACGTCGTTGGAGGCCCGTCCCGGCGCGGCGTTCAAGCTCTCGCGCGTGGCCGTCGTCACGGCGGTCGACGATCTGCAGCGTGCCATGGACGTCACGCAGCCGACCAAGGATTCGGATTTGATCCGCGCCTCGCTGCAGGGCTCGAACGCGCTGCAAGTCGCCAGCGTCTTGAACGACATCGGCGACGAGTACGTCGCACAGGATGCCGAGCGCCGGTCGGTGGAGGCTCAACGCTCCATCGAGTTCTTGAACCGCGAGTTGCCGCGCCTGAAGCATCAGCTCGAGGAGTCGGAGGACGCCTATAACGCGTTCCGCGCGCAGCATATGACGCTCGACCTAGGCACGCAGGACACGAACATCCTGCAGCAATCGGTCGACGCCCAAACGAAATTGGCCGAACTCGAGCAAAAGCGCAGCGAACTGTTGGCGACCTTCATGCCGCAGCATGCGTCGGTCGTGGCTGTGGACAGCCAAATCGCCACGCTGCGCGCGCGCGTCGCGCAAATCGAATCGCAAACGCGGCAGTTGCCGGAACTCGAGCAGATGCAAGTGCGGCTCCAGCGCGACGTGAAGGTCAACACCGAACTCTATACGGGCCTGCTCAATAACCTGCAGCAACTCGATTTGGCCCGCGCAAGCAAGGGCAACTCGCGCATCGTCGATCACGCGACGCCGGCTGATAAGCCCGTCAAACCGAAGCGTTGGCTCGTCCTCGCACTGTCGACGATCATCGGCTTGTGCGTCGGCGTCGCGATCGCATGGGTGCGTCAGCGCCTGTTCGGCGGTATCACCCAACCGCGCGAAATCGAAGCGGCGTCTGGCCTGCCGGTGCTCGCGAGCGTGCTGTTCAGCAGCGAACAAGCACGGCTCGACAAGCGCCGCGCGAAACTCGGAGGCGTGAGGCTCCTCGCGCACGCCCAGCGCGATTCGCTCACCGTCGAGAGCCTACGCAGCCTGCGCTCCGCGCTGCGCACCACGCTGCCCGATGCGCACAACAACGTCGTGTTGATCTCGGGCGCCGAGCCTAACGTCGGCAAGTCGTTTACGAGCGCCAACCTCGCCGCGGTGCTCGCCGCGTCGAATCAACGCGTGCTGCTGATCGACGGCGATTTGCGTCGGGGCGATCTGGGCCGGCACTTCAACGTCTCGGCGGCGCCCGGGCTCTCGGAGCTCATCGGCGGCGAGGCCAAGCTCGAACAAGTCGTGCACCGCGACGTGCTGCCCAAACTCGATCTGATCACGCGCGGCAGCATTCCGCCGAATCCGTCGGAACTGCTGCTAAGCCCGCCGCTCGGCGACCTCGTGCGCGCCGCGAGCGCGAACTACGACGTCGTCATCATCGATTCGCCGGCGGCGCTGCCGGTCGACGATGCGGCGACGCTCGGTCAGCATGCGGGCACGGCCCTGATCGTCGCGCGCCACCGCGTCACGACGGCGGGTCGGCTCGCCGAGGCCACCAAGCGTCTCACGCAGGCAGGCGTGTTGCTCAAGGGCGTCGTGCTCAACGGTTTTCATCCGAGCACCGGGCTGCATGGGTACCGCTACCGGTCCCACTACACGCCGCACAAGGGCAGTGTCCCGCAGCAAGTGCTGGTCGAAGCGTTGCCGCCCGAGGTACGTAAATGACCCGGCACGTTGCCGTCGCAGTCGCCATTGCCGTAGCCGCGCTTTCAACGGCATGCGTGACGAGTACCTCCGATGCGTCGAGCGGTGACGTACTCGAATTGCACGTCTCGGCGGAGCGAACGAACGCGCAAGAAGCAAAGCTCGCCGCTGCGCACACGCCCAACTCGGCACAGGCCGGGCCCGGCTCGGGCGACGCTTCGCCCGCCGCGCCGATGTCGCTGCGCGACGCCCTCGCCCTGCTTGCTCGCGACAAGGCGCGCGCGGGCCCGGACGTCGGCCGCGTCAATATCGATCTCGGTCCCGGCACCTACCGCCTGGCCGCTGCGCTGACCGTCGCATTGGGCCCGGGCTGGCGCGGCACCCCGATCGCATTGCGCGGGCCCCGCGATGCGCGTGCGGTGATTTCCGGCGCGCAACTCCTGCACGGCTGGGCGCCGGTGCGCGATCCGGCCGTGCTCGGCCGATTGCCCGCGGCGGCGCGCGGCGCGGTGCGCGTCGCCGATTTGGCCGCCAACGGCATCACGCTGCCCGCCGCGTTCGCGCCGTACGGCTTCGCGATCCCCGTGCAGCCGGCCGAGTTCGAACTGTTCTATCGCGACCGGCCGCTCACGCTCGCGCGGTGGCCGCAGCAAGGTTACGCCACGATCGGCACCGTGCCCGATGGGGCAAACGGCACCCGCTTCACGGTCGCAGGCGTCAATGCGGCACGCTGGAGCGGCGACGCCAATCTGCGCGCGATGGGCTATTGGGCGCGCGACTGGGCCGACGAAACGCTTGCCGTCAGCGCCGTCGATCCCACGAGCGGCGCGCTCACGCTCTCCAGCGCGCCGCGCATGGGCATCAAGGCCGGACAGCGTGTCTTCATCGAAAACGCACTATCCGAATTAAATGCCCCCGGCGAGTACTACGTGGATCGCCGGGCGGGACGCGTGTACGTCTGGCCGCCGGCGCCCGGCGCCGAAAACGACATCGAAGCCTCGGTCACCGACACGCTCCTGCGGATGGACAACGCCAGCGGTGTCGAAGTGAGCGATGTCACGTTCGATATGTCGCGCGGCGATGCCGTGACGTTGCAAGGCGGCAGCAATCTCTCGTTCCAGCGCGTCGGGATCGAGAACACCGGCGCGCGCGCGCTCGTCTCGAGCGCGGTCAACAGCCGCTTCGCCGGCTTGCTCGTGGAACGGACGGGCCAAGGCGGCGTATCGATCACGGCCGGCGACCAAAACCATCTCACGCCGGGCAACGTCGTCTTATCCGACAGCACCTTCAACGATTACGCACGGCTCGCCCGCTCCTATCGCCCGGCCGTCAGCATCACCGGCGTCGGCGACCGCATCGAGCACAGCGTCATCCACGACGGCCCGCACGCCGCCATCATCTTCACGGGCAACGACCATCGGATCGAGGGCAATACGATCTACAGCGTCGTGAAGGAATCGAGCGACGCCGGCGCGATCTACACGGGGCGCGATTGGACCGCGCGCGGCACCGTCATCGACAACAACTTCCTGCGCGATATCGGCTCGCCCGACCGGCCGCACGCGACGATGGGCATCTATCTCGATGACCAGGCGAGCGGCATCACGATCCGCAGCAACGTCTTCGCGCGCGTCAATCAGGCCGTGTTCGTCGGCGGCGGGCGCGACAACGTCGTCGAGGACAACTTGTTCGTGGACTGTGCGCCCGCCGTCCACGTCGATGCGCGCGGGCTCACCTGGCAAAAGGCCGAGGTCGCGAATCCGCGCAGCCAGTTGCGCAGCATGCTCGCGAACCGGCGCGTCGATGCGCCGCCGTATTCGACGCGCTACCCGGCGCTGGCGCGGGTCATGCAAGATGCCCCCGGCGCGCCCAAGGGCACCGTGCTCGCACGCAACGCCATCATCGGCGGACTGCGCTTCGACATCGAGAGCGCAGCCCGGCCGTACGTCGACGAGCAGCAAACGTTCGGCTCGGCGGACGTGCGCTTCGCGCAGTCGATGCCCAACGGTGCGCGCAGTACGCTGGAATCGTTGACGCTCTCGCCGAGTTCACCGGCATTGTCGAGCGGCTTCGAGCCGTCGGCGCGTATCGCGCCGATGCGGAGTGCTCGATGACGCGTAAGGAACCCTCGGTAGGCGCCAACGCGCGCTGGCTCGGCGCTGCCCAGGTCGCGAAGATACTGGTGCAGTTGGTCGGCATCGGCATCTTGTCGCGGCTGCTCGGCCCCGCCGACTTCGGCATGATGGCGCTCGCCACGGTCGTGACGAGCTTGGCCGGGCTGCTGCGCGACATGGGCACGGGGCCCGCGATCATTCGCGCACGCAAGCTCGATCACGCGATGGTCGATGCGATTTTCTGGCTCAATCTGAGCGTCGCCACCGTCGTTGCGCTGATCGTCGTCGCCACCGCCGTGCCCCTCGCACGCGCGTTCGACGCCGCGCCGTTGGCCCATCTTCTCTACGGGCTCGCGCTGACGTTTCCCATCATGAGCTTCGGTGCCGCGCATCAAGCGCTGCTCGAGCGCGAGTCGCGCTTTCGCATCACGGCGCGGGCGGACGTGGTCTCGTATACGAGCGGCATGGTTGCGGCCGTCGTCGCCGCGCACGCCGGTCTCGGCGCGCTGAGTCTCGTGCTGCAGGCGATCGTGCAGGCCTGCCTCTCGTCGGTGCAGTTGTTCCTCGCTTCGCCTTGGCGCCCGTCGCTGCATTGCGACACCACGCACTTGAAACGGATCTTCGCGTTCTCGTCGAATTTGACGCTGTCCAATCTCGTCATGTATCTGCAGCGCAACTGCGATTCGGTCATCGTCGGCCGGATGCTGGGGGCCGCCGCGCTCGGCCCCTATTCCCTCGCCTTTCGCATCATGTTGTATCCGCTGCAGAACGTTTCGCTCGTCGCATCGAAGTCGCTCTACCCCGTGCTCGCCATGCAGCAAGGCGAGCCGCAGCGGCTCGCCGCCACTTGGCTGTCCAGCACCTCGTTCGTCGGCTTGCTGACCGCCACCTTGATGGGCGGACTCATGGCGCTGCGCGTGCCGTTCGTCGCCGTCGCGCTGGGCCCTCGTTGGGCCGAGGTCGGGCAATTGCTGTTGTGGCTCGCGCCGGTCGGCTTCGTCCAATCCGTACTGAGTACCGCGCCCGCGGCGTTCATCGTCAAAGGCCGCACCGGTTCGCTGCTGTGGATCAATTTCGGCAACACGGCCGTGCACATCGCGTGTTGGCTCGTCGGCGCCCATTGGGGGCTACGAGGCATCGCGGCCGGCTATCTGGTCGCGACGTTGACGACGGCGCCGTTCTACCTCGCCTGCGTCGCGCGCCTGCTCGCGCTCAAACGCATGGCCCTGCTGCGCGCGGTCGGCGCGCCGGTCCTGCTCGGCACGGGCGTCTTCGTATGCGCATTCGCCGCGGACTCGATGCTGGCCGACACCGAATTGCCGCCGCTCGCGCGGCTCGTGATCGCGGGCGGCGTCGGCGCGCTCTACGGCCTGTGGCATCTAAGCCGCTTTCACCCGACCCAGTGCGGCTCCCTGCTGCGTACGCTGCGGCTGCGCGTACCGCGCGGCGAGCCCACCTTGTGAGCCGCCGAGCGGCATCCTGACCGGAGGTTACCGATGCAAACCCCTCGTGACGAGCACAGGCGCGCAGCCATCCAGAGCCTGCCGCCGCTCGGCTCGCAACCGCTCGTTTCCACCATCATTCCCACCTTCAAGCGCGCCGATATGCTACCGCGCGCCGTGCGCAGCGTGCTTGCGCAGCGCTATTCGAACGTGGAAGTGCTCGTCGTGGACGACAACACCGACGAGCAGGAACAAAGGCGCGTGCGCGAGGTACTCGAACCGTTCGGCCCGCGCGTGAGACTGCTGCGCAATGCGCGCGCGAAAGGCGCGTGCGGCGCGCGCAATACGGGAATCATGAGTGCGCGCGGCGAGTTGATCGGCTTTCTCGATGACGACGATCGCTGGTTGCCCGAGAAACTGACCGAACAAGTGCGGCTGCTCACGCAAGACGTCTGCATCGGCGCGCTGTGCTCGTATATCGAGATCGACTTCGTCTTCGGACACGCGGTCAGTTGCCGCGGCTTCGAACCGGTTCTCACGCGCGAGATGGCGCTCTCCGGCGTCTGCCCGACCTCGACGAGCCTCGCGCTCGTACGCCGCGACGTGCTGATCGAGGCGGGCCTGTTCGACGAAAACCTGCCGAGCTTTCAAGACTACGACATGTGGCTGCGCTGTCTCGAGTATGGGCAGTTGCGCTATGTGCAAACGCCGCTCGTCGAGTTCGTACAACACAGCGGCGACCGGACCAGCGTCAACATCGAGCGACGCCTCAAGGGCCTGGCCGCTTTCGAGCGCAAATGGGGCGACGCGATGTCCGCCTTTCAGGACTTCGAGGCGTTCCGCCGGCGCATGCACGTGGACGCGTTGATCGCAAACGGACGCGCGGCGCTCAGCTATGGACACCGCGCGGCCGTCACGCATTTCGCCCGCGCGGCGTGGCGCGACCGGGCCTCCACGCGCAGCTTGTTCTGGCTCGCGATCGGTTTGCTCGGCCCGCGCGCGGGACGGGGATTCTATCGTTGGCTGCAGCAAGTACGTCGTGTGGAAACCTTGCGGCCGGACGAGCTCGACGCCGAATCGGCAGCACGGAGCCTGCAGTCATGAACGCGCTGCGTGCCCTGCGCGCCGCGTGGCGCGGCAATCGCTTCGCGCACGGCTTGATCTTGCTGCTGCCGACGATCCAATACGGCGCCAACTACTTCGTCTCGGTGGCTGCGGTTCTCTTCGCGATGACAGCGTGGAACACCCGTTTGCGGCTCGTTCCGCTACCAAGCGCGATGGTGCTCATCGCCACGGGCGCGAGCCTCGCGTATTGCGCCATCGGGTTGCCGGACGAGCCGAACTTGTTGCGTGAGGCGCGCTTCGCCGCCGGGCTGCTCTTTCTGTTCGCGGCGCTCTGGGGCACGCCCCGGCATGCCGCCCAGCGTTTCGATGGCCGTTTTGCATTGGCGATGCTGATCGCGCTGTTTTTTGTTACCGCCGTGCAGTGGGTTGCCGCCAAAAAAGGCATCGCGCTGTTTCCGCCGCAGCGATGGTTCATCACATCGAACGATCAGGCGCTCGCAAGCGCCTGGGTCGAGCATGCGCGCGAGCACGGCTACGAGTGGAAGATCCGCCCCGCCGCCGCCTTCTCCGAGCCTTCGTACCTCGGCTTCATGACCTTGCTGCTGCAGTTCGTGTGTCTGCATACGCTGCGCCCGAAGCTGCGCTGGCTCGCGCTTGCCGTCGCGGTGACCACATCGGCGTTGGCGCAAACGTATTTCGGCCTCACCACCAACCTCATCATCTTCGCGGCGTTCCACGCCCCGCGCATTCCGAAGTCGTTCGCGATCGCACTCGCCGTGCTGGCGCTCAGCGCCGGCTTGCTCGCCACGGTAACCGGCGCGCTGCCGTCCTCGGTGGCCAAGAGCACCGGACGGATCGAGCGCATCGTCTCGGGCGAGGATGAATCGGTCGCGATTCGTTTGGTCCAGCCGTTCGAGTTACTCGGTCAGGTGTTGACCGATGCGCCGTTCGGCGTGCCGATCACCGCGGCCGAGTCGTACTTCGTGCGGCACCGGATGATCGTGCCGTTTCAGGACCAGCCGTTTCAAAACGGCGTGTTCAACTTTTTGATGTCGTACGGCTGGCTCGCGCTGCCCCTCTTATGGATGCTATGGCGGGCGGCAGGCGGTGGGGCGAACGGGTTATTCGTACTCTTCGTGCTCGCGCAAAACGGCGCAGAACTCGATTTCGACAAGCTCGTCGTGATCGTCTTCGCGCTCCAGATCGCGCGTTACCGCCGCTATCGCGCGGCGGCGCCCCAGCAATACTCATCGAGGCACCCATCGGCCGCGCCCGTTTTTCCCGTACCCGGCCCGGCGCGTCCCCCGCTTCCCATTCCGGAGATCTGACTTGGCTCGCCAATTCTTTTTCGCACCGATCATGCTGCCGCATTACAACGAGCGGCAACGGCAGCGATTTCTCGTGGGGGCGGCCGCCCATAAAGTCGTCGGGATGGTGGCCGGCATGCGCGCGCACGCGCGCCGCGCGGTGATCGTCAGTTCACCGATCGTCACGGCAAGCCGCGACCGCAAGTTCTTCGACGGCTTCACCTGCCGCGATGCCGGCCTGCCCTGCGCCTATTTGCCCGCCATCAGCTTACGCGGCCTGAACCGCGTCTTCGCGGCCTTGTGCTACTTGCGCTTCGCATGGCGGCACGTAAAGCGCGAGGACGTCGCCGTCCTGTACAACTACTTCCCCGAATACATTCCGGTCGCCGCTTGGCTGCGCTTATGGCTCGGGCGCGATCGCGTATTGCTCGACATCGAGGACGGCCCCCGGTCCGATGAAAGGGATTTGCGCGGGTTCGTCACGCGCGCCAGCCTCGTCGTGCTCAAACGGCTTTGCAGCCGGCGCGCGATCGTCGTCTCGCGCGAGCTCGCGCAATCGCTCGCGATCCGCGACGCCTGCGTCGTGAACGGCGTCTGCGCCCCGCAGCCGACAGCGCCGCGCGCGTTCGGCGCGACCATCACGTTCCTCTTCGGCGGCACGATCGAAACCGGGACCGGCTTGTACCTCTTTGCCGAGGGCGTACGCCGGTTCGCCAAGCTCTACGCCCATCTGGCGCCGCGCGCGCGCTTCGTCGTCAGCGGCTTCGGCGGCGGGCAAACGCTCGCGACGCTCGCAAGCGACGTTGCCGCTTCGGGCGTACGGGTCGAGCTTCACCAAGACATCGGGCCGCGCGAATATCGGCAACTGCTGGCGCAAGCCGATGTCGGGTTGTCGCTACGGCTACCCGGTACCGAATTGGCGACCACGACCTTTCCGTCGAAGGTCGTCGAATTCGCGAGCCAAGGCTTGCTCGTGCTGAGCACCGACGTCAGCGACGTCAGCCTGCTGTTCGACGAAGAGAGCGCCGCGTTGCTGGACGAAGCCACGCCCGATGCGCTCGCGCACCGGATCGCCTCGATCGTCGAAAACCCCGATGCGCACCGGCGCATCGCCGAGCAGGGACAGCGCGTCATCGCGGCCAGTTGCGGACGCCGCGAAGTGGGCGCACGCCTGATCGAATTCATCGAGGCCGTGGCCGACACCGCGCCGCGCGCGAGACCCGCCATCGCGCCGGCCGGGCGCGATGTAGGCGCCGCCGTAGCCGCCACCGAGCATGCCCCGCTTGCACCCGCCGTCACGGAAAACGAATGATGCCTCTTCGCGTGCTGCACGTCGTACGATCGTTGGACCCACGCGCCGGCGGCGTTGCCGAGGCGGTGGTGCAACTCGTCAATCATATGCTGCCCTATGGCTGCGTCGGCGAAGTCGCTTCGCTCGACGGGCCGGACACGCCCGTGAGCGAGCGACTGCTGGGTGCGGTTCATCGGCTGGGCCCCGCGCGAGGGACGTACGGGCTGAGCATGGACGCCATGCGGTGGATGCGCGAACACGCGGGCGAATACGATGCGATCGTCGTGCACGGCATTTGGCAATTCCACTCGATTGCGGCCCGCTACGGCGCGGGCCGCTCAGGTACCCCGCTCTTCGTGTTCCCGCACGGCATGCTCGATCCGTGGTTTCAGCGCACCTACCCGCGCAAGCACGTGAAGAAGCTCGCCTATTGGGCGCTCGCGGAACGATGGGTGTTCCGGCGCGCACGCGCCGTGCTGTTCACCTGTCGCACCGAATTGGAGCTGGCGCGCGAACCGTTTCTGGACCGCCGCATGCCGCTCGAAGTAACGGGTTTCGGCATTGCGCCGCCACCCGACGACCCTTCCGGCGGCGCGGCGTTTTTCGAAGCGTACCCGGCCTTGCGCGGCAAACGGATCTTGCTGTTTCTCTCGCGGATTCACGAGAAGAAGGGTTGCGATCTGCTGATCGAAGCCTTCGCGCAGGTGGCCGGGCGTCATCCGGACGTACGGCTCGTGATCGCGGGGCCCGGCGACGACGCGACGGTCGACGCGCTCGAGCGGCTGGCCGATGCGCGCGGAATCGGCGCGCAAGTCGTATGGACCGGAATGCTGAGCGGCGCCGTCAAGTGGGCCGCGCTGCGGGCGGCCGAAGTGTTCGTGCTGCCCTCCCACCAGGAAAACTTCGGCATCGCGGTCGTCGAAGCGTTGGCGTCGGCCACGCCCGTCATCATCACCGATTGCGTCAATATCTGGCGCGAAGTCGCGGCCTCGGGCGCCGGGATGGTCGTCAAGGACACGCTGGAAGGCGTCGGCGCCGGCATCGCGACATGGTGCGACACGAAGGGGCCGGCCGAGATCGCCGAGATGCGCGGGCGGGCGCTCGATTGCTACCACCGCGAGTTTCGGATTGAAGGCGCGGCGCGCAAGCTCGTGAAACTGATCGCCGGCAACACGGCCGCGCCGGGCGAGTATCGCGCGACGTTCGCGCCGCCGGCCAAACGCTAGTTCGGTTCGTGCCCCGCGTCGAGACACTCGCGCGGGCGCACGGCGACCGCCGGGTACCCGTAGCAGACCATACGCGGCGGCAGATCGCGCAATACCGTACTGCGCGCGCCCACCACGGCGCCCTCGCCGATCGTGACGCCCGGTGCGACGAAGACGTCGGTCGCGACCCACGCTTGCGCGCCAATCCTGACGGCTCGTCCCCGAATCGGGAAGTTGCGGCGCCGATAGTCGTGATCGCCTGCGCAAATGTACGAGCGCTGCGATACGACGGCATGCGCCCCGATCTCGATCGGACCGAGACTATAGAGCGTCACGTCGTCGCCGACCCAAGCATGCTCGCCGATCGACACTTTCCATGGATAGGTGATCCGCGCGCTGGGCCGGATGATCGCACCGTCGCCGACGCGGGCGCCGAACCAGCGCAGCAATGCGCGCCGCCAGCCATACAACACTTGCGGCGAGGGCCGAAAGAGCAGCGCATCGGCGATCCACCAAAGTTGCACGTACCAGCCGGGCTTGCCGCGGAAATCAGCGGGCACCTCGAACGCCGATAGATCTTGCATGCGCGGCGCCGGATAATCGGCATCCGGCGGCGTATCGCGCGGGCTCGGCGACGCGGCGGAACGCGCGACGCTCATGCGGCTACCTGTTGCTGCTGAGACTCGAGAAACCACGCATAGGTCGACGCAAGGCCCGATTTCAAATCGATCTTGGGCTGCCAGCCGAGCGACATCATGCGTGCGCTGCTCATCAACTTGCGCGGGGTGCCGTCCGGTTTGCTCAAGTCCTGTTCGATGCGCCCCTCGAAGCCGACGACGCTCGCGATCAATTCCGCCAATTCGCGCACCGTGACATCGTCGCCGTACCCGACGTTCAGATGCGAGCAGCGCTCCGTGGCCACGCTGTAATAGCGCTCGCGCGGCACGTTCATCGCGATCACGCAGGCCTCTGCCAAATCGTCGACATGCAAGAACTCGCGCCGCGCCTGCCCGCTGCCCCACAGCACCGTGCTTGCGGCCCCGCTCAGTTTGGCTTCGTGAAAGCGCCGGATCAGCGCGGGAATCACGTGGCTATCGAGCGGATGGAAGTTGTCGCCGGGACCGTAGAGGTTGGTCGGCATGACGCTGCGGTAGTCCACCCCGTACTGCCGGTTGTACGACTCGCATAGCTTGATCGCGGCGATTTTGGCGATCGCGTACGGCTCGTTGGTCGGCTCGAGTTCACCCGTGAGGAGCGAGTCCTCGACGATCGGCTGCGGCGCGAATTTCGGGTAGATGCACGAGGAGCCGAGCGCGAGCAAGCGTTCGACGCCCGCCTCCCAGGCCGCGTGAATGACGTTCGCCTCGATCATCAGATTGCGATAGATGAACTCGGCGGGATAGGTGTCGTTGGCGCGAATACCCCCGACGCGCGCGGCGGCCAGGTACACCTGGTCGATGCGCTCGTCGGCGAAAAACGCACGCACCGCCGCTTGGTCGGTCAGATCGAGTTCGGACGATGCGCGCACTACCAATTCGACGTGCGGCTCGGCCGCAAGCCGGCGGGCGATCGCCGAGCCCACCATCCCGCGATGGCCGGCGACGAAGATTCGCGTCTTGCTCGTCGTCATTCGCTACTCCTTACGCTCGAACACCGAGAAGCCGTGTTTGCGCACGAGGTAGTCCTTGCGCGCATCGGCGAGGTCTTTTTGGACCATTTCCTCGACGAGTTGTTCGAAGCTCGTGGTCGGGGTCCAGCCCAGACGCTCGCGCGCGCGCGTCGGGTCGCCGAGCAGCGTGTCGACCTCGGTCGGCCGGTAGTAGCGCGGATCGACGCGCACGAGGACGTCGCCCACTTTCACGCGCGCATCGACGCCCACGTCGACGACGATCCCTTCCTCGCGCTCGCCCTTACCCTCCCACATCAACTCGATGCCGAGACAGCGCGCGGCCCGCGTGATGAACTCGCGCACGCTATGTTGCTCGCCGGTCGCGATCACGAAGTCCTCGGGATTGTCCTGCTGCAGCATCAACCACTGCATTTGCACGTAATCCTTCGCGTGGCCCCAGTCGCGCAGCGAATCGAGGTTACCCATGTAGACGCAATCCTGCATGCCGAGCGAGATGCGCGCCAGCGCGCGCGTGATCTTGCGTGTAACGAACGTCTCGCCGCGCAACGGCGATTCGTGATTGAACAGCACGCCGTTGCATGCGTAGATGCCATAGGCCTCGCGGTAGTTGACCGTGATCCAGTAGGCATACATCTTCGCCACCGCATACGGGCTGCGCGGATAGAACGGCGTCGTTTCCTTCTGCGGCACTTCCTGAACCTTGCCGTAGAGCTCGGAAGTCGAGGCTTGATAAAAGCGCGTCTTCTTCGTCAGTCCGAGGATGCGAATCGCCTCGAGGATACGCAGCGCGCCTAGCCCGTCGGCATTCGCGGTGTATTCGGGCTCCTCGAACGAGACGGCGACATGGCTTTGCGCGGCGAGATTGTAGATTTCGTCGGGTTGAACGGCCTGAATGATCCGAATCAGGCTGGACGAATCGGTCATATCGCCGTGATGCAAGATAAGGCGACGGTCCTTTTCGTGCGGATCTTGATACAGATGGTCGATACGGTCTGTATTGAAAAGCGAGGTGCGGCGCTTGATCCCATGGACCGCATAATTTTTCGACAACAGAAATTCGGCGAGGTAAGCGCCGTCCTGTCCCGTGATACCGGTAATCAAAGCGACTTTCTGCATAGCGGGCTCTATATATTGAGAGGGAGTCGCGCTAGTTATGCCCTTCCAAGAAAAGCGGCGCAAGCGCTTGGCGCGGCGCGCAGAAAGTTGGCGCATCGGGGCCGGAAAAATACGCCAAGGGTTGCGCGGGCCTGCCGCACTTGGCTCTACAAGACGATACGCTGGCGCGCGTCGACGTCTCGCTTGGGAGACGATTCGTTAAGTACAGTGATACGCCATTTTCTTTCGAAAATTGCGCCAAGCGGGGAGTTCATGAAGATTCTCGTGTATGGAATCAACTATGCGCCGGAGCTGACCGGAATCGGCAAGTACACCGCCGAAATGGCGGCGACACTGCAGGCGCAGGGTCACGACGTGCGGGTCGTGTGCGCGCCCCCTTATTACCCCGAGTGGCGCGTAGGAAAAGGTTATTCGGCGCTGCGCTACGGCCGGGAGCACCGCGATGGCGTCGCGCTTTGGCGCGCGCCGCTATGGGTGCCGAACCGTCCGCGCGGCGTGCGCCGTATCGTCCATTTGGCGAGCTTCGCCGCCTCCAGCCTCCCCGTTGTGCTGGCGCACGCGCTTTGGCGGCCCGATGTCGTGATGTGCATCGCACCGAGCATGCTGAACGCGCCGGCGGCTTGGCTCGTGGCGCGGTTGTGCCGGGCGCACGCCTGGATCCATATCCAAGACTACGAGGTGGATGCGGCGTTTCAACTCGGCATGCTCAACGGTTCGCTGCTCAAGCGCACGGCGTTGTGGGTCGAGCGCACGCTGTTGCGCCGCTTCGATACCGTATCGACGATTTCGAAAAAGATGCTCGAACGCGCGGCCGACAAGGGCGTCGCGCCGGCGCGCCTCGTGCACTTTCCGAATTGGGCCGACGTGGCGGCAATCCGTCCGCTCGGCCGACGCAGCGCGCTGCGCGAAACGTTTCGCATCCCGGCCGATGCGACAGTCGTGCTCTACTCGGGCAACATGGGCGTCAAGCAAGGGCTCGAGGTGCTGGCGGCCGCGGCCGTTGAACTCGTCGATCGCGAGGACATCGTCTTCGTTTTCTGCGGCAACGGCCCCGTGCGCGACGCCATTCATGCCCTATGCGGCCCGATGAAGAACTGCCGGTTCAGCGACCTGCGTCCCGCCGAGGAACTGAACGAGCTCATGAATCTCGCCGATATTCATGTCCTACCGCAGCGCCATGACGCGGCCGACTTGGTGATGCCTTCGAAATTGACGGGGATGTTCGCCAGCGAGCGCCCGGTCATCGCTATGGCGCAATCGGGCACCGAGCTCTACGAAGTCGTCGCGCCGCGCGGCTGGGTCATCCCGCCCGGCGATGGACACACGTTGGCGCAGGCGATCGAGCGTCTTGCCGACGATGCGCCTTTGCGCGCCGAACTCGGTCAAATGGGCCGTGCGTTCGCGCAGGCGGTGCTCTCGCGCGAAGCGGTGCTAGGCGAGTTTTCGAACACGCTGCACGCTCGCGTGTCGGCCAAGGCCCGCCGCCGTGCGCGCGAGAGCGCACCTATTGCCGCCGCCCCGGTCGAAATGATCGAGGATTCGGTCGCCGACACCGACGTCGCGGCCACGCGCTGACCCGAAGGAGGGCGACGAATGCTGAGCAAGGAGGCCTCGCTCCGACTGCACATATTGCGGTTTCCGTTGATCGTCGGGGTCGTCTTTATTCACAACTACAATCTGTCCTCGACGCTCAGCGGCGGCTCGGTCGGCTTCACGGCTGACGGGCCGGTACTGGATTTCGTCAGAAACGTGATTTCGCAGGGCGTGGCGCGGATATCGGTCCCCCTGCTCTTTCTGATCGCGGGCTATTTATTCTTCCTCGATTTCGAGCCCACGCTTGCGAGCTTGCTCGGCAAGTTGAAATCGAGATCCAAGACGCTGCTGCTTCCCTTCTTGTTTTGGAACCTGGCCACGCTCGGTGTGCTGGTGCTGGCGCAATCGCTGCCCGCGGCATCGCGGTTTCTCTCGGGAAAGCACCTGCTCGCGTCGCAATTGTCGGCGCCGGCATTCCTCGACCTTCTGTTCGGCATACACGGGGAGCCGATTGCCTACCAGTTTTGGTTCGTGCGGGACCTAATGGTCTTGGTGCTCCTCGCTCCGCTCGTTTATGTCGTATGCCGCCGCGCGGGTGCCGCGGCCGTGCTGGCGCTGCTGAGTCTATGGCTGGCGAACATCTGGTGGACACCGGTCCCGGCATGCGATGCCACGCTATTCTTCACGATGGGCGCCTGGTTGGCGATCAAGGGCAGCACGCCCTTTTTCCTCGACCGCATCGGCGCAATCTCGACAGTCCTCTACGTTCCGTTGTTGCTGGCCGATGCGAGCCGGTTCGCCGGCCCCGAATACGTCGTCGTCCATAAAGTGTCGGTCTTGCTCGGTGTGGTATCGGCCTTATGGATGACGCGATTCGCCATTCGTTCCGATGCCATGACGCGCCACCTCGTGCGTTTGGGCGATGCGAGCTTCTTCGTATTTGCCGCCCACGAACCTTTACTGACGATCTGCCGGAAGGTTTCGCTCAAGTGGGTGCCCTTGCACTCTTCCGATGTCGCGCTGGGGTTCTATTTCTTGATCCCCGCATTCGTCATCGTCGTGCTGGCTTCGCTGCACCCCCGGATGCGGGCGCGGTTTCCGGGATTCACGCTGCTCGCTTGCGGCAGAAGATAGGAGACGGATAGCGCAACGCTCCGCAAAAAAGCGAAAATGCCAGGCCGAAGCTTGGCATTTTTCGTTTCGGGCTTACCCTCCCGTCTACGCGCTTACTGCCCCGTGTAACCTACCGGCGCCGTGACCTGCGATTGGATCACGCTCGCGTTCGACGACACCACGTAGATCGGCGTTTCGCCCAGCGTCAGGTTGACCACGCCGTTTGTGTAAGCGACCGTCGTCGGATTGCCCATCATATCGAACACCGTCACATTCCCGTTCGTTCCCGGCGCATCCACAGTCAGCGCGTAACCGGTGCTCGCCGTTTGGCTGTACAGCCCGGAGCTCGTCGGCCAATTCACGTTCTGATGGTTCCAGAGCGCCGTGATGACCTTACCGCCGCCGAGTTGCTGGAACGCGTAGCCGTAGTCGTTGGTCGGCAATGCGTTCAGGCGTCCGAGCGTTTGCGTGCCGTCGATGATACGCGTCAGCGCCGCGAAGGTGAGCGCCTCGGGCTTCGGGCTCAACGTCGTCGCGTGGAAATCGCCCTGCGCATTGACGATGTCGAAGAAGCTGCCGAAGCCGATTTCGCTCGGATAGTCGGAGCCGTAGAAGAAATACGTCACTTGCGCGCCTTCGCCGAGCACGGTCAAGTGGGCGCGCGCGGCGACGGCAGCCTGCGCGAAAAGCTGGTTGTTCGAGGGACCGCTATCGTAGGTGATCCCGGCATCGTAGGCCACGCCGACTTCGCTCGACCACAAGCGCATATTCGGCTTGATCTGCTGCATTTGGGCGCGCAGCGCCTGCATTTGATGATCGAGGGCTTGCTTCTGGTAATACGTGTTCGTGCTCGTATCGTATTGCTCCGGCGGCGAGGACGGCGAAACATGGTTCGCGTAGTAGCTATGCGTCGTCACGCCGTCGATGTAGTTGCCCAAGCCGAGCGCCGCGTACGTCTGCAAGTTCGAGCCCGTGCACCAGTTTCCGACCATACCGGGGTCGGGGCTCGTGACGCCCATCACGACCGCATGCGGATCAGTGGCGTGCAGACCCTTGTAGATGGCCGCGTACATGTTCACGAAGTTCTGCGGCGTGTCGGCCCATGCCGGCTCCCACGTCACCTGGTAGTAGGTGTTCTTCATGTTCGGGAAGTACGCCTGGCGAATCGCCTCCGAATCGGTCCCCACACGCGACATGTAGCTCTGCAAGTACGTGAGGTTGGTCGGGGCGTACGTGTCGTCCTGATACGCGCCGGTCGGGCTCGACCAGGCGGGGAAACCGTCGAGGCGCACCAGGCGGGCGATTTTTCCGGTCTTGAAGAGCGGATCGACCTTCGAGAGCGACGGCGTCCACGTATTGGGGCCGTTCGGCTCCATCGTCGAAAGTTGGCGCCAATCGATCGCTTGCGTCACGCCCAGGGCATTGAGCAGCGCGGGCTTGTCGCTTTCGCCCTGCATGCCGAAGCGGTGCTGGTCCTGGCTCGCGAACGTCACGGGCGGCAGGGCCGACGAGACGTTGGGGAGCACGCCGAAGGTCGCCATGCCGGTGGGGCGCGTTCCGGCGCGCGGCAGCGTGCCGCCCGCATTGGCAAGCGTACCGGTGATCGCGAAATAGCCGCTCGCCGTACCCGTGCACGACAGCGTGGAGGTTTGCGCACCGGCCGGGACCGCGAACGAACCGCTGCCGCGAATGTTGCCCATATAGTCTTGCACCGACCACTGGACCGTATCGGCCGCGGGGGCGTTCGTCGTGAATTGCATCTTGAACGCGCTGCCTTGCGCATACATGCGAGTCGCGTCGGTCGTCAGCGTGTCCGCGGAAATCAAGCCCTTCGGCGTGCCCCCGGCAACCGTCGCCGGCGCCAAGCAAGTGATCGAATCGGCGGGCGGCGTTTGCGCCTTGGCGCCGGTCGAGCCGACGCTCGCGAATGCGTAAAATGCGGCCGCTGCGACATTAAGGAGTCCTAAGGAATAACCGAAGGGAGCTTTCGAGACGGATTGCATGGAATTCACCTTTTCAACCTATTGCACTGTATGGGACGCCGCGGCTGAGGCACTGGCGATCGAATTTCCGCGGACCCGGTATATGCTGCTGATTGCAGTTGGGGAGGACTAGGCCTGCAGTACGTTTAGTATTGTTCAGATCACTTTGGCTGCCTATTGGGCGAGCACTGAACCTTCTGTAATATCTGCAGCGCGCCGCGTCAGACGTTTCCTACACTGTGCGAAGCCACGGCGGCCACGATTCCTTAAGCCTTGCTCAGAAAGCGAAAATGCCAGGCGCGAGGCCTGGCATTGCGTTGAACCGCGACTACGGGCGTATCACTGACCGGTGTAACCGACGGGCTTCGTGACGTTAGCCTTGATCACGTTGGCGTTCGAGGACACCACGTAGATCGGCGTTTCCGACAGCGTGAGCGTGATCGCGCCGTTCGTGTAAGCCAGGATCGACGGATTGCCCATCATGTCGAACACCGTCACCTTGCCGCTCGTGCCCGGGGCATCGACCGTCAGCGTGTAGCTCGTGCGGGCGGTTTGGCTGTAGACGCCGGACGTCGTCGGCCAATTCGCATTGTTGTGCGACCACAGTGCGGTCACGACCTTGCCGTTGCCGAGCTGCTGGAACGCGTAACCGTAGATCGATGCGGGCAAGTTGTTCAGGTGTCCGAGCGTCTCCGTCCCGTCGATGATCCGGGTCATCGCGGCGAAGGCGAGCGCCTCGGGCTTCGGGCTCAGCGTCGTCGCATGGAAGTCGCCTTGCGGGTTCACGATGTCGAAGAAGGTCCCGAAGCCGATTTCCGTCGGATAGTCCGAGCCGTAGAAGAAGTACGTCACTTGGGCGCCCTCGCCGAGCACGGTCAAATGCGTGCGGGCGGCAACAGCGGCTTGGGCGAACAACTGGTTGCTCGACGGACCGCTGGCGTACGTGATGCCGGTATCGTAGGCAATACCGACCTCGCTCGACCAGAGCCGCATATTGGGCTTGAGCGTCTGCATTTCGGAGCGAAGGTCACGCAGTTGGTTGTCCAGCGCCTGGTGCTGATAGTACGAGTTCGGGTTGCCGTCGTAACGCTCCGGCGGATACGCCGGCGACGGGTGGTTTGCGTAGTAGCTGTGCGTCGTGATCCCGTCGACATAGTTCAACAGGCCGAGCGAAGCGTAGTTGCGCAGCATGTAGCCCGTGCCCCAATCGCCCTGCGTGCCCGGATCGGGGCTCGTCACGCCCATTACGACCGCGTGCGGATCCGTCGAGTGCAGGCCTTCGTAGACGGCCTTATACATCGAGACGAAGCTCTCGGCCGAGCCGGCCCACTTGGGTTCCCACGTCACCTGGTAGTAGTTGTTCTTCATGTTCGGGAAGTACGCCTTGTGGATCGCATCCGAGTCGGCGCCGACACGCGCCATGTAGCCCTGGAAGTAGGAAAGATCCTTCGGTGCATACGTGTCTTGCGTGAACGCGCCCGTTACGCTGGCCCATGCGGGGATGCCGTCCAAGCGGATCAGGCGAGCGATTTGTCCCGTCTTGTACATAGCATCCACATTGGCCACGCTTTGGGCCGCGGTCGGATGCCAGCTATTGGCGCGCATCGGCTCCATATTCGAGAGCTGACGCCAGTCGAGCACTTGCGTGACGCCCAGGGCGTTGAGCAGCGCGGGCTTGTCGTTCTCGCCTTGCATGCCGAAGCGATGCTGATCTTGGCTCGTGTAGGTCACGGGCGGCAGCGCCCACGACACATTGGGCAACACGCCGAACGTCGCGATACCGGCCGGACGCGTACCTGCGCGAGGCAGCGTACCGCCCGCGTTGCTCAAGGTGCCCGTCAACGCGAAGTATCCGGTTGCCGTGCTCGAGCAGGTGATCTTCGACGTTTGCACGCCCGCCGGGACGGCAAACGAACCGCTGCCGCGCACGTTGCCCTGGTAGTCCTGCACCGTCCAATTGACGTGGTCGGCCGCCGGCGCGTTCGTGACGAACTCCATCGTGAACTTGCTCGCACTCGAGAACAGACGCACGCCGTTCGCGACAGGCGTATCGGCCGAGATCAAGCCCTTGGGCGTACCGCCGGCCGTCGTCGTCGGCGCCGCGCACGTCACCGAATTGGTCGGCGGCGTTTGGGCCTTCGCACCGGTCGATCCGACACTGGCGAAAGCGTAAACCGCGGCTGCGGCAATATTTAGGAATCCTAACGAGACAGGTGCGGAGGATTTCGAAATGGCTTGCATGAGTGACCTTTCAACCTTTAGCTCTGAACGGGTTCGCCAGATACTGGGTAATGGCGAGACGGATTGCTTGGCCTGTTTGCGCGGCTCGTTTCCATCGAATCGAACGCTAGGCCTGCAGTACGTGCAGTATTGTTCAGATGACACCGGTTGCATATCCGGCGCGGACTGAACCTTCTGTAATATCTGGTACGCGGCGCGTCAGGCGTTTCCTACAGCGCGCTCGGCGCGCGGGGGCAGGAGAAATTCCCACTATGGAAGCAGCGGCGGGATTTCGAGCGAAGGCCGGAGAGGGAATGTGCGCGCCCCAGGACGAGGCGCGCGAAGGATAAAGCACGGACGGCGAAGAACCGGGCCGAGGCCCGGCGCTTCGCTCGGCGGTTACTGCCCGGTGTAGCCGACCGGCGCGGTGACGTTCGCCTTGATGACGTCTGCGTTCGAGGACACGACGTAAATCGGCGCTTCCGACAGCGAGAGATTCACGACGCCGTTCGTGTAATGCATGATCGCCGGATTGCCCATCATGTCGAACACCGTCACTTTACCGCTCGTGCCCGGCGCATCGACCTTGAGCGCGTAGGTGGTGCTGACGCTCTGGCTATAGACGCCCGAGTGCGTCGGCCAGTTCGCATTGTTGTGCGACCACAGCGCCGTGACGACAGGACCATGCCCGAGCCGTTGGAATGCATAGCCGTAGACCGAGGCCGGCAAGTTGTTCAGATGCCCGAGCGTGTCCGTGCCGTCGATGATGCGCGTCATTGCGGCGAAGGCCATGGCCTCGGGCTTCGGGCTCAGCGACGTCGCATGGAAGTCGCCTTCCGGATGATCGAGATCGAAGAACGTGCCGAAGCCCACTTCGCCCGGGTAATCCGAGCCGAAGAAGAAGTACGTCACTTGCGCCCCCTCGCCGAGAACGATCAAGTGCGCACGCGCGGCAACGGCGGCTTGCGCGTAAAGCTGGTTGCTCGAAATGCCGTTGCCGTACTTGATGCCCTTATCGTAGGCAACACCGAGTTCGGTCGACCATAGCCGCATATTGGGTTTGAGCGACTGCATCTCGGAGCGCAGATCGCGCATCTGACGAATGAGCGCTTGGCGCTGGTAGTACGGTTCGGGGCTCGTGTCGTACAGCTCCGGCGGGAACGCCGGGGAATCGTGGTTCGCGTAGTAGCCGTGCGTCGCGATCCCATCGACATATTTCATGAGCCCAAGCGGTGCGTAGGTGCGCAGCAAGTTGGCCGTGCACCAGTTGCCGGTCATGCCCGGATCGGGGCTCGCCACCCCCATCACCACCGCGTGGGGATCCACCGCGTGGATACCTTCCCAGGCCGCCTTATACATCGCGACGAAGTTCTGCGGCGAGTCCTTCCACAAGGGCTCCCACGTCACCTGGTAGTAATTGTTCCGCATGTTCGGGAAGTAGGTCTCGTGAATCGCCTTTGCATCGGCCGCGACACGCGACATGTAGTTCTGGAAATACGTCAGGTCCTTCGGCGCGTAGGTGTCGCGCTCGGCCGCGCCCGTGCGGCTGGCCCAGGCGGGTACGCCATCGAGGCGTACGAGGCGCGAGATCCGCCCCGTCTTGAACAGCGGATCGAGGCTCTCCACGCTTTGGGAGGCCGTGGGTTGCCAGCTATATGCGCGGTCCGGTTCTTTGATCAGCATCTGGCGCCAGTCGATCGATTGCGTGACGCCCAGGGCATCGAGCAGATCGGGCTTATCGTTCACGCCCTGCATGCCGAAGCGGTGCTGATCTTGACTCGCGAAGGCCGCGGGCGGCAGCGCCCACGAGACGTTGGGCAATATGCCGAAAGTCGCGATGCCCGCCGGGCGCGTGCCGGCTCTAGGCAACGTACCGCCGGCGTTGCTCAAGGTAGCCGTGACGGCGAAATAGCCGTTCGCCGTACTCGTGCACGAGAGGTTGGACGTGTGCGTCCCCGCGGGGACGGCGAACGACCCACTGCCGCGGATATTGCCCGCATAGTCCTGAATCGACCAATTGACTCGGTCGGCACCGGGCGAATTCGTAACGAATTGCAACGGGAAAACGGCGCTTTGACCAAACATACGCAAGCCGTTCGATGCGGGCGTATCGGCCCAGACCGATCCATGCGGCGTACCGCCGGCTGTTGTCGTTCGTGATGAGCAAACAATCGAATTGGCGGGCGGATTTTGCGCTTTTGCGCTCGTCGCCCCCGCGCTCGCGAAGGCATAGATCGCGGCGGCGGCAATATTTAGTAGTCCTAATGAACGGCACGCGGGGGGCTTGAATATGAATATCATGAGATGACCTATAAGCTGTCGGCACGAACGGGCGCGCCACTGCCGTGCGACGGCAATGGCATCGAACAACCCCGTGAACACTACTAGTCGTAATTGAACCGAGCGCTAACGCTGCAATGCGTTCGGAATTGTTCGAATTGCTCGCGTTGCAAACAGGCGAACATTGAACGTTTTGTAATATGCGAGGCCGAGCGCGTCAGAGTTACAACTCAGTCGACGCTGGCCACGATACGGACCATGCGTTGGCGGCGGCTGATATCGATTCAGGCTCCGACCAACGACGTATGAAGATTCCAACTCGAATGCAAAGTTCCCACTAATTGCCGGTCACGACACAAATTCTTGTCGAGGCCGCAAATACCGCCTAGCCTATTGACGCATGCGCCAATCAATGCTTGCCTTCGGCGGCCTTCTTTGCTTGAAGCGCGTGATACTTCGCGAGGAGCCCTTCGGGCGACTCGACATGCTGCGGATCGTTCGGAATGCACTCGACGGGGCACACCTGCCGGCACTGCGGTTCGTCGAAATGGCCGACGCACTCCGTGCACTTCGCTGGGTCGATCACGTAGATCTCAGGTCCCATCGAGATCGCGTCGTTCGGGCACTCGGGCTCGCATACGTCGCAATTGATGCACTCGTCGGTAATCAGTAAAGCCATGCTGTCATCGAAAAACGGTAGAGCGCCGCAGCCGTTTTTTGCTGCGGCGCCGCTATTTTAGACCCCTTCGAGTTCGCCGGGTGCGTGAAGTTCCATCTTCGAGGCAATCCCCTAAGAACCCTGCGCCATTTGGGCGACCTTCTCCTTGAGCCACTTTTCGACCGAAGGGAAGACGAACTTGCTGACGTCCCCGCCGAGCTGCGCGATCTCGCGCACGATCGTCCCGGAGATGAACTGGTACTGATCGGACGGCGTCATGAACATCGTCTCGACGTCGGGCAGCAGGTAGCGGTTCATTCCCGCCATCTGAAATTCATACTCGAAATCGGACACGGCGCGCAGGCCGCGCACGATCACGCGTGCGTTATTGGCGCGCACGAAATCCTTGAGCAGCCCCTTGAAGCTCATCACCTGCACGTTCGGATAGTGGCCCAGCACTTCCTGGGCGATATCGAGCCGCTGCTGCAGCGTGAAGAACGGTTTTTTGTTGCGGCTGTCGGCCACGCCGACGACGAGCGTATCGAAAATGCTCGACGCACGCCGAACGAGGTCTTCATGACCGCGCGTAAGCGGATCGAACGTACCCGGGTACACGGCGACTACCATCGACCATCTCCTGTCATCATCCTGTTTGGGCCGTGGGCGTGCGGCCCGCCGGCCTTGACGCGGCTTACCGTGACCGGCGTCTCTCGTGCTGCTGGAAACGCGCATTATTCATCATTTTCGCGCTGCAGCAAATGATAGTGTACGGCGCCGGCCTTGCCCTGTCGCGCGATCCGCCATCCGGCGAGCGCCTCCGATTCCGCCGCCTCTAGCGGCGCGCCCGACTCCACATATAGATAGCCGCCCTCGGCGACCAGCGGCGCGCACGCTTGCAGCGAGCGCGAAAGCGCAATCGTCTCGCCGAAAGGCGGATCGAGAAAAACGACGTCGAACGAGCGAGGCGGCAGGCCCGGCGCGAGCCGCAACGCGTCGGCTTCCACGACTTCGACGGCCTGGGCGGACAAGCGCTCGCGCATGTCCCGCAACTGGCGAGCCGCCTTGGCGTTGCGCTCGACCATCAGCACGCGCGCAGCCCCGCGCGACGCGGCCTCGAAGCCGAGTGCGCCCGTGCCTGCGAACAGATCGAGGCAGCGCATCCCGTCGAGCCGCTGGCCTAGCCAATTGAACAGCGTTTCGCGGACGCGGTCGGGCGTGGGGCGCAGCCCCTCGAGATCGAGCACTTGCAGCGGCGTGCGCTTCCAGTCGCCGCCGATGATGCGGACGGTATGGGGTTTGCCGCGCGCGGGCGCGGCGCCGGGGGCGCGGGAGGCGGACGGGGAACGGGACATACGAGCGGCTGGCGTTGGAAAGCGATGAGGTTCGCGCAAAATCGGCGCGGGTACGACCGCCAACGTTACCACAGCCGCGCCGGCGCCCGCGAGAACGGCTGCGCACGCCGCTACGCATGTCGCTGCGCACGCCATGAACGGCACGCCTGGTAAAATGTCGCGCTTATCGAGCGCATTGCCGCATTGCCGGTCCACCGCGGCGCATGCGCGGTCACGCGCCATTCATTGCCGCCGAGGGCGCCTCGCCCCGGCACCCATCACGGCAGATCATGTTCAGCTTCTTCAAACGATTCAAGGGCGGCAAGACGCCCGACACCGCGCAGCAGGATACCCAAGCCGCGGAAACCCCGGCTCCCGCGCCCGCGCCCTCGGCCGAAATTGTTCCGCCCCCGGTTTCGATACCCGCCGTCCCCACTTCCACGGCCGCGCCTGCCGCCGCGCCGAGCGCTCCCGTCGTTGCTCCGGCCCCGCAGGTGGCGCCGTCCACGCAGGCGCAGCCTAGCTACACCCCGAGCACCGATGCGGCGCAATCGGCCGCCGTCGAGCAGTTCGTGGACAGCGAGCAAGGGCAGGAAGTCGAAACCGAGGAAATCGTTCCCCCTCCGGCTCCCGAGCCGGCTCAAAAACAATCGTGGCTTGCGCGGCTGCGCTCCGGCCTGTCGAAAACGAGCGCCGGCCTGACCGGCATCTTCGTGCGCACGAAGATCGACGACGAACTGTATGAAGAGCTGGAAACCGCGCTGCTGATGTCCGATGCGGGCGTCGAGGCGACCGAATTCTTACTCGGCGCGTTGCGCGAAAAGGTCCGCGCCGAGCGCCTGACCGATCCGCTGCAAGTGAAAGCCGCGCTGCGCGCGTTGCTCGTCGATCTACTCAAGCCGCTCGAGAAATCGCTGATGCTCGGACGCGCGCAGCCTCTCGTGATGATGATCGCGGGCGTAAACGGCGCCGGCAAAACCACGAGCATCGGCAAGCTCGCCAAGCACTTGCAGCGGTTCCATCAGTCGGTCCTGCTCGCGGCCGGCGATACGTTCCGCGCCGCCGCGCGCGAGCAGCTCGCGATCTGGGGCGAGCGTAACAACGTGACGGTCGTTTCCCAGGAAAGCGGCGATCCGGCCGCCGTCATCTTCGACGCCGTCAGCGCCGCGCGCGCGCGCAAGATCGACGTCGTCATGGCCGATACGGCAGGCCGGCTGCCGACGCAATTGCATTTGATGGAGGAACTGCGCAAGGTCAAGCGCGTGATCGGCAAAGCGCAAGAGGGCTCGCCGCACGAGGTGTTGCTCGTGATCGACGCGAACACAGGCCAAAACGCGCTCGCGCAGGTCAAGGCCTTCGACGACGCGCTGTCGTTGACAGGGCTCATCGTCACGAAGCTCGACGGCACCGCCAAGGGCGGCATTTTGGCGGCCATCGCGCGTCAGCGTCCCGTGCCCGTCTACTTCATCGGCGTCGGCGAAAAGGTCGAAGACTTGCAGCCGTTCAACGCCGAGGAATTCGCCGACGCACTGCTCGGCTAATCCCTCGGGCCGCAAGCGAGCGCGCGACACCCGCGGCCGCGCGCGCCTCGTTTGCTGCCGTTACTCGGCGTCCGGCTGCCGCTCGGGCGATGCTTGCACGAACGCGTCGTGCCGCAGCGCTTCGTCGTTGATGCGCCGGATCGTCGGATACGGCGACATGTCCACGTTAAAGCGCTGAGCGTTGAACACCTGCGGCACGAGCGCGAGATCGGCCATCGTCGGCGTATCGCCGAAGACGAACTTGCCCGTGCGCGGGTCGCCGGCCAGCCTGCGCTCCAATACGTCGAAGCCGTTGATGATCCAGTGCCGGTACCAGGCGTCCTTGGCCTCGTCGGTCACATTCAGGCTGTGCTTCAAATACTTGAGCACGCGCAGATTGTTCAGCGGGTGGATTTCGCAGGCGATTTGCAGCGCGATCGCACGCACGTAGGCCCTCTCGCCCGGCGTGCCGGGCAAAAGCGGCGGATCCGGATGCGTCTCGTCCAGATACTCGATGATGGCGAGCGATTGTTGCAGCACCAAGTCGCCATCGACGAGCGCGGGAACGATACCGTCCGGGCCGATGCGCCGATATTCGGGTGTCAACTGCTCCCCCCCGCTTCGCAACAAATGAACGGGCGCATAGTCGTAAGGCAGCCCCTTCAAATTCAGCGCGATACGCACGCGATAACTGGCCGAACTGCGGAAATAACTATAAAGCTTCATCGATTGTCTCCTCCTCCCGCCTCGGGCGTCAGGCCACGCGCACCTTCAATTGGCCGAGCCCCTCGACGCCGCCCATCAGCACGTCGCCTCGCGCGACGGCGGCCACGCCCTCCGGTGTACCGGTGAATATGAGGTCGCCGGGCTGCAGCGTGAATAGCGTCGATAAGTAGGCGATCGTCTCGGCCGTCGACCAGATGAGCGTCGAGACATCCGAGCGTTGCCGCTCGATCCCGCCCACCTCGAGCCAAATCGCGCCGCGCTCGATATGTCCGACCCGCGATACCGGATGAATGGGACCGAGCGGCGCGGAATGGTCGAAGCCCTTGGCCACGTCCCAGGGCCGGCCCATTTTCTTCGCCTCCGCTTGCAGGTCGCGGCGCGTCATGTCGAGGCCGACCGCGTAACCGTAGACGTGGTCCAGCGCCTCGTCCACGGCGATATCGCGGCCCGCCCGGCCGATCGCGACGACCAATTCGATTTCATGGTGCACGTCGTTCGTGCGCGAAGGATACGGAAACTCGCCCGTCGTTCCGGGCGCGACGTAGACGACGGCATCGGCCGGCTTCGAGAAAAAGAACGGCGGTTCGCGGTCGGGATCGTGGCCCATCTCGCGCGCGTGCGCCGCGTAATTGCGACCGACGCAATAGATGCGGCGCACGGCGAAGCGCTCGCTTGCGCTAGCCTCGCCGACGCTGTCGGCGATCGGCACGGCGACGACCGGGGGCGGGGGAAACACGTACTCCATCGCTCTTTCTCCATGGTTCATTGCGCGCCGCGAACCGCTCGAGCGCGGCCCGCGCGAAAAGGTCGAGTGTAGCGCGACCTCGCGTCCGCCCGGCGGCCCGCTTGCCAGATCTCGAAGGAATGCGATACTCGTTGGACTTTCACCTTTGCGCGAGCGGACTCGCCGCTCGCTCTCGCACCTCATGACCGCATCCACCGCCGAACCCTTCGCCTGCGCCCGTTTCATCAAGGAGATCGGGCGCGGCCCGCACGGAGCCCGCGCGCTCTCGCGTGAGGACACGTACGCGCTTTACAGCGCGATGCTCGACGCTCGCGTCTCCGATATCGAACTCGGCGCCGTTTTGCTCGCGTACCGGTTAAAGGGCGAAACGGCCGAGGAGCTCGCCGCGATGCTGGCCGCGGCCCAAGCCTCGCTCGAGCCGTTGCGCGTGCCGGGGGCCGTCTCGATCCCAAGCTACAACGGCGCGCGCAAGCAAGCGAACCTGGTTCCGTTGCTCGCGTTGCTGCTCGCTCGCGAGGGCGTGCCCTCGCTCGTGCATGGCGTGACCGAGGATCCGGGCCGCGTGACGAGCGCGGAGATATTCGCGTGTCTCGGTATCGCCGCCTCGACCTCGCACGCCGGCATCGAGCAGGCGCTGACCGGCCAGCGCGTCGCGTTCGCACCGGTCGAAGTGTTGGCGCCCAAGCTCGCGCGTTTGCTCTCGCTGCGGCGCGTGATGGGCGTGCGCAACTCCACGCATACGCTCATCAAGATCTTGCAGCCGTTCGCGCCGGCGGGCTTGCGGCTCGTCAATTACACGCATCCGCCCTACCGCGACAGCCTCGCCGAACTTTTTCTCGGTCACCTTGACGCCGCCGCCGGCGGCGTCCTGCTTGCCCGCGGAACCGAGGGCGAAGCCGTGGCCGACACGCGCCGCCAAGTACAAATCGATTGGCTTCACGACGGCATCGCCGAAACGCTCGTCGCGCCCGAGCGATCCTCGCCCGACGCCGCCGGGCCCGAACTGCCGGCCGCACGCGACGCGGAAACGACCGCGCACTGGATCCGAGAGGTGCTGAGCGGCGCCGTGCCGGTCCCCCCCACGCTCGCCCGGCAAGTTCAAGAAATCGTCCGGATAGTGAGAGGCCGGTAAAACTGCCCTGTTGACAGCGCCTCGCGCGCTGTCATAGAGTGCGCCTTATGTGTTCGAACCTGAACCCCCTCCGAATTACCTCCGGCCGCCTAGCGCGGCCCCTATCGCTACGACTAGCGTAAGCCGGTCGTAGCGCCGCGCGTCGTCCGCGCGGTCCTCCCGCAGTACCCCGAGCCGTTTTCGTTTCACCCCCTAGCCGCAGTTCCTTCTACAACCCGTAGTCGTCAGCATTCGGCCGAGTACCGCTCGGACGGATCGCGAAACAGCCGACGTGGCAGCATCGCGTCCAGGCGCGAATCGGCCAGCCGCTCGATCCGCCGCGTTTCGCAGACGACCCGACGAACCGAGGTCCGTCATGCTTCGCAACCCTGCCGCAAAGTACCGCCCCTTCCCGCCCGTGCAATTGGCCGGCCGCAAGTGGCCCAACCGCACCATCGAGCGCGCTCCCATATGGATGAGCACCGATCTGCGCGACGGCAATCAGGCCCTGATCGAGCCGATGAGCATCGAGCGCAAGCTCGAGTTCTTCGAGATGCTGGTCGCGATCGGTTTCAAGGAAATCGAAGTGGGCTTTCCCTCGGCCTCGCAGACGGACTTCGATTTCGTGCGCAAGCTCATCGACGAAAAGCGTATTCCCGAAGACGTGACGATCGAGGTGCTCGTGCAATCGCGCGCGGATCTGATCGCCCGCACCTTCGAGGCGCTCGACGGCGCGCCGCGCGCGATCGTCCACCAATACAACGCGATCGCTCCATCGTTCCGGCGCATCGTATTCAATGCATCGAAGGACGACGTCAAGGCGCTGGCGGTCGACGGCGCACGCCTTATCAAGGAACAAGCGCAGCGGCGGCCCGGCACGCACTGGATCTACGAGTACTCCCCGGAAACGTTCAGCATGACGGAACTCGCGTTCGCGCGCGAGGTATGCGATGCGGTCAGCGCGGTATGGCGCCCCACGCCCGAGCACAAGATGATCGTGAACTTGCCGGCCACGGTCGAAGCGGCGACGCCGAACGTGTTCGCCGATCAGATCGAATGGATGGATCGGAACCTCGCTTATCGCGACAGCATCGTGCTCTCGGTGCACCCGCACAACGACCGTGGCACCGCGGTCGCGGCGGCGGAACTCGCGCTGCTCGCCGGCGCGGACCGGATCGAAGGATGCCTGTTCGGCAACGGAGAGCGCACCGGCAACGTCGATCTCGTCACGCTGGCCCTCAATATGTATACGCAGGGTATCGATCCGGGACTCGACTTCTCCGACATCGACGCGGTGCGCCGCGTGGTCGAGCGCTGCAACGCGATCGCCGTCCATCCGCGTCACCCGTATGCGGGCGACCTCGTATTCACCGCGTTCTCCGGCTCCCATCAAGACGCGATTCGCAAAGGCCTCGCACAGCAGCGCGGCGACGGGGCTTGGGAAGTGCCGTATCTTCCGATCGATCCGGCCGACGTCGGGCGCGGCTATGAAGCGGTGATCCGCGTCAACAGCCAATCGGGCAAAGGCGGCGCCACGTTCTTGCTCGAGCGCGGGCTCGGCTTCGCGCCGCCGCGACGCGTGCAAATAGAGTTCAGCCACGCCGTGCAACGAATCGCCGACGATTCGGGCGCCGAAGTGAGCGGCGATGCGGTATGCGCCCTGTTTTCGCGGGAATACTTCGACGTCAGCGGGCCGGCCGAGCGCATGGACGCATCGCTGCGCTGGCGGCATCGCGAGGTCATGCGCCTGGACACGGCGGCCGACTACGAGAGCGGACATGCCTGGGTAAGCGCTTGCGCGGACGCCCTCTCGGGCGCGGTGGGCGAACGCGTGCGGATCTGCGATTTCGAAACGGTTCAGACGAGCGACGGCCGCACGGCGGCTTTCGTTGCCTGCGCGCTCGAAGGCGTGGCGGGACGGAGCACGCAAGCCGCCCGTTACGGCGCCGGCGTGAACGTGAATCCGGCGACGGCGGCGGCGGATGCGCTCGTTTGCGCCCTGAACCGGCTCCAGTGGGATCGAGCACGCGCGGACGAACCCGCCGCGGCTTGAGCGCCGGCAGGGTACCCGGAGTCGCCCGCCACGAGCGAGCGAACACGGGCGGCGCGCGGCGCGGCTCTACTCGAGTGCGCAGCGCGTCGCTTGCCAGGCCACGAGCCGCCAGTGCCCGCCCTCTTGCGCCTGAATGGCCGTATAGGCGATTGGGAACAGCAACGCGCCGTTATTCGCTTCCATCTCCAACAAGGCCCGCCCGGTGACGACACAGGTATCGCTCCCCACCGGCAGCACGTCTTGCGATTGCAACTCGATTTGCCGGTAGCGGCGGTGCCCATTGGCGATGGCGTCGATGAACTGCTGCTTCGTCTCCCGCTTGCCGTTGGTATGCACGAAGCTCACGCTATCGGACAGCAACTGACTGAGCAGGGGGACGTCGCCGTCCACCATCGCGCGAAACCGATCGCGCTCGAGCGCCCGAATCGCCTCGATCACCTTCGCACCCATCGCACCGCCCCCTTGTACCCGGCGCGGATGCGCCGGCGTCAGAAGTTGTACTGCAGGTATAGCTGGGTGAAATTTATACCAGGATTCGGGTCTTTGATACTGGCGTTAGAGATGTGCTGGAACCGGCAACCCGCCTGGTACTGCTGATGCCCGCCAAACTGTGCGCCGACGCCGACGATTTCGGTGAACTGAAAAGCCGTCGACAGTGAATATTGGTCGGTGATCGTCGGATGCGAGAGCAGACGCAGGCCGACACCCGCCTCGATATACGGGCGAATCGCCCCTTGATCCTTGATGAACCGCACCATCGGCTGAACGCCGAGCGCATAGACGTCGTTGTGGAAGGCGCCGGTGTTCGTATGCCAGTAGCTCACGTGCGCCTCGCCGGTCAAACCGAAGTGCCACCCGCCGGTGTCCCACCAGTTCAGCCCCGGGTCCCAGACGAAGCCGAGATCGGCTTCCCTCACCCGATGCTGCAACGAGGCGCCGACGCCGACCTGAACGCCGAACTGCTGCTGCGACGACGGCGTAACCGATGCCTGAGCATGGGCTGCCGCGCCGACGAACAACGCCGCACACGCCGCACCCACCCGAGCCCAGCCTTTGATGCGAATCAATTCGTTTTTCTTGTTCATCTCGATACTCCAACGAACGGGAGACATGTCGATCGTCCCCCGGGTACCGGGGGGCGAATGATGTTACTTGCTAGTAAGCGCTCGCGACGATGCCATTTCACGCAACATACTGTTCGCCGTACGCAATGATCGCCGGCCGCGACCGGAGAACTGCAGCGAAACGACAAACGGCGTAAAATAATCTCTATCGAAACGAAATTTCGATAGGCACCAGGGAACTTCGCCGCGCGAGCGGACTCGAATGCTTAGCACTCTGCGAAAGGGAGTGCTAATATCCTCCGTGGAGTTAGTCTTCGTGACTGAGCAGTTATCTGTTTCACAAGGAGTTTACGTGAGCAACGCTATGACCCTTCCGAATCTTGTGCGCCCGGCCTCCGCTAAGGCCGCTTCGGCAGGTGCTTTGATGCTCGCGCCGTCGATGCTGCCCGGGCAGCTCGGGAACATCGACGCCTATATCCAGGCCGTCAACCGCATTCCGATGCTGAGCGCCGAGGAAGAACGCGAGCTCGCCACCGATTACCGTCAGCACAGCAACCTGGAATCGGCGCGCCGGCTGGTGCTCTCGCATCTGCGCCTGGTGGTCTCGATCGCCCGCAACTATCTGGGCTACGGCCTGCCGCACGCCGATTTGATCCAGGAAGGCAACATCGGTCTCATGAAGGCCGTGAAGCGTTTCGATCCGGAGCAAAACGTGCGCCTAGTGTCGTACGCGATCCACTGGATCAAGGCGGAGATCCACGAGTACATCTTGCGCAACTGGCGCATGGTGAAGGTCGCCACCACGAAGGCGCAACGCAAGCTGTTCTTCAATCTGCGCAGCCACAAGCAAGGGCTGCAAGCGTTCACGCCCGACGAAATCGATGGCTTGGCGAAGGAGTTGAACGTCAAGCGCGAGGAAGTCTCGGAGATGGAGACGCGCCTGTCGGGCGGCGACATCGCGCTCGAAGGGCAGGTCGAGGACGGCGAGGAATCGTTCGCGCCGATCGCCTACCTGGCCGATTCGCATAGCGAGCCGACGGCCGTACTGTCCGCGCGGCAAAACGACCGCCTGCAAACGGACGGCATCGCGCAGGCGCTCGATTCGCTCGATGCGCGCAGCCGGCGCATCATCGAAGCACGGTGGCTCAATGTCGCGGACGACGGTTCGGGCGGCTCGACGCTGCACGAATTGGCCGACGAATTCGGCGTCTCCGCCGAACGCATTCGTCAGATCGAAGCGAGCGCCATGAAGAAGATGCGCACCGCGCTCGCCGAATACGCCTAACGCCTCTCGCGAAGGCGGCACCCCGCCTGCGCCACGGCTCCGAACCGATCCCGCCGCATCGAAGCGCGGCGGGATTTTTTTTGCCCTCGCCCCAAAACGGACCCGGCCCGGACCCGCCCCGGACCCGGTCGTTAGCGCGGAAATCCCGTACCGCATCGGCCTGCGTTTTAGCGCCGCACCCTTGTCGCAGGTCAACACCCGCTCCCAAGCCCGGCTCTACGATCATTCCGTACGCATAGAACCGGGTGCCCCTTCCGCTCATCGACGAGCGCGGCGCCGCACCCCGAGTTCCGCGAATACGGGGATACGAGACCATGCAACCCACGCCGGAAGTAGGCGACGCCCAAGCCCGTGCATCGAGCGTGCCGTTCGCGGCATCGCTCGCGCGCTTTAGACGCAGTCCGACGTTCGCGCGCGACATCGCACTCGTGCTCGCGCTCAAGATCCTGCTCTTGGCTGCCCTCAAATTCGCGTTCTTCAATCACCCTCGCGCGGCCGACATGTCGATGCCTCCCGCCGAAGTCGCCCGCGCATTGCTTTCCTCTACCGCCTCTCGCGTGCCACAAGGAGTCGGCCATGCTCAGTAGTGAAGTCGTCGATCTATCCCGCCTCCAATTCGGAGTCACCGCCCTTTATCACTTCTTATTCGTCCCGCTGACGTTGGGACTCTCATGGCTGCTGGTCATCATGGAAGCCGTCTATGTCATGACCGATAAGCCCGTCTATAAAGACATGACCCAGTTTTGGGGCAAGCTCTTCGGCATCAATTTCGCCATGGGCGTCACGACGGGCATTACGCTCGAATTTCAATTCGGCACCAATTGGGCCTATTACTCGCACTACGTGGGCGATATCTTCGGCGTGCCGCTGGCCGTCGAAGGGCTCATGGCGTTCTTCTTGGAATCGACGTTCGTCGGGCTGTTCTTCTTCGGCTGGAATCGGCTTTCGAAGGTGCAGCACTTGGCAGTGACGTTTCTCGTGGCGCTGGGCTCGAATCTGTCCGCGCTCTGGATTCTCGTCGCCAACGGCTGGATGAACAATCCGGTGGGCGCCGCGTTCAACTACGAAACGATGCGCATGGAACTGACGAGCCTTACCGCCGTCATCTTCAACCCGATCGCCCAGGTCAAGTTCGTCCATACCGTGTCGGCCGGATACGTGACCGCGGCGATGTTCGTGCTCGGCATCTCGTCGTGGTATCTGATCAAGCGCCGCGACGTGGAATTCGCCCTGCGCTCGTTCACGATCGCGGCCGGCTTCGGCCTCGCCTCGACGCTATGCGTGATCGTGCTCGGTGACGAATCGGGCTACAACACCGGCGAAGTCCAAAAGGTCAAGCTTGCCGCGATCGAAGCGGAGTGGGGAACGGCCACGCCGCCCGCCGCATTCACGGTATTCGGCATTCCCAACCAAGCGGCGCAGCGCACCGATTACGCGCTGCGCGTGCCGTATGCGCTCGGGCTCATCGCCACGCGCTCGATCGACGAGCCGGTGCTCGGCCTGAAGGACCTCGCCGCATCGGCCGAGGCGCGCGTCAAAAACGGCATGATCGCCTACGCCGCCTTGCAGCAACTGCGGCAGGGCGATTCATCGGCCGCCGCCCGCTCGGCCTTCGACGCGCACAAGGCCGACCTCGGCTACGGCTTACTGCTCAAACCGATGACGCCGCGTGTTGTCGATGCAACACCCGCTCAGATCCACGACGCCGCACAAAGCACGATCCCGCCCGTCGCGCCGATATTCTTTTCGTTCCGGTTGATGGTCGGCCTCGGCATCTTGTTCCTCGCGACGTTCGCCTACGCGTTCTGGCTCTGCGCCCGCAAGGGCGTGCTCGACGAACGCCGCCGCTGGTTTCTGCGGTGGGCCGTCTGGGCCATTCCGTTGCCTTGGATCGCAGCCGAGTTCGGCTGGGTCGTCGCGGAAGTGGGCCGCCAGCCCTGGACGATCGCGGGCATCTTGCCCACGAATCTCTCGGTGTCCAGCTTGACGCCCACCGACGTCTATTTGAGCCTCGCCGGTTTCGCGCTCTTTTATACGGCGCTGTTCGTCATCGAGATCACGCTGATGTTCAAGTACGCGCGCCTCGGCCCCGCCTCGTTGCATACGGGGCGTTATCCGCCGGAGCCGCTTCCCGCGTCGAAGGTGGCGAGCGATACGCCCGCATGAACACGCGCTTCGGAATCCACGTCATCGATCGATCAAAGGACCATCATGGACTACGCAACGCTCAAGGTGATTTGGTGGGCGCTCATCGGCACGCTGCTGATCGGCTTCGCGCTGACCGACGGCTTCGACATGGGCACCGCCATCGTGCTGCCTTTCGTCGGCAAGACCGACGATGAACGCCGTATCGTCGTCAACACTGTAGGCGCCACCTGGGAAGGCAACCAAGTCTGGCTCATCACGGCCGGCGGCGCCATGTTCGCGAGCTGGCCGCTCGTGTATGCCGCTTCGTTCTCGGGCTTTTACTTCGCGATGCTGCTCGTGCTGTTCGCGCTGTTCTTCCGCCCGGTCGGCTTCGACTACCGCAGCAAACGCATCGATCCGCGCTGGCGCTCGACATGGGACTGGGCGCTGTTCGCGGGCGGCTTCGTGCCTGCGCTGGTGTTCGGCGTCGCGTTCGGCAACCTGCTCGAAGGCGCACCGTTCGCTTTCGACAACGAAATGCGCGCGACCTATCACGGTTCGTTCTTCGCGCTGCTCAATCCGTTCGCGCTGCTGACCGGGTTGGTGAGCCTATCGATGCTGATCGCGCACGGCGCCGCCTTCGTGAAAATGAAGACGGAAGGCGCAATCGCGGCGCGCGCCGCGATTGCGCTGCGCGCGTCGACTTGCGTCGCGTTACTGACGTTCGCGCTGGCCGGCGCATTGATCGCCACCTCGATCGCGGGCTATCGAATCGAAAGCGCACCGCCTCTCGACGCGATCGCCAATCCGCTGCTCAAGACAGTCGATCGAGGCACGGGTCTATGGCTCGCCAACTACGGCCGCTATCCGTGGATGACGATCGCACCGGCGCTCGCGTTCGCCGGCGGTCTCGCCGCCTTCGCGCTCGCGCGTTCGCGTTTCGAAAAATCCGCGTTCGTCGCAACGGGCCTCATGATCACCGGCGTCATTCTCACGGCAGGCTTTTCGATGTTCCCGTTCATCATGCCCTCGTCGTTCGACCCGAAGAGCAGCCTAACGCTATGGGATTCGACCTCGAGCCGGCTGACGCTGCAAATCATGCTGGTGGCCGTGATCGTCTTTTTGCCGATCGTGCTGGCTTACACGTCTTGGGTCTATCGCGTCATGCGCGGCAAGGTTACGCAAGCGGCGCTCGAACAGAATCGGCATTCGATGTACTGATCCGTGGCCGTCGCGGCCGGAACGTCTTTGAACGTTGCTTCGTTACTTGGGAGATCGAATCATGTGGTACTTCAGTTGGATACTCGGCATCGGCGTCGCGCTCGGCTTCGGCATCATCAACGCGATGTGGCTCGAATCGAGGATGGAAAAGGCGGCCGTGAAAGTGGAGCGGCGCTAGGCAGCCTGGGCCTCGAAACGACAAAAGCGGCGCGCAGGCGCCGCTTTTGTGAATCCCGCGATTATGCCGGCGCCTCTGGAACGAGGCGCCGGCCCGCATTCAAACCGGTTGCGGCGAGGGGCCGCCCGACGCCGGCAAACGCGTCGCGAGTTGCTGCGCGTAACGTTGCGCGGCCGGTCCGCAGACGATGTGGAACGTATCGGCCGAGACCCATGCGACATCGAGCGCGGCCAGGCGCTGGCGATCGACGGCGGACGGATCGCGCACGACCACGCGCAAGCGAGTGGCGGCCACCGGATCGAGCGCGACCACGTTCGTCGCACCGCCGAATACGGCAAGCCAGCGCATCGGATCGGGATCGAGCGGGCCCGTTTGGCCGTCGGCCACCTTCGCGGCGGTTGCCGACGTGGCCGGCGCGGCAGCGGCGGCCGCACCACCCGCGATCACGGCGCGCATTTCGTCGGCGATCATATCGGCTTCCGGTCCGATCACGACTTGCACGTTACGCGCATCGCGCTTGAGTACGCCGCGCGCACCGGCTGCCTTCAGCGCGGGCTCCGAAATCTTTTCGGCATCGACGACCGACAAACGCAGCCGCGTCGTGCAAGCATCCACCAGCGTCAGGTTCTGCGCACCGCCGAGCGCGGCGATATAGCGATCGGCACGCGAGCCTGCCCCGCCGGCCGTCGGAGCGACGTAGCCGCCGGCGGCGAACGATTCGATTTGCGCCTCGGTGCTCGCGCTTTCGCGGCCCGGCGTCGCCATGTTGAATTTACGGATGAAGAAGCGGAACAGGCCGTAATACACCACGCCGTAGGCCAGACCGATCGGGATCGCGAACCAGCCCTTCGTCGACAGGCCGTAGTTCAGTACGTAGTCGATCGCACCGGCCGAGAACGTGAAGCCCAGATGGACGCCCAGCGCTTGGCAAATCGCCAGCGACAGCCCCGTCAACACCGCATGAATCACGTAGAGCACGGGCGCGAGGAACATGAACGTGTACTCCACCGGCTCCGTCACGCCCGTCAGAAACGAGGTGAGCGCCATGGAGAGCAACAGGCCGCCGACGAGCGCGCGGCGTTCCTTCGGCGCTTCATGGAACATGGCCAAGCACGCGGCAGGCAGGCCGAACATCATGATTGGGAAGAAGCCCGTCATGAAGCCTCCCGCCGTCGGGTCGCCGGCGAAGAACCGGTGCAGATCGCCCGTCACCGGCGCACCGCCGCCCGGGGGCGTAAACGTGCCGAACACGAACCAAGCGAGCGAATTGATGATGTGGTGCAGGCCCGTGACGAGCAGCAGCCGATTGAGCGTGCCGTAGACGAACACGCCGATCGCACCGGCCGTCGTGAGCCAGTGGCCCGTCGCATCGATCGCCAATTGCACGGGCTGCCAGACGTAGCCGAACACGATGCCGAGCACGACGCACGCGAGCCCCGTGACGATCGGCACGAAGCGCTTGCCGCCGAAGAAGGCCAAATAGTCGGGCAGCTTGATGTCCTTGTACCGGTTGTACAGCAGCCCCGCCACGACACCGGCGATGATGCCCGAGAGCACCCCCATGTTCAGCTTGTCGTTGATGTCCTTCATCACGGCGATTTCGACGAGATAGCCGATCGCCCCGGCGAGCGCCGCCACGCCGTTGTTTTCTTTTGCGAACCCCACCGCGACGCCGATCGCAAAGAGCAGCGGCAAGTTGTCGAAGATCGTGCCGCCCGCGTCGGCGATCAACTTGATGTTCAGGACATCGGCCTGCCCAAGCCGCAGCAAGATGCCCGCAACGGGCAATACCGCGATCGGCAGCATCAGCGCTCGTCCTAAGCGCTGCACCTTTAGGAATGGGTTCGCATCCATTAAATCCTCCGGTTGGTCTGGCTCGTCGTTGCTACTTTTAGTCTATCGTCTAAGTGCGATTTCGACCGCTAATTAGTTAGGTATCCTAATAGTTAGGATTTCCCGCCTATTCGAGCGGCCAAATCTCGCGGCTTGCTGCTCTTACCGCCTGCGCCGAGTCGAGCGCGAGCAAATCGCTCGCGCGTTGACGGCATAGCTGATAATCGAGGGTCCGCACGCGCGCCTTGATGCCCGGCACCGCGACCGGGTCTACCGAAAGCTCGGTGACGCCAAGGCCCACGAGCAGCGGCACGGCAAGCGGATCGCCCGCGAGCGCACCGCATACGCCCACCCACTTGCCGTGCTTGGCGGCGCCTTGCGTGGTTTGGTCGATTAGGCGCAGCACGGCCGGATGCAGGCCGTCCGCTTGCGCCGCGAGATCGGCCTGACAGCGGTCCATCGCCAGCGTGTATTGCGTGAGATCGTTCGTGCCGATCGACAAAAAATCGGCGTGGCGCGCGAGTTGATCGGCGAGCAGCGCGGCCGACGGCACCTCGATCATCACGCCCACCTCGACGGGATCCGTGCGCCCGAGTGCGCGCGCGAGATCGTCGATGCGCTTGCGCACGCGCTGAAGTTCGCCCGCGTCCGTCACCATCGGCAGCAAAATCCGCACGCTGCCGTGCGGTTGCACGGCGATGAGCCCGCGCAACTGATCGTCCAGCAAATCGGGCCGCACCTGCGCGAGCCGGATGCCGCGCAAGCCGAGCGCGGGGTTCGTCTCGGGCGGCAGCGTCAGATACGGAACCTCTTTGTCCGCCCCGACGTCGAGCGTGCGGATGATGGCCGTGCGCCCGCCCAGCGCGTCGACGATCGCTTGGTAGCTTTGCCGGTGCTCCTCGACGTTCGGCGCCGATTCGCGATGGATGAACAGCAACTCCGTGCGCAGCAAGCCCACGCAATCGGCACCGTTTTCGACGGCCGTGCGCGCATCGTCGATCGTCGCGATATTCGCGGCAACCTCGATCGCGCGGCCGTCGCGCGTGGCCGCCGCTTGACTGGACGTGCGACGGTTCGCCTCGCGCACGCCGGCCAAGCGTTGGCGCTCCAAGCGCGCGCGCTCGACGTCGAGTTCGGTCGGCGCGTATTCGAGCCGGCCCGCGCTCGCATCGACGACGACTTGCGTGCCGTCGGGAATCGCATGCAACGCATCGCCGACCGCGACGAGCGCGGGAATGCCGAGTTGGCGCGCGATGATCGCGGCGTGCGACGTCGCGCCGCCGGCCGCCATCACGAGGGCCATCACGCGCCCGCGGTCGAGCGAGGACAAATCGGAGGGCGTGAATTCGGTTGCGGCCAGCACGGCCTCGTCGGGTAACGCACGCGCGGCGGGGTTCGTATGGCCGAGCGCGCGCAGGACGCGCTTCTCGATATCGCGCAAATCGGCCGCCCGTTCGGCGAGCAACATGTCCTCGACTTGCGCGAGCACGGCGATCTGCGCGCGAATCGCCTCGCGCCAAGCGAAGCCCGCGCTTTTGCCGAGGCTGATCAGATCGCGCGCGGCGTCGATGAGCGTCGGGTCCTCGAGCAGCACGCGATGCACCGCGAAGATGCCCGCTTCGCCGACGGCGCCGCGCTGCGACGCATCGCGCACCGTCGCATTCAACTCCGTGTCCACCGTCGCGAGCGCGCGGTCGAGCAAACGGCTTTCGGCCGCGGGCGTGCCCGTCGCGAGTTCGGGCGGGGTAAATTCCGCGTCGTCCCAGCGTACGAGCTTGCCCACCGCGATACCCGGCGCGGCGCATACGCCCGCCAGCGTATTGGGGTCGAGCGGCGCGCCCACGGGCCGTACCACCGCCACGGGTGCCGGCGATTTGATGCGCGCGGGCGTCTCCTCGAACTCGCCGTGCACTTCGCGCAGCAGTTCGCGCGCCACCGCATCGACGGCTTGCGCGGCATCGCGTCCGGTACCGACCAACTCGACGCTCGCGCCCTCGCCCGCACCGAGCCCGAGCAAGCCCACCACGCTTTCGACGTTCGCTTGGCGGCCGTCATGGCGCACTTCCACGCGGGCCTGCAATCCGCGCACGGCCTCGCGCGCACGCGCCGCGGGCCGGGCATGAAGCCCGCCGGCCTGTACGAGTTTGATCGTGCGGCTCGCTTGCACCTTCACGTCGCTCGGCTGCGCGTTGGGCGCGGCGCTCGCGCCGCCTTTCGCGCGCAGCGCCAGCAGCGGCGTCACGCCGGCCGTCACGCGCCCCGATCCGCGCTCGACGACGTCGAACGCATCGGAATTCGCGATGGCGACGACCGAGACCAGGCTGGGCGCCTTCATCCCCACCGTGTCCTGATCGAATTCGATGAGCAAGTCGCCGGCTTGCACGTGATCGCCTTGGGCCACGTGCGCGGCGAACCCTTGTCCGCCCAATTCGACGGTATCGATGCCGATATGCAGCAACACCTCCGCGCCCTCGGGCGTTTGCAGCGTCACCGCGTGACCGGTGCGGGCCAGGTGCGTGATCACGCCCGCGCAGGGCGCGAGCAGACGCCCCTCGAGCGGATCGATCGCGATGCCCTCGCCGAACATCCCACCGGCGAAGACCGGATCGGGCACGTCGGCGAGCGCGACCACCGGTCCCGTCAGCGGCGCGAGCAGGACTACGTTGTCCGGGGATTGATTCATTAATCGGGACTCCTCAGCACGTTCCATCCGCATCTCTCGCTCAGTGGGTTTCGGTGATCTTGTTCAAATGGCGCGGTGCATCGGGGTCGCGTCCGCGCGCGGCCGCGAGTTCCGCAGCCATGACGTAGAAGGTTTGGATCGCCGCGATCGGGTCCAGCGACACGTGCCGGCTCGTCGCGAGCGGCAATTGCGCATCGGCGATATCGCTCGGCGCGGCCAGCAATACGCGCGCGCCGCGCGCACGCATGTCGGCCGCGAGACGAATCAAACCGGCTTGCTCGGGGCCGCGCGGCGCGAACACGAGCAGCGGGTAGTCGCGATCGATCAACTCCATCGGGCCGTGGCGCACCTCGGCGCTCGAGAATGCTTCGGCCTGAATGCCCGAGGTTTCCTTGAACTTGAGCGCCGCTTCCTGGGCGATCGCGAGCCCCAGTCCGCGGCCGATCACGATCATGCGTTCGACGTCGCGCAGCGCATCGACGGCCGGCGACCAATCGAGCGCCGCGGCGTCGCGCAGCGTATCGGGCAACGCTTGCAGCGCATCGAGCAGCATCGGATCGCGCTGCCAGTACGCCACGAGCTGCGCCGAAATCGACAACATCGCGATATAGCTCTTGGTCGCGGCTACCGAGCGCTCGGGTCCGGCCAAGAGCGGCAGTTGCCATTCGCAGGTGTCGGCGAGCGGCGATCCGGGCGCGTTCACTGCACTGATGGTCAACGCGCCCGCCTCGCGCAGCACCTTCATGGTGCCGACGAGATCGGGACTGCGGCCCGACTGGGAAAAAGCGATCGCCGGTTCGCCGGCAACGCGCAGCGGCGCCGCTTGCAGCGTCGCGATCGACATCGGCAAGGAGGCCACCGGCAAGCCGATCCGGCTCATCACGAGGCTCGCGAAGTAACTCGCGGCGTGGTCGGAGCTGCCGCGCGCGATCGTCAGCGCGACGTGACGCGGCGCGTCGGCGAGCCGCTCGGCCAGTTGCTCGACGCGCGCGCTGTCGGCGCATTGCGCCGCCACGACGTTGCTCGCGGCGAGCGCCTCTTTAAGCATATTCGACAATCTGTTCCCCTTCGACGTAGGTGGCGGCGAGCGTCAGGTCGCGTTCGAAGACGACGGCGTCGGCCCATGCGCCGCGCGCAAGACGGCCGCGATCCTCGATGCCCAGGTAGTCGGCGGCATAACGCGACATCCGGTTGGACACATCGGCGAGCGGCAAGCCCAGCGACACGAGATTGCGCAGTGCGTCGTCCATCGTCAGCGTGCTGCCGGCGAGCGTGCCGTCGGCCAAGCGGACGCCGCCCATGCATTTCGTCACGTGCTGACTGCCAAGGTGGTATTCGCCGTCGGGCATCCCCGTTGCCGAGGTGCTGTCGGTGACGACATAGAGGCGCGGAATCGCGCGCATCGCAGCCCGAATCGCACCCGGATGGACATGCAGCAGATCGGGGATGATCTCGGCGAACTCGGCGTGCGCGAGCGCGGCGCCGACGAGCCCAGGATTGCGGTGATGCATCGGCGACATCGCATTGAACAAATGGGTGAAGCCGCAAGCGCCGTGCTTCAGCGCGGCGACGGCGTCGTCGTAGGTGGCGAGCGAATGGCCGAGCTGAACGCGCACGCCGCGCGCGACCATCTCCGAGATGATTTCCATGTGCCCCGAGATTTCAGGAGCGAGCGTCACCACGCGGATCGGTGCGACGGCCAGATACTTCAACACTTCATCGAGGACGGCCGAGACCGCCGCGTCTGGCTGCGCACCGAGCTTGCCCGGATTGATGTAAGGGCCCTCGAGGTGCACCCCGAGTACGCGCGCGCCGCCCGGCGTGCGATTGCGCGTCACTTCGCCGAGGCTCGAGACGACGGCCAGCAATTCGTCGCGCGGCGCCGTCATGGTCGTCGCGAGCAAGCTCGTCGTGCCGTGACGCGCGTGCGTTCGTGCGATCGTTTCGATGGCGTTGCCCGCTTCCATCACGTCGGCTCCGCCACCGCCATGGACGTGCAAATCGATAAAGCCGGGCAGGACGTACGGGTCGCCGTTCGTCGCAGGATCGACAGGCGTGCCTTCGAGGGCCATGATCCGCCCGTTTTCGACATGCAGCGCGCCGCGAATCCAACCGTCCGGCGTAAGGATGTTTCCGTTCAGCATGAAGTTGCTATCTCAAATAAAGCTTGAGTGCGCGAGCAAGGCGCACCGTCGTTGCGGGCTCACGCGCCCGCAGCGGTCTTGCTGGTGGGGGGCGATGAAATTGGAGCCCATTATATAACCAGAATAGGACCAGTCAATTTACCGCGCGGTCGTCGTCGATCAAGCTGGGATCCCTTTAGTAACAAAGGTTTGCGCATTAATCGAGCCTCCCTTCGGGCGGTTCTTCCGCATCGGGATTTACCCGCACTGCATACCAATTTCGTCCAAACGAACGGCGGCGCGGCGAAACGCCCGTGCGCCCGAGGCGCGGTTGGACCGGTTCGTCACCCACCAGTTTGGGGAGCAGAACTTGTTTGTTGACGACGATCCCATATAGTTCTGACTAATCTAGACGATACGGTGACACCCGCATTGATCGAAACTTCCTTGCAGCGCCGCGCGGAAGCGGTGCGCCATTTCAATCGTTTCTACACGCAGCACATCGGCGTATTGCATGAATTCCTGCAAAAGAGCCCGTTTTCGTTGACGGAGGTCCGTGTCCTGCGCGAGTTGACGATCGGCACCGTTTCCACGGCGACGGAGCTCGCGCGCGTGCTCGGGCTCGACAGCGGCTATCTGAGCCGTTTGCTGACGAGCTTCGAGCGCAGGCAACTGATCACGCGGCGCCAATCGGAGGCCGACGCTCGCCAGTCGTTGCTCGAATTGACCCCGGAAGGGCGCGCCGCATACGCGCCGCTCGAAGTCGCGGCCATCGAGGAAGTGTGCGGCGTATTGGAGGGACTGTCCGCGGCGGGGCAAGAACAACTGATCTCCGCCATGCGCATCATCGAGCGGCTTCTCGACCGCACGCCGCCGCGCGCGGCCGTCTCGCTGCGTGCCCCGAGGCTGGGCGATTACGGATGGCTCGTGCACCGCCAAGCGCTGTTGTTCGGGGCCGAGTATGGCGCCGACATGGGCTTCGAGGCATTCGCGGCGCAGGAAATGGCGGAATTGTCGCGGCTGCGAGATCGCGAGCGGGCGATGTGCTGGATTGCCGAGCAGCAGGAAACGGTCGTCGGCGCGGCATTCGTGACGGCCTTATCCGACCATGCCGCGCGGATGAGGCTGCTGTATGTGGAACCGGAGTCGCGCGGCTTGGGCATCGGTACTCTGCTCGTTGGGCAAAGCATCGGGTTCGCGCGGCGTGCAGGCTACGACACGCTGACGCTGACCACATGCGGCGTGCTCAACGACGGCCGCCGCGTATTCGAGCGCGCGGGATTCAAATGCATCTCGACCGAGCCGGAGCGCCGGTTCGGGCGCAATTTGATCGCCCAGACTTGGGAGCGGAAGTTATGAACGGCGTGTCGTCGTCCGCATAAAAAAACGCCGCGTGCGGTGCAGGCACGCGGCGTTTTTATCGGGGCCGATTCGCTTAGAACGAAGGCACCATCGCGCCCTTGAATTGCGTCTCGATGAACGCGCGCACTTCAGGCGATTGATACGCGGCCACGAGCTTTTTCACCCACTGCTTGTCTTTATCCTGTGTCCGAACGGCGATCAGGTTCGCGTAGGGGCTATGGACGTCCTCGCGCGCAATCGCGTCTTTCGTCGGCGAGAGTCCGGCGGCCAGCGCGTAGTTCGTATTGATGACGGCCGCATCGACATCGCCGAGCGAGCGCGGCAGTTGCGCCGCATCCAATTCGACCAGCTTGAGCTTCTTCGGATTGTCGGCCACGTCGAGCGTCGTCGCGTTATTGCCGTTCGTGCCCGCGCCCGCCTTCAGCTTCACCAAGCCTTGCGCTTGCAACAGCAACAGCGCGCGGTTCTCGTTGGACGGGTCGTTCGGGATCGCGACCTTTGCTCCTTGCGTGAGGTCCTTCGCCGATTTGAGCTTCTTCGAATAGATGCCGATCGGCGAAATGTAGGTCAATCCCGCGGTCACGATCTTGTAGCCGCGCTGCTTCACCTGGCTGTCGAGGTAGGGCTGATGCTGAAAGCTGTTCGCGTCGAGATCACCCGCGTCGAGCGCCGCGTTCGGCTGCACGTAATCGTTGAAAGTCACGATCTTGACGTCGAGCCCCTCTCGCTTCGCCACCTTTTGCACGACTGCCCACGTTTGCTCGTCTGGACCCGCGATCGTACCCACTTTGACGACCTGATCGGCATGGGCGACCGAACCGATAACGAATGCCGCGCTGGCTGCGGCGGACGAGAGGAGCTTGAGAAGCGTTCCGCGTTGCATAAAAACTCGCTTTCTTTATAGGAAAAATAAAAAGACACGGCATGGTGTCATAGCCGCCTTTGGAAGGGAAATACGTTGATCGCATATGGATATGCGAATCGAACGACGCGGCGCTATCGATTAGGAGAACGAACTGATCGAGCTCGACGACGAAGCGGCCGTTACGGCCGCTGTCATCGTCATTGGAATTCGGCCCGATCAGTCGAGCAAGAGCTTCAGATCGTGAACCCAGGGCTGGACGCCCTGTCCGTCGCGGGCGAACAGACGCAACTGGCCCGAAGGATCGAACACGTAACTCGCCGCCGTGTGATTCATCGTGTAGCTCTCGGGCGTCTTGCCCGGCACCTTCGCGTAATAGACGCGAAAGTCCTTGGCGACCTTTCCAAGCTGAGCGTTGTCGGGCCTGAGACCGACAAACGAAGGATCGAAGGCGTGCACGTACTGCGAGAGCACTTGCGGCGTGTCGCGCTCGGGATCGACGGTGACGAACAGGACCTGCACGCGCTTGGCGTCGGGCCCGAGCTGCTGCATGGCCTGGGTAAGTTCGGCCATCGTCGTCGGGCAAACGTCGGGGCAATGCGTGTAGCCGAAGAACAGCACGACGGCCTTGCCCTTGTAGTCCGCCATCGTGCGCAACTTGCCGTCCGTATCGGGCATCGAGAAATCGGTGCCGAACTGCTTGTTGCCCGTCAGATCGAGATTTTGGAACGCCGGCTCGCTCTTGCCGCAGCCGGCAACGAACAGTGCGCCGCCCACGAGGCATGCCGCGAGAATAGCGCGCGAGGCGCGCATCAGCGAAAGCTTGGACATAAACGGGTCAAAGACCGATCAGGCCGCGCGCATAGTGATCGACGAGCAGCGCGGCGAACAGGAGCGACAAGTAGACGATCGAGTAACGGAAGGTCTTGCGCGCGAGCGCATCCGAGTACTCGCGATAGATCTTCCACGCGTAGGCCAGGAAGACGGCGCCCAGCAAAACCGCCGAGACGAGGTAGACGATGCCGCTCATGCCGGAGACGAACGGCATCAGCGTCACGGCGAACAAGATGACCGTGTAGAGCAGGATGTGCAGCCGCGTGTATTGCTCGCCGTGCGTGTTGGGCAGCATCGGCAATCCCGCGTTTTCGTAATCCTTGCGGCGATACAGCGCGAGCGCCCAGAAATGCGGCGGGGTCCAAACGAAGATGATCAGCACGAGGATCCAGGCGTCGCCCGGAACGTGCCCCGTCACGGCGGCCCAGCCCAGCGCCGGAGGCATCGCGCCCGACGCCCCGCCGATCACGATGTTTTGCGGCGTGGCCGGTTTGAGCAGCAACGTATAAACGACGGCGTAACCGATGAACGTGGCCACGGTCAGCCACATCGTCAACGCGTTGGTCAGCGCGTAGAGCGTCCACATGCCGGCGCCGCCCAGCAGGGCGGAGAACAGCAGAATCTGCAACGTGGAGATCTCGCCACGTGCGGACGGGCGCCAAGCGGTTCGACGCATCATCGCGTCGATCTTTTGCTCCACCAAGCAGTTGATCGCGAACGCGGCGCCCGCCGTCAGCGCGATGCCGACGGTTCCGCCGACGAGCACGGTCCAGGGCACCATGCCCGGTGTCGACAAGAACATGCCGATAACCGCGCAAAACACCGCGAGTTGCGTCACACGAGGCTTCGTGAGCGCGAGATATTGGGAGATTCGGGAGCCCGGATGACGGGCGAATGTCGTGCTTTCCATGGGATCACGCAGGTGCGGCCTCGCGCGGCGAAACGGCGGCGCGGCCAAGTCGGCTGGAAGCGGTTCGAAAGTTTAGCACAACGACCAGCAACAGCAGGACGGCCGCCCCGCCGTTGTGCGCAACGGCAATCGGCAGCGGCCACTGCAAAACGATGTTCGACAACCCCGTCGCGAACTGCAGCGCGAGCACGATCAAGACGCCCGTCGCCGGGCTGCGCAGCGACGCGTAACGGCGCAGCTTCAATGCGAGCACCGCGAGGTAGACGATGACGACCGCGGCAAACGTGCGGTGGGTCCAATGAATCGCCACGAGCGCGTCTTGCGTGATCGCCTCGCCGTCGCCGGTCATACCGAGCGCCCGCCAGAGGTGAAATCCTTGCGCGAAATTCATCGGGGGCACCCATTGACCGTTGCAGGTGGGGAAATCGGTGCAGGCGAGCACCGCATAATTCGTGCTCACCCATCCGCCCAATGCGATCTGCGCGACGAGCAGCGCGAGCCCGGCAAGCGCCCACGCGCGATAGCGTGCGATCTCGGGCTCGAATGCCGGCATGGGCGTGAGCCGGGCGGCGAACCAAGCGAGCAAGCCGAGCAGGGTCAGGCCGAGTAACAAATGCGTCGTCACGATCACCGGCTGCAGCTTCATCGTGACCGTCCATGCGCCAAAGACGCCTTGCACGACGATCAGCAGCAGCAGCGAGGTGGGCCACCACGGCGAGACGTGCGGCGTCCGGCGCTTGACGCGCGCGAGCCACGCGCTGGCCGTCTGGGCGACGATCAGCACGCCGATCGCCATGGCGAAGTAGCGATGGATCATCTCGATCCAGGCCTTGACCATGCTCACGGGCCCTGTCGGCATCGCGGCGTTGGCGGCGCTGATCTGAGCGTGCGCGAGGAACGGCGAAGCGGTGCCGTAGCAGCCGGGCCAGTCCGGACAACCGAGCCCGGAATCGGTCAGGCGCGTGAAGCCGCCGAACATGATCAGATCGAGCGTCAGAAACGTCGTGACCCAGACGAGCTTGCGGAACTTGTCGTCGCTGCCCCTGACCCATACGTAGCTCAAGGGAAGCAGCGCGATACAAAGCCCCGTCGCGGCCAATTGCAGCAAGAACATCGATTACCCTCCAACCGATCGGCGACGCGCGTCAGCCGATACTCGACCACTTCAGCAGCCGCGTGATGTCCCCCTTGATCTTCTTCGGATCGGGGTTCTTCGGAAAGCGCATCATCAAGTTGCCGTTCGGATCGACCAAGTAGATATGGTCCACGTCGGTCGTCCCGGGCTCGGACGGAAACCAGGCGGACAGCGCGGCCGGATCCGCAATGTATTTGCCTGTATCCGGATAAGCCTGCTCGATGACGGGGGGCACGGACCCGGCGTCGGTGCGGAGCCAGACCGTCAGCATACGCTCGCGCTCTCCGCCCTGCGTTGCGCGAATTTGCCGCATGAAATAAAGCTTCGTCGCACAGGCCTCGTCGCAAGCGCTGCGATCGACGCTGATCATGATCCAACGCCCGCGCAGCGAGGCGAGCGGCATCGTCTTGCCGGCTTCGTCCTTGACGATCAATGCCGGCGAAATGGGCCGTTGCGGCTCGATCAGCGTGCCGTAGTTCGTCGCGCCGCCCTTCGGCTTAATCACGTAATACGTCAGATACGACGCGATGACGGGCGCCGCGCATACGAGCGCGATCAGCAGCACCATCCACCGGCCGTTGGTCCAAGAACCGCGCGGCGTGCGCCCGGCCGATGCGGGCGCGCGCTGCTTTTGCTCGCGAGAATGTTCAGATGACATCGACAAGCGTAACTCCCTCTCAATTTCCCTTTTTCGCCGCGCGCCTGGCCGCGTATAAGCCGAAGCCCAGCGCCGCGGCCGCCATGCCCCACCACTGGAGCATGTAGCCGTAATTCGTTTCCACGCCCATCGCGGGCGCCGGCCAATCGCGTACGAGCTTATCGCCATCGTCGCTCGTTTGCTCGATCACGAACGGTTGCAGTTGCAAACCAGTTTCCCGAGCGAATGCGCCGATATCGAGGTTCTGGCGGATGGCTTGATGCGCGGCCGATCCACCTTCGCCGAGTTCGAACGCGCGCGATGCGTTGGCGCGCGCAATGCCCTCGATCGCGACTTCGCCGAGCGGCGTATGGTACGGCGCGATCGCCGTGCGCACGTCGGCATTGCGCGGCAGCCAGCCCCGGTTGACGAGTACGTGGCCGCCGCCGGACAACGCGAACGGCATCACGACGTAAAAACCGGGCTGATCGCGATAGGGACGATTATCGAGATACACGACATGCTCCGGCATGAAGTGTCCCACGGCCCGGACCCGGTGATACTCGATCGACGCCAGCGCGATCGGCTGGCCGCCGACCGGCTGCGCCGGCGCATGTTCGTAACGATCGATTTGCGCCTGCAACGCTTCCTTTTGATGCGCGCGGTCGCGTTGCCAAAATCCGAGGCGGATCGTGATCGCCATCACGATCAGAATCAATAGCGCGGGGACGAGACGAATCTTCATGTCAGATCAACCGCGCCTCGAACATCCCGCAGCCGGCCATCGACGATTGCCATCGGGCCCTCGTACGCCGCGTGAGCAGGCGACGTCGGTGCGATAATTGCATCAGTTGCTTTTTGTCGAATCCGAACATCGGTTGGTTCCATGCATATCTTCGTTGCCGTCGCTTTCATCCTCATCATCGCCAGTATGGTCTCGGCCCTTTATTTCATGATGCACGACAAGGGTAAGACCAAGCGGATGGTCTGGTCTCTGGCGACGCGCGTCGGCCTCTCGATCTCGCTTTTCCTCTTCCTGTGGCTCGCCCATTGGCTCGGCTGGATCGACTACAGCCACGTCCCGCTCGGCCGCTAAACGGCCTTTTATCCGCTGTTCCCCGCCGCTTCGCCGCGGCACATTGCCGCAGCACCCCACTTGAAAAGACAAACGCCGCCTCGATCGAATCGCAGGCGGCGCACGGGGATTTCATCTCGATGCATCGCGCATCGGCGCGATGCATCGAGGCCCGTCCATCCAGCCGGACGGGCCTGCTGCTGCATTACAGCCAATAGACGACGACGTACAAACCCAGCCAGACGACGTCCACGAAGTGCCAGTACCACGCAGCGCCTTCGAACGCGAAGTGATGATCGGCCGTGAAGTGTCCGCGAATCAAGCGCACGAGCACGACGGTGAGCATGGTGCCGCCGAGGAACACGTGGAAGCCGTGGAAACCGGTCAGCAAGAAGAACGTCGAGCCGTACACGCCGGACGCCAGCGTGAGGTTCAGTTCGTTGTACGCGTGAACGTACTCGAAGCCTTGCAGGAACAAGAACAGCAGACCGAGGGCGACGGTGGCGGCGAGCCACACGATCGCCTTGTTGCGATGGTTGTCGCGCAGCGCGTGGTGCGAGACGGTGAGCGTGGCGCCCGAGCTCAGCAGCAATGCCGTGTTGATCGTCGGCACGGGCCACGGCACCATCCGCTTGAAGTGGCCGGCCAGCGCGGCCGGACCTTCGTTCGGCCATACCGCCGTGAAGTCGGGCCAAATGAGCTTGTAGTCGAGGCTGCCGAGTTCATGCAACGCGATCATCCGCGCATAAAAGAGCGCACCGAAGAACGCGCCGAAGAACATCACTTCGGAAAAGATGAACCAGCTCATGCTCCAGCGGTACGAGCGGTCCACGCGCTTGCCGTACATGCCGGTCTCGGATTCGGCGATCGCATCGCCGAACCAGTGCCAGAGCACGAAGAGCAGCCATAGCAAGCCCGCGAACATCGTGTACGGCGCCCAGGGCGTATCGTTGATCCACAGCGCCAACGATCCGAGCATGACCAACACGCCGATAGACGCCGTGACTGGGTGCCGAGACGGATTCGGCACGAAGTAATACGGGCTCTCGTTTTGACCGCTCATTGTTGATTCTCCACTTCAGTCCAATTGTTTCGCACTATCGCGGCGCGTTTGACCGCGCACCGCTTCGCTTTTAAGTTGTCCGCCCGCGGCTCGCTCAGCTCGTGACCATATGCACCACGGCCACCAGCAATCCGATGAACACGGCCGCCGCGATAATGGCCGCCGCGATCAGATGCAGCGGATTGAGTTGCGTATCGGCTTCATGGTCCGCTCGCCGGCGCACGCCGAAAAACGACCAGAGCACCGCTTTCACCGTCCGAGCAAAACTGCTCTTGCCGCTAGACGCCATCGTCCTCACCCCGCTCTCGCTTCCATTCATGCGCCGGCCGGCGCCGTTGGCGTCGCCGCGGCCTTGCCGCCCTTGCCCGCATTCACCGTCTCGCCCGCCGGACCGCCCAATTCGAAAAACGTGTACGACAGCGTAATCGTCTTCACGTCGCGCGGCAGCTTCGGATCGACGAAAAACACCACCGGCATCTCGCGCGTCTCATGCGGCGCGAGCGTTTGCTGCGTGAAACAAAAACATTCGATCTTCTCGAAGTACTGCCCGGCGAGCGCCGGCGCGAAACTCGGAATCGCTTGCGCGCGAACGGTACGGTTTTGGCCGTTCGTCACGCGGTACTTCACGACCGTGACCGCGCCCGGATGCACGTCGAACGCGTTTTGCTCCGGCACGAACGCCAGCGCGCCGCGCGCATTGGCGTCGAACTCCACCGAAACCGTGCGCGTCAAATCCACTTGCGTATTTCTCGCGCCGGCTGCCGTGACGTCGCGCTTCACGAGGCTGTTCGCCCCGGTGATCGAGCAGATCGCACGGTAAAGCGGCACGAGCGCAAAGCCGAAGCCGAACATGACCGCCGCCATCACGACGAGCTTGATCAGCATAGAACGGTTCAGCGTCCGATCGCTATCGCGCGGCAAAGGCGTTGCCATCGTTTCCTCGCTTTACGGCAGGCGCCCGTCTCAGTGAGACAGCCACTGATTCAGAACGGCACTCACAAAGAAGACGGCGACAACCGCAACCAAGATCAGCGCGAGCCGCAGATTACCGGCGCGCATACGCTCCGGCGAACGTCTTTTGTGTGGGTGATTCATCGTCTATTCGTTGCGAAGGCGAGCGCGGCGTACCGCCCTCGCCTCATATCGGGGACCCGCCCGCCGGTTCGTTCATACGCATCGCATGCGCCGACCGGCGGGCATCGGCCCAATCTCGTTACTCGACCGTCGGCGGGTTTTCGAACGTATGGAACGGGGCCGGGCTCGGCACCGTCCATTCGAGGCCCGTCGCGCCGTCCCACGGCTTGTCGGCGGCCTTCTCGAGTTCGCCCGCGCCGCGATAAGCGGGCAGCACGACGGCGAACAGGAAGTAGACCTGCGCCAGACCGAAACCGAACGCGCCGATCGACACCACTTGGTTCCAATCCGTGAACTGCGCCGGGTAATCGGCATAGCGACGCGGCATGCCGGCCAGACCGACGAAGTGCATCGGGAAGAACGTCAAGTTGAAGAAGATCATCGACGCCCAGAAGTGAATCTTGCCGCGCGTCTCGTTGTACATCCAGCCCGTCCATTTCGGCGACCAGTAGTACCAGCCCGCGAACAACGCGAAGAGCGACCCGGCCACCAGCACGTAATGGAAGTGCGCGACGACGAAGTAAGTGCCGTGGTACTGGATGTCGAGCGGCGCCATCGCCAGCATCAGCCCCGTGAAGCCACCCATCGTGAACACGAACAGGAAGCCGATCGCGAACAGCATCGGCGACTCGAACGTCAGCGAGCCGCGCCACATCGTCGCGAGCCAGTTGAACACCTTCACGCCCGTCGGCACCGCGATCAGCATCGTCGCGTACATGAAGAAGAGCTGACCCGTCACCGGCATGCCCGTCACGAACATGTGGTGGGCCCAGACCATGAACGAGAGAATCGCGATCGAGGCCGTTGCGTACACCATCGAGCTATAGCCGAACAGCGGCTTGCGCGCGAAGGCCGGAATGACCTGCGACACGATGCCGAACGCCGGCAAGATCATGATGTAGACCTCGGGGTGCCCGAAGAACCAGAAGATGTGCTGATACATCACCGGGTCGCCGCCGCCGGCCGCGTTGAAGAACGACGTGCCGAAGTGGCGATCGAACAGCACCATCGTGATCGCGCCCGCGAGCACCGGCATCACCGCGATCAGCAGGTACGCCGTGATGAGCCAAGTCCACACGAACATCGGCATCTTCATGAGCGTCATGCCCGGGGCGCGCATGTTCAGGATCGTCACGATGATGTTGATCGAGCCCATGATCGACGACGCGCCCATGATGTGGACCGCGAAAATCGCGAAGTCCATGCCCGGGCCCATCTGCGTCGACAGCGGCGCATACAGCGTCCAGCCCGCGGCCGTCGCGCCGCCCGGCGCGAAGAACGAGCCGACGAGCAGCGCGGCGGCGACCGGCAGCAGCCAGAAGCTGAAGTTGTTCATCCGCGCGAATGCCATATCGGCCGCGCCGATCTGCAGCGGAATCATCCAGTTCGCGAAGCCGACGAAGGCCGGCATGATCGCGCCGAACACCATGATGAGACCGTGCATCGTGGTGAGCTGGTTGAAGAACTCGGGCCGCATGATCTGCAAGCCCGGCTCGAACAACTCGGCCCGAATCATCAACGCCGCGACGCCGCCCACGAGGAACATCGTGAACGAAAACAACAAGTACATCGTCCCGATGTCCTTGTGATTGGTGGCGAACAGCCACCGCTGCCATCCATGCGGCGTGGCGTGCGCATGGTCGTCGTGACCATGGCCCGCGGCTACATCGTGTCCGATGCTAGACATGAGAATCTCCTAGAGCAAATAGTGCGGCGACACGTTAAGCCGCAGGCTGGGAGCGGCCAGCGACCGCTTCCGGCTGTTCCTTGACCATCCGGCTGGCCGTCACGGCGCCGCTCGGGCCGATCGCGGCCGTCGGCCCGCTCGCCGCCTGCGCGCCGCTCGCGGCGGGCGCCTCGCTT
>NZ_QUBS01000048.1 GCF_003390925.1 Trinickia diaoshuihuensis | reverse complement strand
GGCGCGGGGGCGGCGGCCGGCAATGCGATGGGCGGCCCGGCGGGCGGCATCATCGGCGCGGCGGCGGGCGGCGGGGCCGGCTCGGCATTGGGCGGCCACATCTCGCGCGCGAATTCGTACGAAGCCGACTATCGCGGCCACCGGGGCCGGCGTCATCACCGCCACTATCGCGACTAATCGGTCGCCGCGCGCGGCCCACCGAACATAGGCAGCCGCGCGCGGACGCCGAGACGCGCGCAAAGCGATGCGCGCATCCCGGCACCACATCGGCGAACCCATCGCCATCAAGTCGTTCCCGGCAGCGGACTCGACGCGAGGACCGCCGCCGCGATGACCACGCCAAGCAAAATCACCGACTCCACGTGAAGCACCGCGCCGAACCGGCGCAGCGGCCGCAATGCGTCCGCCGCTGAGGACGCGCGCAAGGTCGCCAATAGCTTCGGCATTTCGAAGAAGCGGTTATGGCCGCCGAGCGCCGCGGCAACGAATACCAGCGCGAGTTTGATCAGGAGTATCTCGCCATACGCCGAACTCCACAGGTTCGCGGGCGTGCCGACGCCTCTCAAACCGTTGTACGCCCCGGTAACGAATAAGACGATCAGCGCGTACGTCGAGGTATCTGAAAGCGATTGCACGAACGATGCCGCCCGCCTCCCCTCATCGCCGGGCGCATCGTGCAGACGCGGCATGACGACGTAAGCTGTCACCCAGACCAGTCCCACCCACGCGCTGATCGCGAGCAGATGCAACCAGTCCAACCAAGCGGGCAAAGCGAAGATCCCCGTATCGACGGAATGCCCGCTATTGCTGCGCGCCAAGGCCGCCCCTGCCAATGCGATCCAGACACCGAAGCCGATGCGCCGCTCGCCGCTCGGGCAGCGAAACGCGATCACGGCAACGGCCAGCGTAAGAAGCGCACCGATCGACCAGGCGCGGCCGAACGCGGTTGCCTCGATCATCGACCGGACCGCGGGCCCGGCATCGAGCAGCGCCGAATCGCTCATCAGCGCGCAATGCGCCCAGAACGCCAGCGCACTGGCGAGCAGTGAAAGCACGGACGCCGCTCTGATCGCATGGATGAGCCGCCGGCCGATTCTCTCCTGCCAGATCGATTCGCCGCGGGCGAGCCATTGACGACTGAGCAGCGCGCCCACGACGACGGCGAAGCCGATGTTCTGGATCGCCACCGATATCAAGCGAACGGTGCCGAGAATCCCCTCGTTCATCACTTCACCTTGAACGTGTACGTGCCTTTGGTCTTGTGCGCATCGGCCGTCATGGCGACCCACTGCACCTTGTATTCCCCGGATGCGAGCTTGGGCACGGGCAGTGTCATGGCGCGCCGATCGGCCGCATCGACGCTCGCCTTTTCTTGCGTGACCGGCGTGCCGGCCGTGTCGGAGAGCTTGATGGAGCTGAACGTCGGCTCCAACGCTTCGTTAAACGTAAGGCGCAGCGCGCCCGGCGCAACGTCGACGGTACTGCCGGGTGCCGGCGTCGCGCTTTCGAGCTTGCCATGTGCGAGCGCCGAGAGCGGTGCGATAGCGGCGATGGCGGCGATAGCGGCCATGACCAGGCCGGCGAGACGTCTGGAAGCGGAAATATTCATAGTCGTTTCATACAAAGGGATCGAGACGGGGACGGCCCTCGAAGCGCGTCCCCACAGACTCACGTCATTGCTTTTGCAGCTTGACCACCGTCAGCGCGCCATCGACTTCGTCGGCGACAAAGTCGATCTTGTCGCCCACCTTGACCTGCGAGAGCATCGCGGGATCTTTGACCTTGAAGACCATCGTCATCCCTTCCATGCCGAGGTTTTCGAGCGGGCCGTGCTTGATCGTCAGCTTGCCCGCCGCTGCGTCCACCTTTTTGATTTCGCCGTGCGACATGCCGTTCGCCGCCGGGCCGCCCTGCTTCATTCCGGCGCTCATGTCCATGTTTCCCATATCGCCCGCGGCGTAAGACATGCTTGAAACCGCCAAGGCGCAACCGATCGCGATCGAAACGAGTGCTTTGTTCATCGTGCTTTCTCCAGAGTTGACGTGATTGAATCGACGGCCGAGCCGAGCTCGGCCTGAGTGGGTAGATCAGCTATCCGGGAGTTCACCCGTGTATTCGTAGGCCACTGTCCCTTTCGGGTGCCGGTACCAACCGGGATCGCGGTAATCGTTTCGCGCGAGACCTTCTCGAACCTTGACGACCGTAAACATGCCGCCCATTTCGAGCGGGCCGAACGGCCCCGTGCCCGTCATCATCGGCAGCGTGTTGTCGGGCAGCGGCATCTCCATCTCGCCCATCGCTCCGCCCGTGCTGCCCATCGCCATGTAGTCGGGAATCAGCTTCTCGATGCGCTTGGCCAGATCCTTTTGCGGCACGCCGATCAGGTTCGGCACCTGATGGCCCATCGCGTTCATCGTGTGGTGCGATTTGTGGCAGTGGAACGCCCAGTCGCCGGGGCGGTTCGCGGTGAATTCGATCGCCCGCATTTGGCCGACCGCCACATCGGTCGTGACCTCGGGCCAGCGCGCGGACGGCGCGATCCACCCGCCGTCCGTGCCGGCCACCTCGAAGCTGTACCCGTGCAAATGAATCGGGTGATTCGTCATCGTCAGATTGCCGAATCGGATCCGAACGCGGTCGCCCGCGCGCACGGGCAACGGATCGATGCCCGGAAAAACGCGCGAATTGAACGTCCACATATTGAAGTCCGTCATTTCGTTGACGCGCGGCGTGTACGTACCGGGATCGATGTCGTAGGCGGCCAGCAGGAAGACGAAGTCTCGGTCGACCGGCATGACGCCGCGATCTTTCGGATGCACGATGAACGAGCCCATCATCCCCATCGCCATCTGCACCATCTCGTCGGCATGCGGGTGATACATGAACGTGCCGTGCCGTTCGAGTTCGAACTCGTAGACGAACGTCTTACCCGGGGGGATATGCGGTTGCGTGAGACCGCCCACGCCGTCCATGCCGCTCGGCAACGTCATGCCGTGCCAATGAACGGTCGTATGCTCCGGCAGCTTGTTCGTGACGAAGATGCGGACTTTGTCGCCCTGAACCGCCTCGATCGTCGGCCCCGGAGATTGCCCGTTATAGCCCCAAAGATTCGCCTTCATGCCCGGCGCCATTTCGCGCACGACCGGTTCGGCGATCAGGTGAAACTCCTTCCAGCCGTTCTTCATCCGCCACGGCAACGACCAGCCGTTGAGCGTCGCGACCGGCGTGTAGGGGCGGCCGTTGGGCGGCGCGAGCGGCGGTTGCGTGCCCGCGCCGTCCATAGTAGGCGCTTCTGGCAGCGCGGCCGCGCCGGCTTTGCTGACCATCGCGGCGCCTAGGAGCGCGGCGCCCGAGCCGCTTAGAAATTGTCTACGGGACACCATATTCATTGACCTTTCGAATTCGTTGCCGGCACTTGCGGCGAGAGCTCCGACGGCGCGTGCGCGGCGCCGTCGGCCGCGGGCAGACGACCGCCGAGCGCTTGCTCGAGATCCGTCTGCGCCAGCCAATAGCGCTTTAAAGCCTCGATATAGCGGTTGACCGCGCCCGCTTGCTCGCGAGAATCCGCGAGCAAGTCGAACACGCTGGCGAGCATGCCGTTGTAGCGCAGCAGCATCTCGTCGGAGATCGTTTTGCGCAGCGGCACGACGTCGTCGCGGTAGTGCTTGGCCACGTCGTAGCCGATGACATAGGCCGAATACGACTCGCGCACTTCCGATCGCGCGTCGATCGCCGTTTGCGCAAGCCGGTTCGCCGATTGCATATAGATCGCCTGCGCCCGCGCGATCTTGGCGCTGCCCCAGTCGAAGATCGGAATCTCGACGCTGATTTCATAGCCGGGTTCGCGTCCCTTGTCGGTCTCGTAGTTGTTCAGATAACCGACGTCGAGCGCATTGACGAAACGCGTCGCGCGCGTCAATCCCAGCGACGCCGCCACGGCCTGCGTTTGCAGTTTGGCCGCCTGAATGTCGAGGCGGTTCTGTAGCGCATATCGCTCGAGGGCCGCCAGATCGGGGCGATCCTTCGGCAAATCGGGCAGGCGCTCGGGCAACGTATAGCGCGTTTGTTCACCCCACAGGCCCATCGCTCGCGTCAGTTTTTCGCGCGCTGCCACGGCTTGCTGCCGAGCCTGCGCGAGTTCGGCGGCCGACTCCGTGTAGAACGCCTGCTCTCGCGCGTAATCGAGCTTGCTGAAATTGCCGGCTTGACGCATGCGCGAGGCCAATTCGGCCCCGGCCTCGGCGGAATCGCGCACCTGTTCGGCGTAGACGGCCGCTTGCTGGGCCGCCACCGCCTCGATGTACGCGCGCCGCGCATCGGCGGCAACCTTGAGCATCGCGTCGGCCGTCGCGAGCTTGGCCTGCTCGAAGCGGCGCTGCTCGATATGCGCGGCAAGCGGCAGGGTCAAGATGCCGAGGACATCCGCCGAAATCGTTCGGCCGATATTCAGATCGCCGTTGCTCGCCCGGGTACGGCTAAACGTGAATCCCGGATTGGGCAGCCGTCCGGCTTGGACGAGATCGGCTTCCGAAAGCCCGAGCTCGGCGTATGAAGCTTGCAGGCCGCGATTGTTCAACAGCGCGACTTGCACCGCATCGTCCATGGAAAGCGGTTGATCGAGCAACGCCTGCGTGCGCTTGGTCGCCGCGTCGCGGTCGGCATCGGTCTTCACGATGACCGCTTCCCGGCCGAGCCGGTCCTTGGCCGTTGAAGACACCGTATCGAATCCGCCGTCTTTGGAAAAGCTTGCGCAGCCGCCGAGCAAGGCCATGAGTGCGACGCCCGCCGCCACTTTCGCGCAATGGGATCGTCGCATCATGGCGTGGCGGCTCCGCGCTTCGAGTGGTCTGGATGACTATGGCCGGGCGGCTTATCGCCATCACCGTGTCCCATGCCGGATACGGCGGGCTTGTTCCGTACCGCTTGGTTCAGTTCCTGCCAAGTCGGATTGTCCGCGTCTCGATAGGGGCGGTAGGCGTCGAAGACCGAGGGGACGGTAATGGCCGGGACGGTGGCTGCCGCCTCGGCGGGGTCGGTCGGAGCCGAGGCGCGCACGAACGCCGGCAGACTAGCCGCCGCGCCCAGCAGCGCTGCTGATAGAAGTCGCATAGAAGTTCTCGTCGTGGATCATCCGGCGAATCCATACGGAAACGCCGGGACAAACGCCATGGCGCGGCCGGCGATCGGCCGCGATGGGGGACTAGACGAGAAGCTTGCGGGGAGGACGTTCGATTCCGCCGGTCAAGAACGACACGACGCCGGCGGAAGAAGGAATACGGATGGCGACAAGGAGGTTGCCCGCGGGGACCGCAACGGCGGAAGCCGACGGCATGCCGGCGCCGACGCAGCACGACACGCAACTGGAACAGGCATGCGAATGGCGGCTACCGTCGTGATGATGCTCGCCGCCCACGGATGCGATCTGCCGCATCTCGTGGTGGTGTTCGGCGACGCCCAGGTCGAGATCGAGGTGCGACGTGACGCTGTGGCCAGCATCCGCCGGTTCGGCCGCGCATTTCATCAGGACGGCCGCGTACGACTGAACCGGGAGGCTCAGAATCAACAGCACGACGATGAGGAGTTTGCGCCAATACGACATGGGAGCGGAGTCTAGCATGAGCTCGACGACCTGATAAAGGACCAGCCATAACGAGCTAGAACAAAGCGAGGACGACGCGGTCTATCCGCGGCTATGGGGCTATTAGCCTCACGCTATCGCTTAGATAGTGACTATCGAATTGCATTTTCCAAAAGATTTCGTCAATATAGAGCCCATCACACGAATCGTTCCACCCAACCCACTGTTCAAGGAAAGTTCATGTCGCTTATCAACACCCAAGTTCAACCGTTCAAGGCACAAGCGTTCCACAACGGCAAGTTCGTTGAAGTCACGGAACAGTCGCTGCTGGGCAAATGGTCGGTCCTGATTTTCATGCCGGCTGCGTTCACGTTCAACTGCCCGACCGAAGTCGAAGACGCGGCGGAAAACTACGCCGAATTCCAAAAGGCCGGCGCTGAAGTCTATATCGTCACGACCGACACGCACTTCTCGCACAAAGTGTGGCACGAAACGTCGGAAGCCGTGGGCAAGGCCAAGTTCCCGCTGGTCGGCGACCCGACGCACCAACTGACGAACGCCTTCGGCGTGCATATCCCCGAAGAAGGCCTGGCGCTGCGCGGCACCTTCATCATCAACCCGGAAGGCACGATCAAGACGATGGAAGTGCACGACAACGCGATCGCTCGCGATGTGTCCGAAACGCTGCGCAAGCTCAAGGCAGCGCAATTCGTCGCCGCCAACCCCGGCCAAGTCTGCCCGGCCAAGTGGAAGGAAGGCGCGAAGACGCTGACCCCGTCGCTCGACCTCGTCGGCAAGATCTAAGCATCAAGCAGCACCGTCAATCGCATTGACGCGCCGGCCGGGCCCTGCCCGGCCGGTATCGAAACACCAAGTCCGTCACTTCTCAAGCATCGAGGATCACCATGTTGGACGACAGCCTCAAGGGCCAATTGCAGGCCTATCTGCAGCGCGTGAACCAGCCGTTCGAACTCGTGGCGTCGCTGGACGAGCAACCGAGCTCGCGCGAACTCGCGGAACTGCTCCGGACCATCGCCGAGCTGTCCGACAAGATCACCGTGCGCACCGACGGCAACGATGCGCGCAAGCCGTCGTTCAGTCTGAACCGTGTCGGCGGCGAGCAGAGCCTGCGCTTTGCGGCCATTCCGCTCGGTCACGAATTCACCTCGCTCGTGCTTGCCCTGCTCTGGACCGGCGGCCATCCGCCCAAGGTCGAGCCGGAGCTCGTCGAGCAAATCAAAGCCCTCGACGGCGACTACAGCTTCGAGGTGTACATGTCGCTGTCATGCCATAACTGCCCGGACGTCGTTCAGGCGTTGAGCTTGATGGCCGTGCTGAACCCGCGTGTGAAGACCGTCGTGATCGACGGCGCGCTGTTCCAAGGCGAAGTCGACGCGCGTCAGATCATGGCCGTGCCCAGCGTGTATTTGAACGGCGAGATGTTCGGCGCGGGACGCATGGAACTCGCGGAAATCGTCGCCAAGCTCGACACGGGCTCGGCACAACGCGAGGCAGCCAAGCTCGATGCCAAGGACGCGTTCGACGTCCTGATCGTCGGCGGCGGCCCCGCCGGTTCGGCAGCCGCCGTTTATGCGGCTCGCAAGGGTATCGACACCGGCATCGCCGTCGAACGCATGGGCGGCCAAGTCAACGACACGCTCTCGATCGAAAATTACATTTCGGTGCTCGAAACCGACGGCCCGAAGTTCTCCGCGGCGCTCGAAGCGCAGGTGCGCCACTACGGCGTCGACATCATGTCGCAGCAACGCGCCGTGGAGCTGATTCCGGCCACGCAGCCGGGTGGGCTCGTGAGCGTTCGGATGGAAAACGGGGGCACGCTCAAGAGCCGCAGCGTCATCATCTCGACAGGCGCGCGTTGGCGCAACGTGAACGTACCGGGAGAGCAGGAGTACAAGAACAAGGGCGTGGCTTACTGCCCGCACTGCGATGGTCCGCTGTTCAAAGGCAAGCGCGTGGCGGTCATCGGCGGCGGCAACTCGGGCGTCGAGGCCGCGATCGATTTGGCGGGCGTCGTGGCGCACGTCACGTTGATCGAGTTCAACGATCAGCTCAAAGCCGATGCCGTGCTGGTGGCCAAGCTCGGCAGCCTGCCCAACGTGACCGTACGCGTGAATGCGCAAACCACCGAAATCACCGGTGACGGAAACAAGGTAAACGGTCTGCGCTTCAAGGATCGCGCGACCGGTGCGGAGCATACCGTTGCGCTCGAAGGCGTGTTCGTGCAGATCGGGCTCGTGCCGAATACCGAGTGGCTCAAGGGCACGGTCGAATTGAGCCGGTTCGGCGAAATCGTCGTGGACGCCAAGGGGCAGACCAACGTACCGGGTGTGTTCGCGGCTGGTGACTGCACGACCGTGCCGTACAAGCAGATCGTGATCGCGGCGGGCGACGGGGCGAAAGCGGCGCTGAGTGCCTTCGATTACCTGATCCGCACCCCCGAGGTGGAAGAGCCGGCTAAGGCCGTGAGTACGGCCGAAGTTTAAACGCCAGACACACTAGACGATATGCCCGCTGATGCGGGCATTTTCGTCTGCTCAAAGAATTTGCCCCTCCCCTCCCGCGTGCAACGCTTTGGTTTGTTGCATCGCAATTCTTGTATCGAATCTCGCATCCCGATCGATCGTGGCTGACGCCGTAAGAACCCGCACCACGCGGCAAGTGCGGATTCCCTCTTGTTGCGGCCGGATACAAACGGTAACGACGTCCTCTTGAATACGCACTGCTTTCTCGCACAATGCGATGGCAGGCACTCGATTAGGGGGACTCCATGAAAACGAAACGTTTGACGCTTTTGGCCGCCGCTAGTATCGCTTTGGCGCTGTCGCCGGTGTCGTTCGCCGGTGGTAACGGCGGCGGTGGTGGCAATGGCGGCGGCGGTGGTGCCGGCGGTGGCGGTGGCGGTGGCGCAGGCGGCGGATCCGGAGGTGGCCATGGCTCGGCCATGGGCGGTGGAACCGGCAGTGCCAAGGGTAATGTCGGCGGCTTATCCGGGAGCCATATGAGCGGGCAGGCACTCAAGAACTCGAACAGCCCAATCTCAGGCGATCGCGACAAGGGTTTGGCCCGCGCCGCGGATCGCTCGGACACGCAAGCGGACCGCACGGCCGATGCCGATTCGACAAGCGCGAAGTCGCATCACGCAACGAAGCTCGGAAAATCGCATGCGCAGCATCGAAGCCTGAAGCCCAAGACGACAGAGCCCTCCGACGGCGCTTGAACGAACGGGCGACGCTTACACACAGGCATTTCGCGCGGATAGCGGGGCCCGCGTTTGCTCGCCCTACGTTCATTCGTAGAGCGCATTTTCCGTTGGCGCGAATCAATGTCATCTTGGCGCCGCTGACGGTAGTTTTTATTGGTACGACAAATAAACTAAGGAACGCCCATCGACCCAGTGATTAATCGGACTCGCCGGCGTGCGATGGGTCCGAGCCTTCCCAAACCATGGGGGTCACTACGATGGCACGTCGTTCCTCGAAGGGGCGTTACCGCCCCTTGTCTCATGCAAGACTACCGGCGCTCGCGCCACTTTTCACCGCCTTGACGTTAGCATTACCGGGGCTCGCGCAGGCAGCGGGCGCCCTGCCCCATGGCGGGCAATTCGTTGCCGGCGCCGGCTCCATCACGGGCAACGCCACAACGGTCACGATCAATCAAGCGTCCAGTCGCGGCATCATCGATTGGAATAGTTTTTCGATCGGCAGCGGCAACCGCGTTGCCATCGCCAACGGCAACGGTGCCACGCTGAACCGCGTCACAGGCGCGAATCCTACGTTGATACTCGGCGCCCTGTCGGCGACCGGCAGCCTCTACTTGGTCAATCCGCAAGGGATCGTCGTCGGCCGCGACGGCGTGGTCTCGACGGGCGGACGCTTCGTCGCTTCGACGCTCGATGTCGACAACGCAGGCTTTATGAACGGCGGCACGCTGACGTTTTCGAAACCATCGATAAGCGGCGGCGCATCGAGCGGAGTGGTCATCAATAACGGCAACATCGGCTCGACGGGCGGCGACGTAATCCTGATCGCAAGCAACGAGATCGACAACGTCGGCACCCTCAGCGCGCCGAACGGAACGGTCGAACTCGGTGTCGGCCAAAAGGTAACCTTGCAAGACTCGACAGTAGGACAGCAGATCGTCGTGGTCGGCGACGGTGGAAAGATCGCGAATCGCGGCACGATCGAGGCCGCGCAAATCAACCTTCAGGCCGATGACGGCAACATCTTCGCGCTGGCCGGCAATCATTCTGTGCTACGCGCGACAGGCACTGCCGTGCGCGACGGTCATGTATGGCTCGTCGCCGGCAACGGCAGAGTCTGGCTGGACGGCACCGTTCAAGCAAGCAATGCGGACGGTAGCGGCGGCACCGTCGATACGGATGCGGTCGATGCGCGTATCGCGGGCGGCCCCATCGTGCAGGCGAAGCAATGGAACATTACCACCGACGCCTTCACGGCCGATGCGCTGACCGCACCTGTGTTGCAAAGCAACCTGGACCGCGGCACATCGATCGACATCAATGCATCCGACTGGACCCGCGACATCGACGTCGCTTCGAGCATCGATTGGAGCGGCACGGCATCGCTGACGCTCACATCGGCCCGCTCGTTGACCCTCGAAAAGGGTGTGACGATCAGAAACAGCGGCGGCGGCAATCTGGAATTGCGGGCCGATTCAGGCGCGAGGGATATCGGCGGCGGCATCGTCAACAACGGCACGATCGATTGGTCCGCCAGTAACGGCTACGTCCGCATGTTCTACGACATGAACGGCACTTACAGCCCTGGTAAGCAGCTTACGAACCCACTGTGGTATCCGGGAAGCCTCAGCGGTTTGCTCACGCAATTCACGGCGTACCAGCTCGTCAATTCCGATACGGATTTGAACCAGGTCTCGAACAATCTCGCCGGCAATTATGCGCTAGGGCAGGACATCGGCATATCCGATCGCTTCTATCAGATCGGCGATACGCTCGATCCGTTCACCGGTCAATTCGACGGCGAAGGCCATACGATCAGCGGCTTGAACTTGGCCGTGGAAGACATGGGCGCGCAGGAGATGATGGTGGGCCTTTTTACGTACATCGGCGAAGGTGCAATCGTGCACGACCTAAATCTACGGGGAAGCGCCGTGCTCGAGGCCTCCGCATTCGCCTTTAACCCCTTAAGGGACACCATAGGGCTACTAGCCGGCTATAACGCGGGAACCATCCTGCGCGTCAACGTTTCGGGGACGGTCCAGACCAAAGGGTTTGGCTACGACGGCGATTTTTCTGTCGCCGGGGGGCTCGTCGGCACCAACGCCGGCACGGGCGTCATTTGGCGCTCATCGAGCAACGTCGCCGCCACCGGCGGCGGAACCGTGGGGGGGCTCGCCGGTGAAAACGACGGCACGGTCAGCGAATCGTTCGCGACCGGACCGGTGCAAACCATCGAATACGCGGGTACCAAGGGCGCGGTGTCCGAAGGCAGACCCGGCGGCCTCGTGGGCTACAACGCCGGCGAAATCGATGACTCGTATGCAACGGGCGCGGTCACGAACGAGTGCGCGGTTGCCTCGTGTAGTGCGGGCGGGCTCGTATACATGAACGGGCCGGCCGGCAGAATCAGCCAATCGTTCGCCACGGGGCCAGTGACCGGTGGAAAGTGGATCAATGGCGACGGCGTCCCGGTCGCTCCGCAAAATTTCGGCATTGCGGCGGAAAACGACGCCATGCCGTCGGTGGGCGTGATTACAAACGACGTCTATTGGAACAAGGACACGACGGGCGCTCAGGTTGGCGTGGGGTTAGGCACGCCGATTTCAAACGCGAACGGCTTGACGACCGCTCAGATGACCAACCCGGCAAGCTTCTCCGGGTGGGACTTCAGCGCCACGGGCGAGTGGGCGTTGCCGGCTGGCGGCAGCCACCCTATCCTGCGTTGGCAACTCGATCCCACCGAGGGAGCAGCCCAATCCGTAGGCGACGTCCGCCGAAGTTCGGCGGCCGCCGCGGATGAGGTAGGCGCACGCGCGTCGATCGGCGATAACCGTTAGGCGGCGGCGCGTGCGCTCACACGTTCGACGAGCGCCGCCGTCACCGCATGGGCCGACAGCACGCTGCCCTCTTGCCAGCCGGGCAGATAGCTGATTTGATCTCCGGCCAGATAGAGCGGGCCATCGGGCCGGGTCAAAACCGGATAGTGGTCGGCTCGGGCCGCGTCGCTCCAGACGGCCCAGCCGCCGTCGGCATAAGGTACCTGCGGCCAGCACAGCGATACGCCATGTTTGACCTCGCTGCGGTACCGCGGATGAATCTGTTCACCGCATCGCAGCGCGCCCTCGATTCGTTCGGGGAAGCTCATGGCGGCGTAGCGCGTGCCGACGCTATCGTCCCGAATATACGCACCGATCACGATGCCTTTCGTACCCATCAAGGCGCCCGAGGGATACCACATCTGGCCGATATCCTGGTCGGTCCAGGAGATGCCGCCATAGATGTGCAGATCCTCTTCCCAGAAGCGCCGGTCCGCCTGGAAGGCAATCTTCGCTGCCTGCGTGTAGTGGCAGCTTTGCATCGCGGCCTGGTGGGCCGGCGAGAAGTCGTTGGGCACTTTGGCGAACGCGGGAAATGGAACGGTGGCAATCGCGAAATCCACGTCGAGCGCGTGCTCCTCTCCCGCGTTGTTTCGATAGGTGACGCGCGCGCGATCGCCGATCTTGCGCAGGCTGGTCACCGGGCTGTCATAGCGGATGTGTTGTCCGATCCGCTTGGCGAAAGCCTGCACGATACGATCCATACCGCCGACCGGCTGCAACATCGTCGCCGCTTGATTCCACTCTTCCGTGAAACTCAAATTCGACTTGGCGAACTCGCTGCTCAACAAGTCTTGTAACGACGCGCGCGGATTCAGTTCTCCCGCGATAAGGCCTGCCCCAGGCGTGACCTGATAGCCGGCTCGGCTCGCACCTGGGTACTGGTATTGCGCATCCAATTCCCCGTAGCCCTTGAGCATGACGAGCAGCTTTTCCTTGTCTTCGGCCGTCAATACGTCGTCGAGCGCTTGACGGTTGACCGCCTTGGCCAGCAATTCGGACACCCAGCCGCGCGCGCTGTGGACGAAGTAGCGATTTTCCACGGGGCTGCGGCCGAACGCGCGGCTTTCATAGATCAACGCACCGCGGTTTTCGTTGACGAACACTTCGAGCGGCACCCCGAACGTCTTGCAATAGCCGATGATCGTCTGGTGGTGATAGGGAATGCGCGCGGGCCCCATGTTGGCGTACAAGTGCGGCTCCTTGTCCCAACGCACTTCTTGCACGCCGCCATATTCCCGCAGGCGGTCACCGCCTCGAATCGTGTGAGACCGCCCGCCCGGGCGGGCGCTTGCCTCGAGCACCGTGACCGTGAAACCGAGACGGCTCAATTCGTACGCCAGCGCGAGGCCGGTGATGCCCGCTCCGATGATCGCAACCGAATGCCCCTTCCCTACTCGATCGGACAGTTCGTCAACGCGCGGAAGGAGCGGCGCACGGCTGCTCGCGTGGGCCGGTACGTTCAGCAACCCGAGTCCGGTCATGGCGGCATAGGTCGCACCCGCGCCGGCGACGCGACCCAGGTTTTCCAAAAAATCCCGGCGCCTATTGCTATGGGCGCGCGGCTGTTGCGTGTCTTCCGACGAAGGTACGGAATTTTGACGATCTTTTGTAGGCATATGGATCTTCTTCTTGAAGTCACTTGATTTCGAAAAGAAAGAACAAGCCCTGCTTCGGCTCGGCGATACACCGCCTAGGCGGGGCGTATTTCCACCATCGCTTCGATTTCGACGGCAAACCCTTTCGGCAACGATTTCACCCCGACCGCCGAGCGCGTATGCTGCCCCCGCCGGCCGAAAACCTGAACCAATAAATCCGAGCAACCGTTGATGACTTCGGTGTGCTCGGTAAAGTCGTCGATCGCATTGACCATCCCGAATACCTTGACGATCTGTTCCACGCGATCGAGAGTGCCCAAGGCTTCCTTCATCAAAGCCAAAAAATAGATCCCGATATCGCGGGCATGACCATTTGCCTCTTGTAGACTGACCTCTCTTCCTACCTTGGGCACGATTTCGCCCGGTGCCAGGTCCCGGCGCGGCGCGCCTTTTCCGGAGAGGTACAGATAATTGCCGCAAATGAGGTATGGCAGAAAACTGCCCGGCGGCGGTACGACGCGAGGCAGCTCGATGCCCAATTCTCGTAGCCTGGTATCCATGGTGATCAAGAAGAGAGGGGTTGGCGAAAATACGCGTTGCGATAAAATCGCAAACGGCGTCGCCGGTCAACAAGGAAAATACTTATTGCACGTTTTCATTAGACTTGGGATTGCTAAATGGACTGCGTTTGCCGCATCTCGAGCACGGTGGAAATTACATGCGGCTTGGCGGAAAGGAGACAAACGGATTCCTGGTAGTGCGAGTACCAGCAAATATAAAGAGAGCGCCATGAGGAAGCGGCAATCGAGTTTATTGCTTGCGACGCGCCATGTTTATATTTTTATATGGACATATGGCTCTGTATATCACATGCGATCGATAAACCGAGCGCCGCGTCCAGCATGCCCAATTCGCGCACCCACCTCGATCGCGCTTTGGGCTACCGGCGCGGGTCATCGAAAGGCGGCTCGATACAGCTTCGGCGTTACGCCCGTTTGTTGTTTGAAAACCCGCGTGAAATGCGACTGATCGGCGAAGCCGGTTCGCGCCCCCACCTGTGCAATGCTCGCGCCCTCGCGCAATAGCTGCATCGCCCGACGAACGCGCTCTTGCTGCATAAACGCGTGCGGGCTCAAGCCGGTCTCACGCACAAAGGCGCGCAAAAGCACGAACGGTGTCACGCAATACTCGTCGGCAAGCGTCGACAACGTCGGTCGCGCATTCAGGTCCTCCAACAGGCGGTGCTTCACCGCCTGCACGAGCGCAGGCTCTGCGCGGACCTTCGGCAAATCGCCGGCCGAACTCGCGTGCCGAGCGTATAAGCCCAAGACCGCACAGGCCAGTGCTTCACTGCGTTTGAATCGGTCGTCGTCCACCTCCGAGCACCAATTGATGCCGTAGAGGTGTTTTGCCAGATCGGTGTCGACGATAAATGGGCTTTTCGCATCGAATCTTTCGCGGCGGCGAATACCGAGCGTTTCGCAATACGATGCCAACGCGAGCGGCTGCACGTGCTCCACGCGCATCTTCCAGCGCCCCTCACCGGCCGCAGCGCCGGAATGGACGACACCCGCATCGACGACGATGACGTCGCCGCGCCGGCATACGCGTCGCTGCCCTTTCACCTCGACGGCCACCGCGCCGCCGGTTACGACCGCGAGGCAATGCGTATCGTGCGCATGCGGCGGGTACCGATGGCCGACGAACTCGCCCTTGAGCATGACCGCATCCATGACGTCCGGCGCGCGCCATAGCTTGATCGAATGGGTCGACGTTGAAGTTCTCATCGCGAGGCGGACCGCGGAAGTGGCCGGAAAACGTCATCATAACCCTCGAATCGAGGCATCGGCATAGCGGGTCGCGCGTCGAGGTTTGCGACGTACTCACGCCAACGTATTAAGGTGTCCTCTCGTTGATCGGCGGAACAGTACGGAATGTGCCACGCGAAAAACGGCTCGAGCACGTCATACCCCACATAGCCCAACGTACCTTGCAAAAGATGGCGCAGCATGCCGCCGGCCAATTCGCCGTGGATGCCGTGCGCGCCGAACATATGTTCCCGCGCCCCGAGACTCACGCCGACCACCGCGCGCTTGCCCGCCATGCCGCCGCGGCCGTATATGCGCTTGCCTCCATACATCGCTCCGGAAAGAAAGCATCGGTCGATCCAGCCCTTGATCAGCGCGGGCACCGAGAACCAATAGAGCGGAAAGACCATTACGAGCGTGTCGCTCGCCAGTAGCGCCTGCACTTCCCGTCTTATATCGGGCGCGAGCGAGTCTTGTTCGAACGCGTGGCGCTGCTCGAGCGCATACACGAGGTAATCTTCATTTGCGCGCTTATCGAAATCGCTCGCGCGAACGACCGGATCGAAATCGAGCGCATAGAGATCGGAGAAGGTCACATCGTCGCCACGCAACTTCAGTACGCGCACGGCTTCGTGGGCCATGAACGTGCAGAAGGAGCGTGGCTCCGGGTGGGCGTGGACGACGTGAATCTTAGCCATGGGAAATCGAGCTCCGGTTCAGCGTTGGAATCAGCCTGTTCAGTTGCGCAAGTTCGCTAGCGACGGCCTGCCTCGCGTTGAGCGTTGCGCCCTCGAGCAGCAAGCGACGCGTCGTCATGAGGGCATCCAATGGCTTGGCGGCCAGAGACGCCGCGTAGTCGTTGGCGGCGGCAAGAACATCGGCGTCGGGCCTCACGCTTGAAACCAAGCCCCGCTGCAACGCTTCACGCGACGAGACCGGGCGGCCGCTCATCAGCCAGTCGCGAGCGGCCAAGTCGCCGACGCGGCGAGCGAGGAGCGCCGTTGCGCCCGCCTCCGGGACGATTCCGAGAGCGGTGAAGGGAAAGCGGAACGTCGCGCTTTCGCCGGCCACGATCCAATCGGCGTGCAACAACAGCGTGGCGCCGAATCCAACCGCGGGGCCACGCACCGCGGCTAGAAGCGGCTTCGACAGATTCAAGAAGGCGTCGATGCAACGTACGACGACCCCGTTGTCGGGCTGCGGCCACAGGGCCTCGAACCGAGTCGTGTCGTGGCCGGAGCAAAAACACTCGGCGGTGCCGCGCAACAAGACGCAATGAATTCGCGGGTCCGCTTGCGCGAGCGACAGCGCATTGGCGAGCGCATCGAACAATATCTCGTCGAGCGCGTTGCGTTTGTTCGGGCGATCGATGCCGATGGACCAAATGCGGCCGTCGAGCGTCGCGGTAAGGCCGGCTTCCATCATGAAAACAGCGAGAAGCCGCCGACGAGCTTGCCAACGCGCTTCTTGGCGCCGACAAGGCCGACGGCCAAGAATCGCAGCGAATCGCCCGGCAAGATGCTCACTGCTTTTAAGAAGGCTGCGTAGTCGGTCGTCGCTTGCCCTTGCACCGGGAAATCGACGACGTCGCAGTGGGTCAACGCTTTTTGGCGCAGTTCGATCAGTTGCCCATCCGTCGCTTTCAGGATCGGGATGCCGATGGGTATCAGGCCAGGGTGTGCCGTGCCGTCTTTATCGAGTACTTGAGCGCCGACCAGGTGACTGTGACGCTGCCCCAACGTAAAGGCGATAACGGCCGCCGCGTTCGATGCCTTGCCCGGTGGCAACGCCGCATCCACGACGATCACGCAACGCTGCGGCTCGGGGGGCGCTGAAACCTCACTCGACGGAAGTCCTTCGGTCTGCAAGAACACTACTTCTCTCCTCAAATAAAGCTCGCTGGAGAGAATGCTAGAAGCGCCCGCGAAAAAAGTATTGGACGATTTTGCAGGCGATGAGCGGGCGCTCGCGGGAGGGCCAAGCCCCTCCCGAAACGGACCGGATCTCCGTGATTTTTTATACAGGTAGGTATACCTATTTTTATGCCATTTAACTCCTTTGAATCCCACTCATCGATCATAAGACAACTCGTCACGTCGACCTTGTATTAAGGACTAATCCGCCTCCATGCCACGCCGTTTACGCATCGAAACGCTCTATTTTTCCTTCTGTTTATAGACATAACGTCATACCTATCCTATGATGAACCCGCCCGCTCGCGATGCCGCGAAATATCTGCGCGCGGCGGAATTAATCGAGCCAGGGAGTTTGCTGTGTCCACCAACATGTCGACTGCCGTCACTGCAACCCCGCCCCAGGCTTCGACCTGCGGTTCGTACATACGCGGCGTGCTGTTTTGCGTGGCTGCCACGTTCTCGTTCGGCGTGATGTTCCCCGTGATGACGGACGCGTTGCGGCACATCGACCCGTTCACTTTCACGACACTGCGCTACCTGATCGCGGGTACTGCGTTTCTGATTCTGCTCGTGGCCCGTGAGGGCGTCGGGACGCTGAGCCTGAAAGGAGAACGGATCGCGTTTGCCTGGTTCCTAGGCTCGATCGGTTTCGCGGGCTTCGGCTTCTTCGTGTTCCTCGGACAGCAACTGGCAGGCCGCGACGGCGCGCTGACCGCCTCCATCATGATGGCCACGCAGCCGATGATCGGCTTGCTGCTTAATTCGGCGGTGCGCCGAATCCGGCCACCGCTTTATTCCTTTCTCTTTATCCTGATGTCGTTTTGCGGTGTGGCGCTGGTCGTCACAAAGGGCGATATCGTCGGTCTGTGGAATGAACCGCAGAACTATGCGGCCAATGCACTGATCGTGCTTGGCGCGGCGTGCTGGGTTGTTTATACGTTCAGCGCGATGTACTTCCCGACGTGGTCCGCTTTCAAGTACACGACGGTGACCACCTGGCTCGGCCTGAGCACCATCATGGTGGTCAATTTGCTGCTGTCCGCGACCCGCGCGATTCCCGTACCCCATCTGTCCATGCTAGGCGTCATCGGTCCGCACCTGCTCTATATGGGGCTCGTCGCCGGCTTCTGCGGGATCCTGTGCTGGAACCTCGGCAACAAAATTCTGACCCCGCCCAACGGCGTGCTTTTCATGGACGTCGTGCCGATCACGACCTTCGTTGTGTCGTCGCTGAATGGGGTCATTCCTACCAACGCGCAGATCGCCGGCGCCTGCATGTCAGGGGCTGCGCTTATCCTGAACAACGCTTATCTGCGGGCGCGTGCCCTGCGTCAGGTCACCGCGAAGTAACAGGGGACGCAAATCATGGGAAAGAAGCAACTCATTATCGACACCGCGCTTGAGCTTTTCGAGGAACGCGGGTATCGCGCGGTAGGCATCGACCGAATCATCGTCGAGTCGGGTATCGCGAAGATGACGATGTACAACCACTTCCGCTCTAAGGACGAATTGGTCGTCGCGGTGTTACGCGAGCGTGATCGACGAACCCGTGCCTCGCTTGCGGAGTTCGTGGGACGCGCCCGGCGTGGGCGTGCGCAAGTCCGCGCCATATTCCAATGGCTCGACCAACGTCTGAAATGCGACGGCTTCAACGGCTGCATGTTCGTGAACGCGGTCTCCGAGTACGGCATCGGCAGCGGCGACATCGCGCTCGTAGCCGCCGAGCACAAAGCGAGCATGCAGGCCTATTTTGAAACGGTGCTCATGAAAACGGTGCCCGAGGGCGCCAATGCGCTCGCACGCCAGCTAATGATGCTAGTGGACGGGGCAACCGTCTCGGCACAGGTGTCGCGACGCTCGGACAGCGCCGATTTGGCATGGGAGATATTTTCGCGCCTGTTGCCCGAGCCGTCGCCCGGCTCCGGCAATGCGGCCGACAGGCGCACCTGCTAGAGAAACGGCGAGCGGTAGCCATTCCCCCTACATCTGACTCTCGCTGATCACCACCGCGACGCCGCGCCGATAGATCTGCCCAAGCAGGCTCGCCCGATCGCCGTCGATATCGACTTGCCCCCGCAAACGCCGCCATGCTTTCACGTCTCGATCGCGCGGCGTAAGCACCGCGCGATAAACAGCCGTTTCGGGAATGAGTTTGTTGTCCGCTGCCTTGCGCACCGCTACGCCCCCGCCATTGACGGAAGCAAGCTCGGCCACATCGAGGACGCGCGCGGAACTCGTCTCGACGCTGGATACGACGAGATCGACCGGCGCATCGCCGTTTTCCGGGAGAAACCGCGCACGCGCCCCCGGATGAACGCGCGGCAAGTCGGCCTCGCCCACGAACGCCTCGACGGCGGCCGACGACGGATCGATCAGCATGGCAAGCGGCTCTCGGCGCGGCAGCCATTCGCCCTCGCGCATCGGCGGCACATCGGTGATGACGCCGGCGAACGGCGCGCGCACGGTCAGCAGAGCCTCTTGCGCGGATACTTGATCGACGGCGGCGATCGCGCCTTGCAATTCCTGCTCGCCGACACCGATCATCGCCGCCTCATCGGGGTCGAACGCCTGCCCTTTCATGCGGCTCTGCACACCGGATAGCGCCGCGAGCGCGACGGCCTTATGGTATTCGACGCTCGGCGACTGAAGCTCGAATACCGGCTGGCCCGCGGCCACGACGGCGCCGTTGACCGATTGCTTGACGAGTTGCCCCGGCTCGGCGACATAGAGCGTCGCCTGCTTCGCCGCACGCAGCAGCGCCGGAGCGGAAACCTCGCTGCGCCAAGGCACGACCAGCAGCAAGAGCGCGGCGCAGCAGCAAGCGATCGTCGCTTGCGCCCGCCGATTCGGGCGCCGGTTGCCGAGGCGCGAGTGCCAAATGCGAAGCTCGCCGACGATCGGCCGCACGAGAAACCACCCGATCTCGACGCACATCAAGATGATGCCGAGCGCCTTGAAGGCCTTGTGATAAACGACGAGCGCGATGCCGAGAAAAAGCGAGAATCGATACACCATGCAGGCCAGCGCATAGGCAATCAAGATCCGCTGCTTGTTGCGCGGAAACTGCTCGGGCGGGGGGTCGCCGAGCCCGAACAACGCCTCGCGCAACCACCAGCGTCCCATCGCAAAGCCACGCTCCTGCAAGTTCGGCACGTCGAGCCAGTCCGACAATAGGAAATAGCCGTCGAAGCGCATCAGCGGGTTGACGTTGATCGCGATCGTCAGCAGCCAGGTGGAACTCGACAGCAAAAACGCGCCCGTGCGCAGCGCGCCATCGGGTAGAACCGACCACGCGAGCGACGCAAAAACCGCAAGCGTCGTCTCGGCGACCATGCCCGCCGCATCGATCGCAAGCCGATGACGGCGGTCGGTCAAGCGCCAGGCGTCGGTCGTATCGGTCCATAAGACGGGCCACAACACGAGGAACGCCACGCCCATCGCCGGAACGCGGCACCCCATGCGCTTAGCCACGACGCCGTGTCCGATCTCATGGACGACCTTGGCCGACGCCAGCGCGAGCCCAACCAGCGCGGCCCCTTGCAGAGAAAACAAATGCAACAGGCTATGCGTGTAGGCATCCCATTGGCGGCTGATCAGATAAAAGCCGAGCGCCGCGAGCAACGCGAGCGCGATCGCGAAGCCGCGCGTGAAGACCCAGCCGATACGCGGCACGACAGCCGACAACACGCGATCGGGGTTGATCAAGCGCATCTTGATCGACAGATAGTTCTTCAACAGCCACCGCGCGGGCGACAATCGCTGCGCCGCCTGCTCGGCCGCGAAGCGCTCGGTCGAGCGTGCGTCGGCGGGTACGATCAAGCCGGCGCGATAGAGAAAGTTCAGGACGTCCGCCACATCCTGCGTCGTGGCGCGTATCGTGGTTTCGGTCGAGATCGAGCGCGCCACGGCCTCGGCGCTCCCAAGCGCCCAGCGCGCCAGCACTTCGAATTCGAGCCAGCCGATCCGCACGTAACGATGTCGCGCCGGGTCATGCAAGGTCCACGTCGGGCTGCCGTCGCCGGCCGCCGGCCCCTGCATGAGCTTGAGATCTTCCCGCAATGCGGGCAGTGCGGGCAATGCGGCCGGCGTAACGGGATCCACGGCGTCCACGCGTTCGCGCGGCACTTCGCTCAAATCGACAGCCATTCGCGCATTACCGTGAGAGGGCGCCTGAGCAGCCAAAGCACCAGCGAGCGGCGCGGTCCGTAGATCTTTGCGGTCCCCTTCAACCCGAGCCGCAACGCCGAAGCGTGCTCGAGCGAGGCGCGAAACGCGTACGAGATGACGCCATCGGCCGCGGCCGTGCTGGAATAGCTCGCGAAGGTCAGCTTTCCATAAGCCGGGCGGTCGGGTTGCAAATTGCTGAAGAAGACAACTTCCGCGCCCGGCGTGAACGAGACGACGGAGCTTGCCGGCACTTCGATCTGCAACTGCGTGCGTTCGGGCGAGGCCACCACCATGATCCGCTCGCCGAGCACCACGGGCTTGCCGATCCATTCGCTGCTGTCGTCGAAAATCGCGACCCCGTCGACGGGCGATGCGATCTGCGCCCGTCGCAGCATATCCTCGTCATAGGCCAGCTCCGCTTGGTCTTGATCGACCTTGCTCGCCAGCATGGCTAGCCGCGCCTTGGCGCGGTCGTCGCTCATCGCCTGCTGCGACGTGTCGGCGTACTCTTCGCGCGCCATGTCGAGCGCTTTCTTGGCGACTTCGTAGCGCGTTTGAAGCTGCGTCTCGTCGAACGAGACGAGCGGCTGCCCCGCCCGCACCGCCTGATTGGGTTCGACGCGCAGCGCACCGACGACGCCGTCGAACGGAGCACGCACGGGCGCGGGGTCCACCGGAACGACTTCGGCCGGCGCCAGCACCGATTCGCGCACGGGAAAGAGCGCGACGGCCAGCAAGACGGCGCCGCCAATGGCCAATGCGCGTTTGCGCGCAGCCAACCGCTGCACGACGCTGGGCTTGCGCGCTTGTCGATGCAACAGCGCGCTCTGTGCAAAGGTCCCCGTTAGCGCATCGAGCAGTTGGCAATCGTTATCGGTCCAGGCGTCGGACCGACCGAGCAGCAAATAGCCCGCCGGTGCCATATCGCGCCAACGGAGCGGGCACAGTAGCGCGTGGGCCGGAAACCATTCGGGCCACTCGCTCGCGAGCGGCTCCGGTAGATCGGCCGGGACGACGACACGCGGTGAGTCGGCTCGAATCTCACTCGCCCGTTCCTCCGTCAAAGCGGCAAACACCCGTTCGAGCCATAGGTAGTATGGCCCGCCGCGATCGGCCGACGCCACGCCGGAAAGCACCAGCCGCTCACCGTCGCTCGGCTCGGCTCGCCACAGCGCGGCTTGCTGATACGGCACGACGCCCGCTGTCTCGTTGACGATCAAAAAGCCGAGTTCGTCTCGCGCCGCCGCGCGCGCTCGCCGCTCGAGCTCGAGCACGGCACCGAGCCGCAACAGTTGATAGTTCAGCGCATTGGCCGGCGAGTTCATTGCCGGGCGGTCAACGCGATGCCTGCCGGCGGGTTGAAGATCGCGTGGCCGCTCATGCCCGGCAGCAACGACTCGGATGGATTGTCGATGCGCGCATAGACCTTCACCGAGCGGCTGACGGGATCGACCTTACCGGAGAGCCGATCGAGCGTCGCCGGATAGGTTTTACCCGTTTCGTCGATCGTGACTTTGAGCGCGCTACCGGGCTTGAGCCACGATAGCCACATCGACGGCACGATCATCTCGAGTTCGAGACTCTTGTCGCTCAGCACTTCGAGCAGGGGCGCACCGGTTTGCAAGTACTGATAGTTGTGCGCATAGACGGCCGATACGCGTCCGCTGAACGGCGCGGCGACGGAGCAGTTCGAGACGAGCGATTGCGCCGCTTGCACGTCGGCCGCGGCCTGCTTTTCGTCGGCGGCCGCGACCTCGTATTCGACCTGGCTCGATGTGCCCAGGGCGCGCAGGCGCTGCTTGCTTTCGTTGACCGACTTGCGGCTTTCGAGCACCGCCCGCGCGTGGGCCAGCGCCGCTTCCTTTTCACCGCATTCGAATCGCGCCAGCACCTGCCCCTGCTTGAATCGATCGCCGTCATGCAGCGGAAACTGCGTGAGCCGTCCCGGCATCGGGGCCCCGATCGTGGCGATCGTGTCGGCCACGAGTTGCACACGGACGTCGGATGCCGATGCCGCCGAAGACGCGGCCGGCGCATGCGGCTGAGCCGCCACCGGCAGCACGAGCGCCGCCTTCGGCGCAGCAGGAGGTATTGCGCCGGGCGACGACGCCGGGGCCGCGAGCGCCGCTACCGCGCTCGCACCGGTCACGACGGCGGCCACTGCGGCGCGCGCGAGCCGTTTGCCGGCGCGCGACGCGTTTCGTTGATGCACTTTCATACGTATTCCCGATCCAGCCAAGCTTTTCGATCTAATGACGAGCCGCGTTCATTGCGCCGCGACGATGCTTCCCGGCGCTGCCGCCACCGGTACCGCGGACGCCTGCGTCGCCGCGCTCGGCTTCGCATCGGCCGCCGTTGACGCGGCACTTGCCGCCGGCGTGCCGAACGTGGACGCCGCGGGCAACGCGATGGCGCTATCGGGCAACTGCCCTGCCTCCCAGCCGGCGATCGCCCCCTTCACGCGCTCGCTGAGCTTGTCCAGGTCTTCCGTATCGGCGCTAGGCGGCACGAGATCGACGCCGACCGACGTGTACAGATTGGTCAGCGCCGTATGCACCTGCGCAATCGTGCGGTCGTAGCTGAACTCGGCGACCATCGAGGCGAGATCGCGGCGGATCCGGTCCGCTTCCGATTCTTCTTGCGCCTTGGCTTCGTTCGCCGAGGCGACGCGGATCTGTTGTTCCACGTCGTTGATCTGCTTGGCGATGTCGAGGTCTTCCACCGCGGCCAGGTATTCCTCATAGCTGAGGTTGACCTGCGTCAGCACGGCGACGCTCAACGCGAGGCGGCGTTGACGCGACACTTCGACCGATGCCTTCGCCGCGGAAATCGCCTTTGGCCCTTCGATCAGATTGACGAGGTTGAACGTGGCATTCACGCCAAGCTGCGCCCAGTTCGGGTTATACAGGTACCGGTTGCTGTCGTAATTGAGGCTGCCGAGCACGCCCACGCCCGGCATCATCTTGACGATTTCCTTGTAGACGTCCTGCTGATCGATCTTCTCTTGATAGGCCTCTTCGCGCAGTTCCGGGCGCATCGCCAGCCCGAGCGCCTCCAGCTTGCGCGGATCGACCTTGCTCGCCGTCGCGGCGTAATCGAGATCCATCGGCGCGAATTCGATCGGCACGTCGGTCGGCACATCGATCAACGAAGCGAGCTGCACGCGCGCCGTGTTCAGATCGGTTTGCATGCGGCGCAACTGCCCGACGACCGACAGCATGTTCTGCTGATAATCGAGACCTTGCAGTTGCGGCACGAGCTTCTGACGGCTCGCCTCGCGCGAGTTCTCGAGCATCTTGTCGGCCTCGGCGAGCAAAGGCTTCAAGCGCGGCAGCAAACGATCGGCCGCCACCGCTTTCCAATACGCTTCCTGCGTGCTCTTCACGATATCGTCGATGACCTTACGGCGACGCTCGACGGCGGCATACGTGCGAAAGCCCTGTTGCTTCGCCTGGAAATAGCTGACGCCGAGATCGAGCAAGTTCCAGGATAGTTCGAGCGAAGCCGTGGCATGCGACGGCTGCTCCGAAAACGAATACTCGAGCGAGCGTTGCCGCGTGAGTTCCGACACGCTTTCCGCCGCGTTGTCGTTGTTGCGCCACGTATAGCCCGCATTGGCCGCGATGCGCGGGAGCATCTGGGCCATGGCCAAATCGAGCTGGCGGTCCTGCAGCGTCTGCTCGGTCTTCGCGAGGCGAGCGTTGTAGTTGTATTTCAGCGCGCGCGAGATCGCATCCGACAGCGTCAGCGGCCGCGCGAGCGGAACGTAGGTCGAGTACAGCGTCTTGTAGTCGTCCTGGGCGCGCTGGAAGTGCTCCGCTTGCGTGATCGGCTCCGGCTTGATCGCGCAGGCCGACAACACCGCGGCCGACAACAGCGTCAAACCGGTCAGCCGCAGGCTTGCTCCCTGACGTGCGCGTATCCGGTCCCCGCTTACCCCGTGTACGGTGCGCGTCGAGCACACCGTCCCCTGCAGCCCCGCATCGCGGCGGCTAAGAAATTTGTTTTTCATTCTGGCGTTCGCTTGTTGATGTCTTCGATTAACTCGTGGACTTCGCACCTTGCATCGCAGCCGCTCCGACGACGGAATGCACCATGCGGCGGGCCTGCAAGATCTTTCCGATGGGGCCGGCCTCCCGCAGTTGCGCCGTCAAGCCCGGCCGTCCCGCATTCGCACCATGTGTTTGCGGCGCGCTCGCCCCATGACGCGCGCCTTCCTTCCCATCGCGGATGCCGCCGTCATGCGCGGGCCGGGCGGGATGCGAATCTTGCGCGGCCGCGTGCATGTGGGCGAGCATTTGCTCGAGATCCTTCGATTCGCGGCCGACCGTGATTTGGAACGTCGCTTGCGCCTGGTTGCCGAACTGATCGCGCGCGACGATCTCGACTTCCACCGTGCCGTGCGACCCGAGCGGCGGCGTGCCCGTAAACGTCAGATTGCGCGGATCGAACACGAGCCAAGCGGGCAGCGGCGCCCCACCCGGCATATGCGCCTCGTATTGAAGCTCGGCGTTCGGATACGTGTCGTCGAACAAATTCGAGGGCACCGCAATGACCGATTGCTGCTGCTCGATGATGAAGCGGTTTCCGACGGACCCAGTCAGCTCCACCTGCGGAATGATCGGTTGGCTGTAAAGGCTTGGCCGATAGCCGTGCCCTTCGGCGGGCGGCACATCGCCGTCGTCGGGGAAATGCTGGTCCGGCGATGCGAACGGATTTCTCGGATCGACCCGCGAGCCCAGCTTGTTGTAGTCGTTAGGGGCATTGAAGTCGGGGACGAGCCCGATCCCATCCGAGTGATTGACATGGTTCGTCGGCTTGATCTGGGCCGTCAACGCCACCGTGCCCGCGCTATAGGGCGACGTGCCGCCGACCGTGCCCAGGTCGACACCCGAGGCGTCGGTCACCGGTGCGGGAGCCGAACTGTCGATGAGCCTGACGGTCAGTGCGCCGGGCGTGCCGCTGAACGTGCCCGACGGTAGGAAGCGCAGACTGTCCGTGGCGCTCAGCACGAGCGCATTGCGATCGCTGAGACCGTCGGCGGAGATGTTCGTCCAGGTCTTGCCGCCGTCGCTCGAATACTGCCAGGTGCCCTGACTCGCGCTGGCGCCGTCGCCGACGATCGCCACGCCCGCGAACGCGTTGGCCGTGGATCCGGTCGGGTTGCCGGCGGTGCGCTGCTGGTCCGTGCTGTCGTCGAAATCCCCGCCGAACAGCGTCGTCACCGTCGAGCCCGCCGGATTGCGGTCGCTCTGATTGACGCTGCCGATCGTGGCCGTGCCGCTGGCGATCGGCGCATCGTTGACCGGCGTGATGTCGATGCCGAGCGTGACCGTCTGCGCACTGACGGCCGTCGAGCCTCCGTTATGCGCGCCCGATACGTCGACGCCTTCGATCGCCGTATCCGTCGCGCCGAGTTGCGCGCCGGTCACGGTACCGGTGACGAGCGTATTGGACGTATCGATTAGACGCGTGGTCAACTGACCGGGCTCGCCGTTGAAGTTGGCCGCAGGCACGAACCGGACTTCGGCCGACGAAGACAGCACGAGCGCATTCGAATCCGACAGTCCGGTCGTGGCGATCGTATGCCAGGTCACGCCGTTATCGGTCGAATACTGCCAGGCGCCCTGGCTCGGATCGGCCGCGTTGCCGGTCACGGCGATACCGGCCAGCGTATTCGCCGTGGAGCCGGCCGGATTCGATGCGCTTTGCTGCTGATCGGCGCTGTCGCCGAAATGCGAGCCGAACAACGAAGCGACCGTTTGCGGCGAGGCGGCGGCCGTATCCTCAGGGACCGCCGGCATGCTCACGCTGCCCGATGCGATCGGCGCATCGTTCACGGCCACGACGTTCAAGGGAATCGTCTCCAGGGCCGACGAATAAGCCGATGCCGCCGTATTGATCCCCTGCCCGAACGTCCCCGTCGTGGGCAATGCCGAGATCGTGCCGTTTGCGACGCCGTCGAACTGATCCCATGCGCGGAACGTCAACGCATTGTTCACGGTCCCGTTCCAGTCGGCCTTGGCCGGCTCGAAATAAATCCGCGTGTTGCCGTCGGCGACCAGATGAAGCGCGTTGTTCGGCGAGATCGCCGCTTGGCCTTGGCCCGCGAATTCGGTCCAATGCGCACCGTTATCGGTCGAATACCACCACGTCCCCTCGGTCGTATCGGCACCCGTGATGGCAATACCGGCCGGGCCCGTGACCTGGCCGTCATGCGCGCCGGCTCCGTCGGTATCGGTGACGTTGCCGTTGCCCGTTAGTTGCGAGACGAGCATGCCGGCCTGCCCCGAAGGTGCGCCGTTATCCTCGAGCGAGGTTGCCGTCGCAGGCAGGCCGTTCAGGACCGGCGAGTCGTTCGTGGCTACCACGTCGAGCGTCGATACGGCGGCTGTCGTCGTCGCGTGCGTGACGTCGTCCATGACCGAGATCGTGACGTTGCGCGCGGTCGTGCTCGGCGTGTCGCTGTTGTCGTAGTAGCTGATCGCTCGCAACGCGCTTTGCACCGTTGCCGCGCTCAGGTTCGCCCCCGTGAGCGTCATCGTGCCGCTCGCGGAATCGAAGCTGGCCGTCACACCGGCCGGGAGCGTTCCCGTTACCACGAGCACGTCCTCGCCCGGCCGATAGTTGCCGCTGATCGTCACCGTCGCACCCGAGAACGTATCCGTGCTCGTCACCGTAACGGTCGGATCGACGGCGACCGCGGCCGCCGCGGGCGAGGCGTCGTTCGGTTCGGTGAACGTAGCCGAAGACGAACCCGCGCCCGGCACTTCGTTGACGGTAACGAACACGGGCGTGCTCGTCATATTGCCGCCCGTGCCCTGCGCCCCAGAGACGTTGTGATCGTCGAGCGTCGCGCCGATTCGGATCCCGGTGCTGACCGTGCTCGTATCGGTGCTCGAATACGCCAGGTTGTCGAGGACCTCGCCGACTGTCGTTGCCGTGGCGCCGGCCCCGAACGTGATCGACAGCTTGCCGCCGGCCTCCGTGTACGTGCCCACCGCCGAGCCGTTGTAGGTGACGGTACCGCCGGCGAGCGCGAGCGGACCGAGCGCACCGAATACGTCCGTGGCGCTCGGCGCGGGTGTGCCGCCGTTGTAACGCTGTACCGTCAAGGTCGTGCCGCTGTAGTCGCCGCCCAACGCATCGAGTTGCGTATCGGAGATCGACGCGCCCGGCCCCGACAGACGGATCGGCGCGCCGCCTTCCACATACGAGTCGGCGTTGCCGCCCCACCCCGCGATCGCGGGTGCCGTATCGGGCGCTTGATACGAGAAATTCACGTTCGCATGCGCGTCGCCGTTCGCCGTGAACGACGCCGATGCCGGGCTGCCCGTCACCGCGTTGCCGTCGTTATAGGCGAGCGTCTCATTGGCCGGCAACCCGCCGCTGCCGGCGCCCGGCAGAGAAATGACGACTGTGCCTTGCGGCAACGCGCCGAAGGTGTAGGTGCCGTCGGCTGCCGTCGTCGTCGTTTCCGTGACGACCGTGCCGTCGCCTTCCGTGACCTTGGCCGTGACCGTGATGCCGCCAAGACCCGTATCGGCCGATCCGCCCGAGGTCGCATAGGTCGTCGGATCGTTGCCGACGTCCTGCCACACCCGGCCCGACGCGGTGCCGAGCTGCGTCGTGGCCGTCGCGCGGTAGGAATCGGGGGCGCCGACCGACGAATCGAGGTCGCGCGCGCCCGTCGTCGAGCCGACTGCGCCGCCCGTCGAGCCGTTGAAGGTTTGTTGCCCGGACAAGCTTTGCCAGACAACGGATGCCGTATCGTTCTGCACGGTCTGGCCAGGTGCCACCTGCACGGTATAGCTGATGGTCTCCGTGCCGCCCGCGCCTAATTGCCCGATCGCGTAGTTGAAATCGCTCGACGTCGTGCCGGCCTGGCCTGCGCCGCCGACACCGGCACCCGTCGCGCTCACGAACGTCACGTGATTCTCGTTCGCCGCAGCGGGGTCGTCGACGACGACGTTGTATGCGGTCGATGTGCCGGTGTTCTTGACCGTCACTTGATAGGTGACCGTGCCCGTGGCATTGTCGACGGCGGTCGCCGTCTTCGTGATCGTCACGTTCGGCTCTTGGACGGACACGTTCACGTTGTTCGAGGTCACGCCGCCCACCGTCAACGAAGCGGCCATCGCAGCCGCGCCCTGTGTATTCGCCGCGACGTTGCCCACGACCGCGTTGAATTCGACCAGGACGTAGTTGCCGATCGGCGAGCCGTCGTTGTTGCTCAGCGTCGAGAGGTCGATGGTGACGTGACCGCCCGTCGTCGAGACGACATTCGACGGCAACTGACTCGTCGGCTTGAACGTCGCGACGTCGCCGGCCGTCGTCGTGCCCGTGGCCGGATCGACGTAGTTCGCACCGCCCGAGTTGCCGTCCTGGAATTGCGCGACGCCCGATAGCGTGCCGTCGCTCGAAATCAAATCGCCGTTGGGACTGACGAACGCGATCTTCGCACTGCCGTCGTTCAGGTATTGGAGGCCCGGCGGCAGCGTGAAATCCAGCGTCGTCGGGTTCGCCCCTTCCGGGATCTGCACGTAGCCATGCAGCGTCACGATCTCGCCGACCGTCGCGGACACCGACGTTTGCGTGTTCGTCTGCGACGGCGTGTGAACCGTATCCGTGTTGTTCGACTCGCCGGTGATCGAGAGTGCGGGCGAGATCTGCGCGATCTTGACGGTAGTCCCGGCGTTGTCCGTGTACTTATGTCCTTGCGCGGTGCCCGGCAGCGAATAGTAGGTACCCGACGTACCGTCGTTCGGCGTGTTGACCGTCATCGACGAGCCGGCCGTCTGATTCGGCGCCACCGTTGCTTGGAACGTGAACGTCGCCGTTTGACCGACGCCGAGCGAGGTCAGCCCCACCGCAAGACCCGACGCATCCGAGCTCGAGCCGCCCGTCCCGCCGCTCACGTAGTGCAGCGAACCGGGGACGTAGTTCAGGCCCGCCGGCAAGTCGATGAGATCGGCCAGGTCTTGCGCGGGCGCATCGCCGTTGTTCTTCAGTGTGACCGTGTAGGTCAGGTTTTCGTTACTGTAGACCGTACCGTTATTGGCGATGGCCGTGCCGCTGTTCGTATCCTTGACCGTGATCGTTTCGGCCACGTTCGGATCGACCTCGTGGATAGTCACCGACGAAGCGGGCGACGTTTGCGTCGAATCGTAGTTGACGACCACGCTGTTCGTGCGGGCCGTACCGTCGGCGGGCGTATCGGTCGACGCGACGGTTGCCGTGTAGACGAGTGTGATCGTGCCGTTGGCATCCACTTGCGAATTCGTTAGCGAGCTGCCCAAGGTGAACGTGATCGTGCTGCCCGAGACGCTTGACGTCACGGCGCCCGCCCCGCCCGCCGAACTCACGCCGGCAAAGGTAACCGAATTGAGACTGCCGAACGTCATGCCGGCCGGCAGCGAGTCGGTCAGCGTGACGAAGCCGGCGCCGTTAGCGGTCGTCCCTTGCGGCAACGTCACCGTGATTCGGTACGTGACGGTTTCCCCGAGCGTCACGTTGTTGGTACCCGTGAGCGGGATGTCGCTCGTATCGCTCGCACCGATGATCGTCTTCGTCACGGTCGGCGCCGACAGATTCGCGACGGCCGAATCGGAGAGCGCCGCGGCATTCTCGCCGAGCGGTTGCGCCGACGCACCCGAGCCCGACACGAAGCCATTGCCGCTCGCAACGCCGCCCGCGACGCTCGCCCAGTTGACGACGTTCGAGGAGAACGTGAGCGTGTCGCCCGTCTCCTGCGCCGTCGGCAGTTTCAGGTCATAGACGACGTAGACGTTATCGTGCGCGGCGATCGACGAAGCGAGTTTCACGCCGCCCGCGCCGAAGTACTGCGCCGCCGTCACGCCCGAGTCGATCTGCTGCCCCGACGAGTTGTAGATCGCGAAGTTCTGGACGTCGCTCGTCGAGAAGCCGGACGGCAAAGTGCCTTGGATCGTGACGTCGTAGGCAGCCGATCCCCCTTGGTTTTCGACGGTCGAGACGACGCGCGCGAGATCGCCGCCGTCGCCGCTTTTCACGTTCAGGTTGTCCGCGGTAAGCGGGTCGCCGTTGCCCGTGAACGGATTCGTTCCGGCGGCCGTACCCGCCGGCGCGAATGGGCTGCTGCCGCTCCCGCTCGGCGTCAGGTTCGTCTGCGACGGCCACGTCACGCTGGAGGCGTTCGACGAATCGGCGGAGTACGTGCCCTTCGACGCGCCGCCGTCGCCGACGATCGAGACGATGCCCGTCTTCGTGGCGAGTTCCGGTTCCTCCAGCGGCACTTGCTTGATCGCCGCGGCGGCCAGCGTTTGGCCCGCCGCGTTCGTATAGGTGCTGCCCCCTTGCGTCGTCAGTTGCAAGCCGTTCGCGAAAGGCTTGTTCGACACGACCGCGCTGAAATAGACGACGACCTGCTGCCCGGGCGCGTTCGTCGGATCGTCACGATCGCCGAAATTGAACGAGATGCTATTGGCCGTACCGTTCGTCGTGACCGTGGGCGTGTTCTCGCCCGAAAGCGGGTTGACGAGCTTATAGGTGCCGGCCGTCGGGAACGCGTCGCTGCTGTCCATCGTAAAGGTCGAGACGTTGCCGCCGTTGGAGAGCGGGTCCGTCGTCGAGAACACGGGCAGCGGCAGGTACGCCGTCAAATCGAGATTGCCGTAATCGCCGGAGTTCAACTGATAGGTCATCGCATAGGTGACCGTGTCGCCCGGCTTGATGTCCGTCAAGTCCGCGGTTTGGCCGTTGACGGCCACGACTTGCAGCACGAGCTGACCGGGCGCGACTTCGTTCGTCACCGATGACCCGTCGCTGACGGTTCCGTTCGTTCCCGTAATCGTGTGCGCGACGTTGTCCACCGTCACGACGGCCGCGCTCGTCCCCTGCGTCGTCACGACGTCGGCGATCGAGTCCTTCTCGCGCACGCTGTTGCCGCTGTTCGCGTTCGTGTACTTGTCGAGTACCTTCGCCTTGAACGAGATCGTCCCTTGCGTCGGCCCACCGCTGCCGTTGACCGCGCCCCCCTGCAACACGCCCGCGAATGCGGTGCCGCCGAGGTTCGCTTCGATCAATTGGCCCACGTCGAACGTCAACGCGGTCGAGCCCGGGTTCGACGTCGAACCCGTATCGTCACGCGTGTAACTCCAGTTCGAGCCGTTCGAGCCGCTTTCCGCGACGCTCTGGCCATTGATCGTCTTCTCGACGTTGTTCGACGCATCGCCGAACGAATACGAATGCGTGGAGCCCGCCGTCGTCAGCGACAGCGTCGGCGTTGCATAACCCACATCGGACGGTGCGAGCAGCGAGATGCCGTCGCCGATCAAATCGGCGATGTTCAGTTGGTTCAGCGCGTAGTAGTCGGAGACCTGGAAGTTGACCGAATAGCCGACGACCTGCCCCGGAACGATGTTGCCGCCCGGCGCGTCGTCCGTCACTTGGATCGCAAGCGATTTGGCGACGAACGACGTCGACGTCGAATTCGTCGAGCTGTCGCCCGCAACCGTCTGCGCGCCCGCCGCGTGATCGAGCGATCCGCTCACCGCCGTCCACGAGCCCGTGTAGTTGTAGATCGCCGTCGTATCGATCGTACGAGGCTGACCCGCCGTGCCGAGCACCGACGCCCCCGACGCATCGAATTGCGGCACGAAAACCGGAATCTTGATCAGGGTCGGCGTATTGGACGCGTCCGTGCCGAGCGAGGTGAACGTGACGGTCACCGTGCCGCCCGCGCCGCCGACGCTGCCGGCCTTCGGATTGAACGTCGCCGTGCCGTGCACGCCGCCGGGCTCCGTGAACGAGATCGTGCCGCCCGTGTATTTGACCTGATCGGGCAGCGTGAACGTGAACGTCACGTTTTGCATCGGATCGGTCTGTGTCACCGACGCCGGCTGCAGCGTGATCACGTAGTCGAACGGAAAATCGGGACCCGTGGCGGTTTCGCCTTCGTGCAAGTCGGTGGTCGCGGACACATCGATGAGCGAGACTTGCGTCGATGCCGTGACGAGGCCGTCGCTCGAATTGGTCACGCTGGCGCTGCCCGCCGTGCCGCGAATCGACGGATCCGTGCCGGGGTTGTTGAGCGCGTCGGTGCCGTACTGGAAGCCGCCGATCGCCGAGATATTGAGCGCTTGCCCGCCATGCATGCTCGAGAGCTCGGTCGTGTTGGCGACGGAGAACGTCAATTGGATCTGCGCGGCGGGCTCGCCCGGCGTATAGCTGCCGAACGGCAATTGCAGGACGTACATCGAATCGCCCGCTTGGTAGCCGCTTGGCGCAGCCACGAACAGCGGATTGCCGCTGCTGTCGAGCGCGAGCGGATGCAGCGCGCCGAGCGTGCCGACGTGACCGGGAATGTTCGTCGAGAGCGTCACCTTGTCGACGGTCACCGCCGTGCCCAGATACGTTGCGCTCGTGAGCGTCACGTTCTCGGCGGAATCGCTCGGCACGTACAGATCGATGAACGGCCCATAACCGGCCGCGTTCGACGCCGTGTTTTGGAACTGCACCGTTTCGGTGAACGTACCGCCGAGCAAGACATCGTGCGGCACCGTGCCGGAGACGAAAGTGACGCTCGGAACCGGCGTATCGAGCACGCCCTGATAGGCCGCGATGGCGGACTCGCTGAACGGCGACCCGATCGCAAGCGCACCGGTCGTGCGCTCGAGCGTCCAGTTACCGCCGAGCGACGCGGCGCCGGTTGCATCGGTCGACGCACCGACTTGCGCACCGGTCAGCGCATGCACCGTGTCGACGAACTGCTGTCCGCTCTCACCCTGCCCGACGTCGCAACCCCAGAATTCGATATCGGCATTCGAGGAAAGATGGTCGCTCCACGAGGCAACCTGTTGCTTGGCCGCGGCGAGTGCGTCGGCGGTGATCGGTGCGTTGCCGAGTTCGATCTGCCCTGCCGACCCATAGGTCAGAAATTGGATCGATTTAAGATCCGACCGGCCTTGCAACGCTTCCGTCACTTGGCTGATGCCGTCGCGGCTCGGATCGATGAGCACGACCTGGACGTTCTTGTCGACGCTCGACGCGAGCGTTTGCCAGTTCGCCACGCGCGGATCGACGAACAAGACCTCGGTCGCCTTCGGATTGGGCGCTAAGGCCGGCACGTCGGTATTGACATGCGAGGCGGCGGCTTGTGCGAGCGATGCGGCTTGCGATCCGCTTACGTGCGAAGCGTCGGCCGGGCCGTGGTGCTCGGCTGCATCATGGGTATCGCGATGAGAAGACGCTGATGCATCGGCGGCCGGATGATCGTGCCGTTGCTCGACCATGGCATGGGTTGTTTTTGCTGCAACCGCCGCCACGCTGCCATCGAACAGATGGCGAGGCTCCAGAACCAGTCTCATTCGCATTCCCCCGTTATATGTGCGCGCAATCTATGTGTTTTGTCTGAGTCTTACAATACGGAGACCCGGGATTTTTCGAAATTTAACAATCGTCCATATATTGGGACGACCGACGATCAGCGAATCGAACTGAGATCCCAGATGCGCCCGCATTCGAGGCAGCGATTGGGGTACTGGCGATAGGGGGGAGAACGCACGCAAGTCGGCGCCCCACCCTCGGGCAGTCGCGCAATAGTATTACGACCTAATCCGGTTTTGTATTTAAAAAGTGTGACAGCGGGAGATTCAATCGGTCTCCCGCCGCCCGCGCGCTCGACGTCACGTTGGTGCAAGCCGCCTGCGCGCGGTCGGTACCGGCGTTACCAGTTGAACCGGTAGCCCGCCTGTCCGAATACGGTGCGTCGATAATCGCCGCCGGCATTGCGCGCGTATCGGACATCCGCATAGACAGTTGAACGTTTGCCGAAGCTGCCCGTGATGCCTACGCCCAGTTCGTACCAAGTCCGGCCCAACCGGTTGTCGAACGGGGTACCTCCCACGCTCGTCTGCCCCGGCGCGACGAAATCGTGCAACACGTCGGCGGTGAACCACGGCGTCATATTCGACGTCTTCGAATCGTTGGATAGATTGGCTTTGAACAAGCGAAAGCCGAGACGGCCGCGCAGCCCATTCGTTGAATTCGCGCCAACTTGCGAGACGCCGTCATTGAAGCCGTTCAGATGCAGATACTGATAGAGCAGTTGCGCCTGCGGTTCGAGGGCCGCTCCCGTGCCGCCCAACGCGAACGGCTTGCCGACCTCGCCGGAAATACCGGCGCCGAATCCGTTCTGGCTCGCGCTGTCGCCGAAGATATCGCCATAACGATTTTGATAATGCGTGAGTTGCCCGACAGCGTCCACGTAAGCGCCGTCGGGCAGATAGCGTGTCCAGTAACCGCCGACCGACTGGGCTTGTGTTTCGACGGTACCGGTCGCATTCGATAATTGTCCCGTGATACTGCGCAGGTTGTCGCTAAACGAGGCCGACGTCGAGCCGAACGTCACGGTTGCGCCGGCATGTGTACTGCCGCCGCTCGAATCATGTCCGAGCGTCCAGTCCTTGCCGAACTGCGCGAAGAACGTTCGTTCGTCGGCCGAGAAACGGCTTCCCGCATCCGCATCGACGCTCTGTCCGCCAATGCGGCCCCAGACTCCGTCGCTATGCGCCGCCTGCATTGCACCGGCGCCGACCTCGTCTCCCACGCGCTCATGTTGGCGGCCGAGCACCGTGAAACCGTAGTCGGCGTTGAGCAGCGGCGTGACCGAATAGCCGACCACGCCCGGCCGATACGCGACGGCCGCACCGGCAGCCGCATGAGTGGCGGCGCCCGTCGCCGGCGGGGTCGAGCCGCCCGGCGACGCGCTCGAGTCTGCCGGCGAAGCCACGGCTTGTTCTAGCTGCGAGCGCAGATACCAGCTATTCGAGTCCGTGGACCCGCCTTGGTAAAGCATGTATTGATACGCGCCTGCTTGCACGGGGCTTGCAAGACGGAAGCTGTTAGTCGCAGAGGTACCGCCGACTTGCACGAGTTGGATGCCATCGCCGACGGTCTGTGCGCCGGTACCCAATCGATTCAGCGCGATTGCCGTGCTGCCGCTGACGTTTCCTGCGACGACGAGCCGATCCGTCTGCGATGCGGCACCCCCTTGGTTGAATACCGTATTCAGCACCAACCGGCTATTGCCGCTGCCGGTGTAATTGCCGGCGATATGCAATACGTTCCCTGGGCTACCGTTGGCCGCTGCGAGTTGCAGCGTGCCGCCGTTCGTGACCGAACCGCCGATTTGCAACGTACCCGTTGAACCGGTTGCGAAGAGTGGCAATGCGTTTGCCGCGGCAAGCGTGCCGCTGTTTTGGACCGGGCCGGCGATTTGCCCGTATCCCCCGAGCGCGGCACCGGAGGCAACCGATACGTTCCCCGAGCCGATCGTCGCTTGCGGATGGGATGCGTCGCCGACCGCGAGCGTCCCCGCAGTGACCGCCGTCGCCCCGGTATAGGTGTTGTTGGCCGTCAGGATCGTTGCGCCGGTGCCGATCTGGTTGACCGCGCCCGTCCCCGAGATTAGGCCTCCGAACGTAACGGTATCGGAACGATCGAACGCCAGCGTGCCGTTGTTCGAGACATCGCCCGCGATCGCCCCCGACGTTCCTCCGTTGCCGAGTTGCAGCGTGCCGGCCGAAATCGTCGTACCGCCGGTGTAAGTGTTGTTGCCCGTGAGCAGCAAGGTACCTACATCGGTTTTGGTGAGTGCGCCGGTGCCGCCGATCGCGCTGCTCAACGTGAGGTTGCCGTTGGTCTGAAACGTGCCGCCATTCGCATTGAGCGTCACGGCTCTCGATGAGGCGAAGTCCGCCGTAGTCTGCAACGTCCCGCCATTGAACGAGAGCGCTCCGCTCGTACTGCCTAGATTCGCGTCTCCCGCCACTTGGAGCGTGCCGCCGTTGATGGCGGTGCCGCCAACGTAAGTATTGTTGCCGCCGAGAATCGTCGTGCCGTTGCCGATTTGGCTGACCGCACCCGTGCCTGAGATTTGGCCGTTATAGATAGAAACATCAGAACGATTGAACGCGAGCGTACCGTTGTTCGCCACGTTGCCCGCTACGCTGCCCGACGTACCGCCGTTGCCGAGTTGGAGCGTGCCAGCCGAAATCGTCGTGCCGCCGGAATATGTGTTGTTACCGGTGAATACCGCCTTGCCGCTGCCGATCTTGGTCAGCGCGCCCGTTCCGCTGAACGGTGAGGTCGCTGTGACGTTGAAGCCGCCGGTGTCGAGCGTCAGTCCGCCGGCCGCGAGATTGAGTTGCGTGCCCGAGAAGCCGCTGACGAACGCGGCATTTGAGGCAGTCGCACGCAGAGTCGAACTATCGAAGTTCGCTTGGACGGTGCCCGGTCCGGCAGTGAGCGCCTGCGTCGCCAGCAGGCTTGCGCCGGAGACGTTGAGCGTGGCCTTCGAAGACGATATCGCAGTCATCGTAACCGTATTCGCCGTTGCCGATGCGCCATTGGAAATCGTCAGCGTCCCATTCCCATACGCGCCGATGCCGAGGTCCGCGCTCGTATTCAATTGCGAACCCGCGCCGGTGATAGTCGCTGTACCCGTTCCCATCCCGCTAAGGTTGTTTCCGGCGATGGTGATGAAGCCGGCGGCCGTCACGACGCCGCCGTTGGTGACGTTCAGCACACCGCTTCCGGCGTCGATGCCACGGCCTCTACCGATCGCCATGAACCCACCGATGTTCCATTGCGAACCCGGGCCGGAGATATTCGCGGTGCTAGTGGACCCGCGCTCGAGCATAAAGACAGTGCCCGAGGTGGTGAGCGTACTCCCGCCGGTTACGTTCAGCGTCGCATTGCCGCCCGAAATGCCCGTAATACTGAAATTCAGGCTGGCCGTTGCCACGCTTGCGCCGTTAGCAACGTTCAGCGTGCCCGTGGAACCCGTGGGCCCGGCGATCTGAACCAGAGTACCCGTGGACCAGGACGAACCTGCGCCTGTAATGGTCACAGTCGTGTTCGTGCCCGCTGCGTTACCGATCTCATTGACCCCCGTCGTCACGCTCGACGACAACTTGCTGCCGTTCTGAACGGTGAGCGCGCTGGTACCGGCCACCGTGCCCATCTGCAAGAGACCGATCGTGCCGGTAGCAGCGCCCGACACGCCAAGCACCGTAGGATTCGGCGAATTCGTGTTGATGGTCACCGTGGCGGTGCCGCTCGGCGCCGTGCCGGTGGACCAGTTGGTTCCAACCGTCCAGTCGCTACTGGTGGTCCCTTTCCATACCTGAGCACTGACCGGCGACGAGCAGCAGAGCATCAGCGCGCTGATGCCGACGCCTGCCACGAGCGCCTGGCATCGGGCGGTATCTCCACCGCTCTTGCCGCGCCCCTTGTTTAATTCCGAAGCGACCACCCAAGTACCGAGCGCCTTGGACCAGATGATGCGGAACATACGATTCATTCGGATTTCCCCAACTGAGCGAATTTGGAGTTGCAAGACCCTGCACTGCATCGGTTACTCGGCGTGCGTTCGAGGCGCACGAACGCTTCCGCATGCCCCTGTTTATATGGGCATCAATAGGACTGCTAAATTTTTAATACGAACGAGCTGATAAATCGATGCTTGTTGCGCAACGGCCGGATGTCATGTCTGCGATGGGGCGAAACCGGCGAGACGCTATTCGAATACGACGGCGATCGTTTTCGTTGTGTTTCTACACCTTCGAATTCAATCGGTAGACATTACTTTGCAACAGGTGATTTCGTTTGTCCAGGCTAAACGACGCTTCGCAATGCACTTTGCAATCTTTAAGAATTCGGTTATTGAAATCGTCGCGATGGCGCTGTGGTCGGACAGCCCGAAGCTGCCTTTCGCAGCGTTGGCGCGTAGTTCGTGACGTCCATGTGACGTCGCTGGAACATCACAGTCGACGCAAGGTGGGTGCACCACGATCAGCCACGCGTGGCGGCAATCGTCCGGGATATCCGGAGCATGGTCGGGCGTCTCGCGCCGACCCTCGCGCACTTCTCGCAGTACTCGATGGATTGGCGCATCCGGGCACGCAGAGCGTCATTAAGAAGGGCCGATACAGGGATGGGCAGATCGTGCGAATTCTGCGCGTGCCAGATCGAGATTCGATTGCCGAGGTGGCCGCGCGCGATGGGATGGTGAAACGAAATCGCGACCTGCCCGAATTTCCAACGCCATCTCTTTCCTTGACAAAGATCGGCGCTTCGCCTTCACTCATTCACGTGGCGTAACGCCGAGCGCGCATACGGCCTATTAGTCGGAAAAAGCATAAATTCCAGCCTCCCTCTCGAAGCATCGCCGAAATGCTGCCGTTACGGTTGTCGCAATACCTGCTCTATCTGCGCGCAATATAGTTTGCCGGACCCGTCCGCCGATGCCAGCGCGGCCTGGTGTTCAATTTTCGAAGGATGAGAAGACGATGAGCGACCTAAATCACGTGGAACCAGGGCATGAGGGCGAAGCCGGTCCCGGAACGGACGAGGTGGATGCGCAGCGCCTGACAGTGCGGGAGCGGCACAGTGATGCGCTGAACCTCATCAAGAACCATGCGATCACGGCGTCGGGCGTGGGCATCGTGCCGATCCCCGGACTCGATCTCATCGCGTTATCCGCAGTGCAATTGAATCTGTTGCGCAACCTCAGCGAGTTGTACGGCTTCACTTTGACCGACGAGCTCGGCAAGAAGCTCTTGACCGCGGTGCTGGGCAGCTATCTGCCGCTCACGATCGCCACGCCGGTTGCGAGCGTCCTGAAGTGCGTTCCCGGCATCGGCACCGCCGCCGGTGTAGTCGCGCAATCGACACTGGCCGGCGCGACGACCTACGCGATCGGCAAGCTATTCCTCGAGCACTTCGAGACCGGCGGCACCGTCCTCGACGTGAATCCGGCGCAAATGGCGAAAAACCTCAAGAAGGCCGTCGAGGAAGGCAAGACGGCCCTCAAGCGAAAAGGGTCCGGCGCCCCTGACGCGCAAACATAACCGCCCTCACCCGCTCCGCCCTTTGAATGGCGCCCAACGACCGTGCACCGAATGAGGTGTCACATCGTTCACGCACCTCCGGTATGGCCCATACGGTGGGAGCGGTAATCCGTCATATGCTCCGCGTCGCGGCTCGGCTGGCGCTCGTCGCCCTCTGCGCGAGTGCGCCGCCTTGCTTCGCACAGGACGATATCAACCCGCTTGGCACCGCCGCGACGGTGCCGAACCGGCCGCTGCAGGAACTGCTCAGCGCGCGCCGTCCGAAGGGACCGGTCTACCTATCCATTCCGCGGGCGTTCGGCATCGCCACCGCGCAGTCCGAGGGCAAAGCGGCGTGCGTCCCGCAAGTCCTCGCGACGAATACGTCGAATCAGACCCTCGAATTGCTGATGGTCGGCATCCGCTACCGGAAGCCCAATGGCCAAGCTGCCGGCAGCGCTGTTTTGCGCTTCGACATCGTGAAGGTCGGCAAGGAAGAGTTGAATCGTTTCACCAATCCGGTCGCAGTCGACGATTGCGCCGGCGTGACAGCGGACGTGGAGATCCTTCGTTGCACGTACGACACCGGCGACAGTTGTCTGGGCGACGTCAAAGCCGTCGGTTACGGCGCGATCCCGCTGACGCTCAAAGACGAAAAATGAGGAGAAGCCGCGATGCCCATCACGCTATTCATCTATGTGGCCCTGTGTCTGATGGTGGGTTTTCTCAGCCGCAAGAGCCGCGTGGGTTTCTTGCGCGCGACGTTGCTGTCGTTCTTGCTCACGCCGACGGTCTTCCTGATCTATCTGCTGCTGTTCGCTTCGCTCGAGACGAACGGCGACGCTGCCGTCCGCGATCGGGCAAGCGGGCGCTAGGCGGATGCATCTGATCGAACTCCTTCTGCGCGACACCCGGCTCTCGCTGCGCAGGCTCGCTCTGATGGCCTTCATTGCGGCGGCGGCGAGCACGGGCGTTCTCGCGGTCGTCAACACCACCGCGCAATACGTGTCCGGGCACGGCAACGTCAAATATGTCGCGCTGTTCGGCGCCGGCCTGCTGCTCTATATTTTCAGTCAGCGCTATGTGCTGACGACGACCACCGACGAGGTCGAACGCATCGTCGATGAACGCCGGCGCCGGCTGATCCAAAAGCTCGTCGATTGCGAGTTGCTGAGCATCGAAAAAATCGGCCACGGTGGAATCTTCACGGCGATCAATTCCGACACCGAGACGATCTCGCAAACGGCGACGAGCCTGAGCCTCGGCGCGCAGGCGATCATGATGATCTTCTGGACGTCCGTCTATATCGCGACCTTGTCGCTGCCCGCGCTGGCCCTCGTCGCGGTGGTCGTGCTGATCGCCTCACGCGTCTACCGCAAACGCAGTGAACAGGCGAGCCGGGACTTGCGGCTCGCGCATGAGAGAGTCACCGCACTGCACGAAATGGTCGAGGGAATGCTTAACGGCTTCAAGGAGGTCAAATTATCGAGCCGGCGCGCAGCCGAACTGATTGACGACGCGGTCGCGGTGTCCGGACGGGCGGCGCGCTACCGCTCACTGGCGCAACGCACGCTGAACGCGAATTTCGTGTTTTCGCAGGCGGCCATGTACGTCGTGCTCGGCACGCTCGTGTTCGTGCTGCCAACCCTGAGTCCGACCTTCGGCGGCATCACGGTGAAGGTGCTTGCCGCCGTCCTCTTTCTGGAAGGCCCGGTGTCGGGTCTGTTGTCGGCGGCCCCCCAGATCACGATCGCGGACGCAGCGGCGGAAAGCCTGCTGAAGCTCGAAGAACTGTTCGACGAGCATCTGGAAAAAGGCATCGCCGAAGCGAGGAAACGCGACAGCGAGCAAGACGACGAGCCAGTCAGCGAGCGGTCCCACGGCTTTCACGCCATCCAGTTGAGGCACCTGCTGTTCAGCCGCGGCGAAGGCAGCGAGCGGTTCACGGTCGGGCCGATCGATCTGACCATCCGGCGCGGCGAGACACTCTTCGTCACAGGCGGCAACGGCTCCGGCAAGACCACTTTCATCAAGATGCTGACAGGCCTCTATCCCGCCGACTCCGGCGAAATTCTCGTCGACAGCCGGCTCGTAACGCGCATCGACATGCAGCGCTACCGCAACATGTTCGGTGCGGTGTTCGCCGATTTCCACGCGTTTCGCACCCTGTACGGTGTCGAGCACGTCGATGAGGATCGTGCGGCGACGCTCATCGAGGAAATGGAAGTGGACCGCAAGGTCCGCCTGCAGGCGCGGCGTTTCTCGACGATCGACCTATCGAGCGGACAACGAAAGCGCCTTGCGCTCGTCGCCGTGCAACTGGAAGGCAAACCCATCGTCGTACTCGACGAATGGGCCGCCGACCAGGACCCGCATTTCCGCGCTAAGTTTTACGAAACGCTGCTGCCTCGTTTGCGCAAAGAGGGGGTGACCGTCATCGCCATCACTCACGACGAAAAATACTTCCATCACGCAAACCGCCGTCTGCACTTCGAGGACGGCCGGATTGTCAGCATCGCGACGAAGGGGATGCACTATGAATGAGCGGAGGGTGTTCGGCGCCACCGCGTCCACGCTATTCACCCATCTGCGCGGGCGCCTCCGGTTCTTCAGCGGCGATCTCGTGATCGTGGGCGCCGTGTTGGTGCTGCTTCTCATTTTCCTGCTGCCTTTCATGATCATCACCATTCCGGCGGGACACCTGGGCGTGCTGTGGACGCGTTTCGGCGGCGGCACGGTGGTAGATCGCGTTTATACGGAAGGCACCACGGTAATCCTGCCCTGGGACGTCATGTCAATCTACGATGCACGCTTGCAGAGCGTCGACGAGGACTTCCACGTACTGTCGTCGGACGGCTTGCAGCTCACGGTCACGATCGCCTGGCGTTTTCGCGTGTTGCCCGAACATCTGGCGCAATTGCACAAGTACATTGGTCCGAACTATCGCACCACCCTCATCGAGCAATCCATCGGCTCGCGCGCACGCGATGTGATTGCCCTCTATCAGCCGGAAGATATCTACACGCGCCATCGTCTGGAAATCCAGAGCCAGATCGCACAATCCGTGCGCTACGACATCGAGCACGGCCTGGAAAATGTCAGCCGCGGCCGTCAGGCCTGGGTGTCGATCGAAGATGTGCTGGTCAAACGCATCGAGTTGCCGCCGGGCATGGAGGAAGCGATCGTGCGCAAGAATGTCGCGCGTCAGGAGGTGGAGCGATATGCGTTGCTCGTCGAAAAGGAAGCCCAGGAAAGCGAGCGCAAACGCGTCGAAGCACTCGGCATCCGCAACTTCCAGGAGATCATCAGCGGCAACATGTCCGAAGACTATCTGCGCTGGCGCGGCATCGAAGCGACGCTGGAACTCGCGCGCTCGGACAATGCAAAGGTGGTCGTTATCGGCAACGGGAAAACCGGCGGCTTGCCGCTGATCTCGCTCGACGTCGACAGCCCGGCCAAGCATGACAAGCGGGACACAGCGGGGAATTCCATGTCGCCGACCGGCACGCGGACAGCAAAATAATGCTTATTTTTTTATGCATTTTCATGCCACCCCGCAATCTCACGAAATCGACATTGACACTCGACGATTCGATTACTAGGATAAATTCAGAGGTAAGCATCAAGGCGTAATAATCAGAACGCGCACTGAGACGGCGGGATCGCGGAAAGCGCCCTCGCCGGCTTCGCTTATACACCGAGGCGCCCGCGCGGGCAGCGTGTCGGCTCCGTGCCAATACGTTGTATTGACCAAAAAACGACCCCCCACATCATGCTTTCACCAGTCAATCAGAGACTTTGGTCATACGCAGATGAGCGCCTTGTTGACATCAAGCTGATCGCGGGTCAATTTGGTGCAAATCGAATATTCGATCGGGCCGATACCGGGGAAACGGTAAACGCATTTCTTTTACCTTATCGTATCGATCAGGCATTAACGCTCGACATTCTCAATTATTTCGCGCTGGACACGTTGCTCCGGAATGCCGGACTCATGCCGCTGACCATCGTGATTGCGCCTGCGGACGATGGCAACCCCCATGCCGTTCATTCGCTTCGGCGCTATTTCGATTGCCGGATTCTGCGCGACGTCGTCGGCATCGATACGTTGATCCGTACGGCGGATCTGCTCAAGTGGGACCTGGTGTCGAAGGCCGGCAGCAGTCATCCGCCGTCGTGGCATCTGATGTTGGCGGCTTTCGCCATGTCTCTGCCGGCGAAGCAACCAGCGTTGTTCGTTCTGTACCGATCGCAGATCGACTTGATCCAGACGCTAAGCCGATCGTTGCCGAAGGCTCTCGTCCAGGACCTCGGCTTTCTCGTCATCGAGAATCCCGACGAGCTGCATCTCGCGCTGGGTTGTCCTGGCGAGCGCGACGCGTTCTCCCACGCGATCCGCAAGCTGCGGACCGGCACCAGCAACGAACTGAGCCACCGCATTTCCACGTGCGAGAGCTATCGCACGCTGTTCCATTACGACCTGCATGGGCCGACGAGTTTTTCCAGCGAAAAACTCGACAGTTGCTATCGCGGCGCCCCATCCTGCAGCAGTTGCAAGCAGGACGTCGCCGAGCATCTCATGGAAACATACAAACGCGAAACGAGCGCGAGGGCTACCCATGCTTGACGATATCCGGATTCCACAGCTAGCCGACGACGCCCTGCTTCGGGATGCCTTCGACGGTTGCCCGCTCCTGCCTGTTCAAGGCAAGAAGTTCGTCATCAATTCGCTGACCGAGCAGATTCCGGCCACCCGCCCAGACGTGTTGGCGCGTGCGGCGGAGGCCGTCATCGAAATGGGCGACTTCCAGCGGTCGACCAAGATCGTGGGGGAAGAAGACAAAGGCGCCGTGCTGATCGCCGCCGTGTCGCTGAAGTCCGGGTTGCCGTTCGGTATAGCCCGCTGGTACCCCAACGGGCTCGACGGGCAGATCAGCGTTCCGTTCGACTGCGAGTACCACTCGGGCAGCTTGTTCCTGAACGGCGTCGAGCGCGGCGACATGGTGATCATCGTCGATGACATGTTGAGCACAGGCGGCACCCTCATCGGGCTGATCCGGGCGGTCGAGGCCGCCGGCGCCATCATTGTCGATATCGTCTGCCTCGCGGAGAAGATCGACTACGGCGGCGCCGCGCGCGTGGAAAGTGAGACCGGCTACACGGTGAAGAGCGTCGTGAAGCTGTCGCTGACCGGAGAACGCTCGACCGTCGTCGCGATGTTCTGACGATCGTGGTGCGGCGTGGAGAGCGTCGCGACAAGCGTCCGCCGCAAGCCCTGCAACGCCAAGCAAGAGGACACTTCCATGCGGCGCCCCAAACTATTGCTATCCGCCGAGCCGTTCGGCTACGGTCCAGCGGGAAAACTGTTGAGTATTGTCGAGCGGCTTCGGGGCGGCGATTTCCATCTCTCGTTCCTCGGCGGCGGCACCGCCATGACGGCGGTGCGAATGAACCAGGGTTTCTTCGACACCATCGTCGAGCTCGAGGCCGGCCGGATTCATGAGCACGAAGCGCTAATTCGCGGCTGCGACGCGATCCTGAGCGTAATGGAGCCGGCGCTGGTCATTGCGGGGTACGCCCACCGGAAAACCACGCTTTACGTCGACAGCCTGTCGTTCCTGTGGCGCTCGTCCATCGAACGCGAGATGCTCGAAAAGTTAAGCAGCGAGTTGCCCGGCGCGCCGGCGCTCGGCTACGAACTGGCGAACGACATGCCGATGCACGACGCGCAGGCGCTCGCGCACTATCTAGCGCACGCCTGCTTTATCCAGCGCTACAGCAACCTCAATAGCACGATCGCAATCGCGAACCCGCGGGAAATCGACGCGATCGTGCCGCGCCACGGCGAGCCGGTCGCATGTCAAGGCTGCGACCTATTGGTATCGCTGTCGGGGCAGTTGTCGGCATTCGCGGATGCCGTCTCATCGCTCGACTACGCGAACCTCGTCATCGATCTGTGCGAGCGGATTCGAGCAAAAGCGGGTGGCGACACCCGGATCGATATTGCCGTCAATCCCGCGGTACGTAAGCTGATCCCGCAGGAACAGCAGCGGCGCTTCAACATGTGCTCGCTCGATCACCGCCACATGAACGAAAAAGTGCGCACCTGCACACTGCTGCTGGCGCCGCCCGGACTGACCACCGCACTCGAAAGCATCTTTCACGGCACGCCCTACCTGCTGTTGCCGGATCAGCATTACGCGCACCATCTGAACCGGATGATTCTCGACCCTGCCGGACAATACGCCGCGCTCGATTTCGGCACGCGGGATCTGCCGCGAGATCCGCGGGCCGCGACGCGGTTTCTGCAGGAACGTGCGAAATCGCAACTCACGTCGCCGGAATTCGACACGCTCGCCGACGCAGCCGCCGAACGCGTGTGCGAACTGCTGTTCGACGCGGCGTTGCGTGCTGCGGCGATTCGCGCCCAGCGTGCGCAGTTCGACGCATGCATCGGCGGATTCGACGGCGCCACGCATGTGACGAACGAGGTCAAGCAGCTCTTCGCGCTCGCTTGAGCCACCTCATGGGGATATGCCAATGCCGCTTCAAGCGAACATCAAAATCATCGGAATGCCGACGGCCTCCGAGGGCAACGAGGGTCTGTATCTGGACGCGGTCGCGAAAAGCCGCCTGGTGTCCGGGTTTCCCAGCGGCCCGTTCGTTCAGCGCCTCGAATCGTGCTTTCGCGAGTACACCGGCGCGGCCCATGCGATCGCGGTCAACTCAGGCAGCGCGGCGATCCTGGCGGCGTTGCTCGCGGCCGGTGTCGGGCCGGGCGACCTGGTCGCCGTGACGACGCATACGTTCGTCGGCACCGTGAACGCCATCGTGCTCGCCGGCGCACAGCCCTACTTCCTCGATATCGACGAACTGACGCTACAGCCGAGTATGGACAGTCTCGATCGCGCACTGGAACGCGGTGCCCGCTACTATCTGCCGGTGCATTTGTACGGTATGCCCGCGACGATGCATCCCGGCTTCCCGCGCGCGCGGATCATCGAAGATGCCGCCCAAGGCATCGGCTGTTTCACCGGCGGCCGTCATGTCGGCACGCTCGGTATCGCCGGGGCCTTCAGCCTGAGTCCGTCGAAAGTGATCAGTTCCGGCGAGGGCGGCATGGTCGTCACCAACGACTCCGAGGTCGCTGCCAAGGTAAGCATTATCCGCAATCACGGACTGACGGCGTGGAATGAGCATCACATGCAGGGCTTCAATTTCCGGCTCTCCGAGTTGAACGCCGCGTACGGAGTTGGACAGTTCGAACAGATAGAGCGCTTTCTCGCGCAACGGCGTGCGGTCGCGGACCTCTATCGGAGTTTTTTTGCCGGCACCGGTTTCGCCGTACCGACGCCGGATGCCACGGCCCGCTGCAGTTGGGTCAAATTTCCCGTGGTGATCCCGCCAGGTTTCCGTCTCGCTCCCGACGATCTGGCGACGCTGCTCAGGGAGCACGGTGTCCCGTTCGAAAGAACGTACCGAGCGGTACATAGCTTTGCGATGTTTCAGCGGACAGTCGCGCAGCGCGATCGCGCTTGCCCGGTTGCCGAGCGATGTCTCGCGCGGGTGATCAATCTGCACACCGGCCCCCGTATGTCCGCAGAGCAAGCCGAGTCGATCGTCGACGATCTAACCACGATAATGGAGTAGGACCATGAGCGGAACCATCGCGGTCAACCAACCGGTCGGTATCACGTGGGAGCTGACCTATCACTGCGGGCTGCTCTGCGTGATGTGTCCGTTTACCCAATTGTCCGATACCTACCGAGTCAAACCACAGTATCTCGATCGCGAGCAGTCGATCAAGGTCGCGCAAGACATCCTGAATTTTCCGGGCAAGACACGCGTCACCCTGACCGGCGGCGAAGCGCTGTTCGGCCAGCACTTTTCGATCGTCTATGAAATGCTCGCCGGTGCGCAACGGATCAATCTGCTGACCAGCGCGATCCGTATCACCGACGAGCAATTCGATCTGCTGGAGAAATATCCGCCGCAATCGATCACCATCTCGCTCGACGGCCCGGAAGCCGTTCACGATCAGGTTCGCGCGCACAAGTTCGCGTTCCGGAAAACCACCGCGAACATCGCGCGACTGCGGAAACAGTCGCCGCCGGATACGCGCTTTCTGATCAATTGCACCATCAACAGTCTCAACATCGCCCACCTGACCGAGCTCTACGAGTGGTGCGAAAACGAGGGACTGCCGTTGCAATTGCAGCACCTTTGGTTCCTCGACAAGCAGATGCAGATCGATAGTTTCGACGAGGTCGAGCGCGATTTCCCGGTGCTGAACAAGCACCAGTTCTCGACTTCGCAGGTCGACCCGGCGCTGCTCGATACGCTGCGCGAGCAATTGGCTGCGCTGTCCGGCAAAGTGGAAACGATGCCCAGGGTGCCCGACGAGCGGATCGTCGAGTACTACACGCAGCCGACGTATTTCGCCAACCGCGGCTGCAACAAGGTGGACAACTCCGTGCGTATCGACCCGTACGGCAATGTCACGCCTTGCCTCGGTGTTCCGTTTGGCAACCTGAAGGAGCGTTCGCTCGCCGACGTCTACTTCTCGGCGATGCGCAAGGCGTTTCTCGATCAGGTTCACAACCGCCTCTATACGGTCTGCTCGCGCTGCTGCAAGAACAGCACCGTAGACGCCGGCGTCACGCCGCGACCGCAGGCCGCGGAAATGTTCAACGCGCGCAGCGTGTGAGCCCGGAGCCCGCGATGACCGACTATCCTTCGATGGTTTATGTCCGGCTGCTGCAGAAGTGCAACGCGCGCTGCGTGATGTGCGACTCCTATACGAAGAACCAAGAGTCCGCCAGGCTCGACTACGTGACGAACCTGATCGACGAGTTCGAAGGACTCGGCGTCAACGAGGTGCGCTTCACCGGTGGCGAAACGCTGATGTACAAGCATCTGGGGCCGTTGCTCGAATTCACGCGCGGCAAGCGGATGAAGTTTTCGCTGATCACGAATGGCACCGCTCTGCGCAAGTTCAGCGAGGCGCTGATCGCGAGCAAGATCGGCAAGATCATCTGTTCGATCGATTCACCTTATCCGGCGATTCACAATGAGGTGCGCAAGACGCGAAGCCTGCTCGAGCACGCGAGCGCCGGCATCAAGACGATCAACGACAAAACCGCCAACGGCGAGCGCGCGATGCAGTTCGTGGTCAATACCGTCGTGTCGTCGGAGAACTATTACCATCTGCGGGACTTCGTGCCGTTCCTTCATGAGCACCACGTGCGCTATTGGAATTTGATCCCGATACACGGCGAGCAACCCATCAGAATGAACCGGGCGCAGATCGACGTGGCGATTCGGGAGATCGACTACATCCTGTCACGCATCCAACGCGAAGCCCTCGATCTCACGCTGAACGTCTCGGACCCGCTCGATTTCTTCAGCACGGCGATCCGCGGCACGAAGCCGGCCGAACTGACCGGCGGACTGAAACGCTGTCATGTCGTATCGCAGGTCGCCTTCATCGACGCGGTCAACGGCAAACTGACCGGTTGCAACGATCTGATGTATTCGGGATTCGACGAGATGATCGTCGGCGACATTCTCGACAAGCCGTTCCGGGAGGTATGGGGCAACGACGCCTTCCGACTGACACGCGAGCGCTTCTCGTGCCAAGCGCTGCACCGCTGCGACCGTTGCGAGCCGACCAATATCAAGCTGAACAAGCATTTGGAGCGTGTCGGCGCCGAGACCAACGACCGAAAAGTGCCGATCTGGTTCTAGCGTCGATGCGCTTGCAGCTTCACGCGTCGATCGAACACCGAGGGCGTGCGGCATCGCTACCACGATGCCACTGCCGCCACGCCGCCACCACGACTCGCCATGACAGACACGACGAAAACCGCGCTACTCGAGCGTTACAGGCGGATCACGTTTTATCCCGCGGCGAACAACGACGCCGGCTGGATCGGCGCGGTGCTGGCGCGGTTCTGCCCGGCCCGGGGCCGCGTCCTGGATCCGTTCTGCGGCTCCGCGAGCATCTCGCTGGTGGCGGCGATCGAGGGCTACGAGGGACTCGCGTCGGACTCCAATCCGCTGACCGAAGTATTCATCCAGATGTTCCGCGGCAATGAGCGCTTCTTCGCCGAGCTTCCGATCGACCTCGCCGCCCTTGGCGACGGCGACGCGCGTGCGACTGCCGAATGCATTTACCGCTCGGACGAATTCGAGCACGATGCAGCCTCCGTGCATGCGCTCCTCTACTGCGTAAGCAGAGCATGCGCCGACGGCGCATGCGAGCGAGGATCTGCCATGCCAACCTATCGGCGGGCCAAGGCCGACACGGCGCGTTTCATCGCAGAGCTGAAACCCTATTCACATGCGCTGGAACGCCGCCTCAGCTACCGCATTGCCGATGTCTCGGGCATCGGCATCGGACAGCACGCGGATGTGTGTTTGTTCGATCCGCCCTACTTCGGACGCGGTTCGTTTACGCGGTTCTGCTCGCCGTTACTCGCGCTACTGGGCCGGCGAATGCCCGACGATCAGGCGCTGCTCGCCGACGAGACCTTCTATCAGCACGCATTGAGCGGCTGGCTGACTTCGTGCTTCGATGCGTTGAACGACGATGGCGCGATCGTCTTCACCACCTCGCCCTGCGCCCTGGAGCAACGCCGCCAGTTATTGGCCGCCGCCGCCCGGCTCGGCTTGAACCTCGATCAAGCGGACCACGAAGGCGTGCCCTATTTATATGCGGCGAAGCTCGACCCGCGAGAACAACTCCGGGTTGGAAACCGCCGATGAACACGTTGGGATTGCAACTGATCGAGCAGTGGTACCAGTTGGATCGCGACGCGCTAAGCACGCGCTTCGGCCTCGACGACGGCGCGCGCTGGCATGCGCAAACGCCGCTGCGTGATTCGCCGGTCTGCCGCGCCGGGCTGTGGTGCGGCACGCGCGACCTGACGCACATCGCGCGCGATGCCGTGCTCTGCGGCGGCGTGTGCATCACTGACTGCGTGCCGAGCCTCACGCTGGAATGCGTTGCCAAGATACATAGCCTGCTGACGACCGCCAAGCTGATCGGCGCGACGCCGATCCTGTTCGTGGGCACGCGCGGCGAAAAACTAAAATTCCCTTCGCTATCCGCAGATTGGGACGAGATCCATCGGCAGGTGTCGCAGATGGCCGCACGGTTCGCACAGCGCCTCCAACTGACCGATTATCACGTTTGCAACACCGACGCGTTCAAAAACGCCCCGGCCGTCGCGCACGCTTGCTCGGTCATCCAGTCGCGTGTGCCGCGCGACACGCTGATCAACCTGTACGAGATCGCCCGTCATTCACACGCCCCCGCCCTGGGAACCGCCGGTCAGGTGGCGTCGACGATTGATTGCGTGGCGTTCAACTGCGTGTCGGTGCTGGCATCGATATACGAGCGAGACATCGAGCAATTGATCTACTTCGAAGACTTGCAGCAGATTCAAGTCGTCCAGTGCGCGCAAAAGGTTGATCGCGAAGTGTTGGGCGGACCTGTCGCTGCGACCGCGGGCATTTATTTCTGTCCGTTTCCCAACGTGCGCGGCGATGGTCGGATGTATCGATCGAGTCAGCCGGACAAGATCTATGTCGGCGATTCGCTCACGAAGCTGACTTATCAGTATGCGTCGATGCCCCTAGCGCTACTGGACCTCTGGCGACAGTGCTTTGCCGATGAGCGCGGGGAGCACGACTGGCGTACGCCGACGGAGTTCGCGCGATTCACCAGGAGCCTGGTTCAATGAGATTCGCGGCGCCTGCTATGCCACACCATGCTGGAAAAGATTCCGGGACGATAGAAAAATGAAAATGGACTATGACGTCGTGAATCTGTTCAGCGAACCCGAGTTGTCAGGGCTTACCTCGCTGTTTGCTACCCTACCTGTCGATCCGTACCTGAAGGCCGGCTTCCGCGCGAAAAGCATCATGCGCGTGCGGATCGAGAACGGCACTGTCCGCAAAGAAACGCACGAACCATTGCAGATCCTGTCGAGCCGCAAATTCGTCGCGCCGGGGGGAACGATCATCCGCGACTATCCGGAGATCCCAGAGCGCTACCTGAACGGCGCGCTGACCCGCGCGATCCTGACCTATGTCGAACGCTGCGCAATCGAACCGCAGCGCGAAATACTGGTGCAGGCGCACAGGATCACGAGCATCGGCAAAGCACCGAGTTTGCCGGTGACGGAAGGGCCGCATCAGGATGGCATGGACTATGTCGGCATGCTTTGCGTGTCGCGCGAGAACATCACAGGCGGCGCGTCGCAAGTGCTCGCGGACAGGACGACGGTGCTGTTCGAAAGAACGTTGCAGCCGGGGGACCTGCTACTGATGGATGACCAGGTCTATTTTCATTATGCGACGCCTACGTCCTGCGTCGACCAGGCGCGCAACGGCTATCGCGACATCCTGATCTTCTCGACGCCCAGCGCGCGGCCGTCGGAATTCGTGAGCGCCGTCGAGTATTTGTGATCCATTCGATGTCGGCCGTTCAAGGTTCGTTCAGGACCCGCCCGAGATTGTCGTACAGCATGGGCCGGGCGCGTTTCAGCCAGACGGCGAAGATCGCTGCGGCGACACCGCCTCCGAGTGTCACCCAAGGCGCCAACGTAGACCAAATGGGCAATTTATCGGGTGCTGCCAAACCGGCCACGGCCACGAACCGGCGCAACGGCAAGAGGCTTACGGTCTTTAGTAGCGGTACCGCGTCCACAGGTGCGATCGATCGGCTCGACTACGAAATATTCCGTCGCAGCGGCTTCAGCGGTTCCCTATAGTGACATCCGGTGCATCCAAGAAGCACCGCTTCCCCCTCAACGGTAGGCTCAACGGCTTCATCCGGCGACACACTCGCTGCCGCCCGAAGCGGGAGATTGCGCATGTCGCTGCGCACGGTCACCGACGGCGGTTCGTCGTCCGCCCCATTGCCGCAAGACACATTGGCGTCCGAGATCGTCGCCAAGGTCAACCCGCAAGTCACCGCATCGACTCAGCCGCAAGCGTTGAGCGCACTCATCCGGCAGACCGCGAAAACGCTCTCGACGAGCGACCCCGGCCATCCGATCGATCAAGATACGCTGACCGCAGCCGATCAAATCGCCATGGCCACCCTGCTGTCCTCGCGCGTGCCGAGCCCACAAGCAGCGAGCGCGCTCGATCAGCAACTGCTCGGCCAGAGCCTCATCGGCGTGGGCCAAAATACGGCCCTGGACGACGGCGACAAATCGAAGATCGCTGCGATGATCGTCGACAGCGCGGCCGGACAATCCGATGCGCCGCAACTGTCGACGCTGGGTCATATGCTGGCGACGGTCAGTGCGACCGGAAATCTTTCGGACTCCGAAAAATCCGTCCTCCAAAATGCCATCACCGGCAGCGATGTCTCGAAGCAGCTGGGGCCGGAGACCGTCAAGTTCCTAACGAATTTCGTCGCGACCATGGCGAAAGCGCAGCAATCGCCGAAGGACACCAAAGCCGTCGCCGCCGCGCAGTTCGACATGTTCATGATCGCGCACGGCGACGATCCGAAGTATCTCTCGGGCGCTGCGCTCGACAACATGATCGGCAGCGACCTCGGGTTGAAGCCCGACGTGCAAACCCCAACGAACGGCACGCAAGCCGCCGCCCTGCTCGACGGCACGACCGAGCTCTACAGCGGGAAGCAACTCGATGCCATTCGCGCTATCGCGCGTCAGATCACGAAGGCCGGCGGCGCGTCCGCGGGCGTCACCGCCCTGCCCGTCGTCTTCGATGCCAGCGGGTCGAAGAATGGCCCGCAGACGCACATCGTCTGGCGCGTCACGGGTGCCAACGGCAACGACCAGTATGTCGACGACGCCGGGCGAACCTACAACAGCATGAAGGAGTATCTCGGTGGCAACAAGCTCGGCTACGGGACACTCGTCACGCCGAGCAACGGCCATCTGACGATCGGCGCGGACGGCAGCATCGAAAGCGCGAGCCAAACGAAAACGGAAGGCTTTTGGGACAAGGTCGAGCGCTACGGCGGCGATGTCCTCGATGGCCTGGCGGTCGCCGGCGCGGGCGTGCTGACCGTAGCGGCCTTCGTCGGCACCGACGGCATGGCCACGCCGCTCCTCGCCGCGGCATGGGGCAGCGTGCTGACCGGTGGCGCTGTGGCTGCCACGAACGGCGTATCCGATCTAACCGATCGCGCGGACCACGGCCAGTCGTGGACTCCGGGCAAAGCGACGCTCGGCGATTATGCCGGCATCGCGGCCGGGCTTGCGACGCCTTTCACGGGAGGCGCGGCAAAACTCGGCGTCGATGCGCTTGCGACGAATGGTGTGGCGATTGCCGCGAGCAGCGGCGTGCAAACCGGCGCGCGCGTCGTAGGGTGGACCGCCAACGGTATCTCGATGGCAAGCGGCGCTTATGCAGGCGATCAGTTGGTCAGCAATTGGGATTCGCTCTCGTGGAACCAGCGGCTCCAAGGCGGGACGACGTTGGCCTTGGGCGTGGTCGGCGCTTCGCGGCAAGGCGCCGAGTTTTTGAACACGCTCCGGCCGTCGGGTGCTGCCGCGCCGAGCGTATCGACGTCGAATGTAAACCCGTCGACGTCCGGCGTCGCGCTGGCGGGATCACCCACCGGAGGGTCGAGCGGGACAGCGGTCGTGCCGCCGCAATCCGGCATCCCGGCTGCGGACGGCAGTCCCGCTGGTGCGACGACAGGCGGCAATACGGCCGGCAGCGGCCCGCTTCCAATCGGTCCAGCGAACGATTCTCCGTTCGACGATCCCAGCGACTATCTGACGTCACGCACGACGGCCATCTGGCCTTCGAACCGTATCGCGCCCCCCAATTTCGATACCGCCGATACGCTGACCATCGGGGGTGGGCGCGTGTTCCGTCCGCCTGCCCCGGGAGAGATCTATCTAAACATCGACCGCACGGCCGGAGCCGACGTCGTGGCCGATGCGCGCGATATGTCGGCTGTCCCTTCCGGATCGATGAACAAGGTCGTCGCGGAGAACGTTCCGTGGCAAGTTTTCACGAGACCCGAAGGCCCGGTGGCGCCGGGTTCTCTTCCGCCCGGGATTGCCGAACTCGCTCGCATAGTGAAGCCGGGCGGCAGCATCGATCTTCGGCTCGGCAGCGAAGGCGAGCTGCGAGCCGATCAGGTCGAGGCCGATCTACGCGCGGCTGGGTTCACCGATGTTCAAGCACGGTTCGTCTCGCCATTAGGCACCGAATTGCCCGCGAACCCGAGCACATTGGATCTCGACAGCGGCGGCTTTGAAATTACGGCGACGAAACCGATGTCTTGAGCACGAAATTCTGACAGGTCCTCAAGGAGGCTTGTTGCTCTTTATCGTATGTCTTTGCGTATAGCCTCCTCAATCTCCCGTTCCAGCTCTGGAGTGAGAGGTTCATCCATAGACTGCTCTACAAGTTCTTTACGGCCCACGTTGCGGAGCAGTGTGCAAAGTCGCTCGTACACATCCATCTCAATCACTCCCCATTCCATCAGGGCTGACAGATAGCCGTGCCAGATAAGAGCAACCGTATCGGTCGCTCCGCGCCAAACGAGCTGACGCTCGATTCTCGCGCGCAACTCGCTTTCCGTTGGATAGCCGTTAATCATGGCCGTCATTGTGGCAACCTCGGAACATGCACTGTTCCCTGAGAAGTGATGACTGTGATGCTCTGAATCTTAGAACCGGACTTACTATCTGCTGAGAATGCTCTATTTATCCCGCGTTGAGCGATATCCGGGGTCATGCCTGCCTGGTTCCGAGCATCAATAATAATATCGCCTGACTGCCCCCGCGCATCCATCGCCGTGCTCGAAATCGCCTTCGACAGCCCATCGGACGTTTGATTGGCGACATCCGTCATGGTCTTCAACTCATATTTGGTTCCATCGATTAGGAAATCAGCGGAACGGCCCGCGTTGCTCGACGGAATTACCTCTACAGTTTTGCCCCCCGCGATCATTTCGCTTATGAAACTCTGTTCTGCCGAGGTGAGACCGTCTGTGGATCCAATAAGCTTACCCACAGCCGCCGCCGCCCCAGCCGCAGCAGCCCCGGTTCCCGCAGGCATGGCCGACCCAGCCGCAACGTCGCCAGCCGTGATCGCGGCTTGATTGGCGCAAAGCACTGGGTTAGCCGCGCATGCTTTCACTGCGGCGACAACCCCTGCTACCACATCGGGCCCCAGCGCTAAACCACCTGTGATCGCTCCACCGATCACCATCCCTGCTACTGGATGGGGTACCCCTCCGGGCATTGCCAATTGCTCCGGCGTGGGCGACCCGTCCTTGTTCCCGAACATGAACGGGTTATTGTAGTACTGATCTTTGGTGAACAGCCCGCCAGCCTTGTCCGTCAGATACTTCGCCGCGTCCCTGTCGTACCCCGCTCCCCCGCTCGCCGCAAGCGAATCGACCCTGATGTATCCGTTCGCAAGCAGCATCTTTTCCGCTTCGTCTGCCGTGATCTCCCGACCGGTCGCGTTCTCGTAGTACTTCGCAAAATCCTTCGCGTGGTCCTTCGCCCACTGCCGCTCATCCACATGCAACTGCCGATTGTAAAGGTCGAGCGCACGCGCGCCTGATCGACTTATCGCACCGGTTGTGGCGTCCCATCAGTGTGCCGGCGGCACCCACGACGATATTGTCGTGTTCTTGTTGTCGATCTACCCATTATTCCGTTTATCGCGTAACTCCTTTTTTTCCCGAGAGCGACGGGAACACTCCGCCAAACTCCCCATAATCAACATCATAGCCAGCCCTGGAATTAGGCTTGCGTAGTCGCGGGTAGAAGCCGTCAATACACCAAACGCAACATTCACCAAAAACAGCAACCCAATCCACGGTCTCAATGAATATTTCACCAGAGCATGGGGCGCCTTGGGCCTCGAAATTAGGCAAGCAATGGCGGTAAAAAATAATGACAAACCAGCGACAAACTGCGCTCGCTCACTATCGATTAAATATGCAACAATGAAGAAAATCACATATACAATAAACAATTCCCCCGAGTATAAAAAAAACACTCTACCCACTCTTCCCAATGAACTCATTTTCATTTACCAAGTAACGAATTTATCGACGGAAGCACAATAGTTGTTGTCGTCGATTTACCTGCGCCAATTGCCGCACCAAATCCGGCCCCCTTAAAAGCATCTATCGGCAAAGCGCCACCAATACCCCCGATGGTTTTGTCGTCATTGATTGCGAAGCTAGACCCAAATGCCGAGCCATAACCTGCGTCCACTTCTGCATACCCGCCGGTGCTAACACCACTAGTCAATTGTCCATTGCTAGTACTACGTCCAAGAGATACGCCAACGCCCGCGTACGCCCCTGCACTTGCCATACCGTTCGCTTGAAATTGGATGTATGGTGATGTTCCCGCCAAGGTATAGTCGGTCGAAATTCCAACGTTAACACCACCACCAGCGCCGACAAAAGGCAGCAACACTGAACCGGAAACACTTCCCGAATACTGAGTGTAAAGCCGAGTGGTTGGCTGATATGTCATTCCAGTCGACGCGCTCATCGCGTTCGCATTTTGTGAAATATAATCCTGAATGTTAGCATCGCCACCCGGTAAACTTTGCGCCCACACCTGCTGCCCGGCCTGATTTACACCGTATGGCACCCATGTCGTTCCGTCATTCGGCTGGCTCCCAACTGCAACGCGAACACCTCCCGCATCCGTTTGCCCACCCTCTGTCATATTCATTTGGGCCATCTGATCTTCAATCTGCTGCTCCGTGTACTTCCCCCCGCTTTTCTCCGCCAACTGCTTCGCAAGGTTTTTTTCTTCCGGATGCAACTGCCGATTGTAAAGATCCGCCGCCAGCGCACTCCCCGCCCCGCTCGCCGCCCCTTCCCCACCTCCCACCACCGCCCCGACAACCGCCCCCGCCACGCCCGATACGATGTTCTTCAAGATCGTTGAACCCAACGATCCATTCAGCGTCGGGCTCAACAGCGCGCTCGCTTCGTCACCGCCCGCCGCGCCCAGCATCGAGGCAAGTACATCCCCATTGCCCATCGCCGCGGCTGCTCCGCCAACGATCATGTGCAGCCCCGTCCGCGCCGCACCGTCGTTGCTCCACAGCTGTTGCTCGATCTGCGCGGAATCCATATCCGCCTGCGCTTGAGCTTTTACCGCCGGATCCGTCGCCTTGTCCCGCCTGTCTTTCGCCGCTTCATAGGCCGCATTGGCCTTATCGTCAAGATAGCTGCCCAGATCGCCCGCAACCTGCATCCCCACCTGCCTCGTCTGCAACTGGATCGCCAAATCGTCGCCCACCTTCTGCGCATCGAACGTATTCGTCAGTGCTCCATCGTTCGCGTGCGCCGTGTCTCGGCTCAGACCTGCCGTACTGTCGTGCCCGGTGCCCTCATCGCCCCGAACAGTGATCGTGCCAGGGCTCACCGCGGCGTAGGTCGTCCCCGATTTGTCGCTGCTCGTGCGAGCAATGCTCGCCCCAGTCGGCCCAAGGCCCGCGGACGTCGTTGGCCCCGGCACTGTGCTCGACGTTTGCGCCAGCTTACTCGTGTCCGATGCACTGCCCGGAGTTTGTCCCCCGGGCGTACCCTCCGGTGCATGCGTAGGCTCTCCTGCGCCCCCAGCACCTTGACCATTCGACGGCTGCACAGACACTCCGCCGCTTACCGTATAGCCAAAGCTCGTGCCCGAGTACTTCGACCAATTCTCCAGATTCGTAAAGCCCAGCGTCTGCGTCGACAGCGTGTTTTGACTCGCATCCGCCTTGCTCGCAATCACCCCGCCATCCAACTGCGTATGATTGCCCACGTTGATGTCGAACCCACCCGCGCCCGCATAAATCCCGCTTTGCTTACCGACCGAGTTGTAATCGTCTTTGATGTTCTGGTAATTGAAGCCCGCCGTGCCGCTCCCACTACTCGCACCGCTCGCGCCGTAGCAGAACGGCGGCACGCAAATACTCACTTGCACGCCCGCGCTCGTCTGCTTGCTCTCGTACTTGTTCGTATCCTGCGGACTCGCAATGTTGAGGTCCCGGCCGACATTCGCCTCCACCGTCCCACCCGACACTTCCGCCCCGCGCACGTCCGTGTCGCGCCCGCTCGTGATCGACAGCGTCTGACTCGCCGTGACTTGCGTGTCGCGATTCGTCGTGCCGTCGCCATTCATGTGCCCCTTCGAGCCGCTTGCTCCTAACTCCAGCGTAAAGCCGTTCGTCTGCCCCCCAAAGCTGAGCCCAACGCCGATGCTGCCGCCACTGCTGCTGTTGCTGCCCGTCTGATGATTCGTGTCTTGCGCACTCTGCAAATCGATATCTCGCGCGGCATTCAATTCGACATTCTTACCGTTGATCTGCGTACCGCGCGCCGTGATATCGCCATCGACCGCTGCGCCCTGTGCGTCTTGTGCGCCGCTGCCTGTGGCCACAATCGTGACGTTGCCGCCCGCATTCAACGTGCTCCCGTCGTTCGTTAGCGAGTTGCTTTCCGATTGACTATGGCTCGCGCCGCCGCCCACGCTTGCCGTCACCTTCACCAAGTTCGTCTTTTGTGTGCGAGCGTCGTTAAGCGCCTGATCGATTCCATAGGCGGACAACACTGCCTGCGCTTCGTCGAGTTTCGCTAAGCGCTTGTTGTCAGTGTGCTGCGCAGCCGCCATGCTTTGGTTGATTGTCGCTACCGCGTTGCCCAGCGCCCCACCGACGGTTACCGTCACGCCAAACTGGCTAGCACTCTGACTCATGCTGTTTTGCAGCGCATCGGTGCCAGGGTCGAGCTTTACGTTCTGCCCGATCAGCGACAGGTCCTTGCCCGCGGACAAGTCCGAACCTTCGACCGTCAGGTCCTGCTTTGCCTTCAGCGACACATTACCGTCGGCGCTAACGACCTGCCCGCGAACCGTGCTCTGCGTTTGCGCGGCACCATCTTGCACCATGTGCGACTTCGAAACACCGACGCTGAAGCCGGTCCCCGTACCATTGCTGCCCAAGTCACCAATCTGCCGGTTGCTCGACTCTTGATGGCTAAGGCTGGTGTCCGTCCCTGCCAGTACGTTGATTGCCCCTTGATTTGCGACCACGTCCACGCCCTGCAAGCCACTGATGCCCGACCCGATCACGTTGATATCGCCGGTCTTGCTCGTTACCACGACGCTATTGCCGGTGACTGCGCTCGCCGTCTGTTGAGTCGTCGCGGAATTGCCGGCGGATTTGCCTTGGCTAGCGTTGTACGGCGATGCTCCGACGCCGCCGCTGTTGGGCCCGCCCGATACCCAACGAATACCGTCCCCAAAAGTGGGGTTGGCCAACGAGAAACCTGAACTCGAACTGCTCGTCTGCATGCTCTCCCGCAGTTCGTCTGTCGACGCTTGCAGTACGACATCGCGATTCGCGCTCAACGATGCGACGCCGCCTGCGGTAATCACCGAGCCGGTTACCGTCAGGTCGCCGTCGATCGCGTTGCCGTGAGCATCGGTCTTCGCGCCGCCCGTCGCCACCAGCGACACATTGCCGCCGCCGCGAACCGTGCTTCCAGCATTGGACACGCTCGCGATGTCGGTCGTGCTCGAACTACTGCTGTGATTGAACGACATCGACACAGACGGTCCATCGAACGAACTGGCAACGACTTCGTTACTCGCACTCTGTAACCGCTTGAATCCATTCCCCGACGACGCTGCCTGACGTAGATTGCGCGCCGTATCGAGTGGTGTCCCGGTGACCGCGATGGAAAACCCGTTCGAATGGGCGTCCTGCTGCTCATGCGAATGTTCGTCGTCCCGGCCGGGATCGATCGCGATATTCTGGCCTTGGATCGCGATGTTGCCGGTGGCACCTTGGGTATCGTTGCTGGCCTTCCCGGCGATGACGTCGCTGCCGCCGATATGAACGTCTGATCCGGCGACAATCGATACGTTGCCGGCGACACCTCCTACCGTGCTGCGCGATTGGCTTTGGGTCACGGAACCCGCATCGTATTGATCCTTTTGCTCACTCGATCCATAGCCGATGCCGATCCCGCCCGTACCAGTGAAGCCCGAATGCTTGACGTCGTGAAGTTCGGAGTCTTGATATGTATTCTGAGCAGCGACAATATCGACGTTGCCCTTCGCCCGAAGCGCGACATCGTTGGACGCAACCACGTTGCTACCCTGTACCGTTAGGTCCTTGCCGCTGATGATCGCAACAGAGTCGGCGGAGACAGTGCTGGCGTCAGCCGTTTGCGTGCTCTGCACGACATGATCGACCTTGCTCGTCTTGCTGCCGAACCCACTATGGCTACCCGATTGGTAGACATCGGACGAATGATTCTCGGTGGCCGCCCCGATATTTACGTCGCCTGCCGCAGCCAAAATCGCCGTGCCTTTCTGCACGTCGATGCTGCTGCCGGTGATGGACATGTTCTTGCCGGCCTGCACCGTCAGGCTTTGACCGCTGACAATCGTCGTGCCGTGCACCACGTCGTCGGACGTATGAATATCGTCGGAGGAGTTGCGATGACCACCGCTCTCGGAAGCGCTGCTATGCACGGTCGAAGTCGTCGTCGAAGCAAGCAGCGATACGTTTCCAGCCGCCGAGATATTGCCACCGCCGCCCAGGTTGATCGACGCGCCAAGCGCCGTCAGATCGCCACCGACACCGATATTGGAAACACCTCCGATCGACACCTTACTGCCCGTTCCTTGCATAAAGCTCGTATCCGACACCCCATTCGCGCGGGATACAACCTTATGCTCGCCTGTCTGCGCGGAATCCAAGGTCCAGTTGCCTACCACCTGCGCCGTCAGCGCACCGCCGACCGACAAGTTCGCAGCCTTCTGATCGAAGTTTCCACCGACCGCAATCAACGCATCTTTATCGACGCTGATACTCGCCGTCGGGCCCAGCGTGCTTGTCAAACGCGTTGCGCCGTTACCGTTGATCTGATTGACGGTATTCACCGCCGTGTCGAGAACGAGGTTACCGCCGGTTTGCAGAGCAAGGCTACCGGCTTTAACGGTGCCCGACGTCAAGTTGATATCGCCCGTCGTGGCCAACGTCATCTGGCCGCCGCTTTGCAGCGTGCCAAACGAACTGTCGATGCTTTGACCCGTCAATGTCAGGCTGTTCGTCGCACGGATCGTACCGCTGTTCTGAATACCCTGCGCGTTTTCGATATCGATATTGGCCGCCTCGATCACAGGGCCGTTGCCCATATTCTCTTGACTGGCCTGTGCGAGGTAGACGACCGGAACCAGAACGGATTGCCCGTCCACGACCTCGGTCTGCATGATCACGACGTTGCTCGTCAGGCGCTTGACCTGATCCGCCGATAAGCCGACTCCGGGCGCCAAATTCAGCGATTTGGCCAGCGCGACGCCCGAGGTCATCAGCGCCTCGAACTCGCGCTGCGTGTCCGCGTAGTCGGTCAGCACTGCCTTGCCCGTCAACGACATGATTTGGCTTTGCACGAGGTGCTGCTCGTAGAACCCGTCGCCAAGCCGCTTCTGGATCTTGCTAGGATCCATGCCCATCTGTTGGTAATAGTAGTCGCTCGAAATCCACTGATGGAGGTTCGTGAATGCGGGGTTCGACTCGACGAGATACGGTGCGTTCGGCGCGGTATCAGGTTTGAACAAACCGCCCTGCGGCACCGTAAGGTTGGTCAGTACCGGCAGCGCAGTGGCCTTGCCCAGCACTGGATCCGGCGCACTACCAGCGGCGCTGCTAACTGAAGACGCAGAACCCAACGTCGACGACAGATGTGTGTTGTTCCCCGCCGTGCCCCGGATGGTGGGCACCGTCTGCGGTCCTCGCTCTATTGCTACCGCACCGGAGGAGAGATCGCCGCTCACTGACGTCGAACCCGTCGTCGGTAGCGCTTGTCCCGGAGCAAGTCCGAGCGGAGTCACACCGGAATTGCCACCGGTGTTGATGATCGTCACGCCGGTACCGCTGATCGTTCCATTGGACGACCAAGTCGAATCGTAGCCCGGCAGCGCATAGGTGCGAATGTCGGCCGGCGCATTACAACCGCTTTCACAGAACGACCAGGTCCACCACTTTTTATCGTAGGTTAGGTAATGGTATAGCCCCGAGTAAGTCACCTGCACCTTGGGTGCAGTCGTACCCCGCCAACTGTTATTGTCCTGGACGGTCGGTAACGCCACGTTTCCAGTGGCGGCTACTTGGCTCCAATAGTTCTGGAATTTGTCGACGCCATTCAGCCAAAGGTTTCCGCCTGATACTAGCTGCGATTTCGGGCTGACCGCGGTGATGGAGCTTTCTACTGCGGTCCCCGTATATGTCGTGTAATAGTAGTCGCTGTTCATAGACCCTTCATGCGGCGGGTCGATATAAGCCCCACCGATGCTGTTAGGATCCGGAACGTTCACTTGGCCGGTCTGCCCGCTCATACTGATCCCGAGCTGCGAAAGCACATTGGGATCGACCTGGGACGTAAGACCAGAAGTCGTCAACACACGCCGCGTGTTATTAACTAGGCTGGCATCGAGCAACATATCGCTGCCCGACTGGATCAACGCCGATTGATTCGTGATCAGATTGGCTTTCGTATAGTTCCCGCTGGCATCCTTCCCGCCGGCGAGCGCAACGCGGCCCAGACCGTAGATTGACGTCTGCGCCGGCGTATCGGTGGCTGTCGTATCGTCGCGGTTCTCGATGTCCGGGGCCAGCACTTCGAGTATGCCGGCGCTATCGGTCGCGCCGATCAGTGCCGTTGCTCCGAGATTCCAAATCGTCCCCGAGGCGTTGAGCGACACACTGCCGCCCACCAGCGTTCCCGTGTTCGTCAGCGTATGCGAACTCGTGCTCAGCAGGCCGCCCGCCGCGATAGAACCGGCGTTGCCGATATCGCCCGCGTTGATCGCCAGGTTATTGAATACGCTGAGGCTGCCCGCGTTATAGAAGGTGCCGGGCAAGTTGAAGGTGAGCGTGTTCCCGGAATTGAACTGATAGCCGGGCCCATTCGTAAAGCTCCCTTGCAGGTTCAACGTGACGTTGTTCACGCCATTGAACGAGCCCCCACCGTTGAACGTGCTCGCCGTCAGCAAGAGGTTGCGCGCAGCGCTAATTTGTCCTGAGCCGTTGTATACAGTACCCGTCGCTGAAATACCGATATCCCCATTGGCATTCGCGATGTTGCCGATCTGACCGCCGGTGTTGTCCAGCGTACCGGTGTTCAACTGCAAATTCGCGCCGATCAACTGCCCGCCGCTGGTATTCGACAGCGTCGCCGTGGTCAGTGTCACGTTGCCGTTGCCGCCGATACGCCCCATGCCCGGTACACCGCCCGCATCGCTATTGATGATTTGGCTCGTACCCGAAAGTGTCGTTGCGCCCGAACCGACGTTGAGGATCGAACCATTGGTGTTGTCGATCGACGTGGCGAGCAGGCTTAGCGTACTGGGGTCGCCGGCACCCGCGGACGTACCGGTAGTAATCTGGCCGCCAACATTCGTCAGCGACGCGCCGATGCTCCCCGATAGGTTCGTATCCGAATGCAGCACTCCGCCGCTATTGTTGACCGCGCCCGCAACGGTGACCGACATCGCACCGCGCGACGCCAATGTGCCGCCCATGTTGGCAACGGCGCCGGCCGACACGTTAGCCTGACCGTTGCTCGTAATCCTGCCCGAGGCGTTGGTCAGCGAACCCGTCCCGTTTGCCGCATCGATCGTCAACGTGCCCGTGCCCGCGTGCGTGATCGTACCGCCGTTGTTGTTCAGGCTGGCGGGCGCCAGCGTCAGGTCCTGACTGTTCGTCTGCAGCACGCCGCCGTTCGAGTTATCGAGAACGTTCGTTACCGTCATCGACATCGGGCCCGTGCCGAGTTGTGTAAGCGTTCCCCCTTCGTTCGTCAGGTTCGTACTGCCGATGCTCAACTGATTCGTGGTGATCTGTCCACCGCTGTTATCCAACTGCGGGATCGTCAGCGATACCGTCGACCCGCTAATCGTCCCGTGAGCGTTCTTTAACGAAGCGGAGTTGGCAGCCACCGCCGCGCCGCTCATCGTGCCCGAGCTGTTATCGAGCAGCCCGCCGACCGTCTCTTTCAGCGTTTGACCGGACATCACCGTACCGGAATTCGTCAGCGACGCGCTTTGTACCGTTACATTGCCGTTCCCACCGATCACCCCGCCCGTGGCGCCAAGCGCCGTCGTGCCCGCGGTGTTGGACACCTGGCCGCTTGCATTGACCGATAGGCCGTCGTTATCGAGAGAGACGATCCGCCCTGCCGCGTTCGTCACATTCGTCGCGGTCAGCGATGCAGCGCCACCCGATTGAAGTGTGCCTTGGCTATTGTCGATGTCGCCGCCCGAGGTCAGAGTCAGCGTCTTGCCCGCCGCGATCGCGCCGCCCTTATTGAGGACGCCGCCCGATGCGATGACGATCTGACCGTTGCTCGTCATCGTTCCGCCGTTGTTCGTGAACGATCCCGTGCCATTGCCTGCGTCGATCGCCAGCGTGCCCGTGCCCGCGTGCGTGATCGTACCGCCGTTGTTGTTCAGGCTGGCAGGCGCCAGCATCAGGTCCTGACTGTTCGTCTGCAGCACGCCCCCGTTCGAGTTATCGAGAACGTTCGTCACCGTCATCGACATCGGACCCGTGCCGAGTTGCGTGAGCGTCCCGCCCTCGTTCGTCAGGTTCGTACTGCCGATGCTCAGCTGATTCGCGGTGATCTGGCCGCCGCTGTTATCCAATTGCGGAATCGTCAGCGATACCGTCGAGCCGCTAATCGCCCCGTGCGCATTCTTTAATGAACCAGAGCTGGCCGTCACAGCCGTACCCGTCATCGTGCCCGCACTGTTATCGAGCAGCCCGCCGACCGTTTCCTTCAGTGTTTGCGCCGCCGTCACGGTGCCGGCATTCGTCAGCGCCGCGCTTTGTATCGTGACGTTGCCGTTGCCGCCGATCACCCCGCCGGCCGCACCCTGCGCGGTTGTGCCAGCTCTATTCGTGACCTGCCCGCTCGCCGTGAGCGTCAAACCATCGGCATTGAGCGAAACAATCCGGCCTGCCGAATTCGTTACGTTCGAAGCCGTCAGCGATGCGGCACCACCGGATTGGAGCGTGCCTTGCGTATTGTCGACGTTACCGCTCGCGGTCACATTCAATGCTTGACCGGCAGCGATCGAGCCGCGCTGGTTGGCAATCGAGCCGGCCAAAACAACCGCCTGTCCGTTGCTAACGATTTTGCCCGAGGCGTTGGAAACCGAGCCCGTCCCGTTTGCCGCATCGATCGTCAGCGCTCCCGTACCCGCGTGCGTGATCGTACCGCCGTTGTTGTTCAGGGTCGCAGGCGCCAGCGTCAGGTCCTGACTGTTTGTCTGCAGTACGCCCCCGTTCGAGTTGTCGAGAGCGTTCGTCACCGTCATCGACATGGGACCCGTACCGAGTTGCGTGAGCGTGCCGCCCTCGTTCGTCAGGTTCGTACTGCCGATGCTCAACTGATTCGCGGTAATCTGGCCGCCGCTGTTATCCAATTGCGGAATCGTCAGCGATACCGTCGAACCGCTGATCACACCATGCGCGTTCTTCAACGAGCCGGCGTTGGCCGTCACCGCCGTGCCCGTCATCGTGCCCGCACTGTTATCGAGCAGCCCGCCGGCCGTTGCCGTCAGCGTTTGTCCGGCGGTCACCGTGCCCGTGTTCGTGAGTGACGTGCTTTGTAGCGATACGTTGCCGTTGCCGCCAATCACCCCGCCGGCAGCGCCCTGTGCGGTTGTGCCGACCGTATTCGTGACCTGGCCGCTCGCAGCGAGCGTCAAACCATCGCCACTGAGCGACACAACGCGTCCTGCCGCGTTCGTCACATTCGCCGCGGTCAGCGAAAGCGCACCGCCCGTTTGGACCGTACCTTGCGTGTTGTCAAAGTCGCCGTTTACCGCCAGCGTGGCTTTCCCCGAACCCGTCTGCAACAGTCGGCCGCTTCGATTCGACAAGCTCGCGGCCGTCGCCGTCACTTGCCCGGCGCCCGTTTGCGCTTGGTCGTTCGTGAGCGCCCCCGCGGCACTAACGTTGAGCATCCCACCGGCACTCGTGGTTGCACGCGCCAGCGTGACGTCACCTTTATCACCGCCTGCACCCGTAGCCGTGAGCGCCATGGCGCCGTTCGCGAGCGTCTGAGCACCGGCCAAGTTCAGGCTACTGCCGCTCAACGTCAAATCGCCGCCCGCAACGTTCTGCCCCGTCGCGCTGACGGCCCCCGTCGCGGTAACCGCCAGATTCCCTGATCCGCCCAAATGTCCGGCTGCATCCACCCCTGCGCCCAACGCTCCCGTCGAAACGATGCCGGCACCGCTTACCGTGGTGCTTCCCTGCGATGCGAGCGTGCCGCTGTTGGTAACGAGTCCTTGGCTGCTCACGCTCGCGTTCTGTGCGGCATAGGTCGTCCCGCTGTTCGCGACATCGCCGGCCGCCTGAATCTGCACGTTCCCACTCGCGCTCGTGCTGCCGGCGAGCGTCACTTTTCCTGCGCTGCTCAGTTGTATGTCGCCCGCTTGGGCCTGAATCGTGCCGGCACTGTTCACGCCGACGCCGGCTTCCGTGCCGACGAGCTTGATCTTGCCGGCATACATGCCGCCCAGTTGCGCGACATCGATGGCAACGCCCGGCGTGTTTGCATCCGGCGTCAAGGCGTGTGTGGCAAGGTCCGCATAATTGACGTCGTTCGTACCCGCCACGACATCGAGTTGCCGTCCCGCCCAAATCTTGCCGTTGATCTGCACGCTGCGCGCGATCAGATCTACTTGGTCGACGTCGCTAACGTTCAACCCGGCCGCGCCGATCTGGATTTGCCCGCCCGTCACGTGAAACGCGTCGAGGCTGCCCGAGCCTCCGAACACCGGTACGCCCGTCGTCAGCACACCGCGCGTTGTGTTGATGAACCCGCACCCGTTGCAATACAAGCCCGCTGGGTTCGCGATTACAACCTCGGCTTGCTGGCCGGCCACTTCGGTATACCCGAGCAGCTGGCTCGGGCTTCCGCCCACGACCTGATTGACGATGACGCGCGCGCCACCCGACGAGAGATAGGGGTTGCCCGCGACATAGCCGCCTTGCTTCGTCAGCGTCGTACCGGGGGAATTGTTCAGTATCAAACCTTGCGTGCCGACGTTGTATTGCGTGTACGTATTGTTCGACACCCCCGCTGCATTAGGCGTTGTGATTTGCACAAGCGGCACGCCGTTCGCCGTGACACCGACCGACGGTTTCGTCGCTGGGCCTGCGTTCGGGGCCGCTGTCACCTGCGCCTGCACGAACACGGGCTGCATGCCAAATACGCAGAGCGCGGCGAACGCAACGCCCCGCATCGGCAGCATCGTGAACGCGCGTTGTCCGTCAGCGTCTCGCCGGCGCTTCGCGCCACTCGCGCGGGCACCCTTACGAAGTCCACTCGCCGTTTCTTGCACAGCCATCAGCAGGCCACGAGCCGCGTTGAAAATGACGCGATAGAGGTTTTTGTTCATAGTTGGAAGCTCAGGCTGAAGCCGGCGACGGGCCAATGATTCGGGAAGCGGTCTGGCTCATAGAGCGGCCCGCCGATGAACATGTCGTAAAAAACGTGCTTAACAGGGCTGCCACGCAAGCCGATAACGGCTCCCGCGAGGCGCCGGCCGAGTAACTGTCCCGCCGACGGTCCGAATACTTCGCCGCCGTCGAGACCCAGATAGACGCTGTTCGTTGTCGAGGCGATCGGCATCTCTAGGTCGTTGCGCATGAACACGCCTTTCTCGGCCGAAAGCATCCTTTCTCCGTCGAAGCCCCGCACCGTATAGCGGCTGCCGATCGAGAAAAACTCCGTGGCGTAGAGCGTGCTTGATGAGTTCTGCGCGCGCACGGTAGCGGTGTATCGCAGCGGCACATTGCCAACCTTGAACGGCACGGTCAGCGTCGAATCGATCGTTTGGATGTGGTAATAGAAGGTCGGCGAATTGGGCAGGTCGGCTTGGGCGCCGAACCAGGGCACACCCCAGCGATAAGCGATCGTGCTGTCGAGTTGAGCATCACCTACGTAGTGCTTGTGTACCCAGCCCACTTCAGCGTAACTGTTGTCTCGGTGCTGGACCTCGATCTCCGAGCCGTCGACGGCTGACTCGCTGAAGTACTTCCCCGTCCGGAATTCGAGCGAGTTCTTCTGCACCTGATTGCGGTGGAACAGATACTCGGCCTTCAAGTCGAATGTCTTCGACAGGCCGCTCGATACGATATCGCTGAAGGCCCCCGCGACCAACTGATGGTAGTGGTACTGGCTGGCACTGGCCGTGAACGTCCAATTACCAAACGGAAGCGAATAGTACGCATTCGCGCCGCGAGTGCCGTATTTGTCGGCATGCCCATTGGCATCATGGCTATAGCCGATATTGAAAATGTCCGACAATCCCAGCGGGTTGTTGATCGCAAGGTTCGTGCTGGCCTGCAGTTGCCCAGTCGAGCGCAGTCCGCTGTCATCGAGGCTGACCGACAATGACCAAGGTTTGGTGCGAGTCACCGTGATGACGACATCGCTTTCGCCCGTTGCCTCACCGGGCACGATCTGCATGTCGACGTCCTGGTTCGAGACACGCTTCATCTGCTCAAGGCCCGTTTCCAGGTCGCGCAGATTAAGTAGGTTGCCGGCGTGCGTCGGAAAGGCGTTGCGCCAGGTGCCGTAGACGTCGGGCGCGGCAAACCGAATCGCACCAATCACGCCCGGCACGATTTCGAGCTTAAGGTTGCCGGTGGACAAATCCTGCGCGGGGATCAATACGCGCGTCGTTGTATAGCCCTTCTTCAGGATCCGGTCTGCAAGGCGATAGACGATCAGGTTCAGGCCTTCCCGTCCGATGCATTGGCCGACGTATCGCTGGAGGTAATCCGAGGTGAAGCGCAGTTCCCCCGGAAAAAGAGGATCGGGGGATAGCGCCCGCTCGCCGGCCGCGCGCACCAAATCGCTGAGCCCGCTCGGCAATTCGATTCCTATGTGCTCCACCTTGAAACAAGGGAACTCGTCAGGCACCCGCCCATTGTCGATCGCGGCCGCAGGCTGCTTAGACTCGAGATCCACGCGCGGCGCCTGGGCTTGGCGCTCGCGATCGATGGCCTGTTGTTGAGCGCGCTGGCGCTGCTCTTCGAGATCGAACGTGGCCGACGTCTGAGCGTACGCAGCAGGGATCAGGACTACGGTCAGCAGTACGCCGTAGACATACGATGCAAGCCGCCCTCGCCGATGAACGCCGCTCACACCATCGAATGCCGGCACGCCCCGTAAACGGCCGGCTACAACCTTCCAACAATGCATGATCGTTTGTTTGTGTCGTCGACAACAAGCCTTACCCCGCGGCTTCTTTAGTGGTCGACTGAATATTTTTCAATTTATGACTGGGATTGCACGCGTGCGAAAACACAATCGAATCGCAATAGCGTCGAGTGTGAAAGAGCGTCGTCCTCAACAAAGCAACGAATCGCTTATAGCATCGCGCCTCGGGTCGCCAAAGGCGACCGAGTGCCCACGGTGTCCCAGAGCCCCTAGATTAAGGGTCGGGAAATGCGTTCAGAGTTTGGCTGGAAGAAAGCCGTTTCGGCTCGGCCAGCAAGGCCAGCTGCACCTAGTGCGACACGCTCGAGAGCATGACCGGCTGATAAAGCCGCGTTGCGCGGCGAGTGAAGGACTGACGTGCTGCTTGACATTTCTAGAGGCCCCGGGATAGTCAATTTCGTTGCGGTCTTATAGGTCCAGTTAGATCGTTCTTGGACTCTTTCGTCGGAATATATCATTTCCGAACATATCGCGAGCCGCCTTTATCGGAAAAGAGACAAGCGCCAAATCTGAGGATTGACGATCGGGAAGGTCGACGCTCTCACCGGCTCCTTATGCACTTTTGGCGGTTTGAGGCCTCTCGCCTAGGTCCCCAAGACGATGGAGCCTGTGACTCCAAAAACGACAATGCCCGCTGGTGAACTGCACCCCAAAAGTTGGACACCGATCCAACGTTTGGGGTGTTTTTCATGGCGCGGGCATTGAAATCCCGGCGGAGCGAGGGTGGGACTTTTGGCTCGTTCGATCCACGGCGCCGCAGCGCCTAACGACGCGACGTTGGAAACGCTCTAACTCAATCCCGCGCGGCGCCGATCTGCGCCACGCCAATCGAACATGACCCGGTCGCGGCCCCAATCAATCCGCGTCGGCGTTCAGACTTCGTTCAGCACCCGCCCGAGATTGTTGTACAGCATGGGCCGGGCGCTTTTCAGCCAGACGGCGAAGATCGCTCCGGCGACACCGCCTCCGAGCGTCGCCCAAGGCACCAACGTAGACCAAATCGATTTGCTGCCGCTCAAGAGATCGACATGGACGATGATCTGCCACAAGCAAAGGAAAAGCCCGAGCGAAGCAAGTGTGGGCGCAATCGTTCGTTGCCACAGCGAAACGCCGCGCTTGTCCTTCCTGAAGAAGCCGACGACCGACAACGAAGCGAACGCCTGCACGGCGACCATCCCGACTGCCGCGACGACGCTCGCCCAGGGCAGCAGCCCTTGCAGAGGATCCACGCCATCGAGCCCGGACACAATGATCACAGTCAGACCGAGAAGCGTTTGGACAATGCTGGCCACAAAAGGCGTCCCTTGCACGTCGTGAATCTTCGCCAGCCCGCGCCAGACAATACCCTCGCGAGCCAAAGAGAAGAAGTACCGTGAAATCGTGTTGTGAAAACTGACCAAGGCCGCCAACAGGCTCGTGATCATCAGTACGCTCATGGCATCCGCCGCCCACTTGCCCACTAGCCTCGAGGTCATGTTGAACCACATGTTCCCCGGATCTTTACTCGCGACTTCCAACGTCCCACTCTCGCCGTATGCCACGATGATCATCCAAACCGAGACCGCATACAGCACCATGATCGCAGTGATTGCGCAATACGTTGCACGAGGGATGGTCTTGCGAGGATTTTTGGCCTCCTCCGAGTAGATGGCCGTCGTTTCGAACCCCATGTAGGAGCCGACTACGAAGACGAGCGATGGTCCAAAGCCGCTCGTAAAAACGCTAGACGGCTTGAAGGATGCGAACGTGAAGCCCGACGGCCCACCGCCATTCAGCACGACGGCCACATCGAAAACAAGGATGATGGCGATTTCGCACAGCATCAGGAAGCCGAGAAATCGCCCACTGAATTCGACGTTTCGATAGCCAAAATAGTGGACCAACAAGCCGATGCACGCGGCGCTGACCCACCACGGCACAGCCACCCCCACCTTGGTCAGTAGCTCTTGGCTCAGGAAGAACCCCACCATCGCGTAGCATGCGAGCTGTATCGCGTTATAGGCAAGAAGCGCGAGAAAAGCTCCGCCCACACCCGCTGGCCGGCCCAGACCCGCGGCAATGTAGGCGTAAAACGCACCCGCGTTTCTGATATGGCGGCTCATCGCGGCATAGCCGATGCTGAACAACAGATAGACGATGCCCGCGACGATAAACGACCCTGGCACGCCGATGCCGTTCGCCATCGAAATACTGACCGGCACCGCTCCTACCAGCGCGGTTAACGGCCCGTTGGTTGCGATCACCAAAAAAACGATTGACAGCAACCCCAGCGCGTTTTTGCGCAATGCCTGCTGCTCGTTCGGTTTGCTTGTCATAGCTGCCGTCTCGCACCATGAAATTCGTCGCACACAATGCACGACGAGTTATTTGCTTTGGATTGTTAGCGGCGAAAAAAAACACCTCAACCATCCTTTAGGCTGATTGTTGCTTTCAACCTGCCTGCATGGGAAGTCGGTCATCTCGTCCTACAAATGCGGAACTCGTCGGAGCGGTGAACTGAAGCCGCAGCATCCACCGAAAGGCTGATGCAGCCAAGAGCGGCCACGCTTACGATTGCAGGCGACAACGTCCATTTGGCCCGCCATGCTGTCATCTCAACAGACATCCGACCTCATTTTTCTATACGACGTAGAGGTCGAAGGAGAGGCGTTCTTCGACACGATGCTTCGCCAGGCCGCCGACGTCAGCGACCAACGGTACAAACTGGCGCTGATGCTGCAGCTCGAGACGGAAACCAGAGCACGCATCAGGTGTTGCCTGACCAAACATGGGATCTTCCGTCAGGGAGACGACGCTGCGTCTTTTAGAGGACGAACGAAAGCATCAGAGCTGGCCGGCACTGCGTGGGCCGACTTCATCCGTGCTTTGCAGCGGGAGGCGGTCGCTTATGCGGAGATTTGCGCCGCCACGGCGAGCCGCGGCCCTGCTAGCGCCATGTCCACGTTGTCGGCAGTCGTGGCGCACGAACACGCGTTCGTCAATTTTTGCGCGCTCGAACTGCTAGACGATCGAACCAGCACCGCGCCGCTGATCGCCTGTTTGCAATTTTCCCCTCGCGACTGAACTCGCAGCACTTGACGCGGACCACGCACTCAGTAAGTATACCGGCTCGCCGGTACACTTACTGAGTGCGAACATGAAAGCGTTGATCAGATCGATTCGGGATATTGGTCCTGGTATGAAGCTCTTCGCCCTGTCTCCTGGCGATAGCAATTCATTCCCCGCTTACGAACCCGGCGCTCACATCGACGTGCTGACGCCCGCAGGTCTCGTTCGTCAGTATTCGCTTTGTGGCGATCCTTGCGACCGCCAAGTGCAGTCCATCCTCGTGAAAAGGCAAGCGACCTCACGCGGCGGGTCCGATTCCATGCATTCGCTCGCTAGCGGGCAAACGCTGGAAATCGGGCCGCCGCGAAATTGCTTCGCGTTGGCAAACGATCCGGGACAGCACTTGCTGTTCTCCGCCGGAGTCGGCATCACCCCGATTGTATCGATGGCCCACGGGCTAACCGCCTTGGGCCGCGATTTCAGTTGGCATCACTTCGCGCACGCCCAGGATTTTGTTCCGTTGCATGGGCCGCTTTCCCTCGACAAGTTCGATGCGGCGCTAAGCGTGGGCCTAAATCTCAGCCGCGATCAAATCGCCACGTCAATCAAGCGAGCCCTTGTCGTCAACGCGGCGTGCCGCTTCATTTATGCGTGCGGCCCATCGGGTTTCATGGCGGACGTCGCCGCACACGTCGCGCAGATCGTTCCCGGCGCGACGCTGCGGACCGAACAATTCTCGCCGGCGCCTGCCGATCCCGCATCGCATTCCTTCTCCGTTCACTTGGCGAAATCCAATATGACGCTTGATGTCGGCCAACGGGAATCGTTGTTGGACGTCCTCCGCCGTAATGGGCTAGCCGTGCCAAGCGGTTGCGAGCAAGGCGTATGCGGTGCGTGCGTTATCGAAGTGCTTGGCGGCATTGTCTTGCACAACGACGATGTTCTCTGCGACGAAGAGCGCAAGCATCAACGTCTCATGTGCGCGTGCGTGTCGAGAGCAGAAGGTCGTTTGACACTGAATCTCTAAACCATCCCAACAACGACTCATCTTCCGACGAGGACATCATGTCGACCCTGGAACGTCCCCTCTCGAACCCGGAATGGCATAACGGCTTTTCTCTTCCCCAGCATCTGTACTGCGATGCCGACGTTTTTGCGAGTGACCTCGACACGCTAGCCAAGAACCAATGGTTGCTGGTGGATCACGAAAGCCGAATTGCGCGGCCCGGAGACTATTTCACGGTAGAGGTAGGTACCGAAAGCATCATCATCATCCGCGACAAAAGCAACGCCATCCATGCTCACTACAACGTATGCCGACACAGAGGATCGCGCATTTGCCTCGAACAGCAAGGAAGTGTTCGCGCCCTGTCTTGCCCATATCACGCTTGGACGTACGAGCTCTCGGGCGAACTCAAATTCGCACGTCATATGGCGCCTGACTTCTCGCCCCAGGCTCATCGGCTCAATTCCTGTCATGTCGGCGTCTTTGCCGGGCTGATTTTCATTAACCTCGCCCCAGGCAATGCCCCCTCCTTCGATACCTTCATCGCCAGGTTCCGGCCGATGCTTGCGCCGTATTGCCTGACCGATTCAAAGGTGGCCGCTCGACAGGTTTTCCCGACCCACGCGAACTGGAAGCTCGTGGTCGAAAACTTCTTCGAGTGCTACCACTGCAAGCCTGCTCACCCGACGTATTGCTCCGTGCATGACGAGATGAAGATGCTTGCATTCGGAGCGGGTCCCGGCTCGTCCGATGGACTCGGCGCGAGCTATCTGGAAACTTTCGCAGCTTGGGAAAGCATGGAAAAAGAGGCGGGACGGCAGCCCGACATGTTTTCGGATGGGCCTGATACGCCCTATTTTCAGTCCGCAGCCCGACTGCCGATCGGTAAAGGTCATGTCACTGAGTCGCTCGACGGCAAACCCGTTGCGCCGCTGATCGTCTCTCACGGCGAATACGACGGCGCTCAGACCGGCTGCGTTTTCAATCCGATCAGCGTATTGCTCGCCAACAGCGACCACGCCATCGGGTTCAGATTCAATCCTCGCGGCCCGCTTTCGACCGACGTCGAGGTCTTCTGGCTAGTGGCTCGCGACGCCGTCGAAGGCGTCGACTACGATCCGCAGCAAATCAAAGCCCTGTGGACCATCACCCTGCTCGAGGACAAGACCATTACCGAAAACAACCAGGCTGGGGTTAGCTCGATCGCTTACCGGCCAGGCCCCTATTCGGCGCAGGAAAACAAGATCGCGGAATTCGGCGCATGGTACCAACGGTTGTTTGCGCAATGCGGTCACGAATAAGACGCTTCGGGGCGCTTCCGCGTGAATCCATCCGAAGGCTGATTGCCTCCAGCCGGGTCGCCCGACAAAATTCGCCCATTTGAACCATTCGTTCCGAAGGCAAGGTGGCCGATGACAACCCGTAACGCGAAGGGCGAACAATTGCAGGCTCGGGATTCGATCTCGTACGATGTCGTTATCGTCGGTGGGGGTCCCGCCGGCCTGTCCGCGGCGATCCGACTCAAGCAGCTCGCGCAGGAGAAAGGCGCGGACGTGGGCGTTTGCGTGCTCGAGAAGGGGTCGGAGATCGGCGCGCACATCCTATCGGGCGCCGTCATGGACCCGCGCGCCATTAGCGAGCTTATCCCCGACTGGAAGGAGAAAGGAGCCCCGTTGAACGTGGCGGTGACGGAAGACCGGTTTTTGTTCCTCACCGAAAATGGCGCCGTCAAAACGCCGAACTGGGCGCTGCCCGATAACTTCAAGAATCACGGCAACTACGTCGTCAGCCTGGCCAACGTCACGCGCTGGCTCGGCCAGCAAGCCGAAGCGCTGGGCGTGGAGATCTTCCCGGGCTTTGCCGCAGCCGAAATCCTCTACAACGAGGACGGCTCGGTCAAGGGCGTGGCCACGGGCAACATGGGCATCGGCAAGGACGGCGAGCCCACGGAGAACTTCCAGCTCGGCATGGAGCTGCATGCGAAGTACACGTTGTTCTGCGAGGGTGCGCGCGGGCATCTCGGCCGTCAGTTGAACGCGAAGTTCAAGCTCGACCAAGGCGCGGACCCGCAGGTCTACGGCATCGGCATCAAGGAACTCTGGGAAATCGACCCCGCCAAGCATCAACCGGGGCTCGTGATCCATACGGCCGGCTGGCCGTTGGATACCCAAACCTACGGCGGATCGTTCCTCTATCACATCGACAACAATCAAGTGATGGTGGGTTTCGTCGTCGGCCTGGGCTATTCGAACCCGTATCTCTCGCCGTTCGAGGAATTCCAGCGCTATAAGTTGCACCCCGAGATTCGCAAGTTCCTCGAAGGCGGCAAGCGCATCTCGTACGGTGCGCGGGCGATCACGGCCGGCGGGTTGATATCTCTGCCCAAGCTCGTGTTCCCGGGCGGCGCGCTCGTGGGCGACGATGCGGGTTTCTTGAACGCTTCGCGCATCAAGGGCAGCCATGCGGCCATCAAGAGCGGCATGTTGGCGGCCGAGGCGGCATTCGACGCCGTGCAGGCGGGCCGCCAAAACGATGAACTGAGCGCATACCCGGAATCGTTCAGGCAATCGTGGCTGCACGGCGAATTGCATCGCGCGCGCAATTTCAAGCAGTGGATGAGCAAGGGGCTGTACCTGGGCACGCTCATGGTCGGCATCGAGCAGAAGCTGCTGGGCGGCAATGTGCCGTGGACGCTGCACCATCAGCATCGCGATCACGAAATGCTCAAGCCAGCCTCCCAATGCACGCCGATCACCTACCCGAAGCCCGACGGCAAGCTGACGTTCGACCGGCTTTCGTCCGTGTTCCTCTCCAATACGAACCACGAAGAGAATCAGCCGGCGCATTTGACGCTGAAAGACCCTTCAGTGCCGGTCAATGTGAATCTGCACACGTACGCAGGCCCCGAAGGACGTTACTGCCCGGCAGCCGTGTATGAGTTCGTCAAAGGCGACGACGGCAGCGATCGTCTGGTCATCAATGCGCAGAACTGCGTGCATTGCAAGACCTGCGATATCAAGGACCCGACGCAGAACATCGTGTGGGTCGCGCCCGAGGGCGGCGGCGGGCCGAATTACCCAAGCATGTGAGAACCGGTGGGCGGATCTGACCGAGGACGGCTCCGATATACTATCGAGGGCAATTTTAGGACCGGGTGATGCGCCCAAATAATCGCGAAAAAATTCTGAGAGCCGCCGAGAAGCTCATCCTTCAACACGGCGTCGGAGCGTTCACGCTTGAAGACGTGGCGTCCTCGGCCGGCATGAGCAAAGGCGGCGTTTTCTACCACTTCAAAACCAAGGACGAGCTAATTCATCATTTGCTCGTTTTTGCGTTCGACAATTTCGAAGCAGCCGTTGAACGCCTCGCAAACGACGATGGGGCACCGGGCGCGTGGCTTCGCTCGTACGTCCATGCAACATTCGATACCGACGCAACGATTCAAACCGAAAGCATGGCGTCCGCCGCCCTCATCCTGGCGTACTTTGGAAAGGATAGCGCCGTGCGCGAAGTCTATGAACTTGCGCACAGCCGATGGTCGCAGCGCGCGAGTCGTGACGGCGTAGAAGCCTCGACGGCAGACGTCGTACGCATGGCGGCCGACGGGCTATGGCTCGCAGAAGCGCTCGGCGTCTCGCGATTCGACAAGGCCCGCAAGCGCGCCTTTGTCGAGCAATTGATTGCCTTGACTCATCAAACGCGCAACGCATAGAAGCTACGCAGCTCTAGTGCCACGGCAAGGTTCCGGCTCGGTGTCGGTCAGTGGCTCATGCATGCGCGAGCCACTGGCCGATTCGTGGCAGCTATACGGGAATGCTCAGACGGAGCGCCCCCCGATCACGCAGTCAACCGCCTTCTTTCGGGATCGTACGGCGCGCGATCGAGCACCGTTCCGGTCACCGCCGACTTGCCGTCCGCGAGCTGGATCTGAACCTGCGTACCTTGGGTAGCCAGTTCACGGGGCAAGTATGCAAAAGCGAATGTCTTGCCCAAATGAAATCCAGGATCTCCTGACGTCACCGTGGACACCACCTCTCCATTGTGAAAGACCGCTTCTCCATGCACGATCGGATGAATGGCGCCTGTATCGATCAGCCTCAGGCAACGGGCAATTCCTTTTGCGTTGACTTCTTCAAGTGCGCGCCGCCCCACGAATTGCCGATCGTCAAATCGCACGGTCCACGCGAGGCCCGCGGACAACGGATCCGTCTCTTCGCTGATGTCCAAGCCGTACAGCAGATACGATTTTTCGATTCGCAGGGAGCGCATCGTTTTCATGCCGCACGGGCGGATATCGAACTGCTTGCCCGCCTCGGCGACCAGATCCCAGACGTATTCCGCAAACTCGACGGGAAAAAACAGCTCATACCCGAGTTCGCCCGAATAGCCCGTGCGAGAGATGACCGCCTTCGGCACTTCTCCCAGATTCCCATGCGTGAATGCGAAATACTTGAGGGCTTCGGACGAGATGTCGGCCTGCGTGAGCGCGCCCAACAGTTCACGCGATCGCGGCCCTTGGACCGACAGGTAGCCATTGGAGTAGCCCAGGTTCGTCACCGTCACGTTCATATCGCCCGCCAACTTACCGAGCGCGGACATGACTGCTTGCACGCGAGACGGTGTGGGAGAGAGCCAGAGGCGATCGCCGCTGAACCTGAAACAGGTGAGATCGTCGACGATACCGCCCGCCTCTGTGCATAGGGAGCTGTAGATCACGCCGCCGTCACGCATGCGGCGCACGTCGTTGACCAGGGCGCGTGTCAACAGTGCTTCTGCCTCCTTGCCCTTGATTTCGACGCCAACCTGATAATAGACATCGAACATCCCCACGCGCTCGCGCACCGCCTGGTGCTCGTCGGCGATCGAAGTGAAGAAATTCGGCGTGGCGAAGCCGCCGCGGTCCTGAAGCTTCGCGCCGGCGGCGACGAGCTTGTGATAGTAAGGAGTATGTTTGATCATTTTTACGCCGTGGAATGTTAATCGAGCGCCGCGAGCAATGAGGGCACCACGTCGAACAAATCGCCTTCGATACCAAAATCGGCAACGCCAAAAATTGGCGCGTCCGGATCTTTGTTGATGGCGACAATGACCTTCGAATCCTTCATGCCGGCTAGATGCTGTATCGCCCCGGAGATTCCGACGGCGACGTAAAGCTCAGGCGCGACGATCCGACCTGTTTGCCCCACTTGGGCGTTGTTAGGCGCAAAGCCCGCGTCTACGGCAGCGCGCGATGCGCCAAGCGCTGCTCCGAGCTTGTCGGCAAGCGGCGTCAGCACCTTGTCGTAGCTTTCGGCGCTTGCCAACCCGCGCCCTCCGGACACGACGATCTGCGCCGTCGTCAGTTCCGGTCTATCCGACAAAGCCATTTCCCTCCCGACGTAGCGCGAGGTGCGCGGGTCCTCGCCCGGCGCAGCGGCTTCGATCGGCGCGTCTGCACCGGGCTGTGCCGCGGGGAACGCCGTCGTGCGCACCGTCATGACTTTGATCGGATCCATCGACTGGATCGTCGCAATCGCATTTCCCGCATAGATCGGGCGCTCGAATGTGTCCGCGCTGATGACTGCCGTCACTTCACTGATTTGTGCCACGTCGAGCATGGCGGCGATACGGGGTGTCACGCTTTTACCGAAAGCCGTCGCCGCCGTTACCACGTGCGAATAGCGTCCTGCCGCGTCGCGTACGATCGCCAGCGCGGCGACCGCGACGCCCTCGGGCAGCCCGTGTTCCAGATGCACCGCTTCGGCGTGAAGCACTTTCTTGACGCCGGCCACGCGGGCCACCTGTTTCGCAACGCCATCTGCATGATGTCCTGCGACGAGCACATCTACCCCGCCGTCTTCGAAGGCCGACAGCACCGAAGCTGCGGATATCGCATTCAGCGTAGCCTGCGACAACGTAGCGTTGTCGTGCTCCGCAATTACCAAAATCGTCACTTGAGGTCTCCTTGGCTCAAATCACTTTCGCATCGCGCAGCCTTTGCACGAGCGTCGCCGCATCAGCGACTTTCTCGCCGGCACTGCGAGTGGGCGGCTCAGCCACTTTGAGCGTCTTCAGCCTAGGCGAAATATCAACGCCCAACGAGTCGGCAGCGATGGTTTCGAGGGGCTTCTTTTTCGCCTTCATGATGTTCGGCAACGTGACGTAGCGAGGCTCGTTCAGGCGCAAGTCGGTCGTCACAACGGCGGGAAGCTGTAGCATCACGGTCTCAGTGCCGCCATCTACCTCGCGGGAAACGGTGACGTCGTTTCCCGCCACCCCCACCTTCGACGCGAAGGTAGCCTGCGGCCAACTGGCCAAAGCGGCGAGCATCTGCCCCGTCTGGTTCGAATCGTCGTCGATGGCCTGCTTTCCGAGAATGACGAGCTGCGGTTGCTCCTTGTCTATTACAGCTTTCAAGAGCTTAGCGACGGCCAGCGGCTGCAGTTCCTTATCCGTCTCGATCAGAATCGCACGATCGGCGCCGATCGCCAGCGCGGTGCGCAGCGTCTCTTGAGATTGCCCGGAACCCGCCGAGACTGCCACGATTTCGGTCGCCACTCCCGCTTCCTTCAATCGCACGGCTTCCTCCACGGCGATTTCATCGAAGGGATTCATCGACATCTTCACATTGCTAATATCGACGGCCGTGCCATCAGCCCGCACGCGGACCTTCACATTTGAATCCACGACGCGCTTGACGCCTACAATGATCTTCATACGCTCATCCTTTCAGTGACCATTGGCTTCACGAGCTAAAAAATTTCCATCGGCGGCGCCCCGACGGACCGGCAAGTGGCAAGGTAGGTGTTCGCGAGCAGACACGCGATCGTCATCGGACCCACGCCGCCGGGCACCGGCGTAATACACCCGGCGACTTCCGACGCCTCACTGAATGCCACATCGCCTACGACCTTGTAGCCCTCGCCGCTTTCTTTGGCGACACGATTGATGCCAACGTCGATGACGCACGCCCCCGGCTTGATCCAATCGCCCTTGACCATTTCCGGGCGGCCGACCGCCGCGACGAGGATGTCCGCGGTACGTGCGACCGAAGCGATCTCAGGGGTGCGCGAATGGGCGATCGTCACCGTGCAGTGATGAGCCAACAGAAGCTGCGCCATTGGCTTTCCGACAATATTCGATCGTCCGATGACCACGGCATTCTTTCCCGCGATATCTCCGACTGCTTGTTTAATCAGAATCAACGATCCCAGCGGCGTGCATGGCACCACCCCGCCCTCTCCAGCTACAACGCGCCCCACGTTCTCAGGATGAAAGCCATCCACGTCCTTGCCCGGCGCGATGGATTCAATGACTGCCTTTTCGTCGATATGGGCCGGCAGGGGCAATTGCACGAGAATGCCATGCACGTTCGGATCCGCATTGAGCTTAGCGATCAATGACAGCAGTTCGGACTCGGTGATCGTCTCCGCTAGCCTGTGCTCGAACGAAGCCATCCCGGCCTCCAAAGTCTGTCGCGCTTTGTTCTTCACGTAGATCTGGCTGGCGGGATCCTCGCCGACGAGGACAACCGCGAGACCGGGCGTCACCGCATGCTCCAGCTTCAGACGGGCAACAGCCGTCGCAATCTCTTCTCTGAGTTTTTGGGAAGCGCCCTTCCCGTCGATCAAAATCGCTGTCATTCAATCACTCCATGCACCGTACGGACGGCTTACGCATTAAGAAAAGACGACCGTCTTGTTTCCGTCGATGAAAACGCGATCCTCGAGATGCATTCTCACCGCACGCGCGAGCACCTGGCACTCGACGTCCCGGCCCATCGCTTGCATCTCGGCTACCGAGTAGCGATGGTCGATGCGGCGAATGTCCTGCTCGATGATCGGACCTTCGTCAAGATCGCCCGTTACGTAGTGCGAAGTCGCCCCAATCAGCTTCACACCTCGCTTATGCGCCTGCGCATAGGGCGAACCCCCTTTGAAGCTGGGCAAGAACGAATGGTGAATGTTGATGCAGTTGCCATGCAGATCTCGCGCGATGTCATCGCTAAGAATTTGCATGTAGCGCGCGAGAACCACGAGTTCTGCTTTTCTCTCGAAGACAAGGGCGCGTAATGCGGCTTCCTGCTTTACCTTCGTTTCGGGCGTGACCGGCAAGTAGTAGAAAGGAAGGCGATAGCGGTCCGCGATGTGCTTGAGCGTCTCGTGATTCGAGACGATTGCGTTGACCTCCATGTTGAGTTCACCGGCTTCCCAACGGTACAAGAGGTCACGCAGACAATGATCGAACTTCGAAACCATCAAGATGGCGTTGCGCCGCCGATCCGCGCGACGCACCGACCATTCCATGTTGAACCGGTCCGCCAGCTTATCGAAGCCAATCAACATATCCTTATCGTCATCGGTGATTTCACCGTTCGCCTGAAAGACGCAACGTAGAAAGAACCGCTCGGTCTCTTCATCGTCGTACTGCGACATCTCGGCGATGTAGTAGCTATGAGCAGCAAGGTAGCCGCTGATTGCGGCAACGATACCCACCGTCGCCGGGCAAGCAACGCGCAGCACGTAGGTGTTCGGAAGTTTGGTGGTAAGAGTCATGTTTGCTTCTCGATTGGCAATCAAGCGAACGAAAGAGTCGCGAGAGTTATTGAAGAACGGTGCGCTCACGCAAAAAGGATTCGGCACGTTGGGGTTCGCCCAGCGCTCGCCCGAGGGCTGCGCCCGCGTACACCGCGGCTGCCACCGTGCCGGGAGCAAGCGCGTCGCCTATCAAGGTGACCGATTCGATTCCGACGTCGCGCCAATCCTGTTTGCGCAGCTCTAACGCATCTGCCAACTGTCGGTTTGGCTCACGTAGGGTTACGGGAACGAATGTTCCGCACGGCAGCGACGCTAAGCGGCGCCCGCTGGCGGTGATGACCGTTCCATCTCGTACTTCCTTGACCTTGCTCTTCGTGATGCAGGTGATGCCCGCTTCATCGAGACGCTCTTCCAGCCGCCGGAGCTCCAGCGTGTAATACGACCATTGGGAGACGTCGGCTAGTGGGGTAACGAGCGTGACCTCGCATCCCCTGGCCCTCAGCCATTCGGCGACACCATGACCCACGTAGTAGTGGTCATCGTCATAGACGACAATCGGCCCGCTAAGCGGCGCGCCGGCCAGCACAGTCTCGGGTGAATAGACGTTCACGCCGTCGCAAACCGCGATCCCGTTCGGCGTAGCCGGCCCCACGCCATCCACCCGCCAGGCCGCGCCGGTGGCGAGCACGACGCGCCTAGCGCCGAATTGCAGGATGTCCTCGACATCAACCTGCGATCCGCGATAGATCTGGACGTTGCTCATCCGCTCCAGCTGATAGATGCGGTAGTCGCGCACACGCGCCAGCGTCTGCGACCCGGGCAGCTTGGATTCCCACGCGATTCGCCCGCCCAAGAAGGCCTCTCGCTCGACCAAAGACACTTCCACGCCTCGACGCGCGAGCGTCAGTGCGGCCTCCAGCCCAGCCGGCCCCGAGCCGACCACCAATGCACTCTCGCGATTCGAAAGCGGCTTAAGCTTCTCCGGATGCCAAGCCTTACGCCACTCTTCGCCGATCGTGGCATTTTGCGTACACCGAATGGGCACGCCATACATCTCCGTCGACGCGCACACGTTACAGCCGATACATTCGCGAATCTCGTCGATCCTGCCGGTCCGGATCTTTTCCGGAATGAAAGGGTCGGCAATCGAAGGTCGGGCGGCCCCGATGAAATCGACGAGACCGCGTTTGATCCGCGACACCATCGCATCGGGCGAGGTGAAACGCCCCACCCCGACCACCGGCTTACGCGTGAGTTTCTTGACGAACCCGATATAGTCGTCCTGGAACCCCTCTTCCGCGAACCGAGCGGTGGACGAATCGAACGACCACGGGCTCACATTGACGTCCCACAGATCGGGCATATCGCCCAGCGCTTCGATCACGGCCCGACCTTCTTGCTCGAGCGTGATACCGCCGGAAAAATCGTGGACGGCGAATCTCACGGCGACCGCGCATCGGCCGGAGGCTTCCTCGATCGTGTCCTCGATCAATTCCTTCAGCAGCCGCATGCGGTTCTCGAGCGAACCGCCGTACTCGTCGGTGCGTTTGTTGTATCGGCTCGACAAGAAGTGCAAGGGCAAAGCTCTATCGTGCGCCGCGTAGACGTAGACGATGTCATAGCCGGCATCGATTGCACGGCGCACCGCGCGCCGGTGTGCCGCGCGGAAGGCCTGGATATCGGCGATCGTCATCGGCATCGACTGCGTCGGCACATACGCCGACGTGCATTTCAAACTGGCAGGACCGAGCGCCGGCACGCGGCTGTACAGATTCCGAGCCCCGAGTCCAAGATGCGCCAACTCGACCGCGGCGAGCGCACCGTACTTGTGAATTTCGTCGGTGGTTAGCCGATGGCAGGCCACGTCGTGATCGTCCCAAAGGCGATCGTTCTGATGCCCCATCATGTCCGAGGTCTCGTCGATCTCGCACACCCCTGTGCAAACCACCGCCCACCCTCCCTCGGCCTTCATTGCGCGAAGGGCTGCGGTTGCATGCGGCTGAGCAAACCCCATCCCGGCACTGTGCGCGACGGCGAAGAATCTGTTCTTTGCGGTAACCGGTCCAATCTTGACCGGTTCGAACAGCACGTCATATCGATCGTCCATCTGATTTCCTCGTTCTGTCATCCGCGCATACGGTCGCTCTTCGCGTCGTAAAAGCCCGCGAATTGAAGTTCAACTGCATGGCGAGCACCCGCGACTTCGACCTCGAATCCACCCTCGCTCAACCATTGGGCCGTCACACCACCGGCTCGCTTGACGGATGCCATGCCGAACGAGCCCCCGAGACGGAAACCCCACGCCCCCGACGTCACGTATCCGATGAGTTGCTCGCCCTTCCACAACGGTTCGTTGCGATATAGATAGGGGCCATCGTCAAGATTCGCTTCGCGCACCTTCACATTCACCAGGCGCGCCTCGATCGGGCCGCCGGCCTGCTGACGCTCCAATGCGTCGCGCCCTATGAACTTCGCATCCTTATCGAACGAAACGGCGAACTTCAGGCCCGCTTCCAGCGGTGTATCGTCTTCGCCAATGTCGTGTCCGAAGTGCACAAAGCCTTTCTCGAGCCGGCAGTGGTTCATCGCGAGGAATCCGCCCAAGCGCATTCCAAGCGGACCGCCTACGCGCATCAGCTCATCGAAAACGTGCCGGGCGACATCGGTCGTCGGATAGATCTCATAGCCCAGCTCTCCAACGAAGCTTCGGCGCAACACCCAGCAGCGCGCCAGCCCGACATCGATCAACCTGGCTTGCCCAAAGGGGAACGCGGCGTTCGAAACATCGGCGTCGGTCAGTTGTTGGAGAATCTCGCGAGAGCGAGGCCCACTCACCGAAAACATGGCGTGCGCTGTCGTGACATCGTGGATCTGAACGTTCCAGGCGGGGTCGACATGCGCTTCGAACCAGCAGCGGTCGCGAACCTGGCTCGGATGACCCGTGACGATCATGAACTCGTTGTCCGCCAAACGCGTGATCGTGACGTCGGCTTCGATACCGCCTCGCTCGTTCAGCCAGTGCGTGTAGACCGAGTGACCCACCGGCACGTCGATACGATTGGCCGATACATGCTCGAGCGCTTTCAGTGCATCGCGTCCTTTGACCAACAGCTTGCCGTAGCAGCTTTGATCGATCAGCAACGCTGCATCCCTGGCGGCCAAGCATTCGCGCTCGACCATCGGGAACCACGCCTGCCGCTTAAGGCTTGGCTCATGCGGCAATTGCGCGCCCGCGTCGGCGAAGTAGAGCGGAAACTCCCAGCCGATGCGCTCCCCCATCACGGCTCCTGCGGCAATCAGCCGGTCGTGCATCGGAAACTGCCGCACACCGCGTGCTGTCGCCACCTGGTGCCCCGGCCAGTGGAGCGTCATGTGCATACCGATCGATTCCGCGACACGTTCGCGCACGTAGCGAGTGTTGGCCTGGAACGGCAATGCACGTTGTGCGTGCAGTGTCCCCATGCTCACGGGCGGCAGGCCGTCGATCAACCAATCCGCCATCACCTTTCCGGCGCCGCCCGACGACAAAATGCCGTTCGAATTGAACCCGGCCGCCACATAGAGGCCAGCGATATCGGCCGTCGGCCCCATGTAAGCGCGGCCGTCGGGTGTGAAGCTTTCGGGTCCGCAGAAGAACAATTGAATGCCCGTGTTTTGAAGCACCGGCACGCGGTCGAATGCCGCCAACAACTGGGGCTCCATGTGATCCATGTCCGGCGGCAGCTCGGTGAACGAGAAGCCCGACGGAATCTGGGCGCCCGGCTTCGGCCATGCATTGCCCTTCGCCTCGAAAAAGCCCACGAGAAGTTTTCCGGCGTCTTCTTTGTAGTAGGTCCGCTCGTCGGCGACCGTAAGAACCGGCGTGGTGCGCGCGAGCCCCGGCAGTGCCTCCGTCACGATGTAGTAGTGCTCCGCTGCGTGCAGGGGAACGGAAATCCCGAGCTTCTTTGCGAACGCATGCGTCCACATGCCGCCGGCCAACAGCACCCGATCGCAAGCGATATCGCCATGAGCCGTTCTGACCGCCTTGACTTTGCCGTCCTTCACGACGACGTCGAGAACAGGCGTGTTCTCGTAGGCTTTTGCACCTTTCAGCTTTGCGCCCTTGATAAGCGCAGTGGTCACGTCGAGAGGATTGACTTGACCGTTCGATGGCACGAACTGCCCGCCGAGCACATCGTCGACTCTCAGCAACGGCCATCGCTCTTGGATTTCCGCCGGCGTCAGGTAATGGCAGGGAACATCCATCCGCTTCGCCGATGAAACGTTGCGGCGAATCAGTTCCAGACGCTCGGGCGTCAGCGCGACCGTCATCGATCCATTTTCCTTGTAACCCGTGGCTTGGCCAGTCTCTTGCTCGAGCGACTGGAACAATCGCGTCGTATATTGGGCAAGTTCCGTTTGCGCTTTGGAATCGCGCAATTGGCCTACGATGCCGGCGGCGTGCCAGGTAGTACCGCTAGCGAACCGATCGCGCTCCAACAGAACGGCGTCGGCTATGCCCTTGTGAGCCAAATGGTAAAGCGTGGATGCGCCGATGATGCCGCCGCCGATTACGACGACGCGGGCACGCTCAGGCAGAGATTGAGTCATGGTGTCGACACCTTCTGTATGGTGATAATCCGAGAACCTAGTGCGAGCGAGAGGTAGCGGCCGTACGCGCCCCACCGTCGGCCACCAGAACGGCGCCGGTAACGAAGGAGGCGTCGTCGGAGGCGAGGAAGGCCGCGCACTTGGCTATTTCAGCCGGCTCGGCCACGCGCCCCAGCGCGATGCGCTGCGCCACATGTGAGAACTCTTGTTCGACACTCGTTCCGTTCGCCTGCGCAAGGTCGGCCATTTCGGCCTCGCTCATGCGCGTGCGCACCCAGCCAGGACAAACGCAGTTGGCGCGAACCCCATCCGCGCCATAACGGTTCGCAAGCGCCCTTGTTAGCGCGACCAGTCCGGACTTGCTCGCCGCGTACGAAGCCATGCCTGCCGACGCGTTGAAAGCGGCTACCGACGAAACGTTGACGATCGACCCTCGTGCGCGGCGACGCATGTGGGGCAGCACAGCGCGACACACACGCATGGCGCCGGTGAGGTTGACTTCGATAATCGTGTTCCAGGTGTCGTCACGGATGTCGGCAACGTCATCCGCGATCATCACGCCCGCGGCATTGACCAGAATGTCGATTTGGCCGGAGCGCGCGATCGCCCCCTCGATGGCGCGGCTGACGTCTTCCTCCCTGCGAACGTCAACGCGAACTTCGGCGAAATTCGCTCGCCCGCTCGGCGAAGCTTTCGGATCGAACCCGATGTCCGCAGCAACAACGTTGGCGCCTTCCGTCGACAACTGCAGCGCAATCTCGCGCCCGATGCCTGAGCCCGCACCGGTGACGAATGCTGTTCTGCCATGAAAACGCGACATGATGACGGCTCCTATTGTTCTGTCACGCCCGGCGGAATCAGTCCGGCTTCGACCCAGTTATCGAAGATGCCGAGTGCCTCGTCTGTAAAGGCGCGATCGTTGATATGCATGTCGAGAACGCGCAAATCGACCGGCGGCTCGATCAGTTGCTTGTATTCATCGATGAAGACCTGATGCCCTTGCGGATCGTGCAAGGGCTGGCCCGGCGCATCCCAAGCGTGAATGCCTTGCAGCGGAAGCAAGAATGCGGTCGGCCCCTTGGCCGCATTGACCTTGCTCGCGACGAAGCGCGCGAGCTCGCGTCGCTCTTCGCTCGTCGTCGTGACCGACGCAATCAGGCGGTTGTGGGCGTGGTAAGGGCGGCCTCTATACCTCTCAGGCAACGGCGCCCATGTCTGGACATCCACCATATCGCTCGCGCCCGGCGCGATGATCTGGGGAACGCCAAGGCGACCCGCGGTCTCGAGTCGTGAAGCACCCGCGTTGACAACGGACCCCCGCAGAATGTTGCTCAACTCGCATAGCGCAAGATCGAAGACCGCCACAAACGTGCCCTGCTCGATCAACGACTCCATCGCCCGTCCGCCCATGCCCGTGCAGTGGAACACGACCGGCTCGTAGCCTCGCTTTTCCAATTGAGGCGTAAGTTCGACCATGTAGCTCAGGCAAGACTTGCCCAGCCCGCCGATAGCCACACGTGGCCGGGCGGCCTTGGATAAGGTTACGGTGCTGCAAGCCCCGAGGACGGCGCCGGCCGCCTGGCTCAACGTGGCCCTGCAGATCGAATTCAACCCGTACAGGCCACCGGCCCATAAAATCATCATGACGTCGGCAGCGAGCCGGTCGGGTGGGATCAGGTGGGAATACGCCACCGTCGTCACGATGAATTTCGGCATACCGAGCGGCAATGCGGCGGTGACGTCGAGCGCTAGGTCGGTTCCCATCGTGCCGCCCAGCGCGAGCACGCCATGCACCTGCCCCTTGGCATAGAGATCCAGCGTGAGCTTGACCGCACCTTCCGCCATTTTGGTCATGGCGGCGTTTTCGTCGCCCAGCGCGGCAATCTCCTTCAACGTGATGCCGGCTGCGGCCGCGACCTTCACGTTGGAAATCTCCGGATCGAAGACAGGCGTTCCGAGCACCCCGACATCCATGATGACGCCTGAGGCGCCCTCCCGCTCGATGCACTCCTTCATGAACAGCAGTTCGTCCGACTTGGTATCGGCGGTGCCAACAATTAAAATCTTCAATCCCGACTTCACGTTTGGCTCCCGTTAGCGACGCCGGCGCGCTCCGCGGCCCAGAGTTCTTCCATCGCGTACCCTGATTCGGGCAACGTCGTCCCGCCATCCACGACGATCGTTTGTCCCGTGATCCAACTCGCTTCCCGACTGGCGAGGAACAGCACCGCGGACGCTACATCGTCCGGCCGTCCGGGGCGCCCCAACGGTATGTAACGGGTAAGCCGTCTCAACGTCTCGGCCTGACTCAAACGACCCCGATCCTTTGTCACCATTCCAGGTTCCACTCCATTGACCGTGATGCCACTGCTGGCCAACTCCAATGCAGCAGCCTTGATGAACCCGTTCACACCGGCCTTGGCCGCGGCGTAATGGGTGGCGCCCGCCATCGCGACACGCGGACCCGTGATTGACGAGGTGATAACGAACCGGCCGGCCGCGCTGTGCCGAAGCGCGGGCAAGGCCGCTTGCAGAAGCCAGAATCCGCTTTTGAGATTGAGCGCAAAGGTATCCTCGACGACTTGCTCGTCAAGCGCTTCCAAGCCAAGCCACCGACACCCGCCCGCGTTATGGCAAACCACATCCAGGCGGCCGTCGGTAGCGCACAGCGCTTGATCGACCATCGCCGATATCTCGGCGCGCTCGACCCCAAAGGGAACGACGTGAGCGCGGATACCTTCGGCCTCGAGTTGGCTCGCAACCTCCTGCGCGCTGGACAGCGTTCGATTGGCCAGCACGAGCTGCGCGCCCGCGCGCCCGAGCGCAAGCGCGATGGCCCCGCCGATACCGGGGCGCGCGCCGGTTATCAGCGCGACCCGACCGCCAAATTGGAAGTGACTCATGCGAGCCCCCCGTGCTCGAGGCAATTTGCCGCGAGGAACTCGCAGAATTGCTCGAAGACTTCGATATACCTGTCGGTGTCCGCCGCGGTGGAAGCCGGGCACATCAGGAGCATGCAGTGGAATGGCGTAATGAGTACGCCGCGATTCAGAAAATAGACGTGCAGCAGGGCCTCCAGATCGCCGTCACGCCCCGCGGACACCTCCGCGGCATTCCTCGGCGCAGCCGGCGCGAACATGATTTCGACGCGCGCCCCCAACTGCTCCACGTACCACGGAAGATCGAACTGGCTAACGATGCCTCTCAAACGCTCGGCGAGATCCTCCGCGAGTCGAACCATGCGATCGAACGCGGCAGGCGTCAGCACTTCGGCCAGCACGGCGCGAACGGACGCCACTTGAAGCGCACTGCCCGCCAGCGTGCCGCCGAAACCCAGATGCGCGCTTTGGCGCACCTTGGTCGGATCGACCTTGGGGACCTTCTCCCACATTCGGCGAGCCACATCGTCGCTCACGCCATACAAGCCAACCGGGATTCCTCCCCCCACCGCCTTGCCCAAAACAAGCATGTCAGGGTCGAGTCCGCGAAGGGCCGTGTACCCGCCCGGTCCCGTCGAGAACGTATGCGTTTCGTCGATCAAGAGCAACGTGCCGTGTCGGCGGGTCGCCTCGCGCAGTGCTTGATGAAACCCCGGCTCAGGCGCGACCATTCCGTAGTTGGTCATGAACGGCTCGGTCAATACGCAGGCGACGTCCCGCGATGCGAGCTTCTCTTCGAGCGCCGCGATATCGTTGAATTCCACCACGGCAGAAACGCGCTCGTGGTCCACCGCGTTGGGATGGATGCCATTGCGCATCACCATCTGCCCCGACGAATCGAGCGTGACGTGGGCCTCTTCGACCGAGCCATGGTAGCAACCGCTAAACACGAGGACCTTCTCACGCCCCGTAATCATGCGAGCGATGCGGATGGCCGCGCGATTTGCGTCGCTGGCTGACGTCGTAAAACCCCAGTACGGAAGACCGAATCGCCGGGTCAGCTCCTCGCCGACCCACGACGCGTGCTCCGTGGGCAACATCAGCGTCGCACCGCGCTCCATTTGCTCGGAGACGGCTCGTGTAACGGCCGCCGGCGCATGTCCGCACATGGCGCCCGTGTCACCCAAACAGAAGTCGACATACCGTTGGCCATCCACGCATTGAAGCTGCGTGCCGGAAGCGTCTTTCGCAAACACCGGAAACTTGCCGGCCCAGCGACGGAACCAATGCGATGGCGCACCATACAGATAGTGGCGCTGGCCCTCTTCGAATAATTGCTTAGAGATTGGGTGCAGATCCGCAAACGCGTCCTGCTCACGTTCCAAGGCATCGCGAACCCCGGACTCACTGAGTCGATTCATGAATCGCTTCTCCGTACATGACGACGCTGCCCGGTCGCGTAACAAAGCGCATTTGCACATCGTCGTCCCGTCGATTTGGCTAGTTCCGCTTGGCTTACCGCTCGACCGCCATGAATGCGCCTTCGAGGGCATCGCACAGAAAATCGACTTCGCTGCGGCTAATCGTGAGCGCGGGCGATAGGATGATGTTCGGTCCCGACGTACGCACCATCGCGCCTCGCGCATACGCTTCGCGCGCCACCATCGTGACTTCCTTGGCGCCTCGGCCGAACGGCGCCTTGGTCGCCTTGTCGGCCACCAGTTCCATCCCGGCCATCAGCCCGATACCTCTGACATCGCCTATCAGACGTGACTTCCGGCCCAGGTCCGTGAGCCGTTCCATCAAGTACTGGCCTTGCTGCGCTGCGTTGGCAACGACGCCCTCGCGCTCGATAAGATCCAAGGCGGCGAGCGCCGCCGCCGCGGCCACGGGGTGTCCGCTATACGTATAGCCGTGCGAAATCGCAGCGCCCGACGCATCGCCCGACCGGAACACGTCCGACACTTTCTTCGATATCGCTGTGGCGCCGAGGGGGACGTAACCGGAGGAAATCCCTTTCGCCAGGCACCAGATGTCGGCCTTCACATTCCAAAGCCGGGTGCCGAACAACTGACCGGCGCGCCCGAAACCGGTCACGACTTCATCGGCGATCAACAGCACGCCATATTTGTCGCAGATCTCGCGCACGAGAGGCCAATAATTCGGAGGAGGCACGATCACGCCGCCCGCGCCTTGAACGGGCTCGGCGATGAACGCCGCAACCGTGTCAGTGCCCTGGAACAAGATCTCGCGTTCGAGCAATTGCGCGCAGATTTCGCCCAGCTTGATCGGGTCGTCCGTGTAGGGATTGCGATAGACCCAGGGCGTGTCGATATGGAAGCAACCTGGCAGAAGCGGCTCGTAGGGGCGGCGGAAGTTGGTATTCCCATTGACGCTCATTCCGCCGAAATGCACACCGTGGTAGCCCTGCTTCAGCGAGATGAACTTCGTGCGGTCTGCTTGCCCGTTGACCTTCCAATACTGGCGGGCCAACTTCAGCGCGCCTTCGACCGCGTCCGAGCCACCACTACTGAAGAACACGGAAGCTACGCCGTCCGCCTCCATCATGCGTACGATGCGTGCGGAAAGCTCGATTGCACGCGGGTGTGTCGTACCTCTGAAGGTGTTGTAATAAGCCAGTTCATCGAGCTGCGCCACGATGGCGTCGCGAATTTCCGTCCGCCCGAATCCGAGATTTACACTCCAGAGCCCGCCGACGCCATCGAGCAGTTTGTTGCCGTCCGCATCCCATATCCAGCTTCCTTCGCCGCGCGTGATGATGTCGGGGGGCGTATCCATCATCGCCTGCGGGTGAGCCATCGGATGCCATAGGTACTGTGCGTTAGCCGCCTTCAGCTCGTCGAGCGTCATCTTGTTCATGCCAATTCCTCTACCGGTAGGTTGAGCCGCGTCGCGATTGCGGCGATATTCCCATTGATGTCGCGCAGGTCGAAGTACTGCACTTGCAGGCCTGCCTTTGCAGCACCGACGACATTTCGCATTTGGTCATCGACGAACAGGATCTCGTCGGGGCGCGTCTTCAGTTCGTCCACCGCGAGCTGATAGGCGCGTCGATCGGGTTTCAGAATCCCGGTGTGCGTCGCATCGACGATGACGGCCATGTCCTTGAGCACCGACATTTGCGCAAGGAACTCCGGTCCGTAGAAAAGTTCAAGTTCGTTCGAAAGAATTCCGACGAGGATCCCGTTGGCTCTAGCCCGACGGATCAGCTTCACCATGCCGGGCCGAACGACCGCATTGGGGTCGGTCTGGCGCGTGCGCGTCAGCATGGCGCGCACGGACCAATCCCGTTCGCCGATCGCCGCGCCCACCTCGCGCGCGCGGATTGCCCAGTAATCGCGCTCGCTAATTTCGTCGCGCTGCATGCTCTGCCATAGCATGTCTGTCGACGGATCGATCGGGCCGAGCCAGGTCAACGTTTCAGGTGGCAGTCCCAGCGCCGACTCCGTCTCGCGGTGCCGCTCAAACACGGAAACGCTGATGACGCTGCCGAAATCCAGGAGTAATGCTTTGGGCGGACGTTGGGGAATGGCCGCACGCGCCTGCGCTAGTCCGCCGCGGTTCTTGGGGAGAGAAAAGGCGTTCATTGAGCCACCGAAACGAGTTTGAGGTCCGTGTATCCGAGCAACCCCTCAAGGCCGCTTTCGTGGCCGAGCCCACTTTCTTTCACGCCCCCGAATGGCGTTTCAGGTTGGGAAACACCAAAATGATTGATGCCGACCATGCCGGCTTCCAGCTCTAGCGTCAGACGATGCGCCAGGTCGAGGCGATTCGTGAATCCGTAGGCGGCGAGCCCGACAGGAAGACGGTTCGCGCGTGCGATCGCCTCATCGAGATCGTCAAAAACATCAAGCACGGCGATTGGGCCGAACGGCTCCTCGTTTTGAACGCGCGAATCCAACGATGCATGTTCAATGACGGTCGGCTCGAAGAAATATCCCGGCCGCGTCAGCTGCTTTCCGCCGCAGGCGATTGTTGCGCCATGCTGCGCGGCATCGTCGACGAACGACTGCATTTCGAGCACCCGGCGACCCTCGATCAGCGGGCCGAATTGCACACCCTCGTCCAAACCCGCCCCAATCTTGAGCGAGGAGGCGCCTTGCACAAACGCTGCACGGAACGCTTCGTATTGAGCGCGATGCACGATAAAGCGAATCGGCGAAGCGCAAACCTGGCCCGCATTTCGAAACTTTGCGGGGACCGCCAGCTTGGCGGCTTTGGCGCCATCGTAGTCTTCGCACACGATCACCGGCGCGTGGCCGCCGAGTTCGGCGGTATATCGTTTGATATGCCGTGCCGCTTGCTCACCGAGCAGCTTGCCCACGCGGACGGAGCCCGTGAACGAGATTTTTGCGATCCCAGGGTGAGCGATCAGCGTCGATGAAATGAACGCAGGATCGCCCGCAACGAGGTTCACGACCCCTTCCGGAATGCCGGCATCGACGAAGCATTGGACAATCGCCATACACGTGGCAGGCGTTTCCTCGGCAGGCTTGATGACGACACTGCATCCCGCGGCGAGCGCGCCGCCCAGTTTCCGCGAAGGCAGGTTCGCGGGGAAGTTCCAGGGCGTAAATGCCGCCACAGGACCGACGGGAACACGCATGACCGTCTGACTTGTCACATTGGACAACCGAGCAGGCACGCCGCGAATCGGCAGGCGTTTGGCTTCCTCGGCCAGGAAATCGATGATGTCGGCAGAAAGCGTGACTTCGCGAACAGATTCGGCGAGCGGCTTGCCTTGCTCGAGGGTCAGGATGGTCGCGATTTCTTGCACGCGTTGACGCATGAGTGCAGTCGCGGCGGTGATGATTCGAAACCTTTCGATGGGCAACATGCGCGACCATCGGCTGAAACTGCGCCGCGCAGCCGTAGCAGCGCTTTCGAGTTCGTTGGGGCCGGCGACGGGAAGACGGCCGAGCAATTCCCCATCGGCCGGATTGAGGACTGCCACAGAGCCTTCGTCAGTCTGCTCGATCCACTGGCCGTCGATGAGCAGTTTCAGTTTCGGGTATGTCATGGTGCGAGCCGTGAGAATTTGTTAAATACATTCTCTGTCTCGCCATACCCGCAAACAATCAGCCTTTGGGTGGAATCTGTCAGCCAGCCGCCATCACCTTGCGCACGTTCTTCACGTTTTCCGAAACCCGTTTGACGAGCTTGTCCGAATCATCCGCCAGCTTTTTGATTTCCGCGGCGACCACTGCAAAGCCGCGCCCCTCTTGGCCGGCGCGTGCGGCTTCCACTCGTGCGTTGAATGACAGGATCGAGAGCGCACGGATGGTTTTCAGTATTTCTTCGACGTCTGAAAGAATCGCATTGGTCGACGATGTCATTGCCGCAAAGCGCTGTTCGGCTGCAATTTGCGCGGCGCGCTCGCCTTGGACCTCGATGACGAGCCCTTCCAAAAAGAGCAACTTTCCCTGTTCGTCGAAAACGCCGCCACCCACCTCTCTGACCCAAACGAGCTGTTTGTCGGCCCGCCGCACGCGATAGTCCACCGTCCACATTTGCCGAGTTCGCAATGCGGTGGTGACCCAGTCGAGCACGTATTGCTCGTCGGCCGGCTCAGTGAGAGAGGGCAACGTTCGCACGACGTTTCCGATGAAGTCCGACGCGGGGTAGCCCGTGAGCGAATGAATGCCATCGGTGGTGAAAACCAACGTGTAGTCGTTGTCGTTCAGACACCGATACAAAAATCCCTTCATCCTGCCGGTAATGCTTTGCATGATGGCAAGCTCATTGCCTGGATCACGCATCTGCGATGTCGTCATCTTGCTCATTCGCGACCTACGACGCCATCCTTCGAAAACAAAACCGGCACATGGGTCTGCGACAGCGCAACTGCGGTAAGCGCTTCGCGGCCCTGCCGATGCGTTGCCGCGAATCGCTCCGCATCGGCCAACCCCGTTATTTCAGTGCCATCGAGCCCGACACCGAGCACGCCCGCTCCATTCGCGATGAGCGCGGTAATGGAACTCGTCGTGCCGGAATCCACCTTGGCCCAGGTTTCGCCGTCGTCGCGACTCGCGTAAAGATGGCCCAGCAATCCGCCGACGAATACTGTTCCATCCGAGGCCACGGTGCCGGCCCACAAGCTTCCCTTGCCGCCCGTCTGCGTGTAGTCCCACGTCGAGCCGCCGTCGCGCGAGCGCAAAACGAGCCCTTGCTCGGACGTCACGAACAGAGTGCCGTGCGCGCTCGCGAAGATCTTGAACAAGTTTCGGTCGGCCTTGGTTGCACCCGGCGCTGGGCGCAGCTTGATGGTGCGCCAATGCGCGCCCGCATCGTCGGTCTCGAGCATCAACGACCATAAGCCCACCGCCCAGCCGTGGCGCGCATCGGCAAAATGGACGGAAAACAGCGGCTGGTCTGTCGAGGTATCCGCGCGCTGCAATTTCCACGTCTCCCCGCCATCATCGGTAGCAATGATCACTCCCCATTGCCCCACTGCCCAGCCGTGAGAAGCATCCGCGAAAAAGACATCGGAAAGGGTGGCCGAAACAGGCACGGTGCGGGCCTGGCGAAAAGTCTTTCCGTCGTCGTCCGAAAGCAACACGATCCCATGCGTTCCGACGGCAACCAGCCGCACGCCGGCACGCGCCGCTCCAAGCAGCATGTGATGCGTCGCATCGCGCCAGGCGTGGGCCGGGGCGACCTCAATCGCCGCCGGCGGCGCGTCGCCAGCGCTCGCCACGCTAGAGAAAGCGATACACAAAGACACCGCGATACCAATAAGCTTCGTTTTCATATCAAATGGCTCGTCGAGCTTGCTTCCAGTCAGTGGCTGAGTAGCCCGGGGGCGCGGACCGGCGTCCGGCGAGGAAATACACGCTCAAGAACGACCGCCAGCGCCGGCAACGCGGTCATCGCCATCACCAGGTTCACGATGAACATGAACGCCAGCAGTTTGCCCATGTCCGCCTGGAACTTCAGGGCCGAGAAACTCCAAGTGGCGACGCCGATGGCCAGCGTGATTGCCGTGAAGATGGTCGCTATCCCAACTTCGAGCATCGCATGCTCGACGGCTTTCACGATCGACTGGCCATTGGCCATGTGCAGCTGCAGGCGGTTATAGATGTAGAAGGCATAGTCCACCCCGATGCCCACCGCCAACACCATCACGGGGAGCGTTGCGACGGTCAGGCCGATTTGGAGCTCCTTCATGAACCAGTAGCCAATAAACGTCGCCACTGTCAAAGGCGCACAGCACGCCACCATCGCCCGCACATCGCGATAAGCAAGGAATACAAGGATCAGGATCGCCGCGTAGACGTACAACATCATCGGCAACTCGCTTTTTTGCACTTCCTCGTTGGTGGCTGCAATGACACCGGCGTTGCCCGCGGCCAGGCGAATGTTGAGACCGTTCATACGATGCGCGGCTCGATAGCGCTTCACGTCGTCGAGAATACGATTGAGCGTCGTCGCCTTGTGATCCGCCAGGAACAAATGCACGGCAGTCATGCTGCAATCCTTGTTCATGTAACCTTTGATGCGCCCGATTTCGGCAGACAGCCCCCCATAGTTGCCCGGGTCGATCGGCACGACGGCCATTTTCGGATTGCCTTCGTTGTATCCCTCGTTGTAATCGCGCAGCATCGCGGGATAAGACTGGACCGATACCACGCCCGGTTCGCTCTTCATCGACGATGCAAAGTCGTCCTCGAACAAGCCGACTGCCGGGTTATCGCATGCCGAGCCAGTCGATTCGAAGACCACCGTCAGCCAATCCAGGCCGACGTCGTAGTTGCGTGCGATCGATACGGCATCGCGATTGAAGCGTGCGTCCGCACGCAATTCGGGGGCGCCGGGCTGTAGCGTACCGATCACGCGGTCCTGGCTCTGCCATACCGCGACGACGAAGATGACAACGGTCAAACCGACGACCCAATAGGCGTTTCTAGGCTCAGCAACCCTTGCGAGCTTGCGCAGCCACGCCGAGCGCCGCTCCCGCTTCTCGAGCGCCCTATCCGCATACGCTTTCGTGAAATTGAAGAAAGACGCTGCGACGGGCAGCATGACAAGATTCGTCAATATTTTGTAGCCGACCCCAAGCGAAGCCGTAATTGCCAGCTCGCGCACCATGGGGATGGGGATAAGCAGCAGCGTGACGAAGGAAACGAACGCCGTAATGAGCGCTAGCGTACCCGGCACCAACAATCCACTGAAACTGCTGCGCGCAGCTTCCATCGTGCTGTGGCCGTGAGACAGCTCTCGGACGATGTAGTTGACCTGCTGAATGCCATGCGAGACACCAATTGCGAAGACGAGGAATGGAACGAGCACGGCCAGCGGATCCAAGCCAAAGCCAAGCAGCTTGAGCGTGCCGAATTGCCAGACGAGCGAAGTCAGCGAGCAGACAATCGGTAACGCGGTGAATCGCACCGAATGGCAGTACCAGTAGACCGCAAGCGCGGTGAGGAGCAATGCGATGCCGCAAAAGCCGAGCACTGCCTTGGCGCCGTCGGCGATATCGCCGATCTGCTTGGCGAACCCGATGATTTGGATCTCGTACCCGGCATCTTCGAACGGCTTGCGAATCTTCTCGTCGAGCAGATGATTGAATTGGACATAGTCGAGCACTGTTCCGCTCGCGTCGCGCTCATTGAGCTCGGCCGTGATCATGGCGCTGTCGCCGTTGTGCGAAACCAGCGTGCCGATATATCCGCCGTTGGTCGCGGACTGGCGAATCCGCGCGACAACGGCCGGGGTCAACTGATCAGGCGTGATCGTTCCGTCGATCACGGGGTTGGCGCGAAAGCCATCCTCCGTAATTTCGTTGACAAAGGCATTGGGCGTCCATAACGATTGAACGCCTTGACGATCGACGTTCGGTAGGAAGGTCACCGCCTGCGTGACTTGATACAAGCGGGTCAATCCAAGCGGCGTCCAAATGCTGCCGTGACGCGCGCGTACCACTACCGTTATGCGATTGGCGCCGAAAAGGTCCTTGCGATACTTCTGGAATGTCTGGATGTACTCATGACCGATGGGCATCTGCTTTTCGAAGCCGGCCTCCATGCGCAGCTGCACGGCAAAGACTGCCATCGCGGCGGTAAAAAGCGCAATCGCAGTCACGACAAGCACGCGATGCCCGAAAAAGAAACGCTCAAGGCGGAGGACGAAACGATTCAACACGACGATCTTCCCTTAAAGGTCGCGGCACGCGCTCGCGTGCCGCGTTACAACCTCTACCGATCAGAAGTTGCGGGTCACGAACATCCCGACGAAGTTGCGGTCCGCATACGGCTGACCCACGGTGTTATGTCCTCCGAAGAACGCCGTATAGTTGATGCCGGCCTGCCAGACTGCCGGATTCTGGTTGAACAACACATAGAAGTTCAGTGACTTCGCACCCTGCATGTAGTTGGCCGAGAACGTCGGCGTATAGCCATACAGTGCATCCGAGAACGTGATGCCGGGCGTCACTTGCCAGCCGTGAATCAACGTACCGTCATAGGTCCAATTGAAATCGACCGTAGCGCCGACGGAGCTGGACGTTCCTTGTGCCTGAATAATCGGATAGCCCAGGCTCGAGCCGTTATTCAGCCACGCGAAATAACCGGCGGCGGGCGCCTGCGTGACCGCCTGGCCATTGATCGTGCGCGTCACGCCGTTCGAATTGAGCCCAGGGTAGTAGATCCAAGTCAGTTCGGCGGTGAGCAAGGCCATATCGGCATGCAGCAGCTTCAGGAACGGATACTCGCTCTGCGTCAGGCTCAACTGACCGTTGATGTCGTATTGGAACTTCTTCTTGTCCGCCCATTGCTGACAATCGGCGCCAGCGATGCCGTTTGTGTTCGCGTCGAGCGCGCCGCCGGCGCCGAAGCAGCCGGTCAGTGCGACAGCATCATGCGGCCGATAGGACAATTCAGTGCCAATCGCCCAGTCGCCCAGTGCGAAGTTGGCGCTTGCACCGAATAGTTGCCGATTGGCGAGGTACGACCACTGACTCGAGCCGTTAGCCAGGGTGGAAAGCACGGGCGATTTGTCCGTGTAGTTCTCGTAATAGAACCCGAAATTGACATCGAGGTTCTTCGGCTTGTAGTTGAGTTTGACGCCGAACTGCGGTTTATATTGCGACGGCAGCACGGTGGAAACCGGCACACCGATCGAATTGAACGGCGGCCCGGCATATTGACCATTCACGAGCCCCTGATTGATGCCGGCGATCGTCGCGGAATTTCCGCTGTTGGGTCCGGCAATCGTCCCTGCGTCGACGCCCCCGACGTTGAAGTTCCCCGAATTGACGGTAGCGGGCTCCGCACCGCGCCCGAAGTTGTTGGCGACGGACCAATAGGTGCCGACCGGTGGATAGCGATTGCCGTTCCACTGAAACTGGTAATAGGCTTCCGTGCTGAAGCCGTGGCCGAGCCCGGCGGCGAAGCTCAGCATCGGGGCCGGCAGCAAGGCCTGCTTTAATTGCGTTCCCGGGATTAGCAACGACTGAACGTCGACTGAATTCGTTGCGTTGATCCCGCCCGTCGCGAAATAGCTTTCGCCCCAGTTGATCACCTGATTGCCTAGCCGCACGTGGGCCGGCTGACCACCAAGGTTAAAGTCCTTCTCGCCCCAAAGATCGAGAAGCCGCACAGGGTATTTGACTTGCGCGAGCGCGGAACTCGACAAAGGTGTGCGCGCGGTGTCGTTCACGAGGAAGTCATACATGCCGGTGCCGCGAATCATGAACTTGTAGCCTTCGCTCGGCATCGTGAGAAGCAGCTCGCTCGTGGCGCTGATATAAGCGCTAAATGGCTGTCCCTTCTTGTAATTCAAGTCGCCGTTATCGCCGAAGCCCCACTGATTCACGTTGGCTCCGGTGCAGCCGTAGGCGTTCGGATCGCCGGTCAGGGAACAGCTAGGATTCTTTGTCCGAATCCCGGCTCCCGCCGTCAAGTTGGTTACCCAAGATCCCGAGAGATCGCCCAAACCCGTAGAGAAATCGTATCCGTATGCGTTCGCCGCGAAAGCGCTCAGCACGGCAACCGACATCGACGCACCCACCCCTGGTCTTTTCATCGCTCATCCTTCGTCCGTTGTTCGCGGCGTGCGCCTCATCGGGCACGCCCGTCGCCAATCGATTGGCTGTCCTGCTTACCGCTCGCTGATCGAGCGCAGGTTCTCGGCGCTGTAAAAGCCCGAGGTGAAGTGCGGGTCGTTCGACTGTTCGAAGTAGTGAATGTCAGCGCCAGCGCCAATCACGCTTTGGTCAGAGACATAGCGCCCCGATGTCAGGTTGTATTGCGCGAAGGGTTCGACGTCACACGTGCCGCCCAGCTCCCAAACGGGGATGGGGTAGCCTTCCTTGGCCTTCCAGAGCTTGCCTTGGGCGTCGTAATCTTCCCCCGCCAGGGCGAGATAAGTATCCTCGTCGAGGTACAAGACCTTTTTCTGCGAAATGTGCCGCATGCTGGGCTTGAGTGTCGCTTCAAGCACATACACGCGATGAAGTTCGTAGCGCCGCGCCGATGGGTCGACCGAGTCCGGTTTGTAGACGTCGTTGACGCCCTTCTTGAAGTCATACATCCCGAAGTCGTTGTACGGGACATACATTTCCTTCTTCCCGATCAGCTTCCAGTCGAAGCGATCGATATCGCCGTTGAACAACCAGGGTTCGTCCACTGTGTACTGGTTTTCGAAACCAATTTGCGGCGCGTCATAGTCATATGAGGGCATGCGTCGAACGCGTCGCTGGCCGGAAAAGTAGTAATACGTCGGCGTGTCGTTATTGGCAAAATTGAACGTCTGCACCAGCCCCTGTCCCGCGAGAGCGGCGGGCGACTCGTAGGAGAAGTAAATCGAGAACAGCGCTTCGTCCGATTGCAGCGCGTTCGCCCCCTTCTTGCCCCATGGGAAGAACAACGTTTGATGGCTGGTCACGTCAATCCAGTCCGAGCTGCCGGGCCGCGGAGAGACAAGTGTGTTGAGCTTGCTCCACTCGACGCCGACGCCGCGATAGCGCGTGAGGTAATTCCAAATCGCCTCTTGCCCGGTCTTTGCCGCGGGGAAAGGCAAGCCAGGCAGCACCGCGGTTTGCAAGTGGTTACCACTTGCGTCGAGCTTGGCGGTACCCGCGTTCTTTTTAATGTTGTCCTGGATCCAACCGGGGTAACCGCAATCTCGGTGCGTCGGATAGACGTCCATCCGATAACCCTTGATCTGCTTGAAAAGCGCCAGTTGCCCGGGCGGCAGCTTGTCCGAATATTTACTCAGGTTTTCCGCAGTGATGGAGAACAACGGCTTTTCCGCTTTATACGGCGAATAGTCGCCCCGCACCTTTCCAACGGACCATCCGGCGGGCGCAGCCTGGGCGCCCTCAAACGCCGAAATTTGTCCGTCCTTGCTGCCGGCCCGGTCTGCTCCACTGATCGTCGTGTCCCCAGCAGACTGCGCCCAGCTTGCCGCAATGGCGCAGCAGCATGCGATTGCCAGCGCGGTTTTGATATAGAAGTGCATCGCGTATCCCTCTCTAAGAGCAACTTGACGCTGGGCAAGGCATTCGGATTTCCGATTGATGCGTGACCAGGTGAAGCGATTCTCGATGTGTCAAATTTGACCGGGGATCAACCGAAGGGATGATTTTCAGCAAGCCTATGGATAACCCCGAGCGCATTTGATTTGTATGAAAGCGGTTCACGGAAGGCTAGCGCCCGAGGAGTCCAAACGTGCGAAAACGCCCCGCGGCGGTCGCGCGCGAAGCGTTGGAATTGAATGCGCGGCTATCGGGCGTCGCCTTAACGGCGATGGAAATGATCGTCCGCAGCGACGGCAAACCGCGAAGGTCAGTGCGTCTCGTACTCGGACATCAGCGACACGAGACTCGCACGGTTCGGCACCCCAACCTTCTCGTAAATTTTCAAGACATGCGACTTCACGGTCGCGATGCTAATGTGCAATGCGTGCGCAATTGAAGCGTTGGTCCGTCCCGACGCCAGTAATTCAACCACGTCGAGCTCTCTCGGCGACAAGGAAAATTCGTTCGTCAATTCCTCGCGGACTTCGGTCTTGCTTCTACCGGTGAAACCCCGCAGGTTGTATTCGATGTAGGGGCTCATCGCGTTCATGACGGCTGCCACTTGAGAAGCGTCATCGCCCTGCTCGAGCAGAAGGCTCATCCCACCGAGAACTCGTGCGCCGGCTTGAAAAACTGCCTCAACGGCGTCTTCATAGCCGTGCGCTTTGACAAAGCGCACATAGTGATGGTGTTCGGGGGTGGGGGTCGGACTGATCGCATGCGTGAGCAACATGGTCCGCTCGCTCATACCATCGAGCCGATGGTATTCGAACGGATCGTACTTGCACATGCCGGCCTTGTACTCGCGGTGGAAATTCTCCGGCACACCCAGGCGGCGGAAATGGCAACTGTCCGCCTCCTGATCGATGACGTAGAACGCCATGGCTTTGACCCTTGTCATGCGTGCAGCGAACGCCATCGTCTCATCGATAAAGCGCCCGTCGATAAGCGAACGGTCCGAACGAGAACAAGCCGACATCATGAGATCCGCCTCCACGCTATCTGGTCAATACCCAAATGCACGCACGATCGTTAATCGATCGCGGAGCCTGGCCGCGGCCGGACCGACCTAACGCGCCGAGACATCCACGCCACGCGCTCAACTCAGTAAGCGCATAACGCGGGTCGCGGTGTTGTCGTCGGCCGATTTCGTAGCTAGGCGCACAAATTTGTCACATGACCCAGTTATAGCGAATGAAAATATTCTTAGCAAGTAGGGTGAAGTCCTAAGCCTCGATGTGCGGCGGCGTTAGAACCGTCCAGCGCCTCGCGCTTAGTATTCGGCAGCACAAGGCCTGGCCCGTTGGGGCGCCACCGGATGGGGTTCGCTCGACATTGCCCGGGATGGCTTCGCATAGAAACTCAGAACGCCCGTCCTGACGCGGCAATCCGATCAGGTAGTCGGTCCAATGATCTTCCTTCTCGGTGACAAATTGGGTCATTTGACCTATTATAAAACAACGATTGCATCGCAGGCCCGGGCAAGGCGGTCCGGAGGATCACCGGGGCGGCGATATTCGCTGAAGGGCCGCAGGAAACGGTAGTCGAGTCGCAGGATGATTGAAGGGGAACGTGATGGCTTGCATGGGAAGGTCGCTGCGCACAATGGTGGACCACTGGTTCGCTCCCCGTCCCGGTGATCGTTTGCGGGTCACGCGTTTTAGCAGAGCGCCTACGACTCACGAGCGGTTTGTTTGCATTGAAGCGATGAGATCGGCAGGGCCGATCTCCATACACTTCTTTCGTCATGAGAATGGTTTCTGGTGTGTCTATCCGCAGAGTCCTCGGCGTCCGACAATGCGGGCCGCGTAGCGCGAGTCGAACGATAACCACCACTTCGAACGACCGGCTTGCACTCTATGAGTCATATGACCGACAATAAGTCACGAAACTCTTAATCGAAACTCTTGTTGCCTGCGGCGTCGAGCCCATGACCAGAAAAACTCCGCCCCGCGAGACCTTGCTGCAGAATCGCTCGCCCGAAAACGACGAGTTGAACCTCCCCCCCGATTCGTTTGGCGACGAACAGGCTGCGATGGGGAACAACGGGAAGCGAGCGCTGACGGAACGCGGGCGCAATGCCGTGGCCCGAATCTTGAAATGCGCGACCGACATGTTCATTACCGAGGGCTACGGTGGATTGACGATGCGCAAGGTTGCATCGGCTGCTGGCATCGCCCTATCGAATCTTCAGCACTACTTTCCGTCTATCGAGCCATTGTTTGCCGCGCTCATGAGGCAAGTGGTCGAAGAGTACGCGAAAACTTACGACAATCTCCGGCACGATCTGTCACTCACAGCCGAAGAACGATTGGAAAAGGTGATCCGTCTTTTGATCGAAGACGATAAACAATCTCGGACACAAAGTCTGTTCATCAACATGTGGGCCTTGGCGCAGACTCACGATTTCGCGCGGGAAATCGTGGATGAAGCATACTTGCATCAACGACGCTGGATTCGCGGCTTCCTCGAAGCCGTCAATCCCGATCTATCCTCGCTGGAACTTTCGTGCAGAGCTGCCCTCATCACGTGCCAAATCGAAGGCCTGATGATTCTCATTCCCCAACGGAATCGATTCCCCTCGGATATCAAGGGCATCGAAGAGGAAGCCGTTAGGTCGATGATGTCACTCGCTCTTGCGGAAAGCGCCAGACAACCTTCTTCGAAGCCCAGAGCCCGCGATCGACGCGCCGATATTTCCTGAGCGGTGGTGACGCGGCGGAAGGGCGAGGCAAGTAGTAATCGGCGGGTGCATTGCCGAGCGTTTAGCTCTGCTCTCTACCCCAAATCCTACCCACAAATGCGGGGGCGAACGCCCTAGAGGGCCGAGAGAATACGACTGGATCTACACCCCAACTCGCCCGCCCAATAAGGCTGAGCGAGATTTCCTGAGAATCGGCGAGAACGCCTGAGAAGCTTGACTGGCGAAGAGAGGGGGACAGGCTCCCCGCCCGATAACGTTACTTAAAAATCAATAGCTTGATCCTGTGGACGAAATATCAGTGTACCAGCAGTTGTGTACCGGCTATCTGTATATTTAGGCCTCAAACCCGCCTTGAGTGTTGCCGTACTCGATCCGGTTGGCAATTACGGATGTGCTGCGCCCAAGGCCCAGATCGCTGCAGCGATGATTGAGCCGACAACACCAACAGCTATTCCGTACGCGCGCTCCGTCCATTTGGCTTTCGGGCTGTTGGCGTTGCGGAGTTCAGCGCGCATCTCCTCGATCTTCTTGTCTTGCTTTTCCAGCAGCTCAATTTGTCGATTCAGAGCATCAACAAGCGCCGCCCCTGCTTGGGGAAGCTCTTGAGGAGTGAGATCGCGAACCATCTCGTTCCACGGCATCGGCTGGGTCATCGTCGCCTTGCGAACGAATGGAACCCCTTCGGCCTTCACAAGTACGGATGACCGCTCCACCTGAATAACCGCAATTGCGTGCCCCTCGTGGGATTCGATTGCGAGGCTTGCCTTAGGCGCCGGCGCAAGGCGCTTCAGGGCCGCGTCGTATACACGACGGAGCTTCGTCCCGTCCACGCCCACGATTTCGGGTGGCTCCTTCACACCAACGACAATCTGCCCACCTTCAGTATTCGCGAACGATGAAATGAGGCTTGCAAGTATCCGAGGGTCTGGTACGGTGGACTTGAACTCAAGTGTTTCACTTTCCCCGGCGAAAATCAGGTCCAATATTTCTTTTTGCACTAATGGCTCCGTGCTTAGATCTCATTGTCGTCGTCCGAGAGTCGACGTTTGCCGACCCTCGGGATGAGGCCAAAATTCTAGCGGATGTCTATGGCGATCGCGGTTCGTGACGAACCTTGGACGCTTCGAAGGTTAGTGGTAGCAAGTTAGCCGACGCCTCTCGGCGCTGGACTGACAGCTAAAACTTTGCAACCGAGTGCAAAATCAATGCAAAGTCAGCCGGTTGCTTGCTTATTCGAGCGGAGGCGTACGGTTCACTAAGAGTCAAAAGCCTGACCTTTTCGTCTTGCGCGAATCACCCACTTTGAATTTTTTCCCAAGCTTACGTCTCACGTTTTCCGGATTCGCAGGGGCTGAAGGGTGGGTCGGCTTTTTCGATACTTGCTGCATATGGGCGAGGAACTCAAGGTCTCGCTCTATGTACTCTCGTTCGATCTCATTTCCGAATTCGAGGGCGGAATGGAAGTCTCGCTCAGCATCACTCAGATACGTCCGACACAATTCCCAAGCACGAGACTTCATATCTCGCGAGGTACCACGATCACGCGCTTTCTCGATACATTTTTTTGCAAGGTCGATCCGGGCCTTCCCCGTTAGTTGGAGCAGCGGGGCATTTCGCTTCAGAGCAGGATTCTTTTTTGTCGCTTCCTCTATTAGCTCGATTGCTTTATCATCTTCTTTGAGTTTTCGCAAGTTTACTGCCGCCCGCCGCAGTTCATTGGATTCAAGGCTTCGACTAGTAGCTGTGGAGTTCAGCGCCGCAGCGATCTTGTGCGACTCTTCATCCTCGCCCAAAGACAAAATTGTCTCGGACAGGGTTAGAAGGGTTGATGCATTATTGGTGTTCTTGATCGTTTCGTAGTGATTTTTTACAAGATCCAAAAGTCGACGTGAGCTTCCTTTTGCAATAGATGCTTGACAATACAGCTCAATCGCGCGGAAATTACTTGGATCCTCGTTGAGCAGCTGTTCGAGCTGTTCAATTGCGTCATCGTTGCGTCCGATGATAATTTTGTTCTCAATCGCCTGGAGTTCTCGCAGCAGAGAGTGACGTGGATGCGCGGGAAGAACACACGTCACTCGCCCCGGCTCAATCACGAACGAAGGGGGAGGACACCCCTCTTCTTGCATGCTTCGAATAATCGTGGGGATCCCTTGCCCCTCCGACTGTGCGAATTGCAGCCTAGAGAAAAAATATGCGAGTGCTTGGTTGCGCCAAAAAGGCGCTGCCTTCCCGCTTTTGAATCTAGCTTCATCAAGCGCACGTGGAAGCTCGCCGGGTGACGCAATCTCAATCCGATCGGAGAACACAGTTACTCGAACAGGCTGATCACTCTCATAGTCACGATGGACGATCGCATTAACTATTGCCTCTTGGAGCGCTTTCAGCGGGTATTTGTGTTGGTTTGGAACCGGGCTTTCCTTGTCGTAAGCAATATAGGCCTCAGCGTTCAGCTGTTCCATCACCTTTCTGGTTTGCTCTAGAACGTTGCCAACAATATCGCGTCGCTCCGCCGTCGGTTCACTCCTGTCCTTTCCTCTGTATATCGAGAAGACGATATATGCGCCCGGCACGAACTTCAAAAGGTCGCGACCAAAAAGCAGCAGCGCGAAATTTCTCGGATGAGAGACCCCGGCCCCACTAGGGGCTAGCAACGTTGGCACAAATGACGAGATCGCCTCCTGAGCCGATAGATAGTCCTCGATCGACTTTTGCGGATCCCAGATCCCGATCCTCTGGAGGGTGTCCCGCAGAGCGACCAGATCAATGTCACTGCCGCGTGCATCGAGTGCCGCGCGCTTGTCCCACGGCGGCAACTGGCCTTTGCGAACAAGTAGTTCGCGGAGCAATCCATCTTTTGCTTCGCGAGTTTCGCGCCCAATGCGAATCCAGTATCTGGACGCGTCGGCCCCGTCAGCGCGGTAGCAATGGGCGTAACCCGTGGACGGAACTACAAAGATGAGAATGCGCTTGTCCTCAGCGCCTTCAACGCGTTCTTCGTATACCACCGGCACAATTGGCGGCTCTACCTTGTCGCGGCAGTGTGCGAGCAATTGTCCTTCTATCTCTCTGAAGCGACTGGAAGTAAGGCCCACAAGCTCGACCGTTTGAAACCCATGAGCGTCCTTCTTCTCAGTCGCGCCGCAAACAATGTACCCGCCGCCTAGATTTGAGTAGTCGTTTGCAAAGGCGACTGCCGTACGCACAAGGTCTTGCACGTCCGCGACGTTCTCTTTCCATTCAACGCGCTCACTTTCACGCGTAGCTAGTTCTTTTAGGTCAATGAGATTCATCTTTTCATTCCTCCAGCGTCGGCGCAGTATATCCCACGCTTACAGCTCCACATGTGCCGCCGCCCGAGCTAGTCCGTAGGTTGCGCACAAAATCAATAGTGAGCTTAACAGCGGCTCGCAATAGGTAGCGAAGTCAATTAGCGCCGGGTTCGCTTGTACAGGCGCGAAGGCGCATGATTGTCTGGCGGCTAGTATTTAGCCTTCGCGCGATGGCTGCGACAGACTCACCCTTCGCGAGCCAACTTAAAGCCTGCGCTTCCTGTCCAGCGTCTAGGGCCCGAGGGCGGCCCAGTACCTTTCCAGACGCTTTGGCTCGCGCCAAGCCCGCCGCTGTGCGTTCAAGCAATAGGTCGCGCTCAAATTCTGCCACGGCGGACAGCACGGCCATTGTCATTTTCCCAGCTGCACTCGTGAGGTCTGCGCCACCAAGCGCGAGGCAATGGACGCGCACCCCAGCCATAGACAGGTCTTCGACGGTCGCTCGCACATCCATGGCGTTCCGCCCGAGCCTGTCCAACTTGGTCACGACCAGCACGTCTCCAGCCTCTAATCGATCGCGTAGCTTTGCAAAGCCCTTTCGCTCTCTCGCTGCTACAGAGCCCGAAACGCACTCGGCAATAACCCGGCGCGGCTCGATGCTGAAGCCCGCAGCCACTATTTCGTGGACTTGATTGTCGGTTGTCTGGTCCGAAGTCGAAACACGGCAGTATGCAAAGACTCTTCCCATGATCTTTCCGGCTGTCCATAAATGATGTACGAAATATCCGTCATGTCCAAAAGTGAGTCAAGCAGATTTTTGTACACAGGTAGACGTCGTGACCACAACCGGACGATTTGCTTCCCCCCATACCCAAGCGGTCTCTAGCAGGACAAGGGCGCGGCGGGAGCCTCTTGGAAACGGGGGAAACATAGCTGACAATGCTCGAACCGCGATGACCATCCCACAATACAGATGACGCTACAAATATATCCGCGCGAACATTCGTTTCGCCATGATCCGAGCGCGCGCGAGGTGCTCGAGTATTTGCGTGACAATCAGAGCAAGCTCGGCTTAGAGGACGCCGCAGTCTTTTGCAACTTCCCGATCTTCCGCGAAGAAGGTGAACTCCTTTCCGCGAAGCTGCTCTTGGTCAGCCCAAGTCTAGGCGTGGTTCTTATCGGTACCGAGCTGCCGAGCGAAAATTCAGACCATGCGATCGGGGCATCAGCTGCTTCTCTTGAGTCGACGTTTAGCCAAATATTTTCACGTCTTGTCAAGTACCCTCGCCTGCGCAGTAGCCGAACCTCATTGGCAGTGACGATGGACGCGTTCGTGTTTGTCGCCGAGACGACATTGAACGTGTCCGCTTACGACGAGCAGGTCGTCGTCGGCTTCGCCGCATTGGACCAACGATTCCGCGGTCTGCGTGCCGCGTCTCCCTTGGATGAAACAGTAATGCAGGAGTTGCTGTCCGTCCTTGATGGCTCGAAGGCGTTGCTCAAACCGGCAGAACGAAACGTCGAGCCATATGGGACAAACTCCAAAGCCGCTCAGATCAGCCGCCTCGAGGACGAAATTCGGCGCTTCGATAGGGAGCAACGACTTAGCTACATGTCGGATATAAATGGCCCCCAACGCGTTCGTGGTTTAGCTGGCTCCGGAAAGACTGTCGTGCTGGCCATGAAGGCGGCAATTACAATGGTCAAGGATCCCGAAGCGACGATTGCCTTTACTTTTTATACCAAGAGCCTGTATCAGCACGTAAAGCAGCTTATTACGCGATTCTATCGACTGTTCGACGACCGAGACCCTGACTGGGACAGGATCATGGTATTGCATGCGTGGGGTGGCGCTTTAGTAGAGGGATTTTACGCCTATACAGCGAGAGCATTTGGAGAAAGAGCGCTCACGTTGCGCGAAGCTAAAGACTTCGATCCGAGGCAACCATTCGATTACGCTTGCAAGCGACTTCTGAACTCGGGCCGAGCGGCCCCCATATTCGACTACGTCTTCGTCGACGAGGCGCAAGATTTTCCCCCTTCGTTCCTGAGGCTAGCGCTTTCAGTCGCCCGAGATGAACGGTTGGTCATCGCATATGACGTATTTCAGACCATATTCGATGTCGAGACCCCAACTGCTGGCAGCCTCTTCGGGACGGACGACCGGGGCGAGCCAGCCGTTAGCTTCGACGAGGACATTGTGCTGCACAAGTGCTACCGCAACCCGCGTGAAGTACTTGTGACGGCGCATGCAGTCGGTTTTGGCATATACGGACCACGCATTGTCCAAATGCTTGAATCTCGCGAACATTGGGAAGACCTGGGTTATCGGGTTACGGCCGGCGAGTTGGTTAGTGGCCATCCTGTCACCGTGGAGCGACCAACGGAAAATTCTCCATCTTCCATTTCGGACAGCAACACTCCAGACGATCTAATCAGGGTCACTGTGTTTAACTCATTCCCTGAAGAGGTCGATTTTTCGGCGAGCCAGATCGTCCATGACATTCGAAGTGAAGGCATTCAACCGGAAGATATACTAGTCATCTGCGCGGATGACCGTAACGTACGGTCCTATTTTTCCGCATTGACTGTAGCGCTTGAAAAATATGGGGTTAGCTGCAACAACCTCCATGAGGAGACGTACGGTCTGAGAGATTTCCAAGCCAAGAACAAGATAACTCTATCAACTGTATACAAGGCTAAAGGTAATGAGGCATATGTTGTGTTTTTGCTCGGGGTGGATGCATTGTTCTATCGCTCGACCGCCAAAAACAGAAATATGCTGTTTACCGCCATGACGCGAGCGAAGGGATGGCTTCGCATGAGCGGGATCGGTCCCGACGCACAGAGGTTCGCCGACGAAATAACACGCGCAAAGAGCAACCTACCTCGTCTCACGTTCAATTATCCACCGGCTGCTGAGCTTGTAGTTATGAAGAGAGACCTTGTGGAAATTTCCGTGGATGAGGTCGAGGACGCGCTCGGGCGGCTGGCGGACGACCTAGAGCCCGAGGAGTACGAGGCTTTATTGATGAGAAGGCTCCGGGAAGTCCGTGCCAGAAAAAGGCAGACTAGCTCTGTCAAAAAGAAGATTCTGTAATTGGTGCGATTCCATGTTTTCTGAACTGCTGCGCCCATATTTCCGATACTCTCGCCTGCGAGCCGAGACAACAGAAAATTTTCGCATAACGCCCGAGGTCATAAGAGTATTACGGAACCTATCTTACTTTGAGCAATGGAAACAAGCAAGGGCGAATAATTGGTTCCACGTAGCACTTGAGGACCATTCGCTCTTTGTGTTCAAAACGGGGGAGGGAGCGAGCTATCATTTCTATGACCGGCCTTTGGATGCCGTTCCGCTTTCTGAATACATTGAGGGAAACGGTGAAACCTATAACGTAAGAACTGTCGAGCAGTTCAAAGAGGAGTATGGCGAATATCTTCTTACTGCCCGAGCAAGAGAGCACGTCACGCCGATTCGCTATGATTTGGATTTTTCCGCATACAGAACAGGGGTGCACCCGGCAGCGCACATACATTTTGGCTTGGACAATCACATAAGAATTGGATTGCATCGTGAGCTAACGCCGCTCTCCTTTTTTCTTTTTGTTCTGAGGCAAATGTATCCGAGAAATTGGGAGTTTCTAATGGAAAGCAACTTGGGACAAAACCTCGATCGACGTATCCGAACTGATCTCAGAGAGATCGAGGCGGCATATCTGAAAGATCAGGACCGCGTTGAACTGGCCTTGTTGTAGCCGGACAGACGTCGGGCAGGCGGCCTTCTCTCGAGCGAATGACTGTTTAACGACGCTTACTAGGGCCACCGCCCGGCTGAAACGCCCTATCGCGGGCATAGTGAAGCCATTGTTTCGGCTCACCCACATTTGATATGTCGGTTTGATAGCCGCGAAACAAAAAACCCCGCAAATCATTGATTTTGCGGGGTTTTCCTCCATCTTCTGGCGGAGAGAGGGGGATTCGAACCCCCGATAGGCGATTAACCTATACACGCTTTCCAGGCGTGCGACTTAAACCACTCATCCATCTCTCCGAGAGCCGCGCATTATAGCAGAACTCTGCTGGCGTTGGTGCACTACGCTCGCCTGACCGCGCCCCCGCCCCACCCGCCCCATCAAGGATGCCGAATATAGTCCACCAGCGCCTTCGTACGCGCATCGGGCGCCTGATCGAACAAACTGACGACGATCGTCGCAACAAACCCGGCGGGCACCCCAAACACGCCTGAGCTAATCGGCTCGATCCCGAACCACCTCGGCCCGACGAACCCGGTCAACTGCCTAAAGTACGGATACGTCGAAACGATGTAATAAACGCACACCGCCAACCCCGCCAGCATCCCCGCGACCGCGCCCCGCTGCGTCGTCCGCTTCCAGAACACGCCGAGCACGAGCACCGGGAAAAAGCTCGACGCCGCCAACGAAAACGCCGCCCCCACCAAGAACAAGATGTTCCCCGTATTGAGCGACGCCACATAAGACGCGAACAGCGCCACCCCAAGCAGCAAAATCTTCGAAATCGTGACGCGCCGCTGGCTCGACGCCTCGGGATCGACCATGTGGTAATAAATGTCGTGCGACAACGCATTCGCGATCGTCAGCAGCAAACCATCCGCCGTCGAAAGCGCCGCCGCCAATGCCCCGGCCGCAACGAGCCCCGATATCACATACGGCAACCCCCCAATCTCCGGTGCCGCCAGCACCACCATATCGGGCTGAAGGCGAATCGCCGACCATCGAATGATGCCGTCGCCATTGCCCACATCGATACCGATCAACCCCGGTTCCGCGCGATGCCATTGCGTCACCCACGCCGGCCAATCGGCCATCGACCGCCCGACAAGATGCGTCAACACTTCATACTTGATCAAAACCGCGAGCACCGGCACGGAGACGTAAAACAGCGCGATAAAGAATAACGTCCAAGCGACCGATCGCCGAGCCGAACTCACCGAGGTCGTCGTGTTGTACCGCGACAAGATATGCGGCAAGCTCGCCGTGCCAAGCGATAAGCACAACAACAGAGAAAGAAAATTGCGCTCGTGCGTTCGCCGCTCGCCATTGCTCGCAGCCGGAAACGGTTCGTACATCGGCACGGGATCGGTTGCGCGCGCAAGCAAATCGTCACGCTCTTGCATCCAGACCACGCGCGCGGCCGCCGCATCGCGCGGGAAGGCCTCGAGCGCCGCCTCGCGCGCGTGAATGTCACGCAGCGGTCCATTGTGGCGGCGCAAGTCGTCGAGCTCGCGCATCAAGCGCGCCTTCTCATCGAGATACGAACCCGGGAGCGCTGCGAGCCGCCGGTCGATTTGCGCCACCCATGCGCGATACGACGCGCGAACGCTGCGCTCCTGCGGCGCATCGCGCACCATGCGGTCGAGCGTCTCCATGCGCTCCATCATCCGCCCATACGTCAATTGCGGCACCCATCCGAGCCCTTCCTTGTGCGCGATCATCGACACGGGTATCAAAAACGCACTGATGAGAATCACGTACTGCGCCACCTGAGTCCAGGTCACCGCACGCATGCCGCCGAGAAACGAACACACGAGAATGCCCGCCAATCCGCAAGCAATACCGATAGCAAAATCGACGCCGATAAAGCGTGTCGCGATAAGCCCCACCCCCTGTATCTGCGCGACGAGATAGACGAACGAACACAATATCGCGGCCATCGCCGCGATGCCGCGCACGACGTTGCTCGAATACCGCGTGCCGAGAAAATCGGGAATCGTGTAGCGCGCAAGCTTGCGCACATACGGCGCGAGCAAGAAGGCGACGAGGCAGTAGCCGCCCGTCCAGCCCATCAGGTATGCAAGCCCGTAGTAGCCGGTGGCGTAAAGCGATCCCGCGAGCCCGATAAACGAGGCGGCCGAGAGCCAATCGGCCGCGGTCGCCATGCCGTTGAAGGCGGCCGGAACACGCCGCCCCGCCACGTAATACTCGACGAGATCGGAGGTGCGCGATAGCAGTCCGATCACCGCATAAACCGCGATCGGCACGAACAAGAAGACGTAACCCACCCATACGCCCGGCCCCGTCGCGCGCTCGATCCGCCACATCGTATAAACGAACAGAAAAAAACCGAGCGTATACAACGCATAGGCACGCGCCAGCCGGCTCACGAGCCTCATCGCGTGACCTCCCGGGACAAGTCGCTCGCGGCATCGTCCGCCGCGGCCTGGCGCAAGCGCCGGTCGGCGCGTGTCATCGCAACGATATAGACAGCGATCAACAACAGATAAACAATGATCGCGCCTTGCGCCCCAAGGTAAAACGGCAATCGGAAGCCCGCCACGCGCAAGCCCGTAAGCGTTCGCGCAAAGACCGGGACGATAAACGAAACGGCAAACCCGATCAGCATCAACACGCTGATCAAGATCACGTTAAAGCGCCAATAGCGACGATGGGCGAGGAGCATCGCACTCGAAACCGGAGGCGGTTCGAGCGAGCGTTGAGCGACGGGATCGAGAGGACGTGGCGCGGCCATGCGCCTATGTATCAAAAAGGCGCGGCACGGGCAATTGGGATTGTCCGTGCCGCACCTTTAACAGAGCGCCGGCAGCCTACTTGCCGCTACCACCCGCTACCACCGCATCATGCGCTCAACGCACTTCGGCGAGTTGGTCGAGGATTGCCGGGTTTTCGAGCGTGGAGACGTCTTGCGTGATCTCCTCGCCCTTCGCCAATGAACGCAGCAAGCGCCGCATGATCTTGCCCGAGCGGGTCTTCGGCAAGTTCTCGCCGAAGCGGATGTCCTTCGGCTTCGCGATCGGACCGATCTCCTTACCCACCCACGCGCGCAACTCGTTCGCGAGCTTCACCGCTTCCTCGCCCTCGGGGCGGGCCCGCTTGAGCACGACAAATGCGACGACGGCTTCTCCCGTCGTATCGTCGGGCCGGCCTACGACAGCCGCCTCGGCAACGATCGGGTTGGCCACGAGCGCCGATTCGATCTCCATCGTCCCGAGCCGGTGCCCCGAGACGTTTAGCACGTCGTCGATCCGGCCCATGATCGTGAAGTAACCCGTGTCCTTGTCGCGTACCGAGCCGTCGCCGGCCAGATACAGGTTGCCACCCAGCTCAGCGGGGAAATAGCTCTTCTTGAAGCGTTCAGGATCGCCCCACACGGTACGCAGCATCGAAGGCCACGGGCGCTTCACGACCAGAATCCCGCCCTGCCCGTTCGGCACGTCTTGCCCCGTCTCGTCGACGATCGCAGCCATGATGCCCGGCAGCGGCAACGTACAGGACCCCGGAACGAGCGGCGTGGCACCGGGCATCGGGGCGATCATGTGGCCGCCGGTTTCGGTCTGCCACCATGTATCGATCACTGGGCAACGCGCACCGCCGACCTGCTCGTAGTACCACACCCATGCCTCGGGGTTGATGGGCTCGCCCACCGTGCCGAGAATGCGCAGACTCGACAGATCGAAACTCTTCGGGTGGACCTTCTCGTCGGCATCGGCGATCTTGATCAGCGAACGGATAGCCGTGGGCGCCGTATAGAAAATGCTGACCTTGTGCTTCTCGATCATGCTCCAGAAGCGGCCTCCGTCCGGGTAGGTCGGCACGCCCTCGAACACGACCTGCGTCGCGCCCAGTGCCAGCGGACCATACGTGATGTAGGTATGACCCGTGATCCAGCCGATGTCGGCCGTACACCAGAAGACGTCCGACGGCTTCCAGTCGAACGTCCATTTCATCGTCTGCGCGGCCCACAGCAGATACCCGCCCGTGCTGTGCTGCACGCCCTTGGGCTTGCCCGTCGAACCCGACGTGTAAAGCACGAACAGCGGATGCTCGGCACTGAGCCATTCGGGCTCGCAGCTCGTCGCTTCTTGCGCGGCGATCTCATGCATCCACAAATCGCGCGAAGCATCCCAGTCGACATTGCCGCCGGTGCGCCGATAAACGATCACGCTCTTGACGGCCTCGCACCCGCCCATGGTCAGCGCCTCGTCGGCGATGCGCTTGAGCGGCAACGCCTTGCCGCCGCGCATTTGCTCATCGGCCGTGATCAGCGCGACGGCGCCCACGTCCACGAGCCGCTCGTTCAGCGACTTCGACGAAAACCCGCCGAACACGACGGAGTGCGGCGCACCGATGCGCGCACACGCTTGCATGGCAACGACGCCTTCGACCGACATCGGCATATAGATGACGACGCGATCGCCCTTTTTTACGCCGCGCCGTTTGAGCGCATTGGCGAAGCGGCAAACGCGCTCGAGCAAGTCGCGATACGTGACGTGCGTGACGGCGCCGTCGTCGGTTTCGAAGATCAGCGCGGTGCGCTCGCCGTGGCCGGCTTCGACATGGCGGTCCAAGCAGTTGTACGACGCGTTCAGCTCGCCGTCTTCAAACCACTTGAAAAACGGCGCGTCGGACTCGTCGAGTACTTTCGAGAACGGTTTGCGCCAGGTGAGAGTCTCGCGCGCAAGCTTCGCCCAAAAGCCGTCGTAATCGCGCTCGGCCTCGGCCATCAACGCCCGGTATGCGTCCATTCCCGAAATCGCCGCGCCGGCCGACGCCTCGGCGGTAGGCGCGAATACGCGGTTTTCGCGAAGAACCGATTCAATCGCAGACATCGACTACTCCCTTATCGACAAGATGAAACTCGAATCCCGCGGCGGCAGGCGGATGCCGGCTAACCGCGCAAGACGGAAATGAAATGCCGCATCGCAACAATCAAGCGTCATGCGGAGCGCGCTCGCATGATAGTGGGTGCACAGTAGCGACGACAACTTACCGGGTTCTTACATCAGCCGCCATCGTCCGTTCGGTCATTCGCGCAGCTACGCTCCACGGGGCTCGCGCGCGCCGCACCTCGGGTTTACCTGATCGCGCATGCCCCTCTACAATGCTAGCCGAACTCCCCTCGGATCACAGCTTGAATCGCTACGCTTGGTTTCTCATCGCCGCAATGCTGCTCGTCGGCAGCAATGTCGGTATCGGTAAGTCGATCGTCGCTTTCGTTCCCGTGCTCGTCTTCGCGCTACTGCGTTTCGTCATTGCGCTCGCGGTATTGTGGCCGCTCTTGCGGCCCTCGAAAATGCGCTGCGTCAAACGGGGCGAATGGCTCAATCTGTTCTTGCAGGCCCTCTTCGGCACATTCGGGTTTACGCTGCTGATGCTGAACGGCGTAGCCCGCACGAGCGCCGTGGCCGCCGGCGTCATCACGAGCACGATACCGGCGGTCGTCGCCCTATTCGCCTGGGTCTTTCTCGGCGAACGGCCGAACGCGCGCGCCTGTATCTCGATCGCGCTCGCCATCGTCGGTATCGTGGCCGTCAACCTATCGCACGGCACGGCGGCGGCAGCCCATGGCCCAGCGGGATCGCTCGCCGGCAATCTCATGGTGCTGGGAGCGGTCTGCTGCGAATCGCTCTACGTGATCTTGTCGCGCCGGCTCACCCAAACGCTCACGGCCATCGATATCTGTGCCTATACCCATTTGTTCGGCTTCTTGCTGATGCTGCCGCTCGGGATCAAAGCCATGGCCAGCTTCGACTTCGCCGCCGTGCCCTCGAGCATTTGGGCGCTCACGCTTTGGTATGGTCTATCGGCCAGTATTTTCTCGTTCTGGCTCTGGATGAAAGGCATCCGGCATGTGCACGGTTCGCTTGCCGGCGTGTTCAGCGCGGTGTTGCCCGTTGCGGCGGCAGGTTACGGCATCGTCTTCTTGGGCGAGCGCCCCACGCTCGCCCACGGCATCGCGCTTGCCTGCGTCATCACCGGCATCGCCGTCGCAAGCGTCGAGCTCAAGCGCTCGCCGCCGGTTGCCTCCTGACGCCCGGGACGTTACGCCGCAGGCAGCCTTGGGGTGCTCGCGGCGCCGGCGCGGTACAATAGCGCGATTTGCGCGCGCATTTTTTAGCGCCCGCGTGTTCGTTTCGCCGCTCCGTCCCCACAGCACTCAGCCATGACAGTCATTAAACAGGAAGACCTCATCCAGAGCGTCGCCGACGCGCTGCAGTACATCAGCTACTACCATCCGCTCGACTACATCCAGGCCCTGGGCCGTGCGTACGAGCTGGAGCAAAGCCCGGCCGCGAAAGACGCAATCGCTCAGATCCTGACGAATAGCCGGATGTGCGCCGAAGGCCGCCGCCCGATCTGCCAAGACACGGGCATCGTCACGGTCTTTCTGAAAATCGGCATGGACGTGCGTTGGGGCAGCGCAAGCGGTCCGGCGACGATGAGCGTCACCGATATGGTCAACGAAGGGGTGCGTCGCGGCTATCTGAACCCCGACAACGTCCTGCGCGCATCGATCGTGAATCCGCCCGAAGGCGCCCGCAAGAACACGAAGGACAATACGCCCGCCGTCATCCACTACGAGATCGTGCCCGGCGACAAGGTGGACGTGCAGGTCGCGGCCAAGGGCGGCGGCTCGGAAAACAAATCGAAGTTCGCGATGCTCAACCCGTCCGATTCGATCGTCGATTGGGTCCTGAAGACGGTGCCGACGATGGGCGCAGGCTGGTGCCCGCCGGGCATGCTCGGCATCGGCATCGGCGGCACGGCCGAAAAGGCGATGCTGATGGCGAAGGAATCGCTGATGGATCCGATCGACATCCAGGACATCATCGCGCGCGGCCCGCGCGACTGGATCGAGGAATTGCGCGTCGAACTGCACGAAAAAGTGAACGCGCTCGGCATCGGCGCGCAAGGCCTCGGCGGTCTGGCCACCGTGCTGGACGTCAAGATCATGGCCGCGCCGACGCACGCCGCATCCAAGCCGATCGCGATCATCCCGAACTGTGCGGCCACGCGCCACGCGCACTTCACGCTCGACGGCACGGGCGCGGCCCATCTCGAGGCGCCCTCGCTCGACGCTTGGCCGAAGGTGCAATGGGAGCCGAACACGGAAACGAGCAAGCGCGTCGACCTGAACACGCTTACGCCCGAGGAAGTGGCGAGCTGGAAGCCGGGCCAAACGCTGCTGCTGTCCGGCAAGATGCTGACGGGGCGCGATGCGGCTCACAAGCGTATCGCCGATATGCTCGCCAAGGGCGAAAAGCTGCCGGTGGACTTCACGAATCGCGTGATCTATTACGTGGGCCCGGTCGATCCGGTGCGCGATGAGGTCGTCGGCCCGGCCGGCCCGACCACGGCGACGCGCATGGACAAGTTCACCGAAACGATGCTCGCGCAGACGGGTCTCATTTCGATGATCGGCAAGGCGGAGCGCGGCCCCGTTGCGATCGAGGCGATCAAGAAGCACAAGGCGGCGTACTTGATGGCCGTCGGCGGCGCCGCCTATCTCGTCTCGAAGGCCATTCGCGGCGCGAAGGTACTGGCGTTCGAAGATCTCGGTATGGAAGCGATTTACGAATTCGACGTGGCCGATATGCCCGTCACGGTGGCCGTCGACTCGAACGGTACGTCGGTCCATCAAACGGGGCCGAAGGAGTGGCAAGCCAAGATCGGCAAGCTCCCGGTCGTCACCGCTTAAGCGCTGCCCCGTCATCTCGACAAAAGCCGGGCCGCGCGCCCGGCTTTTTCGATGGGGGATCGGCCGAACGGCCAACGCGATGTCCGAAACCTTGGCTTTTGGTCATACAGCGTTTATCGTTTGCCAACACGAGCCCAATAGCATCTAGAACAAGGAACCCATATGCAAGGCGATAAGAAAGTCATCGAATATCTGAACGCGCAGCTCAAGAACGAGCTCACCGCGATCAATCAGTACTTCCTGCATGCGCGGATGTACAAGCATTGGGGGCTCGAAAAACTCGGCAAGCACGAGTACGACGAATCGATCGGCGAAATGAAACACGCCGATATGCTGATCGAACGCATCTTCATGCTCGACGGTCTGCCCAATTTGCAGGACTTGCACAAGCTATTGATCGGCGAGGAAACGAAAGAGATCCTCGAGTGCGATCTGAAGCTGGAGCAAGGCTCGCAGGCCACGTGCAAGGAAGCGATCGCCTACTGCGAATCGGTGCGCGATTTCGTTTCGCGCGGGATTTTCTCGACGATCCTCGACGACACGGAAGAGCACATCGACTGGCTGGAGACGCAGCTCGATCTCATCGATAAGGTCGGCATCCAGAACTACCAGCAATCGGCCCTGGGCTCGGCGGCCGGCTCCTGATCGCCGCGCGCTCGCGTACCGCCCGCGTTTGCCTTGCCGGCCATGACCGCACCGCCCGCCATGCCCCTCGACGAATCCGCGCCCTCGATGGCGCGCGGCCATGCCGCGCCGATCGGTATCTTCGATTCGGGGCTCGGAGGACTCTCGGTGCTGCGCGCCATCCGCGCACAGCTACCGCATGAGTCGCTGCTGTACGTCGCCGATTCGCTCCATGCGCCCTATGGGCTGCGAGACAACGAATTTATCTCCGAACGCACGCTCGCGATCGGCGAATGGCTGGTCTCCCAAGGCGCGAAGGCGCTCGTCGTTGCCTGCAATACCGCGACCGCGGAGTCGATTGCCCTGGCGCGCGGGCGTTTAGCGATCCCCATCATCGGCGTCGAGCCGGGCATCAAACCGGCCGCCAACCAGTCCAAATCGCGCGTGGCGGGCGTGCTCGCCACGCAAGTCACGCTGCGCAGCGAACGGTTTCGCTCGTTGATCGAACGTTATGCGGCCGATTGCCGCTTCCTCTGCCAACCGGGCCATGGGCTCGTGGAAGCGGTCGAGCGCTGCGAGATCGATACGGCGGAGGTGCGCGCGCTGCTCGCGAGCTATCTCGAACCGATGCTCGCGGCGGGCGCCGATACGCTCGTTCTCGGGTGCACTCACTACCCGTTTCTCGACGCGGCGATCCGCGACATCGCGGCTGGGCGTCTAACGCTCATCGATACGAGCGTGGCGATCGCGCGGCAACTCGAACGCGTGCTCGATGCAAACGGCTTGCGTGCGCCGGCCGATGCCGCGGCGGCCGATGCCGCGGCAGCCGATGTCGTGGCGGCCGACGCCGATAGGCAGCCACGCGAGCCCCGGCTCTACTCGACCGGTGAAATCGCCCATATGCGGCAGCTCGCTTCGACGCTGCTCGGCCTGGCGGGACCGGTCGAGCACATTCGCATTACTTCGCTGCGCCGCGCGCCGGAGCGCACACCCTCCGCTTGACCATTTGGTCCGCCCCGGCCTCCAATCCCGATCCCCGCCGCCTTCACAGCCGCCGGCGGCCCCTTCCCCCCTCGTTCGCGTCCCGTGCGCGCACGGGTAGACGCGTCCCACGCCAAATCAGGGTTCGATCCCTCGTGCCCGCTTGTTACAAAAAACCGGACGACCTGCTTGCCAACGACGCAAAACGTAATGATAATAGTTCGCATTAACGTTCTACCTTGGCTTGAGTCATGATCGTCTGCGTGTGCAAGTCCGTCTCCGACCGAAAAATCCGCGCTGCCATCGCGGAAGGAGCAGACAGTTTCGATGAATTGCAATTCGAACTCGGCGTAGCCACCTGCTGCGGCAAGTGCGAAGAGTCGGTGCGCGAGGTCATGGCGCAGTGCGGCGTCTGCGAAAGCCATTGCGGGGTTGAGCGGCCCGTCCCGCTGCAGCCGGTTCAGCCTATCCCCGTTATCTTTTACGAGCGTAAAGCGGCCTGAGCGCCTGCTTTTGTCCGCCCGTTTTCGTTATTTCAGTCGGCACGCCAGTTCGCTTTCGCCAGCAGCCGCTCGTTTCGCTCTAGGAGCCCGGGATGGTTTTGCTCATTGGCTTTGTCACGACACTGTGCATCTCTTTGTTTATCTGCCGCTCGTGATGCGACATCGTACCGCCCACTCTGCCGGCAACGCCGCACCCAGTTCCCGCTAACATGCAAGCCTCGTCTCCCGTTGCGGCCGGCATAGGGCCGGCAACTCAATCCGGCATGTCGCGTTCGCGTATCGTCCCTGCGTTCTTGTCCGTCGCGCTCGCCCATGCGGTGCTGATCGGTGTCTTCGCCGTCGGGAACCGCACCGCGGCGCCCCGGCCGGTCGAATCGACGGCGATCGTCGCGCAACTGCTTAGCGAGCCGTCCGACGCACCCGCGGTGGCCGTGCAATCGCCGCCCGCACCGCCAGTCAAGCATATTCAGAAGGAACCGGAGCAACGGCGTGAGAGCCGCCCGCCTCCCCACGTGCCGAAGCCGCAAGTTGCCGCGCCCGTGCCGAATCCGAACGCAATCGCGCCCGCCGTTGCGCCGGCGCAGGCGAGCGCTGCGCCGATGAACATGGACAACGCCGCCGCGCCAACCTCGAAAGCGGCGGCAAACGCCGCTTCGCCTTCGCAGTCCGCACGCGAAACCATCGCCGTCGCCGCGCCGAAACACGTCGACCATGCGGAGTGCCGCATCGTCAAACCGGCCTACCCCGAGTTGTCGAAACGTCGCGGCGAAACGGGAACCGCTACCGTGCGCTTCGTCATCGGCGCCACCGGTGCCATCGATTCGGTTTCGCTCGTCAAAAGCAGCGGCTTCGCGCGGCTGGACGACGCGGCCGTCGATGCATTGCATGCGAGCACCTGCCAGCCGTACCTGGAAAACGGCGCCCCGATCCGCGTCTCGTACACGCAGGCGTTCACGTTCGGGCTCGACGACGACTGACTTCCATCTGCAAGAAGCAAAAACAAGAGGACGCACATATGCAAAGCTACGGTCTAGCCCACGCTTGGGCCCAAGGCGATCTGGTTACACGCGCGATTGCGCTGACGCTGCTGACGATGTCGCTGCTGTCTTGGACGGTCATCGTCGTCAAAGGGTGGAACATCGTGCGGCTGGGCCGCTTGACGAAAAACGCCGAACGTCAGTTCTGGCACTCGGACGATTTCGCCGCCGGCGTCGATACGCTGGCGCAGGCGCTGCCCTCGCGCGATCGCAATCCGTTTCTCGCACTGGCCCTATCGGGTCAAGAAGCCGCGGAGCATCATCAGCGCACGCGCCCCCATCTGCATGATCGGCTCGACGTCTCCGATTGGATCACGCGCTGCCTGAAAGATACGATGGACGACGGCATTGCCCACATGCAGCGCGGGCTCGCGGTGTTGGCCTCGATTGGCGGAACGGCTCCGTTCGTCGGATTATTCGGTACGGTTTGGGGCATTTACCATGCGCTGATCGCCATCGGCGAAAGTGGACAAGCATCGATCGATCGCATCGCGGGACCGATCGGCGAAGCGCTGATCATGACGGCCTTCGGGCTCGTCGTCGCCGTGCCCGCGGTGCTCGGCTACAACGCGCTCACGCGTTCGAACCGGGCGATCGTCGGCAGCCTGCGCCGCTTCGCCCATAGCCTGCACGCCTACTTCGTCACCGGCGCGCGCGTCGCTCCGGCGGCGAGCCCGGCGTTACGCGTGGCAACGCGCGCAAGCTGACGGGAGCGAACCATGGCGATGCCGCTATTCGAAGACGAGGCCGACGAAGGGCTCATGGGCGAAATCAACATGACGCCGTTGATCGACGTCATGTTGGTACTCCTAATCGTCTTTATGATCGCGATTCCGGCCATCGAGCACGCGATCAAGCTCGATCTACCGCACGTGGGTAGTCAGACGCAGGAGGTCAAGCCCGCCCATATCGAGGTGGGGCTGCGAGCCGACGGCACGCTCGTATGGGACGGTGCGAACGTCGACGACGCGGGTTTGCGTGACGCTTTGAAGCGCGCGGCGCAGACGAAGCCTCAACCGCAATTGCGGCTGCGCGCCGATCGAAAGGTGCCGTACGAACGAGTTGCCGACGTCATGGCGGCGGCACAGGAAAGCGGCCTGACGCAAATCGGATTCGTGACCGAGCCGCGTACGCGCTAAGCGCGGGCGGGTAGCCGCTTGCCGGTCGAGTCCACAAAGTAAAAGGCCCTCATCGGGCGATGAGGGCCTTTTTTGCTGCGCACGCGGCGCCTTCGGGCGGCGGGCTCGCAGCCATCGGACTGGCTGCCGAGCACCGCATGCGATCGCCGTGTCTCGCACGGACCACGCTGTCGGCCCTATCCGGCTTGCTATAAGAGCAGCCGTCTGGTTTCACGTTGGACGCCCCAACGCGAAAGGCAATTTACTATAGGTCTCGGCGCCCGGTGCTTCAAGACACCGGCCATTGAAACTACTGATCGCCGTCGCGACTTAAATGGCAAAAGCGATCCCGCGGCCCTTTCCTGCGTTCCATATCACCGCACCGGAGCGACGAGCGCCGAGGCCGCTTCCGTGTTCGCGAGCTGCGCCGCCCTCACCTGCTCGCGCGTCGGGCACTCCATCATCGTATGGTTCTCCTCGTCGAGTTTTTCCACGAGAAAATCGACGAACGCGCGCACGGCCGGCACCATGCCCTGCCGCGACACGAACACGGCGAAGAGCTGCGGCGTGGGCAAGGTCCAGCCGGGCATGACCGGCGAAAGCTGCCCCGCGCGCAAAGCGGCGCCGTACATCATCTCCGGCAGTGCGGCGATCCCCACGCCATCGAGCACCGCTTCGCGTATCGTCGACAAGTCGGCGGTTACGAGACGCGGCTCGTGCTCATGGATGTGGCGACGGCCGTCCGGCCCGATCAGATGAAACGTGTGCCTGCCGTCGCCGCTCGGCGTATCGAGCGTATCGAAACGGGCCAAATCGTCCGGCGAGACAGGCGGTGCGTGTTGACTCAGCAGGCTCGGCGAGCCCACGAGCATCTGCTGCGTGCGCCACAAGGGACGTACGACGATGTTGGCGCTGTCGGGCGGCTCCGACCGTACGCGCAGCGCGACGTCGACCGAATCCTCGTAAAGATCGATCACGCGATTCGTCACACGAACCGACACGCGCACTTCCGGATAGCGCAGCAAGAACTCGGGAAGGATGTGCGTGAGCATCGTCTGCGATAGGGTCACCGGCACGCTGACGCGCACGGTGCCGCGGGGCGACGAACGCAACTCCTGCACGGCATTCATCGCGGCCTGCGCTTCGGAAAGCATGATCTGGCAATGCCGGAAGAAGCGCTCGCCGGCCTCGGTCAGCGCGAGTTTGCGCGTGGAGCGCTGTAGCAGCCGCACGCCGAGCGAAGTTTCGAGTTCGGCCACGCGACGCGATAGCCGCGACTTCGAGATGCCCAGCACGCGTTCCGCCGCCGAGAAACCACCGTGTTCGACGACCTGCGCGAAATACATCAAATCATTTAGATTCTGCGAATCGAGTTGCATCTCATCGTTCCAACGGTAGGACAATCCATTGCTCTGACCAGGGCTAAAAGCGGCGCGCACCCGTTCATATAATAGGCCTCACATTCTTCCGCGACGCTTACGCGTCCCTTCCGAGGTACTCTCAATGACCACGTCTCGCACGATCCGCCACACCATCGCGGCCGTTCGCACCGTAGAAGGCGGCGGCTTCGTCGTTCATCGGCCCTTTCCGACTCGCATGTTAATGGACTTCGATCCTTTTTTGCTGCTCGATGAAATGGGCCCCGTCGATTACGCCCCCGGCGCTGCCAAGGGTGCGCCCGATCACCCGCATCGCGGCTTCGAAACCGTGACCTACATGCTCGAAGGCAGCTTCGCGCATAAGGATTCGGCGGGCCACTCGGGCGTGCTCAGGCCCGGCGACGTGCAGTGGATGACCGCCGGCGCCGGCGTCGTGCATAGCGAAATGCCCGATCCCGACTTCGCTCGCGCGGGCGGGCGCGTGCACGGACTACAGCTATGGGTGAATCTCCCGCGCCGCGACAAAATGATCGAGCCGCGCTATCAGGAGATTCCGTCCGAACGCATTCCGACCGCCGCGACGAGCGACGGCAAGGTCCGCGTCAAAGTCATCGCCGGCGAGGCGTTAGGGGTGAAAGCGGCTATCGAAACGCGCACGCCGATCATTTATCAGCACTTCACGCTCGAGCCGGGCGCGTCGATCGTGCAACCGGTACCGAGCGCGTATCGCGTCTTCGCCTATGCGCTGAGCGGGACGGGACGCTATGGGGACGAGGCACGTGAAATCGGCAAGCAGCGCATGGTGATTTTCGCCGACGACGGCGACGCAGTGACGCTGGCCGCCGGCGACGAACCGCTCGACGTGCTGCTGATCGGCGGCGTGCCGTTGGATGAGCCGGTGGTGCGCCACGGTCCCTTCGTCATGAATACGGAAGACGAGATCCGGCAAGCCATCGTCGATTACCAAGCCGGACGGATGGGCGAAATCGCGCATTGAAGCGCCTGCCTCTATCGCCCGAGCGGCCGCGTGCGAGGCACGCAGCGTACACTCGCGCGCGAATTGCGTCACAATAGCCGCTCTGCTGCGCGAGCCGGCGGCACGCCCGATGCGGCGCCCGCGCGCTCGCCGGCTTCCCAATCAGGAGGACAGGCATGAGCGAACGCGTTGTCACGGCAAGCATCGGCGCAATTAACTACCAAGTCACGTTCGACGACGGCGCCCATCACTTGTGGCACGCCGACGAACCCACATCGCTCGGCGGCGGCGACCGCGCCCCTACCCCGGTATCGCTTTTGCTGTCGAGTTTGGGTGCGTGCACGTCGATCACGTTGAAGATGTATGCGCAACGCAAGGGCTGGCCGCTCGAGGACGTTCAAGTATCGCTGTCGATGCAAACGGGCGATCAGGGCTCGACGATCGACCGCAAAATCGTCTTGCACGGCGAGTTGACCGATGAGCAACGCGAACGGCTGCTGCAAGTAGCCAACGCCTGCCCCGTCCATAAGATTTTGATGCGGCCGATCGCGATCAACACCGGGCTCGCGGCCACGTTGCCGGCAACGCCCGACGAAGTGTAGATCGTGCCCGACCGCCGCATTTGACGCAGAAGGAACGTCCTTGAATTTCGAACATCTCGTCCAGATCAACGATCCCCTGAACCCGCTCGCGGAAACATTGACGCGCGATCAGTTGTGGGAAGGGCTCGTGCTGCGCGCGGAGCAACCACAGCTTTTCGTGCTGGGTCTCGATAGCTGCACGATTCTGTCGCGCACCGCCGATACGCTCGAGCGCGAATTGCACTACGGCCATGCGACGGTGCGCGATCGGGTCACGTTGGTTCGCAACGAAAGCGTACGCTACGACATTCTCGCCACCGAGGCGCACGTGGGCGGTTCGCTCACGATGACGATCGAGCAACCGGACGCACTGCAGTTGTTCGTGCGCTTCGAGTACGCCACCACGTTGCCCACGCCCGATACCGAGGACGCGCGCCAAACCAGCGAAATCGTGAAATCGGCCTACCGCGAAGCCGACATCGATACCGTCCGGCTCATTCGCGAGTACGCGCGCAATCCGTCGCGGACAACGCCCCTTCATTGAGAGCAACGGCCGTTCGGGCCGCTCACTGCTTGCCGGCCATCGTTAAACGATGGTCGCGCCCTATCAATGCCCTATCTCGATGAATTTGTTTTTTACAATCGATAATGATTCTCATTTATAATCGACTCCATCGAATCGAACAACCAATGCTTCAAGCATGAGTGAATCCGCGCGCCAGTCCACGCTAACGTTGAGAACGTCTATGAGTACGCTCACTCGCTCCCGTTTGAAGAACGGAGCAACCCCGGCGTTGGTCACGCGCCGCGTCGGCACGCGTGAAGAAAGCGGCACTGGCCCGACCGAGCGAACGTTATCGAGCGAACACGTGTTGCAGGGGCACAGCCATGTTTTCATCGTTCACAACGGTGAGCGATATCAGTTGCGCGCCACTCGTTTAGGGAAGTTGATCCTGACCAAGTAAGCGCTAAGCACCGTGTATTGTGGGGACCACCTCCTTGAGAGGTGTTAGGCAGTAGCCAGCGCAACGTCGAGCACGTGAGTCTAGACCCCTTCGTGCCCCCTCTTTAACGACGTAGCAGCCAGCCAAGCCGCTTTTTTGGGTCCTTCACTCGGTTTGTCGTGCGGGCTTTTGCATGAATTTCTGTTTTTTGTTCGTTGCTACCAGCACTGCTATCGGCATCGCTGGCAGTCCCCGCTGCCGGTCCCGCTGCCGGTCCCGTTATCGAGCAAAGCCCCAGAACATCAACCACCAGGCACTATCGGCCACGGCGAGCGCAGCCGCCATGAACACCATGGCGCCCAGTCGCAACGCAACGCGCGCCGTGTATTGACCAGTCACACGCCAAGCCAGCCAAGCGCTCCATGCATTGGCAATCGCCAGCACGGCGATACGGACCGTCGACGCCCAATCCAGCGGAACATGCTCCGCGCGGAGCAACGATAACGTCGTAGCCGACAATCCCAAGAACACCCCCGCCCCGGCGATGGGAATGAGCGACTGAGTGAGGTGATGCAAGCGTGAGCGATCGAACCGGCCTAGCACGCGCGTGGCTGCTGTCACGAGCACAAGCAGCGCGGTGCCATAAACGAGCGCCGTCGCGAGGATGTAGCCGATGAGCAAGGTGCCGTCGAGCCAGGAGAAGACGTCGTTTTGCTCGGGATAATGCGTGAAGAGAAACCACGGCGCATTGGTATCGAGCATCCACGTGGCATCGTGATCGATAAGCCAGCCGGCCAGCGTTTGCTTGAGCTCGACAAACCACGGGCTCGCGCTCCAGTGAAATGCGCCGATTGCGACGCCGAGCAGGCCGTAAAGGATCAGGGCCGTATCCCAGCCGCTAGCCGCGTCTCGTCCGAGTTCCACGACCTCTTGGGCCGGCGAACGCCAGCTCAATGCGATCGCATCCCGGTGACCGCTGCATCGGCCGCACATATGGCAGGATGCCGCGCCCTTCATGTTTCTGAGCGGCACCAGCGGCGCGCAATTGATCGGAATCACGCGATGCCCGCGCTCGCCCGAGGTATAGGAACGCCGCCAAGCGGCTTCGTCCACCTTGTAATGGAATGGCGCGAGACGCGCCAACAGCGAAAACACGCCGTTGACCGGACACAAATAGCGGCACCAGACGCGTTTATCGCGCCCGTAAAGAAATCCGATGACCATCGCGGCCGCCGTCGATCCGCCCAAGACGAGCAATACGGCGAGCGGATACTGATAGACGCTGACCATTTGGCCGTAGATCGTCGTCAGGCCGAATGCGACGAAGGGCCAGCCGCCCCATCGCATCCACCGCGGAATCGCCCTCCCCCTTCCATGACGGCTGGCGAATTCGGCCAGTGCGCCCTCCGGGCATAGCACCCCGCACCATACGCGGCCGAGCAGGACCATCGAAAGCAAGACGAACGGCCACCAAATGCCCCAAAACACGAACTGGGCCGCTAGCGTCAGGTTGTTCCAAAGATGCGCGCTCTCGCCCGGCAACGGGATACATGCGGGAACGATGATCAAGAATGCGTAGACCGCGACGACCGACCATTGGATCACGCGGATCGCCGCGCCGTTGCGTTGCATCCATGCACCGGCGCGCGCGAGCCGCCCTTGGCCGGCGGCACCGATCGCGGGCGAACTCATGCCGTGCGTCCTGCCGCCGGCGCGGGCGCGCGGCCGGCACGCCGCGCGAACCACCCGACGACAAGCCAATACAGCGCGTAAGCGACGAGATTGGTCAGCGCCGGATGGGCACGATAGCCCGTCAGTGCGGCAACCAGCGATCCAATGGTGCTCGAATCGTCAAGCAGCCTCGACGTATCCCAAACCTGCGAGATGCCGAGCGGCAAGATTTCTTTATCGATGAGCTTATCGACGCCTGTCTGCAGCAGGCCGGCGCCCAACAGCAGCAGCATGATCTCGGTCACGCGGAAGAAATGGCGCCACGAGAACACGCGGCCGCCGAGCTGAAGGATATAGAAGGTCAACAACGCGAGCCCGAGCCCGAGCACGATCGCGAGGACGTCGCCATGGCTGACGTGGCCCGACTGACCAAAGCCGAGGCCGTAAAGGAAGATCACGGTTTCGCTGCCCTCGCGTGCGATCGCCAGGGCAACGAGGACCGCCACGCCCCAGCCGTTGCCGTCGCGCGTGCGCTCCTGCAGCGTGCGCTCCATGTCTCGTTTGAGCGTACGCCCGTGGCGCTTCATCCAAAGCACCATTTGCACGATCAAGAAGCATGCGACGAGGACCATGCCCGTCTGGAAGTAGTCCGCCGCGTCGCCTGACAGCACCTCGCTGAAACCCACGAGCGCCGCGCCGAGCACAACGGCCGCCAGGATGCCGACGCCTACGCCCGCCCATAGATACGGCAAACCGCGCCTTGCGTCCGGGTCGCCATTCTTCAGCCACGCGTAAAGGATGCCCACCACGAGCAGTGCCTCGACGCTTTCGCGCCATACGACGAACAATACCTGGCCCATCTCTTACCCTCCGAGCGCCCGTCGTTCCACTCCCCGGGCGCAAAAAGCCACTACTTGACGACGATGACGCCTCGCGCCGATTGATGGAAATCGTCGAAGAACTTATATTCGCCCGGCGTTTGGGGAGCGATTACGACGACCGACGCGGCCCCGGGTGCGAGCACCTTTTCCTTGCGCAATTCGACGCTCTCGAATTCGGCCGCGCCCTTGCCGCTGTTGTGCACCTCGATCCGGATACGCTTGCCGGCCGGCACTTCGATGCGTGCGGGCGTGAGCGTGCCGTCGGCCATCTCGAGCTTGACCGTGACCGAGTCGTCGGCATGCGCCGCGATAGCCGTAACGGCGAGCAAACCGGCCAGTGCGGCCTTCGAAACCCATTTCATACCGTTCCCCTACGCCGAGCCGTGCGGCTTAGTAGCCGCCCTTCTTGCCGATACCCGCGAACGGGAAATCATATTGGAGCGTGATCGGCTTAAACCAAGGGCCGACGCCCGTCTCTTTATCGGTATGGCGGCCGAATGCCATATGACCCATCTGCATCGGCGGCTCGATCACCAGCGTCATGTGGTACTTGCCGGGCCCGAACAGCTTGACGTTATCGCCGTAGTGCGGACCGTCGCTCGCGACCATCGGCATCAAATCGCCTTTGATCGTCTGCTTGCCGCCGACCTTGCTGAGCTCGTAGTGGACTTGCAGATAAGGCATCCAGTCGCCCTCGGCAAAGCCCGTCGGGTTGTTCTTGACGGCGTGGATATCGGCTTCGAGGTGAACGTCGGAATCCGACGCCTTGCGCATCATGCCTTCCGGATCCATCGTGATCGGCTGCAAATAGACGGCGCCGATTTCCATGCCGCCCTGCACCTGGGGCTTGCCGATCGGATACTCGGCCGCCGACGCCGCCAGTGCGGTCATTGCCGCCACGGCGGCCACGCCGCTCAAAATCCAGGTGGAACGCTGCATCGAAACACTCCTCTTTTTGCCTTATCGGAACGGAAGATCAGTCGAAAACACGAACGCAAATGCGAACGATTATCAATCAAGCATAAGTGTACACGAAGGCGGCATTCGGACCAAGCGACCCTTCGGCGCATAGGGTCGCCCGCGCGCCGCGGGCGTCGTTTCGATTTAGTCCGGCCCGGAAACGGAATCCCCGACGTTCGCGCCGAACACGCGCTCGCGCAATACGGCGAGTTGATCGCGCGCCGCCGCCGCCTTTTCGAATTCGAGATTCTTGGCGTGCTCCATCATCTGCTTCTCGAGACGCTTGAACTCCTTGGCGAGGTCCTTCTCCGACATGTCCTCGAACTTCGCGCGCTGCTGCATCTCCTTCAGTTCGGCGCGCGCGTCGTCGGCGCTATAGACGCCATCGATGATGTCCTTGACCTTCTTGACGACGCCGCGCGGCGTGATGCCCATCCGCTCGTTGTAGGCGATCTGCTTGGCGCGCCGGCGCTCCGTTTCGTCGATGGCGCGGCGCATCGAATCGGTCATGTTGTCCGCGTACAGAATCGCCGTGCCGTTCACGTTGCGCGCTGCCCGGCCGATCGTTTGGATCAGCGAACGTTCGGCGCGCAAGAAGCCCTCTTTGTCCGCGTCGAGGATCGCCACGAGCGACACTTCGGGGATGTCCAGCCCCTCGCGCAACAAATTGATCCCGACCAGCACGTCGAAGGCGCCAAGCCGCAGATCGCGAATGATCTCGACGCGCTCGACCGTATCGATGTCGCTATGCAGATAGCGCACCTTGACGCCGTGATCGGCAAGAAATTCGGTGAGCTGCTCGGCCATGCGTTTGGTCAGCACGGTCACGAGCACGCGTTCGTTCACGGCCACGCGCGCATGGATTTCGCTGAGTACGTCGTCCACCTGCGAGCGCGCGGGCCGCACCTCGATGATGGGATCGACGAGCCCCGTCGGCCGCACGACCTGCTCCACGACCTGGCCCGTCTTCTTCTTTTCGTAATCGGCGGGCGTAGCGGAGACGAAGACCGCCTGGCGCATCTTGCGTTCGAACTCGGGGAATTTCAGTGGCCGGTTATCGAGCGCCGAAGGCAACCGAAAGCCGTATTGCACGAGGTTTTCCTTGCGCGAACGGTCGCCGTTGTACATGGCGTTCAATTGACCGATCAGCACGTGCGACTCGTCGAGCAGCATCAGCGCATCGGGGGGCAGATAGTCGACGAGCGTAGGCGGCGGCTCGCCGGGCGCCGCCCCCGAAAAGTGCCGCGAGTAATTTTCGATGCCCTTGCAAAAGCCTAGCTCCTGCAGCATCTCGAGATCGAAACGCGTCCGTTGCTCGAGGCGCTGCGCCTCCACGAGCTTGCCTTCGGCGTAAAAGAACTCCAGGCGCTCGCGCAACTCCTCCTTGATCGTCTCCACCGCGCGCATCACCGTCTCGCGCGGCGTGACGTAGTGCGAGGAGGGATACACGGTAAAACGCGGAATCTTTTGCCGCACTCGCCCCGTCAACGGATCGAACAGTTGCAGGGACTCGACTTCGTCGTCGAACAGCTCGATGCGCAGCGCCATCTCGGCGTGTTCGGCCGGGAATACGTCGATCGTATCGCCGCGCACGCGGAACGCGCCGCGCTGAAAATCGGCCTCGTTCCGGTTGTACTGCATCGCGATCAGGCGGGCGATGACGTCGCGCTGTCCGATCTTGTCGCCCGTGCGCAGCGTCAAGATCATCTGGTGGTATTCGCTCGGATTACCGATACCGTAGATGGCGGACACCGTCGCCACGATCACGACGTCGCGCCGCTCCATGAGACTCTTGGTAGCCGACAGACGCATCTGCTCGATATGTTCGTTGATCGAGGAATCCTTCTCGATGAACAAGTCGCGCTGCGGGACGTACGCTTCCGGCTGGTAGTAGTCGTAGTACGACACGAAATACTCGACGGCGTTGCGCGGAAAGAACTCGCGAAACTCCGAGTACAACTGCGCCGCGAGCGTTTTATTCGGCGCGAACACGATCGCCGGCCGGCCGAGCCTCGCGATGACGTTTGCCATCGTGAATGTCTTGCCGGACCCCGTCACGCCGAGCAGCGTCTGATAGGACAAGCCGTCCTCGACGCCCTCGACCAGTTGCGTAATCGCAGTGGGCTGGTCGCCGGCCGGCGGATAAGGCTGATAAAGATGGAACGGCGAACCCTCGAATTCGACGAACTTCGATTCGTCGAGGGCTTCGGCCGAATGGGGCTGAGCTTCGGACATGGAAATGGCGCTTCCTTCGCCGACAAAACAACCATTCTAGCGTTTCGCGCTCGCCTGGGCAGCAGGCCGCGGTGCCGCCCGGAATGGACGCTCGGATCGCGTCGGGCCAGCCTTGCCGCCCCGCTTTCCGGTAAAAAAGCGCACGATCGTGCAGACCGATTGGCCGCTCGTCCGGTAAAAGCGCGGCAACAGGGGGGCGGGATTCGCTACAATTACGCATTCGGCGCCCCGCCTGCGCGCCGGTGGGCAGTCCGATAGTCGGATCGAATTGCCTCGGCCAAGGCGGCCGGCGCATGCAGCAATGCCCGCTTTTACGTTTCCACTACCGTCCAAAGACACCATGTCCCTGTTCTCCGCAGTCGAACTCGCGCCCCGCGACCCGATCCTTGGCCTCAACGAGGCCTTCAATGCCGATACGCGCCCGACCAAAGTCAATCTCGGCGTGGGCGTCTACACGAACGAAGAAGGCAAGATCCCGCTGCTGCGCGCCGTTCGCGAAGCGGAACAAGCGCGCGTGAGCCAAGCGTTGCCGCGCGGCTATCTGCCGATCGAAGGGATCGCGGCATACGACGCATCGGTGCAAAAGCTACTGCTCGGCGATGCATCGCCGTTGATCGCCGCGGGCCGCGTCGTCACGGCGCAAGCGCTCGGCGGGACGGGCGCGCTGAAGATCGGCGCCGACTTCCTGAAACGTCTCAACCCGAACGCCAAGGTGGCGATCAGCGATCCGAGCTGGGAAAACCATCGCGCGCTGTTCGAGAGCGCCGGCTTCGAAGTGGTGGCCTACCCGTACTACGACGCGCAAACGCACGGCGTCAACTTCGATGCGATGCTCGCCGCGCTGGGTAGCTATGCGGCCGGCACGGTCGTCGTGCTGCATGCTTGCTGCCACAACCCGACCGGCGTGGACCTCAGCGAAGCGCAGTGGAAGCAGATCGTCGAGGTCGTGAAGGCGCGCAACCTCGTGCCGTTCCTCGATATCGCCTACCAAGGCTTCGGCGACGGCATCGATGCCGACGCGGCAGCCGTGCGTCTGTTCGCCGCCGCAGAACTGAACGTGTTCGTCTCGTCGTCGTTCTCGAAGTCGTTCTCGCTGTACGGCGAGCGCGTCGGCGCGTTGTCGATCATTGCCGACAGCAAGGACGAAGCCGCACGCGTCCTGTCGCAACTGAAGCGCGTCATCCGCACGAACTACTCGAACCCGCCGACGCACGGCGGCGCGATCGTCGCGACGGTGCTCGGCACGCCGGCACTGCGCGCGATGTGGGAGCAAGAACTCGGCGAAATGCGCGATCGCATCCGCGCCATGCGCGGCGGCCTCGTCGAGCGTCTGAAGAGCGCCGGCGTCGCGCGCGACTTCGGCTTCGTCAACGCACAGCGCGGCATGTTCTCGTACTCGGGCTTGAGCGCGGCGCAGGTCGATCGCCTGCGTGAAGAGTTCGGCATTTACGCCGTGAGCACGGGCCGCATCTGCGTCGCCGCGCTCAATACGCGCAACATCGACGCGGTGGCCAACGCCATCGCGCAAGTACTGAAGTAACGCTTGCACCGCGAGCCGCGCCCACGCGGCTCAGCGGTACGGCAGCCGATGAAAGAGGCGCCTCGCGGTTTCGCGGGGCGCTTTTTTATTCGCTCTTATTCGCTCGCGCCGCCCTCGTGGCCGTGCTTCAACGCCGGTCTCGATGAATATCGTGGGTGACGAATCCGGCATCGTTATCGGGCATGTCGAGCCATCCCGGCTGCGCGAGGCTCTCGCGAATGTCGCGCAGCCCGCATTCCCAGTGAACGTTCATCGTCGACTCGCCGAATTGATAGTCCTTGTAGTTGCCGTCGAACTCCTTATCCCGATAGACAAGCTGAAAGACGTTATAGCGGCGGGAGGATGCCAACTCCTCGGCCAGCTTGCACCACGGATCGTCGCGATGTTCGGGGGCCACGCGCGCGAGGACTTCGCGCAGCACATGACGAAAACGCTGCGAGTGCTGCAACGTATCGGTGACCATACGCGTGCGGCTAGAGTATTGGATGTCTTTCAAGCGGCCCTGCACGTCGGTCAGATTCGTCGGCACGGGACCGCGGGCGCTCCATAGGTCGACCTGGAACGCGAGCGTATCGCGACGCGGCGTGGTCTGAATCACTTCGGACAGCGGCGTATTGGACATGAGCCCGCCGTCCCAGTAGTACTCTCCGTCGATCTCCGTCGCCGCGAACCCCGGAGGCAGCGAACCCGAGGCAATGAAATGCTCGGCCCGCAACACCTTGTGCCGGTTGTCGAAATACTCGAAGTTGCCGGTACCGACGTTCACCGCCGCAACGGAAACGCGGGTTTCACCCGAATTGATCCTGTCGAAGTCGCACAAACGCTCGAGCGTCGCTTTGAGCGGTGCCGTGTCATACCAACTCGCCGTTGCGGGTGTGCTGGGCGTAAACGGCAATGGCGGCGGCACGCGCGGCACGAAAAAGCCGCGCTGCCCGTCCACTAGGGCGCTGAATGCCTGCATGGTCGTGAAAGCCGTACGCACGGGCGCGGGCGAATCGAAGAAGACTTGCTCGAGCGCCGGCGGCAAGGAAAAACCGTAAGCGGGCTGACAGACGGTATTCCAAAACTCCTTCAACCTCGCGACGCGATGCTCGGGGGCATTACCGGCAATGATGGCCGTATTGAGCGCCCCGATCGAAATACCGGCGATCCAGTTCGGTACGATGCCGGCTTCATGCAGCCCCTCGTATACACCCGCCTGATAGGCGCCGAGCGCGCCGCCCCCCTGCAGCACGAGCGCGACAGTTTCATAAGGAGGCAAGGCGATGCGCGGCACCGAGCGCGCCGTTCGCCCTGCCGCGTGTTGTTCGGCGCCATCCGCCACCGTCGCGTTCGCGCGAACGCGCGTCCCCTTGCGCTCCCCCATCTCGCCTCCTTACTGCATGCACCAGCCGTGGGAGACGATGAACGACTGCCCCGTCAAAGCCGCGCTCGGGAAGGTGCACAGGAACAGCACGGTCTGCGCCACGTCCTCGACGGTCGTGAACACGCCATCGACCGTTTGGCCGAGCATGACGCGCTTGACCACTTCTTCCTCGGTGATACCGAGTTCCTTCGCTTGCTCGGGGATTTGCTTATCGACGAGCGGCGTGCGGACGAACCCGGGGCATACGACGTGCGAACGCACGTTGTGCGCGGCGCCTTCCTTCGCCAGCACGCGGGACAGACCGAGCAGCGCGTGTTTCGCCGTGACATAGGCGGATTTCAGCGGCGACGCCTCGTGCGAATGCACCGAGCCCATATAGATCACGACGCCGCCGCGCTCACCCTTGTACATATGCTTGAGCGCGGCCTTCGTGGTGAGAAAGGCGCCATCGACGTGAATGGCCTGCATCTTCTTCCAATCGGAGAAGCTGTAGTTCTCGATCGGGTTGACGATCTGGATCCCCGCGTTCGACACCAGGATATCGACCGAACCGAACTGCGCCGCGACTTCGTCGATGCCGCGATTGACGGCGTCTTCGTTCGTCACGTCCATTGCGACGCCGAGCGCCTGGCCGCCTTGCGCGCGAATTCCCTCGGCGGCGGCTTGCGCCCCCGCTAGGTTCAGATCGGCGATCGCGACCGCGGCGCCTTGCGCGGCCAACGTACGCGCGATTTCCTTGCCGATCCCGCTTGCCGCGCCCGTCACGACCGCGACCTTCCCGTTCAGACTCGTATTCAACGACGACATTCGTCACCTCTCAAGCGTGCGTGGACAATGACATCATGGCGGGCGGCGCCCGGCAACCTGGCAGAACTTCATATACCGTTCGGCCGAATTGGCGCCCCGCCACGGACTTCGCTATTGTGCCCCAACGTTCGGCGCGAGTACGTTTCGCTGCCGATAGGATTAAGCTGCGGTGTTCACACCGCGTTATCACGCTCCAAGGAGGCATGCATGAATTATCGGCGTTTGGGCCGTTCCGGCCTGCAAGTCAGCGAACTCTCGCTAGGTTCTTGGGTGACTTACGGCAATCAAGTGGACCGGCGGGTCGCGCGCGAATCGCTGGCTGCGGCACGCGACGCAGGCGTGAATTTCTTCGACAACGCCGAAGTCTACGCGAGCGGCAAGGCCGAGGAAATCATGGGTCAGGCACTGAAGGAACTCGCCTGGCCGCGCGTGAGCTATATCGTCTCCACGAAATTCTATTGGGGCTTGAGCGAGGCGCCGAACCAGTACCACACGCTCAATCGCAAGTACTTGCACAATGCGATCGACGGCTCGCTCGCACGCCTTCAACTCGATTACGTCGACCTTGTGTTTTGCCATCGCGCGGATCCGAACACGCCGATCGAGGAAACCGTTTGGGCGATGAGCGACATGATCACGCGAGGCAAGGCACTGTATTGGGGCACATCGGAATGGAGCGCGGACGAGATTCGCGCGGCGTACGAGATCGCGGAACGCCATCATCTGCACAAGCCCGTCATGGAGCAGCCGCAATACAACCTCTTTTGCCGCAAACGCGTCGAAGAGGAATATGCGCGGCTGTACGAGGACATCGGATTGGGCTTGACGACGTGGAGCCCGCTGGCGTCCGGCCTGTTGACGGGCAAATACCGAGGCGGCGTGCCCGAGGGCAGCCGCGCCCAACTGCAAGGTTACGATTGGTTGCGCACGCAACTAACCGATGCGGACAAGAACGAACGCGTGGCGCAATTGGAAACGCTCGCGCGCGAGCTGGGTTGCACGATCGGCCAACTCGCGATCGGCTGGGTGCTCACGAACCCGAACGTCAGCACCGTCATCACGGGCGCGTCGCGTGTCGAGCAGATTGGCGAAAACATGAAGGCGGCGGAAGTGGCCACGCGCATCACGCCGGAAATCCATCAAGCCATCGAGGAGATCATCGGCGACGCCGCGCGCTGATCGAGATGCCCGCGTGCCGGGGCGCTGAGTCGTACCGACTTGCGGTACCGTACAATACGCGCCCCGTCCGAGCGTTCACTCGCCGGCGTGCCAAGCCACCCGATTCTCACGCTTCGAACCGTCCGTCCGTATGCTCAGCTACCGTCACGCCTTCCACGCAGGCAATCACGCCGATGTCCTCAAGCATGCTGTCGTCGTACAGTTGCTGCGCTATTTGGGGCAGAAGGACAAAGCCTATTGGTATATCGACACCCATGCCGGCGCGGGCGTGTACTCGCTGACGGAAGGCTATGCGACCAAGACCGCCGAATTCCAAACCGGCATCGCGAAGCTCTGGGAGCGTACGGACTTGCCGGCCGCGCTGCGCGACTACGTGGAGCAGGTCGGTGCGTTGAACCCGGACGGCCAATTGCGCTACTACCCGGGCTCGCCCTATCTCGCTTGGCGGCTCATGCGAGAGCAAGACCGCATGCGGCTGTTCGAGCTGCACAGTACCGAGATCGACGTGTTACGTCATAACTTCCGCGATGCGGGCCGCCGCGCCATGCTCTACGCCGGAGACGGCTTCGACGGCATCAAGGCGTTGCTGCCCCCGCCGCCGCGCCGCGCGCTGATCCTCGTCGATCCTTCGTTCGAAGACAAACGCGACTACGCGCGCACGATCACGTGCCTGGAAGAGAGCTTGAAGCGCTTCGCGACCGGCATGTACGCGGTCTGGTATCCGCAAGTCACGCGTGTGGAGTCGCAGCGGTTTCCGGAGCAGTTGAAGCAGCTACAGCAGACCAATTGGCTGCATGCGACGTTGACCGTCAGCGAGCCGCCTTCCGATGGCTTCGGACTATACGGCAGCGGGATGTTCATCTTGAACCCGCCCTATACGCTGGCGGCCGCGCTAAAGGAGGCGCTTCCGTACCTGGTCGACGCCCTGGGGCAAGACGCGAACGCCAAGTTCAAGCTGGAATCGCGGATCGCTTAGAGGTTTTGGCTTTGCCGCGATTCACTGGCGATAACCGGGTGCCACGCGATACCCGGTGGCACCGGCGGGCGCCGCGCCATTGGCGCCAGGCAATCCGATGTATGGCTCGACGATGATGGGCGGCTGCTCTGCGCCCGCTTCCGCGGGATCGAGCGTCGGCAGCCGCTTGGCGGGGACCATCGGCGCGCGCGAGAACGGCGCATTTTGAAGGACCAGGCCGCTTTGGCCGTCGTGAATACCGGTCTGGGTATCGAGTTCCACGCCGCTCTGGCCGTCGTTGATGCCCGTCTGCGTCCCCAGCTCCAAGGCCTGCGTGCCGGCCATGGCCTGTGAAGCAACGGCCATGAGGGCGACGTAAGCCGCGGCGCGGATGGCACCATGCAAGCGAAGCGAGACGAAAAGACGCATGGAAACGATCCCCGGGAATGGCCGAGCGGCGGATAGCCCGCCGCGAATGCTCACACCTTAGCGCGGCGGCGATGTTCGCGCTAGTCTCGCCGCACGTCGTGGCCCGCACGTCGCAAAAACAAAAGCCTCGCCAATGGAGCGAGGCTTGCAACAGTCACTTCAGCGCTTCGATGAGCGCAGGCGCTCGGTTTCGAGCCGCCGGGTCTTGCTCGGCTTAGATCGAATAGCCGTTTGCTTCGAGCGAGCGCAGGCGGCGCTCCAGATCGACCACGTCCGACGACGAGGCGAGATACGCTTCGCGACGGCTACGTTCGGCGGATTCGAACCAGTTGCTGAGCTTTTCGAGGATGTAGGCAAACATGATGTTCTCCAAGGGTCGGGTCTCGTCCCCAGCGGATCGCGCATCAGGGATTTCCCGTAAAAGGGTTAACCCGGATTATAGAGGCCTTGCGAGAAATTGCGAGTGAAATGCTCGAATGAAGGGCATTCCGATTTGGAATGGTGCACCGGGAGTCACGAATACGTCATGAATGCACCAATCAGGTGCCAACATGTTTGGACGGATGCTCAGCCTTGCCTGCATTGGCTATGCGGGCCGTCTGCGCATTCGTCGAGACTTGCGAGCCCCTCGAGAATCGGACAGTCGGGCCGCGCATCGCCGTGGCAATGGTCGGCCAGATGAGTCAGAGTGTCGCGCATTTCCGACAGTTCGGCGATGCGCCGTTCGAGATCGGCCACATGTTGGAGCGCAATCGTCTTGACTTCGGCGCTTGCGCGCGAGCGGTCTTGCCAGAGGGCCAGCAGCTTGCGAATGTCGTCGATGGAGAAGCCGAGGTGCCGAGCCTGGCGGATAAAACGTAAGGTGTGAACCTCTTGCTTCCCGTATACACGGTAGCCGGCGTCGGTACGCCCCTTGGGCGCCAGCAACTCGACGCTCTCGTAGTAGCGAATCATCTTGGCCGTCACCCCGGACTCACGGGCCGCTTCCCCGATATTCATGACGAATCTCCTTTCGACGACCAAAAGCGTATACCTTCCCACGACAGGAAGGTATACGCTTCGACAGAAGCCAGCGCTCGGCGAATGCCGCGCGCTCTCGGATGATGCCCCCTTTTAAAAGGAACTTTGCAATGATCGAATTCCAAGTCGAAGGTATGAGCTGCCAGCACTGCGTGGGCGCGGTAACGAAAGCGATCCGCGCGATCGATACGGCCGCGCTGGTGGAGGTGAATCTGGACGATCAGCGCGTACGCGTGCAATCGCGCGAAAACGCCGAACGCCTCGGCAACGCGATCGTCGAGGCCGGCTACGAGGTCAAGGGCAGTCGCACGATCGTCGACGCTTGAGGCGGCTCGGCGAGATGTTCACGATTGCCGTCATCGGCGCGTCCGGCCTGCTTGGGCGCGCGCTCGTGCGGGAGCTCGGCACGCGCGCCGGTTGGCGCGTGGTGCCCACAGCGCATCGGCGCGTACAAGGCGAGATGGCCGCGCTCGACGTCCGCGATGCGGCGGCCGTCGCGTCTTTCGTCGATCGGTTGCGTCCGGACGCGATCGTCATCGCCGCGGCCGAGCGCCGGCCCGATGTCTGCGAGCGCGATCCGATCGCCGCGCGGGCGTTGAACGTCGATGCCGTACGCGCTATCGCGTCGGCGGCGCGGCAATGCGGTGCATGGGTACTCTCGATTTCGACCGATTACGTCTTCGACGGCAGCGCACCGCCCTATCGCATCGACGATCGGCCCGCTCCGCTCAACGCTTATGGTCTAAGCAAGCTCGATGGCGAGCGCGCGCTCGCGCAATCGACCGAGCTGGGCTGCGTGCTGCGGCTGCCGCTGCTTTACGGTCCGGTGCTCGATTGGGCCGAGTCGGCCGTGACGAGTCTCGCGCCAGCCGTCGTCGCCTCGCAAGCGCCGGGGGCAAGCCCTGCGCCGATGGATGCTTGGGCAACCCGTTATCCGACTTACACGCCGGATGTCGCTTATGTGATTCGCGGCATGCTCGAGCTGCACGCGAAGGGGCAAGCGGTGTGCGGTATCGCGCAGTGGTCCGGCGACGAGCCCATGACGAAGTTCGAGATTGCCTCGCGCATCGCGCGCGCACTCGCCATCGATGCTCGTCTCGAGCCGCAAACCACGAGCGGCGAAGGCACACCGCGTCCGCGCGACTGCCATCTGGATTCGAGCAGGCTCGAAGCGCTCGGGATCGGTCGGCGTACGCCATTCGACGTCGCGATCGCCGAGGTACTGAGCACCTGGCCCACGCCCGCCCCGTCGCTTCGATAGCGGCGATTCGACGCGCATTTCGATCAACAGAAATTGCGGCTCTCCGATTGCAGGCCGCCTAAAAGATGGGATAAATCCACGAGCCGCTTGGCCACGAGATGGCGCACCTCTCCCTGGCACTGCCACACGCCGTAGACGGCCAGCAGCGAAGCGCCGAGCACTTCCTTGCGCTGTTTTTCGAGCAGGCTCGGCCAAACGATGACGTTGACGTTGCCCGTCTCGTCTTCGATCGTCACGAATATCACGCCTTTGGCCGTGCCCGGCCGTTGACGAACCGTCACGATGCCGCAGCCTCGCGCCGGTTGACCGTCGCGATAGCCGGACAGCTTCGATGCAGGCATCAGCCGCATGTCCAGCAGTTGCGCGCGCAGCAGCGCGAGCGGATGACGGCGCAGCGTCAGTCCGGACGAGCGGTAATCGGCCACGATGTTTTGCCCTTCCGTCGGCGCGCCCAACAGCGGAGTATCGTCCGCCTCGACCGCCGTGGCCAGCATGTCGCGCTGAGGCACGGCCGCCACCGAATGCCAAAGCGCTTCGCGTCGATTGCCGACGAGCGCGGATAACGCATTCGCATCGGCCAATACGTGCAAATCATGCCGATCGAGCTGCGCGCGGCGCGCCAGATCGTGCACGCTTTCGAACGAGCGCACGGCGCGTGCGTTTTCGATGCGCTCCGCCACCTCTTGCTTCATGCCGCGTAAGAGCGAGAGGCCGAGACGCACCGCCGGACGGGCCGCACCTTCGACCGGTTCGAGTACGGCATCCCACCCGCTGATCGTTACGTCGGCCGGCATCACCTTCACGCCATGCCGGCGTGCATCCTGCACAAGCTGGGACGGCGAATAAAAACCCATCGGCTGACTATTGAGCATCGCCGCGAGAAATGCCTCGGGCTCGTGACACTTGAGCCAACTGCTCGCATAGACGAGCAACGCGAAGCTCGCCGCATGGCTCTCGGGAAAGCCGTATTCGCCGAAGCCTTTGATCTGCTCGAAGATGGCATCGGCAAAGCTGCGTTCGTACCCGCGTTCGAGCATCCCGTTTACGATGCGGTCGTAATACCGTTGCAAACCGCCCTTGCGCTTCCAGGCCGCCATCGCCCGGCGCAGTTGATCGGCTTCGCCCGCGCTGAATCCGGCCGCGAGAATCGCGACCTGCATCACTTGCTCTTGAAAAATCGGCACCCCGAGTGTGCGCCCCAATGCGGACTCCAACGCTTGGCTCGGATAAGTCACCGGCTCGAACCCCTGCCGCCTGCGCAAATACGGATGCACGGCGCCGCCTTGGATCGGCCCCGGCCGCACGATCGCCACCTCGATCACGAGGTCGTAGAACGTTTCCGGCCGCAACCGCGGCAGCATGCTCATCTGCGCGCGCGATTCGATCTGGAAAACGCCAACCGTATCCGCACGCGAAATCATCGCGTAGGTCTTCTCGTCCTCGGGCGGGATATCCTGCATCTCGAAGCGCTCGCCGCGCCGCTCGGAAACGAGTTCGAGCGCACGCCGTATCGCCGACAGCATGCCGAGCGCCAATACGTCGATCTTGAGCAGTCCTAAAGACTCTAGATCGTCTTTATCCCATTGGATGACGGAGCGATCGGGCATCGCCGCATTCTCCACCGGCACGAGCCGCGTCAGCTTGCCGCGGCTGATGACGAAACCGCCCGAGTGCTGCGATAGATGGCGCGGAAAATTCAGCAATTGCACCGCCAGCCGCGCCCAGGCTTGGATCAGCGGTTGACTGGGATCGAGTCCCGACTCTTCGAAGCGGGCGAGCAGGTCGTGACTCGTATCGAACCAATGATGCGACTTGGCGACGGCATCGACGATTTGCGGATCGACGCCGAGCGCCTTGCCCGTGTCGCGCAACGCACCGCGTGGCCGGTAAGTGGAGACGGCCGCCGCGATCGCCGCGCGGTGCCGGCCGTATTTGCGGTAGATGTATTGCACGACGAGCTCGCGCCGCTGGTGCTCGAAATCGACGTCGATATCGGGCGGCTCGCCCCGCTCCTTGCTGATGAAGCGCTCGAAGAGCATATTGCCGCGCCCCGGGTCGACCTCGGTAATCCCCAGGCAATAGCAAACGGCCGAATTGGCGGCCGAGCCGCGCCCTTGGCACAAGATGTTTTGGCTGCGCGCGAAGCGCACGATATCGTAGACCGTCAAGAAATACGGCTCGTAACGCAGATCGGCAATCAGCGCGAGTTCGTGTTCGATCTGCTGCTGCACCGGATGAGGGATGCCGGCCGGAAAACGCCGCAGCGCACCGGCGTAGGTTTCTTGCCGCAGATAGGCGGTAGGCGTGAAGCCCTCGGGCACGAGTTCGTCGGGATACTCGTACTTCAGCTCCTCGAGCGAGAAGGTGCAGCGCGACAAGATATGGATCGTCTCGCGCAGCGCTTCGTCGGAATAAAGATTGACGAGGCGCAGCCGCGAGCGCAAATGCTGCTCGGCATTGGGCGCGAGTTCGTAACCGCATTCGTGCACGCTCTTGCCGACGCGGATGGCCGTCATCGTATCTTGCAGCGGCTTGCGCGAACGCACATGCATGACGACCTGGCCGAGTGCGACGACCGGCAAGCCCTGGCAGCGTGCGACATACTCCACCGCGCCGCGGTGAATGTCGTCCATCGCCCGCTGATGGAGCACGAGCCCCGCCCAGGCTCGGCCCGGAAACGTCTCGTCGAGCCATTCGAGTTGCGCGGCGAGCACCTCTTCCTTGGCCGGAAAGTCGGGCACGAGAATCGCCAGGCAATCGGGCATCCCGCGCAAATGCGCATGCTCGGCTTGCGGCCGCGAGAGATCGTATGGCGTCAGCCGGTATTCCCCCTTCGGCGAACGCGTGCGCGCAAGCGTGATGAGCTCCGACAAATTGCCGTACCCCTCGCGGTTTTGTGCGAGCAAGATGAGTCCGAACGAGGGCGAGCCATCGGCATGGCATAAGCGGAAATACGAGCCGATGACGAGCGGCAGCCCCACCTCCTTGGCCGCGTCGTGAGCGCGCACGACGCCCGCGAGCGAGCATTCGTCGGTGATCGCGATGCCCGCATAGCCGAGCTGAGCGGCGCGCGCGACGAGTTCTTGCGCGTGCGATGCGCCGCGCAAGAACGTGAAGTTGGAGAAGCAAAAAAGCTCGGCGTACGCCGGCAGCCCATTGAAACCGGGAACCATCGCATCATCCGAATAAGCCGTGAAGGAACCAGCGAGGTCCTTCGTCCGCGTCGCGGCTACTCACGCGTTCGCGGTAAATCCAGTAATAGCTTTTGTCGTCGGCCTCGGCGACGAAGTAATCGCGCGTGACGAGTTCGCCGTCGAACCACCCGGCCTCGATGCGCTCGGCCGGCGAGACGACGCGCAGCGGCGACCCGTAGAACGGGCGATGCGCCCGCGTGAGCAAACGCACCGGCGCGGCAAGCATCCAGGTGGGCCGCGGCAATCCCTCAGGCAGCGTGCCCTTGGTCTTCGCATGATGCTCGCCGAGCGGCACCCACCGGTTGGCCACCTCGGGCCGGTAATCGGCCGTCGGCGCGGGGCGCAAAACATTGTCCTCGCCGAGCCGGGCCACCAGCAGTTCGAGCAGACGCGCATGGCTTTGCGCCGAACCGCCCGGCTCCGGAAAAAGCTGCTCGGCCGGCGGGGCGGCCGCCTCCACCTTCGAGGCGTCGAGCCGCACCGCGATCATGGGCGCCGCCAATTCGATCCGGTGCAACCGCTCCTTGAGCAGACGCAGCAGATGCGCCTCCTGCCAGGCGGGTTCGCCGAGCGCGATTTCAAGGAGCGTGGGCGCCATCGCTTGCCTGCCGCGCTCGTGTTCGAGCGAAAGCACGATGGCCGTCACGGCCAATTGCTTGGCGCAGAGCCAGCCGCACAATTGCACGATCAACCGGTGCGCGGCGTAAAGCGCGCCGTCCGCATGCTCGATGCGATCGGGCAACTCCAGACGCGCGGAAAACGTAGGCGGCAACACGAGCCAATCGAACAGTTCGGGCGCCGTGCCGAACGCGCGATCGAGCGAATCGAGCACGTGCTCGCCGCAGCGCCGCTGCAACCCCGCGCGCGGCAAGCGGCGCAAGTCGGCGATCGTCGCGCAACCGAGCCCCGCGAACCAATCGGCAAAGGGCCGCGCTTCCGGCACCGACAACATAGGCAACGGCGACAAGACGCGTTCGAGCGAGGCGAGCCGCAACACGCGCCGGTTGCCATGGCGCGCAAGCAGCCACGCACCCTGCCCCGTCGGCGCGACGCCGATACGCGCCGTAAAGCCGAGCGCGTCGAGAATCGCGCGCGCCTGCCGGCACAGGACCCGCACCCCGCCGAACAATCTCAAGCTCGCGCCGACCTCGACGATGATCGTCGCCTCCCCGGCCAGCGTTACGTCGGGGGAGAACCGCATCAGCGCCATGCCCACTTCGCGCGCCGCCTGCGCCTCGCGCGCCGCATCGCGCTCGAACATCAGCACGTCGGCCGATAGCGTCAGCACGCCGCCGCGCTTCATGCCCAGGCGGATTCCCGCCGCGCGCGCCGCGGCATCGGCGATAACGACGTGCTCTTTCTCGAGCGCGACGCTGCCGGCCTTCGGTTCAGGCAGCCACTTCGGTCGGAAGACTTCGAGCGGCAGTTTCGGCAAATGGACGGCGAGATAGACGCGCATGGCGAGACAGCAAAACAGGGGTGGGTTGCAACGAAATCGACAAAGGCTCCACGCGCAGGGGCCCTCGCCGTTTCACGATATCGACCGTCAACCCGTGAGCCGATGGTCGCAGCGCCATGCGCAGCAAAGCCGGCGACGCTTCTTGCGTCACCGTGAGCGGCCGCACCATGACGAACAGCGTTTCAGCGGATTGCGCCGCGAGATGGAGCCGCCGCAGCGATGCCGATTGCGCCGACGACGCCCAGAAAATCAACGCGCCGCAACTGCCCGCCCGCAGGATTTGCTCGGCGGACCACAACGCATCGCCCGTCTTGGGCGCCTTGATATGAAGCAGGCGCTCGAGCGGCAACCCGATATAGCCGAGCCCCAGACCATTGGGTACCTGAGGCGGCTGCAGCAACGCCACGGGCCGCTCGCCCAATGCGCTGAGCGCGGGCTGCAACAGCCGCATCTCGCCGATCCCCGGCTGCTGGACGAGCAAATCGATCAGCGCGCCGAGCGGCCAGCCGCCGCCGGGCAACTCGGCCGACAGCGCCGGATATCCCGTATCCACGACGCGCGTGCGCCCATGCGCCAACTGCGAAGCCCGCCACAGCGACGGATGGAGATCTTCGGCACGAACGGAGGCGGAAAGCATCGATACCCACAAAAACCTGTATATCCATACAGCATCTTACACGCAATCGGGTCCCTCGGAACTGGAACTTTTTATCCCCCGCTCCCTCCCCGCCGGGGACCCGCATGCGCCACGACATTTCGTAAAACCACGCATTTCGCTTACTTGCCCACTCCCCGCCACTACGAAATGCCAAGCGGCGTTCGCCGAACGGCCTCAATACAATCGTCGGAAGATACGGTGATACCTCCGGCGGGTGCAACCCGTCGGCGCACCGTCTCCGATCGCGCCTCTCGCATGCAGTCCGGCGCCGTGAACTATTCCAAAAAACAACGATAGATAGGACTCCCCATGTCAACTCTCGACTTGGTCGAGGAACGCGAAGATCTGCAACCTGCATCGGCATCGGCCGCCAAGCCGGCATCGCAACCGGAACCGGCGCAGCGCTCCAAACCGCGCGGGCAATGCGAGATTCGCTACATCGACGAAACGGACGTGGCCCCGCTCGTGCGTGCCGAAGAGACCGGCGACGCAACGTTCCTCGCCGCCGAACTCGGCGCGGCGCGCTCGGCCGACGAACGCATCCGCATGATCCGCGGCATTCTCAACATCATCGGCTTTTCGGGCCTCGGCTATGCCGCGCTGAAGCTGGACGCGCACAAGCAGCCCGAGTACGCCTACTTGCTGCGGGATTACTTGGCAAGCGATCTGCTGCCGCAATCGCTCGGCGGCGGCTACCTTTTGCGCGACCCCCACATGCGCCGCGCGTTCGAATCGAGCCGCCCGCACGTCTGGGACATGCGCTCGCTCGTCAACGCCTCGCGCAAGGACGGCATCGATCCGCCGCTGCGAAGCTTCTTCGACGGCATGCGCGAGAACGGGCTCGCCAGCGGCCTCGCGTTCAGCCTGCCGATTGCCCGCACGCCCCTGCGCGCGCTGATTCTCTTTGCCGGGCCGCCCGAGCATTGCGAATGGATCACCGACAGCGTCATCGCTCAAGCGCTCGGGCTCGGCCTCTCGCTGCACCAACGGTGCGCGGCCTACGTCCAAGCCATTTGCCGCCAAGACGCCGCCGGCAGCCTCTCGCAATTGCAGCAGCGCATCTTGGGCGCGGTCGTCGTCGGCATGTCCGACAAAGCGATCGCGGCGCGGCTGAACACGACCGTGCACAACGTCGACTATCACTTGCGCCAGTTGCGCGAAAAATTCGGCGCCCGCAACCGCAGTCAACTCGCTTATCTCGCGGGGAAGCTGCAAGCGGTCTGAGCGCTCCAAGCGGCGCGCGGACGGATGCGGCCGGTGCCGGGATGCAAGGCGCCGGACGCCTTGCATCATGCGCTCGTCTGCTCGTCGCCGTCGGCCCAGCGCAGCAGCTCGGCGACGCGGCGGTAGAGCGCACTATCGATGTATTGATATTCGCGCGCGCTCTCATAGAGCGCATCGGCCAGCGCGGCGTTCGCCGCCGTCGGCACGAGAAATTCGCCGGCCCACTCGAGAATGCGCCGCGCCGTCTCGCCCTCGCCGCGCGCGCAAACCCAAGGCAGCTTGCCTTTGCCCGCATAACAAAGCGCGACGGCCGCATTGGCCGAATGCACGACGGCCGATGCCATCTTCACGCGGTCTTGCAGCGAATTGAACACCATCTCGTGCGCCATGTGACGACGGCGCGAATTCAAATGCGGATCGCCCTCCATCTCGCGGAACTCGCGGCGCACTTCCTCCATCGACATCCGATGCCGTTTCATGAATTCGTATTGCTGATAGGCGTAGTCGAGCGCCGCGAACGCGACGAAGATCAATGCGGCCCACCCCGCGAGCGAGAGCAGCAACTTGCCCGTCACCGCCAAAATCGCATCGGGCCGCAGGTAGCCGGCCTGCAGCGGCGCATCGAGCGATGCGCGCAAGAGCACCCACAGCGTCAGGCACAAGATGAACGTTTTCAAGCCGGTCTTGAGCAGCACGACGACGCTTTTCAGCGAGAACATGCGCTGCAAACCCGCGGCCGGATTGAGCCGCGTGAAACTCGGCGCGATGCGCGTGAACGCAACGACGCCGCCGGCCTGCGCGAGCGAGACCGCCGCGCCCGCCACGCCGGCCAGCCCCACGACGCCGAGCCCGAGCACCACCCATCCATGCACCGCCAGCACGAGTACGGTCGAGATCGAACGAGCCGGATCGCGCGAAGACAAGGCCGCGAAAGCCGCGTCGAATAACGTACGCAGCGTGTCGACCACGCGCGGTCCCTGCGAGCCGAGCGCCGCCAGCACGACGAGAAACACGAGCGCGGCGCTGACCTCGGTGCTGAACACGACTTCGCCCTTCTTGCGCGCATCGCGCAAACGCTTCTCGGTGGGGGCTTGATCCTTTTCGCTCATATCGGCAAAGGTCCTCTATAGCATCGACTTCAACAATTCGAGCAATCCGTTGTCGGGACCCAAGTACGCATGCAGCGACGCATAGACGAACGGCAAGAACAGCGCCATCATCAGGACCGCCACCGCGCTCTTCACCGCCTGCGACATCAGAAAAACGTTCAGTTGAGGCATCGCGCGGCTCACGAGTCCGAACCCGAGTTCGACCAATATCAGCACGATCACGACGGGCGCCGCGAGCTTGACCGTCCATAGCATGACGCTCGCCGCCCCGCGCGCGATGAACGGCAGCAGCGCCGTGCCGAATTTCGGCGCGAACGAGGCGATCGGCCAGAGCCGATACGATGCGAACAGCGCGGAGAGCAATAGATTCAATCCGCCGCTCGTCACGAACAGCGTAATGGCCAGCATGTTCAAAAAGCCCGCGCATGGGCCGCTCTCGTACTGCGCGATCGGATCGAAAAACGACTGATTGCTCGCGCCCGTTTGGAAATCGATCAGCGAGCCGGCCGCCGCGATCGCCCACATCACGGCGCCGAACGCGTAGCCGAGCAAGATGCCGATCAGCGCTTCCTTCGCGACGAGCCCGGCCCACATGAGCGGCGCCAAACCTTGCAGCGAACTCATATCCATCGCCGGGCCCACGAACAAAATGATGACGGCCATGAAACCGTTGCGCACGAGGCCCGTCAGTACCGACGCGCTAAACGCGGGCACGATCATCATGATCGGCAGCACGCGCGGCAGCACGATGACCGCCGGGCGCACGGCGCTGACGGCGGCGTCGAACGCCTCGCTCGAAACGACGTTCATACGTCGTCTCGGCCCAACGGCGCGATCGCCGTCCGCAGCGCCGCCTCTTCCGCGCAAGCCTCCTCGGCCGCCTCCGCGCGCTGCGCCGCCATGCGCTCGAGCCGTTCGCCGGTGCGCTCGGCTTGATCGCGCTTGGCATCGGCTCGCCGCAAGGCGTCACGCAACGCCTCGAGTTTCTGCGTCTCCTCGCGCAAGCGCTCTTGCGGCGGCAGCGTCCGCTCGCGGGCCGCCGCGATGCGCTCGTCGAACAACTGCCAATCGATCCCGGCTCCCGCCAGTTCGCGAGCCGAATGCGGTCCGGCCAGCATTTGCGACGTCAGCGCACGCCCCGCGGCGATCTTCGCCTCGATCAACCGCGTGACCTCGGCTTCGGCGCGCCGCAACGCGTCGCGCGCGGTCTCGACCGCCGCCTCCTGACGGCGCACCTGCGCGAGCACGACATCGCGCCGCATCTCGCGCACGCGAGTAAGCTTCGCGATGATCCTATCCATATTGCGCCTCGAGCGCGACGAGCTTGGCCAGCGTCTCGTCATACGTCTCCAGCCGCGCCGGCGACTGGCAAGCGAATTCGCGCAGCGCGCCGCGCGCGGCCAGCGCGGCATCGGCCAGCGCGTCGCTGCCCGCGCGGTATTCGCCGATCTGCACGAGCAACTCGATTTCCTGATACTTGGCAAGCAGCTCGCGCACCCACGCGGCACGGCGCACGTGCGCTTCGTCGGTCACGCGCGTCATCACGCGCGAGGCGCTCGCCAGCACGTCGATGGCCGGATGGTGGCCGGCCTGCGCCAGCTTGCGCGACAAGATGATGTGCCCGTCGAGAATCGAGCGCACTTCCTCGGCGATCGGATCGCTCTCGTCGTCCCCTTCCACGAGCACCGTGTAAAACGCCGTGATCGAGCCGCGGGCGCCCTGTCCCGCGCGCTCGAGCAGTTGCGGCAATACGGAAAACGTCGAGGGCGGAAAGCTGCGCCGCGTCGGCGGCTCGCCCGAGGCCAGACCCACCTCCCGCTGCGCGCGCGCAAAGCGCGTCAGCGAATCGACGAGCAGCAACACGCGCAGGCCCTTATCGCGGAAGTATTCGGCCACCGCGGTCGCCACATAGGCCGATTTGACGCGCTCCATCGCGGGCCGGTCGGACGTCGATACGACGAGCACCGTGCGCGCGAGCGCCTCTGGCGACAAGTTGTGCTCGATGAATTCGCGCACCTCGCGTCCGCGCTCGCCGATCAAGCCGACGACGGCGACGTCGCAACCGGCGCCGCGCGCGATCATGCCGAGCAACGTACTCTTACCTACGCCGGCAGGCGCGAAGATACCGACGCGCTGACCGATCCCCGTCGTCAAAAACGCATCGATCGCCCGCACCCCCGTCGGCAGCGGCTCGTCGATCAGCGTCCGTTCGAGCGCGCCGACAGGCTCGGCGAAGGCGCTCACGCGTGTGCCTTTCGGAATCGGCCCGCGTCCGTCGAGCGGCTCGCCCAGTCCGTTCAATACGCGTCCGAGCAGAGCGTCGCCCACTTCGAAGGTATGCGCATGCCCGGTCGGCAAGACCTCGGTCGCGCTCGACAAACCGGCCAGACTGCCGAGCGGCGTCAGCACCGCCGTCTGCCGCGAGAACCCGACGACTTCGGCGAACATCGGCGCAAGCCCCGGCGTATGCAGCTCGCAGACTTCTCCCAAACGGGCATGAATCCCGGAGGCATGAATCAAAAGCCCCGCCGTCTGCGTCACACGGCCGCGCATGCGCAGCGGATTGACGCTTTCGAGCGCCTTGGCGAAGCGCTCATCGTCCGCATCGCCGTGCAACTGCGCGAACAGTGCGTCGCGCCAACTCCAATCCGATTCGCTCATAGCCCCCTCCTCGCTTCGATGGCGGAACGAATCGCATCGATCTGCGTCGATAGCCGCGCATCGATGCTGCCGGCCGGCGTTTCGACGACGCAATCGTCGTCGCCGAGCGATGCATCCGCCACCACACGCACGGCTTGCGCGCGCACGGCCGCATCGGCCGCATGCGCTTCGTCGGCCAACGCCGCCCGGCGATGCGCGACGGCCTGCTTCATGACCTCCACCGACGCGGGCGCCACGCGAACGACGAGGAACGCTTCGTCGCGCACGAATGCATCGATGCGTTTGAGGGCCAGCGCGAAGATCTGCTCACGTTCGAATTCGCCGACGAGTTCGCGCAACCCGCGTACCACCATGTCGGCCATCTTCCCGCGCGAAAGCGCCAATGCGTGCGCCGTATCGAGCGCCGCGCCGTAGGCGCGCTCGGCGCCCTCTCGCTGACCGCGCGCGAAGCCTTCGTCGTATCCCCGGCGCAGCATCTCGTCCTTGCGCCGCTCGGCATCGGCGATGATGCGCTCCGCTTCCTTCTTCGCGGTCAGCACGATCGAATTGGCGTCGAGCAACGCCGAATACTCATGCTCCTTCAGCACGCGGCGCTCCGAGAGCATCTGCAGGTTTTCGCTCGTGATCAGAAAAGCCAGTCCCATGCTCGCAACCTTTCGGGAATGAGGCAAAGAAACAGTAGCTCGGCGAACTCCGCGCGCTGCGCGTCGCCCAATTGATAAGCCGGCTGCACGTCGGCGACGCGCGGCAGCTTCAAGCGCGTGCGCGCGAACACGGGCGCCCCCGCCGGCGCGATAAAGTCGAGCAGCAAACGCGCGCCACGCGCGCCGATCTTTTGCACGACTAGCTTCGGATAGCGCCGCATCGGCTCGAGCGTTTCGCTGACCGCATCGAACGGCGGCGTCTGCCCTCGCACAAAAGCGAGCGTCTCCGGACCGAAGCCGAGCACGAGCGCTTTTTCCACCCCGCGCGTCAGTTCGCCGCCGACGAGCCAGGACTTGTGCAGACATAGTCCGCACAAACGCGCCAACTGTTCGAACGCCTCGCGCGGCAATAGCGCGAGCCGCTTTTCGCGTGTATCGAAGTCGTAATCGACGGGCACGTTGCCCGAGGCGTCCGCGTGCAAGCCGACGTTCTCCAGCAGCGCTTTCGCGAGCACGCGTTTCCCACGTTCGCCGAAGCGCGCGATGTCGTTGTACGGCGCCGGCCAAATGCCGAGCGGCCAACTCGGGTCGACGTAACGCTCGGGGTGCAGATTGAATTGCGCGACGAGTTTCGCGAATCGGCCGCGATTGACCGGGGCACGCCACAACTCGTGTGCGTGATCGTCGAAGCCGCTCCCGTCGTCGTCAATTCGCATGCGTTCGCTCATGCGACAGGTTCGCCGGCTCCGCCCCCGCGCCGCGCGCCATCAGCTTGAACTGCCCGCGGCGCAACAGCAGCACCACGAGCACGACGAGCGTCGACAGTACCAACGCGAGCGCGCCCAATGTCAGCGCACGCGCGAGCATGCCGGCTTGCACGCCTTCGGGCTGTTCGCTTTCCTTCGGCGGCGCGGCTTGCAAAAAGAGCGAGACGTTGTCGTACGACAACCCTTCGATGCTGTGCGCGACGAGGTCTTTGACCATCGGCGCCATCATCTTCAGATCGATACCGGGCCGGTATTTGATGTAGACCGAGGCCGACGACGGCTTGAGCTTGTCCGAGAGCGGATCATTCTCGGGAATGACGACGTGCACGTGCGCGACGATCACGCCATTCACGTCGAGCAGCGTTCGATCGAGTTCCTGCTCCGCGCCATAGACGTAACGAATCCGCTCTTCCGCCGGCGTGGACACGAGTCCTTGCTTGCGAAAGAGTTCACCGAGATTTTCGGTCGGCTGGCGCGGCAAACCGACGGCTTTGAGCGCATTCAAGGCGGCGGGCACGGAGGAGCCGTCCACGGTCAACTCCCAGCCGTGGTCGGGCACTTGCGACTTCGACGCACTGATGCCCGCGTTCGCGAGCGCCTGAATCATCTCGTTGGCCGACGCCTCGGTCAAATCCATGTACAACTCTTGCTGACAGGCCGCCAGCGTCAGGGCGCACGCGAGCGCAACGCATGCGCGCAGCAGCGTTTTCATAGGTCTTCCCAAAAGCGCACCGCGCGCCGCTCATGCGCGCGCCGTGCGGTAACCGGCTAAGGCGCGTCGCTCATTCGGCGTTGTTCTTCAGCAGCGAATGCGTGACGCCGTTCGAGGCATCGGCCATGGCCATGCTGAACTGATACTGCTCCATCGTCACCGACGTGCTCAACGTGAAATCGGTCAGCCGCACCATCGTCATCATCGGATCGCCGGCATCGATCAACGCGGCCGGATGTTCCATCTGCGACATCGCCGCTTGGTAACGCGCGTCGAGCGCCGCGGTTTCATTGCGCATATGCGTCACGACGGCATCGAGGCTATGCGACTCGTGCGCGCTGTGCATGCGGATCGTGCCCGCGGGAGCATCCGGCGCAGCCTGCGCATTCATATGCGCATCGAACGCGTTCGCTTGCGCGGGATCCGCTGGGTTGGCGGGCGCGGCCGGCATCGCCTGAGCCGCGGTCACGCCCGCCCCGCTCGGCTCGTTCGCGCTCGAGAACTGAACCGCCGCGGCAACTGGAACGGTCATGTGAACCTCACCTTTGAAATGATCGGCGACATGCGCCGTACGAGGGCAGGCGTCGGGTATCGGGCGCCGCTCGCGCGGCGCCCGGACTACGACAAGTGCTTAACGGCGAGAATTAAGAAACGTGCGCGCCGCGCTGCATGTTCTGGCACGCCGTATCCACCGTGCTGCTCTCGCCTTGACGCGCCGACATCACGGTCTTGCACATGTCCTGCGTGTTGCTCAACTGCATAGACCACAGTTGGAAATTCATTTCCTGCTTTTGCATATCGTTCATCTGGGCTTGGATGTCGCCCGAGTTCATGTTCGTCGATGACACGCTCATTGCTGCTCTCCTTGCAGTGAAAGTAATAGCCCCGGCAACCGGGGAGTCCAACCTAGTCGCGCGTTACCGCGCTTGCCTGCTCATGCGAGGCGCTTCGCCTCGCGTGAACCCGTCTACGCTCGACGGCCGCCCGCGGTGAGGCGCGGACACCGCTTCGCGAAAACTAGCCCGGCGGCGCCGAGATGAACTCGTGCACGGCCGCGGTGCCCACGTCCATGAAAAACCGGTCGGGCCCGCGCGCGAAAATCACGCGATCGCTTGCGATCTGCCTGACCTCGAGTCCGCCGGGCAGCTTCGAGCCCTCGAAGTAACGCGCCCCATCCGCCGTCTCGATGAAGCGCGTCCCGAGACCGTCGTCGTACACGCCGACGATGTCGGGCACGCTGCCCGCTATCGGCGGCGCCTTCTTCTGCGCGACTTCGGGCGCACCCGCATAGGCCACGCGATCGATCACCTGCAAGGCCGGCCGCGCGTCCTTCGTAAAGTTGGCGACGCGCTGTTGCAACGCGCGATTGGCCGTGCCCCCCACGAGCAACGTACCGTGGCCGCCGTACGTCACCGTGAGCGGGGTATCGCTGAAATAAAGCCGTGCCGACCCTAGCAACTCGTCGATGACATAGACGTCGCCCACCGTGGTTTGCGGAAACGTCTGCACGATCCGCTGCAGCCGATCGCGATCCGACAACGCGTTGACGTAGCCAGACACGACAAACCCCGTATTCGTGGGCCTCACATTGACCTCGGGATAGTCGCGCAGCGCCTGCTGCACCTGCTGCATGCGTTCGGTCGCACTCGCTTGGAACCAGAACGGATCGGTCGCGCCGATCGCCAAATACGCACCGCCCGCCAACGCCAATACGCCCCACGACACGCATAGACCGATCACGAAGCGCCGGCTCGCCATCCATGCCGCCCACGGCGCCGCGGCCCATCGACCTAAACGCGTGCCCGCGCTCTGGCTCGCCTCGAGCGCCGCCTGCGGGCGCGGTTCGGCCGCCGGGACGATGCCGAGCTTGAGCGAGCCGATCTCGACGACGTCGCCATGACGCAATGCGCGACGCGTCGTGTCGAGCGCGACACCATTGAGCGTCGCATCGCCCCCGCCGACGTTTTGCACCGACACCGCGATATGTCCCACCGACAAACGCAACTGCCGCGGGGCCAGTTCCCGGTCCGGCACGATGACGTCGCACTGCGCGCCGGAGCCTACCCAGTTCTCGCCCACCTTCAGCGCGAGCGTGCGCCCCGACAGCGGGCCGCTCAGGAACGTGAGGCTCCACGGCGCTTTCGTCGCAGACAACGCGCTCGATCTGGCCGCGGTCGTCGCTTCGTCGGTCATTCAATGCTCCATCGCGGGCGCCGGTACGGCGCTAGGCGGCACGACGATCGGCGCGGGCGTCTTGCCCGGTATCGGTTCGCCCGAGTTGTACGGCTGTCCCGGCAGCGGCGGCTCGACGCCCATCGGCGTCGCGCTCGGATCGAACGCGCTCGCCGTTTGCACGACGCGCGGCGTCAGCAGATAAAACCGGTCGCTGCGCTCGCCGTCCTTCTTCGTGTATTTGAACAAGTTGCCGATCCAGGGAATATCGGAAATCCAGGGGATGCCCGTCTTGCTCTGCGTGAACGTATCGTTGTTGAAGCCGGCGATGAGCAAGCTCTTGCCTTCGTCGATCATCGCCTTCGTCACGATGTTGCGTTGAATGACGGCCGGCACCTGCGTCACCGTCAGCGCGCTGTTCAATTGACCGTCGTCGATATCGATCGACATCATCACGCCCGGCTTGCCACCGTCTTCGACGATGCGCGGGGTCACCTTCACGCTCGTGCCGGTCGTGATGCCGTACAGCGAGGAGTCCTGATAGCCCGCCACTTGAACGTAGAATTCGGTCAGGTTTTCAAGGATCGCTTCGTTGTTGTCGAGCGTCAGGATCATCGGTTTCGACAACGTCTGCGCCTTACCCGTCTGCTGCAGCAAATTGATGCGCGAAAGCAGATAGTCGCGCATCGCTCCGCCGATCGACGCGGTCAGCGCCATGCCGATCGGCGTCGAGGCGCCCGTTTGACCGGCTTCGGAATTGCCCGCGTTGAACGTGAGCGGCGGATTGCTGCCGTCGCCGAATTGGAAATCGCCATGGGGCGTATGCAACCGCCAATCGACGCCGAACGAATCGAGCGCGCTTTCGTCGATATCGATGATCGTCAGGCCCACTTCGATCAGACGCGGCCGCGAATCGAGCGCCGAAATCAGTTGCGCGTATTGCGGCATATGCTCGGGCACGTCGCGCACGATGACCGAATTCGTCCCCGCATCGGCCACGATCTGCGGCAACGAGACGGGTTGTCCCGTCATTAACGCCGCGTCGGACGCCGCGCCCGGCGCCTCCGTCGTGGTGGCGTTGGCCGCGCCGAGCGTGAGCCTGGGCACATTGACCATATCGCCCGAGGAGAGTTTGACTTGCCGCGTCGCACCCCCTAGCCGAGCGCCGTAACCGGGCGCGCCGAAGTTGCTGTCGCTCTTGCCGAATAAGCGGCCAAGCGTCGACGCCACGCCGGGAATCGCCACTTCCTTGCCCGAGCGATTGATCTGGAAGTCGGTCGCGTACGCATAACGCAGCGGAAACGCGCGGATCTCCGCGCGGTCGAGCCCGCGGCTCGGATCGGTAATCGTCGAGATGGCTTGCCGCACGAGTTCGACATAGCGCTGCGGCCCCGAGACGTAGATCGTGTTCTCGCGGTCGCTGATGATGAGCGGAAAGCGCCTGTCGGGAATTTGCATCGCCTCCAGCGTGCGCGAGAGTTCTCCGGCGCTGCCCTTCGGGATCGGAAACACTTGTGTCTGCCCGTCCTCGGCGCGGTCGACATAAAGCAGCGAGCCGTCGAAGTAATACGTGAGGCCGTAGGTCGCGCAGACGCTGCGCAGCGTCGCCAGCGGCGAGCCCGAAAAATGCCCGCTGATCGTGCCGTCCACTTTCGAATCGATGACGGCCGTCACGCCTTGCGCGGATGCCAGTTCGCGAATGAAATCGCTGACCTTCTTGCCGTCGGCGACGATCGTGTAAGGACGATCGCGCCACTGCAACTCGGCGGCGTGCGCCACGCGCGGCGGGCCGAACGCTCCGGCGAGCGACAGCGCGAGCGCGCCGAGCGCGAACCGCGATAGCGCCGAAATGGCGCCAGCACGCGCGACAAAGGCGCGGTGCGCCCGAGGAGAAAGCATCTTGGTGCTCAAAACAACCTCGCAAAAGACTGCTGACCGAAAAGCAGAACCGAGCGCCCAATCCAGCCGCCCGTCACGATGATCGCCACCATCACCGCGATCATGCGTGCGGCCAGGCCGATAGTTTGGTCCTGCAACTGCGTCACGGCTTGCGCCAATGCAACGAGAAGCGCCACCCCCGCCGCGACGAGCACCACCGGCAAGGACAACATCAACACGAGCAAGAGCGCTTGCCGCGTAATATCCAAAATCGTTTCCGTCGTCATCGTGTCATCCTTGGCCCGTCATATCGCAATCGTTCGACCGTCGGCGCGCGCTTTCCCGCGCTAGGCGATCGCGGGATTCGATACCCACCCGATGGTGCGCAATTCCACGTCCTCCTCGAGCTCTTGATACGAGAGCACGGGCAAATCCGGCAGCACGGCGGCCAGCGTCGTGCGCACATAACGGCGCACGTTCAGCGAAACGACGACGGCGGTGCGCACGGACGTGGCGCGTTTGCGCGGCATGCCCGCGCTTGCGGTGCTTTGGTGATGCGCATCGAAGAGCTTGCGCACTTGCTGGCAGACATCGTCCTTGACCTCGCGCGCAAGGCCCAGCACGTTACCCTGCTTGGTACGCAGCACCGCTTGCTCGAAGCGTTCTTGCAACACCGGCTCGAACAAAATGACGTCGAGCTTGCGCGCATTGCCCACATGGCGATCGGTGATCATGCGGCGCAAATCCACGCGCACGAGTTCGACGAGCGCGATCGTGTCGTCGGGCTCGCGCGGCGCCCACGTGATCATGCTTTCGAAAATGATGCGCAAGTTGCGGATGGGGATATCTTCCAGCAGCAAGCGCCGCAGCACTTCGGTGATCCGCTGCAGCGGCACGAGACGCATCAACTCGGCGACGAGTTCCGCGTAGTCGCGCCGCACGAGCCGGATCAGATGCTGGGCTTCCTGAATACCGATCAAGGCCGCCGCGTGCTTGCGCACCTCGCTTTCGATGTGCCGGGCCAGCACCTCTTCCGTGCGCAACCCCACCGACGGGCCCGATGCCCGCGTCTCGGCGGTGAAAACCGACCTCATCCCGGCCGGCAGCGGCGTTTTTTCAGGTGCCTGCGCGGGCGCGGCATCCAGCGGCAGCCAAACGGGCTGAGCGAAGGGTCCGAACGGCTCGGCGGGCAGCCGCTCGACGTCCTCCGCCAACGGCGTCACGCCGTCCCACAGGAGCCGATCGAGATGCAACCGGCCTTCCGATGCAAGCACGTCCTGCACGAACACTTGATAGCTGCCCTCGGGCAATGCGCTCTCGAAGGCCACGTGCACGCGCGGGAAGATCGGGCCGATATCGGCCTCGACGTTCGACTTCGCCGCGGCCAGCGCCTCTTGCAAGCGCACGAGATTCAGATGCGGCGAAACCGTGCGCGCGAGCGTGACGGCAACGGGCGAGGTCACGCCCGACGTATGCGGGCCCACCTGCGCCTCGCGCTCTCCCGGAACGAGCGGCTCGGCCAGCGTGATGAGCTTGAGCGGCGGCATCGTCTTGCGCCGGCGCAGCAGCAGCGCCCCACCGCCGCCCGTCACGAGCGCGAGCGCAGCGAACGACCAGACGGGGAAGCCGGGCACGAAGGCGAACGCGAGCAGCACCGCGGCCGCGATCAGCAGCGCACGCGGGTGCGCGGTGATCTGCTTGCCGATTTGCTCGCCGAGTTGGCTGTCATTGGCATCGCGCGTCGCCACGCGCGTCGTGACCACGCCCGCCGCGATCGACACGAGCAGCGACGGGATCTGCGCCGACATGCCGTCGCCGACGGTCAGAATGGCGTACCGATGCAACGCGTCGGACACGCTCATGTCCTTCATGATCGTGCCGACGGCGATGCCTGCCAGGATGTTGACGAACGCTATGACGGTGCCCGCGATGGCATCGCCCTTGACGAATTTCATCGCGCCGTCCATCGCGCCGTGCAACTGCGACTCTTGCTCGAGCCGCTCGCGCCGATGCTTCGCTTCTTCGGAACTGATGATGCCCGCGCGCAGATCGGCATCGATACTCATCTGCTTGCCGGGCATGGCGTCGAGCGAGAAACGCGCCCCGACCTCGGCGACGCGCTCCGAGCCTTTCGCGATTACGATGAACTGCACGATCGCGATGACGAGAAACACGACGCCGCCGACCACGAAGTTATTGCCGACGACGAGCCGCCCGAACGCATCGATGATGTGTCCCGCGTTCGCATGCAGCAAGATCAGCTTGCAAGAGGCGATGTTGAGCGATAGCCGCAGCAGCGTGGTAAAGAGCAGCATCGCCGGAAACGACGAGAAGCTCAAGGCCGACGGCAGATAGGTCGACACCGTCAGCAATACGACGCTAATGGCCAGATTGAGCGAGATGAGCGCGTCCATGACCGCTGTCGGCAGCGGCAGCACGAACAATGCAATGACGATCGCCATGAAGCCGGCCAACGCAAGATCGTAGGGGCGTACCGGACGACGCGTGTCGTCGGCGCCGCTTCGACCCGGCAACCAGCCTTTCACTTGCTTCCTGAGCGCCGCCACGGACATCGAAATCCCTCGCTGAAAAATCGCCTGTGCGGAAAGGACAATCCGCGACGAAAAGTGTATGAGCGAGGGGTACGCGTCTCAATCGTCAGATTCGTAGTAAATCGCGCATCGGCCACTACGCAACTGCGAAACACTACTGAACAGTGCAGTTCCAAGCGGCATGCGCGCGCGGCTATAGTCGAAAACCATGAGGCGGCACTCGAATACGCGATACGCCGCTCACGACATGGAGGACTGCATGACGAACCCCGAGGCGCGCAGGCGCCTGTCGAAAGGAAGCGGCGAACGAGATGCGCGGCATGCGATCGACTTTATCGAATTGGCCGATTGCCAGCTCGTAGTCAGCAAACACGCGGCCCGTCACGGCGAAACGAACGGCAGCGACCGCGTATCCGAAATCGCCGCCGACTTAGCCGCGGCGCATTCGCCGCATGAACGCAAGCAACTGATGCGGATCGCCCTGCGCACGATCGGCTTCGACTGGTTTTGCTATTGCCGCCTGACGCGGCTCGGCGAACTCGTGAACCGGGCGCGCTATTTCGATCTATGCTCGCCGCCCGGCTGGGCCCAGCGCTACGTGGACCAGCGCTATTTCGACATCGACCCGCGCATGGCATTCGCCTGCCGCCACGACTGGCCGCTCGTCTGGGACCAGGAGACGCTCGCCGCCGGCGTTACGATCGCGGCCGAATCGAACGAGCGCATGCAGCGCTTTCTCGACGACACGCAAGCCTGCGGGACGCGCAGCGGCATCGCCTTTGGGCTCGTCGATCCGGGCAGCCTCGAACATAGCGTCATGATCTTCAGCTCGGTCAATCCCACGAGCGAATGGATCAACGACCGCGTGGTGGGCCAAGCGTACGCGCTCGGCCTCGGCGTGCATGCGTTTCTCGCCGAGCAAATGGCTGCGATCGCGCAAACGCCGACGCTCTCCGATCTGCAACGCCGGATCTTGAACTTCACGGCCAGCGGGCTCAGCGACCGCGAGATTGCGCAGCAGTTGAACATGTCGCGCAGCAACGTCGATTACCACATGCGCCAAATCCGCAAGAAATATGGGGTCTTGAACCGCGTGCAGCTTGCGTATTTGGCGGGACGGCTCTACGTCGTCTGACTTTCATGTCCGCTACTTTGGCAAGTGCGCCGCCGAAGGCGAGCGCGGCCGCCGCATCGCCATCGCATGGCACGGCACAACCGCTCGGCAACGCGCCCGGGCTGCCGCGCATCAGTGCGCTGGCGGCGCAGGCGCTCAACCGCGCGTACGCATGGCCGACGCCGCTCGCGTTCGCCACCGCGCACGGCCAGTACGAATTGCGTTGGCAAGCCGACGCTCAGCCCGCTTCGCCCGGACACGTCTATGCGTTTCGCTTCGGCCCAGCCGAAGGGTGTTTCGTGCTCGATTCGATCGGCGAGCATGCGTTGATCGGCGATGCCGGAAGCGACGCCGTACCCGCTGAAATCCGCTGTGCGCTCATCGCGGATGCGCTCGCGCCGCTGATCGACGCGCTCGAGATGCGCACGCGGCAAAAGATCGAATTCGGCGTCGCGCCCGCCGGCGCGGCGCCGAGAGAAGAGCTCGCGCGCGCGCACGACGCACTGCGTTTCTGCGTCAGGCGTCCCGGCAGCGAATGGTACTGCCATGGCGCGCTGCGCTTCGCCGAGGAACGGTATCTCGGTCTGGCCTGCCCCTCCGATCCCCCGCCCCCCACGCTGCGCGAGACCGATTTCGACACGTTGCCGATCACGCTGCGCTTCACGGTCGGCTCGACGATGCTGAGCGTCGCCGAACTGCGCTCGATCGCGCGCGGCGACATCATCGGCATCGAACGCTGGCAATCGTTCGGCAGCGCGCTGCGCTGCGTCGCCACCACGAGCGACGGGCACGTAACCGTGTCGGCGAAAGCCATCGGCTCGCGCATCGTCATCGACCATATCGAGGAGAATTCCGTGACTCCATCCACCCGGGCCGATGCGACGTCCGCCGGCGCGCCGGGCCCGCTCGACACGCACGCCGCCGGTACGGCCGCCGGTGCAACGGGCGAAGCCGCACTGACGCACGTCGATGCGCTCGAAGTACGCGTGAGCTTCGAACTCGACGAGCGCTCGATGCCGCTCGCGCAACTGAAAGCGCTCAAAAGCGGCTATGTGATCGAGCTGGAGCAGCCGCTCAACCAGAGTACCGTTCATATCCGTGCGAACGGGGCGCTGGTCGGACAAGGACATCTGGTGGCCGTCGGCAACAAGCTCGGCGTGCGCGTCTCACGCTTTTCGGAGAACGGCGATGAGTAACATGCCGAGCCCGGTCACGATGCTGTTTTTGATCGTCGCGCTCGGCACGATTCCGTTCGCCGCGCTGATGGTCACGAGCTACACGAAGCTCGTCGTCGTGTTGGGCCTGCTGCGCACGGCGCTGGGCGTGCAGCAGGTGCCGCCGAACATCGTCTTGAACGGCATTGCGCTGATTCTGACGATCTACATCATGGCACCGGTGGGCAGCGCGATCGTCGATACCATGCAAACCAATCATGTGGCCATCGGTGGCACGATGAGCATCGACGACGTGATGGCGATCGGCCAATCGATCGCGCCGCCGGTCAAGAAATTTCTGTCGCAGCATACGGTGCCGGGCGAGCGTAACTTCTTCATGCGCTCGGCCACGGCGATCTGGCCGGCCGAGCGCGTGCAAGCGCTGCAATCGGACGACCTCATGGTGCTCGTGCCGAGCTTCATGCTTTCCGAGCTGACGCGAGCGTTTCAGATCGGCTTCGTGATCTACGTGGTGTTCGTCGTGACCGACCTCATCGTCGCCAATGTCTTGCTCGCGCTGGGCATGCAGATGATCTCGCCGACCACGATCTCGATCCCATTCAAGCTGCTGCTTTTCGTCATGCTCGACGGCTGGTCCGTGCTCGTGCACGGGCTCGTGCTGTCGTATCGCTAGCGGGACCCTCGTCCGATGCGCCGCGCCCTCGCCACCCTCCTTCTCGCATTCGCAATATGCATGGGATGCAGCACCGCGCGCGCGGCCGATTTTATAGCCTTGGCGCTGCGTTGCGCTCCGACGGTCGAAGCGCATACGCTGGCCGCGCTCGTCAGCGTGGAATCCGGCTACAACCCCTATGCGATCGGTGTGGTGGGCGCGCACCTAGTGCGCCAGCCCGCCTCGCTCGACGAAGCGGTCGTCACCGCGCGAAATCTGGCGCGGCTCGGCTACAACTTCAGCCTCGGGCTCGGACAGGTCAATCGCTACAACCTGGCACGTTTCGGCGAGACCATCGACTCGATCTTCGATCCATGCGCGAACTTGCGCGTGGCGGGCTCGATCCTCTCCGAATGTTTCGCACGTGCCAGGCACGGCGAAGCCGACGACCAATACGCGTTGCGCAAAGCGCTGTCCTGCTATTACAGCGGCAACTTCGCGACGGGATTTACGGCCGGCTACGTCGAGCGCGTCGTCTCGCATGCCCTCGACGATGGACACCACGCCGTCGCGCCGATTCCGCTGGCACCGATTGGCGCTGCCCCGCCGCCGGGACCCGAGCCGGCGCGCACGCCTTCGATACCGCCTTCGATACCCGCATCGAGATCGGCTTCGACTCGCCCTTCCGGCGCGCATCGCTCACGCTGCGCGCCGGGTATCGTCGTGCTTTCCGACTGCGGCGGCGGGACGCTGTCGAATCCTGCCAAGGTAACGATTTTGCAGTAGCGGCGCCCCGAAAAACCCCTGCCGGCAACGCCGGTTTTTCGGTGTATCTTACCGGCCGAAACCCGCGCCCAGCGTACGTCTTACCGATTTTTGCCGTCTGCCCGGAAGATCGATTTCAGGCATGCCTCAGTTTCGTAGTTCCCCCTTGCGCGACCATGCAAAACCCTAGCTGAACTACTGGTTCAACGATCGCTCGCGCCGCTTTCACGCCGGATACTGTTGCCTCTCGCGGCTTTGCGGTCCGCGCGCATTTCATGGAGCACGCAAGATGAATCAGTACGGCACCATCGATGCAGACAACGACGCTTCGAACTTCTTCGTATATGGCGACGCCGACCTCGACAGCGCGGCCGAAACACCGATGCAAGACGACGCGCCTGATGGTCAGCGGCTGGCCGGGATCGCCTACGATTTGGCCAAGGTCGGCACAGGCGAGGCGCGGCATGCGCTCTTGCGCCCGGCCCTGCGCGCGGCCGGCTTCGACGCGATGTGTTACCTGCGGGTCTCTCGGATTGGCGATACGGTAAATCGAATCGCCTACTTCAATGCGTTCTCGCCGGCAGGTTGGGCGCAGCGGTATCTGCGCGAGCGCTTCTACGAAATCGATGCGCGCCTGGCCTACTCGTGCCGCCACGAATGGCCCATGTTGTGGGATCTGTCGTCGATCGCATCGACCCACTCGCTCGGTGCGGCGAGCGCCGCAAACGGGCCTTGCACGGCGGCGGCGCGGGCCGAGCGGTTCATGGCGGCCGCGCGCGACGCCGGCCTGCTCTCGGGCGTCTCGTTCGGCCTCGGCGCGCCCGATGCGCTCGAGGCAAGCGTCGTGATCTTCGCGAGTTCCCAGGCGTCGAAGGCGCGGCTTCCCGATATGTCGATCGGCCATGCGTACGCGCTGGCCGTCGGCCTGCACGAATTCCTTTCGATGCGGGCGCCCCAGATGCACCGCTGCGCGGGTATCGCGGAGTTGAGCGATATCCAGCGTTCGATCCTCGAGTTCGTGACGCTCGGGATGAACGACAAGGACATCGCCGAGCGGCTCGGCACGTCGCACCACAACGTCGATTACTACCTGCGCCAACTGAAGAAGCTGTACCACGCGACCAACCGCGTCCAGCTCGCCTATATCGCCGGACGCGTTCTCGCCACGCCCGCCGACCGGCGCTAATCGAATTAGCCGCTCGCGCGGCTCCAGCCCCAGCGCGCGGCGAGGTACGCGAGCTGGGCGCGATTCTCGACGTTGAACATCTTCTGCAACGTCTTGACGTGTTGCGTGACACGATGCAGCGAGGACGCGATTTCCGCGGCGATCTCATGATCGGAAAGGCCCCGCAACAGCCGCTCGAGCACGACCGCCTGCTCCTGCGTCAGTGCAACGACACGCGCCGCGCGCGCGCACTCCTCGACGTAAGGCTGCATCAAGCGGCCGATCGTCATGCTGGCCGCGAGCACGCAGCCCATCACACGGTCGTCGATCCAATCCGTGTCGCCGGCCTGCGACGTCAGGCCCAAGGCGATGCGCAGGTCCGCGCGCGGCGCCGGCAGCCCGAGAATGAGACCACTGTGCATTCCATGTGCGCGCAATGCGGAGATAAGGCTACGCACACGCGGCTCGGCGACATTGGATCGCGCTTCCAACCGATCGACGTCCCAAGTCACGGGAAGACCGCTTTCCCGCAATACCGCAAGGCGCGGGTCCGTTTCATACAACCGGCTTTTCAAATAAATCGTCGTAAACCCGACGCTTCCCATTTCACGCATCGTATAGGCACGCAAAATGCGCCTCCCAATGGATTCCAAGGCCATGTAAGAGAACGTCGAAAAGCCGGCTTGCTGCAAGCGCTCGCGGCATTCGCGCAGCTCGCATTCGTACCTGCCCGCGTCCGGCGTCCCATCGATCCGGGCGAGATAGGCAAGTGCATCGGCTTGCGAAAACCAGACGAGCGCCGGGAATCCGTCATCGATTGTCATCAGCAAATGACCTCTGCCACCGGTATCGTTTTTTTACGTTTATTATTACGCAATGTTACGCGCTCGGACATAGGCGAATCAAACTAGTGCCTTGTCCCGGCGTAACGCACATCCTCGATCGGAGGCTTATCGATGCACTACCCTGCATTGCGCAAGGACGACTCGGCACTTGCGCCGCTTTTGCATTCGTGTGAAGGACGACTCGGCACTTGCGCCGCTTTTGCATTCGTGTGGCGCCGAACCGGCTGCATCCGGTCGTGGCCGGACGATCGAGGTCGTCTGGTGCAACGACCCGCGGCAATTGAGCTTGACGCAGCGCCATAGCCCGCGCCTGGGGATCGCGCAAGCGCTGGCGGCCGCGCAAAGCGCCTGCGAGCGCAGCCGCATGGTCAACGGCTTCTTGCATTTGATCGGGTTTTCCACGTTCGCTTATTTCGCGCTAGAGTTCGCCCGCGATAGAGTCGAACGCTTGTTTTTGCACGAGGCTTTCATTCCCGGGACCTATCGCGGCGACTACGTGCGCGAGCGTTATCACGACGTCGATCCGCGCACGCTGGCCGCGCGCCAGGGCCGGCTGCCGCTCGTCTGGGACTTGCAGCATTTGCATGACCAGCGGCCTAGCTTGCAGCACGACGATGCGGCCCAAGAAGGGCTCGAAGGCTTCATCCGCATGATGCGCGACGACGGCATGCGCAGCGGGCTCATGTTCGCCATGTCGATTCCGGGGACGCGCATGCATGCATTCATGAGCTTTACGGGGCAACGCCGCACGCGCGATTGGATCACCTCCACGACGCTAGAACAGGCGCTCTCGATCGGCATGTCGGTTCATACGATCGCCTCCCAGCAATTGACTGCGGCGGCGCGCGATCGCACCTCCGACGGCTTGACGGCATTCGAGCGCGAATTGCTGCTCGGTATCGCGGAAGGCGCCTCCGACAAGGAAATCGGACGCCGCTTGGATACGAGCCCCCATAACGTCGACTATCACTTGCGTAAGCTGCGCAAGCGCTTTAACGTCGCGAACCGGACCGAGCTGACGTACCTCACGTCGAAGCTCGAGTTGATTTAATTGATTTAGATACGCTTCGGCATTTCGTCGGCGAGCGGCCGCAGACTCGCCAACCGATCGAAAGCGATATTCCCTCCGCACGCAAGCACGGCGACGCGCGCGCCGCGCGGTACGGCGCGGCGGTTTTCGAAAGCCGCCGCGAGCGCGACGGCCGCGCCGGGCTCGACGACAAGCTTGGCCTCATCGAAATACCGCAAAGTCGCCGCCGCAATCTGCGACTCGCCAACAGTCACGATGTCGTCCACATAGCGCCGGATCAGCGGGAACGTCAGATCGCCTAGGCATTGCACCTTGATAGCGTCGGCGATACTTGCGCTCGGCGCATCGATGGAAACCCGCTCACCCGCGTAAAACGAACGGCGCGCGTCGTCTTCGAGCGAGGGCTCCACGCCTATCACGGCGACCTCCGGCGCGATCTGCTTGATCGCCGCGGCCACGCCCGCGATCAGGCCGCCGCCGCCGATCGGCACGAACACGGCGGCAGGCAAATCGCCGCCGCATTGCCGCAACAGCTCTGCGCCGATCGATGCTTGGCCCGTCATCACCTGTCGATCGTCGTAGGGTGCGATGAGCGTATAGCCGTGCGTGTGAGCCAGGCTCTCGGCGAGTACGCGGCGCGCGTGCGACGAGGGCTCGGCCATCACCACGCGAGCGCCCCACCCCTCGGTCGCCTCGATCTTGGACCGCGGTACGTCCGGCGACATCACGATCGTCGCGCGGATGCCGGCATCGGCCGCCGCTTTGGCCACCGCTTGCGCGTGATTTCCGGTCGAATACGCGACGACGCCTCGTGCGCGCTCATCGGGCGTCAAGTTCGCGATGCGCCAGGTCGCGCCGCGGATTTTGAACGAACCCGTCGGCAGCAAGCTTTCCGCCTTGACGACGATGGGCGCGCCCGAGGCTGTGCGCCAACGGCTCACGGCCACGAGCGGAGACGAACCGAGCATGCCGAATAGGAAATCGGACGCCGCGCGGATATCGGACAAAGGAAGATTCATCGGCTGACGCCCTTCTCTTGCGGATCCGCCGGCACGACTTCCTCCGGACTTTCACTTTCGAGGGTGTCGCATCGGAACGAGACGGCACGACGCGCGCGCGTGTCGACGCTCAACTCGAATACGTCGGGACGCGAATAGTGCCCGGTTACGTCGAGATCGAACTTGCCGCGCACGATATCGTCGAGGTCGAGTTCCGCCGTCAAGACGGCCTCGCCATCGTAGACGGGTCCGGCCAGCACCTGCCCGAACGGGTCGACGATAACGCTGCCGCCTCGAATCAGCGTCGTCTCGGGCGCATTGCCTTGGATGCAGTCGTAGTCTTCCGGGCAATCCGCCCGCGTCAAATACTGGCAAGCGCTCAGCACGAAACAGCGCCCTTCGTAGGCGATGTGCCGCATCGTACATTGCCAGATGTCGCGATCGTCCACGGTCGGCGCGCACCATATGCCGATGCCTTGACCGAACATCGCCATGCGCAGCGCCGGCATATAGTTCTCCCAACAGATCGCCGCGCCGATCTTTCCGAGTTCGGACGTATCGACTACCGGCACGGTCGAGCCATCGCCCATGGCCCATATCAGGCGCTCGCTGGCCGTCGGCATCAACTTGCGATGGCGGCCGCGCAACGTGCCGTCGGGCCCGAAAAAGAGCGCGGTGCAGTAAAGCGTGGCACCCTCGCGTTCGATCACGCCGACGACGAGCCATGCGAGCGCACGGCGAGCCATCTCTCCCATGCGTGTGACTTCGGGACCGGGCACGTCGATGGCCGCGCGCCAATAGCGCAGGTAATCGTCTCGACCGGCGAGCGAACGCGAGCCGACGCGCGCACCGAAGTCGAGCCCCTTCGGATAACCGCCGACGTACGCCTCGGGAAACACGATGAGCCGAGCACCCTGCACAGCGGCGGCGTCGGTCAATTGCTCCATGCGCGCGAGCGTTGCAGCCGTATCGAACATGCGGCTGCCGCTCTGCACCACCGCCACGCGCTGTTTCGCCATCGATGCCTCCATCGTCGAAAGTAATGGACGCAGTTTGCTATCCTGCCGCTTATCGATCAAACAAATTGTCTCGAACATGAAAATCAATGTGCTCGATATCAAGCGATTGGATTTGAATCTGGCCGTGGTCTTCGTGGCGATTTGGCAGGAGCGCAGCGTAACCAAAGCGGCGGCGCGTCTCGCGCTGAGTCAGGCCGCGACGAGCGCCGCGCTGGCGCGCCTGCGCGAAGCCTGCGGCGATCCGCTGTTCGTGCGCATCCGCGGCGGCATGGCGCCCACGCCGCGGGCGCAGGCGATGGCCGATCGGCTCGAAACCGGCATCGCCGATCTATGGGAGGTGCTGACGCATCGGCACGCCTTCGACCCATCGAGTGCATCGCGCCGCTTTTCGATCGGCATGTCGGACGACTTCGAGATCGCGCTCGGCCCGCCTCTCACGCGGCTCGTACAGCGAGCCGGCCCGCGGCTCTCGGTTATGTTTCGGCAAACGAACCGCCATACCGTCGAGCAAATGCTGAACGACCGCGAGATCGAATTGGCGATCGTGTCGGACACCGTCAAGCGCGCTTGGATCGCGCACGAGCCCATCGGAGAAAGCGGCTATGCCTGCGTGCTCGATGCGCGAGCCGCCCGTACGCCGCTGCCGCTTTCGCTGGACGCCTACTTGGACCTTCCGCATTTGCTCGTGTCGTTTTCGGGCAGGACTGGTATCGTCGATACCGCCTTGCAGGCGCTCAAGCGCGAGCGTCATGTTTATGCGGCGCTCACGCACTTCTCCGCGGTGCCGGCCTTTCTGGCGAAGACACGCGCCGTCGTGACGCTGCCCTCGCATGCGGCCGCCGCGCTGGCGAGCGTGTCGAATTTGACGGCGTGCGCGGTGCCGCTCGATTTGGGCCGCTACCCCGTGCAACTGCTCTGGCGGCGCGATAGCGACGGCGAGAGCGCGCTCATGTGGATGAGGGAGCAAGTCAAAGAGGCATTCGCGCTCGCGCGCGCGGAAATGAAAGCGCTCGAGATGGGTCCGCCGAAGGGGCGCAAGATTCGGGGGTGAGCCCCATGCGCCAAAATTTCTAACAACGCAAGCGTTTGTTTCTTGCACTCGAACGTGCAGAGGTCTGCGAGGTCGCTCTGGTCTGTGTCGTTTTGCATAGTGCAACCGATTGGAGGGGAAGTACAGAGGCGATTATTCTTACCCTGCCCAATCCCCCCGCGGCGCCGGAAAATACACACCGGCGCGCTGCGCCGCGGCGGTGATATGCGCTTCGATAGCACGCCCCGCCGCTTCGCTATCGCGCGCCTTCAAAGCATCGAGAATCGCCCGATGTTCGCGATATGTCGATTGCAGCAGCTCCCGCCGGTAAAACGGCAAGCGCTGACTCTCCTGCATGATCTCGCCGCTGCTGCGCAAAATCGCTTCGATCGCGCCGTTGCCGGCCACTGCGACGATGCTCATGTGAAAAGCAAAGTCGAGCCGCGCCGCCGTATCGAGATCGCCCTCGGTCAGCGACGCGTGCAACTGCTCCATGTTCTCCTCGAGCGACGCGATGACCTCGTCGGTCATGGCCAGGGCCGCCATCCGAGCCGCGAACCCTTCGAGCGCATAGCGCACCTGATAAGTGTCCGGCAGCGACGACTGCTCCGCGAAACGCCAAGCCGGCCCGCTGAGCGCGCGGTCGCTTTGGACATACACGCCCTTGCCCGCGCGGATCGTCAGCAAGCCTAGCGCCTCCAGCGTCGAAAGCGCCTCGCGCAGCGCGGCACGGCTGATATCGAGTTCTTCGGATAGTTGCCGCTGCGCGGGCAGCGCGCTGCCGACCGGATACTCGCCGCGCTCGATGCGCTCGCGGATCGTTTCGGTCGCGGCTTCGGTCACCGTCTGTGTCGTGCTTCTCATCGTGCGGAGCAATCGCCTGGTCGGACCAGCATTGTAGCGCGCCCCCAAAGCTCACGCCCCATACCCCACTGCCCGTCTCGCACGGGTTTACACCTATGCCGGCTGAGCTTGACGCGACTATATCGGCTTCCTAATCTTCGCCATAAGATGCCTGGTCTTACCAGTTAGACCAGACAAATCCCCGCCGCCCCTCTTGGAGAAAGCCGTGCTTAGATTCATCAATTCGCTGTTCGGCCGCGTCATGATCGCGCTCGTGGCCGGCATTGCGATCGGCGCGCTGTTCCCGCATTTCGCGCAGTCGCTACGGCCGTTCGGAGACGGCTTTCTGAAATTGATCACGATGGTCATCGCCCCGATCGTCTTTTGCGTGGTCGTGAGCGGCATCGCCAGCGCGGGCAACTTGAAGAAGGTGGGCCGCGTGGGCGGCAAGGCGATCGTCTACTTCGAAGTGATGACGTCGATCGCGCTCATGATCGGCGCCGTGCTTGCGCTCGTCGTGAAGCCCGGCGCCGGCATGAATGTCGACGTGCATACGCTCGACGCGCAAGCGCTGACCACATACGCCGAGCACGCCAAAAGCTTGAAAGACGTCGCGGCATTTTTGTTGAAGATCATTCCGAGCACGGCCTTCGACGCGTTCGCCCGCGGCGACATCTTGCAAGTGCTCGTATTCGCCGTACTGTTCGGCTCGGCGCTTTCGCTGCTTGGCGAGAAAGCCAAGCGCGTCAGTTCGCTGATCGATGAGCTCGCGCAAGTGTTCTTCCGCATCATGGGCTTCATCATCAAGCTCGCGCCGCTGGGCGTGCTCGGCGCCATCGCGTTCACGACCGGCACTTACGGCGTCGCCTCCCTCGAGCAATTGGGTCTGCTCGTGCTCGTGTTCTATGCAAGCTGTGCGCTCTTCGTCGTACTCGTGCTGGGCAGTGTCATGCGCCTCGCCGGGTTCAACGTCTTTAAATTGATCCGTTATCTGCGCGAAGAACTCGCGATCGTCCTCGGCACCGCTTCGTCGGACGCCGTGCTGCCCCAAGTCATGCGCAAGCTCGAGTGGATGGGCGTCAAGGATTCGACGGTCGGCCTCGTCATCCCTACCGGCTATTCGTTCAATCTCGACGGGTTCTCGATCTACCTGACGCTCGCCGTCCTGTTCATCGCGCAAGCCACCAACACGCCGCTGTCGACGCACGACCTGATCGTCGTGGTGTTGGTCTCGCTCGTCACGTCCAAGGGGGCACACGGCATCCCGGGCTCGGCGATCGTGATCTTGGCCGCCACGCTCTCGGCCATTCCCGCGATTCCGGTGCTCGGCCTCGTGCTGATCCTTCCCGTGGACTGGTTCGTCGGCATTGCGCGCGCAATCACCAACTTGATCGGCAACTGCGTCGCGACGGTGGTCGTCGCGGCCTGGGAGCGCGACATCGATCGTGCCCGCGCCCACCGCGTACTCGATCAGGATCCGGACCTGCGCTTCGTGCAGGAGGCCGAACTGCCGCAACTCGATACGCCGGCACCCGGCGCCGCCGCGATTTGAACGATCGGCGCGCTATTGCGCCCCTGCCGGACCGAGGCCGCCAAGGCCTCGTCCCGCCTCTGCTTTGGATAAGTCACCATTCGCCATGGCCATCCCGACCCTCGACCCCAACGCCCCCGATTTCACGCGCCGCTGCTTGAACCTCGCGGATCCACGCCTGGGCGCAAAAGCGCTGGCTGCCAGCGACGAATTCTTCGCGCCGAAAGAACGCATGCTCGATCCCCAACCGGCCGTGTTCATTCCCGGCAAATACGACGATCACGGCAAATGGATGGACGGCTGGGAGACGCGCCGCAAACGTACTACCGGCCAAGACTGGTGCATCGTGAAGCTCGCTCGCCTCGGCACGATCGAAGGCGTCGATATCGACACGAGCCACTTCACCGGTAACTTCCCGCCTGCCGCGTCGGTCGAAGCCTGCGCGAGCACCAGCGAGCTGCCGCCTGACGACGCTCGCTGGCATATGCTCGTCGCGCCGACCGCATTGCAAGGCAACCAGCACCACTACATCCCGGTTCGTCACGCGGACGCATTCACGCATATTCGCATCACCCTGTTCCCAGACGGCGGCGTCGCAAGACTGCGCGTCTACGGGCGGCCGGCGTTCGAGCAGGCGCTCGCATCGTCCGCGCCGGAAAGCCTCGTCGATCTAGCGGCCGCGATCAACGGCGCCCATGTCGTCTGTGCGAACAATCAGCATTTCGGACTAGCCGCCAATATGCTGATGCCGGGCCGCGGCGCGAACATGGGCGACGGATGGGAAACGCGCCGGCGCCGCGAACCGGGCAACGACTGGGCCATCGTCGCGCTCGCACGCCCCGGCGCGATCCGCAAGATCGAAGTCGATACCGCATTCTTCAAGGGCAATTATCCCGATCGCTGCTCCCTGCAAGCGGCCTACGTCACAGGTGGAACCGACGAATCGCTCGTCACGCAAGCGATGTTTTGGCCCGTCCTGCTCCCCGAGCAACCGCTGCGGATGGATGCCCAACACGTTTTCGAACGAGAGATTGCCGACATCGGCGCGGTGACGCACGTGCGGTTCAATATCTTCCCCGACGGCGGCATCTCGCGGCTGCGCCTGTGGGGCGAGTTGGCGTAAGGACGGAGACGATGAGTCATGTCCTGCGGATCGAGCCGATTACGCGAGCCGCCTTCGCGCCGTTCGGCGACGTCATTACCCTCGAAGGCGCTCGCCATTTTCCGATCAACGGCGGAACGACCGAGCGCTATCACGACCTCGCGGCCATCGACGTCGGCGAAGCCGGCGGACGCCCCCTCCTGAACGTTTTCCGCGGGCAACCGCGCGCGTTGCCGTTCGAGGTGACGATGATGGAGCGCCACCCGCTCGGCAGCCAGGCGTTCATCCCGCTCGGTCCCGCACGTTATCTCGTCGTCGTCGCGCCGGCTGGCCGCTTCGACGAACGGCAGCTTCGAGCGTTCGCCGTCGAAGGCACCGTGGGCGTCAACTACGCGCGCGGCGTTTGGCATCATCCGTTGATCGCGTTGGATGCCGTCGCCGATTTTCTCGTCATCGATCGTGGCGGCAGAGAACCCAATTGCGACGAGATCGAGCTAGCCGCACCCTACCGCCTAGGCGCGGGCGACCTGGCCGCAAGGTGAAACGCCCCTGGCCGGCCGGTGCGGCCCGCGGCGCCCTCGCCGGCGCCCTGAGCCGCACGGCGATTGCCGGTAAAATGGGCGGCATGGACAAGTGCCAGTATTGCGGAAAAATCCGCGACGAATGGGAATGCCATGGGCAGGAATGCCGCACCGCGATCGCCAAGGCGCTGCGCCGGCATCGCTCGGGCTTGCCGATGGTCGCCAACGTCATCCGCAACGAAGTGCCCGCCGGTGCCAGCACGAGCGAGGTGATCGCCGTCCTGTCGCGCCAGCGCTTACGGGCGCGCCGCGCGAACGAGGAACGGCGCGAGCGACGCGAGGCGGAAGGGTACGAGCAAGCGCCTCAAAGCACCCCGACGAGCCGGTAACCGACACCCGTCTCCGTCACGATATGTTCGGGCTGGGCCGGATCGCGTTCGAGTTTTTGACGCAAATGCCCCATGTAGATGCGCAGATAGTGCGCGCTATCGACACGCGACGGTCCCCATACTTCCTGCAGCAATTGCCGATGGGTCAGCACACGGCCCGCATGGCGCGCAAGCGAGACGAGCAAGCGGTACTCGATCGGCGTCAAATGCACCGGTTGCCCGTCGCGCTGCACCGTCCGCATTTCGAAGTCCACCTCGACCCCGCCGAAGCGCAGCGTCGACGCATCGCCCGAAACGGCGCGGTTGCGCCTGCGCAATTGAGCGCGTATGCGCGCCAGCAACTCCGCGACGCCGAACGGCTTGGTCAAGTAATCGTCCGCACCCGCGTCGAGCGCCGCGACCTTCTCCTCTTCTCGTGTACGCGCCGACAGCACGATGACGGGTACCGACGACCAATCGCGCAACTGGCGGATCACATCGGCACCGTCCATATCGGGCAGGCCCAGATCGACGATGACGAGATCGGGTCGCGCGCTGGCTGCGAGCGACAGGCCTCGTCGGCCGAGCTCCGCCTCGATCACGCGGACGTTCTCGGATTCGAGCGACGCTTGTACGAAACGTCGAATGGCTTTGTCGTCCTCGACTAGAACGACGGTAATCGTGGATTCCGGCATAGTTAGTTCTTAGGCTTGGCCGCACGTAGCGGCGGCAAATCGCCGAGCGCGATCTCGTCGATCGGCTCCGCCTCGATCGCCGGTGTTTCGTTCGCCGGCAGCGTGAACCAGAACGTTGCGCCGATGACCTCGCCGCCGGCGTTGAGGCGATTGTCGGCGCCGATTTGCCCACCGTGCGCCTCCACGATCGCCCTGCAAATCGCCAAGCCCAAGCCGATGCCGGGCTTGGCCGATTCTTTCTCGCCGCGCGTGAACTTCTCGAACAAGCGCGCTTCCATGCCGGCCGGCAGCCCCGGCCCGCAATCCTGCACTTGTACTTTGACGTAGCGTTGAGCGTCCGCTTCGAGCGTCGATGCGACGATCGCGATTTGGGAACCGGCCGGCGTGTACTTCGCCGCGTTCTCCAGCAGGTTCGCGAAGAGCCGCTCGACGAGCACGGCATCGAGTTGCACGAGCGGCAGATCGGCCGGCACGCGTGCTTCGATCGTCCGCCCGGCCAGCATGCGGCGGCATGCCGACAAGGCGGACCCGACCACCTCCTCGATCGACGACCACTGCCGGTTCAGCCGCATACTGCCTTCCTGCAACCGCGCCATGTCGAGCAAGTTCGTCACGAGGCCCGTCATGCGCAGCGCCTCGTCGTGAATCGCTTCGGCCAATTCCTGCTCGCGCAAGCTCATCGGCGCCCCGCCCGGCGCCTCCGCGAGCATCGATGCGAAACCGACGATCGAAGTCAACGGCGTGCGCAGATCATGCGAAATCGCCGACAGCAACGAGTTGCGCAACCGCTCCGACTCCATGCTGACGAGCGCGTCCTGCGCGATCTCCACGTAATGCACGCGTTCGAGCGCCAGCGCGATCTGCGAGGCGAACGTATCGATCATGCGCCGCTGCTCGGGGATCTCCAGTTCCTCCATGCGCGGCGAAAAAATCGCGATTACGCCGCGCGTGCGCATCGGCGCTTTCAACGGCAAATACAACGCACGCGCGGCCGGCAGCGTATCGGTGCCATGCCCCGCGTTCTTTTGCTGGTCGTAGACCCATTGCGCGATATCCAAATCGAGCGCCGAGGCGTCGAGCGTCAGCGCCTCGTCGGGATTCTCGATCTTTTGCCTCACCTTTTCCGCGCTGTCGGGCAATAGGATCGCGACGCGCGCTTGGAAAACCTCCGCAACATGGCGCGTGCCGATTTCGATGATCTGCGCCGTCGTCAACGCCGCGCCCAGTTCACGCGCCATGGCGAACATCGCGCCGGTACGGCGTTCGCGTTTCGTCGCGATGCGCGCTTGGCGGCGCAGGCTCGCCGTCAGGTGGCTGATCGTGAGCGAGGTCATCAACATCACACCGAACGTCAGCAGATACTGCGTATCGGAAACCGTAAACGACATGCGCGGCGGCACGAAGAAGAAATCGAATGCCGCCACGCCCAGGAACGAAAACATCACGCCGGGTCCGCGCCCGAGCCTCGCCGCCGTGAAAATCGTCCCGAGCAGATAGAGCATGACGAGATTGGCGAGCGAGATATGGTCGACGAAATAGCTTTCGACCACCGTAATCGCGGCGCATATACCGAATGCGTACGCATACGAAACGGCAGCCGAGCGGCCGCCGTTCGAGCCGATTCCGGCGAACCGCGTCACGCGTTCGCCCCGCTCCGCGGTCTCGCGGACCGTACCGGAATTGACGAGCGTGACGTCGATATCGCGCGCCGCGCGAATCAATCGCTCGCCGGTCGAGCGCCGCAGCCACGCGGTCCATCCCGGCCGCGACGTCGCCCCCACGACGAGCTTGGAGACATTGCGCATGCGCGCGTAGGCGATGAGCGTTTGCGGCGCGTCCTCGCCTTGCAGCGTCACCGTCTCCGCGCCCAATTCGGAAGCGAGCTTCAGTGCGTCGAGGGTGCGCTTGCGAAGCGTATCGGGCAAGCGTTGCAGCTTCGGCGTTTCGACATAGACGGCGAGCCAATCGGCCTTCAGGCTCGATGCGAGGCGAGCCGCCGCGCGCACGAGCGTCGCGCTCTGCGGACCCGCGCCGACGCAGACGATGATGCGTTCGCGCGCTTGCCAAATGCGCTCGATCGATTGATCGGCGCGGTACTCGCGCATCTGGGCATCGACTCGATCGGCCGTACGCCGCAGCGCGAGTTCGCGCAGTGCGATCAGATTGCCTTTCCGGAAGAAATTGCGAACGGCGCTTTCCGCTTGATGCGGAAGATAGACCTTGCCCTCGCGCAAGCGGTCGAGCAACTCTTCCGCCGGCAAATCGACGAGCGTCACTTCATCGGCCAAATCGAAAACGCGATCGGGCACGGTCTCCCAGACGCGAATGCCCGTGATCTGCCCGACGACGTCATTCAAGCTCTCCAAATGCTGAACGTTGACGGTCGTGTAGACGTCGATGCCCGCATCGAGCAACTCGTGCACGTCCTGCCAGCGCTTCAGATGACGCGAGCCCTGAACGTTCGAGTGAGCGAGTTCGTCGACGAGAATCAAGCCGGGCTTGCGCGCAAGCGCCGCATCGAGATCGAACTCCGCGAGCTGACGCCCGCGGTATTCGATGCGGGCCGGCGGCACAATCTCCAAGCCGTCGAGCAGCGCCAAGGTTTCCTTGCGACCGTGCGTTTCGACGATGCCGACGACGACATCGACACCCTCCTCGCGGCGGCGGCGGGCGGCCTGCAACATCGCGAAGGTCTTGCCGACGCCGGCGGATGCGCCGAAGAACACCTTCAGCCGGCCGCGGTGACGCTTTTCCTCCTCGCGCTGAATCTTATCGAGCAGCGCGTCGGGATCGGGTCGTTCCATAGGGCGTCTTCAATTGGTCATGACCGCATAGCATCCATCGGCATCGGAGAGCGCAGCGCGCCCGCACTTGCCGCCATCTCGTCAGTGTAGCGGTTTCAGTTCATCGAGCGCGAGATTGAGCTTCAGGACGTTCACGCGCGGCTCGCCGAGCACGCCGAGTTGACGGCCCGACGTGTTTCGTACGATCAACGCGTTGACTTGGCCGGCCGTCAACCCCCGAGCCTTGGCCACGCGGGCCGCTTGATAAGCGGCTGCGGCCGGAGAGATGTCGGGATCGAGACCGCTGGCGGAGGACGTCACGAGATCCACGGGGACCGGCAAGGTATTGGAAGGATCGGCGTCGTGCAAGGCGCTCAAACGCCCTTTCACCTCGTCGGTCAACGCGGGGTTCGTCGGCCCGAGGTTCGAGCCGCCCGAGCTTTGCGCGTTGTACGGATTGGGCGACGTCGCCGACAAACGGCCCCAGAAATAACCGGGCGCGTCGAATTGCTGTCCGATGAGTTCGGAGCCGGCCGCCTTGCCGTTTTTCTCGATGAGGCTGCCGTTCGCCTGGTGCGGAAAGACAGCCTGCCCGACGGCCGTCACGACGGCCGGATAGACGATGCCCGTGATCACCGTCAATGCCGCAAACAATACCAGCACGGGTCTCAGCATATTTTTCATGATCGATCGATACAAACAAATGGTGTTCTAAAGGGGCCGGCCCGCGTACATCGATGCTTGAGCCGGCCCGTGATACCTACCCGTGCCCGGGCGTTACGCCCACCCCATCGCCGAGATCAGCATGTCGATCAATTTGATGAACGGAAACGGGAGCAAGATGCCGCCGAGCCCGTAGATCAGCAAGTTGCGGCGCAAGAGCGAGGCGGCGCCGAGCGCGCGGTACTTGACGCCCTTCAACGCGAGCGGAATCAAGAAGACGATGATCAGCGCGTTGAACACCACGGCCGACATGATGGCCGACGCGGGCGAAGTCAGATGCATGACGTCGAGCACGCGCAACTGCGGATACGTCGTCGCGAACGCGGCCGGGATGATCGCGAAGTACTTGGCCACGTCGTTGGCGATCGAGAACGTCGTGAGGGAGCCGCGCGTCATCAGCATCTGCTTGCCGATTTCCACGATCTCGATCAGCTTCGTCGGATTCGAATCGAGGTCGACCATATTGCCGGCCTCTTTCGCCGCCTGCGTGCCCGTATTCATGGCCACGGCCACGTCGGCTTGCGCGAGCGCCGGGGCATCGTTCGTGCCGTCGCCCGTCATCGCGACGAGGCGTCCTTCCGATTGATGCGAGCGAATCATCTTCAGTTTCGCCTCGGGCGTCGCTTCCGCCAGGAAGTCGTCCACGCCGGCCTCGGCCGCGATCGCGGCGGCCGTCAAGCGGTTGTCGCCCGTGATCATCACCGTCTTGATGCCCATCTTGCGCAACTCGGCGAAGCGCTCCTTGATCCCACCCTTGACGATATCCTTGAGTTCGATCACGCCGAGGACACGGGCCGCGCCATTGATCTTTTCGGCGACGACGAGCGGCGTGCTGCCGCGGCGCGCGACATCGTCGACGGCCTTGATGACCTCTTGCGGATAACGACCGCCGTTTTCCTCGACATAGCGCTTCACGGCATCCGATGCGCCCTTGCGAATCTCGCGATTGGGCAGATCGACCCCGCTCATCCGCGTTTGCGCGGTAAAACCGAGGAAAACCGCCTGCAGCGCGTGCATGTCGCGTTCGCGGATATTGAAGCGCTGCTTCGCGAGCACGACGATACTGCGGCCCTCCGGCGTTTCGTCGGCCAGCGACGACAGTTGCGCCGCATCGGCCAGCGCCTCCTCGGACACGCCCGGAGCCGGAACGAACGAGGACGCCTGCCGATTGCCGAGCGTGATCGTGCCCGTCTTGTCGAGCAGCAACACATCGACGTCGCCCGCGGCTTCGACCGCGCGGCCCGAGGTGGCGATGACGTTCGCTTGCATCATGCGGCTCATGCCGGCCACGCCGATTGCCGACAGCAAGCCGCCGATCGTCGTGGGAATCAAGCAGACGAGCAGCGCGACGAGCGCCGTGATCGTCACGACATGTCCCGCATGGGCGGCGGCCACCGAGAAGATCGAGAACGGCAGCAGCGTCGCCGTGGCGAACAGCAGCACGAGCGTGAGCGCCACGAGCAAGATCGTCAGGGCGATTTCGTTCGGCGTCTTTTGGCGCTTGGCGCCTTCGACCATCGCGATCATGCGGTCGAGAAACGCCTCGCCCGGATTTACGCTGACGCGCACGACGATCCAATCGGACAGCACCCGGGTGCCGCCCGTGACCGACGAGAAATCGCCGCCCGATTCGCGAATGACCGGTGCCGACTCGCCGGTGATAGCCGACTCGTCGACGGAGGCGACGCCTTCGATCACCTCGCCGTCGGCAGGGATCGTGTCGCCCGCCTCGATGAGCACGACGTCGCCCTTGCGCAGATCGGTCGACGTGACGAGCAGAACCGGCGCTTTCGGATGCGGCTCGTTCAGCTTCTTGGCCATCACGTTGCTCTTGGCGCTACGCAGCGAGGCGGCTTGCGCCTTCGAGCGCCCTTCCGCCAATGCTTCGGCGAAATTGGCGAACAGCACCGTAAACCAGAGCCACAGCGCGATGGCGAGGATGAACCCGGCCGGCGCCTCCGCTTGGCCCGCGAGTGCGGCGACCCAAAGGATCGTCGTCAGAATGCTGCCGACGTAGACGCAAAACATCACCGGGTTGCGCAATTGAGTGCGCGGCCCGAGCTTCTTGAAGGCATCGACGATCGCGGGCTTCACCAGCGCCGGGTCGAACATCGAGCGAACGGCGGTACGCGCCTGCCCGAGGTTATCGGGACGATGGACAGGCGGTTGAGTCACAGTAGTCATGCTTTCCTCGAAATCAATGACCCGAGATCATCGTGAGATGTTCGGCAACGGGGCCGAGCGCCAATGCGGGCACATAGGTGAGCGCGCCTACGAGCACGAGCGTGCCGAGCAGCAGGACGACGAACAGCGGCCCGTGCGTCGGCAAAGTGCCGGACGTGGCGGCGATACGCTTTTTATTCGCGAGCGAACCGGCGATGGCCAGTACCGCGACGATCGTGCCGAAGCGGCCCAACCACATGGCGATCGCGGTCAGTACGTTATAGAACGGCGTGCTGACGGTTAGGCCCGCGAACGCGCTGCCGTTGTTGTTGGCGGCCGAGCTGAACGCATAGAGGATTTCGGAGAAGCCGTGCGCGCCCGGGTTCGAGATGCCGGCCGTGCCGAGCGGCGACAGCACGGCGATGGACGTGCCGACGAGGACCAGCAACGGCGTCAGCAAAATCGCGATCGACACCATCTTCATCTCGTAGGCTTCGATTTTTTTGCCGACGTATTCGGGCGTGCGGCCGATCATCAGACCCGCCACGAACACGGCCAAAAGCGCGAATACGAGCATGCCGTATAAGCCCGAGCCGACACCGCCGAAGATCACTTCGCCGAGCTGCATCAAGAGCAACGGCGTAAAGCCGCCCATCGGCGTGAGCGAGTCATGCATCGCATCCACCGCGCCGCACGAGGCAGCCGTCGTCGCGACCGTGAAGATGCCTGTCTGCGCGATGCCGAAGCGCACTTCCTTGCCTTCCGCATTGCCGCCGGGCTGCATGGCCGTTGCGTTTTGGTCGACGTGCAGCGAAGCGAACAGCGGATTGCCGCTTTGCTCGGCGGCGATTTCGCCCCAACAGGCGACCGCAAACGCGATCGTCATTGCCGCGAGCACCGCATAGCCTTGCCGTCGATCGCCGATCATGCGGCCGAATACGACGCACAAGCCCGCCGGGATGATGAGGATCGACAAAATCTGCACGAAGTTCGAAAGCGGCGTCGGATTTTCGTACGGATGGGCTGAGTTCGCGTTGAAAAATCCGCCGCCGTTCGTGCCGAGCATCTTGATCGCTTCCTGCGAGGCCACGGGGCCCATCGCAAGTGTCTGCTTATCGGCCTTCATGTCCTGCATGACCGGGTTGCCCTTGGCATCCTTCACCGGGTTGCCTTGCGCATCGGTTTTCGGTGCTTGGTAGGTCGTGACTTGCAGCGTCGGAACGTCTTGATACGACTTGAAGTTCTGAATCACACCCTGGCTGATAAACACCAAGGCGATGATCGTCGCAAGCGGCGCGAGGATGTAAAGCGTGATGCGGGTAAGGTCGACCCAGAAATTGCCGATCGTCTGCATCGTGTGACGCGCGAAACCGCGAATCAACGCGATGACGACGGCAATGCCCGTTGCGGCGGACAGGAAGTTTTGCACCGTGAAGGCAGCCATTTGCGTCAGATAGCTGACGGTCGACTCGGGCGTGTAATCCTGCCAGTTCGTGTTCGTGACGAAGCTGACTGCCGTGTTGAACGCCGCATCGGGCGTCATCGGCCCGAACGCCTGCGGATTCGCGGGCAGCCATTGCTGCAGACGCAAGAAGCCATAGACGGCCAAGGTGCCGAGCGCATTGAACAGCAGCACGGCGAGCGTATAGTGCTTCCACGACATTTCGGCTTGCTCGTCGACGCCGGCGATTTTATAGAGCAACCGTTCGAGCGGGCGGCCGACTTTGCGGACGACGACGGACGAGCCCTCGAGCACAGCGCTCATATATCGGCCGACCGGAAAGGCCAGCGCGATCAACACGACGATAAAAAGAGCGGTTTGGAGAAAGTTATTGGCGTTCATTCCAGATCCTCCGCGCGCAACAGCGCGTAGACGAGGTACGCCAGCAATAGCAGCGTCGAAGCCCCTGCGAGCCACATCATCCAAGCAATCACGGCCGGCCTCCCGGTCCGCGGCCGCGAAGCTTGTCGCAACCGGCTGCCAGCGCCACGCATAGCCCCAAAAAGATGGCTATGCCGACTAGGTACATAAAGTCCATTGTTGTGTTCTCCCGTAGCGGATCAGGACAGCGTGAAGCGTAGACGAGATCGAGTAAACGCCACGCTAAGAGTGAGCGAACCCGTATAAAAATCGTGTAAACGCGCGCGGGATTTCGTCCACCCTGGGCCCGATCGATCGGGTGTTGTCAAGCTCGGATCCGTCCGAGAATTTCGCCGGCGAGCGAATACGACTCGCCGAACGGCTAGCCTTCGCCTCGCGTTCGACGCCGCCTTTCAGACGCGCTCGACCGCATAACACTTATTCAACGAGGCATAGATGTTCAGTTGCTCCCCTGCTCGCGCACGCGCGTTCCTGCTGTGCGCTTCCCTAGCCTTTTCGTTCGACGCCCTGGCCGAGTCGGGCCACTATCGCGTGAGAGAAGAATCGCTATCGACGGGTGTTCGAATCGCCCAACAAGTCGATACCGTCGCATTCCCCGGTTTCCTCGGGTCCGCTTCGAAGTCACCGGCTACCGACACCCCCGCGGCCGGTACCGATCGTATGCGTTCGATCCGCCTGCTGATACCGGCCAAGGGCAATACCACGTCCGCAGTCGCGTTGGCGAACGGCTCGGCCTACCTGACGTTCAATTTGTTCAACCATGCCGTGCTCGTCGGTTATGGCAGGTCTTCGGCCGCGCAATCGGAAACGCCGTTCCGAGGCACGAATAAAGAATCGATACGGCCTAACAACGACGATCCCAGGTGGTCTCAAATCGTCGACATCGGCAGACGCATCTCGCCGAAGGCAACGCACGTGCTCGTCACGCTGTATGTCGTGCCTCGGCTCGATAACGGTACTCAAACGGAAAACAGAGCCAATTTGACGCTAACGCTCAACGAGGCGACGGTTCAAGGCATGCATGTCCTCAAAGGCCGCTCTTTGGCCGATGGTTTGATGCTCTCGGTGAGCGCGCGTGACTGGACCGCCTGGCGCGAACAACCCGTCCGCGCCGGGATGATGCGCGAATCGAATGCGTCGTTCTCGCTGCCGGACGCCTTCCCGCATCGATTGCCGTTCGTGGAACAGCGAACCGTCGACTTAAGCGGCGAGCCGGGTGGGCGGCGGCGCGATAAGCGCTGCATGACGAACGTCGCCTATGAGATGAGCAATTTGCTGTTTCCTGCGCTTTTGGAAGTCTATTTCGGCCGATCGGATCTATGCACGCTCGATCCGCATCCGAATCAGGACGTGGCGGCACCGCTACCCTTGGTGGAAGTGGCGAACCACGAAGATATTCCGCGCCTGCCCGACTCGACCGTATTCGAGGCGGCCGCGAGGGAGCCGGAAGAGTTGGGCGCCGCGGACGCCTTCGATGTCGCGATGGATATTGAGTTCTGCAATTCCAATCACCTCGAAAGTGCAGGCGATACGGCTTGCACGAACGCCGACAGGCGCGCCGCCGCCGCACTCGGCGATCTGACGCCCGCGCAAATCGAGGAGTTGCTTGCGCAGATCGAACGCATGTACGACGCCGACCGCCCTGGCCCGGGCACGTTGCACACAGGCAACGACGAATTGGATCGATGGCTGAACGCCGACCTCGTTCGCGCCGAAAATGCGTTGAACACCGCACAAGCCGTCGTGCATGTGTCCGATGCGCATGCAGAGCCGCAGGAACCGGTCAAGAAAAAGAGAAAGAAGCACAAGCAAAAGCTCGTCAAGGCGAGTTGCGTCGAGAACGATAAAGCACACGACGCCCCGGGCGATCGCGTCCGAAAGTGCGTCCGCGCAGCAAAAGCATTGCTGCACGAAAGGGGAGAAATCGTTGCGCTGTCGCCGCATGTCGCCAGCCGGGACCGCTACAGCCGGCGCGGAACCGAGCAATTCAATCGATTCACCAGGGAGTTCAGAAATACAGGCAGAGGGATGCCGCGCGGTATAGCGGAGGATCAGTTCGCAACGTTCACCGCGGCAATCGGCCGAGACGCCGCACCTACGGGCGACAACCTCGGCTTCGTGTTCATCAACGATCCGGCGCTTCGCGGCGGGGTATCGCGCTTTCCCTATGGCGTCGAGCACATCTGGTCCCCCGGGGGCGGCGGTAACGAAAATGCGGGACATCGGCAAGATTGGGAAACGCTCAAAGGGCTGCCGGTCGACAACCGGCAATTGTTGATCGATGTGATCATGGCCGCGCTGACGGACCCAAACGCACGCTTTACCCAATCGCGCGCGCGTAACGGCAACGTCGTTCGCACGTTTCAATACTTCGTCTTCATGAACGGCAATGTTCCGTTCGCCGTCAGGAATATCCGTATCGTCTTGGGACAAAACGGGATGGTCGTGACCGCCTATCCGCTGCGCGGGGCGAGCGCCGACTCGCTGCTGATGTAAGGCGGCTAGCAGCCGGGATGCCGGCACTATCGGGTGCCGGCTCTCCGGTTCGTTCGCAGCCGGCGGCCCATACATTGTCCGCCGCGCTGCGATCGTCATCCTATCCGTTAATGACCGAACACTATCGCGGGGCTCAACGCCTTCGCCATCGCCGCATTACCGGCATCGTTCGGATGAAGGTGATCGCCCACATCAAACGCGGGCAACAAACGCGTGGGGTGCGTGGGATCGCGTAAGACGGAATCGAAGTCGGCTACCGCATCGAATACCCCGCTCTGTCGAATCCATGCGTTGACTTCTTGGCGAACCTTATCCTTGTCTGGCGTGTAATACCCGTGCACGTCGGTGCCTTCCAGCGCCCCCTCGAACGGCGCGATGGTGCCGCCGACGACGCGCACGCCCCTTGCATGAGCGCGCTCGATCAATCGACGATAGCCGGCAATCAACATGGGCGCCTTCATCGGCGCTTCGTTCGGCGCGAAGCTCGAGCCGGGCCAACCGATGTCGTTGGTGCCGAGCAGCACGATAACGGTCTTGATGTTTGGGCGGGCAAGCACGTCGCGGTTTAGTCTCGCGAGCCCGCTCACGCCCATGCCGTCGCTCAGCAACCGGCCCCCGGAAATGCCGGCGTTGATTACCGGGACATGGTTGTTAGCCAGGCTACGCGTGAGGTCGTCGGTCCAACGACGATCGGCATCCATCGTCGTGCCGCGGCCATCCGTGATCGAATCGCCTAGTGCGACGATGGTGTCGGTTTTGTTTGGCGCGTCGACGAGCACCTCGCTGAGCAGCAGTCTCGCATCGAGCGGCGCGGGTCCGGCGAGCTTCGGATCGCTGAGATGGTTACCGGATACCACTTGCGCTTGTTGCCGGCCGTCCCAGTGGAACGTCGTGAGCGGCGTACGCTGCGGCAAGTACACACTCACGGCAAGCGGCGCGAGCGCGGGTACGGGCATATCGATCGGATCGGATACGACGCGCTTGCCCGGCGCAATCGTTGTTGCCGGCCGGCCGCCGAAGGTCACTGTTCGATCGGTGGATGTATCGATTGTCGCTAGTTCATTGGACAGTGCGGCGACATGCGCGCCGCCGACGACCACGGGCGTAGCTCCGTATTCGTTCGACAGGGCAAGGCGAATCCGCCGGCCCCCGATGCTCACGCGGACGAGCTGGCGTACCGTGCTCTGCTCCAAAGTATCGGGAATCCCGGTAGGCAGCGGTAAGGCATCGGCAGCCCAAATGGGCTGAACGCTCGCGGCCCACGTATCGACCCAAGCGGCGTGAGCGGGTTGGACCGCGGCGGCACCGGTGAGCAAGGCGCCGGACACCAACTTCCTTGCTGTTTGACTCAAAACGTGGGAAAGGGGTTGGGTTTTCATCTTGTCGCTCCTAGTCGGGAGACGCCAAGTTAGGCCATTCCTCTTTCTCGTAGAAGAAGGCAAATTTGCATATAAGTCATTCCGTTTCAGAATGTCTATGGATAGATGCGATATGCTCGCCGCCGAGACGAAAACTTTCAGACGATCGGAAAGCCTGCCCCACCACGAACGACAACCTCCTCGCGCCCAAGCACTCATATGGACCCAATCAGAGCGATGCGGACTTTCATTCGCGCAGTGGAACTCGGCAGCTTATCGGCCGCCGCGCGCGAACTCGACACGACGCAGCCCACCGTCAGCAAGATCATCACCGGCTTGGAAGCCGAGATGGGCGCGCGTCTGCTCGTACGCACCACCACCTCGCTGTCGTGCACCGAACAAGGAGAGCGCCTCTATCTCCGTGCACGCCAAATGGTCGAAGCTTACGACGAAGCCAAAGCCGATGTGCGTGGCTTGATCGAACGGCCCGAGGGACGGCTGCGCGTGGCCGCCCCCGTTAGCTTCGGTGTCTTGCATCTGAATAGGCTCGTGCTCGAATTCATGGAGCACTACCCGGATATCCAAGTCGATATGACGCTGAACGATCGGATCGTCGACCTGACCGTCGAAGGCGTCGATGTCGCGCTGCGGATCGGCGGCGAATTGCCTCCCGATGTCGTCGCGCGCCCGATCGCCGCTTATCAACGGACGGTCGTCGCGTCGCCCGGGTATATCCGAGCGCATCCTGCCATTCGCCGGCCACAGGATTTGGTCAAGCACGCGTATCTACGTTTCGCATGGCTCACGCAAGGCGATTCGCTCACGCTTTGTCATCGCGACGGACGGGAAACGACCGTCGCTACGCAGGCGCGCTATCGCATCAACAATTCGCTGGCGATTCGCGAAGGATTGCTCGCCGGCGCGGGCGTGGGGGTCGCGCCGGATTGGCTCGTCGCAGATCTGCTCGAAGATGGGCGGCTGGAACGCATCTTGCCGGCATGGCGCGCATCGCCGCATGAGCTCTTCGTGCTGTACCCGCCGCGCAGATATCAACCCCTGCGCGAACGCGTCTTCATTGAGTACCTGACGAGGAAATTCGCGGACCAGTGAGCAAGCGGATACACGGGAACCGCAATGCTCAAGCCGTTACTCATTGCTTGGGACCAGTGGAACGCGAAGCAGCATGTCACTTTCGAGCGGGCGGACGAAATGAGTACGGTATTAAGAGGGGAATTCGAAGCACGCATCGAGGCTATCGAAGCGCGTATGGATGCACGTATCGCCGCAATGGGAGAGCGGCTGGATGCATATGTGATACGCGCCGAGGAGCGAGACAAGCGACTCGACGAACGGCTCGAGGAACGAGACAAGCGACTCGAGGAACGCGATAAGCGGCTCGATGAACGGGACAAGCGAATTGAATTGATCGCCCAGCAAGTGGCCGCGGCAGCGAAGAGCGCTTCGAACCTCAAGGCTCATATGTGGCTCGCCACGACGACGATCGTCATTGCGGTGTCAGGTACAGTCGTGGCTGCGTACTACGCGGCACAACCGTCCCATCTCGGGATCACGCAGGCGGTCATTTCCGCCTTTCAGCAGGGGCAGCAAACGCAAAACCCGCTACGGGAGCAAGGCAGCGGCGGCTAGACTCGCTGGACGCGAGCCACCCTCCGCGCACCAAAGAAAAAACCCGCGGCAGCCTAAGCTGTCGCGGGTTTTTCAATCTGGTCGGGGCGAGAGGATTTGAACCTCCGACCACCTGCACCCCATGCAGGTACGCTACCAGGCTGCGCTACGCCCCGAAAGCATGAAAGTATAACAGACACTTTCACTAAATAGAACCACCCACGCGAAACTATCTACGCAGCAGTTCGATGATGCCGATCAGATCCTTCCTCAGTTGCCCGACATCGACGTCCCCGCCTGCTTGCGCAGGCGCCGCCGATGCAGCCGCCGCTTCCTGCTGCCCCTGCGCATCGAGCTTCGCGCTCGCCTCGTCCTCGATCACGGCGCCGCGCGCATCGAGCTTATTGCGCGCGCCGTTGATCGTGAAGCCCTGCTCGTAGAGCAGTTCTCGAATACGGCGTATCAACAGCACCTCGTGGTGCTGATAGTAACGACGGTTGCCGCGGCGCTTCACCGGTCGCAACTGCGTGAACTCTTGCTCCCAGTACCGCAGCACATGGGGCTTGACGCCACACAGCTCGCTGACTTCACCGATCGTGAAGTAACGCTTCGCCGGGATCGGAGGCAAGACGACTTTCTCGACCGTCGTAGTCATCGTCGGTTAACCGTCGTGGTGGAAGGCACACTGCAACGCGTCGGAGCCTCGCGATCAGCGCGGCAGCGCCGCTTCGGCGCCGTTTTCGACGAGCGCCTTCAGCTTTTGACTTGCATGGAACGTTACGACACGACGTGCCGCGATCGGAATCGCCTCGCCCGTCTTGGGATTGCGCCCAGGCCGTTGCGGCTTGTCACGCAACTGAAAATTGCCGAAGCCGGACAGCTTTACGCTGTCGCCCCCTTCGAGCGCATCGCGGATCACCTCGAAGAACGCCTCGACCATATCCTTGGCCTCGCGCTTGTTCAGTCCCACATTATCGAACAGCAGCTCGGCCAATTCGGCTTTGGTCAAGGTCGGCGTTTCCGGGGAAGTGGAGACGCCGATGGACGGTGTCGGTATTTCGCGAATCATGGCGCCACGCTGCGCCGCAAGTAGGGCTTCGAAATCACTCGAGTTCATTTCGTTCATGTCTAAAAACGGCGACTAACCGACGGCGACGCACCGCACGAACGCTCTCGCGAGCGTTCCCGCGCCTATCCTCGCAACCGCGCACCGTAAACTCGAGCCAAGCAATCCACCAAGGTCTTGACGGCCAAATCGACCGTTTCGTCCTGCAGCGTGCCGCCAGTATCTTGCAGGGTCACGCGGAAGGCAAGGCTTTTCTCGTGCGCCGCCAGCCCACCGGAAGTGCTTGATTTTGCACGAAATTCATCAAAGAGCGCAACCCTTTGTACAAACTTGCAGGCCTCTTCGCCGAGCGCCTTGTGCATCTCGTCGAGCAACGCCTGAACCTCGACGTTTTGGTCGACGACCACCGCGATATCGCGCCGAACCGGCGGATACTTCGAGACTTCCGCCAGCGTCGGCAATGCACGTCCCATCAATGCCTGCGCATCGATTTCGAATAGGATCGGCGCATGCGGCAGGTCGTATTGCTGCATCCAGCGCGGATGCAACTCGCCGATCCAACCCACGGCATGCCCGTCCAGTTCGATCCGCGCACTGCGCCCCGGATGCAACGCCGGGTGTTCCGCCTTCACGAAGCGCGCGACGCGCGGCGCGAACAGCGCCTCGACATCACCCTTTACGTCGAAGAAGTCGACCATGCGCGTCGGCAAGCCCCACTGCTCTTCCGCGGCCGGACCATACGCGAGCGCACCGATGCGTTTCGGCTGCGCATAGCCTTCGACGGTCATCTCGCTCGCACCGATCGAAGCATCGCGCAAGAACACGCGCCCTGCCTCGAACACCCGGACGCGATCCGCACGGCGGTTCAGATTGTGGCGCAAGACCTCGATGAGGCTGCCGAACAACGTCGTGCGCATCACTGACAACTGGCTGGCGATCGGATTGATCACGCGCACCGGCGTATCGTTGCCCGCGAAGTCGCGCTCCCAGCTTTCGTCGACGAAGCTGAAGTTGATCGTTTCCGCATAGTCGCGCGCGGCTAGCGCGTGACGCAGCGTGTGAATCGAGCGGCACGTCTCGTTCGTCGCGCGCATTGCATTGGCTGCGACGGGCGGACGAGCCGGGATCTTTTCGAAACCGTAGATGCGCGCGACTTCTTCGATCAAGTCTTCCTCGATCTCGATGTCGAAGCGATACGACGGCGGCGTCACGGCGAAGATCTCGCCGTCGAATTCGTATTCGAGCCCAAGACGCGTGAAGATTCGCGCCATCTCATCGGCATCGATCGCAACGCCGATGACGCGCTGCGCGCGCGCCACACGCATCGTCACCGGCAGGCGCTGAGGCAAATTGACGACCTGATCGTCGACGGGACCCGCCTCGCCCCCGCAGATGTCGAGAATCAAACGCGTAATGCGCTCGATGTGCGCAACGGTCGTGTCGTAATCCACGCCGCGCTCGAAGCGATGGGCGGCGTCGGTCGAGAAGTTGTACTTGCGTGCGCGGCCGCGAATGCTATCGGGCCACCAGAAGGCGGCTTCGAGATAGACGTTCGTCGTATCGAGCGTCACCGCGGTGCTATCCCCGCCCATGATGCCGGCGAGGCTCTCCACTTGACGATCGTCGGCGATCACGCCGACGGATTCATCGAGCTCGATGGTATTGCCGTTGAGCAGCTTCAAACTTTCGCCGCGGCGCCCCCAGCGCACTTCGATGCCGCCGTGAATCTTGTCGAGATCGAACACGTGCGACGGACGGCCCAATTCGAGCATGACGTAGTTTGAAATGTCGACGAGCGCGGAAATGCTTCGCTGCCCGGAGCGCTCGAGCCGCTCCACCATCCATTGCGGCGTCTTCGCGCGCGCATTCACGCCGCGAATCACGCGGCCTGAAAAACGGCCGCACAAATCGGGAGCCGAGATTTTCACCGGCAGACGCTCGGTCAGTTTCACCGGCACCGGCTCGATCGCGAGCGGCTTGAGCGGCGTACCCGTAATCGCCGCCGTTTCGCGCGCGACGCCGAACACCGAGAGGCAATCGGCCTTGTTCGGCGTCAGCTTGATCTCGAACACCGTGTCATCGAGGTTCAACGCTTCCCGAATGTCCTGCCCGATCGGCGTGTCCTCGGGCAAGATCATGAGGCCGCTGTGATCTTCCGAGAGCTTGAGTTCGCGTGCAGAACAGAGCATGCCTTCGCTTTGCACGCCGCGCAGCTTCGACAGCTTGATCGCGAACGGCGCACCGCCCTCCTCGGCCGGCGGCAACTGTGCGCCGACCAGCGCGACGGGCACCTTGATCCCGGGCGCGACGTTCGGCGCGCCGCACACGATATTGAGCGTCGATCCCGTGCCGGCATCGACCTGACAGACGTTGAGCTTATCGGCGTCCGGATGCTTGACCACTTCGAGCACGCGGCCGACGACGATCTTCGTCGTGGGCGGCGCGGCCGGTCGCAACGATTCGACTTCGAGGCCGGCCATCGTCAACGCATGCGACAGTTCCTCCGTCGTCAGTTGCGGATCGGCAAACGTTCGGAGCCAGGATTCAGGGAATTGCATGTGTGTCTACGTTCGAAGGAGTGGGTCCATGCTCGGGCGGGCGCTCGCTCGGCCCAGGCACCGCTTGCGGCTGTAGGTACGCGCTAGAGGCGCGTTACGCGAATTGCCGCAAGAAGCGCAGATCGTTCTCGAAGAACAGCCGCAGATCCTGCACGCCGTAGCGCAGCATCGTCAGACGCTCGAGCCCGCTGCCGAACGCGAAACCGATATAGCGCTCGGGATCGAGGCCCATATTGCGGATGACGTTCGGATGCACTTGGCCCGAACCCGAAATCTCGAGCCACTTGCCCGCGTTCTTGCCTTCCTCGAACTTCATATCGATTTCGGCCGACGGTTCGGTGAACGGGAAATACGAAGGCCGAAAGCGCACGAGAATGTCGTCGCGCTCGAAGAATTTCTTCAGGAAATCGGTATAGACGCCTTTCAGATCGGCGAAGCTGATGTTCTCCTCGATCCACAAACCCTCGACCTGATTGAACATCGGCGAGTGCGTCGCATCGCTGTCGACGCGATAGGTGCGGCCCGGCACGATGACCTTGATCGGCGGCGTATTGCTGCGCGCGTAGCGCACTTGCATCGGACTCGTATGGGTGCGCAACAGCAGCGGACGTCCGCCCGCGTCTTTTCCGTCGACGTAAAACGTATCTTGCATCGACCGCGCCGGATGGTTTTCCGGGCTATTGAGCGCCGTGAAGTTGTACCAATCCGTTTCGATCTCGGGGCCGTCGGCGACGTCGAAGCCGATCGAGCCGAAAATCCGTTCCACGCGCTCCCACGTTTGCATCACGGGATGCAAGCTGCCGGCGCCGATGCCGCGGCCAGGCAGCGTGACGTCGATGGCCTCGGCGGTCAGGCGTTGCTCGAGCAATGCCTGCGCGAGCGCATCGCGCCGCGCGGTGAGCGCCGCTTCCACTTGCTGCTTCGCGACGTTGATGCGCGCGCCCTCGGTCTTGCGTGCCTCGGGGTCCAGCTTGCCGAGCCCCTTGAGCAGCTCGGTCAACATGCCCGCCTTGCCGAGAAAACGCGCCTTCTCGTTTTCGAGCGAGACGCTATCGGCAGCTTGCGAGAAAGCTTCTTGCGCGTCGGCGACAATCCGGTCCAGATCCATTGATCCCATCATTTCAACGTCGGTGTTTTACGTAAGTGCGGCCAGCAAAAAAAAGGGGCTCGGTGAGGAGCCCCGTTTTCTTGTCCGAAGCACCGGCTTGCCCCGGCGCTCCAGACGAACCACGCAGTGACTAATTGATCAATTAGGCTGCAACGGCGGCTTTCACCTGCTTCACGATCGCGGCAAAAGCAGCCTTGTCGAACACGGCCATATCGGCCAGCACCTTGCGGTCGAGTTCGATCGAGGCCTTCTTCAGGCCGTTGATGAACACGCTGTACGTCATATCGTGCTGACGGACGGCCGCGTTGATACGCGTGATCCACAGCGCACGGAATACGCGCTTCTTGTTGCGGCGGTCGCGGTAGGCGTATTGGCCCGCGCGCATGACCGCTTGCTTCGCGATGCGGTAGACGTTATTGCGGCGGCCGCGGTAACCCTTGGCCAGGTTGATGATCTTCTTGTGGCGGGCACGTGCCGTAACCCCACGTTTGACTCGAGGCATGTTTCGCTCCTATGAGTAAAGGTTGAGGGTTAGGCGAAGGGCATCATCGCGCGCACGGAATCCAAGTTGGACTCGTGCACCGCTGCCGAACCGCGCAGGTGACGCTTATTCTTCGTGGTTTTCTTCGTGAGAATGTGGCGCTTGAAGGCTTGACCGCGCTTGACGGTACCGCCCGGACGCACCACGAAGCGCTTTGCGGCGCTCTTCTTGGTCTTCATCTTAGGCATGACGAACAACTCCGTTATTTGATGGCGATGGGTGTGCGGCCGGCCAAAAGCCCTAGCTCCGCCCTTTGAAACCCAGTCCACTTGTCTGCGGCTCAGCCGTTGCCGGCCGCCGCGTTTTCAGGAGCGGCACCCGATACCGCCGGGCGCCGCTCCGAAACCTGCTAGGCACTTCTACTTCTCTAACTGCTTCGTCGCACACACCGCCATCCGCCCGCTATGGGCCAATCGGCGGCGCGCCGAACGCTACTTCTTCTTCTTCGGCGCGAGCACCATGATCATCTGGCGCCCTTCCATCTTCGGCATTTGCTCGACCTGACCTACTTCCTCGAGGTCGGTGCGCAAACGCTCGAGCATCCGCATGCCGATTTCCTGGTGCGCCATTTCGCGTCCGCGAAAACGCAACGTGATCTTCGTCTTGTCGCCGTCCTCTAGGAAGCGCACGAGATTACGCAGCTTGACGTTGTAATCGCCGTCATCGGTACCCGGGCGGAACTTCACTTCCTTGACCTGGATGACCTTCTGCTTGAGCTTCGCCTCGTGCTGCTTCTTCGCTTCCTGGTACTTGAACTTGCCGTAATCCATCAAACGGCAGACCGGTGGGACCGCCTGCGGGGCGATTTCCACCAGATCGACGTCCTGCTGTTCCGACATGCGGAAAGCATCAGCCAGTTTCACGATGCCGAGCGGTTCGTTGTCGACTCCGACTAGACGCACCTCGGGTGCGGTAATCTCACCGTTGATGCGGTGCCCCTTATCAGTAGCGATGTTCCGTTTCCTCTAAAAATTAAAAAAACGAGCCGCGCTGCCGCAGTGGCTTACTTGAACGCCTGAACGTCTTCACGCAGGCGCTCAACGAAGGTATCGATCGGCATGACGCCCAGATCGACACCGCCACGGGCACGCACGGCTACCGTTTGTGCTTCACGCTCTTTGTCGCCTACCACGAGCAGGTACGGCACTTTTTCGAGCGTATGCTCGCGTATTTTATAGCTAATTTTCTCGTTGCGCAAATCGAGCTCGATTCTAAGCCCTTGTTTTTGCAACGTTTGGGCCAAGCTCTGCGCATACTCGGCCTGGCTTTCGGCGATATTCATGACGACGGCCTGCGTCGGCGCCAGCCACGGCGGCATCGCGCCGGCATGGTGCTCGATCAAAATCCCGAGGAAACGCTCCATCGAACCGACGATCGCCCGGTGCAACATCACGGGCCGGCGGCGGCTATTGTCCTCGGCCACGTACTCGGCGCCGAGCCGCTCCGGCAGCACCATGTCGAGCTGCAGCGTACCGCACTGCCACGACCGGCCGAGCGCATCCTTGATGTGGTACTCGATCTTCGGGCCGTAGAATGCGCCCTCGCCTTCGAGTTCTTCCCACTTAAGGCCGCACGCCGTCAGCGCTTGACGCAAGCCTTCCTCGGCGCGATCCCACGTCTCATCCGTCCCCGCGCGCTGCTCCGGACGCAGCGAGAGCTTGATATCGATGTTCTCGAAGCCGAAATCGCGATAGACGCTCATCGCGAGCGTATTGAATTTGATCGACTCCTCGATGAACTGCTCTTCCGTACAGAAGATATGCGCATCGTCCTGGACGAAGCCGCGCACGCGCATCAAACCATGCAGCGCGCCGGATGCCTCGTTGCGATGGCACGAGCCGAACTCGGCGTAGCGCAGCGGCAAGTCGCGGTACGAACGCAAGCCGTGCTTGAACACCTGCACGTGGCCCGGGCAGTTCATCGGCTTGATCGCGTAGTCGCGCTTTTCCGACTCCGTCGTGAACATGTTCTCGCGATAGTTCTGCCAATGGCCCGACGCTTCCCACAGCGAGCGGTCCATGATCATCGGCGTCTTGATCTCGAGATAGCCGTCGGCATTCACGCGCCGGCGCATGTACTGCTCGACCTGCTGCCACAGCGACCAGCCCTTCGGATGCCAGAACACCATGCCCGGCGATTCGTCTTGCAGATGGAACAGGTCGAGCTGGCGGCCGAGCTTGCGGTGATCGCGCTTCTCGGCTTCCTCGAGCATATGCAGATAGGCATCTTGCTCTTCCTTCTTCGCCCAAGCCGTGCCGTAAATGCGCTGCAACTGCTCGTTCTTCGAGTCGCCGCGCCAGTAGGCGCCCGCGACCTTCATCAGCTTGAAGACCTTCAGCTTGCCCGTGGACGGGACGTGCGGGCCGCGGCACAGATCGGTGAAACCGCCGTGCGAGTAGAGCTTGATCTCGTCGCTCGCCGGGATCGATTCGATGATCTCGGCCTTGTATTTCTCGCCGATGCTCTTGAAGTACGCCACCGCTTCATCGCGCGAGACGACACGGCGCGACACAGGCTCGTCCTTCTTCGCGAGCTCGAGCATGCGCTTTTCGATCTTCTCGAGATCCTCGGGCGTAAACGGCCGTTGATAAGCGAAGTCGTAGTAAAAGCCGTTGTCGATCACAGGCCCGATCGTCACTTGCGCTTCGGGATAGAGATCTTTCACGGCGTATGCGAGCAAGTGCGCCGCCGAGTGGCGAATGATATCGAGGCCGTCCGGGTCCTTCTCCGTGACGATCGCGAGCGAGGCGTCGCGCTCGATCAGCGTCGAAGTATCGACGAGTTCGCCGTCGAGCTTGCCGCCGAGCGCGGCCTTCGCGAGACCCGGACCGATCGAGGCAGCGACTTCCGCCACCGTCACCGGGTGATCGTATTGTCGAGACGAACCGTCGGGCAGGCGTATCGAAACCATTGCGTTCTCTCCGAGATGCCGCGCGCGGCATCAAAAACAATCGATTGGCGGCAACAAACCAAAACAGCAAGACTTGCCAAGCAAAAGACGGATAAAAAAAATGCGGCCCCGCTTTCGAGGGGCCGCATTCACTTTCACTGACAAGCAGACTAACAGGGCGAAAGAGGTCCTCGACTAGCGTCGCTCCGAAAAGGTTTCGGTCAACGTTCGCGGTGTCATAACCGTATTCGCCTTGTGCGCTCTCGCGCCTTTGACTGCTGCTGAACGCCCGGCGGACCGGGCATTCGATTTTCGTTGGTAGGCTCGATTGGACTCGAACCAACGACCCCCACCATGTCAAGGTGGTGCTCTAACCAGCTGAGCTACGAGCCTGAAGAAGAAGCGATTATATGGACCCTATTGAACCTTGGCAAGTACTTTTATGCTTTCACATGAAAAAAGCTAAGACTTGCGCGTCGCGCTGACGACGCCGGCTACTTCGCCGAGCAGCGTGCAGGCGCGCTGGATCTGCGAGGAGCTCGATACTTCCACCGTGAATTGCATGAACGCGCTCGTGCGCCGGCTCATCGTCTTCACGCCGACGACATTCATCTTCTCGCGCGCGAACACTTCGGAGATATCGCGCAGCAGCCCTTGCCGGTCTTGCGCCTCGATCGTGATATCGACCGGATACACCGACGAGCCACGCCCCACCATCACGTCGGCCGACCAGGCGGCGGCCAGCACGCGCTCGGGCGCCCCCGCCGCCATGCGCCGGAACATCGCGCAATCGCTGCGATGAATCGACATGCCCTTGCCGCGCGTGACGAAGCCGCTGATTTCGTCGGGCGGCGCTGGCCGGCAGCAGCGCGCAAGTTGCGTCAGCAACGCATCGACGCCGACCACGAGCACGCCCGTCGACGCGCCGCGCGCCACGCTCGCGCCGCTGCCGCGCTTTTCGAATTGCTCGGGCGTATCGGCTTGCGGCTCGGGCGGCGCCGTATCGGAGAGCGCCTGCTCGACGTTGCGCAGGCTGAACTCTTCCTTGCCGACGACGTTGAATAGATCGTCGGTCGACTTGAAGCCGAGCTTCGCCGCGAGCTGATCGAGATTGACCGACGTCTTGCCTTCGCGCTGCAGGGTCTTTTCGACCATCGCGCGGCCGGTCGCGATGTGCTCTTGCAATTCGATCGCGTTGAACCACGCGCGCACCTTCTGCTTCGCGCGATTGCTCTGCAAATAGCCGAGTTGCGGATTGAGCCAATCGCGCGAAGGGCCGCCCTCCTTCACCGCGACGATCTCCACCGTCTGGCCGTTCTGCAACGGCTTGTTCAGCGGCACCATCGCGCCGTCGACGCGCGCGCCGCGGCAGCGGTGACCGAGTTCGCTATGCAAGTGATAGGCAAAGTCCAGCGGCGTCGCGCCCTGCGGCAGCGCGATCACGCGCGCTTGCGGCGTGAGCACGTAGATGTGGTCGTCGTCGAGCGTGGCATGGCGCAATTGCTCCCAGGGCCTCGCCGCCGCGGGCTCGCCTTCGGCGACGTCTTCCTTCCACGCGAGCAACTGGCGCAGCCACGCGATCTTCTCATCGTATTTCTCGCTCGCGCTGAACTGCCCGCCGTAGCCGCGGACGCCCGCTTCCTTATAGCGCCAATGCGCGGCGATGCCGTACTCTGCGAAGCGATGCATCTCGTGCGTGCGGATTTGCACTTCGAACGCGCGACCGTCGTCGCCGATGACGACCGTATGCAACGACTTATAGCCGTTCGGCTTCGGCCGCGAGATGTAATCGTCGAATTCCTTCGGCACGGGCTGCCAAAGATTGTGGACGATGCCGAGCACCGCGTAGCAATCCTTGATGTCCGGAACGATGACGCGGAACGCACGCACGTCGTACAACTCGGCGAAGTCGAGCGCCTTGCCGCGCATCTTGCGCCATATGCTGTAGATGTGCTTCGGGCGCCCGCTGACCTCGGCCTCGATATGCGCCGCCGCGAGTTCTTGCTGCAACCGCTCGATCGCTTGCGCGACGTACGACTCGCGCTCGACCCGCTTCTCGTCGAGCAGCTTCGCGATGCGCTTATAGGTATCGGGGTCTTCGAAACGAAACGCGAGATCCTCGAGTTCCCATTTCAATTGCCAAATGCCCAGCCGATTCGCGAGCGGCGCGTAGATCTCGAGCGTCTCGCGGGCCACGTCGGCTCCGGGCGAAAGTTTCGCGGCCGCGTAGTAGCGCAGCGTTTGCAAGCGCGACGCGAGCCGGATCAGCACCACGCGAATATCCTGCGCGAACGCGAGCAACATCTTGCGCAGCGCCTCGATTTGCGCGCGGCGCGCCGCCTGCGCATCGCGGCCCGCCTCCGGCATGGCGTTGCTCGCCGCTTTCAAGCTGACCGTCCCGAGCCGGAGCAGCTTGCGCACGTCGCTCACGAGTTGCCCCACCTCTTCGCCGAAACGCTCGGCGATGACCCGTTCCGGCTCGGCGAGATGCGGCGTCAACGCGAACAACGCCGCGGCCAACACTGCGGGCGGATCGACGTTGAGCTTGCCGACGATCGACGCGGTGCCCGCCGCATGTTCGGCCAGCAATTCGCCGGACGCGAGACGCGCGTCGCCCGCGTGCTCGCGCACGAAAGCGAGCGCATCTTCAAATGACGGCAACGACGGCGCGCCGGCGACGACCGTATCGGCGTTCATCGTTCGACTCTCTTGCGTGGGACGGGAACTGCGAGGTTCGATTGCTCAGCCGCGCTGGGCCGCGACGACGACGATTTCGACGAGGCATGCCGGATTGGCGAGCTTCGCCTCCACGGTGGCGCGCGGCGGCGTGGCGCCTTGCTGGACCCACTCGTCCCAGACCGCGTTCATGCCTTGAAAGTCGTTCATGTCGGCCAAGTAAATCTGCACCGACAGCAGTTGCGACTTGTCGCTGCCCGCTTCGGCGAGCAGCCGATCGATATGGCCCAGCACTTCGCGCGTCTGCCCGCGGATGTCCTGGCTCGTCTCCTCGGCGATCTGCCCGGCCAGGTAGATCGTGCCGTTGTGAATCGCGATTTCCGAGAGGCGGTTGCCGACGTGATGACGAATGACTGCCATGTGAAGTCCTGATCGGGTACGAAAAATTTCCGAAGGCCGCATGCGGCCGCAAACCGCTATTATGACGCGTACCCGTCGTCGCCGACGAAGAAACGGCGCGCAATGCCGATTTGCCCCGCATCGAGAAACGCCGGGGCATGGCCCACCCCTGCGATTTCGACGCTCGACACCGCTTGGCCGCGCTCGACCATGGCGGCGACGGTTTGCGTCGACAGCAGATCCGACTCGCCGCCGCGCACGACCAGCACAGGGCCCGGAATCGCCTCGAACAAGCGCCACAAAAGCTGCTCCGCGCCGAGCCCGGCGTCGGGGTTGACGGCAGCGAACGGCTGCGCGATCGCCGGGTCGTAGCGCAAGACCCAGGCGCCGTCCTCGCGCTGGCGCATCAGCGGCGCGTTGATCTCGTACCACTCGTCCGCGCTCAACGGCCCGAAACCCGGCGCGAGCGAAGCGGCGTAATCGACGGCTTCGCGCAGCGTCCCGAAGGTCCCGGGTTTGCCGAGGTAGTCGCGAATCCGGTCGAGCGCGCCGGGCTCGATATGCGGTCCGATATCATTGACCAGCAATTTGCGGATCGGCGAACCCGGCAAGCCCGCCAGCGTCATGCCGATCACACCGCCCATCGACGTGCCGAACCAGTCGACCGACTCGACGTCGAGCCGCGCGATCAAGGTAACCATGTCGGCAACGTATTGCGGCACGACGTAGCGGTTCGGATCGCCGAGCCAATCGGACAGGCCGCGGCCCGCGACGTCCGGACAAACGACGCGATAGACGTCGGCGAGCGCCGCCGCGACGCGATCGAAATCGCGCCCCGAACGCGTGAGTCCGTGCACGCAGACCAGCACGCGTTTGTTGGCGGGATCGCCCCATTCCGTGTAAGCCATCCGATGCAGGCCCGTGGGGCTCGCGCATTGCACGTAACGTTGCACGGGAGCGGGAGCCGCCGCGGGATTCGCGGCGGCGGTCGGCGTCGTCTCAGTCATCGTATCGTCGTCCTCGGATGGACATGGCGCGGCGCGATGGCATCCGCCGCGCGCGAGCCCCGGTTCAGTTCACCGCGCTCGTATCGAGCGGCGCGCCCGTCTTCGCCTTGATCTCATCGACGGTCACGCCCGGCGCGAGTTCGACGAGTTTCAGGCCCGCATCGGTGACGTCGATCACGCCCAGGTCGGTGATGATCCGATTGACCACGCCCACGCCCGTGAGCGGCAGCGTGCACTCTTCGAGGATCTTGTGCTGATCGCCCTTGGCCACATGCTCCATCAGT
>NZ_QUBS01000027.1 GCF_003390925.1 Trinickia diaoshuihuensis | reverse complement strand
GGGCGCGGCGGCCGGTGCCGCGTTCGGCGGCGGACGCGGCGCGGCCGTCGGAGCCGGCGCCGGGCTTCTGACGGGCGGCGCCATCGGCATGGGCACCGCGCAAGGCTCGGCGTACGACATTCAGCGGCGCTACGACTATGCCTACGTCCAGTGCATGTATGCGGCGGGCGAGCGCGTGCCGATGCCTGCCGGCTACGACAACGGCTATGAGACGCGGCGCTATTACACGCCGCCGCCTCCGCCGCCGCCCGGTTATTGATATTCGACGGTCGACCACGGCAGGCTCTGGGTCGGCGCTTGCCTGAGCGCGGCGTCTATTGCGATCGCTTCGAACTTTCGAAGTACTGAAAGCACAAGATGCTCGCGGCCAGCACGACAAGTCCCACGGTCCCGACGATCGTGAACGTAGCTCCGAACAAGAGTCGATCGCCGGCGAAACCGATCACGACCGAGAACAGCAGAAACATGGAGACGAGGGACACCGACGCTTCCTTGAGCGAAGTCACGAGTCCGATTTGATATAGCAGGCCGCACAGCCCGATCAGCGTCAGTGTTCCCCAAGGAAAAGAATGTGCCATCCGCTCGGCGCTCGCATCGAAGAGCAGGATATATAGCGTCAAGCCGATCGTCGAGATCGTGAAATACATGAGGAGCACAGCATCGGCATCCTCGGTTCGTGCAACCCGTTTGATTTCGTAAAGCGCGATCGCGCCGAAGAACGCCGAGGCAAGTCCGAATGCGATCCCGACGACGTCGGCATGCGCGCTCGGATTGGTCATGCACGCGACGCCGACGAGCGCGCCGATGACACACAATCCTCTCGCATCGGGGCGTTGCCGCCTGGAAAGCATGCCGATCGCATAGGCGAAAAACGGCAATGTGTAGGACAGACATAGCGCCGTCGACAAGGGAATGCGTGCGATCGCTGCGAACAAGCTTGAAACCGATAGGAAGCCGAGTGCGGCCCGCAACAGATGCTTATGCGGCCGAATGGTTCGGAACGGGTAGCGCTTGACGGCCAGCAGGCCCCAATAGATCAAAGCGGGCACCCCGAAGCGTGCGAGCAACAGCGCGGATTGGGGTACGCCGCCCGCCGCTTTGATCAGCATTCCCATACTGGCCAGACTAATCGGGCAAAGCAAAATCGCGGCAACGATTTCGGGCTTAGCGGAACGTAACGTCGTGCTCATCGGCCCACATCGACAGATAAAATATCGGAGAGACAGTAAGTCATTAGGTCCGGAAATTCAATTGGGCCAACACGATCTCACTAAATACCCAATGCGCTAACTATCAGGTTTTCGAGGTATACGGACCTGTCGAGTAAGCGGCTGCCGATATGCTACCGATCGCCCCCGAGCGAGACGTCCAGCGTGCCGTCGAGCCGCATCCGCACCTGCCCGCGCGCGACGTCGCGCCGATAATCGTAAAGGTCGAAACGCATGGTCTCGCGGCTGTCGTCGTGAATCAGCGTGCGTGCGTTGACGGCGAGCGCATCGAACATCTTCACGTCCCCGCCCTCGATCCACACATAGCTGCCGCTCGCATTCGCGGGCGGATGCGCGACGATGGCGTCCGGGTCGCGCGCGAACTTCAGAACGAGCCCCTGATCGGTTACCTCGGCGCTGGCCAAACGGCCCGCGAGCACCGGCGGGGGAAACACCGTGTATTGATCGAAGACGAGGCGGTCGCCCGATAACCTCGCCCCCTTGCGATCGAACGGCGTCAACCAGGCAAGCGGGATTCTCAATAGATGCAATAGATCGGCCTGCGGCACGCCGAGCACGGCCACGCGGCTCGGTACGTAAGCGAGATGCCGCGCGTCGAGCACCTCGATCTTTCCCGTCATCGACAGCGGCAGCCACGCCCCCGGAACATGATTCCAAAGCTTGATGCCGCCCGTCACGTCGAGCACGCCGTCGTGCGCGGCCAGCGAAAGCGCGTTCAGCGAACGCGGGGAATAGTCGAGCAAATAATCGTTGAAGAGCGCGGCCATCGCGGGCCAAGGCTCGAGGACTTCGCCGCCGACGATGCGGATCTCGTACTGATTCGGATCGTCGAGATCGACCGGATCGCCGGCGCGCTTGGGCACCATTTGGACATCGAGCGTACGCACGTGAAAACCGATCCCGCCCGTCACGAAAAAGTCGACGTTGGACAAATGGGCGCAGGTCGGCGCGGGTTGCGACGCACGCTCGCTCGGGGCGGACATCGCGACGCTCGGCTCATGCCAGGATGCGCGTACCCGTGCGGGGGTATCCGCCGCGGCATGAGCCGGAGCAGTTGCTGCGCCGGTTGCGGACGCAACGGCCTGCCCGGAGCCATCGCTCGTGGCACGCCAGCGCTCGCGGGCCGTATCGAGCGCATGCTGCTGGGCGAGCAAAAACGTATCGTTGTAGCGCGCGAGGGCCGAGCCCGGCGAGACCGCCACCGGCGGCGCCGCGGTGGGAACGAATACGTCCAATGCGCCGTCGGCCTGGAACGTCATGTACCCCGCCGAGAGTTGGTCGCGATAGCGATATAGATCGAACACGAACGGCGCATGCGCATCGACCGGATGCAGCGCAAGATCGAGGTTCATCGGCATCGAGCGCATGAACTTGACGTCGCCGCCGAGGAGCAGCATGCCCCGCTCGGGCATCCGCGCGGGCCACTCGATTGATTTGAGCGTCCCATCGTCGAGCACGAGCGTGACGCCACCCGTCTCGACGTTCACGCCGACGATCGTCATCGACAGCACGGGCGGCGGCATGAGCCGGGCAGCGAGCATGACGATGTCGTCGCCCTTGAGCCGCGCGATCGGCGTATCGATCGTCAGCAAATCGGCCATGCTCACATGGGCCGCCTGCATGATGCGGTCGGCATCGACGCCCGCGACGCTCACATGCGTGGCATGAAAGACGAGCGTACCGGGTGAGCCGAGCGTAAGCCGGCCGGCTAGCGCGAAAGGTACCCACGCCCCGCGCCACATCCGCCCCGTCACGCGCAACTCGCCCCCGGCCGGGGCCACGCGCACATCGCGCAGCGGCGTGCCCGCATAGTCGAATAAGTACTGGCCGAAGACGGCCGTCAGGCGATCGGCATCGAGCGTCACTTCGCCGCGATGGACATCGATGGCGACACTGGTGGGATCGTCGAAGACGATAGGCTCGCCCGCCCGCGTCGGCCTCATCGTCGCGGCCATGGAGCGGATGACGAAACCTAAACCGCCCGTTACCCGAAAATCGACGTCACGCGCGAACAGCAAAGTCGCGCCGATCCCGGAATCGCGCAGCGTCGCCTCGCGCGTGCGGCTGATCGACATGCCGCTTGCCGCCGGCACGCGCAACCGTATTTGCCGCTCGTGTTCGAGTTGCCGTGTCTTCAGCGCTTCGATACGCGGTGGCGCATCGGCGCCTTCCGCGCGGGCAGCCAGCGCCGCGTCGCCGCAGCCCGCGAGCGATACGAGAGCAATGAACGCCCCCGTCAACGCGGATAATCCGGCCGCGCGAACGCTCAAACGTACGCGCGCCGATCGCCGCTTTCCAGCGAACATGCCGTCCCCTCCCCGGCAACCGCGCGGCGCGCCGCATCGCAGCCGCCTGCATCCTGCCGAACGCTCTAGTTTTCGACGTTACGCAACGTCTCGATTGTCGTGCTTTATCGACGCTGCGCCGTATCGAAATCGTAGAGGCTCGTCACCAAACGGGGAGGCCGCAACAAAACGGCCGCGGGCGCCGCCCCTCGCCGTTCGTCAAACGCGGGGCGGAAATGCGCGGGCGGTTATTGCCGCGGATGTTGCTTCGCCCATTCCTGGACGGCGCTCATCGTGTTCTTCACATGCTGATCGGGCGACAAGCTCGTGTATTCGTAGAGGATCGTGCCGTCCGGGGCGATCACATACGACACTCGATTCGCCATCGTCTTCTTGAGGGGCATCGCGGCGTCATAGGCATCGATGATGTGCCGCTCGGGGTCGGCAGCCACGGGGAACTTGCTGCGGCATTCGCTGACGGAAAACTTCTTCAGCGTCGCGATGTCGTCGTGCGATACGCCGATCACAGTCGCTCCGTAGCGCTTGTATTCGTCGACGGCATCGGCGAACTCGTGCGCCTCGATCGTGCATCCTTTCGTGAACGCGGCGGGATAGAAGTACAGGACGACGGGGCCGTTCTTCAACGCGTCGGCGAGCGAATACGAATAGGCGTTGCCGCCGAGCGATGCCTCGGTCGTGAAAGCCGGCGCCTTCTCGCCCACCTTCAGCACGGCCGACGCATCGAGCGAACAAACGGAAAGGACCGCGCCCAGTAGGGCCGCGCACGCAGCGCGGTGCAAGCTTCGGTTCATTGCGATTCCTCGGAACAGGGTTGGCGCGCGCGAACAAAGGCCCCTGCCGCATGCAAGGGCGCCGTCGAGCCGCACCCCATCCGGGGCATCCTCGATGCGCACGCCGCGTTATTGAACCACGGCCGCGGTTTTCGCGCCGGCAAGTGCCCCGCTCAGGCCACCTCGTGCGCTCGCGCCCACATCGCGGCTTCGAGGTTGATCTCGGCGAACACGGACGGCGTAAGGGCGCCAAGCTCCGGATGCACGCGCGCCAGTTCGCGCGCCGCGCGTTCGTGTGCGCCGCGCTCCGCCGCTTCGGCGATCGTGAGCATCGCGCCGAGCGGTCCGGCGCGATGCACGATGGCATCGCTGATCTCCGCCACGAGCCCGACTTGCACGAGCGAATCGCCCGGCTCGGCATCGCCGAGCAGCACGTGCACGAGCGAAAACACGCCCGTCATGAAGGCGCGATCGACGAATCGTTCGCTATCGGGCCGAACACGGGCCGCAGCCAATTCCATGAAGCGCGAGCGGGCGCCGACGAGCTGCGCCAAAGGATCGGAGCGCCACGACAACTCCCCGCTCGATGCGTAAAGCAGCAACTGCGCCCAGCGTGCGATCTGCCTCGTACCGGCCGCGAGAATCGCCTCGCGCACCGAGCCGATGCGCCGCCCGAGCCCATAGGCGCTCGAATTGACGAGCCGCAAAAGCTGCATGACGACGTCGGGGCTGCGCTTCAGTTCTTGCTCGAGTTCGACGAGCGGCGCCTCCGAGGCGATCAACGCGAGCATCCGCAGCAACGACTGCCGCGACGGGTCGCCGCGCCGCGCCGACAGCACTTGCGGACGGGCGAAGAAGTAGCCTTGAAAGAGATCGAAGCCGAGTTCACGCGCAAGCGCGTAATCCTCATGCGTCTCCACCTTTTCGGCGACGAGCGTCTTACCGTGCGCTTTCACGGCTTCGGCCAACGCGGGCAACCTCTCGCGGTGGGCGGATAGAAAGTCCACCTTGACGATATCGACATGCGGCAACAGCGCCGTCAGCGCATCCGACAGATCGATGATATCGTCGAGCGCCACTTTGAAACCGACGCGGCGCAGCTTGTCGATGCGCTCGATCAGCGGCGCATCCACGCACACCGTTTCGAGCACTTCGAGCACAAAGCGTTCGGGCGGCAGCAACATCACGGCGTCGTCGAAGAGCATATCGCGACACATGTTCACATAACCGCGATGCGGGCCCAGCGTCACCGACACGCCCATGCTGCACATCGTGTTCACGACGACGCGCGCGGTGGCGCGAGCATCGTCGCAGATGAACGCGCGGTTGACCTCGCTCTCGCGAAAGAGCAACTCATAGGCCGCTAGGGCTCCGCCTCGCGCGACGATCGGCTGACGCCCGAGGTAAAGACAGTCGATTTCGCATTGGGCGCGCGCTTCGCATACGGGCGGCGCATCCGTGCGGACGATCGAAATTTCGGCCATAACTGATCCAGCTTGGTGTAGAACAAACGAGCGCGTCGCGAGCGGTCAGGGCCGCCGCCACGTCCTGAAACAAGGCCGGGAATCCCTCCATCGTGCACTGCTCGGAGCCGGGAAAGGGCCGGACCCCGTGCCCTTCCCCGCTCGACGCGCTCCCATTGTCCACAAAATGTGCCGCAAAAGCATGTCGGGGCCAATCCCGACTCAAGTTTCGTTGGATTTACGTACATTGTCCCTAAAGAATTCTTACGCGTCGCCGATAAAGAGTCCTGATAGGAGGTATGGCGAGGTGGCGTACGGCCTGCGCCCTCTGCCCGATCGACTTCGGTCGCCAGCGAGAACGAATGCAAGCAAAATCAACCGGCGCATCTCGCCGCAGCGCCTGGCGCGCGGCTCTTGACCTGCTGCGCTTGCGCGCGGGTAGAGCGCGCGCACACCCAGACGCCTTCGATATCGGCGACGAACGCGGCACCCTAACGTTGCAACTCGAAAAAACGCTGGGCGCGGTCGATTTCTTGGCGCACGTGGACAAGCATTTGCGCTTTCTATACGTCTCCGACGCGAGCCTTCGGTTCATCGGCTACCGGCGCGAGTACTTGCAAACGGTGTCGCTGCACGAGTTGGTGCCGAGCGGCGAAATGCACACGCTCGACGCGCTCATCGCCCGCGCCGCCGAAAGCGGCCGCGTCGAGCGCGCCACGTTGCACTTGATGAAATCGTTAACGTACCCGATCGCGGTCGAGATGCGGGTGGTCGCGAGCAGTCATGCCGGCACGGCGGGCTTCGCGATCAGCGCATTCGACGTCTCGGCGTGGCGCGCCAACGAGGAAAGACTGACCTACGAGTTGCACAGCGACCGGATGACGGGCCTGGCGAATGCGCTGGCGCTCACCGCCGCCGTCAAGCGGGCGCAGGAGGAGGCCGATGCGAACGGCAGCGGCGCCGCCCTGCTGCTGGTCGATCTCGACGATTACCAACGCGTGAACCGGGCACTCGGCTACGACGCCGGCGACACGCTGCTACGGGAAACGGCGCGCCGGCTCGAGGCGCTCGTGACGGCCGACGACATGCTCGCCCGCGTAACCAGCGACGAATTCGCCGTTTTGGTCCGTGCGGGCACGCGCGAATTGGCCGCCCAGCAGGCCGAGGCGCTCGGCCGGCGCTTCATGACGGCCGTTCAACAGCCGTACGCGGTGGACGGCCAGCCCGTACACCTCTCGGCCAGCGTCGGCGTGGCGCTTTATCCGGACCCCGCGCACGATACCGGCGCCTCCGGTTACTACGACCAGTTGCTTCGCCGCGCCGATCAGGCGCTCGCCCAAGCCAAGGCCTCCGGCAGCAATACGCTCGCGTTCCATACGGCGCATGCCGATCCCGCCGACGCGGAGCGCCTCAAACTGGAGGCCGACCTCTACGACGGCGTGCGCAACGGCGAGTTTTCCCTGCATTTCCAGCCGATCACGAGCAGTCACAGCCGCGGTGTCGTCGGCGTGGAGGCGCTGATCCGCTGGCATCATCCCGTGCATGGGTTCGTTCCGCCCTCGACTTTCATCCCGCTTGCCGAATCGATCGGGCTGATCAACTACCTCGGCAACTGGGTCCTGAAGATCGCCTGCATGCAGCTCATGCAGTGGGACGCGCAGGGCATCGTGCTGCAATATGTCGCCGTCAACGTTTCGCCGCAGCAGTTCCGCGATCCCCGCTTCACGCAAAACGTGCGGGACGCCCTGGCGCTGACGGGCGTCGATCCCAGCCGGCTCGTGTTCGAGATCACCGAATCGCTGCTCATGCAGGATCCGGCCCACGCGAAGGTCCTGCTCGAAGAGCTGACCACGATCGGGATTCGCTTCGCCGTCGACGATTTCGGCACCGGCTACTCGTCGCTGGCATATCTGCAACGTTTTCCGCTGGCGAAGCTAAAGATCGACCGCAGTTTCGTCGAGAACCTGCTAACCTCTCGCAACGATCAAGCGATCGTGTCCGCCGTGGTCGGCCTCGCCCAAACGCTCGAACTCGAACTCGTCGCCGAGGGCGTCGAGACCGAAGCGCAGCGCGAGCTGCTGACCTCGATGGGCTGCGATCACATTCAAGGTTGGCTGGTTTGCAAGGCATTGCCGTCCGATGAGTTGGCGAAACGCTTCGAGGACCGCGTGCTGCATCTGCACGAGGCGGGCGTGACCACGGCGGCGGTATAGATAAACAAATATCCGTATGGTTCGAACGAGATTCACATGGTAAAGGCGGCGCTGCTCGATAAGCTGTGGGCGCGCATGAGCGAGCGCGGCGACTTTCCGATGCTGTCGCAATCGTTGCGCACGACGATGGCGGCCATGAAGAACGACGACCTCGATTTCACGGGACTCGTACAAGTCGTGCTATCGGATTTCGCGCTGACGCAAAAGGTGCTGCGGCTCGCGAACTCGGCCATGTACATGGCGTTCGGCGGCAACATCACCACCGTCACGCGTGCGCTGATGGTACTCGGCATGGACGCCGTCGGTCATCTCGTTGTCGGCTTGAAGCTCGTCGATCACTTCCATCACAGCGCGCCGCACCGCATCGATGCGAAGCTCGAATTGAATCGCACGATGCTCTCGGGCTGCGTGGCGCGCAAGCTCACCGAACACGGCGATCTGCGCGAAGGCGAGGAAGCCGTCGTATGCACGCTCATGCGGCAGGTCGGCAAGCTGCTCGTCGTCTTTTACCTCGAAGCGGAATGGGAACAGATTCGCCGGAAGGCGAGCGCGGGAGACATGGACGAAAGCGCGGCCTGCGCGGCCGTGCTCGGCGTCAGCTTCGAGGAACTCGGGCAAGAGGCGGCCACGCGCTGGCGCCTGCCCGATACGATTCGCGCGGGCATGGGCAACTACGAGCCCGATGCGAAGGAACCGCCGCAGATACATTGGCTGCGGGCCGTCACCAATTTTTCCACGGACGTGGCCGGCGTGTTGAGCGCGGCCGACATGGCCGAACATACCCGCGAAGTGCAGATCGCCGAATTGGCGCAGCATTACGGCCGTGCGCTCGGCAGCGAGCCCGATGAACTCGTGCAAATGACCGTCGCGCTAGCGCGCGAAGAAGCCGGCGAAGGCTTCATGCGCGAAATCGACGAGTTGCGCGCGAACGCCGATGCCATCGCTCGCGCAAGCGTCAACGCCGAAGCGCGCATCGCGGCCGGCCTGGAAGACCTGCGCGCGCTGCCCTCGGAAAACGCGCTCGCGCCGGTGCTCGCGCTGGCCTCGGAAACGGTATTGGCCGGTTTGAGCTTTACGCGCACCGTCGTATTCGTGCGCCAGGGCTCGGGTTTTTACAAGGCCCGCCTCGGTTTCGGCCGCGACGTCGAACGCGCGCTGCCTTCTCTGTTCTTCAAGGAAGCGTTCGAGCCGGACGTCTTTCATCTCGCGATCGCCAATTCGGTGGGAATTTTCATCGAAAATGCGCGCGACCCGAAGATGTTGGCGCGCCTGCCGATGTGGTATCGCAATGCGTTCGACGATGCGCGTTCGTTCGTCCTGCTGCCCGTCACCGCGCATCAATCGACGGTCGCCCTGCTCTATGGCGACTGGTCGCTCTCGGAAGAGCCGCGTAAGGTCTCGCAGACGCAGATGAGCGCGCTCAATGAACTCGCGCGCGAACTGGGGCGTTTTTTCGCGCACGCGCCGGCGCGGGAATTGGAAACGCTCTGACGCAGCACTTCGTTGCCGCCGGGGCGCACTGCCCCGGCGCGCCTCACTCCTCGATCCGCTCGAGCCCCTCGTTTTCCTTGCTTTGATCGGCCGCGCTGGCCCATGCGGCCGCGCCGATCGCGATCTGCGCAAGCTCGCACGACGTCAGCGGCGCAAGCGCGGCGCTCGCTCGATCGAGCGCCTCCCAATCGCCGCGCTCGAGCGCTTCGATGGCGCCGAGCAGCGTGCCGAGCGGCCCTTCCCGCCGCAAGATCGCCGCGCGGATATGGCTCGCGAGCGTGAGCGCATCGAGTGTGTTTTCGAGCGTATCGCCGAACACGGCATCGACGAGCGAGAACACCCCCGTCAGAAACGCGCCGTCCACTACTTTGCGATTGGCCGAAGCGAGCCGTGTCGATGCCAGCTCCATGAATCGCGCCCGCGTGGCGGCCAACTGAACGAGCGGATCTTGCTCCAGCGGAACCTTGCGGCCGTCGGCGTAAAGCAGCAGTTGAGTCCAGCGCGCGATGCGGTTCGTGCCGGTTGCGTTGATCGCGTCGCGCAGTGTGGCCACCTTGCGGCCGATGCTCGCCTCGCCCGAATTGGCCAGGCGCATCAAGTGCATGACGAGAACGGGATTGAGCTTCAGTTCGGCTTCTAGCTGTGCGACGCTCGGGTCCGCCGACAGCAGACGCAGCAAATTGAGCAGCGCCTGACGCGGCGCATTCACGCGGCGCCCGCCCTGCTTGCCGCCGCGCGCGAAAAAGTAGCCTTGGAACAAATCGAAGTGCAGCGCCTTCGCCTGCTCGAAGGCCTCGTGGGTTTCGATATTGAGCGCGATCAAGAGCTTACCGGCCGACTTCAGCGCCTTCGTGAGTCGCTGCAACAGATCGGGATCGAAGCGCGCCGGGTCGATTTTGACGGCGTACGCGTAGGGCAGCAGCTTCGCGAAGGCCTCATCGGGCTTGCGCAAGTCGTCGATGACGAAACGGTAGCGTCTGGCATGGAGCGTTACCAGGCGCGCGATCAACTCCGCGTCGACGGCGAGTTCGGACGATATTTCCAGGTAGAAGCGATCGGGGGCAAGACGCGCGATGGCATCGGAAAAAAGCAGCGGACGGCTGACATTGAGGTAGCCGTGGTGCCCCGACAGCGCGGTACGTACCTCGCTTGCACCGAGCGCGTCGAGCAGATGCGCGGCCGCGGCATCGGTCGCTTTGCGGACGTCGGGCTCATCGCCCGCATCGACGGGTAATTCACGCAGATGCAATTCGAAGCCGCGCAGCAAACCGTCGGCGTCGAGAATCGGTGCCCTGGCGGGATAGCGCACGTGGCCGGCGTGGGCCGGATCGGATAGGACTGCGGCAACCGCCGGGCGCTGCGCCGAGTCTGTCATCGTCCCCATCGCCGCTCTCCTTTCTTTTTCTTACGATTTAGCTGCGCGACGCTGGTCTGGACGTCTTTTCTCCGCGCAAGTTGGGGCGATTATAACCGTAAAGTCGTGACGAAAAATCGAGGGCGCGCACGACGCGCGGCGCGGTTTTCGCCGCACCGCGCATGGCGCGCGCCGTCACCCGCCGACGATTATTTCAGAACCACTTTCACGTCGAAATACTTGGCCGCGATCTTCTCGATCGTGCCGTCGGCCTTGAGCGCTTTCAATGCGCCGTTCAATTGAGCGAGCAGTGCCGTATCGCCCTTGCGCACGCCGTAGCCGACGCCCGAGCCGAGCAGCTTCTCATCCGATACCGTGGGACCCGCGAACTCGAAGCCTGCGCCTTGCGGGCGCTTCAAGAAGCCCTTGGACGCCGCCTCCGAATCTTGGAACGCGGCGTCGAGCCGGCCCGAGGCCAGATCGCCGTAAACTTGATCTTGCGTTTGATACGAGACGACGTCGATGCCGGCCGGCGCCCACTTGGCCTTCGCATACGTTTCTTGGATCGTGCCTTGCAGGACGCCCACGTGCTTGCCCTTGAGCGAAGCGGCGCTCGGCTGCAAGCCGCTGCCCTTCTTGGCGATCAACTGATTCGGGATCGTGTAGATCGGATCGGTGAAGTCGATCGCTTGCTTGCGCTGATCGGTGATCGTCATGTCGGAGTTGATCGCGTCGAACTTGCGCGCTTGCAAGGCGGGAATGAGACCGTCGAAGTCGTTTTCGACCCATACGCATTTGACGTTCAGCTTCGCGCAGACGGCATTGCCGACATCGACATCGAAGCCTTGCAGTTGTCCCGACGGGCTCTTCGACTCGAACGGGGCGTACGACGCCTCCAGGCCGAAGCGCAACTGCTTCAGATCCGCCGCGGATACGCTGCCGGCCGCAGCCACTGCCGTCGCCGCGATGAGTGCGAGCGACATCTTTTTGCGCAAGTTCGATTTCATCAGGTAGATCCTAGACAGAGTTGATACCGGGTTGACGCTTGGCGCGCATCGTCGCCGCGCCAAAATTACCGTTCAAATGCCCGATGCGCGGTTGATGCGGCGCACAAGACACACGGGACCGGCATTGTACGGCCATCGCGCGTGGCGGCGCGGGCAAGCCGGTACGATGCGGCGGGAGGAAGACGCAATTGCATGTCGCTCGGCGGCAAGTGCGCGACGGGCCTTTGACCCATATCAACGGCCGCGCTTCGCTGCTCGCCAAAATCGATTGGCATGAGCGATCGCGGCCCTCGCGGCGCATCGGCATCGCAGCGGAGACGCACGATCATGAACTGGCTGGCAGAATATTTTGCGCAACGCGCAACCCCGCTGACGCTATCGCTGTCGGCGCACCCGCCGCTCGCGATCGGCCCTGACGGGCCCGTCACGCAACCGCTGTACGCATTGCCCTACCCGGGCGCCGAACTCGTCTTCAGCCCGGGCGAGACGCTCGAGCACGGCGATCACAGGTTCCAGGTGCCTGCGCGCTACGAAACGCGCGGAACGCTCGCCACGCATGCGGTCGGGTCGCCACTGAACGCGCCGTGCCCGCCGTTCTTCAACCGTGTCGCGATCTATGCGCCCTCGCCGTTCAACCCGGAGTTTCTCGTCTCCGTCAACGACGTCTTTTCGTTCGTCCCGGTCTTTGCGAAAGACGGCAGCCCAGGTTTTTTCGGCACGGCGTTCGAGTTGCCCGAAGCGGCGGGCGCCGCCTCGCGATTGCGCCTGCCGTGGACCTTCGAAGGCTACATCAGCATCTGAGGCCGGCCGGGGACGGGGACGAGGCCGGGGCCGCGCGAGGCCCCCCGCGTCATTGCCGAAACTTGCGCGTCCGCTCGTCGCGACGCATGGGAGCCATTCATGAAAGCGATCACGAACGCCCCGGCCGTGCTGCGGTTCGATGAGATCCGCCGGACCGATGTTGCGCGCGTGGGCGGCAAGAATGCCTCGCTCGGCGAGATGTTCGCCACGCTATCGGGCGAAGGCGTGCGCGTGCCGCCCGGCTTCGCCACGACCGCCGATGCCTATTGGCGTTTCATCGACGCCAATGCGCTGCGCGAGACCATTGCGTCCACGCTCGCCGCTTACACGGTCGGCAAGCTCACGCTGGCGCAAGCCGGCGACGCGATTCGCCGTTGCATCGCGCAGGGCGAATGGCCCGCCGAACTCTCCGCGGCAATCACAGCAGCATACCGGCGGCTGTCCGAGGAACTCGGCGAAAGCGAAGCCGACGTCGCCGTGCGCTCGAGCGCGACGGCCGAGGACTTGCCCGACGCCAGCTTCGCCGGCCAACAGGAAACGTTCCTACACGTGCGCGGGGAGCACGCGCTGCTCGCCGCCTGCCGCCGCTGCTACGCGTCGCTCTTTACCGATCGCGCGATCAGCTATCGCGAAGCGAAAGGCTTCGATCACTTGCGCGTCGCGCTGTCGGTCGGCATCCAGCGCATGGTCCGCTCAGACCTGGGCGCGGCCGGCGTGATGTTTTCGATCGACACGGAAACAGGCTGCGACAAGATCGTCGTTATCGATGCGTCGTGGGGGCTCGGGGAAAACGTGGTGCAAGGGGCCGTCGACCCGGACGAATACGAGGTGTTCAAGCCCTTGCTGACAGACCGCGCGCTTCGCCCGATCATCGAAAAAAAGCTCGGCGGCAAGGCGCAGAAAATGATCTACGCGCGTGAAGGCGAGCGTACGACGAAGAACGTGCCAACCTCGAAGGCCGAACGCGCGCGCTACGTGCTCGCCGACGACGAGATCCTCGCACTCGCGCGCTCGGCCTGCGCGATCGAGGCGCACTATGGCCAACCGATGGATATGGAGTGGGCCAAAGATGGCGCAAGCGGCGCGATGTTCATCGTTCAAGCGCGGCCCGAGACCGTGCAGTCGCGGCGCGAGGCCAGCGCGATCAAGACGTACCGGCTGCGGCAAGCCGGTACGCTGTTGCTGACGGGCGTGGCCGTGGGCGAGGCGATCGCGACCGGCCGCGTATGCGTGATCGAACATCCTCGCGAGGCCGCGCGCTTCGTGGACGGCGCGATCCTCGTCACGCAGAACACCGATCCTGACTGGGTCCCGCTGATGCGGCGCGCCGGAGCGATCGTCACCGATCACGGCGGACGCACCTCCCATGCGGCGATCGTGAGCCGCGAGCTCGGGCTGCCCGCCATCGTCGGCACGGGAAACGCGACGCATGAGTTGCACGACGAACAAGAAATCACGGTCTCGTGCGCGCAGGGCAGCGACGGGTTCGTCTATGCGGGCCGCGGCGAGTTCGATGTCGAATCGATCGATTTCAGCCGGCTGCCGCGGACACGTACCGAGATCATGCTCAATCTAGCGAACCCCGCCGCGGCGTTGCGTTGGTGGCGCTTGCCGGCCGACGGCGTGGGACTCGCGCGGATGGAATTCGTCGTCGGCAATGCGATCAAGATTCATCCGATGGCCCTCGTTCGCTACGACTCGCTGCCCGAGGACGACACCAAACGTACGATCGCCGCGCTCACGCAAGGATATGCCCCGCGCACGGAGTATTTCGTCGATCGGCTCGCGCGCGGACTCGCACGCATCGCCGCCGTCCAATATCCTCATCCGGTCATCGTGCGGCTGAGCGACTTCAAGACCAATGAGTATGCGAATCTGATCGGCGGCGCCGCGTTCGAACCGCATGAAGAAAACCCGATGCTCGGTTTTCGCGGCGCCGCCCGTTACGATTCGCCGCGCTATCGTGAAGGCTTTGCGCTCGAATGCCGGGCCATCGAACGCCTGCGGGGCGAACTCGGTTTCGAAAACGTCATTGTCATGGTGCCGTTCTGCCGCTCGCCGAAGGAGGCCGATCGCGTGCTCGCGGTCATGGCTGAGCACGGCCTCGCTCGCGGTCAGCGCGGTCTGCAGGTCTACGTCATGTGCGAGATACCGTCGAACGTCATCTTGGCTGAAGCCTTCGCGCGGCGATTCGACGGCTTTTCGATCGGCAGCAACGATCTGACGCAACTCACGCTGGGCGTGGACCGTGACGCGGCTGAACTCGCGGCACTGTTCGACGAGGAAGACGATGCCGTCAAATGGATGATCGCCCGCGTCATCGAATCGGCGCATCGCTCGGGAGCGAAGGTAGGCCTGTGCGGGCAAGCGCCGAGCGACCGGCCGAGGTTCGCGCGGTTTCTCGTCGAGTGCGGGATCGATTCGATTTCCGTGACGCCCGATAGCTTCGTCACCGTGAAAAGACGCGTCGCGCAGGCCGAGGCCGAGATCGCCAACGCTCCTGTGCGCGACGCGTAATGAGAAGGGACGGGGCGGTAACGGGCGCGCTCAGCGAATGCCGCCGCTGACACAACACATCGCCGGTCGAGCCTGCGCGGGCGGGTACACGCACCAGGAACCGTCGCCATGGCGAAATAGAAAAATCGAACGGACGCCGTCCCGCCCGCGCATCTCCACGCAGACATAGCGCGCACGGTTGCCGACCATCCGGCCTGTACGAAGCACGCGCGCGGGGGAAGCGATCGTCGGTGCAAGCCACTTGTCCACCAGCGCCCGTAGCGAAATCTTGTCGGCACCCATCGCTCGTCTCCTGACTCGTTGCCCGGCGGACCCGCTCGATGCCGGCGGCCACGCTCTTGAACACAGTATCGGCAACGGCCTTTCGGATAGAAATCAGCGGCTGCCGAGAATCGCGTCAAGCGTTGCCGCCCTTTGTCGGCGCCGGACTACAAGCGCCGGCGATAGGCGGGAAGCCACGCACGCTCGTGCCGTTGACGGCCGTCAATCGCGGTTTCGCGCCAGCGCCTATCCTGGAAGGGAGGCAACCGCTGTTTGCAGGGAGAGTGTCATGTCCGCCAAGACCTTCATTGCGTTCGTCATTGCCGGGAGCGCCGCCGCAGGCATGGGGGCCGCGCCCGCGCAGGAACGGCCACTCGGACACGAATCGGCCGTCGGACCGCATACCGAAGCGCACGCACCGGGTCAAAGGGGGCCGGGCGGGCCCGGGGCCGGGCCACCTCCGGCCGGCGTGACGCGCCCGCTGCCCGGCATGGTGCCAGGCATGGCGCCCGGCAATGCGCCTCGCAACCCCGCCTTCGTGCAGCAGCCGGGCGGGCCCGCTCCGGCGATGCCGCAGCGCGGCAATCCGTCGTTCAGCCCCCAGCTCAATCCTCCGCGCGATAACGCTCAAGCCGCGCCCCGGTTCGATCGGCCGCACGCGCCGGGCATCGCGCCGCACGTCGTACCGGGCGGACCGATCGAGCGCGCGCCGCGCGCGCTCGGTGCCGTCCCAGTTCCGTATCGCGGCGATATGCATCGCTTCGTCGACCAAGACGCACGCGTATGGCGCCGGGGCCGCTGGCATCACTCACACCACGATGGACGCTTCGGGTGGTGGTGGGTAGTGGGCGGCCTTTGGTACTTCTATCCGCAGCCCGTCTATCCCTATCCGGATCCCTTCATCCCGGGCGAGGTACTCTATGGCCCCGACGAGACCAGCCCCTATTGGTACTACTGCCAATCGGCCGGACAGTACTACCCCTATGTCACGTATTGCCCGGAGGGATGGCTAGCCGTCGTGCCGGATCAATAAAGCACACGCGCCGGTCATCGACCTCTCGCCCAGCGCCGCCCGCAGCCATGTCACGCCGCGACACCGCGCAATCGATCTGCGCTTCCGTGCTCGCCGACCGCTATCTCGCCCCGGGCGAGAGCGATCGCCGCGACGTCTTCCGGCGCGTCGCGCTCGCGCTCGCCGCCGTGGAGCCCGAGCCGCTGCGCAACCGCGTCGCGGCCCGGTTCTACCGCAATATGCTCCGCGGTGCGATCGGGGCCGGACGCATCATGGCCAATGCCGGAACAACGCAACCGGGGACGATGGTCAATTGTTTCGTCCAACCGTTATGCCCGCCGCAACGACGCGTCGCGCTTGCGGACGATATCGAACGGGCGCTGAGCGATGCGCGCGCGACGCTATCGATGGGCGGCGGCGTGGGCTACGATTTCTCGGCTATCGCGCCCGCGCTCGGCGAGTCCGGGTCGTCCTCGGGCGGTGTCTGCCCGGTCGTCGACCGCTTCGACGAAGCATGCCGGCGGCTGACGTTCGCAGGCGCGCGGCATGGGGCTCAGATGGCGGTACTGCGTTGCGATCATCCCGATCTCGTCGCGTTCGTGCGCGCCAAACGCGGCAGGACGCGTTGGCCTACCTTCAACGTATCCGTTGCCGTCACCGATGCCTTCATGAGCGCGGTCGCCGACGATGCGCCGTGGACGCTCGCGCATCACGCAAAGCCTACCCGCCCGCGTGCCGCGTCTTCGCGGCGCGCGGACGGCGCCTACGTCTACACGCAGATCGGCGCTCGCATGTTGTGGCGGGATATCGTCGAATGCGCGCGCGAGAGCGCCGAACCGGGGCTCCTTTTCATCGACACGATCAACGCAGCGAACGTCCTCGCGCCGATCGAAACGATCGACGCGACCAATCCCTGCGGCGAACAACCGTTACCCGCATGGGGCAGTTGTGTGCTCGGACCGATCGACCTCTCGCGGCTCGTGCATCACCCGTTCGGCGCCGATGGCGAGCCATGCTTCGATTACGCGCGGCTCGCCAGCCTAGTACGCACGCAAGTGCGCTTGCTCGACAACGTCATTACCGCCACACGCTGGCCGTTGGCGGCTCAAGCGCGCGAGGCGCTGTCCAAGCGGCGTATCGGCGTGGGCGTCACCGGTCTCGCCGATGCACTCGCGATGATGCGCTTGCCCTACGACGCGCCGCCCGCGCGCGCGCTCGCCGCTCGCATCGCTGCCTGCATACGCGATCATGCCTACGCGGCGTCGAGTGAGATCGCCGCCGAGCGCGGTCCTTATCCGCTATTCGATGCCGCCTACCACCTCGCGCCCGGTAGCTTTGGTTCGCGTCTGCCGGAGCCGGTGCGAGTCGCGATTGCCCGGCACGGTCTGCGCAACAGCCACTTGCTGTCGTTTGCCCCGACCGGAAGCGTCAGTCTGGCGTTGGCCGATAACTGTTCGAACGGTATCGAGCCTGCCTACGATTGGGTGTATGGCCGCGCGGTGCGCTTGGGCGGTCGCGAGGCACGCGTCTATCGCGTCGAGAATCACGCGCACCGGCTTTACCACGCGATATATGGCGCGCAAGCGCCTTTGCCCGGCTACTTTCGCCGCGCGCGGGAGATCGGCGCGCTCGAGCATGTCTCGATGCTGGCCGCTTTGCAGCCATTCGTCGATGCGGCGATTTCGAAGACCGTGACGATCGACTCCGGCGCTTACGACGCGCAAGTCGATACGCTGCTCTTCGCCGCATGGAAAGCGCGGCTCAAGGGCATTACGGTGTTTCGTCCGGATCCGAAACTCGAGGCGGTGTTGACGCCGCGCTGTCCGACTTGCTAAAGCGCGGCAGCGACGCCGGTCGCGCCGCCGCCCATACCCGCTTCGAAACCTCAGTTGATTTGCAGATGCTTTTTCGCGGTCGTCGTCTTCTTCGGCAGGCTCAGCGAGAGCACGCCGTCTTGATAGCTCGCGGCAGCGCCGGCTTCATCGATATCGCTCTCCAACGAGAACGACCTGCTGATCATGCCCGAATAGCGCTCGCTGCGAATCACGCGCTCGCCTTCTTTCAATTCCTTGTTGCGCTCGGCTTTCGCGCTAATCGATACAACGTTGCCGTCGATCTTCACATCGATGTCCTTCTTGTCGACGCCCGGCATCTCGGCCTTCACCGTATAGGCGGTATCCGATTCGGTCACGTCGATCTTGACGTCCGCGAGCGGCATATCGCCGTTATGCAAGGCCAACGAACGCATCGGACGGAAAAAGCCTTGGAACAGATCGGGAATCGATTCGATCGAGAACGGGTCGTAACGCGTCACATTGCTCATTGCATTCGCTCCTAAAGTTAAGAGGACAAGCGAGCGTGCGCGCCTTCCGGCACCACGCACTTCGCTTGACTCACTGTAGGACGCGCTGCAAAAGCGCCATTGATTTGCGTCAACGGGGCAGCATGGGATGCGCGTTGCCGCCCCTTACCCCTTACCGCCGCAGCCCCGCCAACGTTTCTTGCGTCATCTCGACGACGGTCAGGCCCGCTCGCAATCCAGGCTTCACGGTACGGTTCGGGAACACGATTCGCTCTTCGTCGTGCGTCACCGTATACCGGTAGTCGCCGTCTCGCGCGAGCACGGTGCCGTGCGCGAAAGGCGTGAAGTTCGAGACGTCGTCCGCCATGAAAAGCTCGAACGCGTCGCTATGCTTCGTGATCTGGCCAATCACGGTGAACACGCGCGGCATCGGTGCCGCGTCCTCTTCGCCCGAACCCGAGACGAGCGCGCGCACGGCCGCATCGGCCGCCGCGAAACGCGTCAAGTCGTTCTCGCCGAACGGCCTCACTTTGCCGAGTTCGAGCGTGCAGGCGTTGGCCCCGAACGACTCCGCGGTGAAATGCGTATAGGTATTGCCCTTTGCCGTATGCAGCAATACCGCTTCGATACGCGCGTGGGCCAGCCATTCGAACATTGCGCGAGAAGGCGGGTTGCCCGTATGCGGCAGCAGCGCGAAGCGCTCGAACACCGAGGCTCGAATCGCCGTATGCATGTCGATATGCCAACGCAAGCGCGCATCGCCGGACGCGTCCGCGAAGAATTGCGCGGCCGCCGCTTCGAGCGCGCGCGCGCGCGGCGCCTCGCGACTCTCACCGAGTTGCGCGTGCCGTCCGCAAAATAGCCGGTTCAGATCGTCGTCGAGGTACCGGCAACCGGCTCGCATGGCCGCCACATTGCCTAAAACCACACCCAAACGGCAGGCCAGCGGCAGATCGCCGCGGGCGATATCGGCCAGCATCCGCGAGAGCAACTCGATCGGTGCCGTTTCGTCCCCATGCACGCCGGCCGAGACGAGCACGCTCGGCAAGGGCTGCCTATCGCCGGTCGCACGCGGCAAGTGCGGCGTAAGCTCGACGACACCGTCGTCGAGCCACCGATAGCGCACGCCGCCCGCGATCTCGCCCTGCGCCTGCCCGGGATCGGGGCGCGCGCCCGACAACGTATACGCCAGGAAATCGGCGAACATCGCCGGCTCAGCGCTGAAAGTCATAGAGCGAGCCGAGGCCCAGGATCTGCGTCAACTCGTCGAGCGCGGTGCGCGATTCGAGCAGCAAGCTCGGATCGGCGAGGTCGCTCGGCGCGAGGCGGTCGCGATAGTGTTTGCCGATCCAGGCATCGAGCCGCGCGAACAGCGTATCGTCGATCCACACGCCCGGCGCCACGGCGCCACGTTCCGCCTCGGTCAACACCACACGCAGGCGCAAGCAAGCGGGGCCACCGCCGTTTTTCATGCTTTCGCGCAAATCGAACACGAGCACGTCGTCGATCGGCCCCGACCCGCTGACGAGATCGTCGAGATAAGCCGCCACGTTCGGATTCTCGCGGCATTCCTGCGGAACGACGAGCACGTCGCGTCCGTCGGGCCGTGTCAGCAACTGGCTATTGAACAAATACGAAGACACGGCATCGCCGACGCTCACTCGCGCATCGGGCACCTCGATCACGTTCAACTGCGCGCCCGTGCGCGCTAGTTGCGCGCGCAACTGATCGTACACGGCGCTTTGTTCGACGAATGCCCGCTCGTGACAAAACAGCGTTTGCCGGTTGCCCACCGCGATGACGTCGTTATGAAAGACACCCGCGTCGATGACGTCGGGACGCTGTTGCGCGTAGACGGTACTCTCCTCCCCCAGCCCATGCCGCTGCGCGACGGCACGGCTCGCTTCGAACGTCTGCCGCGCCGGATACTTGACGGGTTCGGGGCCACGCCGGTACTCGCTGCGCCCATAAACGAAGAACTCCACGCCGCGTTCGCCGTACTGCCCGCAAAAGCGCGTATGGTTCGCGGCGCCTTCGTCGCCGAGCGCGGGGGTGCCCGGCAACGCCTCGTGCACGGCGAAGCGCGCCGGATCGGCGAAGATCGCCGACAGCGTGCGGCGCGTCGCCTCGTGCTCGATCGCGCGGTGAAGCTTGCTCGTCAGGTTGGCCGGCGTGAAGTGCACGCGCCCATCTTGCGTATCGGCCGACGGGCTGACCGTGGCCGCGTTGGCCGTCCACATCGCGGAGGCCGAACTTGCCGCGGCGAGCAGCTCGGGCGCGTCCTTGGCCGCGCGCTCGATCACCCGCTCATCGGAGCCCGAGAAGCCGAGTTCGCGCAGCAGCCGCAGCGACGGCCGCTCTTGCGGCGGCAATACGCCTTGCAAGAAGCCGAGGTCGGCCAGTTGCTTCATCTTGCGCAAACCTTGTTTGGCGGCGGCGAGCGGATTGGCGATCGATTTCTCGTTCGTTTGCGACGCCACGTTGCCGAACGACAGCCCCGCGTAGTTGTGCGTCGGACCTACGAGTCCGTCGAAATTGGCTTCCCGTGCTTGCATCGTCGATCCTTCATCTATCCTTAGAATTGAAGACCCGGCGAAACGCTCGCGGGCATCGTGAGTTGCGTGCTTTCGACCGAGGCCATCGGATAGGCGCAATAATCGGCCGCGTAATAGGCGCTCGGCCGATGATTGCCCGAGCGGCCCGTGCCGCCGAACGGCGCCGCCGACGACGCGCCGTTGGTCGGCCGGTTCCAATTGACGACCCCCGCGCGAATCGAACGATGAAACTGCGTCCAGCGCGCTTCGTCGTCGGCCAGCAATCCGGCCGAGAGGCCGTAGACCGTGTCGTTCGCGCGCGCGATCGCTTCGTCGAAATCCGCGTAGCGCACGACTTGCGCCAGCGGCCCGAAATGTTCTTCGTCGGGTAGATCGGCGACGTCGGTCACGTCGAGGATCGCCGGGCTTACGAAACCCAAGCCCTCGTCGCGTTGTTCCATTTTCAGGAGCGCTCGCGCGCCCGCCTCGACGAGCCGCTTTTGCGCCTCGACGAGCTTCGCCGCCGCGCGCGCCGAAACGACGGCGCCCATGAACGGCTGCGGCTCGGCATCGTACAAACCGTAGGCGATACGCGAGCTGACTTCGGTGAACCGTGCGAGGAACCGATCGCCGAACGCGCCTTGCGGCACGAAGATGCGTCGCGCGCAGGTGCAGCGCTGGCCCGCGGACAGATAGGCCGATTGGATCGTATGGTGCACGGCGGCATCGAGATCCTCGACGTCTGCGACGATCAGCGGATTGTTGCCCCCCATCTCGAGCGCGAGCACGATCTCGGGCCGCCCGCCGAACTGCTTGTGCAGCAGCGTGCCCGTATCGGAGCTGCCCGTGAAAAACAGCCCGTCGATCTGCCGATGATTGGCGAGCGCCACCCCGGTGTCCTTCTCGCCCTGCACGAGGTTGAGCACGCCCGCCGGCAGGCCGGCCTCGCGCCAAACCTCCACCGTGGCGCGCGCGACGTCCGGCGCAAGTTCCGACGGCTTGAACACGACCGTGTTGCCCGCGATCAGCGCGGGCACGATATGACCGTTGGGCAGATGGCCCGGGAAGTTGTACGGCCCGAATACGGCCACGACGCCATGCGGACGATGCCGCAAGACGGCGGTGCCGTCCGCCATCGGCATGCGCTTCTCGCCCGTGCGCTCGTGATAGGCCGTGATCGAGATGCCCACCTTCGCCGCCATGGCGGCGACTTCGGTGCGCGCTTCCCACAGCGGCTTGCCGGTTTCGCGCCCGATCGCGTGGGCAATGCTTTCCTTACGCTCGGTCAAGAGCGCCGCGAACCGTTGGACGATCTCGATGCGCGCCTCGAGCGGCAACGCCGACCACGCGCCGAACGCGCGGCGCGCGCCGGCCACGGCGCGGTCGACGTCCGTCCCCGAGGCGCTCTTGCCTTCCCACACCACCGCACCCGTTCCGGGGTTGCGCGATACGAAAGCCGGGCCGCCGGCCTCGCACCATTGTCCGTCGATAAAAAGTTCGCTCATGTTGTTTCGGTCCTTACTGATTCTTCTTGCTCAGCGCCAACACGCGCACGCGATCGCCGTCGCCCACCTCGAGCGCGGCCGCGTCCTCGGCCGACAGGCGCATCGCCCCATCCGTGACGACTCCCGGCGCAACGCCTACGCGAAAGCCCGCCATCGACAAATTGGAGACGAGCGAGCGCGCGCCTTGCGCACCCGCCTCGACGCTCACCGGCCCTACGACGACCGGCACGACCTCGCTCTCCCGCACGGTGCGCAAGTCGTTGATATGGCATTCGAGCACGGGGCCCGCGTCGAAAATATCGACATGGTTTTGATACCGCAAGCCTTCGGCTTCGAGCATCTTGCGCGCCGGCGCCGTGTCGCGATGCGTGAGCCCGATCACCGCTTGCGCCTCGCTAGGCAGCAGATCGGCGTAGACGGGATAGCGCGGCATCAACTCCGCGAGGAACGACTTGCGTCCGTGCGCGCTCAGATAATCCGCTGCGTTGAAATCGATCTGATAAAAATGCGAGCCGACCGCGCGCCAAAACGGCGACGTGCCGTCCGCGTCGAAGTGGCCGCGCAACTCCGCACAAAGGCGCTCGGGGAAACACTCGCGAAACTGCGCGATGAACATGAAGCGCGAGCGCGAGAGCAAGCCGCCCACGCCATGCGCGCGGTAACGCGGCGACAGAAACAGCGAGCACACTTCCGCATAGCCCGTGAGGTCGTGCGAGATATTGAGCAGCGACATCTTGGTCCAGACGCCGAGTTCCTGGCTCGCATGCACGACCGTGCTGACGCGGTAGTTGTAGAACGGCTGCTCGAGCCCGACTTGCACTTCGATACCGCACACGCCCGCGACGTCACGCGTCGCCGCGTCTTCCATCACGAAGAAATAGCCCGCTTCGTGCGGCGCCGCTTCTCCTCGCATGGTCCGCTGCGCGCGCACGATGCGCGCGGACAGCGCGTCGCGATCGGGCTTGAAGGTCGTCAAGCCGGGGCCCGTTTCCCCCGCGAGCGAGACGAGCGCATCGAGGTCGTCTGTCTTGACGGCGCGAACGACGATCATCGCTGCTCTCCGGTAGGTTTCGATTGGTCGGCCGCGAGCGCGCCGAAGGTTGCATCGTCGCCGGCGTCGTTCCCCACACCGCGATGCAGCGGCACGCAGCGTACGGTATCGCCGTGTACGACGTCGAGCGCGGCGCGTACCGGTCCCGTGAGCGGGGCATCCAGCGCCCGGCCGTCGGGCAGATCGGCCAGGACGCAGCGGAAGTCGCCCGCGCGATGGCTCGACACGAGGTAGGCACGCGAATGCGCGGCGCTCTTGCTGCCGGCCTCGCGTACCGTGCGCGTTTCGTTCGACACGACGCAGGCGCTGCGATCGATCTGCGCGGTCAACACCGGACCCGCATCGAAGATATCGACGAAACGATCGGGCTCGAAGCCTTCCTCGAGATGGATGTCGTAGGACAGCAGCGCCTTCGCGTCCGGCTCGCCGATCACGCGCTGCGCCGGCTCGGGCAACAGCGGTACATACAGCGGATACGTGGGCATCACCTCGGCGATGAACGTGCGGCTGCGCCCGCCCGACGCGATTTCGATTTGCGCGAAGTCGCGCCCGAAAAACTTGCGGCCCACGGCTTCCCAGAACGGCGACGTCCCGGCTTCATCGGTGACGCCGAGTAGCAGCGAGAAGACTTCCGGCGTGAAGCGCCGCCGGTTGGCGGCCATATACATCATCCGCGCGCGAGAGAGCAAATGTGCCGCGGCGTCGCCGGCCCCCGTCGCCGCGCGATCGATATAGAAGCCGGCGAGCCGGCTCTTTCCGGTCAACTCGTGCGACATCGTGAGCGCGTGGATCTTGCGATTGACATGCAGCTCGCGCGAAGCATGGATCAGCGCATCGTTGCGGAAGACGTAAAACGGTTCGGCATAGCCGGCGGCCGCGACGATGCTGGCGGTGCCGAGCAGCTTGCCCGATGCGCTGTCCTCGAGCACGAAGAGATAGAACTCCTCGCCCGGGAAGTCGACGTCGGCGCGAAACGAATCCTCGGACAGCGCGACGCGCGCTTCGAGCTCGCGGCGGTCGTGCGGCAGCGAATGCAACACGGGCCGGGCCGCAAGCGCCATCTGCGCGAGCGCATCGAGATCGGAAAGCCTGCCTGGGCGGACGAAGAGCATGGTGGTTTCCTTGGCCGTTGCACGAGGATCAGCGGGATTGCGCGTCCGCCGTGGCGCCGACGACTTCCTCGATCGCTTTCACGAGCCGTGCGAAGCCCTCGTTCAGGTCCTCCTCCGGGATCACGAGCGAAGGCGCGAAGCGCAGCACGTTCGGGCCCGCGATCAACAGCATCACGCCGTGCGCGGCCGCCGCGTTCACGAAGTCTTTCGCGCGGCCTTCGTAGGCCGCCGTCAATTCGGCGCCGATCAAGAGCCCCTTGCCGCGCACTTGCTTGAACAGGCCGAAGCGCCCGTTGATTTCGCCGAGCTTGGCCGTGATCTGCGCGCCGCGTTGCTTGACGCCTTCGAGCAACGCCGGATCGCTGACGAGTTCGACGACCTTATCGGCCACGGCCGCGCCGAGCGGATTGCCGCCGTAGGTCGTGCCGTGCACGCCGACCTTGAAATGCGCGGCGATCTCGTTGGTCGTCAGCATCGCGCCGATCGGGAAACCATTGCCGAGCGCCTTGGCCGTCGTCAGGATGTCGGGCGTGACGCCCGTGTCCATATACGCGTAGAACGCGCCCGTGCGGCCGACGCCCGTTTGCACTTCGTCGAAAATGAGCAGCGCGCCGTGCGCGTCGCAGGCTTCGCGCAGCGCGCGCAAGAACGCCGGGTCGGCCGGAATGACGCCGCCCTCGCCCTGGATCGGCTCGACGATCACCGCGCACGTCTTCGGGCCGATCGCCGCGCGCGCCGCCTCGATGTCGTTGTACGCCAGATGAACGATGCCGGCCGGTACCGGACCGAAACCCTCGGCATATTTAGGTTGACCGCCCACGCTGACCGTAAAGAAGGTGCGGCCGTGGAACGATTGTTTGAACGACACGATTTCGATTTTTTCCGGGCCGTGGCGCTCGATCGCAACGCGGCGGGCGAGCTTGAGCGCGGCTTCGTTGGCCTCGGCGCCCGAGTTGGCGAAGAACGCGCGATCGGCGAACGTCAGCGATTCGAGCCGCTTGGCCAGACGCAAGACCGGCTCGTTCGTATAGGCGTTGCTGACGTGCCACAACGTCTCGCCCTGGCTTTGCAGCACGCGTACGAGTTCCGGATGCGCGTGTCCCAGCCCCGTCACGGCGATACCGCCCGTGAAGTCGACGTAATCGCGGCCCTGCGTATCCCAAACGCGCGAACCTTTGCCGCGAGCCGGCACGAAGGAGGCGGGCGAAAATACCGGCACCATGACTTCGTCGAAAGTCTGGCGGTTCACTGCGATATCGTTCATGGCGGGTCCTCTGGGGATGAGTGGGCGCCCCTTCGACCCGCTCCGAGGTACCGGGTCACTTGCCAGGGCAATAAACGTTAGTTTAGAAAAGGATCGTCGCGGCGTCTTGCGTGGGCGCGACGCGATCTATCGCGTTCGTCAGTCGCGATCGGGCGGCTCGATCAGTGCGCCCGCGCGAGGTTCGCCCGCATAAGCCACGCCTGCTCCGTGCTGTTTGGCGATCCAGTTGCGGCGCTCCTCGCGCGGCGTCACGCCGAAACGCTCGCGGTAGGCATTCGAAAAGTGCGCGGCCGACGAAAATCCGCACGCGAGACTCACCTGCACGATCGACTTGCTCGTTCGCTGCAATTGCATGCGCGCCTTGGCGAGCCGCAAGCCGAGGTAATACTTCGACGGCATCGAGCCCAGATACTGGCGGAACAGCCGCTCGAGCTGCCGGCGCGAGACGCCGACGAGATTGGCGATGTCGTCCGTCGTCAAAGGGTCCTCGATGTTCGCCTCCATCAGTTGCAGGGCGTCGTTCAAACGCGGATGCCGCTCGCCGGGCGCGGTCACGTACGGGATGCGTTGGCGCTCCTCGCCCGAGCGCAGGACACCCACGCCCAGTGCATCGGCGATGCGCTCGGCGAGTTCGGGACCTTGTTCGCGCGCGATCATGGCGAGCATGAAATCGACGCTGGCCAGGCCGCCCGCGCACGTAGCGCGATCGCGGTCGATTTCGAAGATCTGCTGGGTCACGATCGAGCGCTCGAATTGCTCCGCGAACTGCTGGTACGTTTCCCAGTTCACGCTGACGCGGTAGCCGGACAACTGCCCCGCCATCGCGAGCCACCACACGCCGTGATGGATGCCGGTGACGAGCGGCGTGCGTTGCCCGACGCGCGCGAGCGATGCGAGAAAGAGCCGGTAATCGGCGAATTGTTGAAAGCGCTCGGCCAACACGATGAGCCAGTCGCACGACAGCCCGTCGCCGAAGGCATCGTCGGCCGGCAGCGTGGCGCCGCCCGCGAGCGGCACGGCACGCCCGTCCCAAGACAGCACGCGCCAGTGGTAGAGCGCACGGCCGTCGATCTCGTTGGCCAGGCGCAGCGCATCGACGATCGGGGCGAGGCCCGACATCGACACGGGCGGCAACGCGACGATCGCCACTTGCGTCGTCCTCGCCGGACCGGCTTGCACGCGCGCCACCATTTAGCCCTCGCGCTCAGTGAAAACCGAAGCCACGACCGTCATGCCGCCTTGCATGCCGTTACTTCAGACTGCCGGACAAGAATTGCTTCAGGCGCTCGCTGTTCGGTTGAGCCAGAACGACCGACGGATCGCCCTCTTCCTCGGTGCGCCCCTGGTGCAGGAACATCACGTGATTGGAGACGTTGCGCGCGAAGCCCATCTCGTGCGTGACGACGATCATCGTGCGTCCTTCCTCGGCCAGCTTTTGCATGACCTTCAGCACTTCGCCGACGAGCTCGGGGTCGAGCGCCGACGTGGGCTCGTCGAACAGCATGACGTCGGGATTCATCGCCAGCGCGCGCGCAATGGCCACGCGCTGCTGCTGGCCGCCCGACAGATGCGACGGATACTGCTTTTCAAGGCGCGGCGCGAGACCCACCTTCTCCAGATACATGCGCGCGCGTTCCTCGGCTTCGCGCTTGGAGAGTCCAAGGACGTGCACGGGTGCCTCGATCACGTTTTCGAGCACGTTCATATGCGCCCAGAGATTGAAGTGCTGGAACACCATCGAGAGCTTCGTGCGAATGCGCTGGAGCTGCTTGTGGTCGGCCACTTCGAGGTTGCCGGCGCGATCCGTTTTGGTGCGGACCGTCTCGCCGTCCACGACGATGCTTCCCGCGTTCGGCCGCTCGAGGAAGTTGATGCAACGTAAAAACGTGCTCTTGCCCGAGCCGCTCGCGCCGATGATGCTGATGACGTCGCCCGCCTTCGCCGTCAATGTGACGCCTTTGAGGACCTCGTTGTCGCCGTAGCGCTTATGGATGTCGAGCGCCGCGAGTTTGGCGGCGGCGGATTGAGAAGTCGCTTGGAGCACCGTGCTCTCCCGTATGAATCGATGGCGTTTGAATCAATGCCGGCTTCAATGCCGGCCGACGGCCAGGTAAGCCAGCCAGTGCCGCTCGGCACGCCGGAACGCCGCGACGAGTGCGAACGATACCGCAAGATAGATCAGCGCGGCGATCCCGAAGGCCTGGAACGACATGTATGTGGCCGAATTGGCGTCGCGGGCGACCTTGAGCACGTCCGGCACCGTGGCCGTGAACGCCACCGTCGTCGCATGCAGCATCAAGATGACCTCATTACTGTACAACGGCAGCGCGCGGCGCAGCGCCGAGGGCAGAATGACGCGGCGATACATCGTCCAGCGGCTCATCCCGTAGGCCCGAGCCGCTTCCACCTCGCCGTGCGAGATCGCGCGAATCGCCCCGGCGAAGATCTCGGTCGTATAGGCGCCCGTGTTCAGGCCGAAGGCCAAAATCGCGCAATGCAGGCCGCTGCGGAAAAATTCGTTCAGCACCTCGTGGGAACGGATGAATTGCAGGCTGTAGACGCCGCTATAGATCAGCAGCAGTTGGACGTAAAGCGGCGTGCCGCGAAATACGTACGTGTAGCAGCGCACGGGCGTGGACAGCCAGCGGTTCTTCGACACGCGTGCGACGGCCAGCGGTAAGGCCATGCAAAAACCGATCACGAGCGAGGCAACGAGCAGCCAAAGCGTGACGGCCAAGCCCGAGAGCCCCTGGCCGTCGTAATACAGAAACGCGCGGCCGTATTGGGAGAGGATTTCGATCATGGGGTGGTCTCATCCATCAAAGTTCGGCGTGCCGCACGCCGATGGAATAACGCTTCTCGAGCCAGAGCAGCACGACGTTCGACACCGTCGTGATCGCGAGATAGATCAACGCCGCGACGAGAATGAAAAAGAACATATTGAACGTGCTCTTGCCGGCGTCTTGGGCGGCTTTGACGACGTCGGCCAGCCCGATGATCGAGACGAGCGCCGTCGCTTTCACGAGCACCTGCCAGTTGTTGCCGATGCCCGGCAGCGCAAAGCGCATCATCTGCGGAAACAAGATGCGGGCGAACACGCGCACGCCGCTCATGCCGTAGGCACTGCCCGCCTCCAGTTGACCGCGCGGCACGGCGAGAAACGCCCCGCGAAACGTCTCGGTGAAATAAGCGCCGTAAATGAAACCGAGCGTCAGCACGCCGGCGACGAACGGATCGATGTCGATCTGCTCCATGCCGAGGGCGTCCGTCATTTGATTGACGGCGATTTGGATGCTGTAAAAGAGCAGCAGCATCAGGACGAGATCGGGCACGGAGCGAATCAGCGTGGTGTAAAGCGTCGCGGCGCTCGATATCGCCCGGTTGCGCGACAGCTTCGCCACCGCGCCGACGAGCCCCAGTAACACTGAGACGGCCAGCGAAAGCACCGACAATTCGATCGTTTTGACCGCGCCGGCGAGAAGGATCGGGCCGAAGCCGTAGAGGAACACGGGCGTCTCCATCTTTGAATGTGATTGCTGACTGGCGCGGATAGTCGCAAGCGAAATTTGTTTTTTCAAACGCCGGCGGCCGGTATATTGCAGCGCAGCATTGCCGGGATCAAGCCGAGAAGGCGTGCTGACGCGTCGTCGAACGAAGCTACGCCCGCGATGACGCGGCGGCCGGGCCGGGGCGATTGCGCAAATTTCGCGTCGCTTTTTCGATATTCGCGGCGGTCGTCGTCGCGGCGTCCGTGGATGGCCCTGGAGCCGAGGAAAGGCACGGCGGGCCCCAAAAAACAGAACCGGCCGTCACTCGCGTGAACGGCCGGCAATCATCATGGCGCGCGACGCAAAAATCGTCGGCAAAAAGCCGGACACCGGCAGAACGACGTCGTCCCTTTGCGCTGCGTCTTTGGCTTGCGATCGCCCGCCCGTGCGGTGCACATGGCGTTCGATCGCCCCCCGTAGCCGGCGCGGCGCTGCGTCGTCTGGCCTTCAATCGGTGTCGATTTAATTCGAATGACGTGTCCGGTTGGCATAAATGTAGGACGAGACACGGCCTCAATGCAAAGCGTGTTTACACGCATAGGGAACATCTGTACCGCGCCCGTTACTCCTTGGTGCGTTATGGAACGGACATCGATCGTGCCCTTCCGCGAATTAAGCCGGATTTTCAGACTATTCGAGCAGCGAAATCAGACTCAATAACCTAGCGCTTTACCGGTTGAAATGGGACGCTCTTGTTTCCGGCGCTCGAGCCCAAATCGAGCCCGAAACGTTAGCCGCGAGACATTCCAATGATCCTGCATCGAAGAAAACGAGTCTTAGGATTTTTCTCCCCACTCGAACCCAGCAGGCCGATTCTGCTAGCGGCGGCAATACTCGCCGGCATCTCGATGACAACCCGCGCCGAAATTGCCTCCCCTAGCGGGAACCAAACGACGAACGAATCGGCGCCGCAAGCGCGCCCGCCGGCCGAACGCGTGATCACGTTCGACAACGCTAAGGGGACGGCGACATTGGAGTTCCGCGAGAACCTGCGCCAACGGCAATGCGTCGCCACGGTCACCCCCGACGTTTTTACGCTCGCTCCAGGCGAGACGGCGCAGATTCGCATAGACGCCAGGGATAGCCAACCCTCGGGCTGCCTAGGCGAGCCCAAGCATGTCATGTGGACTGTCGCCTCGCTCGATGCAGCACGCAGCCCACTCAGTTATCAAGTGCTATTCAGTGTGGAGCCGAAGATGGACGACGAGGGGCGCGTCCGTATTGCGAGCACGCGATTTTCCAGACCGGGAACCCCATACGCCGCAATCTGCGGCAGTCACGCTTGCCTGGATGAATGGGTGCCCCTATCCGGCAGCAACAGCACCGTCTTTCTGTACCACCGCGAGTGAACCGGTCAGCGGCGAAAACGCGAAATAACTTTTAGGAGAAGTCGTAAGATGGCTTTACGCAAACAAGTTCCGTCACTGGCATCCCTCTATCGGTACCGATCGCGTTTCGCGGCGGCATCGATTTTTACCGCATTGGTCCTGGCATCGGCGGGAACCCGAGCGGAGGGCCACCCAACGACCGACAACCCAATCACGAACAACGAGAATCCGCAGTCGGCGCAATCGGAATCGCGCCGTTCCGACAAAGGCCCGAACAGCCACATCATCAGGCTAGACAATACAAAGGGAACGCACACGCTGGTGCTTCGCGACAAATTTGTCTCGCCTCAGTGCATCAGCGGCGTCGGCGCCAATTTTTCGTCGCTGCCGCCGGGTTCCGTCGGCGAGATCCACGTAACGGAGCAGCAGGGTATTCTTTCGGGATGCGGCGGCATGTTCGACGACAAGCATGTGACGCTTCAAATCGTCGCAACGAGAACCGGCACGCCCGCACTGAGCTACCACATTCAATTCGGCATCGAGGACAGTCCCGAAATACACGGGAAGGTGGAAATTGCGGAGCGCAACGTCCGCATCCTCAGTTCCGACTTCGGCAAGCCCGGCACTCCATATAAAGCCACCTGCGGCCGCCTGCAATGCTTGAACGAATGGGCGCTCGATTACGGCGACAAGAGCGCCGTGATTTATTTCTATCGGGATGGCGCACCGGGCTCGCGAAACGCTGATATTTCGCGCTTTCCCACATCGTGACGACCGTTTGGCGTAACGATGTGGTAGTGCTGATCACCGGCCAACGGTAAACGTATAACTCTCCATGCGCGCCCGGGCAGTGCAATTCGCTGCCGAACGCATCCTATTGGAGAGCCCGAATGATCGAACAAGCAAAAAAGCAAATACTAAGACGCAAACTCAAAGACCTCGCATTTCAAGCGCTTGCAGCCCTCCCCTCGCTGCTGGCCTCGGCCAGCCCGGTGGGCACGGTTTACGCGGCCCCGGCTGCCGAACCGCACGCGCCGCTCGCCCGACCGGTCGCATCCAATGCACGAGCGCGCGGCAAGGACGCCGACTTTGTAGACACCGTAACGTTCGAGAACACCAGCGCGTACACCTTGACCATTTCGAGCGGCCAAAGCAGTTGCATTCGATCAGCCCAGCCGGGCAGCGTCGTCGTAAAACCGCGCAGCAGTCAAGTGGTTACATTGACGGAGAGCGGCGCGGACGACGGCCAGACCGAGTGCGGGGGCAGATCGAAACAGTTGACATGGAACGCGAGCGTGGACTGGGGCGGAAGCAAACCGGGGCAGTACGCGATTCAATTTAGCGACCGGGTCTCGTACGGGATCGGACAGATCATGATCACGAGTCCGGTTTCGAACCTCCCCGGGACGCCAAGCGCCGCGACTTGCGTCAATGCCAGCAACGAACATAAGCCGGCCGACCAAAACTGTTTCTTTCAAACGGTCGCGCAGTTCGGCAGGACAGCCATCACGATCACGTTCCAATAGCCATCGGGAGCCGCGGACGCGGCCCCGCACTCAACGGACGAGATTGACGTCGCGCGTGGATCGCGACTTGCGCGCGCTGCGCCGAGCGACGGCGATTTCGGCCCACTGCCAAGACAGCAGCGCGGCGCACCCGAAAATCACCTCACGCATCCGCTTGACGAGCGCGAGCGAGAATCCCACTTCGCGGTCGATGCCGAACATCTGCGCGAGCAGGACAACGGCCACTTCTTGAATGCCTAACCCCGCCGGCACCATGAACGCGGCGTGCCGAACGGCCTGCGTCAAGGCTTCGATCGCGATCGCTCCACCCGCGGATACAGGATGACCGAGCAAGGCAAGCGCCCAATAGGTCTCGAGCGCCCCGATCAAGTAACCAAGAAACTGCCAGACGAATGCCTTGACGAGCAAGCCGGCGCGCGTCATCAACGCGTCGATTTCGGCATCGAGCTTCGCGCCGTCGATGCCTTGCAAGAGGCGATGCTCGCTGCCCAGCGCGGTGGCGGCGAATCGCTCGATGGCATGGAAAACACCGCCGCGGCGCAGCAGTAAGGCCGTCACGATCGGCAACGGCAGCGACAGAACAAGCGCGAGCGCAATCGTGCGCGCGTGGCTGCCGCCCGTCGCGGCAAGGATGAGAACGACACCGAGCGCGGAAAACGCATATTGCACGGCGATCGTCACGAGCACTTCGACGATCACCGAGGCGCTGACGACGCTCGCATCGCGCACTCGCCAACGTGCCAGCCGGATTCCGACGATCTCACCGCCGACGGCGAGCACCGGCAGCAGCCGGCTCACCGCCTCGCGAACGGTGGCCACCCACCAGAGAAACGCAAGCGACGCGCGGCCGCGCAGCAAGATGCGCCAGCCGTAGGCGTCCAATAACAACGGGACCGCGTGAAACGGCACGAGCCAAAGCAGCGCGAAACCGGCCTGAGCGATCACGTGTACGACGTCGGCTGCGCCATTGCGCACCACGAGCGCGATAAATAGCGCAATACCGATCGGCCAGCCCGCCCATTTGAGCCACTTCGTCATAGCGGTGCCCCTCCTCGCGCGGCGCCGCCCGCATCGCATGCATCGCCCATGCCTTGCCCACCGGCCGCACCGCCGAAGATATCGGCGAATCCGCCGCACACGAGCCCGGCCCGCGCAATCGCCTCGGCCACGCGCGGAGAAAGCAGTGCATCGAGTTCGTCGGCGTGACGATAGGCATGCATGGAAGCCGTGATCGGCCCCTCGCCCGCTTCCGCCGGATGGCTATAGATCTCGCCCACTCCCTCGGCCGGCATACGCGCGAGCGCGTCCAGCATGGCGGCTTCATCCATGCCGCCTGTGTGCTCGATCCCGACGACATAGTCGTTGTAAGCGATACCGGCGCGCGAAAGCCGCGCGCGCATGAGTCCGATCCACGGCTTGAGCCACGCCGGGGCGTTCGCCTCGAACGGCAGCCGCACGGCACGCAGACCGAACTCCCGCCCGATCGACAGCACGAGCGAAAGCACCGTGGGATGTAAATGAAAGTGCTTGTGGGCGTTGACGTGATCGAGCGTCAGGCCCGTCGCGGCGAACGCCTCGAACTGAGCGCGGATTTCCCGCGCCAGGGCTCGGCGCACGGTCGGCAGGAAGAAGAAACGGAAACCGTCGCGCACCATCGCATCGCCGAAGCGGCCGTCGGGCCCGACGAGCGCGCGAATTTGCTCGGGAGGTAAGGTGGCGGGCCCGTCGGCGAGCACGAGGTGCAAGCCCACGCGCAAGCTCGGCAGCGCCCGCGCGCGCTCGACGGCATCGTGCGCCGCCGGCGCGCCGACCATCAGGCTCGCGGCTTTGAGTACGCCCTCCCGATGCGCACGCGCGATACCCGCATTCACGCGCGGATGCAACCCGAAATCGTCCGCCGTGACGATGAGGCCGCGCCGGCCCGAGCGTGTCACGTTCTTACGCCTCGTGCGCGCGCAGGAAACGGAAGAACTCGACGCCTTCGCGCAAACGCCGCTTCATCATGTCCCAGCTCGTCAGCATCTCGCGCACGATTTCCCAGATCTTCGAGGGACGGAAGTAGAACTGGCGATAGAACTGCTCGAGATGGTGATAGATCTCGTCGCGCGACAGGTGCGGGTAGCCGATCGCTGCAAGCTGCACGCCTTCCTTGCTGACGAGGTTGATCGTCTTGTTCTCTTCCATCCACCCGTTTTCGACAGCCTGCTTGTAAAGCGTCGTGCCCGGATACGGCGCGGCGAGCGACACTTGGATCGTATGCGGATTGATCTCCTTCGCGTACTCGATCGTCTTCTTGATCGTTTCCTGCGTTTCGCCGGGCAAGCCGAGGATGAACGTGCCGTGGATCTTGATGCCGAGCTTCTTGCAGTCCGCGCTGAAGCGGCGCGCGAAGTCGGTGCGTACGCCCTTCTTGATGTTCACGAGGATCTGGTCGTCGCCCGATTCGAAACCCACGAGCAGCAGACGCAGGCCGTTTTCCTTCATGACCTTCAGCGTCTTGTAGGGCACGTTCGCCTTGGCGTTGCACGACCAGGTCATGCCGAGCTTGCCCAGACCGATCGCGATCGCTTCGGCGCGCGGCAGGTCGTCGGTGAACGTGTCGTCGTCGAACATCAGTTCCTTGACTTCGGGCATGTTGTCGCGGATCCACTTCGCTTCCTCGAGCACGTTCTCGACCGAACGCGTGCGGTAGCGATGGCCGCTGACCGTCTGCGGCCACAGACAGAACGTGCAGCGCGACTTGCAGCCGCGGCCCGTGTAAATCGACACGTACGGGTAGTTCAGGTAGCCGATGAAGTAGTTGTCGATCTTCAGATCGCGCTTGTAGATCGGGGCGACGAACGGCAGCTCGTCCATGTTCTCGAGGATCGGGCGTGCTTCGTTGTGCTCGATCGAGCCGTCCTTGGCACGCCAGGACAGCCCCTTGATCTCGGCAAACGGCTTGCCTTCGGCGAGTTCCTTGCAGGTGAAGTCGAATTCCTCGCGGCAGACGAAATCGATCGCCTCGGTCGCCGTCAGCGAGTTGTGCGGATCGACCATCACCTTGGCGCCCACCATGCCGACGAGCATCGACGGCTTGCGCTTTTTGATGTCTTGGGCAAACAGCGCGTCGGTCGGGAACGACGGCGTGCTCGTATGGATGATGATCAGTTCGTAGTCGTCGCAGATCTTCAGCGTTTCTTCGACCGACAGGCCGTCAGCGGGCGCGTCGAGCACGCGGCTGCCCGGCACGAGGGCCGCGGGCTGCGCGAGCCAAGTCGGATACCAGAACGAGCGGATTTCGCGCTTGGCTTGGTAGCGCGAACCGGCACCGCCATCGAAGCCGTCATACGACGGGGCCTGCAAGAACAGCGTTTTCATGAATGAAGCTCCGGCAACCTATAGGTGAAGCAAATGTTGTTAAGACGACGGCCGCGCGAGAACGGCCGACCGCGAAATACGAATACGGCTGCGCTCAGGACCCGTCCGACCCCTCGGCCACGCGAGCCACCACGGGCATGCGCGCACCGCGCCAGACGACGTGCGAGCCGAACGCGGCGACGAACCATTGCGCGGCCAGCAACGCGTCGCGCAGCGGCACGAGCGGCAAATCGCGCCAGAACTCGCCGCGCTCGCGCGACGCCCGCGCATGCAAGCCGATGCGCGCGCACACGCCCAGCGCGGTGGAAGCGGCCAGTACCGCCTCGCGCCCGCCCGCCTGGCCATGCAGGGCCAGCAGCGCGCCGGCCAGCACCCAAGGAAACGTGAACGTGATGAACAAGAAGGCGAAGCCGAGCGGATTGATCGAACGAATCGTGCGCAACCAGCGCGTTTCGCGCAGCCACAGCGTGCTGAAATCGGGCTCGATGACGTCGGTATCGACCACGACTTCCGAAAGCACGGTCGTCATCCCGCGCCTGCGCGTATATTCGGCGAGCCAGTAGTCGTCGGCCAGGCAATCCTTGAGCGCGTCGAAACCGCCGATGTCGGACAACACGCTCGAGCGCAGCGCGAGCGTCGCGCCGAACCCGAAACTGCGCGAACCGCCGGCGTGCGCGATGCGCACCGAGGGGGCGAACCACTCGTTGATGAATTGAGCGCCGATGCGCGTCCAGAATCCGCCCACGCTTTTCGCGTGATACAAGCAGGTCACGATGCCCACCTTCGGATCGGCCAGCGGCGCCGTCACCGCCTCCAAATAATCGCGCCCCACGGCGATGTCGCTATCGGCCAGGACGATCAGCGGATGCTTGGCCCGCGCCGCCAGGTTGATTAGATTGCTGACCTTCAGATTATGTCCGTGCACGCGCGAATCGACGACGAGCGCAATGTCGCGCTCCGGATACGCCGCCTGCAAGCGCCGCACGACCGCGATCGCCGGGTCGGCGGACGACGACACGCCGAACAGCAATTGATAGCAAGGATGCGTCTGCTCGCAGAACGTCGAAAGGTTTTCGTAAAGCCGCGGCTCCGCGCCGCACAGCGGCTTGAGCACGCTCACGGCCGCGGCGGACCGGCGTGCGCCGCCGCGGCCGTCGTTCGACGCACGCTTGACGAGCGAGCGCGCCGACGGCAGCGCCAGCGCGGCCACGACGACATAGGCCGTCGCGATGCAACACAGGCCGATCAGCAGCCAGTCCCAGAGCGAGCTAGCCGAAACGGTCATCGGACACCGCCTTTACCGGCCGAGCGCGCCGTGAGGGCACCGGCGGCCGCGTAGGCGCGGCGCACGGGCAACCCGTTCGATGAGACGCTTGCTGGCACGTTCGCTACTCCTTCGTTCTTCTCGACGTGCGGCGCCAAGCCTGCCGCGGCTTGCGCACCACCCGCTTTCATGTCGCGTGGATGTTCGCGTGCCGCACATATAGACAACGACAACGGACCTCGGCGCACCCGGGAACCGGTATGCGACAGGCTACGGGGCCGGCTCGAGGACCGTGCGCTATCGCGCGCTCAACTTGTCTGATGCGAGGCGAAACGAACACGAAGCGCGCTGAAGCGACACGCCCTGAGGCGCCGTCGAACCGGCCCGCGGAAAGCCGTCAGCTCGCTTTGTAAACTTCGGAAACAGGCAATTGTAGCAGTGCATGCGGGAATACGCTTAGGAGGCGGCGCGGTACGGCCCGATTTCGTCGGATGCAAGCAACGGCCGCTCCGCCGCCCGCGCGCCAACCGCGGCCTTATGGAGACCGTTGGGGCGCTTTCGGCGAAGCCGCCCGGACGAGCGGGCCCGCGGCATGCTGGAGGCGCCCGATGACGCGACGCAACAACTCATGTATCTTGCAAATACCGGGCTGCGGGCGGCGCGGCGTCGCATGGCCGGAACCGGTTGCGCCGCCGATTGGAGCCGTGGCGCTTCACGCGAGCAAACTCATCATGAAAAACGTCTTGAGCATTCAACCGCACGTGGTCTTCGGCCATGCGGGCAACAGCGCAGCCGTCTTTCCGATGCAGCGGCTGGGCGTCAACGTCTGGCCGCTCGACACGATGCAGTTCTCCAATCACATGCAATACGGCCATTGGGCCGGCAGCGCCATCGACCCGCCGCAGATGGCCGAACTCGTCGAGGGAATCGGCGCGATCGGCATGCTTAGGCGCTGCGATGCGATCGTCTCGGGCTACCTCGGGTCGAAGGCGCACGCGCAGGCGGTGATCGATATCGTGCGCACCGTGAAGGCAACGAACCCCGAGGCCTGGCACTTTTGCACGCCCGTCATCGGGGCGGGCGCCGGCGCGAGCGTCGACGAATACCTGCTGGAGACGATGCCCGCGATCGCCGACGGCCTTTCGCCGACGCACGACACGCTGCAAAAACTGGTTGGACGGACGATCGAAACCGTCGACGAGGCGCTACGCGCATGCCGCGAAATCATCCGCGGCGGCCCCCAGGTCATCCTCGTCAAGCAGCTCGTCGACCGCAACAGCCCGGCCGACCGCGTCAACCTGCTCGTCGTCACCGAGCGCGAAGCGTGGATGACCCAACACCCGCGATATCCCTTCGCGCGCCAGCCCGTCGGCGTCGGCGAGATCACGAGCGCCACGTTCGTGGCGCGGCGTCTGCACGGCGATTCGCTGCGCACGGCCTTCGAACATGCCGTGTCGGCGGTACATGCGGTCCTTAAAGCCACTTACGCCGCGGGCCGCTACGAGCTCGAACTCGTCGCGACCCAAGACGAAATCGCCAAACCGCGCGAGTGGCTGGGCGCATGGTCGATCGACGCGGTCTAGGTCTAATCGAGGCGGAACTGCGCGACCGCCCCGGCGAGGTTGACCGCCTGCGTCTGCAAGGCCGCGGCGGCAGCGGCCGACTGCTCGACGAGGGCCGCGTTTTGCTGAACCATTTCGTCGAGTTGCGAGACCGCCCGGTTGACCTCTTGAATGCCGCGGGTCTGTTCGTCGGCCGCGTGGGTGATCTCCGACATGATCGTCGTCACGCTCGACACATTGGAGACGATTTCCGTCATCGTGTCGCCCGCGCGCTTGACCTGGCTCGAGCCCGACGAAACGCTGTCGATCGTCGATTCGATCAGCGACTTGATTTCCTTGGCCGCCTGCGCGCTGCGCTGGGCCAGACTGCGCACCTCGCCCGCCACCACCGCGAAACCGCGGCCCTGCTCGCCCGCGCGCGCCGCTTCCACGGCCGCGTTCAGGGCGAGGATATTGGTCTGGAACGCGATGCCGTCGATCACGCCGATGATGTCGCCGATTTTGCCGGAGGCCGATTCGATCGTCCCCATCGTCGCGACGACTTCCGAGACGACCTGCCCGCCGCGCGATGCCACGGTCGAAGCCGACGCGGCCATGTCGTTCGCTTGTTTCGCCGAGCTGGCCGACTGCGTGACCGTGGAGGTGATTTCCTCCATCGAGGCGGCCGTTTCCTGCAAGCTGGCCGCCGCCGATTCCGTGCGCCCGGACAAGTCGAGGTTGCCCGCCGCGATCTCGTCGGCCGCCGTGCGCACCGACTCGCTCGTATCGCGAATCTGGCGCATCACGTCGAGCAGCTTATCGACGAACGAATTGAACGAGCGCGAGATTTGAGCCACTTCGTCGCGACCGTCGGACGGCAAACGCTGCGTCAGATCGCCGGTGCCCGAACCGATCGCATCCATCGCATCGCGCACTTGCGACAGTCGTTTGAATGCCTTCGAGGTGACGGCCGAAACGATCAGCGCGGCCAACACCACGATCACGACGAGCGCGAGCGCCGAGGTCGTCAGGAACGAGCGGATGCCCGCTTTCGCCTCGCTCTCGTCGAGCGCAACGATTACCGTCCAGTCGGTGCCGGGCACGGCCACGCCGCGCAGCAGCACCGAGCGGCCATCGGCCACGGTTTCGAGCGGTTCGGCCGCGCCTGGCAGCGACGCGATGCTCGCGGCGGTCATGCTCGGCATGAGCGTCGAGATCGGCTTGAGCGTGAGCTTCTGATCGGGGTGAGCGACGATCTCGCCCGCGCCGTCCACGAGGACGCCGAAACTGGCCGGAGTCGGGTGAATGGCCTTGACGTTGGCGATCACGCTATCCATCGCGACGTCGCCGGACACGACGGCCTTGAGCGAACCGTCGCGGATGATCGGCACCGCGAACGCGACGACGAGCTTGCCCGAGCCGGCGTCCACGTAAGGCGGCGTGACCACCGGCTTGCCCGCGGCGGCAGCTTGTTTGTACCAGGGCCGAGCCGTTGGATCGTAGCCGGGCGGAATGCCCGCCGGATCGCCGAACTTCGCGCTCTTATCGGCATAGCCCGCATAGACGTTCGAGAATCCACCGGCGGCCATGGCCTGTTTGAATTCCGCGGAAGGGTCGGTCGCCCCTAGCGTGATGTCCTGCAAGGCCTGGATGGCGGCCGTCTTCGAGGCGACCCATTCGCCGATGCCGGCATCGTGTCCGTTGGCGAGTGCAATGAGGTTGTTGTTGATCGAGTCGTTTTCGTGCGAGTCGACTACGAGGAAGTTCAGTGCTGCATTGACGACGAGGGAGCCGACGACGATGGCGAGACAAGCTGCGAGCACGCGAGCGCGTATTGAAGCAAACATGCAAACGATTCCTTCAGACAATTTGGCTGTGGGGACTTGTGATCCTCCGTACAGGTAAACGGCATGCGGCGGTGCAAACTTGATGCATGGTGCGCTAGGGATTGTTCGGAGTGCTATTTATTTCGAATGTCTCGCTGCGACGCAAAAATGCGACGAGTACGACGAATAGCGAACGCAATAGCGGGCGTATTACCCCGGATTGATGGGTGCGATCGGCTGTGCCGAAATGCGCACAGGAATCGTCGCGAAAGGTCAAGACGGAGCGTTATTGGCTCCATATAGTCGTCCCGAATGATCGCAGCGGCGCTTCTCACGCCTGAGCGGTTCGTTCAATACACGCGCTTGCAGGAGGTACCCGCCACACGCCGTAACCCGACGAACAAGAGCCGTGCACCGGCCGCCGCCTCGACCAAGCCTCGCGCGCCGCGCAGGCAAGCGAGCGACCCGGCATGCACGCCATCGCAGTCACTTATGCTTGCCGACAAAGGAAACAACATGCGTTTTGCGAAGACTCTCAGCCCTATCGCAGTTGCAGTTGGAGCACTTCTCGCGCTCGCCCCGCTCGCCTCTCGCGCGGATACCGTCGTTAAAATCGGCTTTGCCGCTCCGCTCACGGGGCCTAATGCGAGTTACGGCAAAGACCTCGAAAACGGCGTGAAGATGGCGCTCGACGATGCCAAGGCGCAGGGCGTCAAAATCGCCGGTCAACCGGTCTCGTTCGAACTCGTCACGGAAGACGATCAAGCCGACCCGCGCGTCGGCGTGCAAGTCGCGCAAAAGCTCGTGGACGAGGGCGTATCGGTGGTCGTCGGCCACTTCAATTCCGGCACGACGATTCCGGCTTCCGAACTCTACGAAAAAGCGGGTATCCCCGACATCGACCCCGCCGCCACCAATCCGATCATCAGCGGACGCGGCTACAAAAACGTGTTCATGGTGATTTCGAGCGACGCGCAAAACGCGGGTACCGCGGGCGTGTACGCCGTCGAGACGACGAAGGCCAAGCGCATTGCCGTCATCGACGACCGTACCGCGTTCGGGCAAGGCGAAGCCGATGAATTCGTGAAGGCTGCGAAGGCCCACGGCGGCAATATCGTCGATCGGGAATACACGACGAACCAGGCGACCGACTTCAAGACGCAACTGACGAACATCAAGGCGAAGAATCCCGACCTCATCTTCGTTGGGGCGCTCAATCCGCAAGCCGCGGGCATCATGAAACAGATGACGCAGCTCGGCATCAAGGCGCAATACGTCGGCGGCGGCGGCGTGAAGGACATCGATTTCATCAAGCTCGCGGGCGACACCTCGGAAGGCGCGATGGCCTGGGAATACGGCCGTCCGCTGGAGAGCACGCCGGTCGGCGCGAAGTTCGCGGAGCGCTTCAAGCAGAAGTTCGGTGTCGACGTGCTCTCGTACGCCCCATTCGGTTATGACGCGGCATGGGCGGCGATCAAGGCGATGCAAGCGGCCGGCTCGACCAAGCCCGACGTCTACCGTCCGAAGCTGCAAAGCATCAGCTTCGACGGCATCACGGGTCACATCGAATTCAATCCCGACGGTTCGCTGAAGAACGGCTCATCGACGATGTACCAAGTGAAGAGCGGCCAATTCGTGACGGTCGTGACGAAGGGCGGCTCCTGATCAAGTGAAGAGCGGCCAATTCGTGACGGTCGTGACGAAGGGCGGCTCCTGATCGCAGGCGTGCACCCGGTCCGGCCGTACGGCGCGGCGCCCCCGGGCGCCGCGCCTTTTTCGCAATTCGCTTTGGAGTGCTAATGGTTTCGAAGATCGTAGTGGTGGGGGGCGGCGTCATAGGCAGCGCCGTGGCGTACTTTCTGCGCAGCGCCGACCCGAGCGTGGATGTGACGGTAATCGAGCGCGACCCGAGCTACGCGCGCGCCTCCTCGGCGCTTTCGGCCGCCTCGATCCGCCAACAGTTTTCGACACCGCTGTCGGTGCAGATGTCGCTCTACGGTATCGAATTTCTGCGTTCGATCGGCGAGCGCTTGGCCGTCGATGGGAATCGCCCCTCGATCGATTTGCACGAGGGCGGATACCTCTTTCTCGCCACGCCCGCCGGCGAATCGATCTTGCGCGAAAACCACGCGCTGCAAACGTCGCTCGGCGCCGACATTCGCTACTTGCCACGCGATGCCTTGCAACAGACGTTTGCCTGGCTCAATACCGAAGACCTCGTGGCCGGTACCTACGGCGTATCGGGCGAGGGCTGGTTCGACGGCTACGGGCTCGTGCAGGCGTTGCGCAAGAAAGCGCAATCGCTGGGCGCGCGCTATATCGCCGCCGACGTGACGGCACTGCGGCGCGAAGGGCGGCACGTACGTGAAGTGCTGACGGCGAGCGGCGAGACGTTCGCGTGCGACGTGCTCGTCAACGCGGCGGGCCCGTGGGCGCGGCACGTGGCCGATATGCTCGGCATCGACTTGCCGGTCCATGCCCGGCGGCGCAGCATCTTCAACGTCAGTTCGCCCGCCAAGCTCGAACGTTGCCCGCTGCTGATCGATCCGACAGGCGTCTATTTCCGTCCCGAGGGGACGACTTATATTTGCGGCACCTCGCCGAGCGCGGATCGCGACCCCGACGACCTGCCGCTCGACGAAGTCGATCACGCGCTGTTCGACGACGTCATTTGGCCTACGCTCGCGCACCGCGTGCCGCAGTTCGAGGCGTTACGCGTCGAGCATGCTTGGTCGGGGTATTACGAGTACAACGTCTTCGACCACAACGCGATCATCGGATATCACCCCGACGTCGAAAATTGCGTCTTCGCGAACGGCTTCAGCGGTCACGGATTACAGCAAGGGCCTGCAACGGGGCGCGGCGTCGCCGAACTGATCTTGCAAGGAAGATTCGTGTCGCTCGACCTTTCGCCGCTCGGCTTCGATCGGGTGTTGAACGACCGTCCCGTCGTCGAACGCAACGTCGTTTAGCGTGCACGGCGCGCTGCCTCGTCATGAAGCCACGCGCGCAGTGCATCGATCGCGAGGCGCTTGGGATCGTCGGCGCGCCATACGACAAAGTGCGCGTAAATATCGGTTACGCGCCGCTTCCATAAGCGCACGAGACGGCCTTCGCGCAATTCGCGCTCCACGAGCGAGGCACGCGCGAGCGCGATCCCCTGCCCCTGTACCGCCGCCTCGATGAGCCTGCCGGCGTCGTCGAACAGCGGCGCGCCGCGCGGTTCCGTCAAATCGAGACCGACGGCCTGAAACCAAGGCTCCCACGGCTGCGCGCGGTGTTTGAGCAGCATGCAGCGCGCGAGGTCGGCCAAGCGCCGGGGCCGGACGCCTTCGTAGCGGTTCGGGCTCATCACCGGAAAGATCTGTTCTTCCATGAAACGCTCGCCTTGCAGCCCCGGCCAGGCGCCCGGGCCGTAACGCAACGCAACGTCGACGCCATCGCGGCCGTTGAGCCGCGCCAGCGCCGCTTCCTTGCGCAGTACCAACTCGATGTGCGGATATTTGCGCCGGAAACGGCCGAGGCGCGGTTCCAGCCAGCGATCGGCGAACGGCGGTAATACGCTGACCGTCAAACGCGTCGATTCGCGCGTGCGTACGCGCCTAGGGCCCGTGCCGCGCGCCGGCGTATCGAACGCACGCTCGAGCACGTTCAGGCCCTGCCGAATTTGCAACGCGAGTTCATACGCCTGCGGCGTCGCCACCGCACCGGCGCGCTCGCGCGAGAAGAGCGGCGTGCCCAATCTCGCCTCCAACGCACGGACGTGCTGGCTGACGGCGCCTTGCGTCAGCGCGAGTTCATCGGCCGCGCGCGTGAAGCTCGCGAGGCGCACCGCGGCCTCGAACGCACGCAACGTTTGGAGTGGGGGAAGATGGGGACGTTTTTGCATCGGGCATTAGTACCACTAATGGCTGATCTAGACAATTAATCGTTTGTCGGCCGCAGCCGCCGCTCGCTAGACTGCCGCCGTACGAACTGCATGCGCTTAGTGTCATCGCATCTACGACATCCTCATCAAACTGAAGAGCCAGCCTCATGGACTATCGACTCTATTACTCGCCGGGCGCCTGCTCGCTCGCCGTACACATCGTGCTCGAAGAAATCGGTGCGGCTTACGCGCTGCAAGAGGTCTCGGTCTCGCGCGGTGAAAACCGGCAAGCCAGCTACCTTTCGATCAATCCGAAGGGCTTTGTGCCCGCGCTCGAGATCGCCGGTGAACGGCGGGTCTTGACGGAGTTGCCTGCCGTCCTGATTTTTCTGGCGAGACAGCACCCGCAGGCCGCGTTATTGCCGCAAGCGAGCGCGCTCGACGAAGCGCGCGCGGTCGAATGGCTGGCGTGGCTCGCGGGGTGGGTGCACGGCATCGGTTTTGCGCAGATCTGGCGGCCTGAACGGTTCAGCGCCACCGACCCCGCCCCGCACGAGGCGCTGAAAGCGAACGGCCGCCGAATCGTTCATGAGGCCTACACGAAGATCGAGCAGGCGCTGGGCGATCGGCGCACATGGGCGCTGGAAAGCGGCTACTGCATCGTCGATCCGTTCTTGCTCGTGCTCTATCGATGGGGCAATCGCATCGGCCTCCCGATGCGCGAGCACTACCCGGCGTGGACCGCGCACGCCGAACGGATGCTCGAACGCGGCGCGGTGCGGCGGGCTTTCGAGCAAGAGGGCGTCGCGATCGAGTGAGTTCTTGATTTCTGTATCCGATAAGATGCAATGGCAATGCGTATACACCACGGCCCCGGGTACCGGGTCCATTTTGCCCAGGAAAGGCGGGTCGTCTATCTATTGCTTTGCGGCGGCGATAAGTCGACACAAAATGCCGACATCAAGGCCGCCAAGGCGATGTGGGAGCAAATTCATCGGCAGTAAGCCGATTCCAATGAGGTGGGTCATGAAACCGGTCAAGATTGCACGATTCGATGCAGCGGACTATCTCGACAGCGAAGAGGCGATCGCAGCCTACATCAGAGCAGCATCGGAGGAAGGAAACGCCGACTTGCTAGTGGCCGCGATCGCGGACGTTGCAAAGGCCCGGGGTATGGCCAAGGTCGCTTCGGATGCCGGTGTTGGCCGCGAAAGTCTATATAAAACGCTTACGCCCGGATCCAAACCGAAGCTGGAAACCGTCTTCAAGCTGCTACGTGCCTTAGGCGTCAAGCTCACCGTCGAGCCCGATACGGCGCACACCTAGCTTCATCGGCCTGACCCACGCCGCCCGTAAGACGGCGCGGCGCTCTCCGCCTTACATCCTGTCAACCGCCCGCCTCGCGGGCGTCACATTCCTTTCGCGCATACGTCATCGGCGGCCGGTATCGTTACCGGCACAAACGATTCGTCGATCGAATCAAGCAGGCAAAGGGGCGGAAAACCCGCCCTACCACCACGCTACGCTTCCCATCCCCGCAGTCGACTGTCAGTCAACGGAGAGGTCAATGAAGCGATATAGCAAGTTCAGACGTGGTCACCGCATTTTACGCGCCGGTCTGACGATCGGCGTACTGTCGGCCGCCGCGTGCGGCGCCCTGCTGCCCGCGCTCGCGGAAAGCCAGCCGCGCGACGCATCGACGGCGACGATCACGCCGATCAAGCACGTGATCGTCATCGTCGGCGAGAACCGGACCTTCGATCAGGTCTTCGGCGCCTTCAAACCGCGCGCCGGTCAGCACGTATCGAACCTGCTCTCGAAAGGCATCATCACCGCCGACGGCGCACCCGGTCCCAACTTCGCCCTAGCCGCGCAAAAGACCGCGCAAGCCGTCGATCCGTCGCGCTTCGAAATGAGCCCCGGCGGCAAACAAAACTACGGCGTGCTGCCCGCGCCGAACACCGGCTCCGCACCGACCGCCGCCAGCGACACGAACGCCCCGCCGTTCGCCACGCTTGCCGCCGCGCAAGCCTTCGAGGCCGGCGTGCTCGAGCCGCAAGACGTCGCGCAATTGACGACCGGCGCGACAGGGCTGCCCCATCACGTGCCCGATACGCGCTTCGGCGCGAATACGTTCGCGCTGCCGAACGGCCCCTATCAGATCTCGCGCGTCGGCCCCAACTACGATCAGTACATCGCGAGCCCCGTGCATCGCTTTTATCAAAACTGGCAGCAAGCCGACTGCAACGTGACCCACGCGACGCTCGGCAATCCAAGCGGTTGCGCGATGGACCTGTTCGCCTGGGTCGAAACGTCGGTCGGCGCCGGCAGCAACGGCAAACCGCAGCCCGCCAATTTCACCGATCAGACCACCGGAGAAGGCTCCACGGCGCTCGGCTACTACAACACGAACGCGGGCGATATGCCCTACTTCACCGAACTCGCGCGCCGCTACACCATCAGCGACAACTATCACCAGCCGGTGATGGGCGGCACGGGCGCGAACAGCATCATGATCGGCGCGGCCGACGCCTTTTACTACACGGACGGACACGGCCACATCGCCACGCCGCCGTCCAATCAAATCGAAGATCCGCGCCCGGCGCCCGGCACCAACAACTGGTATGCGCAAGACGGCTATTCGGGCGGCTCGTACAGCAATTGCTCGGATCCGCACGCACCGGGCGTCGACGCGGTCAGAAGCTATTTGGATTCGCTGCCCTATCATCCGCAGGCCAACTGCGCCCCCGGCACCTATTACCTGCTCAACAACTACAACCCCGGCTACAACGGCGACGGCACCGTGAACACGAGCGCGTTCACGATCCCGCCATCGCCCGTTCGCACGATCGCCGATACGCTGCTCGAACAAGGCATCTCGTGGAAATATTACGGAGAGGGCTGGAATTCGTTCGTCAAGAATTCGCCGACCAGCGTCTACTGCAACATCTGCAATCCGTTTCTCTATGAAACGGCGATCATGACGAAGCCTGAGCTCGTCAAAGCGCACTTGCAGGATGCGACCGATCTGTACGCCGATATCGCGAGCGGCGCGCTGCCCGCCGTATCGTTCGTGAAGCCGGGCGGCCTGCTCGACGGACATCCGGCTTCGTCGAAGTACGGCTTGTTCGAAGCGTTCTCGCGCAAGATCATCGATGCCGTGCACGCCAATCCGAAGTTGTGGGCATCGACGGCGATCTTCATCACGAACGACGAGGGCGGCGGCTACTACGATTCGGGTTACATCCAACCCGTGGACTTCTTCGGCGACGGCCCGCGCATTCCGCTGATCGTCGTGTCGCCGTACTCGCGCGGCGGCCGCGTCGTGCATCAATACGCCGATCACGTCTCGCTCGTGAAGTTCATCGAACGCAATTGGCGGCTCGCCCCCATCACCGGCCGCAGCCGCGACAACCTGCCCAATCCGGTGCAGTTGCCCTTCGATCCCTACGTACCGGTCAATGCGCCCGCGATCGGCGATCTGTTCGACGCCTTCCATTTCGACCATCGGCACCATGGCGACGGCGATGACGACGGTGACGACAGCGGCCACGGCGATGCACACGCGCAAGGCGGGCTCGGCTGGTCGCCGTTCTAATGTTTTAACGCCCTAACGCTGCTCCGTTTTGCGCGGCACGCCGCACGACGATTTGCGCGGCCGTGTCGCGTTCGATGCGCACGAGGGCGTCTCGCATCGATTTGAAATCGCGAGGACTACACACTTGCTTCCCAAAACGGGCCTGCAGCCGTCGCGAGATCTGCACGGCCCGCGAAACGGGATCGAAGACATAGTGTGCTTCATACTCGATCGGGCCCGAATCGATGGCGAGATCCGGCGGCACATAGACGAGCGCCAAGTTCCGCGGCAACGTGACGATACCGTCCTCGACGAACGTGCCGCTCATGCAGACAAAAGATTGCGTTCGCACGGGATCGGTAAGCCAGCCGCCGACTTGCGAAGCAATACCGCCCGCGAAGCTCGATAAAGCGGGCAGCGCGCTCATGCCGTCCGTCCACGCCAGGTGTTCGATATCGCCCGTCGTCGTCGCCTCGAACGGGCCGCTCGTTGCATTCACGTCGCCCGTCTCGATCGACGCCGTGCCGCGCAGCCCCGTTTGCCGCAACCGTTCGCGTGCGATCAGCGCGGCCCGCGCCGGCGTCGCCCGGCGAAACACATTGCGCTCCAGTTCGGCCGTAAAACCGTCGTCTTCCACGCGATAGCCGTAACGCGCATCGCCGCTTTCACCGATTTCGATTTCGAGCCGTGCTTGCCGGCTTCGCGCTTGCGTGGCAGGGGTACGCGCGAGCACTCCTTCGTCGACGAGCAAAGCGGGCCGGTCCATAACGCTCGGCGGCAGAAATCCGAAGGCGATGCCGCCGCCTGCCGTCGTATCGGCGAATCGATCGAGCGACGGAATCCATACGATCACATGGTTGATCGCACCGGCGCCATAACCCGGCACCGACGGCAGCGTATAGACCGAGCCCGAGCCCAACAACGCCGGTTCGTTGCGAATACCCACGGCCGCGAGCAACGCCCCGTACAACGCCACGTGGTCCTTACAGTCGCCATAGCGGTGCTGAACGATATCGACTACGCGATGCGGCTTGGCCGCTGTCTCGCCGAGAAACAGCGCGACGTAGCGGATATTGGCCCGCACCCAGTCGTAGAGCAGCGCGGCCTTCGACCAATCGTCGGGGGCCTCGCGCGTGATCGCTTGGGCAAGCGCGACGACCTGCGGATCGGTTGCGCTCGGATCTTTCGCATTGTCCCGGTATCGCGCGGCAAATGCCGCATAGCTCGGGACCGTCGTCACCATGAGGCGATCGCCGTCGTTCGCGGCGCCCACCGCGCCGTACTCGCGCGGCGCGGAGGCGCCGTGCCGGTAATCGAACTCGTAGCGCGTGCGCCCGCCGCTCGTCGACGGGGCGAGTGCCATATAGCCGCGCGCGTCGTAGTAAAGCGGCATGTCGGCAGGCAAATCGAAGATAAGCCGCTGATCGAGGACGCTCTCGGGCGCCGGCACGGCGAAGTATTCGAACATGCCCGGCTGCGCCGCCGTTCGCGATTTGCTAAACGCTAGACGCGTGCGCCAGCCAGGTTCGACGCCGGGGAAGACGACGGTGCGCAACACGCCGTCCTCGAACGTGGGCGCGCCGGACGCGCGCGGTTCCTGAACGTCGCGGATCGCATCGGCGCCGACCGGATGCACGCCACCTTGCGGATCGACCGATGCGGCCGTTAGCGCGTCGATCCGTTCGATGTCCTTGTTGAACCAGACATAGCGCTGCGCGATGTCGTCGATGCCGGCGACGGTGTCGGCCCGCATCACCGAGTCGTCACGTTCGACGACGGAGCCGTCGCGCGCCACGATAAAAACGTGAACGTCCGATTCGATCGTCGCGGGGGTCGCGCCGTCCGGCTGCGCCGCGCCGGAAGCCGCGCGCGCGAGCGGCACGGCAAACCCGGCGGCCCAGAAGCACCACGCCAAAATCAAGCTCCTGCTCGCCCCGCGAACATGCCGCGATACGCCTGAGCGACGCATCGGCTCGTCGTTCATGGCCGCCAGCGCTTGCGATAGGCACGCGGCGCAACGCCGAATTCGGCGCGAAACGCCCGGTTGAAATTCGATAGATCGGCAAAGCCGCAAGCGAGCGCAATGTCCACGATCTTGTCGGGCATATCGGCCAAACGCTGCGCGGCCATCCGCAGACGCGCGCGCAAAACGTATTGATGCGGCGTCACGCCGGTTGCACGCTCGAACGTGCGCAAGAAGTGGTAAGGACTGAGTCCGGCGTGCTCGGCGAGCGCCTGCAGGCCGAGCGCCGCGTCGGGCGCGTCGTCGATTCGCTCGAGGGTGTCGATGACCCGCGCGAGGGCCGCGCGCGGCACCGGTTTCGCATTCGAGGGGCCGGCGCCGTTCGTATGGCGCAGCACCTGTGCGGCCAAGCTGAGCGCCATCTCATCCCACGAAACATCGGCGTAAGCGGGCATCGCCGTAATGGCCGCTCCAGCGGCGGCTACGAAAGGCGTCAATGCGCGCGTCGGCTCGATCCGGGCGCCGGCCAACGAAGGCGAGCGGCCGACATAGCCCGCATCGGCAAACAGGCGTTCGAAAAATTCGGGCCGATAGTGGAATGCAATGCAGCGATCGCCGGCACGATGGCGGTGACCGCATTCGAAACAATCCCCGTGATTGCCGAGCAATACGGCCCCCGGCGTCATCAGCGCGCGCCCGGCCGGGCTGCGGTATTCGAACGCGCCGGCCACGACGAGTGCGATGCAAAACGCGCCGTGGCGCTCCTCGAAGATTTCGTCGCGTGGGCCGCACGTGCACACGACGTCGGCCACTGAAAAACCGTCGCCGCTCGCGATGACGCGCGACACCGTCGCACCCTTAGAAGCCTCCCGCGCGCGGCGCGCCAGCGCGCGTTCCAGATCCAGCGCAATTTTTGCCAAGATTCGCCTCGCTGCAGGCCTTATCGTGGATCGGTAGTCCGTTGGACGTACCCTTCCCGCTGCGCCGCAACAGGCGGCGCCGGGCCATGACACTCACAAGGGAGAATGACATGAACCCTATCGGAAGCGGCGCGCCCGCCGCGTTCCTCTCCGCCCTCGCCTCGCCCGGCCGCGCGACGCAGATCGACGAAGCCGACGACGTCTACGGCTGGCTAGTCGGGAGCTGGGCGCTGCAGGTCCTCCACTACCGCGGATACGACGTGCGTGAGCAGGGGCTGACAGGCGAGTTGCATGCCTGCTGGGTGCTCGACGGGCGCGCTATCCAAGATGTATGGATTATGCCCGCTCGCGAGGATCGGCGTGCGGGCCGCATGGCGAGCGATCCGCAAAACGATATGTACGGCTCGACGCTGCGTGCATGGGACCCCGGCTTGCGCGCCTGGCGCATCTCGTGGAACAACCCCGCGCGCGGGCATCGCGAAACGCAGACCGGCCGGCGCATCGGCTCGGAGATCGTGCAAACGGGCGCGCGCGCCGACGGCCAAGCGACGCGCTGGCGCTTCACCGACATCACGGCCGAACGCTTTCACTGGATCGGCGAGGCACTCGACCCCGACGGCGAGACCTGGCGGCTCGAAGGCGAATTCATCGCCACGCGTATCGGTAGCGGCGCCTAAAACGCGCTATGCCCGGCGGCGGACGCCTTCGTCGAGCGCCCGGCGCAGCGACAGCGCGATGACCGCGCCCGCTTGCTCGATTTGGGCCGCGCTCGGGCAGCTCGGCGCGATACGCAAGTGCCGGTCGCGCGGATCGTCGCCGTAAGGAAAGGCGGCGCCGGCCGGCGTCAGGACGACGCCGGCCTCCGCAGCCAATTCGACCGTGCGCTTCGCATAGCCATCCGGCGTGAACAGGCTGACGAAATAGCCACCCTTCGGCCGGGTCCATGACACCTCGGCCAGATCCCCGAGCAACGCGTGCAAGGACGCGTCGAGCGCCGCGAACTTCGGTTGCAAGATGGCGCGGTGGCGATCCATCAACCGTTCGAGCGTCGCGCGATCCCGCAGATAGCGCACGTGCCGCAACTGGTTCAGCTTGTCGGGACCGATCGTGCGGACCGACGCGCAGCGCTGCCACCAATCGACGTTGCGTCGCGAGGAGGCGAACAAGGCCATCCCGGCGCCGGCCAGCGTGACCTTCGAGGTGGACGCGAAGATCAGCGCGCGATCGGGATGGCCCGCGCGCGCGCACTCGGCCAAGATGGCGGGACTGGCATACCGCTCTTCGGTCAGGTGATGGAAGCGATAGGCGTCGTCCCAAAACAAGCGGAAGTCGCTCGCCGCCGTGGTCATCTGAGCGAGACGCCGCACCACCTGCGGCGAGTATATCGCTCCGGTCGGGTTGCTATAGAGCGGTACGCACCAGATTCCCTTGATCGCGGGGTCCGCCGCGACGAGCGATTCCACGCGATCCATATCGGGCCCGTCGTCGTTCATCGGCACCGCGATCATGCGAATGCCGAGCGCCTCGCAAATCGCGAAATGCCGATCGTAGCCGGGCACCGGACAGAGAAACGCCACCTCCCCGGCGCGGCACCACGCCTCGCCGGGCACGACGCCGTGGAGCATCGCGAAGACGATCGCATCGTGCATCAGTTCGAGGCTCGAGTTGCCGCCCGCCACCACTTGATCCGCGGGCAGTCCAAGCAACTGGCCGCCCAACTCCCTTGCCTCGGGCAAGCCTAGCAAGTGACCGTAATTGCGACAGTCGATCCCGTCGCGCGATAGATAGCCGGCCGCCGCCACGTCGTCGATCAATGCTTGAGAAAGATCCAATTGATCGGCCGCGGGCTTGCCGCGCGTCATGTCGATGCTAAGGCGCTGCGCCCTGAGCTCTTCGTAAGTCGTCGTCATCGTTGTTGTCTTGTCAATGAAGGGGGGGACCGGCCAGTCGCGATCGAGTATGCCGCCCAGGTTGCCTTCAGGCAAACGCGTTATATTGATCCGCATCTTCAGTTTTTCTGATGGCGGGTTGGCGATGAAATCACTCGATCTGGACGCGCTGACGATGGTCGTCGCCGTGGCCGACGCAGGCAGCTTCGTGCGCGGCGCGGCCGCTGTGCATCGTTCGCAGTCGGCCGTCAGCATGCGTATCAAGACGCTCGAGCAGGCGCTCGGCAAACCGATTTTCGAGCGGCGCGCGCGCAGCGTCGTCCCGACGCCCGAAGGCCTCGTGCTCGCCGATTACGCGCGGCGCATGCTCGCGCTACGCGACGAAGCGTGGGCGGCGCTCGTGCATCCGCAGGTGAAGGGGCGCGTCGTGATCGGGGTTCCCGACGACTATGCGTCGTCGCTGCTGCCGCCGGTACTGCGCAAGTTCTCGGCGAGCTACCCGAAAGTCGAAATACAGGTAATGGGCTTGCCCAGTCATGCACTGGCGCCGCTCGTGCACGAAAACAAGGTCGATCTCGCCTGTATGACGCGCGTGAGCGGCTTGCGGGGGGAAAGGGTTCGGCTCGAGCCGACGGTGTGGGCCGGTGCGCCGCGCGGCTCCGCCGTGTGGCGCGAACGCCCACTGCCGATCGCGGTGTTCGCGGCGGGCAGCGTCGCGCGAGAAAACGCCATTCGCGCGCTCAAACGCGAGCGCATCGCCTACCGCACTTCGTATGAGAGCCCGAGCCTGCTCGGTTTGTTCAGCATGGTCGAAGCCGGTTTGGCGGTCGCACCGATCGCGCGATGCGCGATGCCCGCGCATTTCGTCGAACTCGGCCGCGCGCATGGTCTGCCGCCGCTGCCGCCACTCGAAATCGTACTCGCGCGTAGCGCGGGTTCGGCCCGCCCGGAATGCGATTTCCTCGCCGAGCAAATCTTGGAAGAACTGCGAACCTGAAAAACCGAAGAGGCACCGCTTTAAATGGAGCGTTGCCTCTTCGACTTCAAAACAACGAACGCTGACGCTGTTGCGCCATCGAGATGACGTTCAATTCGTCGAGACGTTTGCGCGCTTTCGCCAAATCGTGCACCAACTGGCGTTGGAGCCAGGTCTCGGCACCGCCGCCGAATGCTTTGTCCAGGCGCAGCGCCATCTCGGGCGAAATGCCGGCCTTGCCGCTCAGCAGATTCGTTAGCGCCTGACGGCTCACGCCGAGCACCGTCGCGCCCTCGGTCACGCTCAGATTGAAGCGATCGAGGCAAAGCTGGCGCACCATCGCGCCGGGATGAATGTTGTCGGTATCGGCCATGGCCCGAAACCATAGCGGCGAAGCAAGGATCCGTCAATCGACAAGTGCCGGTTGTCTACAAGACGCATCATCGCGACGTTCGGCCGATTGACAGGCGCGCGGCGTTGCGCTGCGCGCAGCGAGATCAAATCCGGGCCAACCGGTCGAGCGCTACGTCGATCAGCGTGTCGAGCAGAGGTTCGACGCGTCCGGCCAGCGCTTCGTCGTAGGCATAGGGCCGCGTCTCTTGCATGTAGGTGATTTGCGACAACTCCAGTTGCACTGCGTGGATGCCTCGATCGGGCTCGCCGTAGTGCCGCGTGATGTAGCCGCCTTTGAACCGGCCGTTCGCCACGGCCGTGTAGCCGCCGTGGCGATTCACGCATTCGGCCAGCGCCTCGCCTATCCCCGGCGCCGCGCTCGCTCCGCCCGCGGTACCGAAATTGAAATCGGGCAGCCGTCCGTCGAAGAAACGCGGCACGTGCGACCGGATCGAATGCGCCTCCCATAGCAGTACGGCGCCATGGCGCGCCTTCAACTCGGCGAGCGTGCGCGCAAGCGCGTCGTGATAGGGCTGCCAATACCAGGCGACGCGGCGCGCCACCTCGGCCTCGGTCGGCTCGCCGCCGGGGTGATAGAGCGGCGCCTTATCGAACGTATCGACCGGTAGCAGGCCCGTCGTATCCTGCCCCGGATAGAGGTTGGCGTTGTCGGGCGGCCGATTCAGATCGACGACGTAACGTGCGTGCGACGGTACGAGCAAGGACGCACCGCGGCGTGCCGCGAATGCATACAGACGTTCGAGGTGCCAGTCGCAGTCGTCGACGTGGCGCGCAACATCGGTCATCGTCGCCAAGATATCGGCCGGAATATGCGTGCCGACGTGCGGCATCGAAATCAGAAGCGGCAACGTGCCGGGCCGGACGGAAAACACGGCGGGTTCGAGCGTGGTCATCGTGGGAAACCGGTCGAGTTCGGAAACGGGGTTGAGAAGTGACGCACCTTACGCGCGTAGCCGCGCGAGTGCTTCGCGATAGGCGGCATACGCATTCGCTTCGTCCACGTGGCGTCCCTCGCGCACGACGCAGCGCCCGCCTGTATAAACGTCAGCGATCGGGGAGTGGCCATGCTCGCAAAACACGAGCGCGGCGAGCCACTCGTCCGGCACGCGCCCATCCAAGCTCGGATGCCCGGCGTCCAGCACGAGCCAGTCGGCCCGGTGGCCCGGCGCCAACGCGCCGATGGTGCGGCCGCTTGCCCGCGCGCCCCCGGCCAATGCCGCCTCGAACAGCCGCTCGGCCACCTGCGGCCGCGCCGCCGATGCCAGCACGTTGCGTTGATGCAGCGCCAGGCGCTGCCCGTATTCGAGCAAGCGCAATTCGGAGCGCCAATCGACGGCGATATGGCTGTCGGAACCCACGCCGATCGCACCGCCCGCATCGAGATATCGTGGTGCGGGAAAAATGCCGTCGCCGAGGTTCGCCTCGGTCGTCGGACATAGGCCGGCCACGGCCCCGCTCGCAGCCAGTGCCGAAGCTTCGGCCTCATCGACGTGCGTCGCATGCACGAGGCACCATCGCGCATCGACCTCGAAACGTTCGAGCAGCCACGCGACAGGACGCGCGCCGGTGGCGGCCATGCATTCGTCCACTTCGCCCGTCTGCTCCGCGATATGGATATGCACGGGCGCGCCCGGAAGGTGCGCGTCAAGCCCGTCGAGCAGCGCGCGCAGCGACGCCTCGGACACCGCGCGCAGCGAATGCGGCGCGACGCCGTACGCCAATGCGCCATGCTCGGGCCGGGCACGGCGCAGTGTTAGCAAGAGCTCCAGCAGCGAGCGCGGCGTATTGATGAAGCGGCGCTGATCCGGGCGCGGCTCGCGCTTGCCGAAGCCGCTGTGCTCGTAGAGCACGGGCAGCATGGTCATTCCGATACCGGTCTGCGATGCCGCGTCGACGACGCGCTGGCCCAACTCGGCGGCGTTTTCATAGGGACTGCCGTCGAGTGCATGATGCACGTAGTGAAACTCGCACACCGACGTGTATCCGGCCTTGAGCATCTCGATATAGAGCCAGCGCGCGACCGCCTCCAGCGCGTCGGGCGTGATGCGCGCGGCCAGCCGGTACATGAGATCGCGCCAGCTCCAAAAGTTATCACCGGCCTGCGCGCGGTACTCGGCCAACCCCGCCATCGCGCGTTGAAACGCATGCGAATGCAGGTTGGGCATGCCGGGCAGCAGCGGGCCGCTTGCGCGCGCGGCCCCCGCCGGCGCCGGCGAATCGGGCGTGACGGCCGTCAAGACGCCCTCGCCGTTCCATTCGAGCAGCACGTCGCGCCGCCAGCCTTGCGGCAAATAGGCGTGCGCGGCGAATAAGGTATGGCCGCCAGTCGTCACTTCCCACTCCTTTCCGATGCGGCGGCTCGCGTATCGATGCGTCCTGTCCAAGGCGACGCGGGCGCCCTATAAACCGTTTCGCCGCCGCGTACGACGCGAGCCGCAAGCGGCCGGCCGATCCAATAGGCCAACTCGGCCAGCGTGCCGACCGACCATGCGACGAAATCTGCCGCCCGTCCCGGCGCGAGCTCGCCGTGGCGGTCGCCGCGTCCCAATGCGCGCGCCGCATGTCGCGTGACGCCCTGCAACGCTTCCGGCACGGTCAAGCGAAACAGCGTGCAGCCGAAGTTGAGCATCGCGAGCAAGGACGTGACCGGCGACGTGCCGGGATTGCAATCGGTGGCGAGCGCGATCGGCACACCATGGCGGCGCAGCAAGTCGATCGGCGGCAGTTGCGTCTCGCGGATGAAGTAATAGGCGCCCGGCAGCAGCACCGCCACCGTGCCAGCCTCTTTCATCGCCTGCACACCGGCCTCGTCGAGATATTCCAGATGATCGGCCGACAGCGCGCGATAGCGCGCGGCGAGCGCCGTGCCGCCCGATAGGCTCAGTTGCTCGGCATGCATCTTCACAGGCAAGCCGCGACGCTGAGCGGCTGCGAATACGCGTTCGCTCTGCTCCAGCGTGAAGCCGATACGCTCGCAAAAGACATCGACCGCATCCACGAGTCCTTCGTCCGCGAGCGCCGGCAGCATGCGTTGGCAAACCTCGTCGATGTAGGCGTCGGCGCGTCCCGCGTATTCGGGCGGCAGCGCATGCGCGCCGAGGAACGTCGTGTACACCGACACGGGATAGCGCCGCTCCAGCGCCCGTGCGACGCGCAACATCTTGCGCTCGTTCGGCAGGTCGAGCCCATAGCCCGATTTGATTTCGATTGCTCCAACGCCTTCGGCGAGCAGCGGTTCGAGCCGTGCGCCGGCCGATGCGATCAACGCCTCCTCGCCCGCCTCGCGCGTCGCGCGCACGGTCGAGACGATGCCGCCGCCACGCTTGGCGATCTCTTCGTAGCTCGCGCCGGCGAGCCGCAAAGCGAACTCGTCGGCACGCAGCGCGCCGAATACGAGATGCGTATGGCAATCGACGAGACTCGGCGTCACCCACGCGCCGCCGAGGTCCTCACTCGGCCACGCGGCGAATTCGGGCGGCAGATCGCGCGCGGCGCCTTGCCACGCGATCGTGCCGTCACGGACGGCCAGTGCGGCGTCCTCGATCGATTCGCTCGTATCGCCCCTCGGACAGAGATTCAAGTGCCGCCAAACCCGTTCGCTCATGATGATCCCGGAATATCGGCTGCAGCCGCTGCGCCTAGCGCGGCCGCGGCCCGTTAGAGGTACTGCAACAGCACGGCCAACGCGGCGCCCTCGCCCTTCACGTCGCAGCGCAGCGCCCGCGGTGCATCGAGCACGAGCGTATCCATCGGCCCGAGCGTCGCCTGGGCCGGGTCCACGTCCGCAGCGCGGCGATCGGCGCCGGTCAGACGAAGCGCGAGTTCGCCATGCGCGCAAAAGACGAGCGCGACGTCGGCTTCGAGCACGTGCCGTCCCGAATCTCGCCATACATGCAGCGCGGCGCGCGCGCGATCGCGGCGCACCATCAGGTTGAAGTCGCGCGTCGCCCCATCGATTAGTTGCGCCTCGAGCTGCGCTGCGCCGTCGAACCTCGCCACGGCGAGCGGCGCCGTCAACGCGTGCGCGAGACCGCCGTTTTCGAGCAAACGCATCCCGCTGCCCGCGAGCAGCACGAGCGTCCGCTCGACGCCCTCGAACGTCGAAAACGGCCCCGTCTGCTCGACGTCGGCCACGCTGACGCGCCACACGAAGGTATCGAGGCCGGCCCCAACCGGGTACGCCGCGATCTCGCGCGTGAGGCCGCCGCCGTTCTTCCACGGCATCGCCGTCAAGGCGCCGGCGCGAACGATACGCAGCGGCCCGTGCCCGCGCCGTGGCCCGGCCGACACGCGGCGCGCCGCCCGCGATGGCGTGTCCATGCGCGTCAGCGCCCGAGCATCGGGAGCTTGAGCCCCACTTCCCGCGCCGTGTCGCGCGCGAGCTCATAACCCGCATCGGCGTGCCGCATGATGCCCGTGGCGGGATCGTTGAACAGCACGCGCTCGATACGGCGCGCCGCCGCATCCGTGCCGTCGCACACGATCACGACCCCCGCGTGCTGGCTAAAGCCCATGCCCACGCCGCCGCCGTGGTGAATCGAAACCCACGTCGCGCCGCCGGCCGTATTGAGCAGCGCGTTGAGCAGCGGCCAATCGGACACCGCATCGGAGCCGTCCTTCATCGCTTCGGTCTCGCGATTGGGGCTCGCCACGGAGCCCGTATCGAGGTGATCGCGGCCGATGACGATCGGCGCCTTCAACTCGCCGCGTTTGACCATTTCGTTGAACGCGAGGCCCAGGCGATAGCGATCCTTGACGCCGACCCAGCAAATGCGGGCGGGCAGCCCTTGGAACGCGATACGCTCGCGCGCCATGTCGAGCCAGTTATGCAGATGCGGATCGTCGGGGATCAACTCCTTGACCTTCGCATCCGTCTTGTAGATGTCTTCCGGATCGCCCGAGAGCGCGACCCAGCGGAACGGTCCCTTGCCCTCGCAAAAGAGCGGCCGCACGTAGGCGGGCACGAAGCCCGGAAAATCGAACGCGTTTTCGACGCCCATATCGAGCGCCATCTGCCGGATGTTGTTGCCGTAGTCGAGCGTGGCGGCGCCGCGCGCTTGCAACGTCAGCATCGCCTGAACTTGGCGCGCCATCGATTGCTTGGCCGGCACGACGATGCTTTGCGGATCGGTCTTTTGCCGTTCGCGCCACGCCTCGACACTCCAGCCCTGCGGCAGATAACCGTTGATCGGATCGTGCGCGCTCGTTTGATCGGTCACGCAATCGGGCGTGATCCCACGCGCGACGCATGCCTCGAACACGTCGGCCGCGTTGCCCACGAGCCCCACCGATACCGGCTTGCCGCTCGCGCCGGCCGCCTCGACGATCGCCAGCGCTTCGTCGAGCGTCTTCGCCTTGCGATCGACATAGCGCGTCTTCAGGCGGAAATCGATCCGCGTTTCGTCGCACTCGACGGCGATCATCGAAAAGCCCGCCATCGTGGCGGCCAGCGGTTGCGCCCCACCCATGCCGCCGAGGCCGCCCGTGAGGATCCAGCGGCCCTTCGCGTTGCCGTTGAAATGCTGATTGGCCACCGCATAGAACGTTTCGTAGGTGCCTTGAACGATCCCTTGGCTGCCGATGTAGATCCAGCTTCCGGCCGTCATTTGGCCGTACATCATGAGGCCCTTGCGATCGAGCTCGTGGAAGTGCTCCCAGGTGGCCCAATGCGGGACGAGGTTGGAGTTCGCGAGCAGCACGCGCGGCGCATCCGCATGCGTGCGGAATACGCCGACGGGCTTACCCGATTGGACGAGGAGCGTTTCGTCGTCTTCGAGATCCTTCAGCGATGCCAGGATCTGATCGAAGCAATCCCAATTGCGCGCGGCACGCCCGATGCCGCCGTAGACCACCAGCGCATGCGGATGCTCCGCCACCTCGGCATCGAGGTTGTTCTGGATCATCCGGTAGGCCGCCTCGGTGAGCCAGCTCTTGCACGTCTTTTCGGCGCCGCGCGGGGCGCGGATCGTGCGCGTCGGATCGAGACGCGGATCGAAAGGTTTCGGATCGTTCATGAGAGTCCTCTGTTGTACGGCTTTCGTGCGGCTCAAAAATGTCCAGTGAAGCGATAGCGGCTGCCCGGGTGCCACAAGTCCGCGACGGATGCGACCTGCTCGCGCGACCATGTGCGCCGATGCAGCACGAGGCAGGGTTCGATTTCGTCCATGCGCAACTGCGCGCGCGTCTCGGCCTCGGGCTGCGCGGCTTCGATCCGGTATTCCACGCGCTGCAACGGCGCCACGCGCGTCAGATATTGATTCGGCGTCACGCGCGCGAAATCCTGCAGCGCGTATTCGGGCGCGACGGCGGGGTTGACCCAGCGCGCCTCGAGTTGCACGGGCTCGTCGTTCTCGAAATGCAGCACGCGCGAATGAAACACCGGGCTGCCCGGCGCAACCTGCATTTCGTCGGCCAGCGCCTCGCCCGCCACCGTCGCGTCGAGCTCGAGCACCTTCGCGTGATAGCGATGACCGCGCGCGGCGATTTCGTCGGAGATGCTGCGGATCGCCACGAGCGTCGATTCGTATTTGGGCCGGGCCACGAAGGTCCCGGCGCCTTGAACGCGCGTGAGGACTTGCTCGGCCGTCAGTTCGCGCAACGCGCGATTGACGGTCATGCGCGCGACTTTGAAGTCGCGCGCGAGCTCGTTTTCCGACGGGACCTGATCGCCCTCCGCCCACTCGCCCGAGTGGATCCGCGCGAGGATGAAGTCTTTGATGCCCTGGTACGCCGGCGCGTTCATCGCTTTGATGCTGTCCATGTTCAAGCGGCGGCGCTCGCCTCGGAGGCGAATGAAAGCGGGCTCGCTTGGGCGATCGTGCCGTTCGTGACCAGGCGCGCGATGCTCGCGATGTCGGGCGCGAAATACCGGTCGAGGTCGTAATGCGGCACGTGCGCGCGTAGCGTATCCATCACGCGCTGCAATGCGCCGCTCGTGCGGTGCGGCGCGCGCAAATCGACGCCTTGCGCGGCCGCCAGGAGTTCGATGGCGAGGATATGGGCCGTGTTCTCGGCGATATCGGCGAGCTTACGCGCCGCGAACGTGGCCATCGAAACGTGGTCCTCTTGATTCGCCGAGGTGGGCAGTGAATCGACCGAAGCCGGGTGAGCCAGCGTCTTGTTCTCCGAGGCCAGCGCGGCCGCGGTTACGTGCGCGATCATGAAGCCGGAATTGACGCCGCCATCCTTGACGAGGAACGGCGGCAGACCCGAAAGCGTGGCGTCGATCAAAAGCGCGATGCGACGCTCGGCCAGGGCGCCGATTTCGGCGGCGGCGAGCGCGAGATTGTCGGCCGCGAACGCGACCGGCTCGGCGTGAAAGTTGCCGCCCGAGAGCACTTCACCGGTATCGGGGAACACGAGCGGGTTATCCGAGACCGCATTGGCTTCGATGAGCAGCACCTGCGCCGCGTGGCGCATCTGATCGAGGCACGCGCCCATCACTTGCGGCTGGCAGCGCAGACTATAGGGATCTTGCACCTTGCCGCAATCGCGATGCGAGAGATTGATGCCCGAACCGTCGAGCAACGCGCGATAGGCCTCGGCGGCGTCGATCTGGCCGCGATGACCGCGCAGCGCGTGGATCCGCGCGTCGAACGGCTTGACCGAACCGGCCGCCGCATCGACGGAAAGCGCCCCGGCGACGATGGCCGTGCGAAACAGATCCTCGATCGCGAACAGATTGAACAGCGCGAGCGCCGTCGAAGCCTGGGTCCCGTTCAGCAACGCAAGCCCTTCCTTCGCTTGCAGCGACAACGGCGCAAGGCCCGCGAGCTTCAGGCCCTCGGTAGCGCTCATGCGTTCGCCGCGCGCCGTGACTTCGCCGATGCCGAGCAGAACGGCCGACATATGCGCGAGCGGCGACAAATCGCCCGACGCGCCGACCGACCCTTTGACGGGGATCACCGGCAAGATGTCGGCATTCAGCAGCGTGACGAGCGCATCCATCACTTCCAGGCGAATACCGGAGTGGCCGCGGCCGAGGCTAGACAACTTCAACGCCATCAACAGCCGCACGACCGGCTCGGCCATCGGCTCGCCCACCCCGACCGCGTGCGACAGTACGAGATTGCGCTGCAACAGCTCGAGCTGATCGTGCGGGATATGCGTGCTCGCCAAACGGCCGAAGCCCGTATTGATGCCGTATGCCGGCTCGCCTTTCGCGGCGATGTCCGCGACCGCTTTCGCGCCGGCCTCGATGACGGCGCGGCTGGCGGGATCGAGCGTGAACGTGACGCGTTCGCGCGCGATGCGGCGCAGTTGAGGAAGCGTCAGGTGGCCCGGCGTAAGAATCATCATGGAAAGCATCCTGTATGTGCTGTGTATTTGTGCGTCCCGGACAGCGGGCGGGCATCCCGCCCCGCCCGCGCGCCTCGATCTGACACGCAGTCTAGTGTCGCCAACTTGTATAGACAAGCAATTTTCAAAAAAGGCGGACTAGGGATAACCATTAGAAAATATGCAAGGCGCGTAAGCTTGCATACATTGGCTTCCGGTGCTTTTGTCAGCCGCTCGGGCGCTAAAAAATCGTACCGCACCGGCGTGAGATGCTGCGGCGCTAGGGGCGCCCATCTTGTCTATACAAATCGGTTGTGAGGGGCAGCGCGCGAACGCGGACGCTACGGGCGCAAGTAGGTACGCCTCGTGCTTCAACTAGGGTGGGGCTCACGCGAAACGTGTCGCGTTGGGCGCGGGGCCGCGGCAGCCGGCGTGGCCCGAGCGCGCGCCCCGGCATCAGCGAGCGACACTTTCGACGACCATGAACAAGACGCAAGGGCAACCACCGCAAATGGACCTCATCGAACTGGCACGCGAATCGGGCATGGCCGTCCTGCTCGATGCGAGGATCGGCCGCGAGCAATACGTGAGCGTGAGCGGCTCGCTCGCGGCACTCGCGCGCTTCGCGGACGCGGTCCGCGGCGAGGCGGAGACCGACGGGTCGGATGACGAGCATTGAAACGATTTCAGCCTCGCCGCTATCGTTTCGATGCTATCGCCGTATCGCCTCTTCGACGGTTCGGCGCTCCGGTTCGAACCCGCTTCGACTTCCGTTAGAACACCGCTTCCACACGCCGCCACGAATATTTTTTGCCCCACTCGGCGGGCCTCGCATCCCCGTGTCGAGGCGGCCTCGGCATGCGCCTACCAAATGTGTCAGTTACGGTTTCGCATAAGAATGGCTTAAATCCGGCACGATCCGCTGCGTTTGTTGCGAACGCATCTAAATGGAGAAATGCCGATGAATGCGACCGTCTCGAGCAAGCGAGGAATCGACGGCATGCCCTGCCCGCGCGCCGTCCTCGCTTGCCCTGCGACGCACCGAGACGCGCTCGCCGGGCGTAGCCTGCGCGAGGGATGCCGTTTCGAGCCATTGCAGCACGATAGGCCATAGACGGGTCTGGAACCGGCTATGGAAAAACGCGAAATGTCCGATCGCATCCGCATCGAACGCACTCGGTTCGAGACGCAGGTGCGTGCGCGTTTCGCAGCCGTCGAAATAATCGAGCAGGCGCTCGATGGCCGCGACGGTGCCGAACGGGTCGTCCGTCGTGCTAATGGCGAGCAGCGGCGCCCGCAGGGCCGTGAATTGCCGCACGAGCTGGGCGACGCGCTCGTCGGCCAATGCGAACGGAGGCGCGCGATAGGTTTGCTCGAAGCGCGCGCGGCTCTTGGCCCACGAATGCGCGACGCCGCGCGGCGTGTCTTCCATCCAGCCGAGGCGCCGCGCCGGAACATAGCCGAAGACAGCGGCGAGCGCGGGCATCGCGATATGCCATTTGAGCAGCATGCCGAGTCGATGTTCGCGCGCGTAATCGCGCCAATACGCATATTGGGCGCCCATCGTCACAGCGCGGCGAATCGTCGCGTTCGAAGGCGCGAGCCCGATCAAGCAGCCGCCGATACTATGGGCGACGACGTCGATCGCTTGGCCGGCGAAATGGTCGGCCGCGAAACGCAGCGCCGCCTCGAAGTCGAGCGCGCCCCAGTCGATCCAGTTCGCATCGAAGCCGGCGAGTTTGGCGGGCCGCGATTCGCCGATCCCGCGATAGTCGTAGAGCAGCACGTCGCGCCCGTGCGCGAAAAGGTAGTCGGCAAAACGAAAGTAGTAGCGGCAACGCACCGACGTCGCCGGATTGACGATGACGACGGGCCGCGTGCGGGAACCGGCTTGCCACGCGAAACCGCCGATCGGCGTGCCGTCGGGTGCGTCGAACGTCACCTTGCGGGGCTCGATCGCCTCCGCGCGCGCTGGGTTCATCAATGCTTCCTATGCCGTAGTCGAAATTCGCACATGGGGCGCGTACAACCGCGCCCGTGGCCCAGAAGTTCCCATTTGATCCGATGCCTCGCTTCGAATCAATTTACTTTCCTGTCACTTTCGCATGAGGTAGACGCATGGCAACGCCTCTCGTTCGACTTGCTCCGCTCGATTTAATCCGCGGCTTTGTCGCTGTCGGCCGCCGTATGAGCGTTACGCTCGCGGCGGAGGATCTGTGTCTCACGCAATCGGCCGTCAGCCGGCAGATTCATTCGCTCGAAGACGCGCTCGGCGTGTCGCTGTTCCATCGCGGCTACCGGTCGATTTCGTTCACGCCGGCCGGCGAGCGCTTGTTCCGCACGGCCGACGGCGTCGTCCGTCAGCTTCAGGACGCGTTCGAAGCCATAACGCGCCCCGCCGAAAAGCAGCCCGTGACGATTACCGCCAGCATCGGCGTAACGGCCTTGTGGCTGCTGCCGCGGCTCTCCGAGCTACAGCAGCGCTATCCCGCGCTCGACGTTCGAGTCGCGGCCAACGACAAGCTACTCGACCTGCGCGCGGAAGGCATCGACCTGGCGATTCGCTATGCGGGCATCGCCAATGCGCCGGCCGGCGCCACGCGCCTATTCGACGAAACCATCGTAGCCGTCGCGAGCCCCTCGCTCGGCCTCGCACGCGTCGATGCGGACGCCCTCGCGCATCATGTCCTGATCGAATTCGACGGCCAGCGCCGCCCGCTGTTGCGCTGGTCGGATCATTTGAGCGCGCTGGGTCTCGCTGAGACCAAGCCGCGCAGCATGCTGCACTTGAACCACTACGACCAGGTCGTGCAAGCAGCGCTTGCCGGTCAAGGGATCGCGCTCGGACGCGCCGCGCTCGTCGAACCGCTGATCGCCGAAGGCAAGCTCGTCGCGCTCGATGGCGGCAAGGGCAAGCCGAGCGGACACGCGTATTGGCTCGTCCAAGCCGAGACGACGGCACGCCAAGACGTGCGCGAGGTCGCCCAGTGGATCGTCGAGCAAGCGCGCAGCGCCGCCGAGCCGCTCGTTAGCGCAAGCCCCGCCCCCGCACGCAGCACCGCTCCGGCGCACGGCATCCCGGCCGAGCGCGCCGGCGGCCCCGCGATCGAGATCGAGGCAGCGGCAGCGGCCGGCGAAGGCGTCGCATTGTCGTGAGCGCGGCAGCCGACGCAAGATCGCGCATCGGGTTATGCCTACCATTTGTGGTAGTTGCTGGTTAGCGAATCGGCGGGTGAAATCGACGGAATTCGAGTACGGCGCGCCGCTGAGTACGTCGTATCCGTTTCCGGAGGTGACACCCGATGCGCATGCCTTTGCTGCAAGTCGAATCGCTCGCCGCCGGTTACGGCAAGGGCGAAGTCCTCGACGACATCTCGTTCGCACTCTTCCCAGGCAGCCTAGCCTACTTCCTCGGCCCTTGCGGCTCCGGCAAAACCACCTTGTTCATGGCGATCGCGGGCATCGTGCGCCCCAAGCGCGGCATGATCCGCTTCGACGGCGAGGACCTGCGCCGCAAGCGTCCCACCGAATTGCTCGCGCGCGGCATTGCCTACGTCCCGCATAACCGCCTGCTGTGCAGCTCCCTGTCCGTCCGCGAGAACCTCTTGGCGGCTGTTTGGCGCGACACGGACCGGGCGCGCGTCGAGGAACAAGCAGCGCGCCTCGTGCATCGGCTTCCCTTTTTGAAAGCGTGCGAGCATCAAAGCGCGAGCCGGCTCACCGACGGCGAGCGGCAGCTTCTAGCAATCGCACGGGCGCTGATGACGCGGCCCCGTCTGCTTTTGCTCGACGATCCGTTCGACGCGCTCTCGCCGGCGGAGGCCGACGAGGTGGCCGGGCTCGGCGCCGAATTGGCCGGCGAAGGAACGGCTGTGGTAATTGCGCAACGAAGCGCGGCGCCGGCCGCCTGTGCCGGCGTGACGGCTTACCTGCTCGACGCGGGGCGCCTGTCCCGGTCGCAAGCGCCGCAGGGACCCGCCCGCCCCGGACTTGCCGCGGCTTCGTGAAGGCGCGGCGCGCGGGCCGCCGGCATAGCGTGAATGCCCATTACACCACGCACGTTCAGTTTATTTCGATTGCCGATTATCTCGCGCCGATCGAATCAAACCGAGGAATTGCAAATTTTCACGATTTTGAGCGTGCGAAATATAAACGAATATTTCGCTTTGCAGTGGAATTGCCTGACGACAATTGTCGCCAGGCAACCTTATCCGGAGAACTTGCTTTCCATCAAACGGCGCCGCCCCGCAACCGACGGGCAGTTAGCGGACAGACAAGTCATTGCAATAAGCCGAGCATCGCGGCACGGACGACAGCGGCCGTTTTGTTCGTCGTCTTTAACTTGGTGACGGCATTCTTGACGTGAAAATTGACCGTATCGACGGAGATCACGAGGATCTTCGAAATCTCGCCGGAGGTCTTGCCGTCAGCGGCCCATTTCAGCACCTCGACCTCGCGATCGGTGAGGCCGCGCTCCGGGTCCGACATCAGCGTCGGCATCAACACGCGCTTGAGCGAAAGATGCGCGGTGCTGACGAGCCAACGCATCTTCACTTCGTTCTCGGCGAGTTCGGCCGCCGTGAGCGGGCCGCTCGAGCGAGCAAGCGTCAGCATGCCGCCCACGCCGCAGCTATCGAACGCCGACTGTGCCCAGCCGTAGCGCAAACCGTGCGACTGCGCCTCGCGCCAAAACTCCGGCACGCTGCTGAACAGCGCATCGCTCCAGACGATGGGTGATTGCGACCGGCGTGCGTGCTGCACGGTCGGATCGATGTCCAGGTAGCGCGCTTCCTGATACCGCTTTTTCCACGCCTCGGGATAATTGCTCAGCCAGCGCGTCTTCGGCTTGGACAGCGGCCACGGCGCCCGCAAGCCGTACGAACAGAACTCGAAACCCAAGCCCTTCGCCGCGGCCTCGATTTTGCTGAAGATCTCCGCATCGGAGCTTGTGTGACTCAATTCGTGCAACAGTTCCTCGGCCCAGCTTTTCATTTATGCCTCCTTGTCGTCGCGACGGACCGTGCGAATGGCCCACGCGATTCCGAAACGGCCGCGCCCGGCGGCCGGAACATCGACATCCCGGCACACGTCTCCCACCGCTCGGTACGACCCGAGCCGCGGCTCTCGTTGAGACGCATGCCAAAGGCTCTTTATTTCAATGCTGATACTTCGATTTGCGGCGCCGCGATTCCCGTCGTTTCACATTGCGCGACGAGTGCGCGGGTTACGGTATTGCATTAGCGCCGCAGCGGTTTTAGCCGGCGCTCGCCCGCGCCGATTAAAACGATCGTAATCATCTCACATTTTCGGCCGACGAAAATCGAACCAAAGCTCGTTTAAGCATTAAACGCTTTTACGAGAAATTAATACCGAAAGAAACGCCGCGTTGTTGGCGCGGCGTCATATTTACGCGCAATCGCGCGCGTAATCCATAAATGCACTGACGATGCACCATTTGCACGCCGACGCGACGCACGCCGGGCGGGCCTGCCCATTGCTGGACCGTAGCGGCGGGACATCGGCGCCGATGAACGCTGCGACGCGAGCAGATTCATCCGTGCGCCAGAGCACATCACGCGCCCTGCACAGGCGCTCGGCTCATGATTAAACTAGTACGAGCGTCGTCAGCGCGGTGGCGGCGCCGCCCACGGAGCCCATCATGAATCGGCCGCTCGCTCGTCTGCCCTTGCGCTACATCTCGACGATGTCGCCGGGCGCGCGATGGAAATGGCTCACGTTCGTCGGCATCGCCGCGCTCGTCGGGCTGCTGGCCTACTTCGTCTCGCTCGAGATGCAGACGTCCCGGCTCCAAGCGGGCTACTTCACCCGTATCGGCCGGCAGGTATCGTTTTCAGTTCAGGCGGGCCCCAGCGGGCAGATCCGCTTTCCTGCGCCGGGCGGCCCCTACGACACGCGGCTAGGCTATGCCCGTTTGCCCGATTTCGAGGCCCGGCTGCGCGCGCGCGGTTATGTGGTGACGAGCCAAGCGCGCGATTCGTCGATGATGACCTCCCTCGCCGACCGCGGTTTGTTCATTCCGTACGCCGAAAAGGACCAGGCCGGGCTGCGCTTGTTCGATGCGCAAGGCGCGCCGCTATTTAGTGCAAGCTATCCGGCCCTTGCCTATCCGGACTTCGATTCGATTCCGCCTGTCGTGGTGGGCGCGCTGACGTTCATCGAAGACCGCTACTTGCTCGACTCGAACGAACCGGACCGGAATCCGGCCATTGATTGGGGCCGCTTCGCGCGAGCGCTGTCGGATCAGGCGCTGCGCCTCGTCAACCGGCATCAATCGACACCGGGCGGGAGCACGCTCGCGACGCAGACCGAAAAATTCCGGCACTCGCCGGGCGGCCGCACGGCCACGCCGCCCGAAAAACTGCGCCAGATCGCTTCGGCGTCGATTCGGGCCTACCTCGGCGGAGAAAACACGACGGCCGCGCGCAAGGCAATCGTCGTCCATTACTTGAACACCGTGCCGCTCGCGGCGCGTGCCGGCGTAGGCGAGGTGCAAGGGCTCGGCGACGGACTGACAGCGTGGTACGGACGCGACTTCGCCGAAGTGAACCAGTTGCTGTCGCAGATCACCGCGGAAACGGGCAACGGCCCGGCCGCACCAGGCGTACTGGCCGAAGAAGCGCTCGCATTCAAGCAAGCCTTGTCGCTATTGATCGCTCAACGCGCGCCGTCCTACTTTCTCGTGCGCAATCGCCCCGCCCTCGAAAAGCTGACCGACAGCTATATTCGCGTGCTGGCGGCCAATGGCGTCATCTCGGCGCCGCTGCGCGACGCCGCGCTGGCCGCGTCGCTCGATACGCACAAAGGCGCTCCGCCGGCGCCCACGGCATCGTTCGTCGCCCGCAAGGCCGTCACGCTCGTGCGCTCGCGTTTGCAGCAGGCGCTCGGCCTCGCGAGCTTCTACGATCTCGATCGCCTGGACCTGACCGTACGATCCACGTTGAACGACTCCGTCGAGCGCGCGGTCGCCGACAAGCTCGCGGCCGCGGCCACCGTGGACGGTGCGAAAGCCGCCGGGCTTTACGGCTTCGAAATGCTGCGGCCCGGCGACGATCCGTCGAAAATCTCGTTCAGCTTCGCGCTATTCGAGCACGAGAAGAGCGGCCACGACGTCGTACGCATCCAAACGGACAGCGTGAACCAACCGTTCGATATCAATGGCGGCGCGCGCCTAAACTTGGGTTCGACGGCGAAACTGCGCACGGTGATCACGTATTTGCAAATCGTCTCGACGCTGCATGCGCGTTATGCCGGCCTCGGCGCGACGCAGCTCAAGCACGTGAACGTCGATCCGCTCGATGAACTCTCGCGCTGGGCACTCGACTATCTCGCGCACACGAACGATCGCTCGCTTCCCGCGATGCTCGAGGCGGCCGTCGAACGAAAATACTCGGCCAGCCCCGGCGAAACGTTCTATACGGGCGGCGGCGCGCAAACGTTCTCGAATTTCGACAAAGCCGAAAACGGCCGCATTCTCACCGTGCGCGAGGCGTTCCAACACTCGGTCAATCTCGTGTTCGTGCGGCTCATGCGGGACATCGTCCATTACGAAATGGTCGAAACGGCAGGGCCGTCGGCGCATTGGCTCGACGATCCCGCGTTGCGGCGCCGTTACCTCGACGCGTTCGTCGATCAGGAAAGTCTCGTCTACCTGCATCGGTTCTTCGTCAAATATCACGGGAAGCGCGCTGACGATGCGCTCGACACGCTCGTCGCCGACATGCGCAAAAGCCCGCCGAAACTCGCGACGGCGCTGCGCAGCGTCGCGCCCGACGAGCCGTTTCCGTGGTTCGCGCGCCGCATGCGCGACGCGCTCAGCCGCACGCCCAGCGCATCGATTTCCGATGACGATCTCGCCAAGCTCTACGCGAAGTACGCGATCGACAAGTTCAACTTGAACGATCGCGGGTATATCGCCGGCGTGCATCCCATCGCGCTGTGGATGCTCGAGTATTTGCGCCGGCATCCGAATGCAACCGAAGACGAGCTGCGCAAGGCAAGCCGCGATGCGCGGATCACCTCCTATCGATGGCTCTACAAAACACGCCACCATCTCACGCAGGACCGCCGCATTCGCCATATGGTCGAGTTGCAAGCCTACGACGCCATCGGTAAGTCGTGGCGCGCGCTTGGTTATCCGTTCGAGACGATCACGCCTTCGTTCGCGGCCTCGATCGGTGCGTCGGGCGACCGCCCCGATGCCCTGGCGCACTTGATCGGCATCGTCGCCAACGACGGCAAATCCGACCGCGCGCAAAGCATCGATACGTTGACGTTCGCCGCCGGCACGCCGTTCGAAACGCATTTCGGGCGCGCACCGGGTGCCGAGCGTCAGGCCATCTCGCCCGACATCGTGACGGTCGTACGCGGCTTGCTGCACGACGTCGTGCAAGGCGGCACGGGCGGACGTCTCGCCACCGGGCTACCGCTCGGCGACGGACGCGTGCTCGAGGTCTACGGCAAAACCGGCACCGGCGACCAGCGTTTCGGCGTCTATGCGCGCGGCGGCCGGCTCATCGAATCGCGCAAGGTCAATCGCACCGCCGTGTTCGTGTTCGTGATCGGCGATCGGTTCTACGGAACGCTGACCGCTTATGCGCACGAACCGTATGCGGCGCGTTACGACTATACGAGCGCAATGGCTGTCCAACTGCTCAAATCGCTGGGCCCCTCGCTCGCGCCCGTGCTCGAGGCGAACGGCACGCCGACGCAACCCGCGGCATCGATCGCGAACGCACGCGGCGCTTCATCCGCCGCCGCCACGCCCTCTTTCTGAGCGGCGTCCCTCCCCCACCGCCGTTATTCGTTCGGACCCCGCGCCTGGCGTGGGGCCTGGCACGCGCGATGCGACGGAAAGGATGTCGCACGTGCGGCACACCCTACGAAGCAGACCTTTAAGGAGAGCTCACATGAACAAGGACCAAGTGAAGGGCGTGACGGAAAAGATGAAGGGCAAGGTGAACCAGGCGGTCGGCAAGGTCACCAACGATCCGGCGCAGGAAGCCAAGGGCGACCTTCAGGAAGCAGCCGGCGACGTGCGCAAGGGCTACGGCGACGTCAAGGAAGACGTGAAGGACGAACTCAACCGTGACCGGGACGTCAAAAAGCACCACTAATCGCGACAAATAGCGCACGCCGATGAGTGCATCAGTGCGCGCCGGGCGGGCCGGACGATCAGCCGGTCCGCCCGGCTTTTCGTGCTTTGTCGAGCACGAAGTCGATGAACGCGCCCGCGGCTCGCGTTTGATGGCGATCCGGCATGTAAAGCAGGTACATATGGGTGCCGAAGATACTGAGCCGCCACGCATCAAGCGTCGTCACCACTTCGCCGCGACGGATATCGTCCTGTACGACGTAGTCGGGCACGATACCGACTCCGAGGCCCGCCAGCACCGCTTGGCGCAGAAACAGAAAGTTTTCCGAGATCAGCGTCGGCTCCAGCAGCACCTCGTGGCGCTCCTCGCCTAAGTAAGCCGCCACACGCAATTGACGGCCGACGACGGTCGCCGTAATAAGCGGCGTCGTGCGCAACGCGTCGAGTTCGACCGGCAATCCATATTCGTCAGCATAGGCCTTCGACGCACATGCGACGTACCGCACGGCGCCCATATCGCGCGCCACGAGGTTTTGCGGCGGCTCGGACATGACGCGCACGGCGATATCGACTTCGTCGCGCAGCAAATCCTCCACGCGATTTTCGAACATCACATCGAGCACGATGCCGGGATGCAGCCGTTTGAATTCGAGCAGCCAGTCGGCCATGACCAACTGCCCGTAGCCGCTCGGTACCGACAGGCGCACGCGCCCCTGCGGCGTCTGGCCGAGCGTTTCGACCGTCTCCTGTGCCGCCTCGAGCGCCCGGCGGATCGCCCGCCCGTGCTCGACGAGGCGCAAGCCCGCCTCGGTCGGCTCCACGCGGCGCGTGGTGCGCCGCACGAGTTGCAGCCCGAGCGTGCGCTCGAATTGATTCAGGTGATAGCTGACATTGGCGCGCGTCATCTTGAGCCGGCGCGCGGCCTCGCTGAGATTGCCGGCCTCCAGGATTTCGACGAGGAGCGAAAGCGAATTGAGGTCCATGGAGGGGCGGCGGCGATGAACAACGCACGTTTCGCACGTTTCAATGTCAAGGAAATTTTTACAGTCTGTCAACAGAAGCTTGAATTGTCAATTGCCGCTATCCGATCGACAATCGCACGATCGTCCACCTTTGCCGTCCGTCCGCCATGACCGCTTCCACGCAAGCTCCCGTCGTCTCTCGCACGCTGCACGGCAACGTGCTCGTCGTCACCATCGATCACCCGCCCGTCAACGCGCTAAGCGTGGACGTGCGGCGCGGCGTGGCCGAGGCCATCGATGCCGCGCAGTCCGACGCCGACGTCGCCGCGGTGCTCATCGTCGGCGCGGGACGCAATTTCATCGCGGGGGCCGACATCCGCGAGTTTGGCAAGCCTCCGTTGCCGCCCCTGTTGCCCGCGGTCTGCAACAGCATCGAGGCGTCCGCGAAACCCGTCGTCGCGGCGATTCACGGTGCGGCGCTCGGCGGCGGCCTCGAAATCGCGCTGGCCGCGCATTACCGAATCGCCGTGCGAGGCGCCAAGCTCGGTCTGCCCGAAGTGCAACTCGGGTTGCTGCCCGGCGCCGGGGGCACGCAGCGCACGCCGCGTCTGATCGGCGCGGCGCATGCGCTCGACCTCATGCTCTCGGGCCGTCACGCACGCGCCGAAGAGGCGCTATCGATGGGCCTCGTCGATCGGATCGGCAAGACCGACGACGTGCTCGGCGAAGGGCTTGCTTACACGCGCGAGTTGCTCGCCGCCAAGGCCGGCGTGCGACCCACGCGTGCGGCCAACGCACTGGCCGATGCGCAGGCGAGCCGCGAAGCGGTCGAGGCCGCGCGCAACGAAACGGCCGCGCGCGCCCGCGGACTCTTCTCGCCGATGAAGATCGTTCAGGCCGTCGAAGGCGCCTTGACGTTGCCGTTCGACGAAGGCTTGGCGCTCGAGCGGCAACTGTTCATCGAATGCCTGGAGAGCCCGCAGCGCGCGGGGCTCATCCACGCCTTCTTCGCTGAACGCGAAGTAGCGAAGGCGCCCGAAACGAAAGCCGCCGCGGCGCGCCCGATTGCGGCGGTGGGAATCGTCGGCGGCGGCACGATGGGCGCCGGCATCGCCGTAGCCGTGCTCGACGCGGGCCTGCCCGTTACGATGATCGAACGCGACGATGCCGCGCTCGAACGCGGCCGGGCGCATATCGAACGCGTCTATGATGGACTGCTTGCCAAGGGCCGTATCAAACCCGAAGTCAAGGCCGCGGCGCTCGCCCGCTTCACGGGAAGCACCGCTTATGACGCACTCGGGCACGTGGATCTCGTGATCGAAGCCGTGTTCGAGGACATGGCCGTGAAAAAGGCCGTGTTCTCCGAACTCGACCGCGTCTGCAAACCCGGTGCGATTCTGGCGACCAATACGTCGTATCTGGACATCGACGAAATCGCCGGGGCGACCGCGCGACCTGCCGACGTCGTCGGCCTGCACTTCTTCTCGCCGGCCAACATCATGAAGTTGCTCGAAATCGTCGTACCCGCGCGCGTAAGCGCCGATGTCGTCGCGACGGCGTTCGAGTTCGCGAAGCAACTGCGCAAGGTACCCGTGCGCGCGGGCGTATGCGACGGCTTCATCGGCAATCGCCTGCTTGCCGTCTATCGCACGGCCGCCGACTACCTGATGGAGGACGGCGCCTCGCCCTACCAGATCGACCGCGCCATGCGCGAGTTCGGCTACCCGATGGGCCCGTATCAAGTCGTCGATCTCGCTGGCGGCGATATCGGCTGGGCCGCGCGCAAACGGCGCGCCCCGACGCGCGATCCGCGCATGCGCTACGTCGAAATCGCCGACCGCCTTTGCGAACGCGGCTGGTTCGGACAGAAGACCGGGCGCGGGTTTTACCGCTACGAGCAAGGCGCGCGCACCGGCACGCCCGATCCCGAAGTCGAGGCGATCATCGAGGCCGAGCGCGCACGCGCCGGCATCACGCCGCGCAGCTTCACCGATGACGAAATCGTGCGCCGCCTCATGTGCGCAGTCATCAACGAAGCGGCCAACGTCGTGCGCGAAGGCATCGCGCTGCGCCCGCTCGACGTCGACGTCGCATTGATCTACGGCTACGGCTTTCCGCGCTACCGCGGCGGGCCGATGAAATACGCGGACATGCTCGGGCTGCCGAACGTGCTGACCGAGCTCACGCGCTTGTCGCAAGAAGACGCGTTCTTTTGGCGGCCCTCGCCGCTCATCGTCGAACTCGTCGAACGCGGCGCGGACTTCGCAAGCTTGAACGGCACGGCATCGTGACCTATCGCGCGGGACGCGCGAAGCCGCGCGCGCCCGCCACACTCACCCATCATCAAGCGAGGGCTCAGCGATGGATCTGAGTTTCACGGCGGAACAAGAGGCGTTTCGAACCGAAGTCAGGCAGTTTCTAAACGAGCGCTTGCCCGCGCGAACGGCGCACAAGGTCAAGCACGGACTGCGGCTCACGCGCGAGGATATGGCCGAGTGGCATGCGATTCTCAATGCGCGCGGCTGGCTGGCCAGCCACTGGCCGCGCGAGTACGGCGGCACGGGCTGGAACGCGGTCGAGCGCTTCATCTTCGACAATGAATGCGCGCTGGCGGGCGCGCCGCGCATCGTTCCGTTCGGCGTGAACATGCTGGCTCCCGTGTTGATCAAATACGGCAGCGAAGCGCAAAAGCGTCATTACTTGCCGCGCATCCTCGATGGCACCGATTGGTGGTGCCAAGGCTATTCCGAACCCGGCGCGGGCTCCGATTTGGCGTCGCTGTCCACGCGCGCCGTGCGAGGGCTCGACGCGCAAGGCGAGCATTACATCGTCAACGGGCAGAAGACTTGGACCACGCTCGGCCACTACGCGGACATGATGTTCTGCCTCGTACGCACGTCCACCGACGTGCGTAAGCAAGAAGGCATCAGCTTTTTGCTGATCGATATGCGCACGCCCGGCATCGAGGTTCGCCCGATCGTGACGCTCGACGGCGAGCACGAAGTGAACGAAGTGTTCTTCACCGACGTGCGCGTGCCGGCCGAGAACCTCGTCGGCGAGGAAAACCGCGGCTGGACCTATGCCAAGTATCTGCTCACGTACGAACGTACGAATATCGCGGGCGTTGGATTCTCGGTGGCAGCATTGGAGCGGCTCGAACGAGCGGCAGCCAAGATCATGCATGGCGGACGAGCGCTCGCCGACGATCCGCTGTTCGCCGCGCGTTTGGCACGCGTCGCGATCGACCTCGAAAACATGAAGACGACGAACCTGCGCACGATCGCGGCTGCCGCAGGCAGCGGCGCGCCCGGCGCGCAAAGCTCGATGCTCAAAGTGCGCGGCACGCAAATCCGTCAGGAGATCGCATCGCTCATGCGGCGCGCATTGGGGCCTTACGCGCAACCGTTCGTCGACGAAGCCCTCGACGAAGGCTACGAGGGCCCGCAACTGGGCGCTTTCGACGCGCCTGACGCGGCCAAAAGCGATTTCAACAACTACAAGCTTTCGATCTTCGGCGGATCGAACGAGATTCAGAAGAACATCATCGCAAAAGCGATCCTTGAACTCTGAGAGGGCCCGACGATGAACTTCGCGTTGACCGACGAGCAACGGATGCTCGCAGACACGCTCGCGCGCTTCGTCGCCGAGCAATACCCGTTCGCCGCGCGCGAGCGGATCGCCTCCTCGCCCGAGGGCTTCGATCGCGACATGTGGCGGCGCTTCGGCGAACTCGGCGCGATCGGCGCACTATTCGCCCCCGAGCATGGCGGCTTCGGCGGCACGGGCGACGACATCACCGTCGTGTTCGAGCACCTGGGGCGAGGCCTGGTGGTGGAGCCGTTCGTCGGCGCGCTCGTCGCCGGACATGCCATCGCGCTCGCCGGCACCGACGCGCAAAAGGCATCGTTGCAACCGCTGATCGAGGGCGAGACCGTCGCCACGTTCGCGCACGGCGAGCCCGATTCGCGCTACGAATGGGCCCGTGTCGCCACGACGGCCGAGCGCACGGCGAACGGCTGGCGCCTGAACGGCACGAAAGCGGTCGTGCACGCCGGCGAGGCAGCCGACCACGTGCTCGTATCGGCGCGCACGAGCGGGGCGATCGATAACGAACACGGCATTTCGCTGTTCTGGGTGCCGCGCGAGACGCCGGGGCTCGCTTGGCGCGGCTATCCGTTGATCGACGGCGGCCGTGGCGCCGAGTTGTTCCTGCGCGATGCGGCGTTGCCGGCGCACGCGCTGATCGGCACGCGAGACGAAGGCTTTGCCACGCTCGAAGCCGCCCTCGGCCGAGGCGTGCTCGCGCTATCGGCCCAAGGCCTCGGCGCCATGGAAACGGCATTCGCCGCCACGCTCGAGTATCTCCGCACGCGCCGCCAGTTCGGCGTCCCGATCGGCAGTTTCCAAGCGCTACAACACCGCATGGCCGATCTCGCGATCGACCTGGAACAGTCGCGCTCGGCCGTCATCAACGCGGCGGCCGCGCTCGATGCGCCGCGCCTCGCACGCGAACGAGCATTGTCGGCGGCCAAGTACACGATCGGGCAAATCGCTTCGCGCCTTTCGCGCGAAGCGGTGCAACTGCACGGCGGTATCGGCATGACTTGGGAGTTGCCGCTCGCGCACTATGCAAAACGCCTCGTCATGATCGATCACGAACTGGGCGACGAAGACCATCATTTGGCGCGTTATATCGCACTCGGCCGAGCCTCGCGCGGCGAGACGGACGCGAACGCGGCCACGACACGTTGACCCACGGACCCGCCATGACCGAATCGATCCGAGGCGGGGCTCGCGCCCTGCCGCTTAGCGGCATCCGCGTGCTCGATTTATCGCGCGTGCTCGCGGGCCCTTCATGCGCGATGGCACTGGCCGATCTCGGCGCCGAGGTCATCAAGGTCGAGCATCCCCGGCGTGGCGACGATACGCGCGACTGGGGCTCGCGCATCGGCCGAACGGAGACGTGCTATTACAACAGCGTCAACCGTAACAAGCGTTCGCTGACGCTCGACTTGCAGACCGAGCAAGGCGCTGCGATCGCGCGCGAGTTGGCGCTCAAGAGCGATATCGTCATTGAGAACTTCAAGCTCGGCGGCACGCGCAAATTCGGCCTCGACTACGAGACGCTGAGCCAACTGCATCCCTCGCTCGTGTACTGCTCGATCTCGGGCTACGGCAGCGGCAGCCCCGAGGGTGGCCGTCCGGGCTACGACCTCGTCATCCAAGGCGAATCGGGCTTGATGGCGCTGAACGGTGAAGCGACGCAGCCGCCGCTGAAATTCGGCGTGGCCGTCGTCGATCTGGTCACGGGCATGTATGCGGCGCAAGCGGTGCTCGCGGCGTTGTTCGATCGGCAGCGCAGCGGCCGCGGCCGTCACGTCGAGATGGCGCTGTTCGACTGCGGGGTAGCGATCACGTCGTATTACGGGCTCGAAGCACTGCTGGCCGGGGAAGATCCGCCGCGTTACGGCAACGCGCATCCGTCGATCATTCCGTACGGCGTGTTCGACGCGCAAGACGGGCCGATCGTCGTCACCGTCGGGACGAACGCGCAGTTCGAACGCTTTTGCCGCGAGGTCATCGAGCGGCCCGACTTGGCCGAGGACGATCGCTTCCGCACGAATGTTTCGCGCGGACAGCACCGCGAGGCACTCGTTGCGCAGATCACGAGCGAGTTGGGAAAACGTCCGCGCGCGCTATTGCTCGAGCGGCTAGCGGCTGCCGGTATCCCTTGCGGCGAAGTGATGGGCCTGCATGAAGCCCTAACTTCCCCGCGAGCCGCCGCAGCGGGTCTCGTGACGGAACAACCGCATCCCGTGGCAAAGAGCGAGCATGTATTCGCCCCGCCCTATCGCCTGGACGGCGAGCGCCCACCCGTGCGCCGCGCGCCACCGGTACTCGGCGAAGACACCGAGGACGTGCTGCGCTCGGTGCTCGGGCTCGATGATGAAGCGATAGACCGGCTCAAAGCGAACCGCATCGTCTAGGGCCCCGGGCCGTCACGCCGCCCCTTTCTCTCGCGTTGCGCGATAAGCGCGCAACGCCTCTCCCGTGGCCGCATCGGCAGGAAAAAACGCCTCGATCGCCAGTTCGGACAACGTCACATCGACGGGCGAACCGAACACGGTCGTCGTGCTGAAAAACGACAACAGGCCGATATCGGTGCGCAGTTGCAACGGCACCACGACGTCCGACAAGGGCGCCGGCTCACGGCTAGGTTCCACGTTCGCTCCGGCCGGCGCCGAATAGGCTGCAAGTTCCTCGACGAGCGCGGCCAGCGTCGCATCCCCGCTCGCTTGCGCCTGCCGGTCCACGCGCTGCAATACGTGCGCGCGCCAACCGGCCCAATCGACGATATGGGGCGCCAGCCCCTCCGGATGCAGCGACAGACGCAGCACGTTGACCGGAGCCTCGAGCAAACGCGGATGGGCGCGAGCGACGAGCGGCGCAAGTGCGCCGTTGGCGGCGACCATCGTCCAATGCCGATCGACGGCAAGCGCGGGGTAAGGCTCGTGCCCTTGCAGGACAAGTTGGACCGCCTCGCGCGCCGCATCGAGGTGCGGATCGTTCAAAGCGCGCTCGGCATAAAGCGGCGCGTAGCCGGCAGCGACGAACAAGGCGTTGCGCGCGCGCAGCGGCACGTCGAGTTGCTCGGCCAAGTGCATGAGCATCTCGCGGCTCGGCTGGGCGCGCCCCGACTCCACGAAGCTCAGATGGCGCGTGGAAATGCGGGCCTCTGTCGCGAGCACCAGTTGACTCATACGGCGGCGTTGGCGCCATTCGCGCAGCAAGTCCCCGACCGGGCGGCCGGGACGCTGGGCGACGGGGCGAGCGGGCATGTAGGTTTGGTCCATGAGCGCGATCATAACGAAACGGAAAAAGCTTTCCATTACCTGTCAGGTAATCGCCTAGGCAGCTTCATCGCGCGCAGTGGAATTCAAAGCAGAAAGCCTTGGTTTCTGAACGGCCCGGATACCCCATAAACTGATCTGTATCGAACAAAAACCCGAACCATCCTGCGTAAAGACTTATGACCATTCTCGCCATCTCGGGCAGTCCGTCCCCCGATTCTCGAACGCAACTGGTGCTCTCTCATGTGCTGTCGCTGCTTTCGCAGCGCGGCCAGACGACGGATCTGCTCGTGTTGCCGACGCTTTCGAGCGAGGCGCTGCTTCGTGCGGATACCACAGAACCGTCGATCGAAAACGCACTCGCCAAGGTGGCCGGCGCGCGCGTGATCATCGTCGGAACGCCGATTTACAAAGCGGCCTATACCGGACTGCTCAAAGCGTTTCTCGACTTGTTGCCGCAGGACGGCTTCGACGGCAAGATCGCCCTGCCCTTGGCCACGGGCGGCAGCCTCGCGCATTTGCTCGCGCTCGATTACGCGCTGCGCCCCGTGCTCCAGGCACTGGGGACCGAAGCAGTCTTGCCCTCGGTATTCGCACTCGATCGTGAAGTGACCCGCCGTCCCGAAGGCGGCGCGGTATTCGAGGAACCGCTGCGCGGCCGGCTTGCCGCCGCCGCGCAAGGCGTTGCCTCGTTCGCCGAACGTTTGTTCACTGCCCCGTACTCCGCGGCCAATGTTCTGCACGACGTAGCGGATGCGAGAGTCGCGGCCTGAGCTCGAGCCGCAGCGCCGATAGGGGGCCGTTCCACACGCCGCCCCCTTCTTCATCGATCGAGAAGTCCCGACCGTCAGCCTGGACCGCTAGCCTTGCGTGCGGCCTTGTACGGCAGGTCCGTTGCCGATCTGCCACAGATACGGCGGCTCCGTGCCATTGATCTCCCAGTCGCCCACGATGCGCTCCTTGTAGATGAGCGGATTGTGCGATGCCGCGGTCCGCGCATTACGCCAATGGCGATCGAGCCCTTTGCTTTCGCTCGTACCCGAAGCGCCGAGCGCGTTGAATAGCTCCGCGCATGCGCGCAACACGAGGTCGGCGACCGCGATTTGTCCGCGAGCCGAGTCGAGTTCGGCCGCGATATTCGCTTCTTGCTCGGCGTGTTCGTTGTCTCCGAAACGCGCTTCATAGGCCCGCTGCGCGGCTCGCGCCGCTTCCACTGCCGTGGCCTGGGCCGCAAAGACGGATGCGCCGATTTTGCCGACCACTTGCTGGACCTGGGCGTCGCCGGCGGCCGACGGCCCGTTGCCATGGCTATAGACGCGCCGGCGCTCGCGTACCTCGCGCGAGACGTCGCGCAGCGCGGCGCGCCCCACGCCGGCCAGCACCGCGAGCAGCACCAATTGATAGAACGCCGTCTGATACTTGAAACGGCTCGAGAAATCGATGATGTCGTGCTCCTGCACTTCGGCATCCGAAAACGTCGCCGTTCCGCTACCGGTCGTGCGTTGACCGAAGCCATCCCAATCGTCGCCGATCGTGACGCCGCTCTGGCGCGTGCGGACCAATGCGACCACGTCCCGCCCGTCGTCGGCGCGGCGTGCGAGAACGTCGATCCAGTCCGCGAAAATGCTGCCCGTCGAGTAGTACTTCTCGCCGTTCACGACCCAGCGCTCGCCATCGCGCGACACGCGTGTAGTTAGATCGCCCAGCGCGACGCTGCCGACTTCCGTCCAGGCGTTGCCGACGATTTCGCCCGCGACGAACCGGCGGAACCACGTCTCGCGACCGGGGCCCGGCGCGGCATTGAGCCGATCCTCGACAAAGGCGAAATGTCCGCGCAGCGCCTGCGGCAGATTCGAATCCGCTTCACCGAGCTCGATGAGCAACGAGATGAGTTCAGGCAGCGAAGCGCCGGCCCCGCCGTATTCGACCGGTACCCGCACGGCTCCGAAACCCGCGGCCTTGAGCCAGGCGATCGGCTCGTGCGGCAAGACGCGGTTGCGCTCGCGCTCGAGCGCGCCTTCGGCGATACGCGCGAAGATCGGGCGGAACCGTTCGGCTAGGCGCTCGCCACCGGCGCCGGCCGAAATCGGCGCAGCGGCCGCGCGCGCTTCGAACAGATCGAATGCGGTCATACATGCTCCAGATGAACGTGCGATGCGCGTTGGCGTCCCTTCACCGCCTCGATATCGCGGTAGCTCGCGCCCGGATGTTCGGCGGGCAGCAGCGGCCCTTGGCCGAACAGCTTCTCCCGCAACGTGCCCGGCTTGTACGCGTTCGGATAGACGCCGCGCTTTTGCAGCTCCGGGACGAGGTAGTGCACGACGTCCTCGAACGTTTCATGCGCGACGACGTACGCGAGATTGAAGCCGTCGACGCCCGTTGCTTCGACCCATTGCTCCAAGATATCCGCGACGGTCGACGGTGAACCGACGAACACGGGCCCCATTCCGCCGATGCCGCCCCAAGCGGCAAGCTCCTCGATCGTCCACGAGCGCGAGCCGTCGGTGAGGTGATCGAGCGCGGAGACGATCGCATTCGTCTGGACCCGCCGCACCGAATCGGTGGGCGCATACTGACCGAAATCGACACCCGTCCAGCCGGACATGAAGACGAGCGACCCGTCGTACGACGCAAGACGCCGATATGCCGCAAACTTCGCTTCGGCCTTCGCGTCGGTTTCGTCCACGATCACCGTGACGAGGTTGTAGATCAGCAAGCGGGCGGGATCCCGACCCGCGAGCGCGGCTTGCCGGCGAACCTCGGCGACATAGTCTCGCAACGTCGGCTGCGTCGGCGCCGCGACGAATACGCACTCGGCGTGCTGCGCCGCGAATGCCTTGCCCGGTCCGGACGCGCCTGCTTGGTACAACACCGGCGTGCGTTGCGGAGAAGGCTCGCACAGGTGGCAACCGGGCACGTCGAAGTACTTTCCGCGATGACCGATGTCGTGGACCTTCTCCGGATGCGTGAAGATGCCCGCCTCGCGGTCGCGCACCACGGCATCGGCCTCCCAACTGCCCTCGAACAGCTTATACAGGACCTCGACGTATTCGGCCGCCACTTCGTAGCGGTCGCCGTGGTCGCGCAGGCCGCCCTGCCCGATATTCCTCGCTCCGCTCTCCAAATACGACGTCACGATATTCCAGCCGATGCGCCCCTTCGTATGATGGTCGGCCGTCGATAGGCGGCGCGCGAACGTATAGGGATGCTCGAAGCTCGTCGACGCCGTAATGCCGATGCCGAGGTGCTCCGTCACCATCGCGATCGGCGCGGCCAGTTGCAGCGGATCGTTGACGGGAAGCTGCGCCGCTTGTTGCAGCGCGTGGTAGTGACTGCCTTTGTAAACATCGTAATAGCCGATTACGTCGGCGATAAAAATGCCGTCGAAGATTCCGCGCTCGAGCAGCTTCGCAAGGTCGGTCCAATATTCGAGGTCCTTGTACTGCCACGATCGGTCTCGGGGGTGCGTCCACAACCCCGGCGACTGATGGCCTACACAATTCATCTCGAACGCGTTCAAGCGTATCGTCTTTGCCATGGCGTTGGAAGGTTGGATGTCGGTAGTGCTCTAGGCCGCCCCCGGCAAGGGCCGCGCTGACCGGTCGAATCGATCAATCGGCCGCAGGGATCCACGCCGCCGTGGCAGCGTTGCTCGCGCGAAACGCCGGCACTTTGGCGGCGAGATCGCCGATGGTTTTGATGTCCGCCTTGAGCAGATCGTCGCGCGTGATGAGCGTGGGTTTGACGACGATTCGATGACCCGGATCCTGTCCCGCCACGAGCAATGCCGCCGCACGCACCGATACGGCGCCCACCACGGCCGGGTTGGTCGCGGCGGTCGCCACCCAAGCGCTGCCCGGGGAGCGCATCGTCTGAATGTCGTCCGTCGAAATGTCGGCGCTGTAAATGCGCAGCTTCGCCGAGCGCCCGGCCTCGCCCGCCGCCAGATTGGCGCCGCGCGCGAACTCGTCATACGGCGCGAACACCACGCGCACGTCGGGATGCGCGCGGTAGGCGGCCGCGGCCTGATTCGCGACCGACTGCGCGATCGGATTGTCGACGGTCCCCCAGCGCGCCACCTCCCGCACACTTGGATGGGTGCGCTTGAACTCGCGCCATACCGCGTCGCGCCGGTCCAGCGGGGCAAAGCCCGCGACGTAGACATAGCCCGCCGAGAACGCCTCGCCGTTATCCTTTACCGCCTGATCGAGCAAGAGCGTCGCGAGATCGGCGTCGCTCTGTTCGATCTGCGGCACCTTCGGGTGATTCAAGTCGACGTCGAATGCGACGACGCGCACGCCCTTGTCGAGCGCGCGCTGCACGACGTCCTTCAGCGATTCCGGCAAGCCATGGTTGACGATGATCGCAGCCACGCCGAGATTGATGGCCTGCAGTATCTGCTCGCGCTGCTCGCTCGCGTCTTGACGGCCCTCGTAGATCCGCAGATCGACGCCGAGCGCGCGCGCCTGCCGCTGCGCGCCCGCCTCATACGCTTGAAAAAAGTCGCCGGTCGAGAGGTAGTTGACGAGCGCGATTTTCACGCCGCCCTTGTCGAACGGCGCGGGTGCGCCGGCGAGCGCCGCCGCGTCCGCCGCGACGCAACCGAGCAGGCTCGCCGCGCCGAACACCCATGCGGCGAGCCGTCGTGCTCGGGCGCCCATGCCGCGCCTAAACCGGGCGGTCGATCGTTTCTCGGGTCCGGTCATCGTTCAGTTCCATGCATGGCGCGCGGGCCGCACGCCGTTCAAATAAAAGTTGCCGACGAGGTGGTACTTCCACCGCACGGGATCATGAAGCGTGTGCGTGCGTGCGTTGCGCCAGTGACGGTCCAAGTTGTGCTCGGCCAGGGTCGATTGGGTGCCCGCCAACTCGAACAGCTTCTCCCCCGCGCGCAACGCGATCTCGGTCGTCAGCACCTTCGCCTCGCCGACGGCCACCGAAGCACGCGCTACGTCGTCTTCGGTCGTCGAATCTTGCGCCGCGATCTCGTCGAGAACGCGCGCGGCCCGCTCCAATAGCGCTTCCGCCGCATGAAGCCGGATATGCAAATCGCCGATCTCGCGCACGGTCAACGGATCCTCGCTCGCCTGCGTCGCGGCGCTGTCGACCCATGGCCGCGTTCGCGCGCGAACGAAGGCCACCGTATCGTCGAGCGCGGCCTTTGCGATGCCCGCGTCGATCGCCGCTTGCAGGATCTGCGAGAGCGGGCCATTGAGCGTGGGCACGTCGGACACGCGATGAGCCGGCACCACGTGCGATGCGGGCACGCGCACGTTTTCGAGCACCACGGTGCCGCTTGCCGTCGTGCGTTGCCCGAAGCCGGACCAGTCGTCGACGACGGTCAGCCCCGGCGTGCCCTTCGGGATATAGGCAAGCCAGCCCTTGCGGTCCTCGTTGAGGCCGAGCACGGGGACGAAATGCGCGAAGAGCGCGCCCGTCGAATAGAACTTCGTCCCGTCGACGACGTACTCGTCGCCGTCACGCCGCACACGCGTTTTCAGATCGAGGACATGCTTCGTGCCCTTCTCCGAAAAGCCGTTGCCGAAACGCTTGCCGCGCAGGATCTCGCCGAAGAAATAGCGCTTTTGCGCGTCCGTTGCCGTCAGCGTGATCACATCCACGAGACCGAAGTGATTTTGCGGAAGCTGTCCGATCGAAGGATCGGCGGCCGCCACGATTTTGAATACCTCGGTCAGCGTGACGTACGAAACGCCGGCGCCGCCGTAGGCTTTGGGCACCGTGATCGCCCACAGCCCCGACTGCGAGAACCACTCGACCTCATCAAAGGGCAAGCGGCGCTCGCGGTCGCGCTCGGCCGCGCCTTGCGCGATCCGCCCGGCGAACTCGCGCGCGGCGACGATCGCTTGGGCATCGCTTTCGATGATGCGAGGTGCAGTGCGTTGCGCGTAATCGGCCTCGCTCGTGTCTGCCATGGACGGCTCCTATACGGTAACGGTCTGTTCAATCTATCAGCCTGTGAGACGGCGACCAACCGATCGATTCGCGAATCGATATTCCATGAACGAGGGCTTACGCCTCGCGCCGCCCGGCGATCCCGAACGTGAAGGCTAACGAGAGGACGAGCAACGCCCCTTTGATGAAATCTTGCATGTAGTACGGCGCATTGAGCATCGTCAGACCGTTTAGCAGCACGCCAACGAAAATCGCGCCGACGACCGTTCCCAGCACGTTCGGCCGACGAGCGCCCCACACCGCATATCCGACCAGCGCCGCGGCAACCGCGTCGAGCAATAGCGAATGGCCCGCGCTCGCATCGCCGCGTCCCACGCGTGCCGCGATCAGCACCCCGCCGAGCGAAGCAATCGATGCGGATGCGACATAAGCCGCGATTCGATAGCGCTGCGTGGCGGCGCCGGCCAGCCGCGCCGCCTTCTCGTTGCCGCCGATCGCATAGAAGACACGCCCCCAGCGCGTCGTCTCCATCGTCGCACCGGCCAGCAACGCGAGCACCGCCAAGATCAGCACGGGCAACGGCACGAGGTCATGAAAGACGCGCAGCCTGCCCAGCGCGAGAAATGCGCCGGGGAAGACACCCGTTGCGCTCGTGCCGTCGGGCAGCATGGCGCCGGTCGAAAGCGAGCGTCCGCCGGTGGGAATCAACTGCAAGCCGGCGAGCAGGAACAACGTGCCGAGCGTCGCAAGCTGATCCGGTACGCGCAAGCGCGTGGTCAGCAGGCCGTTGAGTAGACCCACGACGATACCGAGCGCGAGGCAAGCGGCCACCGCGGCGAGCGCGCTGCCGTGCCAGACCACGAGCACGTAGCTCGCGGCCATCTGCGCGGACGCCGCGACGCTGCCCACCGACAGATCGAACCCGCCCGCGGCCAGCGTGATCGTCACGCCGATGCCGAGCAGGGCAACGATCGATACCGACTGCAGCACGCTGAACAGATTGTCGAGGCTCGCAAACGCCGGCTCTACCGATGCGAACGCGACGATGAGCGCCGCGAGCGCGAGCAGCATGCCCATGCGCTCCGCTAGCTCACGCCAGCGGTGCGTTGCGATAGATGCGGATCCGCGCTGCGCGGCCACGGCCGATTCGGAGGAAGAAGAGCTAGTCGTCATCGAGGTAGGAGAGTCATCGCGCTTCGGGCAAAGCCGCGCGCTTAGGTGGATTGCGCCGGCTCCAGCGTCGCGCGGTCGAACGATACGATGCGATCGCCGATCTCGTGCGCCTCGTCGAGGTCGCTGACAAAAACGATCGTCGCCCGTTCGCGCGCGCCTTGCCGCAGCCATTTCGCGATATCGGCACGCGCGAGCGCATCGACACCCTGGAACGGTTCATCGAGAAGCAGAAGCCGCGCAGGCTCGGCATGCCAACGCGCCAGCACGACTTTTTGCTGGTTACCGCCCGAGAGGCGGGCCAGCCGATCGTCGGGACCGCCGCAGCGAATGCCGAACACATCGATCGCGCGCAGTGCCGCTTCACGCTCCCGGCAACGGCGCACGAAACCGAACCGATGCCAGCGGGACAGAAACGGAAAGCCGATCGTGCCGGCGATCGTCGAGAACGAAACGCTGTCGGGAAATGCCGATGACCGCGAACGATCCTCCGCGGCGAGAAAAACGCCCGCGCGGATCGACTCCGCCGGCGATCGCGGATGCCAACGCGCTCCGTTCAGCCGCATCTCGCCCGCCAGGACCGGCGCGTCGCCGAAGATCGCGCGGGCAAACGTCGACTTGCCGCCGCCCACGGGCCCCACGATCGCGACGATTTCGCCCGGCCACACGTCTAGGTCGAACGGCACGCCGTTCGGCCTCAGTTTGAGCGCCCGCGCGCTGAAGGCAGGCGGGCTCGATGTGCTCGCGCGTGCGTGCGGCGAGCGCGGTGCCGGCAGCCGCCTGCCGACCATCGTCTCGATCGCCGCGTCGAGATCGAAAGGCGGGCGCAGGTCGGCGGCGACACGTCCGTCGCGCAAAATGGCAATCCGGTCGGCGAGACGCCGCACGTCGCCGAGCCGGTGCGAGACGAGCAGCACCGCCACGCCCTCGTCGCGCAAGCGCTCGACCAACCCGAAGATGTGCTGAGCCTCAGGCGCCGATAGACTTGCGCTCGGTTCGTCGAGGATCAGCAAGGCCGGCCGGTCGGCCAGCGCGCGGGCGAGCACCACGAGTTGCTGGCCCGCCAGCGGCAACGCGCCGAGCGGCGCGTCGAGATCCGCTTCGAGGCCGACGCGCGCCGCCAACGGCCGCGCGGCATCGCGCCGTTGCGCCAGCGTCATCCGCCATGGCGACGCCGGATCGCAGAGGCGATCGAGCAACAAGTTATCGGCGATGGAGATGCTCGGCACGACGGCGTCGGCCACCGATTGATGCACCGTCGCGATGCCTAAGCGCCTCGCGTCTTGCGGAGATCGAGGCGCGAACGGCTTGCCTTGCAGCGTCAGCACGCCGTTGTCGGGCATGCCGACGCCGCTGGCCATCTTGACGAAGGTCGACTTCCCGGCGCCGTTCATGCCCATCAGTGCGACGATTTCGCCCGCGTGAAGGTCGAGATCGACGTGCGTGAGCGCGACCGTGGAGCCGAATCGCTTCGTCACGGCCCGCGCCGTGAAAACAGGAACCGAGCTATCCATCGGATGTCGTCGATTGCGTCGATTTTGTCGAAGAAGCGATCCGCCGTGCCCGCTCAGGACAGATCGACCGCGTGCGCCTGACCGTGGCGGAACGTTGCGGCCGCATGCCGCTCTGGAAGCCGGTCGCCCTGACCGAAGAGTTTGTGCCGCAGCGACCCGGCTTCGTAGCCCGTCTTGTAGAGGCCCCGCAACTGCAACTCGGGAACGATGAGATCGACGAAGTCCTCGTAGCTCTCGGGCACCACGGTCCGGGAGAGGTTGAAGCCATCGACATCGACCTCTTCCACCCACCGTTGCAACTCATCGACGACCTGAGCCGGAGTGCCGACGATCGCGGGATACCGGCCGCCGAGTTCGAACATGTCGAGCAGTGCTCTGCGGGTCCAGCCCTGCGCGCTGGCCGTGCGAGATGCCGATTCGATGGCCTTCGTCGCCTGCCCGTAATCGATCGGCTCGTCGAGGCCATAACGCGCGAAGTCGACGCCCGTACTCGCGGCGAAGTGAGCGAGCCCTGCTTCGCGATTGGCATAGCGCAGATAGTCGGCGTATTTCTCGCGTGCCTCGCGCTCCGTGCGGCCCGTGACCACGGCTGCGCCGGCGAACACCTTGACATCGTCCGGCCGCCTGCCGGCGCGCACCAACTGCGCCCGCAACGCACGCACCGTCTCGCGCCCCACCTCCCGATTCGGCGGCGAAATAAAGACGCATTCGGCGTGTCGCGCCGCGAACTGTTGTCCGCGCCCGGAACTGCCGGCCTGAAACAGCACGGGCGTGCGCTGCGGCGACGGCTCGGCAAGGTGATAACCGTCCACCTTGTAATAGCGGCCCGCATGGTTCACCTTGTGCACGCGCGCCGGGTCGGCGTAGACCCGGGCCCGTTTGTCGCGCAAGACGGCATCGTCCTCCCAACTGCCCTCCCAAAGCTTGTAGAGGACGTCGAGATATTCATCGGCGCGATCGTAGCGCTCGTCGTGCGCCAGTTGCTCGTCATACCCCATCGCGCGCGCCGCGCTATCGAGGTAGCCCGTCACGATGTTCCAGCCGATGCGTCCGCGCGTCAGATGATCGAGCGTCGAGAAGCGGCGCGCCAGCAAGTAAGGCGCTTCGTATGTGAGATTGACGGTTACGCCGAAAGCCAGATGCTCGGTCGCCGCCGCCATCGCCGGCACGAGCAAGGTCGGATCGTTCACCGGAAGCTGGATCGACTCGCGCAGCGTCACATCGACGTTGCCTCGATAGACGTCGTAGACGCCGAGGATATCCGCGAGAAAGAGTCCGTCGAACAGACCCCGTTCGAGCGTCCGGGCGAGATCGGTCCAATGCGACAGCGACAGGTATTCGTGAGAACGGTCGCGCGGATGGGTCCACAGGCCGTGATTGATATGGCCGACGCAGTTCATGTCGAACGCGTTGAGCGCGATCTGCTTGCGCGCCATCAGATCGCCCCGTGCCGCGGCGGCAGCGTATCGTTCAGATAGAAGTTGCCGATCGCGTGGTATTTCCAGCGCACGGGATCGTGCAGCGTATGCGTGCGCGCGTTGCGCCAGAATCGGTCGAGACCGAGGTCGTCCAGCGTGGCGGCCGTCCCGGCCAGTTCGAACAAGCGCGAACCCGCGTCGAGCGAGACCACGGTGGTGGCCGCGCGCGCCTCGGCGACGGCGACGGAAGCCTGCGCCACGCTGCGCTCGTCCGGCGCCGCTTGCGCGGCATCGACGAAACGCCCGGCTCGGCGCACGAGCAACTCGGCGGCGCGCAAACGCGCCTTCAGATCGCCGATTTGGGCGATCGTCAACGGATCGTCCGCCGCACGCTCCACCTTCGCGTCCATCCAAGGCCGCGCGTGATGTTGGACGAAATCGATCGTCGCCGCGAAGGCGCCGCGCGCTTGACCGAGGTCGATCGCCGCGTGCAACAACTGCGCGAACGGACCGATCGTCGTGGGCCGATCGAACGACGCTTGGAACGGCACCACCCACTCGGGCCTCACAGGCACATGCTCGAAGCGGACCGATCCGCTCCCCGTCACGCGTTGACCGAAACCGTCCCAGTCGTCGGTGACCGTAACGCCTGGCGCATCGTGCGGGACGAACGCGAGATAGGCCACGTCCCCGTCTCCCTCGTCGGCCACGACGTGAGTCGGAATCCACTGCGCGAACAGTGCCCCCGTGCAGTAGAACTTTTGTCCCTCGACGAACCAGCCCCCGCCGGAACGGACGAGCCGCGTGCGACGCTTGAAATCCTTATGCCCGATCTCGGCCAGCGCGTTGCCGAAACGCGCGCCCGTACGCACGCGCTCATAGAAGAATGCCTGCTGCTCGGGCGTGGCCCCGACGCGCAGCACTTCCAGCGCATAGAAGTGGTTTTGCGGGATCTGCCCGAGCGAACCGTCCGCTTCGGAGACGAGCGCGATCACCTCGGCCAGCGTTTCGCTTTTCACCGCGGGGCCGCCGTGGGCATGCGGGATCGTAATACCCCATAGCCCGCTCGCGACGAATTCATCGAGTTCGTCCCAGGGAAGCCGGCGCTCGCGATCGCGCGCGGCAGCGCCTGGCGCAAATCGCGCGGCAATGGCGCGGGCCACGTCGAGGGCATGCGCATCGTCGGCGATTCGATCGGGCAGTCCCGGCGGGACGCGTTCAAGCTGAGCGTCTACAGCGAACTCGTGTTGCGTCGACACAATCGATGCCATCTTCAATTCCATGCGTGGCGCGCCGGCAGCGCGCGATTGACGAGATAGTTGCCGATCAGATGCTGTTTCCAGCGCACCGGATCATGCAGCGTGTGCGTCCGCGCGTTGCGCCAGTGACGATCGAGGTTGTGGGCCGCACGCGTCGCGGACGAGCCGGCCCACTCGAAGAGCTTCTCGCTGGCATCGAGCGCGGCGCGCGTCGTCAGGATCTTCGCTTCGGCCACGGCCACCGACGCGCGCGCGCTCGCATCCGCGTCGATCGGGAGCTTGCGCACGGCATCGAGCACATTCGCCGCATCGAACAGCACCTCGCGCGCGGCGTGAACGTCGATCGTCAGGCGGCCCACGTCGCCGATCAAATGCGGATCGTCGCTCGCGCGCTCGACGCCCGAGTCCACCCATGGCCGGGCGCGCTCGCGCACGAAAGCGATCGCGTCGGCCAGCGCGGCTTGTGCGATGCCCAGATCGATCGCGGCTTGGATCAACTGCGAGTGAGCGCCCGTCACGCCGGGCGTGTTCGCCATTTTCCAAACCGGCAAGACGTCGTCGGCATCGACCGGTACATCCTCGAAGAGAACCGAACCGCTGGCCGTCGTTCGCTGACCGAGCGCGTTCCAATCGTCGATGACGGTGACCCCGGGCGCGTTGCGCGGCACCCATACTTGAACCACGCGCCCTTCATCGTCGAGCGCGCGCGTCGGTACGCGGTGGGCGAACAGCGCGCCGGTCGAATAGAAACGGCGCCCGTCCAGACGCAGCCCCGCCGGGGTTTGGCGCAGCCTCGTCGTCCCCTCGAGGATCGTGCGCGCTTGCGCCGATCGACGCTCCGGGCCCGCATTGCCGAATCGATATCCGGCCAACGCTTCGCCGTACAAACGCGCCTTCTGGCTTTCTGAGCCGACTTCGCGCACTACCGCCAGGACGCCGAAATGGTTTTGCGGGATTTGGCCGAGCGAAGGATCGGCCGTGCTAACGATCGCAAATACCTCCGCGAGCGTCGCATGAGAGACGTCGGCCCCACCGAACTCGCGCGGCACCGTGATCCCGCCGAGACCGCTCTCGGACCATAGCGCCAACTCATCCCATGGGAGGATCCGCTCGCGATCGCGCCGCGATGCGCCCGGCCCGAATTGCACGGCGAGCGCGTGCGCGGCTTCGATTGCCTGCGCGTCGTTGACGATGCGCCGCACCCGCTGCGGGTCGGGCGTTGGCGGCGATGTTGGCGGCGATGAAGCGTGAGGGGTATCAGGCGTATCGGTCGGCATGATCGGAAAAAGAAAGCATGAAAAGCGTGACAGCGTGCGCGTCATGACGATGAGCGACCGGTGCGCTCGTCCCCTCGGCGCCCGTCCTTCGCTCGAATAAGGCAAACGATATTGTCGAAATCTAAGAATGGAAAGCGAACGAATACTTTCGACTAAGCAAAGTCCTCGCACGGGGATTAGCTACCCACATATTCGTATTTGCGGCTGCGTTGCGTGGGTGGTTACGATCGCCTTTCGTCTCAACACCGAGTAGAAAAATCATGCAAAAGAGAACCACGCTACGTGCTATCGCCGCCCTGCTTCTCGCGGGCGCCTATTTGATCAAGCCGATCGACTCGCTGGCCGCCCAACAAACCGTGCGCGTCGGCATTATGTCGGGAGAGGACGAAGACGTTTGGCGCGTCGTGGCCGAGAATGCGGCCAAACACGGACTCTCGGTAAAGGTCACGACCTTCAACGATTACACGCAACCGAACGCCGCGCTCTCGCAGCACGACCTCGATGCGAATTCGTTCCAACACAAACCGTACCTCGACGCACAGGTCGCTTCGCGCGGCTACGACATCGTGCCGGTCGGCTTCACTTACGTTCAACCGATCGGACTTTATTCGCGCAAGTTCAAATCCGTCGCCGCGCTGCCTGACGGCGCGAAGATCGGTGTACCGAACGATCCGAGCAACGAAGGCCGGTCGCTTCTGCTGTTGCAATCGCTTGGGCTCATCAAGTTGAAGGCCGACGTCGGGTTGTTGCCGACCGTGGCCGACATTCAGCAGAACCCGAAGCACGTTCAAGTCAAGGAACTCGATGCCGGGATCGTCGGCCGTGCGATCACCGACCTCGATGCCGCCATCGTCAATACCGACTGGGCCATCAAAGCCGGGATCAAGATTCCGCAGGAGCGCATCGCGCAAGAGCCATTGCCCGGTAACCCGTATCGCAACTTCATCGCCGTGAACGGGAGAGACCGCAACGCCCCCTGGGTGAAAGCGCTCGTCGAAAGCTATCAAGAGCCGAACGTCGCCAAGGCCATCTTGCAGGTCTATCACGGGGCGACCTTGCCCGCTTGGCAACAGCCTTAACGCGTCATGCGCTCGATCGCGTATCGAGCGCCGATTCATCTTCCGCTAGGACTTTTCAGTATGCGATTGCCGTCGTTCATCCATCGTTTCGCCTTGTTCGCCGCCATGGCCGGTGCCGCCCTCGGCGCGCACGCGGCCGATTTCACCGTCGCCTATCAAACCTCGGTTTCGCCGGCTGTCGTCGCACAAGCCGACGGCTCCTACGAGAAGGCGACGCACAGCCAGATCGACTGGCGCAAGTTCGACGACGGCGCGTCCGTCGTGGCCGCGCTCGCATCGGGCAGCGTTCAATTCGGCTACCTCGGGTCGAGCCCCGACGCAGCGGCCGCTAGCCGCAAACTGCCGATCCAGACGTTTTTGATCGCCGCGCGGCTGGTCACCAGCGAGGCGCTCGTGACGCGCAACGGCAGGGGCATCACGAAGCCGGCGGACTTGATCGGCAAAAAGGTCGCCACGCCGTTCGTATCGACGAGTCACTATTCGCTGCTGGCCGCGCTCGAACACTGGCACGTCGATCCGAAGAAGGTGCAGATCCTCAACCTGAACCCGCCTGCGATCAGCGCCGCTTGGCGCCGCGGCGATATCGACGCGGCCTACGTCTGGGATCCCGCGCTCGGCGTGACGAAGGAAACCGGCAAGGTGCTCGTGACATCGGGTGAGGTGGGGCAATTCGGCTCGCCGACGTTCGACGTGTGGGTCGTGCGCAAGGACTTCGCCGAAGCTCATCCGGACATCGTGAAGGCGTTCGCGCAAACGACGCTGCGTGCCTACGAAGACTATCGACGCGATCCGCAAAAGTGGCTTGCCGATTCCGCTCATGTCGATGCGGTGGCCCGCATCACGGGCGCACGCAAGTCCGATATTCCCGACCTGCTGGAAGGCAACGAATTCCCGACGCTCGCGCAGCAACGCGATGCGCTCGGCGCACCGACCGTCACCGCGCTCGCGAACACGGCGCGTTTCCTGAAGGTACAAGGCAAGATCGACGACGTGCTCGCCGACTACGCGCCGTATGTGAGCGCCGGGTACCTGCCCGCGTCGCTGCACTGACCCATCGCGGAGCCGTTCGACGATGGTCGCCCTCGTACTCGATCGTGTCAGCGCACGGCATCCCGATGCGCCGGAACCCGTGCTGCGCGACGTATCGCTGAGCCTATCGGACGACCAACTACTGGTCGTCCTGGGGCCGTCCGGCAGCGGTAAGACGACGCTGCTCAATCTGATCGCCGGTTTCGCGAAGCCCGTGGGCGGCTCCATTACGCTCGACGGGCACCCTGTCACCGGGCCCGGCGCGGAACGGGGCGTCGTCTTTCAGCATGACGTATTGCTTCCTTGGCAGGACGTGCTGAGCAACGTCGCGTTCGGTTTGCAACTGGCGGGGGTGGCGCGCGAGGAGCGAGAACGCCGCGCGGCGCAATGGCTTGCACGCGTCGGCCTAGCCGGACTCGAGCGCCGGCCCGTCTGGACGCTGTCAGGTGGGCAAAAGCAACGCGTCGGCTTAGCGCGCGCACTCGCAGTGGAGCCAAGCTTGTTGCTGCTCGACGAGCCGTTTGGGGCGCTCGACGCCTTCACGCGCGAGCAAATGCAGGAACTGCTGCTCACGCTTTGGCGGGCGAGCCGCAAGCCTGCGCTTCTGATTACGCACGACATCGAGGAAGCGGTGTTTCTCGCAACCGATCTCGTGCTGCTCGCGGCGCACCCGGGGCGGATTATCGAGCGGCGCTCGCTCGATTTCGCGCGGCGCTATGCGGCCGGCGAAAACGCGCGCTCGATCAAATCCGATCCATCGTTCATCGCGACGCGCGAGGATATTCTCGAGCGCGTGTTCGCCGAACGGATCAGTGGGAGTCATCTATGAACCGTGTCTCGATCGACCCGCCGCAAGCGTTCGGCGACAGCGAGACCCTGGACGTCTCCGTATCCGCGCGTGAGCGCCGCCGCCCTCGCGGCATTCCCTCGACAGCGATCAGCGCGGGCACCGTTGCCGCGCTCGTCTTTCTGTGGTGGCTGTCGACTCGTTTCGGCTGGATCGCGCCGCTATTTCTGCCGTCGCCGGGACAAGTCGTTCATCAGTTTCAGGTCGTCAGCACGCGCGGCTATATGGACGCGACACTCGGACAGCATTTGTGGGCTAGCCTGCAACGTATTCTTGCCGCGTTCGGCGCGGCGCTCGCGACTGCGATTCCGTGCGGCGTCTTGATCGGCCGCAGCCGGATTGCGCGCGGGGTGCTCGATCCGCTTATCGAGTTCTACCGTCCCATTCCGCCGCTTGCTTATTTACCGTTGATCGTGATCTGGTTTGGTATCGGCGAATTTGCGAAAGCGCTGCTGATCTATCTTGCGATCTTCGCGCCGATCGCGACCTCGACGGCCAACGGCGTGCGCAACGTCGATGTCGCGAAGCTGCGCGCGGCGCAAGCGCTCGGCGCCAGCAATGGGCAGTTGATCCGGTACGTGGTCCTGCCTCACGCATTGCCGGACGTACTGTCCGGGACGCGGATCGGCTTGGGCGTGGGTTGGTCCACGCTCGTCGCGGCCGAATTGATCGCGGCCACGCGTGGCTTGGGGTTCATGGTGCAATCGGCGTCGCAGTATCTCGCGACGGATGTCGTGCTCGTGGGGATTCTCGTCATCGCCTTTATCGCGTTCGCGTTGGAGCTTGGCTTGCGCGCGCTGCAACGGCGGCTTGTGCCTTGGAGTGGGCGGTAGGCATGCGTTGCGCTGCACTGTGTGTTAAAGGGATCTTTGCGTTTGATCAGTATCGACTTCTGGGGCTGTACACTCGAGGCCCGACACTCTAGCTAACCAAACCAACGCCAAAGTACCCGTGCCAAGGCCCACTATGATCATCGCTCCTTCTGCGGTGACGATGCGTGGCAGTACTTCTGCGCTAGCGGCGCTCCATCCCTGCCGGGCACCTACGGATACGAATGAAAACAACGGAACACCGAGTCCTCCTGCGAGGAAAAACGCCCAGTAAGCAACCCTTCTGGTCCAATATGCAATCAAAGGCATTGCAAAAGGGACGCACAGTCCGTACATGGCACCGATAAGTGCGTCGTGTCTCATGAGTGACCTCTCTTCATTTTGTGGCTCAGCGGCTGTCTACAGCGGCCTGTGCCGCGTGACCGGCCGCCTGCGCTTGGACCGCTCCATTGATTCGAATCACAACGCCGGGGACTGTCGTGATATTCGTGATCTTATTGGGTATGCCCGCCCATTTGAACATCGACGTTCCGAATATTCCATTTGCAACTCCGACGGTCGCTGCCGCGGTTAGCCCTAGCAATGAAAATCTCTGAGTGAACGCAGCCCCCGCATCATCACCTTGAAATTTCGCGATTGCTGCAGTGCCCGCTGCTGTGAACGTATATGTTCCTGCGGATAGGCTAGCACCCGTTAGTGCCCCGGTCGCCAGCGAATACCGAGCCTGAGCCGCCTTGTATGCCGCCGATAGCTCGGTGATAGACATGCGCGTCGTCGACGCAACGGCGCTTACCCGAGGCGCGACGCTGGCTATAGCGAGTCCCCCTGTTAACACTGACGCTATCCCTAAACCAAGCGCCGGATGGGAGATCGCTCCAGGTAAAGCCTGTTGTTCGGGCGTTAGGGATAGATCCTTGTTACCATAAAAGAATGGGTCTATATATTCTCCCGGGGTCGCCCTGAACATATCCCGGCCGTACTCGCTGATATATGCCGACGCAGTCGGATCACCGCCTGGCCCCTTACTAGCGACTGCGTCGACCATGCGATACCCGGTTCCCAGCAACTTGTCCCGTGCTAGGTCGACAGCGAGCGGTCCGCCCGTTTCTTGTTCATAGCGTTTTGCGAAAGACTCGGCGCGATCTCTGGCCCATTCTCGTTCATCCGGACTTAACTGCCGATTAAACCGATCCGTAGCCGCCCCCACCAACGCCCCCGTCGATCCCCCCGCCACCGCCCCCGCTCCACCGGCCAGCAAGTTTGCCGCTACATTCCCCAGTAACTGATCAAAGTCGTTATTCCCCGTGGGCCCCGCATCCCTGATCGACTGCGCAATCTCTTGCAAGTGCGGTGCAAGCTTCGCCGACAAACCGGCTCCCGCCGCCCCGCTTGCAGCACCGCTTCCACCTCCGGTCAGGCCTCCTGTCAACACCCCACCTGCGATGTGGAGCCCCACGCGATAATCGCCGCCTTCTCCCCAGTTCCTGGCCTCTTGCCAATAGCGTTCCCTCACCTTCGGATCGCTTTCCCGTTCCGCCGCCGTCAACGCTTGCTCTCGCTTCTTATCCGCATAAGCGCCAATCTCTTTGGCAACGGTTTCCGCCGACGCTTGCGCTGCGTTGATCAAGTCCGAGTGCGAACTGAGCACGTTCTGCAAATTGGGCGTCTTCTCAACCGTACCGTTGAGGTTCGCCACATCGCGACTCAACAAACCGATATCTTGCTTTTGATTCGCTTCGTCCGCGATTGTGATGCTGCCGGCGCTAATCGCACTCCTCGTATTCGCTTCGCTGCCATGACGCTCGCTGACGCGAAGCGGCAAGCCCCCGCCTGCGTTGCTGCCGGTAGTCGGGCCATGCGTTGCGTAGTTGTTCCCCCCATCGCCGATACCGCCACCCGCGCTGACCCCGACACTGCTCGCCGCATACCCGGAGCCGTTTCGGATATCGGAGAAGGACAACGTACCCGTCATCAAGCGGTTGCGCTCAGGAACAGCCTCACTCGCGATATAAGCCCCCTTCAAATCGGTATTGCCCTTAACCGTGATATCGAATCCACCCTCGCCGGCTCGAATGCCCGACTGCTCGTTGACACCGGCATAGTGACCGCTCGCATGGCCGTTCTGCATGCTGAAACTTGCGCTTCCACCTCCCTGGCTAACGCTGAAGCCGCCCCCCATACTTCGCTGCTGCGCAACCCTATGGACCGTGTCTTGCACCGAAGCGATATTCAAATTTCCGCCGATGTCGGCGATCACTTCGTTACCGCTGACATTCGCACCGACGATAGCGGTATCGCCACCGCTTATGATCGTGACGTTGTTGCTCGCGGCAACGTGAGTATTGTTTTGCATCGTCGCGTCGGAATTGGCGTATCCGTCCGCTTGCGACATAGCAGCGGAGACACCCCAGCCGTTCGTACCGAATGACACCCCTACGCTCGCACTCTGCGATTCGTTGGTGCTGCGCACGCGCTCGGTATCGAGAGAGCTCAAGAGATTGACTTTATCCGTCGCCTTCAGCAGAACATCCTTGGCGAGCAAATCTGAACCTTCTATCGTGACATTTCCTTGCCCGGCCCCCTTCTCGCCCGTCGCCACGAACGCGACCTTGCCCCCGGCTCTCACCTGGCTGCCGTTCCGGTGCGTGCTGTCCTGCGTATAGGTGGATTTGCTACGCGACGAACCGAAGCTCAGTTCGATCTTCGCTTCCGGATTCCCGCCCTCAGTCATCGCGCGCGTCATGCCACCTGACGCGCCGACCAAATCCGCAATACCGCCCGCCGCTGCGATACCATGCAAGGCTGCTGCGCGGCTATCCTGGCTCTGACCCGCCCCTCGTGCCTGCTGATTGAGGTTTTGCAGGGCATCGATCACCGGCGACTTGACCGCCAACGTAAAACCCGAACTCTTCAACTCATGCGTTTCGTGGCGCCGACGGTCCGTCTGCGACGCATCGACCTTGACCTCCTTACCCACCCCAGTCATGTTGAGCGCCGCAACGAGATCCGATCCGCTCACGTGAAGCTTGTTGCCCGCTCGCAATGAAACATTGCCCTCGAGACTGCCGATCAAGCTTCCACGCGAACCTTTCTCGGTATCGAGGCTCGTATCGATCGCCTGGTTTTGGCCGTACGAAATTCCTGCGCCCGCACTGCCTAACCCCGACTTTTTCACATCTCTAAAGTGGTATTCGTGTGATGCCGTATTGGCGGTCGAAACCGTTAGATCGCGCACGGCTTCGAGCGTCACGTCGCTGGTACCCGCAATGGTCGCGGCGTTCGCTGTTAAATTGTTGCCGGCCAGGACTTCAACCGAGTTTCCAGAGACCAACGTACCTATCGCGTCGGTGTATCCGCTGGCATCGATCGTATGGGTGGACTTCGAGGAGAGGATGCCTCGCTCCCTCACTTCATGTTCGTCGTATGCACTGGCACTACGCTCCCCTGCCAGTAAGTAAACGTCGCGTCCAGCCATGATTTCAACGCGGCCTTCGGCACCGACATTCGCCGCAGTCGCACCGAAATCACGGCCGGCCAGGATCCGGACATCCCCCCCGGAGCCGATTACCGTTCCGATATCCATCGATGCGCTATGTTCGGCCCGATTTTTATCGTCCCACCGGACCTGATCCGAATTGCTTTGGCGCAAAGCGGACATCTTTGCATCGCGTTGCGCGGCCAGCAAAACGTCGCCCGACGAAGCGATCTCGGCTGCTTGCGTGAGGAGATCGCGCCCCGCGCGCGCGGTCAGGGCCCCCGCGTTGATGTGCGCGATTCGATCGATGTCCGTCGCCGATCCATTCGCCGTCGTTGCCGATTGCATCATGCTAGTGAGGCTCAAATCGCGTCCGGCCGAGAGGTCGATGACATCGCCCTGAATCAGTCCACCAAGGTTGGCCAAATCCTGTTTTGCTTCGGCTTGCACCGAGCGCCCCGCAACCGCTCCCACGTTTGTGATCGAATCTGCCGTGACAATCATTGTGCCCCGGCTTGCAATCGTGCCCGAGTTGACGAGCGTGCCCTCATTTCTCAAAGTCACGTGCTCGCCCGCAATGATCGATCCGGTACCGGTTACTTCGGCCGCGCTTGAACGCAAATAGACCTGTGGCACCAAGACGGTTTGCTCCGATCCGTCCGGAAACGCGACTGAACGATTGACGAGCCATACGATGTCATCAGTCAGCGCCGCCATCTGCGCATCGGTCAAAGCGGTGCCCACATTGATGCCAAACTGCTGCGCGGCTTTCACGCCGTTAGCCATCAGCACCCGATAGGCCGCTTGGTTATCGCTGTAGTTACCGATCAATCGCTGCCCCGTCGCCTGGATGATTTGCTGCTGAACCAACTGCTGCTCGTAGAAGCCATCGCCCAAACGTTTTTGCACCGAACCAGGATCGACACTGAGCGCTGCGATCATCGTCTCGCTCGACAACCAAGTTCTCTTATTCGTGAAACGCCGATCGGTTTCAATGAGATATCGGCTGCCAGGGTCCGAGACGACTTGAAACAATGCGTTGTTCGGCAGCTTGACGTTAGGCTCGACTGTGCGAATTTCGACTGTTCCGAGCTTCGCTCGTGCGATTGCTGTGGGCGAGCCGGTTAAGCTACGGCTCGCGGCGATAGCTCGATCCGGGACCTCACCGCGACCATCCGGGCCTATCCCTTCGAGGGCTTGGATCGGTTGCACCGCGGTACTGCTTACGCGGATGCCGGACACACCGCCCCCGACCGTTGAATCAGTTGCAATGCGCTTGATGGGATCCCGGTTCGCCGGTGTAGCAATGACCACCGGCAAGTCGATCTGCCTAGGCGGGAGCGGCGCCATGTACTTCTGCGTGGCATGCCTGCGCTCATCGCCGCGAAACGCGCCGCCCGATTCAACCCAGGTATGGATGGCTTTTCCCGATCCATCGAAGGTCTCCTCGCCCTTCGGCTGACTGTTGTCCCGGATCGCATCGTTCAGGTAGGCGTGCCCCCCGGCCACGATCTGGCTTCTATCGTTGATGCCGGAGCGCGCCGAAATCGTCATTTCACGTCCCGCCGTGATAATGCCCGGCTGGGTCGCGGTTACGACGTCCCTCGTGGATTTGACGTCGACATCGTAGGTCGTCCAGGTCGGAATAGTGCGGCTGCGGACGTCGCTGTTGTAGTCGTATATCGCACGGTTCAGGGCGGCGTACGATCGAGTTAGACCGTCATACCATTGCTTGAAAGGTGCACAGCGCTCCGTCCCAGCTGTGAGACAAGATTGCATCTCCCACAGCGACGATCCGGGTTGTCGAGACTGCTCGATCGGTACGCTCAACGAGTACCAGTCCGCGCCCAAGCGCCGTTGGTCACCCCAGACATTTAGAAAAAACTCGCCGGATTTGATATAAGACGAATCCGGTGGCGATGGAGGCGGTTCAATACCGAATTTCGCCCACATTTCCGCAGGTACCGTGCGAAATACGCCAACCGGCTCTATCTCACTTCCCGTCGCGTGGGGGTGTCTCAGGTTCGACGATAGACTGGGGTAGTGCACGCCGTCGATCTTTCCGGCGATTCCGTTTATCGTGTACTTGGCGTACTCGTCGAACGGATACTGCGCCGACGGAAGCAGCAGGAATTTCTGATCGTCGTCCAGCGCCCATCGATATTCCGTCCCGGGTTTCGCTTCGTGCGAATTGCGTTGATAGAAGTACACCGTCGACGGATCGACCTTATCTGTCGAACCCGCAATGGTGTACCACAGCTGTCTACCCGCATCCGTCGTGACCCGTTCCGTTTTGAAGCCGGCATTGAGATTTTCAAAGCGGTCAGCCGCGATGTCCACGCGCCCGCCCGCCTCGATGATGGAGCCGCTGTTCGTCAGCCGATCCGATGCCGCATCGGAGGCTCTCCCGTTCTCGTTCAGATTTGCTCCAGTGCGAATATCGTTCGACGCATAGATCAGGCTGCCGGCGCGATTTTGCACGACATGAGCGCCGACATCGAGGTCCCCACGCGACGCGATCGCACCTGCTACGCCTTCAGCGTTCGGTTCGTTACGCACAATCTGCGCGCCGATCGATATGGAATCCCCGTAGATGCGCCCGCGGTTAGTCGCGGTGTCATTCACTTCAACGAGCGTTTGACCGCCGTCGATCAACCCCGCGTTCGCCAACGACTGCGATGCGCTTACATGAGTTGCTATATTTGCCGCGATTTCTCCAGTGTCTGCATTGCCAACGTACCGGCCCGACACAGTGGCAACGGCACCCGCAGTCATCGAACCTGAATTGTTTATGTCACCTTTCGCGGTTGCATCGAGATCGCCCTGCGCGTGAAGCCGCCCCCCATTGATCAAATCTCCGCGAACCGCAACCTCCACATTACCGGCCGATTCAATTCGGCCATGATTGTCGAGACCACCGAGCGACAGGGCGATCGTCCGCCCCGCGTTGATGTCACCATCCGCATTCGTCAAATCCTGACCGGCGTCGATCGAAAGCTGACTCGATGCGGTCATCGTGCCGCTCGTGTTGTCAATCGTCGCACCACCGATCGTCACATCCGCATGCCCGCCGATCTGGCCCGCGGCGTTCGATATTTCACCTGCGCTCTCTAGTCCGAGCGGGCCGTGAGATAAGATCGCGCCGCGGTCGTTCGAGATCGATTGTGCCGTTAGCCGTGTCGTATCCGACGACGAGATCATGCCGCCGGCATTTTCAAATGCGCCCACGATCATGGTCGCGCCTGTCGCTATGACTCGGCCGCCACTTGGCGCGCCCTCTAACGTACTGTTATTGAATACGCCCGAGTGCGTATCGATCTTGGCCAGCGCACCCGCCTGAATCAGCCCGGAGCGATTGTCGAACGCGCCCGATTCACTATCGAGCCGGCCGTTTGCGGTGATGACTCCGCGCGTGTTGACCAGGTCCGCGTTGCCGGCATTGAGGCTGATGTCGCCACCGGCGACCGTACCGGCAGCGTTGGCAAAGCCCTCACTCGTCAAGGAGACATCGCCGCCCGCCAGCATCTTGCCTCGGGTGTTGTCTATCTCCCCGGATGCCGTCGCGGTCAGCGGCCCATCGACCGAGCCGATCAAGCCCCGCTCGTTATTGAGCCGGTCGGCTTGGATATCGGTTGAGCCGACCGAGGCAATCCGCCCTTCCACGTTGTTCGTCAACGAACGTGTCGATACTTCGAGAGTCCCGCCTGCGACGACCAAGCCATGATGGTTCGACAGATCTCCGAATGATTCGATCGACAAACGACCCATCGTGGCGATCGCTCCTCCGTCGTTTCCGATCGAACCCGTGGTGACACTTGCCTCGCCTGCCCGGATGGAACCATCGGTATTGTCCAACTCACGCGTACTCAATGTGAGCGCACCACCGGATCGCAAGTCGCCGCTCACATTGTTCAATGTCCCATACGAAGTTATCGTTGCCCGGCCCTCGATGGTGCCGATCTCTCCTGTCGCATTACTGTCCACGGAGCGAGCCTGCAATTCCAGGCCGTCGCCGCCAACAATTGATCCGTGCCGGTTCGTCGCCCGCCCATCGACGATAAGCTTGAGCCGTTGCCCAGAGAGAATCGTCCCTCGATCGTTATTTGCATCGAAAGCAATGCGAACGCCGGCGCCACCCGACAAGGTGCCGATCTTTCCGTCTACGTTGCTCGTCAAGCGATGGACGTCGAGCGATAAGCCGTCGCCGCCGACGATGTGACCGCGATCGTTGCTTAAGCCTCCGGTTGTCGATAAATGCAGGGCACCAGCGTGGGTTCCGATTAACCCGTCGTTGTTCGATAGATCCGCCGTTGAAATGGCCGCCTGCAGCCGACCGGCTAAGGTACCGCCGGCGTTCTCCACGTCGCCGGCCGTCAGCGTTAATTTATCGCCGGCCATCGTTCCTCCTCGGTTTGACGCCGATCGAGCTTCTACGTGCGCATCATGTAGGGCGGCAAGCATGCCGCCGTCGTTGATCCATGCCCCCTTGGATCTCAACGTTGCATTCATCGCGCTCGCAGTGACCCCGAGCGTCGTCAGGCTCTGGTCGCCATTCACGTTGAACGCGCTTGCGGCAGACACGATGCCGTGATCGAGCGAGATCGTCGCGCCGGACAAATTGATGTTGTCGCCCGCCGCTAGCGTCCCGTCATTCGATACGTTCTTCCCTGTCATCGATATGCTGCCTGGCCCCGACAACCCTCCACCCGTGCTCAAGCCCGCGTAGAGGTTGCCTCGATTGACGATATCGATGGCCTCGAGATCGACATTAGACCGCGCAGCAACGATCCCATCGTTCTTAAGCGTCGACCCGGCCTTCAAGCGAACGCCTTCGGCGCTGAGAACTGTCCCATGGTTGATAACGTTAGCCGCATCGATACGCGTGTTGCCCGCCGCTTGGAGACGCCCCTCGGCTTCAATGGTGACGTCTCCCTGAGCCGACAGTACGATATCGCCCGAAAGCGAATCGATGACGCCCGAATTGCGCACGCCGACACCTGATTCGGTGCCAATCAGGCGGACGCTATTCGCGTACATGCCACCGAGCGCCTGGACATCGATCGCGACGCTGGGCGTCTCCGCATCTGCGGCTCGAACCTTAGCCGTGCCGTCCGGATAGCTGACTTGATTTGAGCCCGCGGTCGTACGAATGACGTCCGCCCAAACGTCTCCGTTGATACGCATCGCACGTGCAATCAGATCGATTGCACTGCCTCTCGCATCGAGTCCGGCGCCATCGACAGCGAGCCGGCCCTTCGCAACATCGAACCCGGCAAGCGAGCCGTCGGCGTTGAACGATGGCCGCCCAGTCGTGAGCGAAATACGCGGAATGTTGATGAAGCCACAACCCGCGCATGTGATCCCCGCAGGGTTGGCAATAATCAGATTGGCACGACCGCCTGCGATCTCGGTCATACCCAACAAGCGCGTGGGATTGCCTGTCGTCACCTGGTTGATGATGACCCGTGCCGGTGAATTGCCGATCAGCGGATTACCCTGTACCCAGCCGGCGATTTGCGTCTGCACGCTCCGCGGTGTATTGACGATGACAGCGCCATTGGTACCGACGTTGTAATGCGCAAAGTTATTCAGAGACACACCGGCTCGATTGGGCGCGACGATATTGACCAGCGGCACCCCCGAGGCGGAGACGCCTACCACCGGATGTCGAGAACCGCTGCGGTCGGGGACCATCGGTAGCGTTGCTTGGGCCTCGACGGCGATCGGCTTCAACCCGAATAGGCACAGTGCCGCGAATGCGCGTGCCCGAGCGGCGAACCATACAGATACAAAGCAACGGTGCGACGCCGATAGGCAGACGCCTCGTAAAAAGGAGCGCTTCGCGGCACGACGTGCCGTCGCGAACTCGTCGGCCGGCACCCACATGCCTGGCGCGGAGTTGAACACCAATCGATAGATTCCGGAATTCACGGTTCGTTTCGAGTCGCCAGACAGTGCAGGGAAGCGGGCCGAGCATGCATAGCGCGCTCGGCCCCTCGGAGATGTGCTTACGAACAGTTCAGCACGGCCAAACCATTGATCAGCCCCACAGTCGGCGAGTGGATCCCGTACGAGACGACGAGATAGGGCTTGGACGGGTCAGGGCCGAGGAATGCCGTATACAGCGTGGAGCGCGATGCTCGCGACGCGTACATCGAGCCCAACGGCGCGTTCCCACTAAATGTCTGGTCGCGATCGCCGCCGATCGCGTAGTCCAAGGTCAACGCCGCGCGGTTCTCGAAGACGCCAAGCGAATTGCTCGCGGTGGACAAGGTTGCGGTCGCGCCTTTGAGCACGCCCGGAACGGTGTTGCCGTCGCTCGCCGTTGGGCGGGTCGCAGCCGCCAACGTGCAGTTCATCCCAGTCGATGGCACACGGACCTCAACTGGCGCACCGACGGCCCACACTCGACCTTGATTGGCGTTGTACGTCTCTCCCGCCCACTCGCTGCCGGCCGTCCAACGGCCAATCGCGAAGTGACCGTTACCGGCAATATCCGTCACGGTACCGGCCGACAAAACGAGCCAGTCTTTGCCCCAAGGTAGCTGGGTGTAGACCCCCGGCGCATATTCCTTTACCGCCGACGAAACATATCCACTGCCGGTGAGGCGAAGCGTACCTTGCGGAAATGTGCCATCCGCTCCCCATGAGACCGGGGGCGTCACAACCTTAAGTGTCTCGAGATCACTCGAAAGTGAAACCGACGATCCTTCGACCGTGATCGCTGCGGCGCTCCCGCCATGTTGGGCGTCCGCCACCAAGTTAGACGCGTCCTTGCCGCCTTTGCCGCCGCCTCCGCATGCGCTCAATCCGAGCGCAGCGAACATGACTGCCGCCGCAGATGCCTTGCCGTATCCGTTTCGCTGTATCCGCTTTTCCATACTTGATTTGCCTTTGGTCGGTTTGCCACTGGGTTGAATTGGCGCGGAAGGCCGCGCCGCTTACGTAAATCCCTCGAGGTCAAAGCAGCACGCTGACTTGGAACAAGAACGTCGGGGAACCGCTGATGCCTGACGGCCTCAACATCGGCCAGCCCACCGACGCGTCGTAGACCAAAGCTGCTCCCAAGACGCTTTTCGGTGCGACACTCCCCCTGGCACCAAACACTGCACCGATCAGCGTTTGCCCCGTCAAAAAATCGGCTGCCCGTCCTCTCACCCGCCCCAGATCGACGCCGCCGTATAGCGATTGGACTCCGATCCCGGTCGGCCGATACCAGCTCACTTCGTTGGAAATCGCCCATCCACTCTCCGCGGCGAGGGTCACTTGCTGATTGAAGCCACGTACCGAATAACGCGTACCGATCGAGAAGTAATCGGTCGGCGCGAGCGGCGTGCGCGCGATTTGGGTATTCCAGTCGAATTGGTAGGAAAAAAATTGATCGCCAAACTTGAATGGGAACTGCGCGCCGAAACTCGCTAAACCAACTGCCGTTCCGCCATCGAAATCGGGCTCATCGAGAACCATGCCGGGATCGTTCGATAACCGGGGCAGCGATGCCCGCCATCCGATGGTCGCGTTCAGCACGACGTTGCCGACGTATTGCCGGTGCGATAGTCCCAGCTCGTATCCGACGACATCGCGCGTCTGCGCGGGCAAATCGACCCCGTCGTATGTATTTCGATTGATTCGGCGGTAGACATCGCCGTGCATTTCCGTACGCGCGCTCGCGTTTCGAAAAATCACTGCCGAAAGCCCCGCTTGCAGTTGCGATTGCACACCGCTGTACTGGACAGGCCCGTCGAACGCAGGAACCGTCCGCTTGTATCGCGATCGACTCGCGCCGAGTGAAAACATCGCATAGCCGATCGGCACGCTGTAGTTCGCCGCAAGGGATCGGTTTCCTTCACCGGGCGCCCCGAAGTTCGCATTCGTCGCGCCTGCAATTTGCAATTGGTCGTATAAACGCAAGGGCGAATCGACAGTAAGCGATCCTGACAGCCCCGTTTTTCCCGTTGAATTCAGACCCGCGTTATCGATGCCCAACACGAGGTGCCAGCGCTTTTCCGTCCCTGGATGCAACACGAGTTCGGAATCGCCCTGGTTCGCTCCCGGCACAATGTCAAATCTCGCATCGGATTGAGAACGCAGGCGCCGAAGATTCTCGAGCGCTTGGTCGATATCGCGCTGGTTCAACAACCTGCCTGGCGAGGTCGGCAGTGCTGTGCGTAGCCATCCGATCGTCGGGCCGTCCGCCCCGACCTTCGCCAAGCGTCCAGGCACTACCGCGAGCGTCAGCGTCCCGGATCGCAGCGACTGACTCGGCACAAGCACACGGGAGGTCAAAAATCCACGGTCGATCAATGCATTGTTGGCCGCGTCCTGGATCTGCTTGAGCGCAGTCTTACCGACGCACTGACCGGCGACAGGCTGGATGAAGCGCGCCAGCCACTCGAATGTGTTGTCGTCCAGGACGATCCGTTCAATCCTGAAACACGGACTGTCGATAGGAAGGTTAGAGACGCTAACGGCCGAGGCGCGCTCGTCAACTGGCGATAGCACGGTCGGCTGCGGATTCAACTCCTTCGCTGCTTCGAGTTGCTGTTGTTGCAGTCGCTGAATTTGCGCTCCTGGCGCCATGCCGGGGGAAGCAATCTCCTGGGCCAACGCGGACATGCTCAACAGCGCGCCGCCGCATGCGATTGCCGCCTCTCGAGTCAACCCTATGCGATTTCGCTCTACCGACACCAAGCGCACGTTTCCACCACCGCCCGTCAAAACCGCGAATCTACATTCGAGCGTTTTGATTCAACGAGGGAGGCCCATAAATTCAGACCTACGGAAAGGGAGCGACGGAAGGTCATTCGACCTGCACCGACGCCGACCGATTACCTCCCACGTAATCGACGCGCCGCATGGGATCGCCGATCCTTCGACCACGGCGCCAAGCAAAGCGCGCCCGAACGCACGGCAAGCGCCGTCATCCTCAATCTGCTTTGGGAGATAACCATGACCGCCCATCTCGACCTCGTAGACCGCTATTTCGCCGCTTGGAACGAAACGGATGCCGAGCGCCGCCGCGAACTGATCGCGGGCACGTGGACCGAAGACGCCTCCTACGTCGATCCCCTACTCGCAGGCAAGGGGCATGACGGCATCGACGCCATGATCGGCGCCGTCCACGAGCGCTTTCCCGGACATGAATTCCGGCTGAGCAGCAGCGTCGACGGCTTCGCCAACTACGTGCGGTTCTCCTGGCACCTCGTCGCGCCGAACGGCGACGCGATCGTCAAGGGCTCCGACTTCGGGGTGGTCGATGCGCAAGGCAAGTTCCGCAGCGTCACCGGGTTCTTGGACGCCGTACCGGAAGCCGCTTAAATCAAACCCCGAGGCGGACGGACCGCCGAGTCCCCCGCCTCGGCATCAATCGCCCACGGCAATCGCGAGCGTCTCCTTGATCTCTTCCATGACGACATAGCTTTTCGACTGCACCGCGCCCGGCAACTGCAACAGGATGTCGCCGAGCAGCTTGCGGTAATCGGCCATTTCGCCGATGCGGGCCTTGATCAAATAGTCGAACTCGCCCGAGACGAGATGGCATTCGAGCACCTCGGGGATCTTGTTCACCTCGCGCCGGAACTGATCGAACATGTTGCCGCTCTTGTTGCCGAGCGTGATCTCGACGAACACGAGCAGCGCCGCCCCGAGCTGCGCCGGATCCACGCGCGCGTAATACCCCGTGATGACTTGATCGCGCTCCATGCGCTTGACGCGCTCGATGCAGGGCGTGACGGTCAGCCCCACGCGCTCCGCGAGATCCTTCATGGCGATGCGCCCGTCTTCTTGCAGCACCTTCAGAATCTTGCGGTCGAGCTTGTCGAGCTTACGGATCGGCTGACGTTCCGTTCTCATATCGTTTCCACCAAAAATCAAAAAACTACAGGAACAAAAACTGCTTTTGTCGCAATACTATAGCGCCATCAACTGGACTTATCGGTATTTGGAGTAGCCATGCGAGTCGTGATCTTGGGTAGTGGCGTCGTCGGCGTAACGAGCGCCTATTATCTGGCGCGAGCCGGCCACGAAGTCACGGTGGTCGATCGCGAAGCGGGCCCCGCGCTCGATACGAGCTTTGCGAACGCAGGCCAGATCTCGCCCGGCTACGCGGCCCCCTGGGCCGCTCCCGGCGTACCGCTCAAGGCAGTGAAGTGGATGTTCCAGAAGCACGCGCCTCTCGCAATCCGTCTGGACGGCACGCAGTTCCAATTGCGCTGGATGTGGCAGATGCTGCAAAACTGCACCGCCGAGCGCTATGCCGTCAATAAAGGCCGGATGGTGCGCCTCGCCGAATACAGTCGCGACTGTTTGCAGGCGTTGCGCGCCGATACCGGCATCCAATACGAAGGCCGTACGGGCGGCACGCTGCAGGTGTTTCGCACGCAGCAGCAACTCGACGGCGCACAAAAAGACATCGCCGTGCTGAAGGACGCCAACGTGCCGTACGAGCTCTTGAGTCCCACCGAGCTCGCACGCGCCGAACCGGCGCTCGCCGCCGTCTCGCACAAGCTCACGGGCGGTCTGCGGCTGCCCGGCGACGAAACGGGCGATTGCCAACTGTTCACCACGCGTTTGGCCGCGCTTGCCGAATCGCTCGGCGTGAAGTTCCGCTTCAACACGCCGATCGATGCGCTGGAAATGGCGGGTGGCCGCATCGCGGGCGTACGCTGCGGCGGCGAAACGCTGCGCGCCGATGCCTACGTCGTCGCCCTCGGCTCGTATTCGACCCAGTTCCTCGCGGGTATCGTGAAGATTCCCGTCTACCCGCTCAAGGGCTACTCGATCACGGCGCCGATCGTCGATGCCGCCAAAGCGCCGGTCTCCACGGTGCTCGACGAAACCTACAAGATCGCCATCACGCGCTTCGACGATCGCATTCGCGTCGGCGGCATGGCCGAGATCGTCGGCTTCGACAAGAAGCTGCGTCAAGCCCGCCGCGAAACGCTGGAAATGTGCGTCAACGATCTGTTCCCGGGCGGCGGCGATACGCGCCAAGCGTCGTTCTGGACGGGCCTGCGCCCGATGACACCGGACGGTACGCCTGTCGTCGGCCGCACCCCGGTGTCGAATCTGTTCTTGAACACGGGTCACGGCACGCTGGGCTGGACGATGTCGTGCGGCTCCGGCCAGTTGCTGGCGGATTTGATCTCGGGGCGCCGCCCCGCCATTCAATCGGACGACCTCTCGGTTCATCGTTATCTGGGCGAGTTCGGCAGGACTCCGCAACCCGCTTACGCGTAACGGCTCGCGCATACCTCAGTAGCCGGAAGCAACACAAACGGCGCCCCAACCGGGCGCCGTTTGTTTTTGGTGCATGCGGTGCCGCCGTCTCCAAGATTCAAATTTCAACGCCCCTCCCATACGCCGCTCAAGTTCTAGGGCCGGACGCCGTTTACCTTGACTACATAACTGAGATTCTTATCAGTCATACGAAAGAGTCGCAGTGCCCTTCCCCCGATCCGCAGCTTGAGAGCGCATCTCGCCATCGGATTTCGCCCACTTCTACTTCACTACCATGCTCAAGAATCTCACTATCCGTGCGCGGCTCGCATTGGCGATGTCGTTTCTCGGCGTCCTATTGCTCCTCGGAGGCGCCATGGGAATCGCCGGCGTGTCGATGGGCAACCGGGATCTGCAAGGGCTGTACACCAACGAGCTGACCTCGTCTGTCACGCTTGGGCGGTCCACTGTCGCACTCGCGCGCGCCAGGCTCATGCTGTATCGCATCGCACTCGATCCGACTAGTCCGGATGTGGCCAAGGAGACTCAGTCCGCCCACGATCTCCTCGCCGATTTCCGGAAGTCATGGGAAGGGTACAACGCGTTGCCGTTCTCGAGCCCCGACGAAGAGCGCCGCGCGGCCGACGTCAAGACGAAGATCGAGGCGCTCATGGCCAATGGTCTCGAGCCGATGTTCAGTGCGATCGCCAGTCAGGATGTCGCCAAGATCCCCGCCGTTTGGCTGCGCGTACCGACAAACCTATTCGTGGACGTGACCGACGGCCTGGACGCACTCGCCGAAATGCAGATCACTGCCGCCCGGGCAACGTTCGATGCCGCGCAGGCGCGCTTTCACGCGTTCATCGGCATCGCCGTCGGCGGCTTGCTGCTCGCGCTCGGTGCGGCGGCGCAGACGTGGTGGTCGCTGCAACGCGCGATCGGCGGACCGCTCACCGAGGCGATCGGCCATTTCCGGGCAATTGCAGACGGCGACCTGACCACGCGGGTCGAGATCCGTTCGCGCAATGAGATGGGTCAACTGATGGCCGGCCTGCAAGCGATGCAAGCCAAGCTGGTGCAGGCGATCAGCGTGGTGCGAGATGGCTCCAGGTCGATCGACACGGCCACGCACGAGATCTCCGCCGGCAATCTCGATTTGTCGCAACGGACGGAAGAACAGGCTGCGTCGCTTCAAGAAACCGCCTCATCCATGGACCAACTGACGTCGACCGTGCGGCAAAACGCCGACACCGCGAGACAGGCCACCGATGTCGTGAACGGTACGGTGCTTCTGACCGAGCAGGGCAATCAGGCAACGCAGGAAGTGGTCCTGACGATGCGCAGCCTTTCCGGGTCGGCCGGCAAAATCGCCGAAATCACCAGCGTGATCGAAGGCATTGCCTTTCAGACCAACATCCTGTCATTGAATGCAGCGGTCGAGGCGGCACGGGCCGGGGAACAAGGCCGCGGGTTCGCCGTGGTCGCGAGCGAAGTACGCGCGCTGGCCCAGCGCAGCGCGACCGCCTCTAAGGAAATCAAGGGCTTGATTACGGACTCGCTGGCCCATGTCGAGAGCGGCGCGCGACAGGCGGATCGTGCGACGCAGTCGATGGCGGACATTCTCGCGTCCGTGCGCAACGTCAGCGATTTGATGGGAGAAATCGCCGCGGCGTCGGAAGAACAGTCGAAAGGTATCGAACAGGTCAACAGCGCGGTCGTGCAGATGGACCAGGTGACCCAGCAGAACGCGGCACTCGTCGAGCAGGCGTCGGCAGCCGCCATGTCGCTCAAGGAGCAGGCCGAGCAGCTCGAGAGCGTCGTTTCCGTATTTCGCATTCGGGCATAAGACGCCTGCGCGGCCAGTGTGGCCCGGGGTCTTCGATACGCAAAAAGGGGCGCTCGCGCGCCCCTTCCATTTCTCAGCATAACGCGCCGCGTGACGCGGCGCTGCTCGCTCAGCCCAACGCGTTCACGAGTTCCGGCACGAGCGTGAACAGATCGCCCACGAGGCCGTAATCGGCGACGCTGAAAATCGGCGCCTCGGGGTCCTTGTTGATCGCCACGATCACCTTCGAATCCTTCATCCCCGCCAAGTGCTGGATGGCGCCCGAAATACCGACGGCCACATACAACTGCGGCGCGACGATCTTGCCCGTCTGCCCCACTTGGTAATCGTTCGGCACATAGCCCGCGTCCACGGCCGCGCGCGAAGCGCCCAGCGCCGCGCCGAGCTTGTCGGCCAACGGCTCGAGCACCTTCGTGTAGTTTTCGCCGCTACCGAGACCCCGGCCGCCCGACACGATGATGTTCGCGCTCGTCAGCTCCGGACGATCGAGCTTCGTCACTTCGCGATTCACGAACTGCGAGATGCCGCGATCGGCCGCCGCCTCGATCTTCTCGACCGCCGCGCTGCCGCCTTCGCTTGCCACGGCGTCGAAGCCCGTCGCACGCACCGTGATCACCTTGATCGGATCGCTCGATTGCACCGTCGCGATCGCATTGCCCGCGTAAATCGGACGCTCGAACGTATCGGCCGACACCACAGCCGTGATTTCGCTGATCTGCGCCACGTCGAGCTTCGCGGCGACACGCGGCGCCACGTTCTTGCCATAGGCCGTCGCCGGCGCAACGATATGCGAATAGTCCTTCGCCACGTTCAGCACGGTGGCCTCGACGTTTTCCGCCAGGCCCTCGGCCAGTTGCGGCGCATCGGCCAGCAGCACCTTCGCCACGCCGGCGATCTTCGCCGCCGCGTCGGCCGCGCCTTGCGCGTTGTGACCCGCGACCAGCACGTGCACGTCGCCGCCGATCTTTTGCGCGGCCGCAACGGTGTTCAACGTCGCGCCCTTGATCGACGCGTTGTCGTGTTCCGCAATAACCAGAATCGTCATTTGTTTAGTCCCTCTCTCACAGCACCTTGGCTTCGGTCTTCAGCTTCTCGACCAGCGTCTGAACGTCCGGCACCATCACGCCGGCACTGCGCTTGGGCGGCTCGGCCACCTTCAGCGTCTTCAAACGAGGAGCGACGTCCACACCGAGGTCTTCGGGCTTGATCGTTTCGAGCGGCTTTTTCTTCGCCTTCATGATGTTGGGCAGCGTCACGTAGCGCGGCTCGTTCAGGCGCAGATCGGTCGTCACCACGGCCGGCAGGGTCAAGGTCAGCGTCTCGGCGCCGCCGTCCACTTCGCGTGCAACCGTCGCCTTGCCGTCGGCGACCGTCACCTTCGAGGCGAACGTCGCTTGCGGCAGATTCGCCAAGGCAGCGAGCATCTGACCCGTTTGATTCGAGTCGTCGTCGATCGCTTGCTTGCCGAGAATCACGAGCTGCGGTTGCTCCTTGTCGACGAGCGCCTTGAGCAGCTTCGCGACAGCCAGCGGCTGCAGGTCTTCGTTCGACTCGATGAGGATCGCGCGATCGGCACCGATCGCCAGCGCCGTGCGCAGCGTTTCTTGCGCTTGCGCGACGCCAGCCGACACCGCCACCACTTCCGTGGCCACGCCCGCTTCCTTCAGACGCACCGCCTCTTCAACGGCGATTTCGTCGAACGGGTTCATCGACATCTTCACATTCGCAATGTCGACGCCCGTGCCGTCCGACTTCACCCGGACCTTGACGTTGTAGTCGACCACGCGCTTGACAGGCACCAAAATTTTCATGCACACGCTCCAAAGTTACGAATACGTCAACCCAGCGCCATTATAGCGACAGCCCATGCCGCGGCCGCATTAACCGGCGGTCCGGCAAAGCCCCAATGGCAAATTGCCGCGAACGCACCGGGGCGGCGCACTTCGGAATAACGAACGATCGTTTTATTTTAAAGACGAAGCGCGCCGCGCGCCAAGCCCCGGTTTCGACCAAGGCCTCTAACGCACGCGGCTCACCGATGGCTCAGACGACGTACCAACCAATCGCCGAACGATTGCACGAGTTGTACGAACACGATCAGGATGACAACGACCGTCACCATGACCTCGGGCAGGAATCGCTGATAGCCGTAGCGGATGCCCAAATCGCCCAATCCGCCGCCGCCGATCGCGCCGGCCATGGCCGAGTAGCTCACGAGCGAGACGAACGTGATCGTCAGACCGGCGACGATGCCCGGCAACGCTTCGGGCAGCAACACCTTGAAGACGATCTGCCGCGTCGTCGCGCCCAGCGCTTCTGCGGTTTCGATGAGCCCCGGATCGACCTCGCGCAGCGCCGTTTCGACGAGCCGCGCAAAGAACGGCGCGCAGGCGATCGTAAGCGGCACGACGGCGGCCGCCGTGCCGATCGACGTGCCGACGACGAGCCGCGTGAACGGGATCACGGCGACGAGCAGGATGATGAAAGGCGTCGAACGCACTGCATTGACCGTCAGACCCATCACGCGGTTGGCGGTCACGTTTTGCAGCACGCCGCCGCGATCGGTCAGAAACAGCAGCACGCCGAGCGGCAGGCCGACGAGCGCGCCCACGCCGCCCGAGATGCCGACCATGATCAGCGTTTCCCAAAACGACTGGACGAACATCGAGGACATTTCGTTAAACATGAGACAGCTCCTCGACGACAACGCCTTGCTCGCGCAAGAAATGCAACGCGGCGGTCAACTGCCCCGGTTCGCCGCCCGCCAATACGGCGAGCGAGCCGAATGCGCGTCCTTGGATCTCATCGACCTGCCCGTGCAGGATGTTGAAATCGAGCGCGTAGCGACGAATCGTCTCCGACAAGATCGGCCGATCCACGCCCGCGCCGGCGAATGCGAGCCGCAGCAACTGCCCCTCGCCCGCCTCCAATTGCGCGGCCACGCGCGCCTTCACGGCGCTCGGAAGCTCATGCGCGATGACGTCGCCGAGCAGCGCCCGCGTCACGGCGTGGCGCGGCTTCAGAAACACGTCGACGACCTCGCCCTCTTCGACGACACGCCCGGCATCGAGCACGGCCACACGATCGCAAACGTCCTTGATCACTTCCATCTGATGCGTGATGAGGACGATCGTCAGGTTCAGTTCGCGATTGATGCGCCGGAGCAATTCGAGAATCGAGCGCGTCGTCTCGGGATCGAGGGCGGAGGTAGCCTCGTCGGAGAGCAATACCTTGGGCCGGCTCGCGAGCGCGCGAGCAATGCCCACGCGCTGCTTTTGTCCGCCGCTGATGCGCGCGGGGTAGCGATCCTTCAAGGCCGTCAAGCCGACGAGTTCGAGCAGCGGCAAGACGGTCGCCTCGATTTGCGCGCGCTTCATGCCCGCGAGTTCGAGCGGCAATGCGACGTTATCGAACACCGTTCGCGAGTTCAGCAAATTGAAATGCTGGAATACCATGCCGATTTCCCGGCGCGCCTCGCGCAGTTGCTGCGCTGTGAGCGTGGTCAACTGCTTGCCGTCGACGATGACCTCGCCGGTCGTGGGCCGAGTGAGGAGATTGATCGTGCGCACGAGCGTGCTCTTGCCCGCGCCGCTACGGCCGATGATGCCGAAGATCTGGCCCGCCGGAATAGTCAGATTGATGTCATGCAGCGCCTCGATCCACCCGTTGGGGCCGGCGAAGCGCTGCGAGAGATGGCGTAGTTCGATCATGAAAAAACAAAACGGCGGGAGCCGCGCAGGCAGGCGCGCTGCCCGATCGCGCGGTTCGGCCGCCGTTGCAGCGTGGAAAAGAAATGACGAAATGCGATTTTATCGCGTCGCACAAATAGCGCTTAATAATTAATTACCGAGGCTTAATGACCAAAAGCTATTAGAGGCGTACGCCACCGCCCTCGAGACGTGACGATCCTGCCGAACGGCTATGATCCAGCGCAAACGACACCCGATGGAGACGAGCCATGTCGAGCACGGCAGCGCCGCAGGACGAATTCAACTCAGCCGCGACAAAGAGCCGCACTGCCGCGCGGCCGGTCCCGGCCGGCTCCGTCCGCACCGCCGACGACGTCGAGCTTGCCTTGTATCGTTGGCCGAGCACCGCGCCGGCAAAGGCCACGGTCGCGCTGCTACACGGCTTGGCCGAACACGCGGGGCGATATGCGGCACTTGCCGAGCGGTTCGGCGCGGCGGGGATCGAACTCGTCGCACTGGACCTGCGCGGGCATGGACGTTCGCCGGGCGAGCGCGCTTGGGTCACGCGTTTCGACGCGTATTTGGACGACGCGCGCGCATTGCTCGACGCGGCGTCACAGCCGAATATCCCGCTCTTTCTGATGGGTCACAGCATGGGGGGCACGATCGCGACGCTTTTTGCGATTGAGCGGCTCGAAACCTTCGTTAAGGAACGGCGCCCCGTCGCGGGCCTTATCTTATCGAGCCCGGCGCTGGCACCGGGGAAAGACGTTCCGCGCTGGATGCTGGCGGCAAGCCGCATCGTCAGCCGCCTATGGCCGCGCTACAAGGCGATGAAAATCGAGCCCGCGCTGCTCTCGCGCGACGCGCTCGTGGTCGAAGCGAACCGCACGGATCCGCTCGTCCATCATGACGCGGTGCCGGCGCGCACCGGCGAGCAGATCCTCGCCGCGATGGCGCGCATCGAGCAGGGGCGCGCCTCGCTACGGCTCCCGGTACTCGTCTTTCACGGCACGGCCGACAAGTTGACCGAGCCCGAGGGTAGTCGTGCATTCGCCGCGCATGCCGGCAGCAGCGACCGCACCCTAATGCTCTATGAGGGCGCTTATCACGAGACGATGAACGATCTCGATCGCGATCGAGCGATCGATGCGTTGATCGAGTGGATACTCGCACGCGCGTGAGCTCGTAAGCGCGTGGTTGCGTGCGCAGGCAACGCGGTTACGCCTTCCAGCGCGGCGCGCGTTTTTCGACGAAGGCTTGCATGCCTTCCTGAGCGGCCGGATCGATCGCATTGCAGGCGATCGCTTGGCTCGCCATCTGATACGCAGCCTCGATCCCCGTCTCCAATTGCCGGTAGAAAAGCGACTTGCCCGTGCTGACCGCGGCGGCCGGCTTTTCGCAGATGCTTTTGGCGAGCGCCGCCACGTCGGTGTCGAGCGCATCGAGCGGCGTCATATGGTTGATGAGCCCAAGCTCCCTCGCCTTCGCCGCATCGATGAAATCACCGGTCATCAGCATCTCGAACGCCGCCTTGCGCCCCACGTTGCGCGATAGCGGCACGGCGGGCGTGGAGCAGAACAAACCGTAATTCACACCCGAGGTCGCGAAGCGCGCCGTATCGGCCGCGACGGCCAAATCGCACATGGCGACGAGCTGACAGCCGGCCGCCGTCGCGGTCCCTTGCACGCGCGCGATAACCGGCTGCGGCATCCGTTGAATCGTCATCATGAGCGCGGAGCAGCGCGCGAATAGCTTTTGATAAAAGTCGAGCGACGGCGTTGCCTGCATCTCCTTCAGGTCATGCCCGGCGCAAAAGGCCCGCCCCTCGGCCGCCAAGACGACGACACGCGCGCCGGATGTCGAAATCGCCGAAAACGTCGCTTGCAATTCGTCGAGCACTTGCATCGACAACGCGTTGAACGCGCCCGGGCGATTGAGCGTGACACGCACGACGCCGGGCAGGCCGTAGGCGGCATGCTCGACGAGCAGCGTATCGGAGGAAGCAATCGCGGAATCGGAAGGCGAAGGCGAAGACGGTGAGAAGGAATTCATGATGTGTCGACTCGTGATATCGGTGAGCGGCCCGCAACGGATGCGGCTCGATGCGTCCGGCGTCAAATCCCGGCCAAGGCGCGAATATGCGCCACCACGCTGCGTCCGAGCGCCGACAAGTTGTAGCCGCCTTCGAGGCAACTGACGATGCGTCCGCGCGCGTGGCGTTCGGCGATCGCGCGTACCTGCTGCGTGATCCACGTGTAGTCGTTTTCGACGAGGCCCATATTGCCGAGATCATCCTCGCGATGGGCGTCGAATCCGGCCGAAATAAAAATCATCTCGGGCTTGAACGCCTCGAGCCGCGGCAGCCAAACCATATCGATGGCCTCGCGCACGACCGCTCCGGGCGTGCGGGCGGGCATCGGCAAATTGACCATGTTCGGCGCTTGATTGTCGGCGCCGCTGAACGGATAGAACGGATGCTGAAAGAAGCTGCACATCAGCACGCGTTCGTCTCCCGCGAAGGCGGCTTCGGTGCCATTGCCGTGGTGCACGTCGAAATCGATGATCGCAACGCGCGCGAGCCCATGCACTTCGAGTGCATGGCGCGCCGCGATCGCGACATTGTTGAAGAAACAGAACCCCATCGCACGAGCGGGCTCCGCATGGTGGCCCGGAGGACGTACCCCGCAAAATGCATTTTCGTAACGCCCCTCGATCACCGCATCGGTCGCCGCGACCGCGGCGCCGGCCGCGCGCAGCGCCGCTTGCCATGTATGGGGATTCATGGCCGTGTCGGGATCGATCCATGCATGCCCTTCGCTCGGCGCGCTGCGCTCGATGAACTCGATATGTGCGCGCGTGTGTACGCGCGCCAACTCGGCCAGATCGGCGAGCGGAGCGCTCTCGCGCTCGATCAATTCGGCGATGCGGCTCAAAATCAATTGATCCTCGATCGCGGTAAGCCGCTCCGGGCATTCGGGATGCCCGGGCCCCATCTCGTGTAAGAGGCAATCGGGGTGAGAATAGAAGGCGGTCGCCATGATCGTTCGTGTGCCGCGCGGCGCGGCATGTCTCCTGAGTCGCTTGAGCGGCCTTTAAGCTCGGCCGGTGATCGGCCTACGTTACCACAGCCTGCCGCCGGCATTGCGTCGCATTGCGTGCAGGCCCGCCCGCGCAAGGTCGAACCGTCAGGCCGCCGGCCCCGGTATGTAGTGGAAAAAGGCTCGATTCGCCGCCGGGCGGTTCCGCCTTCGGCGGCCGTTCGTTATACTGCGCCGAACCCTTGCCTTTGCCTTCCTATGACCGGTCACTCCGCTTCACCCGCAGCAAAACGGCGACGCATCGCCGTGCTCGCCGCCCTGGCTTTCGCCGCCTCCGTGTGTTGGCAGGGTGCCCGCGCCCAAAACGTGCCGGCCAAGCGCGCGGCGGGCGTCGCGCAAAACCAGGTTCCGCAAGCGGCGCCGTCCGGTTCCACCTTCGAGGAAGAAATCGTTCCGCAGCGCTACGCCGATAACGCCGACGTCAATGCGTTCATCGACGACATGGTGGCGCGCTACGATTTCGATCCTGCCGCGCTGCACGCGCTGTTCGCCGGCGTCAATTATTCGGCGACGGCAGTCAAGCTCGTGACACCTTCGCCCAAACCGTTTCCCAAGAACTGGCGCGTTTATCAAGCGCGCTTTCTCGATCCCGTGCGGATCAACGCGGGCGTGAAATTTTGGCGGCAAAACCGCGCGACGCTGCAACGCGCCTACGAGCAGTTCGGCGTGCCGCCGGAGATGGTCGTCGGGATCATCGGCGTCGAGACGATGTACGGACGCTATATGGGCAATTTCCGCGTGCTCGATGCTTTGACGACGCTCGCGTTCGATTACCCGAATACGCCGAACCGCGCCGACCGCGAGATGACGTTCCGTAAGAACCTCGAGGACTATCTCGTTTGGACGCGCGACGCGCAAGTCGACCCGACCACGGTGCTCGGCTCCTACACGGGCGCAATCGGCATCCCGCAGTTCTTGCCGAGCAGCATCGTGAAATACGCGGTCGACTTCGAGGGCAATCACCATATCGACTTGCGCGCCAGCGAGGCCGATGCGATCGGCAGCGTCGCGAATTACCTCGCGCAAAACGGCTGGGAGACGGGCCGTCCCGTCGTTTGGCACATCGCATCCGATGCCGGCAGCATCGGTATCGCACAGGCAGCCGCCGACGGTCAGCCCGAGCCGCATTGGCCCCTCGCGCAGATGCTGCGCGCCGGCATGAAGCTCGACGAGCAGGGGCTCGATTTGGCGGCCGAGGACAGCACGCCCGTCACGGTCGTCGATTTGCCGACGCCGGCTCAGCCTACCCAGTACATGCTGGGGCTGCAAAACTTCTATGTCCTCACGCGCTACAACCGCAGCTTTTTCTATGCCCTTGCGGTGTACGAATTGGGTCAGCGCGTGAAGGCGCGCATCGAGGCCGAAGACGGCGGCGTGCGCAACTCTATACCGCCAGCGACGATGCCTAGCGCGCCTGCCGCGGCGCCCGCGCCCGCAACGCCGCCCGTACCCGCACAGCCGGGGACCGACGACGCCGCGCCGCCTCAGTAGCGGGGCTGCGTCGAACCGGCGTCAGAACGTCAAACTGGCGCTTGACGGCCCGACGGTCACGCCGTAATTGCAAGCCGGCGCACTGCTTTGTAGCAGGCCGCTCGCTTGCCACCCCGGGCGGCGAATCGGTTTGTCGTTGACGTTTAGGAGCGAGACGGCCGTAAAGTCCACGAAGCCGTTGCTCGAATATTGATTGCAGGCATCGACGCCGTAGACTTCGACGACGCCCGCGAATGCCCAATCGAACGTCTGACCGAAGCTGCTCGTCTGTTTGAGCGTCGATTGGCGGCCCGTCGTCTTGTCGACGGTCGCGATATTCCACGTCGAACATACGTTGCCCGCCGGGCAAGCGCCGCTGACGGTTCCTACGATCTCGTCACCCGTCGCGACCGGCTCGGGATTGCTGTAGTTCGCATTGCCCGACGTACAGCAGTTCCAACTCGAAATCGTCCAGGCATGGTCGCTGAAGCCGTTCCAGCCCAGCACGGGCTGCAAGATCGTGACGATGTTTTCGTAGTCTTCGAGCCCGGGAAAGTAGTAGAGCACTTGGCCGACGTCGGCGTCCGGCGCCGACGGCACGAGCCATTTCGCCGCGATCCCGCCGAACGGCGCCTTGTCGTTGAACCAACTCGCCTCGAGCCAGCCGTCCGCCCCGGGCGAGGCGCCGGCCAACCCGGGAATCGGCAATCCCGGGCCCCAACGCGAGCCGCCGGGCTCGATGCGCCCCCCTTGCCTTCCATAGCTCGGATAGCCGCACGCGCGTACCGGTACGATCGTCCCATCGGCACGCTCGATACTGCCGTCGAATCGCAGCACTTGGCCGCGGCCGATCGCATGCACGCAGGACGGATGAAAGAAGCCGAAAGGCGTGACGACATAGCCGCTCGGCACACCCACGGGCACATGACGCGCGGGTGTCGGTGCAAGCGTCGGTGCCGAACTCACGGCCGCCGATGCCGATGGCTCGCCGGCCCATACACGCGTGAGCATGGCGCCGCAGAGGACGGCGCCGAGCATGAAAAAAGCGGCGGCGGCGCCGATTCGCGCCGTCGCCGCTTCGAGGTAGCGTCTTCGCATATCCTTCTCCTGTCGAACGGCCAAGCGCTCACCGCTCGCTCCAGCCCACGGACACTATAGGTGCCGTCGCCAGGCCAGCCTAGCCGTTCACGTCGTTAGGAGATTCATGCGCGAACGCGCACGCGGCTTGCGCATGCGCGGTTACGGCGGTCGGTGCATTCGCGGCCCGACGACGCCACATGCAGTCCGATCAGGCGGGAAATACGCCCGTCGACAAATAGCGATCGCCGCGATCGCAAACAATGAAAACGATCGTCGCGTTCTCGACCTGCCGCGCCACGCGCAATGCGACTTCGCATGCGCCGCCGGAGGATATGCCGCAGAAGATGCCCTCGACCGACGCCATCCGGCGCGCCATCGCCTCCGACGCAGCTTGCGAGACGTTCTCGACGCGGTCGACGCGCGTGCGATCGAAGATCTTCGGCAAATACGCCTCGGGCCATTTGCGGATGCCCGGAATGCGCGACCCTTCCTCGGGCTGGGCGCCGATGATTTCGATGGCCGCGTTTTGCTCCTTCAGATAACGCGACACGCCCATGATCGTGCCGGTCGTGCCCATCGACGAAACGAAATGCGTCACGCGTCCCTCGGTATCGCGCCAGATCTCGGGACCTGTCGCCTCGTAATGCGCAACCGGATTGTCCGGGTTCGCGAACTGATCGAGGATGATCCCGCGCCCGTCGCGCTGCATTTGCTCGGCGAGATCGCGGGCGTATTCCATGCCGCCCTTCACGGGCGTGAGTACGATTTGCGCACCGTACGCCGCCATACTCTGGCGCCGCTCGACGGACAAATCCTCGGGCATCAGCAAGACCATCTTGTAGCCGCGGATCGCCGCCGCCATCGCCAGCGCGATGCCGGTATTGCCGCTCGTCGCCTCGATCAGCGTGTCGCCCGGTTTGATTCGTCCGCGCGCCTCGGCTTTCGCGATCATCGACAGTGCCGGCCGGTCCTTCACCGAGCCCGCGGGATTATTGCCTTCCAGCTTCGCCAACAGCACGTTGTTTCGGCTACGAATTTCATCGTCGGGCAAGCGGACGAGCTGAACGAGCGGCGTATTGCCGATCGTGTCTTCGATGGTTTTGTAGGACATGGGATGTGTACGCGCAGCGCGCCGTTATCTTGAGCGATTAGATCTATCCGATTGTAAAGCACTAGCCAAGCGATCGCCTTACAGGGTCTCGGGGGGCCAGGCCGGTGAAAACGACGCCCAATGCGAAGGATCGCTCAGCCCAACGCGCGGCCCAAGCGGGGGGCGACGCTACTCCAGGCGTCGCCGACAGTCAGTCCCCCGGCGCGCAGACGCTCGACGGCCTGCCCGCCCAGGCCCTTGACGCGTTGACCGAGATCGTCGGCATCCTTGAACGGCCCGCCCGCGGTCCGCTCATCGACGATCGCCCGGGCTTTGGCGGGGCCGATACCTTTGATGGCGCGCAGCGCCGCCTCGTCGGCCGTATTGACGTCAACCTCGACGGCATGAGCCGAAAGAACGGAACAAGCGGCGGCAAGGGCCACCGCAACAGAAAGTATGCGCTTGAACATGAAGCCTCCGATGGCGAGAGCCGGCCGGCGGGCGCCGACCGTGAGGCTTCGAGTCTACGAACTACGAGCCTTGCGTTACACCTGGCCGGATAGCCAACGCACGTATCGATCGACGCCTTCTTGGACCGTCAAGAACGGCGCGTCGTAACCCGCCGCGCGCAACCGCGTCGGATCGGCTTGCGTGAAACACTGGTACTTGCCGCGCAGCGCATCGGGGAACGGTACGTATTCGATGAGCCCGCGCTGGACCATCTCGGCCAGCGAAAGCGCCGGCTGGTTCTCGAGCGCACGGAACGTGTTGACGACGGACGTCGCGATATCGTTGAACGGCTGTGCGCGGCCCGTACCGAGGTTGAAGATGCCCGATTTCTCGGGATGGTCGAAGAAGAACAAATTCACCTTCGCCACGTCTTCGACGGAGACGAAGTCGCGCGTCTGCTCGCCCGCCGCATAGCCGTTGTACTCACCGAACAGCTTGACCTTGCCTTCGGCGCGGAATTGATTGAAGTTGTGGAACGCGACCGACGCCATGCGCCCCTTATGCGATTCGCGCGGCCCGTACACGTTGAAATAGCGGAAACCCGCGATTTGGCTTTTCGCGCTCGGCATGACGCGGCGCACGATCTGGTCGAACAAGAACTTCGAATAGCCGTAGACGTTCAGCGGCGCTTCGACCTCGCGCTCCTCGACGAAACGCGTCGAACCGCCGTAGATCGCCGCCGACGATGCATAGAGAAATTGCGTCTCTTGCGCCAGGCAAGCGTCCAACACGGCTCGGCTATAGCGGAAGTTGTTCTCCATCATGTAGCGGCCGTCGGTCTCCATCGTATCGGAGCACGCGCCTTCGTGAAACACGGCTCGGACCTTACCGAAATCGCCGCGCACGAAGCGCTCGACGAACTCTGTCTTGTCGAGATAATCGTCGATCTCGCAATCGACGAGATTCTTGAACTTGTCGGCACGCGTGAGGTTGTCGACGGCGATGATGCGCGTTTCGCCGCGCGCGTTCAGCGCGTTGACGATATTGGCGCCGATGAAGCCCGCGGCTCCGGTAACGATGACAGTCATGATCGTATTGGCGATGATTCGATAACGGTGATAGGCGGCCGATGCCGATGCGTGCGCGCGCGGTTTGCGCTAGCGCGCATCGGGTGGGAACAATTCGTCGTAATCGACGGTGGCCGTGCCGAGCTTGCCGACGACGATACCCGCGGCGCGATTGGCGAGCGCCACCGCATCGACGAGCGGCAGTTTCGCGGCGAGCATCACGGCCAGCGTCGCGATCACGGTGTCGCCCGCGCCCGAGACGTCGTAGACTTCGCGCGCGACGGCCGGCGAGGTGAGCGTGCTGCCGTCCGCGGCGAATAGCGTCATCCCCTCTTCCGAGCGCGTCAGCAACAGCGCGTCGATTTGGAGCGACGCGCGCAATTGCGCGACGCGTGCGTGCAAATCCTCCTCCGATTTCCACTGCCCCACGACCTCGCGCAGTTCCGCGCGATTCGGCGTGATCAGCGTAGCGCCGCGATAGCGCTCCCAATCGTCGCCCTTCGGATCGACGAGCACGGGCTTGCCGGCGGCGCGCGCCTTCGCGATCATCTGCGTGACGTGCGTCAGCCCGCCTTTCGCATAATCGGACATCAAGATCACGTCATGCTGCGCGAGCAACGCATCGAAGCGCGCCAAGCCCGCGAGCAGCGCCTCATGCGCAGGCATATTCTCGAAATCGACGCGCAGCAACTGCTGTTGACGCGAGAGCACGCGCAGCTTGATCGTCGTCGACAGCTCGGGATCGCGCTCCAAATGGGTCGCGACGCCGCTGTCCTTGAGCAGTTCGACGATACGTTCGCCCGGCTCGTCGCGCCCGACGACGCACAGCAGCCCCGCCTGGGCGCCGAGCGCCGCCGCGTTGCGCGCGACATTCGCCGCGCCACCCAGCCGATCCTCTTGGCGCTGAACATGCACCACGGGCACCGGCGCTTCGGGCGAAATGCGGTTCACGTCGCCGAACCAATAGCGATCGAGCATGACGTCGCCGACGATCAAGACCCGCGCCTGCGCAAGCCGCTCGCGCGGCACGGGCGCAACCGGCGCGGGCCGCGCCGCGCCGCCGGGCACGAGCGCGCTCGGGTCGCGCGCCTTATCCGCGCGCATCGGTTCGGGTATCGAGTTGGACATAAGGACGCCCGATAGCGTAGTAGTCGATGCCCAATTCGGCCATCGCCAAGGGTTCGTAAAGATTGCGGCCGTCGAAAATGACGGGCGCTTTGAGCACCGACTTCAAGTGCGTGAAATCGGGGCTCTTGAATTCCTTCCATTCGGTGACGATGACGAGTGCGTCGGCCCCGACCAGCGTTTCCTCTTGAGACGTCACGAAGGCCAAACGCGCAAGGGCGTCGGGCGCATCGGCCAGATCTAGTGCGAACACGCGCCGGGCCTCGTTGATCGCGACCGGGTCGTAGGCGCGCACGCGCGCGCCGCGCGCGAGCAACGCCGCGATCAAGCGCCGGCTCGGAGCCTCGCGCATGTCGTCCGTGTTCGGCTTGAACGCGAGGCCCCACACCGCGAACGTACGGCCGGTGAGGTCGGCGCCGAGGCGCGCGACGATCTTATCCACGAGCACTTCCTTCTGCTCGTGATTGACCGCCTCGACGGCTTCGAGAATCCGCAGGTTATGGCCATTCTCGCCTGCCGTACGCACGAGCGCTTGCACGTCCTTCGGAAAGCACGAGCCGCCGTAACCGACGCCCGCGTAGAGGAAGTGATAACCGATGCGCGGATCGGAACCGATGCCGCGGCGCACTTGCTCGATGTCCGCCCCGACGCGATCGGCCAAGTTCGACATTTCGTTCATGAACGAAATGCGTGTGGCGAGCATGGCGTTGGCCGCGTATTTCGTGAATTCAGCCGAGCGCACGTCCATATAGAGCGTACGTTCGTGATTGCGGTTGAACGGCGCATACAGGCGCTTCATTTTTTCGCGGGCGATCTGGCCGGCCGCGTCGTCGTCGATGCCGATCACGATGCGGTCGGGGCGCATGAAATCGTCCACCGCGGCGCCTTCCTTCAAAAACTCGGGATTGGAGACGACCGAGAAACCGTGCGTCATGCCGCCGCCGAGCCCGCGTGCCGCGAGTTCCGCGGCAATCACGCCCCGCACGCGCTCGGCCGTCCCCACGGGCACCGTCGATTTATCGACCACGACCTTGAAGCCGTTCGAATAGCGGCCGATGTTGCGGGCGGCTTCGAGCACGTATTGCAGATCGGCCGAGCCGTCCTCGTCGGGCGGCGTGCCGACCGCGATGAATTGCACGTCGCCGTGTTCGACGCTGGCTTTCACATCCGTCGAAAACGTGATGCGGCCGTGCGCGCGCGTGCGGGCGATCATCTCTTGCAAGCCGGGTTCGTGAATCGGCACGCCGCCGCTGTTCAAGATATCGATCTTGCGCTGATCGACATCGAGGCAAAAAACGTCGTTGCCGATTTCCGCTAGGCATGCGCCCGTCACGAGGCCCACGTAGCCCGTGCCGATGATGGTGATTTTCATACGCGTTCCACAAGTTGTTGCCGGCCCGAGACCGGCGCTCGGCCGCCGGCGGATTCACGCGCGCTCGCGCATGCGCTCCGCCCGGCCGCCGGGATGTCCATGAAGCTGCCGCTTGCGCGGATCGTAACGATCGAGCAGCGCGGCGACGCTTGCGATCAAGACTGCGCCGCTCCGATCGGCTCGACTCGCCGCGGGGCATACGTTTCCCAGCCGCTGCAGCCCGGGCATTGCCAATAGAACAGGCGCACCCGGTAACCGCAATTTTTGCACGTGTAACGTGGCAAATTTTTGGTGCGCTGTTTGATCAGCGTGCGCATCAACTCGAGTTCGCCACGGCGCGGTTCCTCGGCGGCCTCGATTTGGGCATCGAGCAGGCGCGTCATACCGGCGAGATTCGGCGCCGCGCGCATTTGCGCACGCGCGAGAGCGTGCGCCTCCTGCCCACCGCAAAGCTCGGCGACGTGCGGGTAGGCGATATCGAGCAGATCGCTCGTGCCGTATTTCTCGACGTAACCCATCAGCAACGCAGCGCCTTCCTGCGCCCGCGATATCGCCGCGTACGCCTTCATCAGCTTTTCGGCGACGAGCGGGAGATACGCCGCGTTTTGCGACTCGACGCGGCGCCACGCTTCGATCGCCGCCGTCTGATCGCCGCGCGCCGCGGCGACGTCGCCCGCGAGGATCGTCGCACGCACGTTGGCGGGATTGACCTTGAGCGCGAGTTCGAGCTGGGCCGCCGCCGCCGCGGCATCCTTGCGCTGCAAGGCCTCTTGCGCCAGTTCGCAATGGAACTGCGAGATCTCCTTGATCATCGGGGAGGCGCCCATCGTCTCGAGCCGGTCCGCCGCCTCGATCGCTTTGCCCCACTCCTTCTCGATCTCGTAGATCGAGAGCAACGCACGCTGCGCGTCGCGCGCATACTCGCCCGCATCGAGGCGGCCGAGCGCCTCTTCCGCCCGATCGAGCAAACCCGCCTTGAGAAAGTCCTGGCCGAGCTCGAACAGCGCATGATCGCGCTCGCCCACGGGGAGATCGGCGCGGCTCAGCAGGTTTTGATGGATGCGGATGGCGCGATCGGTTTCGCCGCGCCGGCGAAATAGATTACCGAGCGCGAAATGCAGTTCGATCGTTTCCGGATCGAGCTTGACCACCTCGATAAAGGCATCGATCGCCTGATCCGGCTGTTCATTGAGCAGAAAATTCAGGCCGCGGAAATAGGAGCGCGGCAAGTTGGTGCTTTCGGACAGCAGCGCCTTAAGGTCGTAGCGCGAAGTCATCCAGCCGAGCGCGAAGGCCACGGGGACGACGAGCAGCCACCAGAAATCGAGATCCATGCGAAGGTCGGAAAAGCGAGAAGAGAAATACGCGTCGACGGACGCTCAGATGACGGGCGGCATCGGCGGCTCGACCACGACGGCGGGCGCCTCTTCGCGCGCCGCGCGCAACTCGCGCTTGAGGCGTCCATTTTCCAGCCTGAGCCGGACGACGGCCGGCAGCGCGGACAGCAGCCCCGCGAACAGACCCACCGCGAAAAACGCCAAGCCAATCAGAATCAACGGTGCTTGCCAGGTATATCCGGCAAAGTTCACCACCGCGTTTTGCGTGTTGGCCAGTGCAAGCACGAGCAGCACCACGAACACGAGCACACGGATCAACCAGACAATAAATTTCATAGAGGCTCTCTCGACGGCAACTGCGATGGCCATGCGGGCGCGGGGCGCCCGGCAAGACAGCGTTCGGACCTAATGGCCTGGGCCATTAGGTCCGGGCCATTAGGTCTGGGCCATTGAGCCTGGACCGGGTGATCTGGACCATTCGGCCTGGGCCAAAATTGCCCAGTATTGTAATGGAAAGGATGCCGCACCGGCCGCGGCGGCCGAAACCGCGCGAGCCGCGGCACCAATGAAAAAAGCGCCCGAAGGCGCTCTTTCACAATCGTTTGCCGGTTTTCGCTGTCGGCGTTGGCGTCGACGACGATGCCCCGCGGCCGTTACTGCGCGCCGCCCCGAGAGGCGAGCGCATCGCACTTAGAGGGCGTCGTCCGTGCGGTCAACCGTCAACGGCTCACCGGCCCGGCCGTCCACCCGCTCGCGCAATTCCTTGCCGGGCTTGAAGTGAGGCACGTGCTTTTCGGGCACGAGCACCTTCTCCCCCGATTTCGGATTGCGCCCGACGCGGGACGGGCGACGGTTCAGACCGAAGCTGCCGAAGCCGCGAATTTCAATACGATGCCCTTTGGCCAACGCCTCGGACATCGCATCGAGCATCGTCTTGACCGCGAAATCCGCATCCTTGAGCACAAGTTGCGGAAATCGCGCTGCCAACTGGGCGACCAATTCCGATTTGGTCATACTGCGGCAGACCTCTCAAAGGCTTACTGATTCTGGCCGTCGAGCTTGGCCTTGAGCAGCGCGCCAAGGTTCGTCGTACCCGAAGCCGCCGAGCTCGTGTCGGCCGCCAGGCCGCGCATAGCTTCTTGCTGCTCGGCCGAATCCTTGGCCTTGATCGACAGGTTGATACCACGCGACTTGCGATCGATGTTGATGATCATCGCGTTGACCTTGTCGCCTTCCTTCAGCACGTTGCGGGCATCTTCCACGCGGTCTTGCGCGATTTCCGATGCACGCAGGTAGCCTTCGACGTCAACTGAGAGTGCAACCACCGCACCCTTGGCGTCGACCGTCTTCACCGTGCCGTCGACGATCGAACCCTTGTCGTTCATTGCAACGAAGTTGCTGAACGGGTCGCCTTCGAGCTGCTTGATACCGAGCGAAATACGTTCCTTCTCGACATCGATGCCGAGCACGACCGCTTCCACTTCGTCGCCCTTCTTGTACTTGCGAACGGCTTCCTCGCCGGCTTCGCTCCACGACAGATCCGAGAGGTGGACCAGGCCGTCGATGCCGCCGGGCAGACCGATGAACACACCGAAGTCGGTGATCGACTTGATGGCGCCCGTGATCTTGTCGCCCTTCTTGAAGTTGCGGCTGAAGTCATCCCACGGATTCGGCTTGCATTGCTTCATGCCGAGGCTGATACGACGACGGTCTTCGTCGATCTCGAGCACCATGACTTCGACTTCGTCGCCGAGCTGAACCACCTTCGACGGGGCAACGTTCTTGTTCGTCCAGTCCATTTCCGAAACGTGCACCAGTCCTTCGATGCCCGATTCGACTTCGACGAACGCGCCGTAGTCGGTGATGTTCGTGACCTTGCCGAACAGACGCGTGCCCGACGGGTAGCGGCGCGAGATGCCTTCCCACGGATCGTCGCCCAGTTGCTTGATACCGAGCGAAACGCGGTTCTTCTCTTGGTCGAACTTCAGGATCTTGGCCGTGACTTCTTGGCCGACGGACAGCACTTCGCTCGGGTGACGCACGCGGCGCCATGCGATGTCCGTGATGTGCAGCAGACCGTCGATGCCGCCGAGGTCGACGAACGCACCGTAATCGGTGATGTTCTTGACCACACCGTTGACGATCGCGCCTTCCTTCAGCGTTTCGAGCAGCTTCGCGCGCTCTTCGCCTTGCGTCGCCTCGATGACGGCGCGGCGCGACAGCACCACGTTGTTACGCTTGCGGTCGAGCTTGATGACGCGGAATTCGAGCGTCTTGCCTTCGTACGGCGTCGTGTCCTTGACCGGACGCGTGTCGACGAGCGAACCCGGCAGGAACGCGCGGATGCCGTTGACCATGACGGTCATGCCGCCCTTGACCTTGCCCGTGATCGTGCCGGTCACGAGTTCGTTGTTGTCGAGCGCCTTTTCCAGCGACAGCCACGAAGCGAGACGCTTCGCCTTGTCGCGCGACAGGATCGTGTCGCCATAACCGTTTTCGAGCGCGTCGATCGCGACCGAAACGAAGTCGCCCGCCTGCACTTCTACCTCGCCCTGATCGTTCAGGAATTCCTCGATGGGAATGTAGGCTTCGGACTTGAGACCCGCATTGACGACCACGAAGTTGTGGTCGACACGCACGACTTCGGCGGAAATCACTTCGCCGGCGCGCATGTCTTGCTTGGTCAGCGACTCTTCGAAAAGGGCCGCGAAAGATTCGGTGTTCGGGTTGGAGGTTTGCAGGTCGGACATAAAAATCGTAATTGCATGGCTTCGCGGGTGTCGGTGCCGGAGACGGAATGCCGCCGGTCACGCTGCGACGTCGTTGCGAACGCCATACGGGGTTAAGGGTTAACACACGCTCGAAGCACCACGGACGCCTCGAGCACCTACTACCGCTGCCGGTACCAGGCGACGACTTCGCCGACCGCCTGGTCGATCGAAAGCGCCGACGTATCGAGCAGCTTCGCATCCGCTGCGGGCTTGAGCGGCGCGGCGGCGCGGTTGCTATCGCGTTCGTCGCGCTCGCGCAAATCCCGGAGCAAGTTATCTATATTAGCAGAAAAGCCTTTTTGGATCAATTGCTTATACCGTCTGGCCGCGCGAGCCTCGACGCTGGCCGTCAGGAACACCTTCAAGACGGCGTCGGGAAAGATGACGGTGCCCATGTCGCGGCCGTCGGCCACGAGCCCGGGCTCCTTGCGAAACGCCCGCTGGCGCGCGACCAGTGCGGCTCGCACGCTCTGATGGACGGCGATCGCGGAGGCCCGGTTGCCGATTTCCTCGGCGCGGATTTCGCTGGAGACGTCCACGCCGTCCAGTTGGGCGCAGCCTTCCCGGAACGTGATGTGCAGATCACCCACGAGGGCGGCCAAAGCGGTATCGTCGTCGGGCGCGACGCCGTAGCGAACGCTCGCCAGCGCGGCGAGCCGGTACAGCGCCCCGCTGTCGAGCAGGTGAAAGCCGAGTTGGGCGGCAACGAGCGCCGCGACGGTCCCCTTGCCGGAGGCGGTGGGACCGTCGATGGCGATGACGGGCGTTTGGTGAAACGGGCGAGTCGGTTTCATCTAGGCAAAAAGTCGGACATCAAACGCCAACGAGCGTTTTGAAGCGGTCGAAATAATCGGGAAAAGTCTTGCCGACGCACTTCGGGTCGTTGATCCGCACCGGCACGCCGCCGAGCGAAACGAGCGAGAAGCACATCGCCATGCGGTGATCGTCGTAGGTATCGATCGCCGCGTTCGGCGTAATGGCAGCCGGCGGCGTGACGACGAGGAAATCCTCGCCCTCCTCGATGGTCGCGCCGACCTTGCGCAGCTCGGTAGCCATCGCGGCGATCCGGTCCGTCTCCTTCACGCGCCAACTGCCGATATTGCGCAGCGTCGTCGTGCCGCGCGCGAACAGCGCGCATACGGCGATCGTCATGGCCGCATCGGGAATCAAATTGAAATCCATGTCGACCGCCTCGAGCCGGCCGTGGTCGTGGCCTACGCCGCGCACCTCGATCCAATCCTCGGCCATCGTGACGTTGGCGCCCATCGCCGTCAGTGCGCCGGCAAACGCCACATCGCCCTGGATGCTCGCGCGGCCGACGCCGACGACGCGCACGGGACCACCCGCGATCGCGCCCGCCGCGAGGAAATACGACGCCGACGATGCGTCGCCCTCGACCATGATCGCGCCGGGCGAACGGTAGCGGCCGCCGGCCGGGACCGTGAAGCGCTGCCAGCCTTCACGCGCGACGGTCACGCCGAAGCGCTCCATCAGCTTCATCGTGATTTCGATGTAGGGCTTCGAGATCAACTCGCCCTCGACTTCCACGACGATTCGGCCGCTCTTGGCATGCACGAGCGGCAGCGTCATCAAGAGTGCCGTCAAAAATTGGCTGGAGACGTCGCCGCGCACGCGGATCGGCTCGTTCACCTCGATCGGCGCCGCGTGAATGGCGAGCGGCGGATAGCCGTCGTTTGCCTCGTAATCGATCCGCGCACCGATTTGGCGCAGACCGTCCACGAGGTCGCCGATCGGCCGCTCGTGCATGCGCGGCACGCCGTGCACGCGGTACTCGCCGCCGCCCACGGCCAGCGCGGCCGTCAACGGCCGGATCGCCGTGCCCGCATTGCCGAGAAAGAGGTCGGCCGCCTTCGCGGGGAACGCCCCGCCCGTGCCTTGCACGACGCAGACGTCCGCCTCGCGCGTGTAGGTCACGCCGAGCTTGGTCAACGCGTCGAGCATGACGCGCGTATCGTCGGAATCCAGCAGATTCGAGATCGCCGTCTGACCTTCGGCGAGCGCGGCCAGCAAGAGCACTCGGTTCGAAATGCTTTTCGAGCCGGGCAGGCGGATCGTGCCTTGCGCCCGGGAGTACGGTCCGAGATCGAGGTAATCCATGAGGGGTCCTTTTATTTCGGGGCGAGATGGCCGCTCGCGCGGCCGCCGCGTTCCTGCCATTGCGTGCGCGCTTCGCGTGAACGGGCGAAAACCGCTTCGAGCGCGGCACCGTCGCCGGCGACGATGGCGGCCCGCAGTTGGGCGAGGACCGCTGTGTAGCCGTCGAGCTCGTCGACCAATGCCTCGCGATTGGCCAAACAGACGTCCCGCCACATTTCGGGACTCGACGCGGCGATCCGCGTGAAATCGCGGAATCCGCCGGCGGCGAACGAGAACTTGAGCGCCGCGTCCGGCGCGCTCAAGATGCGCTCGACGAGCGCGAACGACAGCAAATGCGGCAAATGACTGACCGAGGCGAAGACGCGGTCGTGCTGCTCGTGGCTCATCGTGCTCACGAGCGCACCCGTCGCGTGCCACAGCGCCTCGATGCGCGCAACGTCGCCGGGACGATTCTCGGGCAGCGGACACAACACGACGTTGCGGCCCACGTACAGGTCGGGCAAAGCGGCTTCGACGCCGCTCGACTCGCGCCCCGCGATCGGATGACCCGGCACGAATTGGGATACGCGCTCGCCGAGCGCCGCGCGCGCCGCCGCGACGACATCCGACTTCGTGCTGCCGGCGTCGGTCACGATCGTGCGCGCCTCCAGAAAAGGCGCGATCCGCGCCAGCAGCGGCTGCGTTTGGGCAACGGGCGCCGCGACGAGCACGAGGTCCGCGCCGGCGAGCGCGGCCGCGAGTTCGGCGTCATCGCCTTGCGAGGCGACCTCGTCGACGACGCCGAGTTCGCGCGCGCGCTCGGCGGACGCGCGCGAGCGGCCGACGCCGACGATGCGTCCGCCGCCTGCCACGCCCGAGCGCTCGCGCAGCGCACGCGCGAGCGAGCCGCCGATGAGTCCCACGCCGAAAATCACGAGTTTGTCGAAAGTGAACGTGGTCACGAGTGGCTCGAAAACGGAAAGAAACGCACGCGCATGATGCGCGCGAAAAAAGCGGCGCCCGGCTTACGCCGGCGCCAGTGCTTGTTCGAGTGCCGCGATGAACGCCTCGTTCTCATCGGGCAAACCGATCGTCACGCGCAGCCACTGCGGCAGCCCGTAATTGCCGACCGGGCGCACGATCACGCCCTGCTGGAGCAGCGCAAGATTGACGCGCGCACCGGCGCCGTCGTCGCTACCGACGCGCACGAGCACGAAGTTGCCGAACGAAGGCACGTACTCGAGCCCGAGCTTATCGAACGCTTGCGTCAAACGACGGTAGCCTTGGGCATTGAGCGCCGCCGTCTTTTCGAGGAACGCCGTATCGCCGAGCGCCGCGATCGCCGCGGCCTGCGCGATCGTATTGACGTTGAACGGCTGGCGCAGGCGGTTGAGCAGATCGGTCAGGTCGGGCTGTGCGATCGCAAAGCCGACGCGCAGCCCGGCGAGGCCGAACGCCTTCGAGAACGTGCGCGACACGACGAGGTTCGGATAACGGCGCGCCCATGCGATCGAATCGTAGCGCAACTCGGCCGGGAGATACTCCGTGTAGGCCTCGTCGAGCACGACGACGACGCGCCTGGGCACCTTCTCGAGAAACGCCTCGAGCGCGGGCCCTTCGATGAACGTACCGGTCGGGTTATTCGGATTGGCGATGAACACGAGCCGCGTATCGTCCTCGATGGCCGCGAGCATGGCATCGAGATCGTGGCCGTGCCGCACCGCGGGTACGACGATCGCGCGCGCGCCGAGTCCTTGCGTCGCCAGCGCATAGACCGCGAACGAGTACTGCGCGTAGACGACCGATTGCCCCTTTTCGACGAACGCATGCGCGGCGATTTCCAGGATGTCGTTGCTGCCGTTGCCGAGCGTGATCCATTCGGCGGGCACGCCGTAGCGATCGGCGAGCGCCGCTTTCAATTCGAATGCATTCGCATCGGGATAGCGGCCGAGTTCCGCGGCGGCACGCGCCATCGCGGCCTTGGCCGAATCGGGCATGCCGAGCGGATTTTCGTTCGATGCCAGCTTCACGATGCGCGACTCGTCAAGCCCGAATTCGCGCGCGACTTCCGAGATCGGCTTGCCGGCAACGTAAGGGGCGATTTGGCGCACGTAGGAAGGGCCGTATTGCATCGTCATGAGTCTCTCCAAAGCGGACAGCACGGATGGGTCGTACCGATGGATGCCGATGCGAGAGCGCATCCATCGTCGTCAGTCGAGCGGCCGCGGCCGGCCGCGGTCCCGCGCGGCATCAGCGCGAACGCGCGTACGAGCCGAGGATTTTGAGAAACGCAGCCTTCTTACCGAGTTCCGCGAGCGCGCGGGCGACGGGCGGGTCCTCGCGATGACCTTCGACATCGATATAGAAGTAGTACTCCCACGTACCGATGCGCGCGGGACGCGACTCGAACCGCGTCATCGACACGCCGTGGCGCGCCAGCGGTTCGAGCAGCTTGAACACGGCGCCCGGCTCGTTCTTGACCGACACGATCAGCGACGTTTGATCGTAGCCGCTGCGCCCCGCCGGCGTATGGCCGATCATCACGAACCGCGTGCGATTTTGCGGATCGTCTTGAATCAACGCGCTCGCAACCTGCAAGCCGTAAAACGCGGCGGCACGATCGCTCGCGATCGCGGCCACGCTCGGATCGAGCGAAGCCATGCGCGCCGCCTCCGCATTGCTCGAGACGGCTTGCCGCTCGATATGCGGTAAGTTCGCGCCAAGCCAGCGCTGACACTGCGCGAGCGCCTGCGCGTGAGCGCACACGCGCGAGATGCCCGTCAGCGCGCCGCTTTGCGTGAGCAGATTGTGCCGAATCGGCAGCGCGAGCTCGCCGCCGATCAGCAACTGCGATTGCAGCAGCAGATCGAGCGTGCGCGACACCGCCCCCTCGCTCGAATTCTCCACGGGCACGACGCCGAACTGCGCGGCGCCTGCCTCGACGCTGCGAAATACTTCGTCGATCGACGGGCAGGCAAGCCCCTCGATCGAATGACCGAAGTACTCGTACATCGCCTCTTCGCTATAGGTGCCGGCCGGGCCGAGGTAAGCCGCCGTGACCGGGTGCTCGAGCGAGCGGCTCGCCGCCATGATCTCGCGCCAAATGGCGCAGATGTGTTCGCTCTCGAGCGGACCCTCGCTCAGCGCCTGCAAGCGAGAAATCACCTGCTGCTCGCGCTCCGGGCGGAACACGGGTGCGTTGTAGCGCTTCTTGACCTCGCCCACTTCGAGCGCGATCGCCGCACGCTGATTGAGCAGCGCGATGACCTGCGCGTCGATCGCATCGATCGCGTCGCGCAGCGGCTTCAACTGTGAATTGAGTTCGTCGTCCATGCGTAAAACGGCCGTATCGAAAACGGGCGGCGCACCGCGCACGCCCTGCCCCGCGCGATTAAGCGCGAGTGCGTTCGAAATCCTTCATATACTCGACAAGCGCTTTGACGCCTTCGAGCGGCACCGCGTTGTAAATCGACGCCCGCATGCCGCCGACGGACTTGTGGCCCTTGAGCTGCATCAGCCCGCGCGCTTTCGCGCCGGCAAGGAAATCATCATTGCGCGACTCGTCCGCGAGGAAGAACGGTACGTTCATTCGCGAACGCGATTCGCGCTCCACTTTGTTCAGATAGAAGCTGCTCGCATCGATCGTCTCGTACAGCAGCTTCGATTTTTCGAGGTTGCGCGCCTCGATTTCCTTCAATCCGCCCTGACGCTTCAGCCACTTGAAGACCAGGCCGGCGATATAAATCGCGTAGGTGGGCGGCGTGTTGTACATCGAATTGTTCTCGGCGACGATGCGCCACTCGAACGCCGATGGGCAAATCGACAGCGCGCGGTCGAGCAAATCCTCGCGCACGACGACGATCGTCAAACCCGCCATGCCGATGTTCTTTTGCGCGCCGCCGTACATGACGCCGTACTTCGCGACATCGAGCGGGCGCGACAAGATGTGCGACGACACGTCGGCCACGAGCGGAATGTCGCCCAGCTCCGGGATGTCGAACGTCTCGACGCCGTGAATCGTCTCGTTCGTGCACAGGTGGACATAGGCCGGATCGTCCGACAATTGCCATTCCGAGCGCTTGGGCGAGCGCGTGAATCCATTCGCCGTTTCGCCGCTGGCGGCCACGTGCGGCTTGCAGTACTTGGCGGCTTCCTTGAACGTCTTTTGCGACCACGAACCGGTAATGACGAAATCGGCGACGTCGCGCTTGCCGAGCATGTTCATCGGCACGATCGCGTTCTCGCCGAGCCCGCCGCCCTGCAGGAACAAGATGCGATGGCTCGCGGGCGCCTGAAGCAACTCGCGCACGTCGGTCAGCGCCTCTTCATGGATCGACATGAACTCGCGGCCGCGATGGCTCATTTCCATCACGCTCATGCCGCTGCCATGCCAATCGAGCATTTCATCGGCCGCTTGACGCAACACTTCTTCGGGCAATGCCGCCGGGCCGGCCGAGAAATTGAAGACGCGCATCGTGAGAACCCCCGAGGATGATGGAACGCAAGGGCACAAAAGAGCGGAGGCGCAATGCCGCCGTCGAATGCGCCGCACTCAAGTCAGAAATAGATAATGGCCGTTCGCGCATTGTGCGCAAACGGCCATTATCGCACCGCCGATCGAAAAACGCTTGTCCGGACCCGGCGAGCGGGCCCGCGCAATCGAAGCCCTCGCGGGCTCGACGGCGATTTACTTGCCGGGCTTGACCGCGGCGACTTCCTTATCGGCTTGCGTGCGCGTGGCCTGGATCGATTGCGGCATGTACTTCTGCATCAGGCTGCCGACGACGTCGCGGCCCACCTGGTCTTGCACCTGGATGAACTTGCGGCCCGTCGAGCTCTTATAGAACTTCGTCAGGTCTTTGAGTTCGTCCGTCGAGTAGTACTTGGCGTACGCATCGTATTGCGCTTGCATCGCGTCTTGACGGAAACCGTCGGTCGCGAACACTTGGCCCGCCGAATCCACGAGCTTGGGCACTGCGTTCTTTTGCAGCGTCGGCACGGCGGCTTGCTTTTGCTTGTCGTTCAGCGTCTTGTTCTCGGACAAGGCTTCCGACAGGATTTCCGGCACGTACTGCTTCGCTTGCATCTGCGCGCTGTTACCGATCGCACCGACGAGCTTTTGCGCGTCGATCGCGTCCAGCAGCTCCTTGATCGCAGCTTGCTTGGCCGGATCGACCGGCGCGGCGGCCGTCGCGGCCGAAGCCGCGGGCGCTTGGCTTTGGAGGGCTTGCGCCATCGCGAAAGTCGGCACGAAAGCAGCCAGCAGCATCCATTGCTTGAATCGTCGTTGCATCATTACTCCCTCAAAAAAATGAATCGTTCGCGCGCAGCCTCGCGGCAATCTCGCCGCATCCGCCACCTAGCCACTGGGCGGACGCGCTCGAGGTATAACGCGATCGCTCGCGCGCTTCGTTGTCTTTCGTCAAACCGCGGCGCGGCGGCAATTACGCACGGCTTACTGTGCGGCGTCCTCGCCCGCTTCGTCGTCCGGCGCGGCGCCCTCGCCGTCGACATCGACGTCCGAATCGGCTTCCGCGATTTGCTGAAGGCCCGACAGCTTCGTACCCTCATCAAGGCTGATGAGTGTAACACCCTGAGTAGCCCGGCCCATCTCGCGAATTTCCGACACGCGCGTGCGGATGAGCACACCCGTATTGGTGATCAGCATGATCTGGTCTTCGGCATCGACGAGCGTGGCGGCCACGACCTTGCCGTTGCGCTCCGACGTCTGGATCGCGATCATACCCTTGGTGCCGCGCCCATGCCGCGTGTACTCCGTGATCGGCGTACGCTTGCCGTATCCGTTCTCGGTTGCCGTCAACACGGATTGAGTTTCGCTGCCGGCCACGAGCATCGCGATGACCTGCTGCCCGTCTTCAAGCTGCATGCCGCGCACGCCGCGCGCCTCGCGGCCCATCGGCCGCACGTCGTTCTCGTCGAAGCGCACGGCCTTGCCCGCGTCGGAGAACAGCATGACGTCATGCTGGCCGTCGGTGATCGCGGCGCCGATCAGGTAATCGCCGTCATCCAAGCCGACCGCAATGATACCTTTGCGCAATGGTCTGCTGAAAGCCTCGAGCGGCGTTTTCTTGACGGTACCGAGCGCCGTGGCCATGAAGACGAATTTGTCGGCGGAGAACTCCTTGACCGGCAGCACGACGTTGATCTTCTCGCCCTCTTGCAGCGGGAACATGTTGACGATCGGCCGGCCGCGCGAGTTGCGCGAGCCCTGCGGCACTTCGTACACCTTGACCCAGTAGACGCGGCCGCGGTTCGAGAAGCACAGAATGTGATCGTGCGTGTTCGCGATGAACAGCGTATCGATCCAATCGTCTTCCTTCATCTGCGTGGCTTGCTTGCCGCGCCCGCCGCGCTTTTGCGCGCGGTATTCCGAGAGCGGCTGCGACTTGACGTAGCCCGTGTGGGACATCGTCACGACCATATCCTGCGGCGTGATCAGATCTTCGGTGTTCAGCTCCGTCGCGTTCAACTCGATCTTCGAGCGGCGCGCGTCGCCGAATTCGGCCTTCACCGCCGTCAACTCGTCGCCGATGATCGCCGTGATCCGTTCCGGCCGCGCCAGAATGTCGAGCAGGTCGGCGATCTGAGCCATCACTTCGCGGTACTCGCCGATGATCTTGTCTTGCTCGAGCCCCGTCAGACGCTGCAGACGCATCTGCAGAATTTCCTGGGCCTGCGTGTCGGACAGTTTGTACAGACCGTCGCCCTGCATGCCGAAAGCCGGGTTCAAGCCTTCCGGACGGTAGGCCTCGCGCCCGCCCGCGGCGGCGTTCTCGGATTCGGCCCGCGACAGCATTTCGCGCACGAGCGACGAATCCCAGGCCCGCGCCATCAATTCTTGCTTGGCGATCGGCGGCGTCGGCGCGGCCTTGATGATCGCGATGAATTCGTCGATGTTCGCGAGCGCGACGGCGAGGCCCTCGAGCACGTGACCGCGTTCGCGCGCCTTGCGCAGTTCGTATACAGTGCGCCGCGTCAGCACCTCGCGCCGGTGCGAGAGGAACGCGTCGAGCATCTCGCGCAGGTTCAACAGCTTCGGCTGGCCGTCGACGAGCGCGACCATGTTCATGCCGAACGTATCTTGTAGCTGCGTCGCCTTGTACAGATTATTGAGGACGACCTCCGGCACTTCGCCGCGCTTCAGCTCGATGACGACGCGCATGCCGCTCTTATCGGACTCGTCGCGGATGTCGGAGATGCCCTCGAGCTTCTTCTCGTTGACGAGCTCGGCGATCCGCTCGAGCAGCGAGCGTTTGTTCACCTGATACGGCAGTTCGTCGACGATGATCGCCATGCGCTGACCGCGGTCGATCTCCTCGAAGTGCGTGGCGGCCCGCATGACGACGCGCCCGCGCCCCGTGCGATAGCCGTCGCGCACGCCCGCCACGCCGTAGATAATGCCGGCCGTGGGGAAATCGGGCGCCGGGATGATTTCGATCAACTCGTCGACGGTGGCCTGCGGATTCTTCAGCAGATGGTGACAGGCGTCGACGACCTCGCTCAGATTGTGCGGCGGAATGTTGGTCGCCATCCCGACGGCGATCCCCGACGAGCCGTTGATCAGCAGATTGGGAATACGCGCCGGCAGAATGAGCGGCTCGCTTTCGCTGCCGTCGTAGTTCGGACCGAAGTCGACCGTTTCCTTATCGATGTCGGACAGCAGTTCATGGCCGATCTTGGCCATCCGGATTTCGGTGTACCGCATGGCCGCGGCGTTGTCGCCGTCGATCGAACCGAAATTGCCCTGCCCGTCGACGAGCATGTAGCGCAGCGAGAAGAACTGCGCCATGCGCACGATCGTGTCGTAGACCGCGACGTCGCCGTGGGGGTGATATTTACCGATGACGTCGCCCACGATACGCGCCGACTTCTTATAGGCGCGGTTCCAATCGTTGTTCAACTCGTGCATCGCGTACAGCACGCGACGGTGCACCGGCTTGAGGCCGTCCCGGACGTCGGGAAGCGCACGCCCCACGATCACGCTCATCGCGTAATCGAGATACGAACGGCGCATTTCCTCCTCGAGGGAGATCGGCAGAGTCTCTTTGGCGAATTGATCCATTATCCGTATCGTTTTCGGGCGCGAGCGGAGCGAAAACAGCACGGCGCGCCCACTCCCGCGGGCCCGGCAGGAGGCGCCGGGCATCACGCGATTCTAACATGGCGGCCAGCGGCGCCCGAGATATGCGGTACGTACTCCCCCACGGCCGCGCGCGGCGACGGCCCAAAGGCCGCCATTTTTGCCGGCGCGCGCAAACGATTGTTTCGGGGCGCCTGGCACGGGACGTGCAACCGGCGATCGCCCGCAAAGCCGCGCCCGGCCGTCCTGTTGCTCAAGCACCACAATCGAAAGAGGCGGTTGGAGACGGCGGGATTTTTTTTTCGTAAGAAGGGAACGATATGGCAAAATGCCAACGCACTTGGTTAGACGCTGCTCGAAGTGTCCACAGGGTCCCGCGTTTTTTGTACCGCACCAATGTTATACTTCGAGCAATGTATGACTTGTCTTCGTCATCCAGGCTCGCAGTAAACCTGCGGTAATCTCAATTTCGAGAGGAGAAATATGAATAAATTTTCAAAGCTCGCGTTCATTGCAGCTACCGCAGTTGTGGCTGCATCCGCATCGGCACAGTCGGTGCCGGCGTCGCGACAAGCTACGAACGACAACTGGGTGAACGGCACCGGCGAATACGTGTGGATGAACGGCACGAACGAGCTTTGCTGGCGCGATGCGTTCTGGACGCCGGCCACGGCCAACGCCAAGTGTGACGGCGCGCTGGTCGCGCAAGCTCCGACGCCGCCGGCACCGGTCGCTCCGGTTGCTCCGGCGATCACGAGCCAGAAGGTGACGTACCAAGCCGACACGCTGTTCGACTTCGACAAGGCTATCCTGAAGCCGGCCGGCAAGGAAAAGCTGGACGAGCTGGCTTCGAAGCTCCAAGGCATGAACCTGGAAGTCGTCGTTGCGACGGGCTACACGGACAAGATCGGTTCGGACAAGTACAACGACCGTCTGTCGCTGCGCCGCGCGCAAGCCGTGAAGGCATACTTGGTCAGCAAGGGCGTGCCCGCGAACAAGATCTACACGGAAGGCAAGGGCAAGCGCAACCCCGTCAAGACGGATTGCGCGCAGAAGAACCGCAAGGCGCTCATCGCCTGCCTGGCACCGAACCGTCGCGTGGAAGTGGAAGTTGTCGGCACGAGCAGCGCGCCGGCTGGCCAATAAGCCATCCTTCCCGCTTCAAGAAAAACCCCGCTTCGGCGGGGTTTTTTTCTGGCCGCGCCCGTCGCCGCGGGCCCGTTTTGCCGCGGCGCGCAACCCTCGATATACTCAGCCTAATCCGGGCCCTCTCCCTCTCGCAACGTTATGACGAATGCCGATCCCCACGAACTACGCAAATTTAGCGACCTTGCACACCGTTGGTGGGATCCGAATGCCGAATTCAAACCGCTGCATGAACTGAATCCCGTCAGACTCGCCTGGATCGATGCGCATGCCCATCTGCCGGGCAAGCGTGTGCTCGACGTCGGCTGCGGCGGCGGCATTTTGTCCGAGTCGATGGCGAGCCTCGGCGCGCAGGTCAAAGGCATCGACCTATCGAATCAAGCGCTCGGCGTGGCCGACTTGCATAGCCTGGAGAGCGGCGTCACCGTCGAATACGAGGAAATCGCGGCGGAAGCACTGGCCGCGCGCGAGCCCGGAAGCTACGACGTGGTCACCTGCATGGAAATGCTCGAACACGTGCCCGACCCCGCGGCGATCGTCAAAGCCTGCGCGACGCTCGTCAAGCCCGACGGCTGGGTGTTCTTCTCGACGCTCAACCGCAACGTGAAGTCTTATCTCCTGGCGGTGATCGGCGCTGAATACATCGCCCAGATGCTGCCGAAGGGAACGCACGACTATGCGCGTTTCATTCGCCCTTCGGAGCTGGCGGGATTCGCGCGGGCGGCGGGATTGCGCGAGGTGGAGGTCAAGGGCATCGCGTATCGTCCGCTCGGCAAGCATTTCTCGCTATCGGACGACACGAGCGTCAATTATGTCTTTGCCTGCCGCCGCGACGGCTGAGCCGACCACCTTCGATCGCCTACGACTGCCGATTTATGAGCCACACGTCCTCGCCCAGCGCGCAGCAAGACGCCGCGCCGAGCCTCTCGCACTGCCGCGCCGCCCTGTTCGACCTCGACGGCACGCTGGCGGATACCGCACCCGACCTTGCGGCCGCCGTCAATAAGATGCGGCGCGACCGCGGCCTTGAACTAATCCCCGTGGAGCAGTTGCGTCCCTTGGCGTCTGCCGGTGCGCGCGGGTTGATCGGCGGCGCCTTCGGTATCGGCCCGGATGACCGGGAGTTCGCCCCGATGCGCGAGGAATTCCTCGCCAATTACGAAGCCGACTTGTGCATCGAAACGACGCTGTTCCCCGGTATTGCCGAACTGCTGGGAGCGCTCGATGCCCGCGGCATCCGCTGGGGCATCGTGACCAACAAGGTTGGCCGGCTCACGATACCGCTCGTCGAACAGCTCGGGTTGTTGGCGCGCGCGGGGTGCGTCGTGAGCGGCGATACGACGCCGCACTCGAAACCGCATCCGGCCCCGCTGTTGCATGCCGCCGAAGCACTGGCGTTGCCGCCTGGCCAAATCGTCTACGTGGGCGACGATCTGCGCGACGTTCAAGCGGGGTTCGCCGCCGGGATGGCAACCGTTGCAGCCGCGTACGGGTACTGCGGCACGGACTTGCCGCCCGCGATGTGGCACGCGCAGCATATCGTCGATTCGCCGGGACAACTCGCCCTTCTACTAGCCACGCTAGGTTGAGCGGAGCGGGCGTTGCGGCGCGCGGCCGCCGCAACGGCTGTGATTTCATTTTCCATCGGCCCGCGCGTCCCCTTGCCGCGCCTTCCCTTGATTTACGGGCGAGGCGCACCACCTTGGGTTCTGTGAGATAATTGTTTCTTGCAACCCCGGGGCCGACCTGGTTTCGACAAGGGTTATGAAGCAGTCAGGGCATGCCGAGGACCCGTCACCTCGTTAATCAATGGGAAAAACGTAACTGCAAACGACGAAACGTTCGCACTGGCAGCCTAAGGGCCGCCGTCCTCTGCCTAGCTCACTGACGGGCTAGTGTCGCAAGACCGGTAGCAATACCGCCAGAGGTCATATACGTCAGTTAAGCCTTGGTGGCGTCACGACGCCAAGGTCGAAAATCTAGTGAATCGCCGTAGCGCAGCGTGTTCGTCCGCGTCGCTCCGGTTAAATCAAAAGACAGAACTACGCATGTAGAACTGGGTGTGGACTGCTCTTGGACGCGGGTTCGATTCCCGCCGGCTCCACCAATTTGACCGTTCAGCGTGATAACGCTGAATGCTAGAACCCTTAGGAACTCAGCATCCTAGGGGTTTTTTGCATTCTGGATCGTCGACACCCTCCGGTCGTCGGACGCAGACCTAGCATCAGGGGCCGGGTGGCGCGGACTGGGCGAGCCATCGGCTCCGCGTAAGCCGGTACAGCACTTGGCGGCGCAGTCGAGTTCCGTCCGGGACCAACGGATGGTCGAAATCGTCGTTTGGGTCGCGGACCATCCCCAGCTTCGCCATCACCCGCATCGATTTCTCATTGGCGACACCCGCGTTGGCCACGATCTCGGGCAATTGAAGCCGCTCGAAGCCGAAGCGGATTGCGGCTGCGGCAGCTTCGGGGGCGTAGCCCAAACCCCAGAAGGAACGCGCGATACGCCAGCCGATTTCCACTGCCGGCGTGAAATGCGCTTCATAGGCGACTGGGAGTAAGCCGACCGCGCCGACGATCTTACACGTGGCGCTGTCCCCTCGCGTTCGGCAAATCGCGAACATCTATGTGGCGCAGTTCACGGGGAACTGCGCCATACTTCCCAGTACATAGTGGCGCGGTTTGCTAAACTGCGCCATACCGCGCCAAGTGCGACTCGAACGATGCCAACTGCTATGTCATCCGCGACAGATTTGCTGAACACGATCCAGGGATCCGAGGACGGGGTCACGCTGGCCGATCTGCTCACTGCGCATCCACAGATCGCCAGGCGAACAGCACAACGGCTACTCAGAAAGCTGATCGATAGCGGAGAAATCGCCGCATTGGGCGAGGGCAAAGCCCGTCGCTATTTTCGTCCGAATGCGTATTCCGGCAGTGACGACGCGGCTACCGCAGCAGAGAAATTCCCGCCGTTCATTCCGGTGTCGGCGGACAGCCAGGACATCTTGGCCTATATCGATAGGCCTCTCCCAGCGCGCAAACCGGTAGGCTATCAGCGCGACTTTCTCGATGCGTACCGGCCCGGTGAGAGCTGGTATCTGTCAGAGTCGCTGCGCCGCCAATTACATAAGATGGGCAGAACCCCGGAGGTCGGCGGACCTGCCGGCACCTATAGCCGCGCCGTTCTGAATCGACTACTCATCGACTTGTCATGGGCATCCAGCCATTTAGAGGGCAATACGTACTCCCGGCTCGACACGCGTGAGCTCATCGAGCATGGCAAGGCCGCACGGGGCAAGGCGGCCATCGAAACCCAGATGATCCTGAACCACAAGACAGCAATCGAACTGCTCGTCGAAAACATCGAGAATGCCGAGTTCAACCGCTACACTCTCATGAACTTGCACAGTGCTTTGGCGGAAAACCTGTTACCCAACCCAGCGGATGAGGGACGAATCCGCCAGCACGCTGTCGATATCGGCAAGAGCGTCTACCGTCCGCTTTCAACACCACAGCAAATCGAAGACGCGCTGGACGTGCTTCTGGGCAAAGCCAACCAAATTGCCGACCCGTTCGAGCAGTCCTTCTTCATCATGGTGCACGTGCCCTACCTGCAACCTTTTGCCGATGTCAACAAGCGCACCTCGCGATTGGCCGCGAATATACCGCTGTTCCGTTCGAATCTTTGCCCTCTGACTTTTCTGGACGTGCCGGAGCTTGCCTACAGTCGGGCCATCCTCGGCGTCTATGAAATGACACGCGTGGAGTTGCTCCGCGATCTTTACGTCTGGGCCTACGAACGTTCGACGCAGGAGTATCTGGCGATCAAGCAGGATTTGGTGGAGCCCGATCCGCTCCGCTTAGCTTGGCGCGATCTCATCAAACAGACTATCCGCGAAGTGGTCGCACAACCGGAACTAGAACCGCTTTCCTCTATTCAGCGAGCTGTCGAAAAACACGTTCCTGAGGACGAGCAAATAAGCGTCGAGGCACTGATCGTCGATGAACTCCGCAGGCTGCACGAGGGCGTGCTAGCCCGCTACGGGTTACGACCGTCCGAATACACAGCGTGGAAAGCAGTTCATGGCCGCTGACGGACGAGGGTTCAATGCCAGGTGGAACTTAAACCAGCATTTCGGTTCCTTGCGCAACGCAGGACCAGCCAGAACAAACCGCTGCTCCCGCCGCAGCCATCACTCCGCATCGTCCGGACACTGCAGATTGCAGCCGTTCGGATCGCCGTTATCTCCCTTCTTGCGCATCTTCGACGTCCGGTTTTGATACTTCTTCGACGGCGCCGATGCCGCGAACTCCAATTGCGGATGTGCTTGGAGTTTGAATTCGTCCTGCAAAATTCCTCCGGGCACACCCGGCGCGTTTTGCGCGAATGCGATCGACGCGACCGCGAACAGCATACCGGCCGCCGCGGCGCCGGCGCACACATTGAAAAGCGATTTCATAGCTAGCGATTGCCGCGCCAGACGGCGCGGTCCAGATCAGAACAATTCGAGAACCGTAAGCGTAACGCAGAACCCGCCCGTCTTGCAGCCGACACGGTTACCGCCGTAATCGGAACCACCGCATCGCCGCCTGCAAGCCGCCGAATCCTAGGCGTCAATCAGAGTCCATCGCCCGCGACAGCACTGCCGCGCAAGCCCGCCGTCACATCGATCAGTTCGCCGCAGTGCGTCGGGTCGTAGCCCTCCAGCGTCGCCACCCCGGCGCGGAACGCCTCGCTGCGCAACACGGCTAGCGCCGCCGCCAGCGGCTGCGCCGTCAGCCGCGCACGATCGCACGCGAAGTAATAGTCCTCGTCGACGATCGGCACGAAATCGAGCCCGAAGTGGTGCGCGGCCGGCGCAACCCCGAAACCGGCGTCGGCCATGCCGCTCGCGACGAACGCCGCGATCGCCGTATGCGTGAGTTCAGTCGACGCGTACCCATTGATCCGTTCGGGATCGATGCCGACGCTATTGAGCGCAAGATCGAGCAGCAGCCGCGTGCCGGAGCCCGGTTGGCGGTTGACGAAACGCACGTCGGGACGCGCGAGGTCATCGAGCCCGCGCACGCCTTTGGGATTGCCTTTCGTCAGAAAAAGCCCCTGCTTGCGCGCGGTCAAATAGACGAGCACGTGCCGCCGAGGGTCGAGCCAGCGCCGGTAGATATCGGCGCAAAATTCGCGAAACGCGCCGCGCGGCAAGTGAAAGCCGGCAAAGTCGCACTCCCCGCGCGCCAGCGCCGCCACCGCCTCGGCACTCTCCCGGTATTTGATCTCGACGGCGTCAACCGCTTGCGCGCCCAGTTGCGCGACGAGCGCCGCCACCGCATAGCCGTGCGAGGCATGAATGCGCGTGGTGCCGCCCGCGCCGAGTTGCCGGTTCAACTCCGCAGTCACTTCGCTCGCAAACTGCGCCAACGTCCCGTCCAACCGCTCCGCGCAAGCACGCTGCGCTTGCACGACCGCCCGCCCCAATGCCGAAAGCGCCGAGCCCTTGCCGCGCTCCTTCGCGATCAGCTCGCCGCCGAGCCGCGACTCGAGCGCGCGCAGCAGTCCCCACGCATGGCGGTATGACAACTGTCGCTCGCCGGCGGCTTGCGCGATGCTGCCCGTTTCATCGACCAGCGCCAATAGCGGCACGATGTCCGTCAAGCTCGCCTCGCGGCCCGTGCTGTCGCGTACGACCAATTCCGCGACGCATTTGATCTCAATCATTTATGCTGTCCGACTTCCTATTGCACAACGGGTGTCCCACGCCTATTGTTCGGGAACAACGGCTAGAGCCGAGAATATATGCACGCTATATGACGAGCAAGTGCATATTGATGAGTCGAAGAGGAGCCCCACCTTGGAACACGCCAGCGCCGCGGCGCCGGACGAACTCGTCCGCCAGCACGTCTCGCCGGGCGCATCGCTGATCGCGGTGCTGCACGCCATTCAAGACGAGGCGGGTTTCGTCCCGCCCGAAGCCGTTGCGCCGCTGGCGCGCGCCTTCAATCTTTCGCGCGCCGAGGTCCATGGCGTCATCACCTATTACCATCACTTTCGTACCCAGCCGCCGGCACGCGTCGCCGTCGCGCTGTGCCGCGCGGAAGCCTGCCGCAGCATGGGCACCGAGGCGCTGGCCCGACATATCGAAGCGCGCACGGCTTGCCGCTTCGATGCCGGCCATGAAGCGAGCAACGCCGCCGCGGGCGAGGTCGAACTCGAATCGGTCTACTGCCTCGGCCAATGCGCGTTGTCTCCTTCGATGACGATCAACGGCAAGCTGCACGTCAAAGTCACGCCGAGCAAGTTCGACGCGCTCCTCGAAGCGGCCCTGGCCGAAGCGCCGGCCGTCGCAGCCTCCGCGGAGGGCGCATGAGCACGCGCATCTACGTTCCCCGCGATTCGTCGGCACTCGCCCAAGGCGCCGACGCGATTGCCGACGCCATCGTGCGCGAAGCCGCCCGCCGCTCGCTCGATATAGAACTCGTGCGCAACGGCTCGCGCGGTCTCCTGTGGCTCGAACCGCTCGTCGAAGTGCAAACCGCGGCGGGACGCGTCGGCTACGGCAACGTCGAGGCAAGCGAGGTTGCGTCGCTGTTCGATGCCGGGTGGCTCACGGGCGGCGCGCATGCGCGCTCGGTCGGCATCGTCGACGACATCCCCTACTTGAAACGCCAGCAGCGTTTGACCTTTGCGCGCCTAGGGCTGACCGATCCGCTTTCGATCGACGATTACGTCGCTCACGGCGGCCTTGCGGGGCTGAAGGCAGCGCTCGCAATGAGCCCGGAGGCGGCCTGCGAAACGGTGCTCGAATCGGGATTGCGCGGCCGCGGCGGCGCGGCATTTCCCGCCGGCATCAAATGGCGCACGGTGCGCGAGGCCAAAGCCGCGCAAAAATACATCGTCTGCAATGCCGACGAGGGCGACTCGGGCACGTTCTCCGATCGTCTCGCGATGGAAGGCGATCCGTTCGCGCTGATCGAAGGCATGATCATCGCCGGCATCGCCACGGGTGCAACGCGCGGCTACATCTATGTACGCAGCGAATACCCGCACGCGATCGCCACGCTGAACGCCGCCATCGGCCGCGCTCGCGAGGCGGGCTGGCTCGGCGAGCGCGTCCTCGATGGCCCACACGCCTTCGAGCTCGAAGTGGCCAAGGGCGCCGGCTCCTACGTTTGCGGCGAGGAAACGGCGCTGCTGGAATCGCTCGAGGGCAAGCGCGGCGTCGTGCGCGCCAAGCCGCCTGTGCCCGCGCTCGCCGGGCTTTTCGGGCAGCCCACGGTCGTCAATAACGTCATCACGCTCGCGTCGGTGCCGATCATCTTCGCCCGGGGCGCATCGTTCTATCGCGACTTCGGCATGGGCCGCTCGCGCGGGACGCTGCCGTTCCAATTGGCCGGCAACATCAAATTCGGCGGGCTCGTCGAACTTGCCTTCGGGGTCACGCTGCGCGAGCTCGTCGAGACCTTCGGCGGCGGTACCGCGAGCGGCCGCCCGGTGCGCGCCGTTCAAGTCGGCGGCCCGCTCGGCACCTACCTGCCCGAAAGCCAGTGGGATATCCCGATGGATTACGAGGCCTACGCGCAAGTCGGCGCCGTCATCGGACACGGCGGGCTCGTCGTCCATGACGACACCTCGAACCTGGCGGAACTCGCGCAGTACGCGATGCAGTTTTGCGCCGTCGAATCGTGCGGCAAGTGCACGCCGTGCCGCATCGGCTCGACGCGCGGCGTCGAGGTCATCGCTCGTATCCGTAACGGCGATACTTCGGAGCAGCAGATTCACTTGCTGCGCGACCTATGCGACACGATGGTAGCGGGCTCGCTGTGCGCGATGGGCGGCATGACGCCCTACCCCGTGCTGTCCGCGCTCGATCATTTCCCTGAAGACTTCGGTCTTCGCCCCGCTGCGCCGAAAGCGGCCGCGGCCTGATTGACGGAGCTTCATATGCCCCAGGCGAGCGCCCCTACCCCATCCGCCGCGACGAATCCGGGCGGCTGCGGTTCAGCCCACTGCGCGTGCCGATCGAACGCGGCCGCGCCATTCGACGATACCGATTACGGCACGCCCCGCAGGCACGCGGACACCGACGTGACGCTCGAAATCGACGGCCGCGACGTCACCGTGCCTGCGGGCACCTCGGTCATGCGCGCCGCGATCGAAGCCGGCGTGAACGTGCCCAAGCTGTGCGCGACCGATTCGCTGGAGCCGTTCGGCTCGTGCCGTTTGTGCCTCGTCGAAATCGAGGGCAAGCGCGGTTATCCCGCGTCGTGCACGACGCCCGTCGAAGCGGGCATGCGCGTGCGCACGCAAAGCGACCGGCTGCAAGCGCTGCGCCGCAACGTAATGGAGCTGTATATCTCCGATCACCCCCTCGATTGCTTGACGTGCCCCGCCAACGGCGACTGCGAGTTGCAGGACATGGCCGGGGTCGTCGGTCTGCGCGAGGTGCGTTACGGCTTCGACGGCGCCAATCATTTGAAGGACACGAAGGACGAATCGAACCCTTACTTCACGTACGATCCTTCGAAGTGCATCGTCTGCAATCGCTGCGTTCGCGCGTGCGAGGAAACGCAAGGCACGTTCGCCCTGACGATCGCCGGACGCGGTTTCGAATCGCGCGTTGCGGCGAGCGAGAGCCAGCCGTTCATGGAGTCCGAGTGCGTCTCGTGCGGCGCGTGCGTCGCTGCCTGCCCCACCGCGACGCTCGTCGAAAAAAGCATCACGTTCTCGGGCCAAGCCGAACATTCGGTCGTCACCACGTGCGCCTACTGCGGCGTCGGCTGTTCGTTCAAGGCCGAGATGAAAGGCTCGCAAGTCGTGCGCATGACGCCCCACAAAAACGGTCAAGCCAACGAAGGCCACGCCTGCGTCAAAGGCCGTTTCGCTTGGGGCTACGCCACGCATAAGGACCGCATCACGAAGCCGATGATCCGCGCCAAGATCACCGATCCGTGGCGCGAGGTGAGCTGGGAAGAGGCGATCGCGTACGCGGCCTCGGAGTTCCGCCGCGTGCAAGCGAAGTACGGACGCGATTCGATCGGCGGCATCACGTCCTCGCGTTGCACGAACGAGGAAACCTATCTCGTCCAAAAGCTCGTGCGCGCCGCGTTCGGCAACAACAACGTCGATACCTGCGCGCGCGTTTGCCATTCGCCGACCGGCTATGGCCTGAAAACGACGATCGGCGAGTCGGCCGGCACGCAGACGTTCGCATCGGTCGAACACGCCGACGTGATCATGGTCATCGGCGCCAATCCGACGGACGGACACCCGGTTTTCGGTTCACGCCTGAAACGGCGCCTGCGCGAAGGCGCCAAGCTCATCGTCGCCGATCCGCGCCGTATCGACTTGGTCGACGGCCCGCATGTGAAGGCCGCCTTCCATCTGCAACTGCGCCCCGGTACGAACGTCGCGCTCGTCAACGCGCTGGCTCATACGATCGTCACCGAAGGTCTACTGAACGAAGCGTTCATCGCCGAGCGGTGCGAACCCCTCGCGTTCGAGCAATGGCGCGCATTCGTTTCGCAGCCGGAGAATTCGCCCGAGGCCACGGCCGACGTCACCGGGGTACCGGCCGAGCAAGTGCGCGAAGCGGCGCGCTTATACGCGACGGGGGGCAACGCCGCGATCTATTACGGGCTCGGCGTGACCGAACACGCGCAAGGCTCGACCATGGTCATGGGCATCGCGAACCTCGCGATGGCAACCGGCAACATCGGCCGCGAGGGCGTCGGCGTCAATCCGCTGCGCGGTCAGAACAACGTCCAAGGCTCGTGCGACATGGGCTCGTTCCCGCACGAACTGCCCGGTTACCGCCATATCGGCGGCGACGAGGTGCGGCATCAATTCGAGGCCGCCTGGGGCGTGACGCTCCAGCCTGAACCGGGCCTGCGCATCCCGAACATGTTCGACGCGGCGCTCGACGGCAGCTTCAAGGGCTTGTATTGCCAAGGCGAGGACATCGTCCAATCGGATCCCGATACGCAGCACGTGGCGGCCGCGCTCACGTCGATGGAATGCATCGTCGTTCAGGATATCTTCTTGAACGAAACGGCGAAGTACGCGCACGTCTTCTTGCCGGGCTCGTCGTTCCTCGAAAAAGACGGCACGTTCACCAACGCCGAACGCCGGATTTCGCGCGTGCGGCGCGTCATGCCGCCGCTTGCGCGCTACGCCGATTGGGAAGTCACGTTGATGCTGGCGCGCGCGCTCGGCTACGAGATGGACTATGCCCATCCGTCGGAGATCATGGACGAAATCGCGCGGCTCACGCCGACGTTCAGCGGCGTCTCCTATGCACTGCTGGACCGGCTAGGCAGCGTCCAATGGCCGTGCAACGAACAAGCGCCGGAAGGCACGCCGACGATGCACGTCGACGCGTTCGTGCGCGGCAAGGGCAAGTTCGTCATCACGCAATTCGTGGCATCGCGCGAAAAGGTCACGCGACGTTACCCGCTCTTGCTGACGACCGGACGCATCCTCTCGCAATACAACGTCGGGGCTCAGACGCGGCGCACGGAAAACTCGCGCTGGCACGAGGAAGATCGGCTCGAAATCCATCCGCACGACGCGCAGGAACGCGGCATCGCGACGGGCGATTGGGTCGGCATCGAATCGCGCGCGGGGCAAACCGTGCTGCGGGCCCTCGTCAGCGAACGGATGCAGCCCGGCGTCGTCTATACGACGTTCCACTTCCCCGAGTCCGGTGCGAACGTGATCACGACCGATAGCTCCGATTGGGCGACGAACTGCCCCGAGTACAAAGTCACGGCTGTCCAGGTGCAGCCCGTGCAGCAGCCGTCCGAATGGCAGCAACGCTACGAACGCTTCAACCAAACGCAGCTCGAATTGCTGCGCGAGCGCGAACGTTCGCTGGCCGGTGCTGCCAGCGGCAAATGAACGCCATGACCGGCAAAACCAACCCGACGAACGACAGCGAACGGCGATGAACACCGAGCATTTGATCGAGATGGCAAACCAGATCGGCGAGTTTTTTGCGTCGATGCCCGATCGCGACGAAGCGCTAGCCGGTATCGCCGATCATATCCGGCGCTTCTGGGAGCCGCGGATGCGCCGCGCGATTCTGGCTTCGCTCGACGATCCCGCCGCCGGCGCGGCAATCTCCCCGATCGTACGGGAGGCGCTTATACGCGCGCGCGACGCATTGACGCCTCGCGCGGCCGCATAAAGCGGCGACGCTCGGAGTGCGTGCAAAGCGCGAGGCGCCGAGCCGGTCAAACTACCTTGGGGGCATGCGCGAACCATGCCTCGCAGTGCCGCGCGAGCGCGCTCGCATCGGAAGCGGGCCGCCCGCGCGCGCCGATGTAGCCGTCGGGCCGCACGAGATAAAACGCCGGTCGCGTGCGTCCATAAGTCGAGGTGAGCGAGAACGCCTCGTCGTCGCCGGCGTCCGTCACGCGCCAGATTCGCACCGCCCCCGGCAGCGCAGCCTCGATGCTCGCGCTTAGACGGTCGAGTTCGGGATCGGCGGTAGGCTCGGGGGCCGCGAGCGCGGGCGCCGCATCGAGTTCGGACGGCTCGCCGTTCGGCGGCTCCACGAGGATGAATAGCGAAAAAAACGCCGGGTCGTGCAAGTCGTACAGACGCCCCGTGCCCGGCGCTCGCCCGAGCGGACCATCCACGACATGAACGAGCGCATCGGGGGCCCGTTCGCCGGCCCGCGGCCCGCCGTCCAACACGCGTTCGAGCGTGAGCGGACTGCGCCGGTACTGGATCGCCAGTTCGCTGACCATCAGCCGAGCCGCATCGCGCAGCGGGCCGAAGGCGGCCAACACCGGCATCACGCGTTCGCGCAGCAGCTTGAGCGGACCGCGCTCTGCTTCCGCCAGTTGGGTAATAAAGGCGGTTTGGCGCAAGACGTCGCGCTCGATCGGGTGGCGCTCTATCTGATAGGTATCGAGCAGCGCATCGCCCGCTTTGCCGGCCAACGCGCAGGCAAGCTTCCAGCCGAGGTTCAGCGCCTCTTGGATGCCCGTGTTCATCCCCTGCGCACCCGCCGGGCTGTGGACGTGTGCGGCGTCGCCGGCCAGAAAGACGCGCTGCGTCCGCAGCCGCTCCACCATGCGGCTGTTGATATGGAAATAACTGGACCAGCCGAGTTCCGACAGCATCAACGGATGATGCGCGCGCTGCTGCGCGACGGCGCGGCATAGCTCCAGCGAAGGGGGATCGTCCTCGGTGGCCGCGGCCGGTTGCATCGCTTGCACCGACTCGCCGTTTGTACGCAGTTGCGCCGAGCCATGCGTCAAAGCGGTCGCATTGTCGGCGATGAAACGGTGACGCCCGCCGCCCATCGGAATGATCCCGGCGAGCCCGTCGGCGGAAGCGAAGAGGTGAAATTCATCGTCCGACAAATCGGATGCGATTTGTAGATCGGCGAGCAGGAACGTCTGAGCAAGCGCCTGGCCCGCGAAGTTCAGACCCAGCAGATGGCGCACGGTGCTATGCGCGCCGTCGGCGCCGACCACATAGGCCGCCCGGCAAATTTCCTGCCGGCCGTCGACGTGCAAAAGCTGCGCCTCGACCTGCGCGGCCTCTTGCCGTAGCCCGACGAGTTCGACGCCGCGCTCGATCCGCACGCCCAGCGTGGCGAGGTGTTCGGTCAGCACGCGCTCCGTCGCCGACTGCTCCAAGCACAGCAGATACGGATAACGCGTGTGCAGCGGGTCGAAATCGAGCCGCGCGAGCCGCGTGCCGTTCGAATAGAGATTCGCGGCGCGCAAACGGTGTCCGAGTTCGAGGATCGGGTCTACGAGGCGGTGTTGTTCGAACAGCTCCAACGTACGAGCCTGTATGCCGATCGCCCGCGAATGCGGCGCGGGGTGCGGCGCGCGATCGATCACGCGTACGCTTGCGCGTGATCGAGCCAAACTCATCGCGCAAGCGAGCCCGGTCGGCCCAGCCCCCACGATCAGCACCGGCAGCGCGTTGACGTTGACGGCGGCCATGCTTGTCCTCCGGCGAACGAAGAGATCCCGCCAAGTGTACGCCGGCCGACCGGGATCGGGGCCCGAACCGCGCCAGCCGAATCACCCGTGCCTTCGGTCACGACGACAGCACCGGGCGCCCGCGGCCGGGCACCTCGCGAGTATGGGACAATGCCGCGTTTGCGCCATTGCCTGCCGTCATGGATCCCTTTTTTGCGCGCGCCTACGCGGCGCATCGTGACGGACGACTCGCCGACGCCGAGCGCGATTACCGTGCCGCGATCGACGCCGATCCCGTCCACACCGACGCCCTCCACCTCCTGGGTGTGCTCCGCCATCAGCAAGGCCGCCACGAAGAAGCGGCCGAGCTAGTGGGCCGGGCCGTGGCATTGCGGCCCGACGACGCGGGCCTGCAACTGAATCTCGGTAACGCGTTGAAGGCATTGGGCAAGCTCGATGGCGCGATCGAGCGTTTTCGCAATGCACTGTCGCTCGCGCCGGATTTCGGGCTTGCTCATTACAATCTCGGCAACGCCTACGCGCAGGCGGGACGCCATGAAGACGCCGTGCTCGCCTTCGAACGATCGTTGCGTCTGCAACCGAACGACGCCTCGATTTACAACAATCTCGGCAATGCGCTGCACGCGTTGGGCCGCACGCAGGAAGCGATCGCGGCGTTCTCACAGGCGCTTGCCTTGCGGCCGGGACACGCAGGCGCCCACAACAATCTCGGCATGGCGCTAGCGGCGCTCGGGCGCACGGAGCAAGCGATCGAGCAATTTCAGGCGGCACTGGCGGCGCAGCCGAACTATGTCGCCGCGCACTTCAACCTCGGCAATACGCTGGACGCCGTCGGCCGTCACGAGGAAGCCGCCGGCGCGTTCGAGGCTGCGCTAGCGCTGCAGGGCAATTTCCCTCCCGCGCTGTTGGGGCTCGGCAATGCGCTCGCTGCGCAGGGCCGCTACCGCGACGCGATCGCCCGCTTCGAGCGCGCGGTCGGGCTCGATCCGCAACTCGCGCTCGCATGGCTCGGGCTCGGCAATGCGCACCATGCGCTCGGCTCGCACGAAGCCGCGCTGCGGGCCTTCGATCAAGCACTGCGGCTGCGGCCCGATCTGGCGTCGGCGCAACTGAACCGCGCGCTGACGCTGCTCACGCTTGGCGATTTCACGCGCGGTTTGCCCGCCTATGAATCACGGCTCGCGATAGCTGCGGCGGCCGGCGAAGCGGCGCCCGCCGCACCCCGATGGCACGGAGAGCCGGCCCCCGGACGCACGCTTTTGATCGAAGCGGAACAAGGCTTCGGCGATACCTTGCAGTTCCTTCGGTTCGTGCCGCTCGCGCGTGAGCGCGTCGGCCGGGTCATCGTGACGGTGCAGCGCGAACTGGAGCCGCTCGTCGCGCCGCTCGCAACCGACTGGCGCATCGCGGTGGCCATCGCGGGGCAAGCGCGGCCGCAAGCCGACCTATGCTGTCCGCTGCTAAGCCTGCCGCTCGTTCTCGGCACGACGCTCGAGACATTGCCGTCTCCCGGCCGCTATCTGGAGGTGCCGGCCGCGTACCGGCGCCGCTGGCGCGGCTCACTGGGAGGCCACGCGAAAATCAAGATCGGGCTCGCCTGGTCGGGCCGCATTCAGGCGCATGAAAACCGGGCGATGCCAATCGAAACCCTCGCTCCGCTGTTCGCGCTCGAGAGTATCGATTGGCTCGTGCTTCAGCCGAATCTGAGCGACGACGATAAACGCGCGCTCGATACGTTCGCGCGCACGGCCTCGATCCACCGGTTCGATACGCGTATCGGCGACTTCGCCGATACGGCTGCCGTCGTCGACCGGCTCGACGCGATCGTTTCCATCGATACGTCGATTGCGCACCTGGCCGGCGCGCTCGGCAAGCCGCTCTGGCTCATGCTGCCTTATGCGGCCGACTGGCGCTGGTTCACGAACACCGACCGCAGCCCTTGGTACCCCAGCGCGCGGCTCGTGCGCCAGCCTTCGCCGGGACAATGGGAAAGCGTCGTCGCAACCGTCGCCCAGGCGCTCACGCGCGAAGTGCTGGGCCGATAAAGCAGCGCGGCGCGCGGACATCTCACGTCCGCGCGCCGCGCGCTTGTTTTCGAGCGGCCGCCGGGGCCGCGCGAGGAGTCGATAGTCAGACGGCCTTGTACTGCTCGCGCGCCTGGGGCGTGCGATAGAGGAACAACGTGGCTACGAGGCCGCAAATCGCCGCGACGCCCATCCAGAGGCCCGGCGCTGCCTTGTTACCCGTTTCATGGATCAGCAAGGTCGAGATCGCGGGCGTGAAACCGCCGATCGTCGTCGCCAAGCTGTAGGCGAGCGAGAACCCTGCCGTTCGTACGGCGCGCGGCATGACCTCGGTCAGCGCCACGACCATCGCGCCGTTATAGCTGCCGTAGAGGAACGAGAGCCATAGTTCCACGGCCAGCAAGCGGCCGAACGAAGGCTCCACCACGAGCCACTGCACGGCTGGATAAGCGGTCAAAATCGTGAGCACGGTGAAGACGATCAGCACGGGCCGGCGGCCGACGCGATCCGATACCGCGCCCATCACGGGCAACCACACGAGGTTGGACAAGCCGATGCAAACGGTCACGATGAGCGTATCGATCGACGAAAGCTTCAGCACTTCCCGGCCGAACGTCGGCGTGTACGCCGTGATGAGGTAGAACGACACCGTGGTCATCAGCACCATGCCCATGCCCCCGAGCACGACGCCCCAGTTCTGCACGAGCGAGGCGAACACTTCGCCGATCGAAGGACGGTGCGGCATCTCGAGGAATTCGTCGGTTTCCTTCAGCGAGCGGCGAATCAGGAACAGGAACGGCACGATCAGGCAGCCGATCAGGAACGGCACACGCCACCCCCATGCTTCCATCTGCTCGGCCGGCAGCAGGTTGTTCAAAATCACGCCGAGCAGCGCCGCGAACACGACGGCCACCTGCTGGCTGCCCGATTGCCACGAGCAATAAAAGCCCTTGTGGCCCTTCGTGGCGATCTCCGACAGATAGACCGAAACGCCGCCCAGCTCGACACCGGCCGAAAAGCCTTGCAGCAGCCGCCCGAGCAAAACGAGCACCGGCGCAAGCATGCCGATCGTCGCGTAGCCGGGCACCGCCGCGACGGCCAGCGTCCCGACGGCCATCAGCGTCAGCGTGAGGATGAGGCCCTTGCGGCGGCCGTGACGGTCGATATAGGCGCCGAGCACGAGCGCGCCGAGCGGACGCATCATGAAACCGGCGCCGAACACGGACAGCGAGAGCATCAGCGAGACGAAGTCGTTGCCGCTCGGGAAATAGGTCTTGGCGATCGCATGCGCGTAGTAGCCGTAGACCATGAAGTCGTACATCTCGAGAAAATTGCCGCTGACGACGCGAAAGACGGTGCGGACTTTCGATTCGGCGGCCGAAGCGGGGGAAACGCTGGACATGACTCTCTCTACGAAGCCGCCCTTGCGCGGGAAAGCAACCCGCGCGATCGAACGGTGAAAAACGAAGGATTAGGCGGGGGTCGAAGCCGGCCTTGCGGCACGGTTCGCATCGAGGCGCGCGACCCCGCCATGTATTGCGCCGACATCATACTGCGACAGACAAGTCGGTGCAGCACACGATCCGTCAGTGGGCGCCGCCGCGTTCGCGGATCTGAGGCCAGGCGAGCTTCATGTAGTAGAGCATCGACCAGATCGTCAGCACCGCGGCGAGATAAATGAGCCACTGTCCCCACACGCGCGTATCGATCGCGAGCGTACCACCGAGCGGGACCTTGCCGTAGTAGAGCAGCATGGGAATGGCGACCATTTGGCAAGCCGTCTTGAACTTGCCGAGCTGGTTGACGGCCACGCTCTTCGAAGCACCGATCTGCGCCATCCACTCACGCAGTGCCGAAATCGCGATCTCGCGGCCGACGATCACGAGTGCGATCGCGGATTGAATGCGCGTCAATTGCACGAGCACGAGCAGCGCGGCGGTGACCATGAGCTTGTCGGCCACCGGATCCAAGAACGCGCCGAACGCGGAGGTCTGGTTCCATTTGCGCGCCAAAAAACCGTCGAACCAATCGGTCAGCGCGGCCAGCACGAAGATCGCCGCCGCCGAAATATTACGTTCGGCGCCGCTCATCATCGAATCGGGCATGTAGAACACGCCGACGACGAGCGGAATCAGCACGATCCGCAGCCATGTCAGAAAGATCGGGAAATTGAACGGCATGGGCGAATGGCAGGCCTGGAAAGTGAGAGAGCGGATCAAGGAGACGCCATTGTGCCGCGTCGCCGGACCCGCCACAAGTTAGGACGGCAAAGCCCGGCCGGCCTCGGTCAATGCAGTTGCCGGTAGATCTGTTCGGCCAGCGAGCGGGAGATGCCTTCGACGCTCGCCAAATCCTCGACGCTCGCCGCCACCACGCCGCGCAAGCCGCCGAAACGCGCCAGCAGGCGCTGACGCCGTTTGGCGCCCACGCCTTCCAATTCCTCGAGCCGGGAGGTTTGGCGGGCTTTCGCCCGTTTGGCTCGCATGCCCGTGATGGCGAAACGGTGCGCTTCGTCGCGAATCTGCGCGACGAGCATCAGCGCGGCACTCTCCTTGCCGAGTTCGAGGGCCGGGCGGCCGTCCGCGAAGACGAGCGTCTCCAGACCGACCTTGCGGCCCTCGCCTTTGGCGACGCCCACGAGTATCGAACGGTCGAGCCCGAGTTCGGTAAACACTTGGCGAGCCACCTCGACTTGGCCCTTGCCGCCGTCGATCAGCACGATGTTGGGCAGCACGCCGCCGCTTGCGACGGTTTCGGCCGAATCGGCCGCGAGTTCGGGGTCGGCCGCAGCCTCCGGCTGCAGCGCTTGAGCCCGGTCATCGGCGTTCCGAGCGGCCATGAGCGCGAGTTTCTCGTAGCGGCGCGTGAGCACCTGGCGCATGGCGGCATAGTCGTCGCCGGGCGTGATGCCCGTGATGTTGTAGCGGCGATATTCGCCGTTTTGCATTTTGTGATCGCGGTAAACGACACACGATGCTTGCGTCGCCTCGCCCATCGTATGGCTAATGTCGAAACATTCGATACGCAAATGCGCGAGGTCGTCGCACTCCATGCCGAGCACTTCGGCCAATGCGCGCGTGCGCGCCTGCTGCGAGCCGCGCTCGGACAAGAGCCGCGCCAGCGCGAGCCGCGCGTTTTGCTCGGCCATCCCGAGCCAGACGCGCCGCTGCCCTTGGGGCTGGCGCACGAACACGACCTTGTGTCCCGCTTGTTCGGCCAGCAAATCGACGAGTTCCCGGTTAGCCGGCGCATGGCTGACGACGAGCACAGGTGGAACACGATTGCCGAGGTAGTGCTGCGCGATGAACGCCTCGAGCACTTCGGTTTCGATGCCGGTTTCGAGCGGTTCCGATATTGCCGAGGACTCCGATGATTCCGGCGCTTCGTCCACGACCTCGGCTTCGTCCGCTTGCCCGGTTTCGCCGGCATCGTCTTCGTCGTCGCTTGCGAACGCGCTTTCGACATGCGCCGGGAAATAGGCCTTGTCGCCGAGATGGCGTCCGCCGCGCACCATGGCGAGATTGACGCAGACACGTCCGCCCTGCGCCACGACGGCCAGGATATCGACGTCGCTGTCGCCCCCCACTTCGATCGCCTGCTGGTGCAGCACCGTGGAGAGCGAACTCATCTGGTTGCGCACGGCCGCCGCCTGCTCGAACTTCAGTTCGGCGGCGAACGCATGCATCTTGGCCTCCAACTCCTTCATGACCTCGCTTTGACGGCCGAGCAAAAAGCGCGATGCGTTCGAGACGTCGCGCGCGTAATCCTCTTCGCTGATCGCGCCGACGCACGGCGCCGTGCAGCGGCCGATTTGATGCAGCAGGCAAGGCCGTGTTCGATTGTTGAAGACGGAATCCTCGCAGGTGCGCAACTGGAAAACGCGCTGCAAGATTTGAATGCTTTCGCGCACGGCCCAGGCGCTTGGAAACGGCCCGAAATATTGGTTCTTCTTGTCCACCGCGCCGCGGTAATACGCCATGCGCGGATAGGCATGGCCCGTCAGCTTCAAATACGGATACGACTTGTCGTCGCGAAACAGAATGTTGTAGCGCGGAGCCAGCGCCTTGATCAGATTGTTCTCGAGCAGCAGCGCCTCGGCTTCCGAACGCGTGACCGTCGTTTCGATGCGCGCGATGCGCGTGATCATCATCGCGATACGCGGCGAAACCTGCGTCTTCGTGAAGTAGCTCGAGACGCGCTTTTTCAGGTCGCGCGCCTTGCCGACGTAGAGCACGTTCTCTTGCGCGTCGTAGTAACGGTACACGCCGGGCAGATGCGGCAATTGCGCGAGGAACTTCTTCGGTTCGAAAGGCGGATGTTGAGCGTCGGATTCGGTCATGCGCGTCGGATGCGAAACGCCGCGCGCGGCTTGCGGGCCGCGGCGTGCTTGCGTGCTTTAGAATCGCCAGTTTAGACCATTTGCCCCGGCCGTTTGCGTCGGCGGGTCGCCGCGTTCGCCGCGGCCCGGCCGACGCCGCATGCACCGTCCGGTCTGTCCTTGCTCCGGGCGCCCTCTCGTCCCATCATTGCGCCATGCCCTCGAACGCTTCCGCCCACCAGGCACACCCCACGCCGCCCGCCGCCGATACGCTCTCGTGCGATCTCTTTTGCGCCGTCATCGACAACTTCGGTGACGTGGGCGTGTGCTGGCGTCTGGCGCGGCAACTGTCGACGGAGTACGGTTGGCAGGTACGCTTGCTCGTCGACGACTTGCATACGTTCGCGCGCTTATGCCCGGCGCTCGACCTGGCGCTCGCGCGGCAGCGCATCGACGGCGTCGTCATCGAGCACTGGCGCGAGCCGATGCACGCGGGCGATGCGCTGACCGTGGCCGATATCGTCATCGAAGCTTTCGCATGCGAGCTGCCGCCGGCCTACGTCGCCGCGATGGCCCGGCGCCAGCGCAGCCCGGTCTGGGTCAACCTCGAGTACCTGAGCGCCGAGGATTGGGTCGCCGAATGCCATCTGAAGCCCTCGCCGCATACGCGTTATCCGCTGACCAAGACGTTCTTCTTCCCCGGTCTCGGCCCAGGAACCGGCGGCGTGATCAAGGAAAGATCCCTGGACGATGCCCGCCGGGCATTCGAATCCGACGCGCACGCGCGCGACGCTTGGTGGAGGGAAACGACCGGCGCGCCGCAGCCGCCGTCCGAGGCAACCGTGGTCTCGCTCTTCTGCTATGAGAATCCGGCCGTCGACGGCCTGCTCGAGCAATGGCGCGATGCGGCGGAGCCCCTCGTGCTGCTGGCGCCGGAGGGCCGCGTCTCGGGCGCGCTGGCCCGTTTCCTCGGCCTGCCGGCATTCGGCCCCGGCGCGCGCGCCGAGCGCGGCGCCTTGCGAGCCCATTCGCTTGCGTTTCGCCCCCAACCCGAATTCGATAAATTGCTGTGGGCCAGCGATCTGAACTTCGTGCGCGGCGAGGACTCGTTCGTCAGGGCCCAATGGGCGTGCCGGCCGTTCGTTTGGCACATCTATCCGCAAGCCGATGCGGCGCACTTGCCCAAGCTCGATGCCGCGCTCGCCCATTACGCGCGAGGTCTCGCGCCGGCGCCGCGCGCGGCGCTCGGCCGCTTTTGGCACGCCTGGAATGGGGCTGGAACACCCGACTGGGCCGATTTCTGGCGCCATCGCGACACCTACCGGACGCGCGCGGCGGCTTGGGCCGGCGAACTCGCTGCTGTCGGCGACCTCGCCGCCAACCTAGCCGAATTAGCGAAATCTCAGTTAAAATAAGCGGTTATCCAACGGCGTAGCGAGTGCTACTTGAACGATCGATGTCGATGCCGTTGAGCAACAGATCAGCCACTTTATTCGCACAGGATCGTTTTATGAAGATTGCACAGGAACTGCGCACCGGCAACGTCGTGATGATTGGCAGCGACGCCATGGTCGTGCAAAAAACCGAGTACAACAAGTCGGGCCGCAACGCCGCCGTCGTCAAGATGAAGCTGAAGAATCTGCTGACGGGCGCCGGCATGGAATCCGTCTACAAGGCGGATGACAAGTTCGACGTCGTCGTGCTCGATCGCAAGGAAGTGACGTATTCGTACTTCGCCGACCCGATGTACGTCTTCATGGACGCCGACTACAACCAATACGAAGTCGAAGCCGAGATGATGGGCAACGCGCTCAACTACCTCGAAGACGGCATGCCCTGCGAAGTCGTGTTCTACAACGAAAAAGCGATCTCGGTCGAATTGCCGACCACGCTCGTGCGCGAAATCACGTACACGGAGCCGGCGGTCAAGGGCGACACGTCGTCGGGCAAGGTGCTCAAGACGGCCAAAATCAACACGGGCTTCGAGCTGCAAGTCCCGCTATTCTGCAACATCGGCGACAAGATCGAAATCGATACGCGCACGGACGAATACCGCAGCCGCGCGTAACCGTTCCCGCTTTCGGGCGCCGCTTGCGCGCCCCGAACGGAACGTTATGCCGACTGAAAGCGCCCCCTGGGGCGCTTTTTTTTTCGTATGAGTGGTGTATGGTTAAGCAAACTTTACCGGTCGTTTTTTCACTATAGCGCGGCCGGAACTGCCGCTCTTTCCGGGTGGCGGTGACAAGTGCTTGTTCTGTAAAGGAGAACGATCTGGCACGCCAAATGCTTTGCTCGATCGGTAGCCCGTGCGCCGTCGAAATGCGTTTGTCGTGGATGGCGTCATTCCTTCTTGGCGCCGACGGGCTTCCGACTTACTAATTGACTACGCCAGCCATGCCACACGCCCTGATTGTCGAAGACGATCCTAATAGTCTGTCCGGTCTCAATGCGATCGTCGCCGCCGACGGTTTCTCCGTCGACACCGCCGCCTCGCTCGCCGAAGCGCGCGCGGCGCTGACGCGCTTCATCCCCGATGTCGTCTTGATCGACCTGAACTTGCCCGACGGCAGCGGCCTCGACCTGCTGCATAACCTGCCCGCCCAGCCGGACGGCGTCGTGCCGGTGATCGTCATGACCGGCAACGCCACGGTCGAAAGCGCGATCGAAGGGCTGCGCCACGGTATTTGGGACTACCTGCTCAAGCCCGTCAACATTCCGCGGCTGCGCTCACTGCTCGCGCGCATCCCGCGCCCGTACGAGTTGACGGAAGAAGTGCAAGCGCTTCGCTCGACGTTGCGCCGCCTGGGCCGTTTCGGCCCGATGATCGGCCGCAGCGACGCAATGGCTCACGTCTACGATGCGATCGAGCGGCTGGCCCCGACCGAGTCGGCCATTCTCATCTGCGGCGAGGCGGGCACGGGCAAGGAAATCGCCGCCCGCACCCTGCACGAGATGAGCCGCCGCCGCAAAGGCCCGTTCGTCGTCTTCGATTGCCGCGCCTTCGCGCGCGACGGCGGCGCGGAGCGCGGGCTCGACAGCATGCTGTTCGGCCAGGAAAGCGCCGTGCCGTCGATCGAGCGCCGCGAACCGGGCTTGTTCGAACAAGCGGCGGGCGGCACGCTGTTCCTCGACGAGATTGCCGAATTGCCGTTGCCGCAGCAAGAAGCATTGCTGCGCGCGCTTGATTCGCAAACGTATATGCGCGTGGGCGGGAGCAATCAAGTCAGCGTGGATTGCCGCATCATCGCGGCGACGCGCAAGCCGGCCCGGGACGCCGTCGCGCAAGGCGTGCTGCGTGAGGATTTGTGGCTGCGGCTCGATGCGGCCTCGCTGGCTCTGCCGCCGCTGCGCGAACGCGGCGACGACGCGGTGCTGCTGGCCGAGGCGCTCGTCGACGAGCTCAATCGCGAGATCAACGCCAGCGGCTTGGCCACGGTCAACAAAAGGATCGGGCCGAACCTCGTCCGCGAATGCCTCACCTACGATTGGCCCGGCAACGTGCGCGAGTTGCACGAACGCGTGCGCCGCGCCTACAACGCCTCGGGCGAGATCGTCGATTCGCTGCGGGCCGACGAGGCCAACGGCGCCGGTGGCCGGCGGCTCAACGGCGGCAGCGTGCAGGTGACGGTCGGCACGCCGCTCTCCGACGTCGAGGATCTGCTGATCCGGGCAACGCTCGATGCCGTCGGCGGCACGCGCCATCGCGCCGCCACCCTGCTCGGCATCAGCCCGAAAACGCTCTACAAGAAGCTGCAACGCATGAAGATGGCGTAGCGGCCGGCATCAACCGAACGCGCCGGCGAGCAGCGCCTTCGCGTCGCGATAAACGGGCCGCTCGAGGAGCTTGCGCCAATTGGGCGCCTTGCCGCGCGGGCGCAGTTGCTTCAGGCGCTGCGCGCTTTCCTTCGATGGCTCGTACGCCAACTCGTTCAGCACGCGCTCCGCGGCCTCCGGCTGATTGCAGACGAGCACCATGTCGCAGCCGGCCTCGAGTGCCGCTTGCGCCGCTTGTGTGAGCGTGCCGCCCGCGCGCGCCGCCTCCATCGACAAGTCGTCGCTGAAAATCGCGCCCTTGAACCCGAGCCGCTCGCGCAAGATGTCTCGCAGCCAGATCCGCGAGAAGCCTGCCGGCTTGTCGTCGACTTTCGAATAGATCACGTGCGCCGGAATCACCGAGGCGAGCGCCATGCCGAGCCAATCGTAGGGCGCGGCATCATCGGCCAAAATCTCTTCGAGCGAACGCTCGTCGACAGGCAGTGCGACGTGAGAATCGGCGCTCGCATATCCGTGACCCGGGAAGTGCTTGCCGCAGTTGGCCATCCCGGCAAGCGCAAGCCCGTGGTTCAGACTTTTCGCAAGCAACGTCACGACGCGCGGGTCGCGATGGAACGAGCGGTCGCCGATGACCGCGGAACGGCCGTAATCGAGATCGAGCACGGGCGTGAAGCTCATATCGATCCCGCAGGCGCGCAGCTCTGCCGCGAGCACGTAGCCGGTGGCCGTGGCGACTTTGGTCGCGTGCAGCACGTCCCGATCCCAAAGCTCGCCGAGGCGCCGCATGGCGGGCAGCACCGTGAAGCCGTCCGTGCGGAAGCGCTGAACGCGGCCGCCTTCGTGATCGACGGCGATCAGCAAATCGTCGCGCACGTCGCGGATGGCATCGGTCAGCGCAATGAGCTGGCCCCGGTTTTCGAAATGACGGGAGAACAAAATGACGCCGCCCGTCATCGGGTGCGCCAGGCGCCGCACGTCGTCGTCGGTCAGCACTTGCCCCTGGACGTCGAGCATCACGGGGCCGGGAGGGTTTTTCATCGAGTCGAGGAGCATGTCGGAGAAAAGAAACGAAGCGTGCGCGCACGGAGCGCGCTTATTGTTGGGCGGACGTCGAATTCGTTTCGGCGACGACGAACGAGACGGCATAGTCGCGCTCGTCGCTAATCGTCACTTGCGCCGTGATGCCGCGCTCGGCAAGCCAAGCGGCGAGCTCGCCCGAGGCTTTGATAAAGGGTTTGCCGCTCGGCTCGTTCAGCGTTTGCAGCGCACGCCATGTCATCGGCCAGTGCATGCCGAGGCCGATAGCCTTGGAAAACGCTTCCTTCGCCGAAAAGCGTGTCGCGAGAAACGCGAGTCCCCTCGCCTCCGAACGCGCCTTGCGCGCGTGATAGACGCGCAACTCGTCGGGGCCGAGCACCTTCTCGGCGAAGCGCCCATTCGTTCGCGCCATGACGGCCGCCACGCGGCTCACTTGGATGAGATCCGTGCCGATACCGTAGATCGCCATGGCGCGGCCTCTTGAAGAATCAGCGCTTGGCGGCGAGACGCGCCGCCACCATGATGGCCTTCATCTCGCGCACCGCGTTGTCCCAGCCCGCGAAGATCGCGTGCGCGACGATCGCATGACCGATGTTCAATTCGACGATGCCCTCGATGGCGGCGATCTGCTGCACGTTCGTATAGTGCAGACCGTGGCCCGCGTTGACCTTCAAACCGAGCGACACGCCAAGTTCGACGCCGCGCACGATGCGCTCGTATTCGCGCTGTTGTTCGGCTTCGCCGTGCGCATCGGCATAACGACCGGTGTGCAATTCGACGACCGGCGCGCCCGCTTCCTGCGCCGCGCGAAGCTGCGCTTCGTCGGCATCGATGAAGAGCGAAACACGCGAGCCCGCATCGGCCAGTTGGCGACATGCGGCGCGGACCGACTCGAAACGACCGGCCACGTCGAGACCGCCTTCCGTCGTCAGTTCCGCGCGCTTTTCGGGTACGAGGCAGACGTCGTGCGGACGCACGTCGCAGGCGATATCGAGCATCTCCTGCGTCACCGCGCATTCGAGGTTCATCCGCGTCGCCAGTTGCGGCCGCAGCGCGCGCACGTCCGCATCGACGATGTGGCGGCGGTCCTCGCGCAAGTGCAGCGTGATGGCGTCCGCTCCGGCGGCCTCGGCTTGCAGCGCGGCGCGAACCGGGTCGGGATAGCGTGTGCCGCGCGCGTTGCGCAGCGTGGCGACGTGATCGATGTTGACGCCGAGGTCGATGACGTTCGGCGACGTCAGGAAAAAGCTCATAGGTTCTGCAGATCGAGAAGAATCTGGCGCGTCGCCAGCGGCGTGCCGCCAAGATAGGTGTTGAGCAAAAAGCGCATCAGCGTCTTGCTTTGCGCGACCGTCTGGGCACGATGGTAATCGTCGCGCTCCATGTCCAGCAACGTTTGTCCCGAGACGACGGGCCAGTGCGCGGGCAGCTCGCTCGCCGCCTCGCGCACGCCGCGCTCGGGATCGAAGACATAGCGCCCATCGGCCAGCACGGCTTTGCGCGCCACCGTGCGATCGAGCGCCATCGCATAGCCCGTCTCGCGCAGCAACACGCGTTCGAACGAGCGCAACACTTGGACCGGCGGCTCGTCGTGCGCAAGCCGGGTCAGCGTGACGACGTAATGATGGAACAGTTGGGGATGCGGATCCTCGCGCGCGCAGAACTTGACGAGCAGTTCGTTGACATAAAACCCGCACAGCAACGCGTCGCCGCGCAACGGCAACATACCGCCGACCCATTCGGCTCCGGTCAGCGTGCGCATCTCGGATTTGCCCGACCACGACATCGAGAGCGGCTGAAACGTCTGCAGCACGCCGCGCAGCGCCGAATGCGGGCGTTTCGCGCCCTTCGCGACGAGCGCGAGGCGGCCGTGGTCGCGCGAAAACACGTCGATGATGAGACTCGTCTCGCGGTAGGGATAGCTGTGCAGGACGAACGCGGGCTGCTCCCCGATACGGTGCGACGGCTCGCGCGGCGCGCGGCGCGAGGGCGCGCGTTCGCCCTCCTCGCTAGAGCGCGATGCCGATGCCGCACGCGTGCGCTTGGTGCGAACGGGCGCAGGCGCCGCCTTGCCTGACTCTGTCTCGTCGTCGGACGCGGGAATCGTTACCGGCGCGTCGTGAATCTCGTCATTCGTACCCATAGGCACGCAGCCCGGCCTCGTTGTCGGCCCAACCGCTCTTCACCTTGATAAACGTTTCGAGATAAACGGGGCCGTCGAAGAGCTTTTCCATGTCGAGCCGTGCCTCGGTGCTGATCTGTTTGAGCTTGGCGCCCTTGTGGCCGATGATCATCGCCTTGTGTGCGTCGCGATCGACGAGGATCGTCGCGAAGACGCGACGCAAGCGCCCCTCCGTCTCGAATTTATCGATGAGCACCGTGCTCGTATACGGCAATTCGTCGCCGGTCCAACGAAAGACCTTCTCGCGCAAAATCTCCGCCGCGAGAAAGCGCTCGCTGCGGTCGGTCAGATCGTCTTCGCCGTACATCGGCGTGCCCTCGGGCAGATAAGGCTTGACCGTATCGAGCAGATGCTTGACGTCGTCGGCGTGCTTGGCCGAAAGCGGGACGATTTCCTTGAATTCGCGCAGTGCGCTCATCTTTTGGAAGAACGGATAGAGCGCCTTCTTGTCGTTCACTCGATCGAGTTTGTTCGCGACGAGCAGCGTGGGCGCCGACGGCGGAATCAGATCGAGCACCTTCTGATCGTCGGGCCCGAAGCGTCCCGCCTCGATCACGAACAGCACCGCATCGACGGACGTCAGCGTCGAGGTGACGGCACGATTGAGCGACCGATTGAGCGCACCGCTGTGCTGAGTCTGGAAACCCGGCGTATCGACGAAGATGAACTGCGCGTCCTCGAACGTATGGATACCCGTGATGCGATGGCGCGTGGTTTGCGCCTTGCGCGACGTAATGCTGATTTTTTGCCCGACAAGCGCGTTCATCAGCGTCGATTTGCCGACGTTCGGCCGGCCGACGATGGCGACCATGCCGCAGCGAAAGCCGGAGGGGTTGGGGGTATCGATCATGCGAGGCTGGCGAGTCGGAAAGTGGCGGCGCGGCGCGCGGGAGGCGCCGCGAACGCGAATGAGGTCATGAATGGTCGGGTTCGGGCGCGCGCGGACGCGTCGCGCCGGCGATGTCCGACACGAGTTCGGCTTCTCCGCCGGGCGTGGCGGCGCCGGCGTTCGGCTGGCCGTCGGCCTTCACCGCACCGGGCTCCGGCTTGGCTGCGGCCGCATCTTGCTTGACTCCGGGGGAAGCGCCTTCGCTCTTCGCGCTGGCGTCTTGTCCGCGCCCTTGCGTCTTGTGCTCGACATGCGCGGCGCGAATCATCGCCGGCGGCACGCTCGCGGCGCGCTCCCCGCCTTCGACGGCAACGGGCGCCTTCGCGGCTTCGCCACGCGCGCCTTTGTCTTTCTCCGACCGGCGTTCGGGTGCCCGCAAATCGAGCGCCGCTTGAATGCCTTTGACGCCCGGCACAACGTCGGGCTCGCCGAGCTTGGCGGCCCGCGCGCCGCGCGAGCGCTTGGGCTTCACTTCGAGCGCCGGCTGCACGGCCATGACTTCATCGAGCGCCTTCTTGGCCGCGGCCTGTTCGGCGGCACGGCGGCTCGCGCCGGAGCCCGACACTTTCACGTCGAGCTTGGGCACCGCGCATTCCACCTCGAACTGCTGATTATGTGCGGCACCGTGCGTCGCGACGACCGTATAAGTGGGCAAGGCGATCTTGTGTCCTTGCAAGTACTCCTGAAGCAACGTCTTGGCGTCCTTGCCCAGCGTACGGGGATCGATGTGATCGAGGATCGGGACGTACAAGCGCTTGATGACGGTCTGCGCCGCATCGAATCCGCCGTCCAGAAAGATCGCGCCGAGAATGGCTTCGAACGCGTCGGCAAGGATCGACGGGCGTCGGAAGCCGCCGCTGCGCAGCTCGCCTTCCCCGAGCCGCAGGCCTTCGGAAATATTAAGGGCCTGAGCAATCTCGTAGAGCGACTGCTGTTTGACGAGGTTCGCGCGCACGCGCGAGAGGTCGCCTTCGTCCAGTTTGCCGAATCGCTGATACAAAAGCGCGGCCACCGCGCAATTTAGAACGGAGTCGCCCAGGAATTCGAGCCGTTCATTGTGCGAGGCACTGTGACTGCGGTGAGTTAACGCCTGGCGCAACAATTCCGCATTGCGAAATTCGTAGCGCAACCGGCTTTCGAGCGGAGATAGCGGCATGTGCAGAGTATAACGCGCGCGCCTCGCCCGACGGTCCGACGGGGCGAGGCGCGAAAAAACGTGGCAAACCGGATGGACGACGCGCACGCCGCGCACAGCGCGGCGTGCGACGCGTTCAGTTGAACGTGCCGATGCGCTTCAGATTACTGAAGTTCATCCAAATGAAGAACGCGCGCCCCACGATGTTGCGATCGGGCACGAAGCCCCAGTAGCGGCTGTCCGCACTGTTGTCGCGGTTATCGCCCATCATGAAGTAGTGGCCCGCGGGCACCTTGCAGACCACCCCCTCGCTGTTGTACGAGCAGTTGTCGCGATAGGGAAAGTCTTCGGCGCCGATGACGAACGGCGGCACGGCGGGGTTGTTCAAGATCGCGTGCTTACGGCCGAGCAAGTCTTCCTCGAACTGTTTGGCATAGCCGATCCGTTCTTCGTCGAAGTAATCGGGCAACGGCGTTTCGGTGACGCTCTTGCCGTTGACCGTCAGGCGCTTGTTCTCGTAGGCGACCGTATCGCCGGGCAGACCGACGACGCGCTTGATGTAATCGACCGATTCGTCCTTCGGATAGCGAAACACCACGACGTCGCCGCGCGCGAGCGGCGAGCCTTGCGTGATTTTCGTATTGACGATCGGCAGCCGCAGCCCGTAATCGAACTTATTCACGAGAATGAAATCGCCGACGAGCAGCGTCGGCACCATCGAGCCCGACGGAATCTTGAATGGTTCGACCACGAACGAGCGCACGAGGAACACGACGAGAATCACGGGGAAAAAGCTGGCCGTGTATTCGAGCCACCAGGGCTGACGCAATTTCTCGTCGCGCAGGCGGGCACGCGTTTGCGGCGCGTTTTCATCCGCGAAGCGCTCGCCGATACGCGCCTGTTGGCGATCGAATTCGGTCACGGCGGCCTCGGCGGCGCGCCGGCGCTGCGGCAAAAACACAAGCTTATCGGCAACCCACGCGATGCCCGTCAAGACGACGAGCACAAAAAGAATCAGCGCAAAGTCCATGTAAGAGAGGTCCTGTTATTTGTCTTCGACGCGCAAGATTGCGAGGAAAGCCTCTTGCGGAATCTCGACGGACCCGACTTGCTTCATTCGCTTCTTGCCTTCCTTTTGCTTTTCCAACAGCTTCTTTTTACGCGTGATGTCGCCCCCGTAGCACTTCGCCAGCACGTTCTTGCGCAGCGCCTTGATGTTTTCGCGCGCGATGATGTGCGCGCCGATCGCGGCTTGAATCGCCACGTCGTACATCTGACGCGGAATGATTTCGCGCATCTTCGCCGCGACTTCGCGGCCGCGGTATTGCGACTGCGACCGGTGCACGATGACCGACAGCGCATCGACCTTGTCGCCGTTGATCAGCATGTCGACCTTGACGACGTCGGACGCGCGGTATTCCTTGAACTCGTAATCCATCGACGCGTAGCCGCGCGATACCGATTTCAGGCGATCGAAGAAGTCGAGCACGATCTCGGCCATCGGGATTTCGTAGGTGAGCTGCACCTGGCGGCCGTGGTATTGCATGTTGATCTGGTTGCCGCGCTTTTGCGTGCACAGCGTGATGACCGAACCCACGTAATCCTGCGGCATATACAGATTCACCGTGACGATCGGCTCGCGGATCTCTTCGATCTTCGAAGGATCGGGCATCTTGGCCGGGTTCTCGACCATGATGATCGAGCCGTCGCCCTGGACCACCTCATAGACCACGGTCGGCGCCGTGGTAATGAGATCCATGTCGAATTCGCGTTCGAGCCGCTCCTGCACGATTTCCATGTGCAGCAAGCCGAGGAAGCCGCAGCGGAAACCGAACCCGAGCGCTTGCGACACCTCGGGCTCATATTGCAGCGATGCGTCGTTCAGTTTGAGCTTTTCGAGCGACTCGCGCAGCGCATCGTACTGGTTGGCCTCGACGGGATACAAGCCCGCGAACACCTGCGGCTTCACTTCCTTGAAGCCCGGCAACGGCTCTTGCGCCGGCCGCGTGGCCAGCGTGACCGTGTCGCCCACTTTCGCCGCCGTCAGTTCCTTGATGCCGGCGATGATGAAGCCCACCTGCCCCGCCGACAGCGACTCGAGGTTCTTGGACTTCGGCGTGAACACGCCGATATGCTCGACGGGATACTGCGCTCCCGTGGCCATCAGCTTGATCTTGTCCTTCGGACGCAGCGTGCCGTTCACGATACGCACGAGCATGACGACGCCGACGTAGTTATCGAACCACGAGTCGATGATGAGCGCCTGCAGCGGGCCGTCCGGATCGCCCTTGGGCGCGGGAACCTTCGCGATCAGCGACTCGAGCACGTCCTCGACGCCGAGCCCCGTCTTGGCGCTGCACCGAACGGCGTCGGTCGCGTCGATCCCGATCACGTCCTCGATTTCGGCGATCGCGTTCTCGGGATTGGCCGCCGGCAAATCGATCTTGTTGAGCACGGGCACGACTTCGACGCCCAGTTCGATCGCGGTGTAGCAGTTGGCGACCGTCTGCGCCTCGACGCCCTGGCTTGCGTCGACGACGAGCAGCGCGCCTTCGCAAGCCGATAGCGAACGGCTCACTTCATACGAGAAGTCGACGTGGCCCGGCGTGTCGATGAGGTTCAGGTTATAGACCTTGCCATCGCGCGCGCGGTAATGCAACGCGGCCGTTTGCGCCTTGATCGTGATGCCGCGCTCGCGCTCGAGGTCCATCGAGTCGAGTACTTGCGATTCCATTTCGCGGTCGGACAGGCCGCCGCACAGTTGGATGATGCGATCGGCGAGCGTCGACTTGCCATGGTCGATGTGCGCAATGATCGAAAAGTTGCGTATGTGATCCATTCAGGGCCGATCAAGCGAAAAAGGCGCGCTCGGACGACTGCGGAGCACGCCTTGTAAGTATGTGAAAAAACGGCCTATTTTAGCCGAAATGGCCTCGCCACGGCGGATTTCGCCATGGGGGCCGTTCGTATCGGTGACGGCCGATGAGGCCGCAAGCGTTGGAACGCCGGCTCGGGGGGCCGTCGACGCGTGGCCCGGCGGCTGCATTGGGGTCACGCGCCCGGCCGCGCCAATGCCGCCCGCACGCGCTCGCCGTCGAGCCGGTAATGACAAAGTTGCACGCCTTCGCAGACGAGCACCGGCACGAGTTCGTCGTAACGCTCGACGAGCGCCGGATCGGCGTCGACGTCGATCACTTCGAGCGTCGCGCCGAATTCGCGCACGAGCGGCTCGAGCGCCTCGCGCATCTGCTCGCACAGGTGGCACCAAGCCCGCGAGTAAAGCGTCAAATGCCGGGCGGGCAAGGCGGTCATTTGCTTTGCGCGCGAGGTTTGATCGGCACGAATTGCGTGTTCTCGCCACGGCGCACGAGCACGGCCACCATCTTTTTCGGATCGAGATGCGCCGTCACCTGCTCGAACTGCTTCGCGCTCGAGATATCCGTATCGCCCACCCGCAAAATGATGTCGCCTTTTTGGAGCCCGACGCGCGCCGCGGGGCCGTCGACGGCTTCCACTTGGACGCCGCCCGTGCGCAGTTTCAGCGACTTCACCTGACTCGGAGACAAATCCGACACCGTCACCCCCAGCGAATTCGACGGCCGCGGCTTCGGCGGCGGGCTTTGCTGCTCGTCGGCCTTGGCGGTTTTGTCGGGTTGCGTCTGCACGACCGCGATCGGCACTTCGCGCGATTGTCCCTTGCGCCAGAAGGTCACCGTCGCATGACTACCCGGCTTCGTATCGCCGACCATGCGCGGCAGATCCGTATCGGTCTCCACGGTCGTGCCGTTGAATTTCAAGATAATGTCGCCCGGCTGCAGGCCGGCTTTATCCGCCGGACCGCCCGGCTCGACGCTACTCACGAGCGCACCTTGCGCGCGCGGCAAACCGAGCGATTCGGCCACGTCCTTCGTGACCTCGCCGATGGACACAGCGATCCGGCCGCGCACGACCTTGCCCGTCGTCTCGAGTTGATCGGCTACCCGCATTGCCTCGTCGATCGGAATCGCGAAGGCGATCCCCATGAATCCGCCGGTGCGGCTGTAAATCTGCGAGTTGATGCCGATCACTTCGCCTTGCATGTTGATCAGCGGACCGCCCGAATTGCCCGGGTTCACGGCTGCGTCGGTCTGAATGAACGGCAAGTAATCGCCGGTCTCGCGCCCCTTGGCGCTGACGATCCCGGCCGTCACGGTGTTGTCGAGACCGAACGGCGAGCCGATCGCCACGACCCACTCGCCCACGCGAACCTTGTTCGAATCGCCGATCGTCACCGTCGGCAGATTCGTCGCGTCGATCTTCACGACCGCGATGTCCGTGCGATCGTCCACGCCGATCAGCTTGGCTTTGAACTCGCGTTTGTCGGTCAACGTGACGTAGATGTTGTCGGCATCGTCCACGACGTGCGCATTCGTCATCACGTAGCCGTCGGCCGACAGGATAAAGCCCGAGCCGACGCCCGCGCTCTTCTCGTCGTCGTTGTTGTCCGATTGGTCCGGGCTACCGCCACGGTCGCCGCGATCTCCGCGGTCGCCACGATCGCCTGGATCGCCGCCGCGCGGCCCTTGCGGCAACGGAATGCCGAAAAAGCGCCGGAAGAATTCGGACATGTCCCCGTCGCCCATCCCCGGCGGCGCGGGGCGCTGGCTGCTCGAGCTCGGCGCCAGCGTCGTCGTGGTGCGGATATTGACCACCGCCGGCCCCACTTTGTCGACGAGGTCGGTGAAATCGGGCAGGCTCGCGGCGGGCACGGCCGATTGCGCATGGGGCGCAAACGAGAGGCAAGCCATCGCCGCGGCGGCCGCTAGGAATTTGCGCACCGAAAGAGTCGTCATAACAGGGGAAGCCGAAGCGTTACTTGGTAGCTTTGTATTCTATGGCAGACGCGAACCGCTGCAGCGTCGCTTGCGGCACTTCGCCGAGCACGGTGATCCAATAATCGCGATAACGTGTGACAAGCACGTGCGTAGCCCCGGTGCTGCCCGCCCCTTCCTTGCGGGAATTGCCTTCGGCCGGCTCCACGAATACGGAGATGGTCGAAAGCCCGTCGGAGAACACGGCTTGATCGACCGGGATGGGGGCGGCCTGCGGATCACGCGCGGCCATCAGCCGGCGCAGCTCGCGGATGGGGTGAAAGCCCGGAATATCAGGCGCCATGCGCCAACCTTGCGCCTGCATATCGACCGGCGAAACAGGCGGGCGCACGAGCGTCCAGCCGTGCGTGCCGCGGATGCCCGCCGCGATGCCGGCCTTTTGCGGCGGTACGCCCACGCGCACTTGCGTGAAGGCGGCCTGCGCGAGCACCTGACCCGACGTATCGAGCGTCTGCACGCGCAGCAGCAAGCCCGATTTCGCCTCTGCCCAAAGCTTGTAGGTGAAGCGGAAGGCGTCTTTCGGATCGAGCTCGATCACCTGTGCATCGAGCCCAGCGACGCGGTCGGCGCCGAGCATCTTCGGATCGTAGACCGACAGGACCTGGGCCCCGCTCTCGCTGATCAGTGCGGGGAACGAATCCTTGTTCAGGCGCTTTTCGACGACGCATAGGTGCCGATCGGGCACGAACGTATAGAGGTCATCGTCGTGACGCAACAGCTTACGGGGCTGGCCGTCGAGGCTTTCGACCGACTCGAATTCGCCGTCATGCGTGAAATAGTGGGCAATCCGCGAAGACTGGACGAAGTTGCCGTGCTGAAAAACGAAGACGCCTTCGTAGTTCTCGTGCCGGGCCGCATCCTGGATGCGGTCCAGCAGAGCGCCCGCCTGCTGGCGCGCACCCGCGTCGGAGTCGGCGCGAGCGGCTTGCGGGGACAGGGAAAACATCGCGGCGGCAAACAAAAGCCACGCCGCCCATTGCCGCGGGGCGGCGGCGCCCATCGAGCGCATTGTCCGCATCGGCTTAGCGGCCCTGCGAAGTCTGAGCGGCCGCGCGGATGAGCGGCATCGAAGCGACCGCCATCGGCTGCTGAGCGAATTGCTGATGCGCTTCCAAATACTGATCCAATTGCGCGTCGCGGATGATGTTGCCTTCGGGGGCACCGGGCGCGCTCGTCATCGCAACCGACTGCACGCCGTCGCCGCCGGCGCTCGTGGCCGCCGATTGCACCGTGACCGTCGAGCCGAAGCCGTGCCACTGCGGAACGACGATCCAGCTCAACATCGCGCAGGCCGCGGCAACGGCCAGCGCCGGGGCGACGCGCCGCTTGAGCACGGCCGAGGCGCCGCGCCGCGCGGGAACCTGCGCAGGAACGAGGATATGCGGCTCGGCTTCGAGTCGAGCGGCAACGCCCGCCAGGAACGTCTCGCTCTTGGCCGGATGAATGGCCAGGTCGTCCGAACGCAACGCGTCGCCGATCAGATGGTAAGCCGACCAAGCGGAGCGATCTTCATGATCGAACCCGGCCAGCCATTGATCGAGTGATGCCGGGGCGTCGAGCCCTTCCCCGTCGACGAATGCCGACACATGCTCGCCTCGCGAGCTTCCCTGCGATTGCATCGAGACCGACCCCATGACGCTCCCCATCTTACACACACCCCGTAGTAAACCGACCGTATCCAGTTATCGCCGCTACGCGCCGCCGCGAGGCGGCTACCAGCGCTTGCCTTCCGGCGTGCCCAGTAGCGGACGCAATTTTGCCGCAATTGCCTCGCGAGCACGAAAAATACGCGATCGAACCGTACCGATGGGGCAATCCATCATCTCGGCGATCTCTTCGTAGCTCAGTCCCTCGATCTCACGAAGGGTGATGGCCACCCGGAGTTCTTCCGGCAATAGGGCCATCGCGGCATTGACCGTCTGCGCGATCTGCTTGCTCATCAACAACGACTCAGGCGTGTTGATATCCCTTAGTTGATCGGCGTCCGAGAAAGTTTCCGCCTCTTCGGCGTTTGCCTCGGTCGAGGTGGGAGCACGCCGGCTCTGCGTGGCCAGATAGTTCTTTGCCGTATTGACGGCGATGCGGTAGAGCCACGTGTAGAACGCCGATTCGCCGCGAAACTGGGGCAACGCCCGGTAAGCCTTGATGAACGCGTCTTGCGCGACGTCCTCGACTTCGGCGGGGTCGCGCACGAGCCGCGAGATCAGCCGAATGATCTTGCGATGGTATTTCGAGACCAGGAGTTCGAACGCGGCCTTATCGCCCTGCTGCACGCGTTCGACCAGAACCTGGTCGATTTCTTTTTCGCTCACCTGTTGGGTCCGTTTACTTGGAGGGATGCGTCGCGGACGGCTATTGTAGCGTCCCTATCATCGCCCCATGCTCAGTGTGTAACGGCTGTTACCGGCGTTACAGATTCGGACCGCCAGGCACGAAACTTTCGACGGCTCGCTTAAACGGGATGCCGCCCGCGCACCGCCAGCAGACGGAAGCAAGCGGCATCGACGGCATCGGCCGCCACGACGAACGTGTCCACCCGGCCCTTCGCGCCCGTCACAGCGAGCACGAGCAGACGCTCGGCCCATTGCGAGCAGCCGGCGATGCGCCCCTGAAACAGGCACCGCCCGGCTCGGTCGAACCCGGCGATGCCATCGGGCGTCAATTCGAGCAGCAACGGTTGGCGGCGCTCGTAGCGCGCGAAAGAGGCCCAAAGCGCCGCCGCGGCGGCCCCGGCGAGCCAAAGCGCGTCCACCACGCCCATATGCGCGGCGACAGTCGAATGCACGGCTGCCACGCAAACGCACCCGAACGAGAACGCCGCGAGGCGCACCGCGCGCGAGCGCCGCAGCGTCACCCGCCGCGGCGCTCGCGAATCGGCTTCGAGATCGGGATCCACGCGTGGACCGCGGCGCTCAGACGCGCTTGAAGACGAGCGTGCCGTTCGTACCGCCGAAGCCGAACGAGTTCTTCAGTGCCACATCGATCTTCATCTCCCGCGCTTCGTTCGCGCAGTAGTCGAGATCGCATTGCGGGTCCTGATTGAAGATGTTGATCGTCGGCGGCGAGACTTGATGATGGATCGCCAGCACCGTGAACACCGACTCCAGGCCGCCCGAACCGCCGAGCAAGTGACCCGTCATCGACTTCGTGGAATTGACGACGACCTTCTTCGCATGGTCGCCCAGCGCGCGCTTGATGCCCGTCGTTTCCGCGAGATCGCCGAGCGGCGTCGAGGTGCCATGCGCGTTGACGTAGTCGACCTCGTCCGCGTTGACGCCCGCGTTGCGCAAGGCCGCGCTCATGCAGCGGCGCGCACCGTCGCCGTCCTCGAGCGGCGCGGTCATGTGATAAGCATCCGCGCTCATCCCGTAACCGCCGACTTCGGCATAGATCTTCGCGCCGCGCGCTTTGGCGTGCTCATACTCTTCGAGCACCATGACGCCCGCGCCCTCGCCGAGCACGAAGCCGTCGCGGTCGACATCCCAGGGACGGCTTGCCGTCGCGGGGTCGTCATTGCGCTGCGACAGCGCGCGCGCCGCGGCGAAGCCGCCGATCCCGAGGGGCGACACCGTGGCCTCCGCGCCGCCGGCCAACATCACGTCGGCATCGCCGTACTCGATCAAGCGCGCGGCTTCGCCGATGCAGTGCAAGCCCGTGGTACAGGCCGTGACGATCGCGAGGTTCGGGCCCTTCAAGCCGAACTGCATCGACAGGTGGCCCGAGATCATGTTGATGATCGATGCGGGAACGAAGAACGGCGAGATCCGGCGGGGCCCCCGATTGAGCAGCTCGGTCTGCGTGACTTCGATCATCGGCAAGCCGCCGATACCCGAACCCACGACGACGCCGGCGCGCTCGGCGTTCGCTTCAGTGATCTCCAATCCGCTGTCTTTCATCGCCTGCATGCCCGCCGCCATGCCGTAATGGATAAAGGTATCCATATGGCGGGCTTCCTTGGCGGACATGTAGTCTTCGACGTTGAAGTTTTTCACTTCACCGGCGAAGCGCGTCGAGAAGTTCGTCGCATCGAACTTCGTGATGGTCGCGATGCCGGACTTGCCGGCGACCAGATTGGCCCAGCCGTCGGCAACATTATTGCCGACAGGCGATACCAGACCCAGGCCTGTAACAACAACACGGCGACGGCTCACGGTAACCCCTTTTCCATAAATGACAAAAGCAAAAGCCACAGCGGTCACAGGAAACCGCCCCTGTGAGCCCTGTGGCTATAAATTCGGCACTAGCATCGGAATCCGACGGCAGATGCGCGTCAAACCGCAGCCAGCGTACAGCGCGAGGCGCTCGGGCCTTAAGCCTTGACGTTTGCGCGTGCGTAGTCGATCGCTTGTTGGACCGTCGTGATCTTCTCGGCTTCCTCGTCCGGAATTTCCATGCCGAACTCGTCTTCCAGCGCCATCACGAGTTCGACCGTGTCGAGCGAGTCAGCACCGAGGTCGTTCACGAACGAAGCTTCGTTCTTGATTTCAGCTTCGGCGACGCCCAGTTGTTCCGCGACGATCTTCTTGACGCGCTGTTCGATGTTGTCCATTACCCCTCCGAGGGAAAAAGTTCAAAAATCCAAGTGCGCGCATTTTATCAGGTTTGCCTGGTCAAAAAAGCGCGCTCAAGGCATGGCTTGGCGCCCCGTCGAAAGCCTCATGCTTCCAGCGTCGGCGCGGATGTTAAACGAAATCCGTGACTACATGTACATGCCGCCGTTCACATGCAACGTCGTGCCGGTGATATAACCGGCCTGCGGCGAGGCAAGGAACGCGACGGCGTGGCCGATATCCTCGGGGCTGCCCAGGCGGCCGAGCGGAATCTGCGTCTTGAGCGCGGCCTGTTGCTCCTCGGGGAGCACCTTCGTCATATCGGTATCGATAAAGCCCGGGGCCACGCAGTTGACCGTAATGCCGCGGCTGCCGATCTCGCGCGCGAGCGCGCGCGTCATGCCCGCCACGCCGGCCTTGGCCGCCGCGTAGTTGATCTGCCCGGGGTTGCCGGCCGAACCCACGACCGACGTGATGTTGATGATGCGCCCGCCGCGCGCCTTCATCATCGGGCGCAGCACGGCACGCGACAGACGGAATACCGCCTTCAGGTTCGTGTCGATGACGGCATCCCATTCGTCGTCTTTCATGCGCATCGCGAGTTGATCGCGCGTGATGCCCGCGTTGTTGACGAGCACGTTCAGCGCGCCGAACTCCTTCACGAGCGACTCGATCATGGCATCGACGGCTTGCGCGTCGTTGACTTCGAGCACGGCGCCGCGTCCCGCCAGCCCCTCGGCCGCGAGCGCTTCCGTGATGCCGGCCGCGCCGGCTTCGCTCGTCGCAGTGCCGATGACGGTTGCGCCTTGACGCGCCAGCACGAGCGCAATCGCCCGGCCGATGCCGCGCGAAGCGCCCGTCACGAGCGCCACTTGTTTATCGAGAGCTTTTTCCATGATTGGGATGATCCATTGAACGGGCAGTCCAGTCGGCGCGCGTGCCGTGCGCGATTCGCGCAAGCACGCCCGACGGACGCTAGCGCTTCATGCGCCGATAAGCTTCAGCGTTTCGTCGAGCGAGGCGGGGTCGGTAATTGCCGCGCCCGCGAGATTGCCGTCGATTCGCTTGGTCAGACCCGCGAGCACTTTACCGGGCCCGCACTCGATCACGTGCGTCACGCCGTCCTTGGCCATCGACTGCACGCATTCGACCCAGCGCACCGCGCCGGCTGCCTGGCGCACGAGCGCATCCTTGATGGCGGCGGGTTCCGACACGATGGCGACGTCGACGTTGTTGACGACGGGAATGCGCGGCACCTTGACCTCGACGCTTGCGAGGTACTCGCGCAATTGGTCCGAGGCCGGCTTGAGCAGCGACGAATGGAACGGCGCCGAAACGGGCAGCGGCAGTGCGCGCTTGGCGCCCTTGGCCTTCGCGATCTCGCACGCTTTCTCGACGGCGGCCTTATGTCCCGCAATCACGACCTGCGCGGGCGCATTGAAGTTGACGGCTTCGACCACGGCGCCGCTTTCACGGGCGGCTTCGCCACAGACCGCGCGCACCGTATCGTCGTCCAAACCGAGGATCGCGGCCATGCCGCCGACGCCCACGGGCACCGCCGTTTGCATCGCCTGCGCGCGAAAACGCACGAGCGGCACGGCGTCGCGAAATGCGAGCGCACCGGCCGCCACGAGCGCCGTGTATTCGCCGAGGCTATGGCCGGCGACGATCGCCGGCTCCGCGCCGCCGGCTTCGCGAAACGCGCGATAGATCGCGTAGGCGGCCGTGAGCATCACGGGCTGCGTGTTCGTCGTGAGATTCAGTTCTTCGGCGGGCCCTTCGGCGATCAGCTTGCCGAGGTCCTGACCGAGCGCGTCGGACGCTTCCTGGAGCGTTTCGCGCACGACTGCGCGGTCGGCGAATGCGTTGAGCATGCCGACCGACTGCGATCCTTGCCCAGGAAAAACGAACGCAAATTTCATATCGTCCCCAAATGTGAAGCTTGATGCGTGCCGCACGCACGCGTGCTAACCGGCCGGCGCTCGTCCGGCCGAGCCGCTCGAGCGCCGCGGCTCAATAACGGATGACCGAGGCGCCCCAGGTGAAGCCGCCGCCGACGCCTTCGATGAGCACGTTCTGGCCGCGCTTGATCCGGCCGTCGCGCACCGCGATATCGAATGCGAGCGGAATCGATGCGGCCGACGTATTGCCGTGCTCGCCGACGGTGACGACCATGCGCTCTTGCGGCAACCCGAGCTTGCGGCACGTGTGCGACATGATACGGATATTGGCTTGGTGCGGAATTAGCCAATCGACCTGGTCGGGCGACAAATCGGCCTTTTGCAGTGCTTCGAGGGCGACTTTCTCGAGGACGTTGACGGCCAGCTTGAAGACCGCTTGCCCGTCCATATGAAGAAAGGCGCTACCCGCGACGACACCGCCGTTCACATGGCCCGGCGTGCACAGGATGTTCGCGTAGCTGCCGTCCGCGTGCATGGCGCTCGCGACGACGCCCGGCTCGTCCGATGCTTGCAGAATCACCGCGCCGGCACCGTCGCCGAACAGCACGCAGGTGGTGCGATCGTTGAAATCGAGGATACGCGAGAAGGTTTCCGCCCCGACGATGAGCGCCGTGCGGTGCTGACCGCTACGGATCAGCGCATCGACGGTGGCGACCGCGTAGGCGAAGCCCGAGCAGACCGCTTGGATGTCGAACGCGGCCCCGCCGCTCTTGATCTGCAGCTTGTCTTGCAGCAAACAAGCCACGCTCGGAAACACGAAATCGGGCGTGGACGTGGCAACCACGATCAGGTCGATCGACTGCGGGTCGATATCGGCCGCCTCGATCGCGCGCTGCGCGGCGATCAGCGCGAGGTCGCTCGTCGTGACATCCGGATCGGCGAAATGCCGCGCATGAATGCCCGTGCGAGCGACGATCCATTCGTCGCTCGTCTCGATCCCCTGCTTGGCGAGGCGATCGGCGAGCTCTTGATTCGTGACGCGGCCGGGCGGCAGATAACTGCCGGTGCCCAGCACGCGGGAGTAAAGATTCGATTGAGCCATTTATGCTTTCGAAGATACGGCGGCGTCAGGCTCGGCCGGACGGCCGGCGAGATTCGCGTGACCGGCGCCGCCGCCGTCGCGCGCTGCTTGCGCGAGCGGATATGCGTTTTCTTCCATCGCTCGCGCCAGGCGTTCCAGGACGCCATTTTTGACCGCATCATACCCGCGTTTGATAGCCCACTCAAACGCATAAGCATCGGCGGAGCCATGGCTCTTGATGACGAGCCCGCGCAGACCGAGCAGCGCCGCACCGTTGTATTGCCGGTGATCGACGCGCTTCTTGAACCGCATCAAAACCGGCAGCGCCAAAAAGGCCATCAGTTTCGTGAGCAGCGAACGTCCGAATTCCTCGCGGATGATTTCGGAGAGCATCTGCGCCAATCCTTCCGACGTTTTGAGCGCGACGTTGCCGACGAAACCGTCGCAGACGATGACGTCGGCCGTGCCTTTGTAGATGTCGTTGCCTTCCACGTTGCCGCGGAAGTTCAGCGTGCTCGCACGCAGCAACTCGCCGGCTCGCTTGATCGTATCGTTGCCCTTGATGACTTCCTCGCCGATGTTCAGCAAGCCGATCGTGGGGCGATCCTTACCCTCGAGCGCCGACACGAGCGCGTGCCCCATCTCCGCGAACTGCAGCAGATGCTGCGGCTCGCAATCGACGTTCGCGCCGAGGTCGAGCATCATCGTGTAGCCGCGCGAGTTCGGCAGCGCCGAGGCGATGGCGGGACGTTCGATGCCGGCAAGCGTCTTGAGCACGTAGCGCGACACCGCCATCAACGCGCCCGTATTGCCGGCCGAAATACACGCTTGCGCCACCTCGTCCTTGACGAGGTTCAGCGCGACGCGCATCGACGAATCCTTCTTCTTGCGCAACGCGACTTCGACGGGATCGTCCATGGCGACGACTTCCGATGCCGGCACGACTGTCAGGGCCGGATTGTCCTGCGCCTTGCACTTCTTCAGTTGAGCACGAATCGGAGCTTCGAGGCCGACGAGCATCAACTGCGCATCGGCGTGCGCGCGAACGAAGCTGACGGCAGCGGGAACGGTCACGGACGGGCCGTGGTCGCCTCCCATGCAATCTATCGTGAGCTTTATAGTCATGGACTGCGACGAATTTCAGGCGCTATGCAGGGAACCGCGGCGCGCGCAGACACATCGGCTGCGGCCGGCCGCGAAGCATGAGACCAGAGTAAGTGCTCCGCTTGGGGAGGAAGCGAGTGCCGAGACGTCGGCCCCGGTCGATCGCAAAGCATGCGATTGCATCGAACGCCTAGGCGCCGACTGCGATCGACACAAAAAAACGGCAGTTGAATGCCGCCTTTTGTCCGAACCGGAGCGTTTCACGCGAGCCACTCGCCGCGCAAGAGCATCGCCTGTTGGCGAACGCCGCGCGCCGACGCGATTAGTCGTTCTTCGTCTTAACGACTTTCTTGCCGCGGTAGTAGCCGTTCGGGCTGATGTGGTGACGCATATGCACTTCACCCGTGCTCGGCTCGACGGCGAGCGGCGTCGTCGTCAGGAAATCGTGCGAGCGGTGCATGCCGCGCTTCGACGGCGACTTCTTGTTTTGCTGGACTGCCATGGTAACTCCTAAAAATTTTCGGGATTCTAACACAGCCCGATCGGCTTAATACCAGTCGCCGACCGGCCGGCGAGCCGCGGCGCGACTCGCGCAACGGCTCAATGCTTCTTGCCGCCCTCGTCCTCGCCGCCGCGCTTGAGCGCCTCGAGTGCGGCAAAAGGATTGGGCTTGTCCGCGTCGCCCTGCTCGGCAGCGCCGGACGTCGGATCCTCGCTATCGCTCTCGACTTCGCTCAGATCGCTCGCATGCTCGCCGGCCGCACCCGAGACGAGGCTCTCGTGCACCTGCGGGCAGACGTCATGCTTCGGCACGAGCGGCAGCGACAGCAACAACTCTTCCTCGATGAGCGCGACGAGATCGAATTGGCGCGAACCCACGATCACGTCGAGTTCGTCTTCGTCGAGCGGGAACTCTTCGGCTTGCTCTTCGGTGGCCACGAGCCGGTACGTCGCCTCGATATCGAACGACTGCTCGTACGGCGAGAGGCACCGCTGGCATTCGAGCCAGGCCGCCCCGTGCAGCGCGAGCCGCAAATACGGCTGCGGGGCCTCGGTGCCGTCATCTTGCAACTCGGGCTGCGTCGAGCCCTCGGCTTGCCACGTAAACAGCGTGTCGCGATCTGGCGCGTCCGCCGGGACTTCGTTTAACATGCGCGGCAACTGCGAGACGCGCACGGCGCCGGCGGCCTGGCGACCGCTACGCGCAAATTCGAAGACATCGAACGCATGCGGATCGATGAGCCCGCCAGCCTTACCGGAATGTTGGGACATGATTCGCTCCTCGCTCCGCGCGGCACCGACCCATCGGTACTCGCTCGCAACCTGACATCTGCTTCTGCTTGACTTCGTGCCCACGGTGGCCGCTACGCTACTAGCTTACTTAACTAGCTTATTAACCAGCCAGTTAGATTATTGAGCCAGAGACTTATCGGACACCGTGAAAAGCCGAAGAGTATATTTGATTTACCTTTTGCAGTCAATCACTTAAAGATCAACCGAACAGGCACGGCGGCTCGCCTCCGGCCCGTTCCGCTCAACGAACCATGCACGATTCCACCGCCCGGCCGCCTCGGCTGATCCTCGCCTCCAGCTCGCCCTATCGCCGCGCCTTGCTCGAACGCTTGCGCATCCCCTTCGACGTCTGCGTTCCGGCGCTCGACGAAACGCCGCTCGCGGGCGAAACGCCCGCGGCGACCGCGCTGCGGCTCGCACAAGCAAAGGCGCGCGCCGTCGCGGCCCGCGAGGCGGCGGCGGAACCTCTACTCGTGATCGGGTCCGATCAAGTCGCCACGTTCGACGGCCTGCAAATCGGCAAGCCGGGCACCCATGAAAAGGCGCTCGAACAACTGCGGATGATGCGCGGCCGCGTCGTGCAGTTCCATAGCGCACTTTCCCTATTCGATAGCGCGCGCGACACGGCGCGCACGGAAGACGTCGTCACGCGCGTGCGCTTTCGCGATTTGCCCGATGCCGACCTCGAAGCCTATTTACGGGCCGAAACGCCCTACGACGTGGCGGGCAGCGCGAAATCGGAGGGCCTCGGCATCGCCCTGCTGGAGTCGATCGAATCCGATGACCCGACCGCGCTCGTCGGCCTGCCGCTGATCGCGCTCACGCGGATGCTGCGCGAAACCGGCTATCCCTTGTTCGCGGGTGCGCAATGAGCGGCGTACTTTATTTGATTCCGAATGCGCTCGGCGACGGTGACGCCGACGCGCTCGCGACGGTGCTGCCCGCCAGCGTGCTCGCTCGCGCCGCCTCGCTCGGTTACTTCGTCGGCGAGAACGCCAAGAGCACGCGTGCGTTTCTGAAACGCGTGGGGGTGGCGCGCCCGATCCAGGAAATCGAGATTCGCGAGCTGAACGTGAACACGCCGGCCGCCGACATCGAGCGGCTGCTCGCGCCGATCTTGGCCGGCGCCGACGGCGGCCTCGTGTCGGAAGCCGGTTGCCCGGCCGTTGCCGATCCCGGCGCGCTGCTCGTGCGGCGCGCGCACGAGCGCGGCGTCAAAGTCGTGCCGCTCGTCGGCCCGAGCTCGATCTTGCTCGCATTGATGGCCTCGGGACTCGACGGTCAACGTTTCGCGTTCCACGGCTATCTGCCCGTCGATGCCGGCGAGCGCACCAAAACGCTGCGCGAACTCGAACAACGCTCGCGCAAGGGGCGCGAGACGCAGATATTTATCGAAACGCCCTATCGGAATCGCGCCCTGCTCGACGCGCTCGTCGCGACTTGCGCGCCGTCGACGTGGATCACGGCGGCCGTCGACCTAACGCTCGAATCCGAACGCATCGCGACGCGAACCGCCGGCGACTGGAAAAAGCATGCCGGCGCATTCGACATGCATAAGCGCCCGGCCATCTTCCTCATGCTCGCCAACTAAAATCGCGGGTGGCGGCGCGTCATGTAGAGCGCCGCTCCGCGCGTCAGCGCAGTTTCAAGCCGCCGAGCACGAGCGCGTGCACGGCGCCCTCGCCCACCGCCGCGCCGAACTTGCGGGCGATGCGGTCGGAAATGCTTTCTTTTTCCGTGTAGTCGATGATGTCGGGGGCCTTGACGACTTCGCGCGCCACGTAGCCCGTATCGCCGAAACCGTCGGCCAGACCGAGCTCGACGCTCTTTTGGCCCGTCCAGAACAGTCCCGAGAAGATGTCGGGCGTTTCGTGCAGGCGCTTGCCGCGCCCTTGCCGAACCGCATCGATGAATTGCTGATGAATCTCGTCGAGCATGGCCTGCGCGTGCGCGTCCATCGCCGGCGTCTCGGGGGAGAACGGGTCGAAAAAGCCCTTGTTCGCGCCCGACGTATGCAGCCGGCGTTGAACGCCGAGCTTATCCATGAGCCCCGTGAAACCGAAGCCGTCCATAAGCACGCCGATCGAGCCGACGATGCTGGCGTGATCCACGTAGATCTTGTCGGCCGCGGCGGCAACGTAATAGCCGCCCGATGCGCACATATCGCCCACGACGACATACAGCGGCTTAGCGGGATACTTGGCGCGCAGGCGCCGGATTTCCGCGTTGATGATGCCGGCTTGGACCGGTGAGCCGCCGGGACTATTGATATAGAGAATGACGCCCGCCGAATCGGCATCGGCGAATGCGCGCCGCAGCGAGCGGTCGATATCCTTCGCGTTCGCATTCTTGTCGGCGGCGATCTCGCCCTCGAGCGAGACGAGCGCGGTATGACGCCCGGTCGCCACCGGCTTCTCGTGCGACGCGGTGAATATCCCGCCGACGATCAATAGTAAGACGGCAAGAAACGCGAAACGGAAAAAGATCTTCCAGCGCCGCGCCGACCTTTGCTCGTTGATCGCGGCGAGGGCGATCCGCTCGAGCGCGGCGCGCTCCCAATTCGGCTCGCGCGCGGCGTCGGTCGGCTGGCGCGGCGGCTCCAGGGGCTGCTGCGATTCGGGCGTGTGTTGATCGGCCATGTGTTCTCTGTTGTTCGTTCTATTGAAAGTAAGCGCACGGCGTCACGACGCGACGTCATCGGGCACGCTGCGCAAGTCGGCGTCCGGCAACCAAAAGACCGCGCGGCCCTCGGGGGTCTCGCGCTCCTCGACCTCGACCGGCCGCAGCCGGGCCCCGCGGCACGGGCCGCCGACGCAACGCCCCGAATCGGGAGCATAAATCGCGCCGTGAGTCGCGCACATCAAGTATAAGCCTGACGATTCGAAGAACTGGCCCTCGACCCAATCGAGCTCCATCGGCACGTGGGCGCACCGGTTCAGATAGCCGTACGCCTTGCCGTCGTAGCGGATGAAGAAAACGACGGCGTCGCCATCGAGATAGCGCGCCGCGCGCCGCACGCCCGGTCCGCCATCGACGAGCTCGGCTGCCGCGCACACGCGCACCGGCGCCTGGCCGCCCGCGCTCATGCGTGCTCCCGCAGCCAATCGCCGAGCGCGGCGACGCTGTCGGCAACGAAACGCGGCTCGAGCTTGACGAGCGCATCGACCGGATGGGCGCCGTAGGTGACGGCCACGCCCGCCGCGCCCGCATTGGTCGCCATCTGCAAATCGTGGGTGGTGTCCCCGATCATCACCGTTCGTTCCAGATCCTGGCCGAGCTCGCGCGTGAGTTCGTGCAGCATCGCCGGATGCGGCTTCGAGAACGTTTCGTCGGCGCAGCGCGTACCGTCGAAGACACTCGTGAGCCGCACTTCGTCGAGCGCGCGGTTCAGGCCGACGCGGCTCTTGCCGGTGGCCACGGCAAGCAGATAACCTTGCCCGCGCAGTTCGTCGAGCAATTCGCGCACACCGGTAAACAGTTCCGTTTGCGCATCCTTGATCAGATAGTGGAAGCGATAGCGCTCGGCCAGACGCGGGTAGTCGGCCGGATCGAGCGTGGGCGCCGCGATTTGCAGCGCGTCGCGCAGCCCGAGGCCGATGACGTAGCGCGCGGCCTCGTCGGCGGGCACGGGCAGGCCGAGATCGCGGCACGCGGCTTGGATACTGCGCGCGATATGCGCCGTCGAATCCATTAGCGTGCCGTCCCAGTCGAAGACAATGAGGTCAAATTGCTGTCGGGGCATCGGGTTGCGTCTCGTTGCGCAGGTCGGTGAGTTGATCGAGGAAGCGCCGGCACTCGTCCGGCAGCGGGGCGGCAAGCTCCATCGGCTCGCCGGTGATCGGATGCGTCAGCCGCAATCGGTACGCGTGCAGGAACATCCGCTTCAGCGAGGGGCGCGCATTCGCGCGCGCCAGCGCCTTATTCAACGCGAAATCGCCATATTTCGCGTCGCCGACGATCGGCAACCCCAAATGCGCCAGGTGAACGCGGATCTGGTGGGTGCGCCCCGTCTTCAGTTCGGCTTCGAGCAGGACGTATTGCGGCCAGCGCTCCACCAGATTGAACACCGTGTGCGACGGCGAGCCGTCGGGCTGCACGCGCACGCGCCGCTCGCCCTCGGGCGTCAGGTACTTGTAAAGCGGCTCCTTGACCGCGCGCCGCCGCCCCCAATCGCTCTGCCATTGGCCGTGCGCGCACGCGTAGTAGCGCTTGTCCATCTTGTTCTCGCGGATCTGCTCGTGCAAACCGACGAGCGCCGCGCGCTTTTTCGCGAGCAGCAAGACGCCGGATGTCTCCCGATCGAGGCGGTGGACGAGTTCGAGGAATTTGCCGAGCGGTCGCGCCTCGCGCATCTGCTCGATCACCCCGAACGCGATCCCGCTGCCGCCGTGAACGGCCACGCCGGCGGGCTTGTTGATCGCCAGCATGTACTCGTCTTCGAACAGAATCTCGAAATTGGCCGGCGGAGCCGGCACCGAGAGCGCCGCGTCGAACGCCTCGGCTTGCGCCACGCGTATCGGCGGGACGCGTACGACGTCCCCGGGCTCGAGGCGGTATTTGGCATCGACTCGACGCTTGTTAACCCTCACTTCCCCGCTGCGCAAGATCCGGTAGATGTGGCTTTTCGGCACGCCCTTACAGACACGCAACAAAAAATTGTCGATGCGCTGCCCGGCGACCGCGTCGTCCACCTGTATCATCGAGACCTGGTCGGGTGCGACCGAATTCTGGGATGTTTTGCCTAACTCATTCATTCTGAATATAATTTGCCCAGCCATCCGTGCGTGCCGCGCATTTTTTCGCGGCTTCCCGCCCGGATTGTGCAGGGAGAAGCAAGAACCTGTTATTTTACTTGCTTGGCTGCACCCAAGGGCCGGTTGCTCGCCCTGAATCGAGAAGCAACGAGTTGCACGCACGGCATCCATCGCGGCAGGGACGTCGCCCATAGGCGCGTTCGGTCCGGTCGGCGCCGACGGTAACGGAATTTTGGTAAAAAAGAATTCATCTGGTGAGCCTGGTCGTCACGCGCGGTTTTCGAGCGAAACCAGGCTCCCGATTGCGAAACCTACGGCGAGCGCCCCTATGCGTTCCGCGTGAAGCGGGACGCACGGCGACGTCAAAAATTGGCGAGACACGCCCGCGTGGCGGTCGAGCATGCATCGGGCTTTGCGCCGCCACACGCGGTGCAGCTTTCCCCGGTCCGGCACTGGCATCGAACGGTGCGCCGGATTGTCGCGAGGATCGCCCGGGCGCTCGGCACACGCCTTCGTGCCGCGCCGTTATTTGAAGCCGTGTTCGCATGCGCCCATGCGGCTTGCGGCCCTCATCGGCCAGACGCGAGTCCTCTCAGGCAATTCTCCCCGCCATCGTTCCCGCTCCCGCGTGCTTGTGAAAACACAATAAAGACGCGACGCGCCTCATCGTGCGCCGCCTGGCCGGCTTGACGCCGGCCGGGCTCGCATGGCGACGCCGCTCTGGAGCCGTTCAATGAAACGCATGTTGTTCAACGCGACGCAGCAGGAAGAGCTGCGCGTCGCCATCGTCGATGGGCAAAAACTCATCGACATCGACATCGAAACCGCCGGTCGCGAACAGCGCAAAGGCAACATCTACAAAGGGATCGTGACGCGTATCGAGCCGTCGCTCGAAGCGTGCTTCGTGAACTACGGGGAAGACCGCCACGGCTTCTTGCCGTTCAAGGAAGTGGCCCGCCAGTACTTCAAGGAAGGCGTCGACATGCGCTCCGCGCGCATTCAAGACGCCTTGCGCGAGGGTCAAGAGCTCATCGTCCAAGTCGAAAAGGAAGAGCGCGGCAACAAGGGCGCGGCGCTGACGACGTTTATCTCGCTCGCCGGCCGCTACCTCGTTTTGATGCCCAACAACCCGCGCGGCGGCGGCGTCTCGCGCCGGATCGAAGGCGACGATCGCCAAGAACTGCGCGAAACGATGTCCCAACTGCAATTGCCCGACGGCATGAGCATCATCGCGCGCACGGCCGGCATAGGCCGCAGCGCCGAAGAGCTGCAGTGGGATTTGAACTACCTGATGCAGTTGTGGCGCGCCATCGAGGCGGCCTCGCAAAGCGGCCAAAGCGGCCAGCCGATGCTGATCTATCTGGAATCGAGCCTCGTCATCCGGGCGATCCGCGACTACTTCCAGCCCGATATCGGCGAAATCCTCATCGACACCACGGAAATCCATGATCAGGCGCGCGCCTTCATGGATATCGTGATGCCCGACAACGTCGGCAAAGTGAAGCGGTATCACGACGACGTGCCCCTCTTTTCCCGCTTCCAGATCGAGCATCAGATCGAAACGGCGTACTCGCGTACGGTACCGCTGCCCTCGGGCGGCGCGATCGTGATCGATCACACCGAAGCGCTCGTCGCGATCGACGTGAACTCGGCGCGCGCCACGAAGGGCGCGGACATCGAGGAAACGGCCACGCGCACGAACCTCGAGGCGGCCGATGAAGTCGCCCGCCAACTGCGCCTGCGCGACCTCGGCGGCCTGATCGTGATCGATTTCATCGACATGGAATCGGCCAAGAGCCAGCGCGAAGTCGAACAGCGCCTGAAAGATGCGCTCAAGCACGACCGAGCGCGCGTCCAGATGGGCAAGATCTCGCGCTTCGGCCTGATGGAGCTCTCGCGCCAGCGTCTGCGCCCCGCCTTGTCCGAAGGCAGCCACGTCACCTGCCCGCGCTGCAACGGCACGGGCCACATCCGCGATACGGAATCGTCCGCCCTGCAAGTGCTGCGGATCATCCAAGAAGAGGCGATGAAGGAGAACACCGCGGCGATCCACTGCCAGGTGCCCGTCGAAGTCACGGCCTTCCTGCTCAACGAAAAGCGTCAGGAAATCAATAAGATCGAGTCGCGTTTCAAGGTCGGCGTCGTACTCATCCCGAACAAGCATCTCGACACGCCGCACTACAAGCTCGAGCGCCTGCGTCACGACGATGCGCGCCTCGACGAACCGCGCGCTTCGTGGAAGATGGCCGAGGAAGCCGCCCGCGAGCTCGAGTCCGAAACGGCCTACAGCAAGCGCAGCGAAGATGTGAAACCGAAGCAAGAGGCGGCCGTCAAGGGCATCACGCCCGAGCGGCCCGCGCCTAGCGCACCGGTGCGCGTGCAACCGGCCGTCGCGCCGGCCGCCGCCGCGCAGGCGCCTACCGGCGGGTTCTTCGGCTGGATCAAGAGCCTGTTCGGCGGACAACCGCAGGCCCCGGCCCCGGCGCCCGAACCCGCTCAGCCGGTGCGTCCGGCACGCGGCGAACGCACCGAACGAGGAGGCGATCGCAATAACCGCAACCGTCGCGGCGCTGGCGGCCGTGAAGGCGCGGCACGCGCGGAATCGGCCGTGGGCGGCCGCACTGGTCAGCAACCGTCGCAACGTCCCGCGCGCGAACAGCGTGAACCGCGCGAGGGCCGGGAGCGGCAAGAACGCGGCCAAGAGCGCAACGAAGCGGCCGAAACCGCCGTACGCGGCGAACGTCGCGAGCGCGGTGAACGCGCCGAACGCGTGGAACGCGCGGAGCGTCCCGAACGCGCGGAACGTGCCGAGCGCCAGGACCGCGGCGAGCGGCAAGAACGTGCGGAGCGCGGCGAACGCCCGGAACGCGGTGAGCGTCAGGAGCGCGCGGAACGCGGCGAACGCCGCAAGCAGCAGCCCGAGGTGAACGTGGAAGCCGAAGTGCAGGCGACGGAAAGCGCCGTTGCTGCCGGCGTCCCGGCCCCCGAGCTGGAAGGCGCCGCGCGCGACGGCGAGGAACGCCGTCGCCGCCGCCGCGGCCGTCGCGGTGGCCGTCGCGAGCGTGAGGAAGAAGGCGTGAACGCCACGCTCGCGGCCGATGTGGCCGAAGCCGAAGGCGCCGCGGCTGCGGTCCCGCCGCAAGCCGCGACGGACGAGGCACCCGCACCTGTCGTGCATGCCGTCGAAACGATTGCACCGGCGCAGGCTGAAACGCAAGCCGCGGCGCAACGCGCACCGGTAGCCGAGCAAGGTGTGACGAGCCCGGTCCCGACGCGTGAGTCGATCGCCGCGCCGCTGCCCGAGATTCGGCCGGAAGCTGCGCCCGAAATCGCTTCCGAAGCACCGGCCGTCGCCGCTGCCGCGCCGGCGCCGAGCGAATCCGGCAACGTGCCGGTCGAGCTTCCGCCCGCCGTCCCCGCAGCGCCTGCCGCACCGGCGCCGCTCGCGGCCGAGCCGGAATCGGCCATTGCGCGTATCGTCGAAGCGGTGCCCGCGCCCGCGCAGGTCGTCGAGCCCACGCCCGTGGTATCGGCGGAGCCCGTTGCCGGCGCGGCGTCGGCGCCTGCCGAAGCCGCCAGCGCCGTGACGGAAATCGTGCAGCGGCCCGCGGCAGTCGAAGCCGCGGCAACGCCGAGCCCGCGCGCGAACGGCCTCGCCGCCGCGGAATTGCGGCCCATGCTCGAATCGGCCGGTCTCGTCTGGGTCAATACCGACGCGGACAAGCTGCGCGCCGCGCAGGAAGCCGCCGCGCAAGCACCGGCCCCGCAACGGGTGGTGCGCGAGCGCAAGCCGCTGCCGCCGATCGACCCGTCGCCGATGCAGCAAGTGGAGACGCGCAAGGACGCCTAAGTCCGAACTCGCAGCCAAGGGCGCACCCGCGCCCGGCAGCGCGACGAGCCCGCCCCCGTGGCGGGCTTTTTTTCGTCCGTCTTATCGACATGCATCACTTGGTGAGCCTTTATCCTCGCCGTCGCGGGGGCCAAGACCGCATGCGGCGCGGCGTTCGGCTAGAATGGGCTCCTGCTCGTTTTTCGCCTCATCATGTCCCGTCGCATCATTCCCGTCGCCGACGTCAGCGCGATACCCCATGTCGCCGGCGCGCCGCTCGCTGCGAGCGGGACGCTAGCCGATGCGCTGTCACGGCCGCTGCGCGATCTGCGTATTTCCGTCACCGATCGCTGCAACTTCCGTTGCGTCTACTGCATGCCGCGCGCCGTGTTCGGCAACGACTATCCGTTCTTGCCGCATAGCGCGCTGTTGACCTTCGAGGAAATCGAGCGGCTGGCACGGATCTTCGTCGCGCACGGCGTCGAGAAGATCCGGCTCACGGGCGGCGAGCCCTTGCTTCGCAAGAACATCGAATGGCTTATCGAGCGCCTGGCCGCATTGACGACCCCCGAGGGCCGCCCGCTCGATCTCACGCTGACGACGAATGGCTCGCTGCTCGCCCGCAAGGCCCGGTCGCTGCGCGACGCCGGATTGTCCCGCGTCACCGTCAGCCTCGACGCCCTTGACGACATGCTTTTCAAACGTATGAACGACGCCGATTTCGCGCCCGGCGCGGTGCTGGACGGCATCGCCGCCGCCCAAGCCGCCGGGCTCGCGCCGATCAAGGTCAACATGGTCGTCAAACGCGGAACGAACGATGGGGAAATCTTGCCGATGGCCCGCCACTTCAAGGGCTCGGGCACGATTCTGCGCTTCATCGAATACATGGACGTCGGCACGTCGAACGGATGGAATATGACCGAGGTGCTGCCGTCGGCCGACGTCGTTGCCCGCATCGGCGAGCACTTTCCGCTCGTCCCGCTCGAAGCGCATACGCCCGCGGAAACGGCGCAGCGCTGGGGTTACGCGGACGGCAGCGGCGAAATCGGCGTCATCTCGAGCGTCACGCGCGCGTTTTGCGGTACCTGCACGCGCGCCCGGCTCTCGACGGAAGGCAAGCTCTACCTCTGCTTGTTCGCATCGTCGGGCCATGACCTGCGCGCGCTCGTGCGCGGCGGCGCCAGCGACGAGGCGGTCGCAACCGCGATCGGCCATATTTGGCAAGCGCGCGACGACCGTTATTCCCTGTTGCGCGGCAGCGCCACCGATTCGACGTCGGCCGGCCAGCCACGCGTCGAGATGTCGTACATCGGCGGCTGACGCCGCACCCGCCGCGATGGATCCTCGCTCGCGCAGCCGCATTACCGGTCTCGTGCTGGCCGGTGGCCGCGGCACCCGCATGGGCGGCCTCGATAAAGGCCTGCAATCGCTCGCGGGCGAACCGTTGGCGGCGCACGTCGTCAAGCGCCTCGCCGCGCAGGTCGATAGCCTGCTGATCAGCGCAAATCGCCATCTCGACGGCTACCAACGGATCGGGGCGCCCCATAATGCGCGGGTCGTCACCGATGCATCGGGCGATTTTCCGGGGCCGCTGGCGGGCCTGCTTGCCGGTCTGCGCGCGAGCGCCACCGAGTTCGTCCTATGCGCGCCTTGCGACACGCCCTGCTTGCCCGCGGATCTCGCCGTGCGGCTCCTTGACGCACTCGACGCCGAGCATGCCGATATCGCCGTCGCGAGCACGGTGGACCCGGCGGGACGCGTTGCCCTGCACCCGGTCGTCGCGCTCGTGCGCACGACGCTCGCCGCGGATTTGGCCGCCTACCTCGACGCCGGCGAACGCAAGGTGCGTACGTGGTACGCACGCCACAGGCACGTCGAAGTGCCCTTTCAGGACGAGCACGCGTTTTACAATGCCAACTCTTTGCATGAGCTGGCAGCTCTCGAGCGAACGATCGCCGCTCGCCTGGAGCGCGATAGATAAACGGGGCATGAGGCCCGCCCGGCGGGCGCCGCAACTGCCCTCGTTCCCGGCGTCGCGCGCCGCGCCCTCTCTTCGATGACGATTCCGAAAGACACCTCCGGCCCCTCCTCCTCGGCGACAGCGAATCCGCTGCCGGTCGATGCGGCACGCACGATCATCCGAAGTGCACTCACTCCCGTCGAAACGACGGAGCACGTGGCGCTACGCGCGGCACTGGGCCGCGTACTGGCGCGAGACATCGTCTCGCCCATCGACGTACCCGCGCACGATAACGCCGCGATGGACGGCTACGCATTCGCATACGGCACGCACCCTCGCCAAGCGCCGTTCGCCCTCGCCGTGGCGGGCGAGGCCCGCGCCGGACATCCGTTCGAGCGGTCCTGCGGCGCTCTCGAATGCGTCCGCATCATGACAGGCGCGCCGATGCCGGCCGGCTGCGATACGGTCGTGCCGCAGGAATTCGCGACCCGCACCGGCTCGAGCGTCACCTTCGATGCGCAAGCGATCGTCCCCGGGGCGAACTGCCGCCGCGCCGGCGAAGACCTCGCGCGTGGACGCCCCGCGCTCAAATCCGGCCGCATCATCCGCCCCGCCGACCTCGGTCTGCTCGCGTCGCTCGGCGTGGCCGAAGTGGCGGTACGCCGGCGCGTGCGGGTGGCGTTCTTCTCGACCGGTGACGAATTGCGTTCGATCGGCGAACCGCTCGATACCGGCGCCGTGTACGACAGCAATCGCTATACGCTGCACGCCATGCTCGCGCGCCTGGACATCGAGGCGCTCGATCTCGGCGTCGTGCGCGATGAGCCCGAGACGATCGAGGCCGCGCTGCGCGCCGCCGCCGGCAGCGCCGACGTCGTATTGACCTCGGGCGGCGTGTCGGTGGGCGATGCCGACCTCACCGCCCGCATGACGGCAACGTTCGGCGACGTGGCGTTCTGGCAGCTTGCCATGCGGCCCGGGCGGCCGCTTGCCTTCGGCCGCTTGTGGCCGGACGGGCGCGCGGCGGGCAGCCGCAGCGCCCTCTACTTCGGGTTGCCCGGCAATCCCGTCGCCGTGATGGTTTCGTTCTATCAGTTCGTGCGCGAGGCGCTCGTCGTAATGTCGGGCGCAATCGCGCCGGGACCGCTACAATTTGCCGCCGCGAGCAGCGCGGCGATCAAAAAGCGGCCCGGACGCACGGAATTTCTACGGGCGGTCGCGACACGCGACGCGGCGGGGCGCTGGAGCGTGGCGCCCACTCGCTCGCAAAGTTCGGGGGTGCTCAGCTCGATGAGCGAGGCGAACTGCTTCATCGTGCTGGCGCACGACCAAGGCGACGTGCCGGCAGGCGAGAACGTCGAGATCATGCCCTTCGAAGGGCTTATTTAGCAGGCTCATCAGAGCCGCGCACAACATCAGCAGCAAGTTTTCCGAACAGGACACCGTCTCAAACGAGGCTTGGACCCATGAAAAAACAAATTCTTTCGATCGCGCCGGGACAGACCGCGAAGGCGCTCATCCTCGTCTACGTCATTTTCAGTACGCCGATCGTCTTGCTGGGCACGCTCGTGGCCTATTTCCGCCAAGGATCGGCCGAGACGGGAACGATCTTTTTCAGCGCCGTGCTGCTCAATGCGATCCTCGGCTTCGTCCTGCTTTGGATCGCCTGCCATGTCTATAACTGGGTTGCCCAGCGCTTCGGCGGGATTGAAGTCGTCTTGTCCGACGTTCCGGAAGAGGCCTAAGACATGCCCGAGATCATTCGCCAGGCCACGCCGCTCGACGTGAGTGGCATGCTCGGTCTCATGCGCGAGCTGGCCGAATATGAAAAGCTCACGCATCTGTTCGTGGCCACCGAGGAGTCGCTCGGCGATGCGCTGTTCGGCCCGCATCCGGCCGCTGAAGCGCTCGTCGCCGAACGGGAAGGGAACATCGTCGGATACGCGCTGTATTTCCAAAACTTCTCGACGTTCCTGGGCCGCCGAGGCCTCTATCTCGAAGATCTCTACGTGCAGCCGGCGCTGCGCGGCAGCGGGCTCGGCACCAGGCTGTTGCGGCGCGTCGCCGCGATCGCCGTCGAGCGTCAATGCGGACGCTTCGAGTGGTCGGTCCTCGATTGGAATCAGCCCGCGATCGATTTCTATACGAAGATGGGGGCGACCGTGATGCCCGATTGGCGCATCGTCCGCGTGACCGACGACGCCTTGCGGCAACTAGCCGCGGCGGCCTGAGCTGCATCCATCGCGTTCGGCGGCACGAGCGCATAAACGCTCGCGGGCTGGCGCCCGCGCCGCCCCGCGCCTTGTCGGCTCCGGCCACCTAGGCATCCGGCTCCTGCAAGCTCGCATAGGCATCGCCGAGCAACCCTTCCGTTTGTTCGCCGGGCAACGCCTCCACTTCCTTGAGCTTCGTGTTCATGACGCGCGTGCGCCGTTCGGCCGCCTCGATCGAACGCGTCACCGTCTCGAGCTGGGATTTCGTTTTGGCCAGCACATCGCCGAACTTGCCGAATTCCGTCTTCACGGCACCGAGCACTTGCCAGACTTCGCTCGAGCGTTTCTCGATCGCAAGCGTGCGGAAACCCATCTGCAAGCTATTCAAGAGCGCCGTCAACGTCGTGGGCCCGGCGATCGTGACGCGATAGTCGCGCTGCAATTGGTCGGTGAGGCCGGGGCGGCGCAGTACTTCGGCGTACAGGCCCTCGGTCGGCAAGAACAGCAGTGCGAAATCGGTCGTATGCGGCGGCGCCACGTACTTTTCGGCGATCGTGCGTGCCTCGCCGCGCACTCGCGCTTCGAGCGCACGCGAGGCCTCCTCGACCGCCGCCGGATCGGCGCGGTCCTGCGCATCGATGAGGCGCTCGTAGTCCTCGCGCGGAAACTTCGCATCGATCGGCAGCCACACTGGCGCCGCCGCGCCCTGCCCGCCCGCGCCTTCGTGCCGGCCGGGCAACTTGATCGCGAATTCCACCCGCTCCGTGCTCTTCGGTACCGTCGCCACGTTCTTCGCGTACTGATCGGGCGTGAGGACCTGTTCGAGCAATGATTCGAGTTGCACTTCGCCCCAGGTGCCGCGCGTCTTGACGTTCGTCAGCACCTTCTTCAGATCGCCCACCCCGGCCGCCAGCGACTGCATTTCGCCGAGGCCGCGGTGCACTTGCTCGAGCCGATCCGAGACGAGCTTGAACGATTCGCCAAGGCGCTGCTCGAGCGTCGCGTGCAGCTTCTCGTCGACGGTGCGACGCATCTCCTCGAGTTTCGTCGCGTTGTTCGCTTCGATGTCCTTGAGTCTCGCCTCGAGCGTGGCGCGCACTTCGGCGAAGCGGCGATCGTTCGCCTCGACGAGCTGCGCGAGTTGCTGCGCGAGCGTATCGCCGAAGCGCTTGAGCGCGGACGCCTGCTCGTCGCGCGATTCGTGCGCGTGCCGCTGCAAGGTGTCGCGCATCGCATCGAGTTGCGTGGCGTTCGTTTCGGTCAGTTGGGCGAGACGCTTGGCGAAACCGTCGATCTGTTGATTTTGGACCGTCGCAACGCTCGTCAATTGCGCGGCGAGCGTCTGCTGAAATTGCGCGAAGCCGCCGCCTAGCTCGGCGCGCGAAAGCCGCGACGTTTCGGCGAGTTCGCCGCGCAGTTCGCGTTCGAGCCGCTCGTAGGCGCGGACCTGCGTTTGTCCTGCCGTTTCGATGCATTGGCCGAGCTCGGCGAACGCGGCGCGATCATTGGCGCGGCTCGCGCTTTTGAGCGCCAGCGCCAGGGCGATGGCCAGCACTACGACGGCGCAGGCAAGCGCCGCAATGAGAATGGTCGTCATGAACGCGTGCGTCCTAGTACTTCGGGGTTGATCGGGTTCGGCGGCCGGCCCGCGCGAGGCCCTTCGTTCAGTGCGGCGATGAGATTGTCGGCCGCCAGATTGGCCATCGCGCGGCGCGTGGATTCCGTGGCGCTCGCGATATGCGGCGTGAGCACCACGCTCGGCGCCGTCAACAGCCGCGGATGCACGCGGGGCTCGCCCTCGAAGACGTCGAGCCCCGCGCTTGCAATGCGCCGCTCGTGCAACGCATCGGCCAGGGCCGCGTCGTCGACGATCCCGCCGCGCGCGATGTTCGTCAGCGTCGCGCTCGGCTTCATCAACGCGAGTTCGGCCGCGCCGATCGTGTGATGGCTTTGCGCGCTGTAAGGCACGACGAGGACCACGTGATCGGCTTCGCGCAGCAGGTCCTGCTTCGATCGATATTCGGCGCCGAGTTCGGCCTCGATCTGCGGCGCCACGCGCGAACGATTGTGATAGACGACGCGCATGGAAAATCCGCGCGCCCGGCGTGCGAGCGCCTGCCCGATACGCCCCATCCCGATGATGCCCAGCGTCGAGCCATAAACGTCGGCGCCGAGAAAGCCGTCGTAGCGCCAAGCGCCCCACTTGCCGGCCCTTAGCCAATGCTCGCTTTCGCCGACACGCCGCGCCGCCGCCATCATCAACGCCCAACCGAAATCGGCCGTCGCCTCGTTCAGCACGTCGGGCGTATTCGTGGCAATGACGTTGGCGGCGTTGAACGCGTCGATATCGAAGTTGTTGTAACCCACGGCCATGTTCGCGACCGCGCGCAGGCGCGGCGCGGCCGCGAACATGGCCGCACCGATCGGATCGCCGGCAGTCAACGCGCCGTCCTTGTCGGCGAGGCGGCGCGCCAGCTCGGCGGGCGCAAGTGCGGGTCCATCGTTCCAGTCGACGTCGAAATACTGCCGGAGGCGTTCGACGACATCGGGAAAGATCGGACACGTGACCAGGATCTTTTGCATGAAGTGTCTCCGCGGTCTAAAAAAACAGCCAGGTCGTCAGCAGGAACACCGGAACCAGCACGGCACCCGACCAGCCGAGATAACCGAAAAAACTCGGCATGCGAACGCCGCGCGATTCGGCGATCGCCTTGACCATGAAGTTCGGCGCGTTACCGATATAACTGTTCGCGCCCATGAACACGGCCCCGGCCGAGATGGCCGCGAGCGTCGTAGCCCCCGCCGTCATCAACATCTGCGCATCGCCGCCGACAAGGTTGAAGAAGACGAGATAGGTCGGCGCATTGTCGAGAAACGACGACAGGATACCCGTCGCCCAGAAATACATCGCGTCGATCGGGCGGCCGTCGGCGCCTGTCACGAGATGCAACACTTGCGCGAACGCACCGTGTTCGCCCGCCCGCAGCATCATGACCACGGGTGCGATGGTGACGAAGATCGCACCGAAAATCTTGGCCACCTCTTGCATCGGCGCCCAGTTGAACGCGTTGCCCGTACGCGCCGTACGCGGCGTGACGGCGAGCGAGACGAGCGTGACCGCGACGAGCGCCGCGTCGCGCACCGCGTCTTGCAGTGCGAGCGGCGTTCCGGCCACGTCGAACACGATGCCCGGCTTCCACAGCCCGCTCATCAACACGAGGCCGATGACGAGCGCGAGCAGTAGGAGATTGCGTTTGCCCTCGATCGCGATACCGATCGAATCGGGCGATGGATCGAGGCTCGCTTGGCGCTCCTCGCCGGGGCGCCGGTAGTAGTAGGAATCGAGCGCATAAAACACGGCCAGCAGCACGAAGCAAATAAAGAGCATCGGCAATGCGAGATGGCGCGTCGTCCAAAAGAAACTCACGCCGTTCAAGAAGCCGAGGAACAACGGCGGATCGCCGAGCGGCGACAGCGAGCCCCCCGCGTTGGCGACGAGAAAAATGAAGAATACGAAAACATGCGCGACGTGCCGGCGGTGGTCGTTCGCGCGCAGCAGCGGCCGGATCAGCAACATCGCGGCGCCTGTCGTGCCCATGATGCTCGCGAGCGCGGTGCCGAGCGCGAGCAGCGCCGCGTTCACGCGCGGCGAGCCGTGCAGCGCGCCGCGCACGCAGATACCCCCTGCCACCGTATAGAGCGCCGTCAGCAAGACGATGAACGGCACGTATTCGGCCACGATCGCGTGAGCGAGCGCATGGACAGCGGCGCCCGTCCCGAACGCATATCCGAACGGTATGAGAAAGGCGACGGCCCACGCGGCCGCGATCTTTCCGAAATGACGATGCCAGAACACCGGCGCGATCAACGGAACGAGCGCGATGGACAGCAAGATGCCCGCGAACGGCATGGCCCAGGCCGGTCCGAGCTGTGCGCCGTCAGGCATCGCTTTGGCTGCCGCGGCCGACGCGCACGAGGACCACCCCGCAATCGCCGCCGCCAATGCACTCGCCGCCGCATTGCGTACGCACGCGGCTCGTCTTTCAAACATGGGTTTCCTTTCGATTCGTGGAACGGCCGGCAGCCCTCGCGCCGGCGCTAGGGCACGAGCGTCAACCGCCTCGCACGACTATCGTGTGCACGCGATAGGGGCCATGCGCCCCGAGCACGATGGTTTGTTCGATATCGCCGGTGCGCGAGGGTCCAGACACGAAATTGACGGCGCGCGGCAGCTCGCCGCGCTCGTGACGCATCAACGCGAACGCCTCTTCGTGGGCGGCCACGATGCGCGACGCCGGCACCACGGCGATGTGCGTTTCGGGCAGCAGCGCCATCGACGCCTCGGTCTGCGGCCCCGACAGTAGCACGAGCGACCCCGTTTCGGCCGTTGCGCAAAAACACCCGGTAATGCCGACGAGATCGCCGTTCGTGGGCGCACGAAACTCGACGGCGAGCCCCGCTTCGCTCCACGGCAAGGCTTGCAGCGTCGCCCAGGCGACGGCCCGCGGAGCGGCGCCGAGTTCGGCCAAATAACGCGCCGCGCCGGCTGGCACTTCATCGAGCGATTCAACGAGTTCGACGGTGCTCGCCATCAGTCTGGCTTCATCGACGAAGCGCGAGATCAGCCCTTCGCGCTCGGACGGCAACTCGGGCCGAGGCCCCCTCGGATGGCGCGCGAGGTAATCGGCAACCGCCTCGCGTTCGGCCGGTTCGGGCTCGGCCGGACGACCGGACGCCGCGCGAATGCGCGCGAGAATGTTGCGCCGCGCCGCCGATGTATCCATTGCATTCCTCGTCATGAAACCGAATGAACGGATGATTATACGGACCTTCTTTTTCGGGATACACCGGCCTGTCGGCCGACTGCGCCGTCAAGCTGGAAACGATCTGGACCAACAAGCGGGACCGCCAAGCAGAGCCGTCAATCGGGGCTATCGTCCGCCGGCGTTTCGATGCCGAACACCTGCCGCAGGTAAGCGAGATACGCTTTGTCGTCGCACATGTTCTTGCCCGGCGAATCGGACAGCTTGGCGACCGGTTGCCCGTTGCAGCGGACCATCTTGATCACGATCTGCAACGGCCTGTAGCCGAGGTCGTTCGTCAGATTGGTGCCCACGCCGAACGCGAGACGGCAGCGCCCGCGAAAGCGCTCGTAGAGCTGGAGGACTTTCGGGATATCGAGCGCATCGGAAAATACGAGCACTTTCGTGCGCGGGTCGCAGCGGTTCTCCTCGTAGTGGCGCAGCAACTGCTCGCCCCACTCGAACGGATCGCCTGAATCGTGGCGCGCACCGTCGAACAGCTTGCAAAAGTACATGTCGAAGTCGTTCAGGAACGCCTTCATCCCATAGACGTCCGAGAGCGCGATGCCGAGATCGCCGCGGTACTCCTTCGCCCAGACCTCGAAGCCGTAGGTTTGCGAATCGCGCAAGCGCGGGCCGAGCGCCTGACAGGCCTGCAGGTACTCGTGAGCCATCGTGCCAAGCGGCGTGAGGCCATGCTTCTTGGCATAAAACACGTTGCTCGTGCCCGCGAACTGCTCGCCGATGCCGTCCATCAGCGTGAGAATCACCTCTTCGTGCCAGCGCTTCGAGAACCGGCGGCGCGTACCGTAATCGGCGATCTTGCAGTCGGCGAACTCGGGGCGGGCGCCGAGCAGCGCGATCTTCTCGCTTAGGCGCTCGCGCCCGATCGCATAGTCGGGCTGACGCTGGGTATTGCGGAAGTACACCTCGTTGACGATCGCGAGCACGGGAATCTCGAACAAGATGGTATGCAGCCACGGACCCTTGATCGAAATCTCGATCTCGCCCGCCCGCTTGGCCGAAGCCTCGATCGAGATGTATTTCTCGTTCAAATGAAAGAGCGCGAGGAAATCGACGAAGTCGCTCTTGATGAAGCGCAGCCGGCGCAAGTAATCGAGTTCGTCGTCCGTGAAGCGCAGCGCGCAAAGCTCGCGCACTTCGTCGCGGATTTCCTCGACATAGGGCGCGAGGTTCACGTTCGGCGTGCGGCAGCGAAAGCGATATTCCACATTGGCCGCGGGAAATTGATGCAAGACGACCTGCATCATCGTGAACTTGTAGAGATCCGTGTCGAGCAGCGAAGTGATGATCATGATATCGGCCGAGAAACGCGAATCAGCGGTACGTCCGTGCACCGCCCGTGCGCGAGCAATCGCCGCATGTTACCCCAACAGCCGCGCGGCGCGCGCGGCCGGGGACCGGACACGGCGGCCGCGCGGCCCGCATCCCATAAACTAATCACGAATCGATCTAAGGGGCGAGAATACCGTCTGCGCGTCGGGAGCAGGCCGTTCAGTTACAATAGAACGCTTGCTAATTCGCATATTCCCCAGATACCTGCAGGAGCTTGAATGACTCACGTTGTGACCGAAAGCTGCATCAAGTGCCGCTATACCGACTGCGTCGACGTCTGCCCGGTGGACTGCTTTCGCGAAGGTCCCAACTTCCTCGCGATCGACCCCGATGAGTGCATCGACTGTGCCGTGTGCGTTGCCGAGTGCCCGGTGAACGCCATTTACGCCGAGGAAGACGTGCCCGGCGATCAGCAGCAATTTACGGCGCTGAACGCGGAATTGGCCAAAGTCTGGCCGAGCATCACCAAGACGAAGGCGCCGCTGCCCGAAGCGGACCAATTCAAGGACATCCAGGACAAGCTGCAATACCTCGAGCGCTGATCGCCCGCCGCCGCATGCCTGCCCTGCGCGCCGTCCGCGACTCGCACGCGCGTTGCCGGCCGTCGCCGACAATGTTCGAGGGTATTGACAGAGCGAGAGCCGGTACATAGAATCTCGCTTCTCTGCTGTTGTTGTTCCCCGATAGCTCAGTCGGTAGAGCGCCGGACTGTTAATCCGTAGGTCCCTGGTTCGAGCCCAGGTCGGGGAGCCAAAGAATGAATGGAAAAGCCCGTTCGTCATAACGGGCTTTTTTACGCGGTACCGAGTTTCGTAGCACGTTGTTCCCCGATAGCTCAGTCGGTAGAGCGCCGGACTGTTAATCCGTAGGTCCCTGGTTCGAGCCCAGGTCGGGGAGCCAAAAGCATCAGCAAAAGGGCCCGTCGTTCAAGCGACGGGCCCTTTTTGCATGCGCGGTTCGACCTGCATCCCGCCCCGCTTCGGCTGACAGACGCTCATGTCCAGTCGTTGTGATACCGTTTGGTTAGCTCCGCGCCGGCTCATCGCGCGGCGAGCGTCGCCATATGTCGCACTCGTTGCAGTATGTAGCGATACGTCACGAACACCGCCTCGCACATTCGCCATGATCCGCTTCGCCCGATCGCCGTTTCGCGCCCTTATCGGCACCTGCGCTGCGCTCGCTTGCGCCGCACCGCTCGCGCACAGCGAGGAAATCGGCAGCGTCAATACGAACTTTCACATCACGGGCTCCGATCGCGTCGTCGTCGAAGCCTACGACGACCCCGACGTAGCCGGCGTCACCTGCTTCGTCTCGCGCGCACGCACGGGCGGCATCAAGGGCACGCTCGGGATCGCCGAAGACCCGACCGAGGCGTCGATCGCTTGCCGCCAAGTGGGCCCGATCAAATTCGCCGGACCCGTCAAACGTCAGGCCGACGTATTCAGCGAACGCATGTCGCTGATCTTCAAGTCGTTGCATGTCGTGCGCATCGTCGATGCCAAGCGCAACGCGCTCGTGTATTTGACCTATAGCGACCGCATCGTCTCGGGCAGCGCCAAGAACAGCGTCAGCGCCGTGCCGCTGCCCGCCGGCACACCCGTTCCGTTGCGCTGACGCGCGCAGCCCCAACGCTTGCTTGCCACACCGGCCATGGATCAGCCCCGCTTCCGCGACCGCGCGCGCTATTGGCGCTCCCCGCTCTTGCCCGGCGCGGAGATGCTCACGGCCGAGTATCGCGAGCACGAGTTTTCGCCGCACTGGCACGAGGCCTACGCGATTCCCGCGATCGAGGCCGGCGCCGAAATGTTTGCCTACCAAGGCGCGCAACATGTCGCCGAGGCCGGCACGGTCCCCGTCATCAACCCCGGCGAAGTCCATACCGGATCGCGGGCCATGGAAGTCGGTTGGCGTTATCGCGTGTTCTATATCCCCGTCGAGTTCATGGTGGGCCTCGCCGGCGATATCGCCGGCGCGCCGCAGGCCGCACCATGGTTTCCGGCCGATGTAATCCGCGATCCCGATCTCGCCGCAAGAGTCGCGTACGCGCATCGTTTGCTCGAAGACCTGAGCGGCTCGGCCGCACCGGGCGGCGATCTCCTCGCGGCGGAGACGGCCCTGCTCGATGCGATGTCCACGCTAATCGTGCGTCACGGCCGGCATCATGGCGATACGCGCAAAGCGAATGTCGATCCGCCGCGCGTCGCGCTGATGAAAGAGCGGCTCGCCGCCGATCTGACCGCCCCGCTGAGCCTGACGGAGCTCGCCGAGCAAGTCGGCCTATCGGCGTTTCATGCGGCGCGGCTGTTCACGCAGGCCACCCGTATGCCGCCGCATGCTTGGCGCAATCAATTACGGCTGCAACGCGCGCTTGGACCGTTGCGAGCAGGCACGGCGGTGGCCGATGTCGCCGCGGCCTGCGGCTTTACCGATCAAAGCCACTTCACGCGGCATTTCCGGCGCATGTTCGGCGTGCCGCCCGGCCGCTGGCAAGCCGCCTACGGCTGCGCTCGCTAGCCGAAGCAAGAACGTACAAGCTTGACCTCCCGCCCGGGCGCTATCCTGCCCGTGGTAGGAGGACTTTCCCTTGAAATCACGCAATCCGCTCAACGAATTCCTGAACGGCGCCCGCGACATGATCCCGATGGTGGTCGGCGGCGCTCCGTTCGGGGTGATCTTCGGCACGCTCGTCACCACGGGACCGCTTCATCCGTGGCACGGGCAGTTGATGTCGCTGGCCGTGTTCGCCGGCTCCGCTCAATTCATCGCCCTCGGGCTCATCGCGTCGCATGCCGGTTTCGCCGTCGTCTGGGCGACCACGTTCATCGTCAATCTGCGCCACGTGCTCTACAGCGCGACGTTGGCGCCCTATGTCGCCCGCCTGCCCATCCGCTGGCGGCTCGTGCTGGGGGGCCTGCTGACCGACGAGGTTTTCGCCGTCGCGTACATGCATTACCGGCGCGCGGCGCCCGGGCAAATCGGGCCCCATTATTTCCTCGGCTCCGGTCTGGCCATGTACTTGAGCTGGCAGGCCGCCACGCTGGCCGGGCTGCTATTCGGTGCGGCCTTCCCGCGGCTGCAAACGCTCGGGCTCGATTTCGCGATGGCCGCGACGTTCATCGCGATCGTCGTGCCGCAACTGGTTTCCATCCGCTATATCGCCTCGGCCGCCACGGCCGGCGTCGTGGCGCTGGCCTGCGCCGCTCTGCCGTATAAGCTCGGTTTGCTGGCCGCCGTCGCGGCGGGCGTCGCCGTGGGCGTCGTTCTTTCGCGCCCATGGGCGGCCAGCGGCGGCAAGGGCGAGGATGCGGCGCGCGAGCCGAACGGCGGCCGCGAACACGCGGCCAGCGCCAAGCGCGATGTAAGCAGCCAAGCCAACCGTGCCGTGGAGACCCTGTGATGAACTACGTCGTCTTGATCCTCGGCATGGCCGTCATTACGTTCGCGATCCGCTCGACCGTGTTTTTGCTGGGCGAGCGAATCGTGTTCCCCCCGCTCGTGCGCACGGCGCTCGGCTTCGTGCCGGTCACGGTCCTGACGGCCATCATCGTGCCGATGGCCGTGACGCCCCATGGCGGTGCACCGGAATTGACCTGGCGCAACCCGCAGCTCGTCGGCGCCCTCGCCGCCTGCCTCGTGTCCGCCTTGACGCGCCGCCCGCTGTTGACTATCGCGGTCGGCCTCGCCGTGTTCTTTGCCTGGCAAGGTCTCGTGCTGCGCTAGCTCGCGGCCCGGGGCCGTCCCATCGGGCACCCGACGTTTTCCTCGGCAGATATCGCGCGCCTACCCTCAAGTTCCGCGGCAGATCGCCGTTAATCAGACGAAGCGCGTTTCTTGGCCGCGCGGCGCGGGGCCGCGCCGTCGCTCATGCCATGACGCGCGCATGCGAAAACCGTTAAGTGCGCCGGCCGAAAGAGCGAGCTCGCCAGTCTTAGGGAGCGGAGTGCCGGCTCGACCGTAGGGCGCCCGCCGCGACGGCGCCGGGGACGCGCGATCAGGACAAGCCATGGGCCAAATTACCCTTTCTCTTCGAGAAGAGACCCTCTCTTCTCTTCAAAAGGACTTCGAAGCCTTTCTGCGGGTATCGCTCAAGCTCGACCCGCAATTCGCCACACCGTCGTTCGAAGACTTCCTGCGGGCGAAGCTGCTCGACAACATGGTGCCGCTGACCGAGCAAGCCGTGCAGCGCATGCTGCAAGGCGGCCAGTACGCCTGGGCCAAGCGCACGCTCGAGAAGGAATTCCCGGACGTCGTCGCGATCCTCATGCGTCAAGCCGAGGAATTCGGTTTCAGCTTCGCGGTACGGTCGGAATGGACCTCGGATGAGGTCGCGAAGGCCGCCCGGGAATGGGCGGCCGCCATCGTCAAGGAAGCGGGCGGCGACGCCGCGCTCGTCGATCCGCTATCGGCGCAGATCAAGTCGACCGCGCGCGACATTCAATCGCTCGAGGAAAAGATGCAGACGCCGGCCTGGCGGCTTGCGGAATCGCTGCGTCAGCGCGTGTACGAGGCGAAGATCGCATGCGAGACGAGCGTCGGCAGTACCGCACGCGAAAAGCTCGGCGAGCTGCGCGGCCTGCTCAAGCTCGGCCTTGCGCACGGCTCGTTCCAAAAGCAGGAAGCGCAACAGATCATGGAGTATCTGCGGCTGCTCAAGCCCGAAATCTTCGTCGAAGAGCCCTATGACATCTTTTCGCGCATGGCCGCCTGGATGCGCAACTTCTTCATGCCGCCGGCTCGCCCCGCCCAGCCGCGTATCGAGCCGCGCCGGCCCCGGTAAGGATCCGCGGGCTCAATCCCACATCGCCTTGAGCTGAGCCGCGATATCGATGCGCGCTTTCGCGGCCGCGGCCAGTCCCGTCGGCGTCGGCGGCGAGACCGGAGCAACGTTCGGCCAGGCTTGCGCATCGAACAGCGGGAGCAAGGACTCCGGGATGAAGCGCGTCCGCGATGCCCAGACATGGCGGTCGCCGAGCGCGTTCTGGTTGTGCACGTAAAAGCGCTGCGGAACGACGATATGCAGGTCCTCTTTCGCCCGCGTCATCGCCACATACAGTAGGCGCCGCTCCTCTTCGATCTCCTCTTGGCTGCCCGTGCCCAAATCGGACGGAATACAGCCGTCGACGCCGTTCAGCACGAACACGTTGCGCCATTCTTGCCCCTTGGCCGAATGGATCGTCGAGAGAATCAGGTAGTCCTCGTCGACGAGCGGCACGCCCGATTCGCCGCTCGTCGCGTCGGGCGGATCGAGCGTCAACTCGGTGAGGAAACGCTCGCGCGTCGGAAACGTCGCGGCCAAGCGTTCCATCTGCAAGATATCGGCATGGCGCGTGAGGGCATCGTCGTGATTGCGCTCGAGATGCGGCTCGTACCAACGCCGCACTTGCTCGAACTCGGCCGGCCATGGCGTGAGCCCGGCACCGACCGTCTCGACGAGCGCCGAGAACGCCGGCCAATCGCCGGCGGCGCGTGCCGGCGGCTCGTAGTCGCGGAGGGCGGCGAGCGCGCCCGACGCGGCGACGGCGTCCAGGACGCGGGCGGCCGTGGCGGGCCCCACCCCCGAAATCAATTGCAGTACGCGAAATCCCGCCACGCGATCGCGCGGGTTTTGCGCCCAACGCAATACCGCAAGCACGTCCTTCACGTGGATCGAGTCGAGGAAGCGCAGCCCGCCGAACTTCACGAACGGGATATTGCGCCGCGCCAGTTCGAGTTCGAGTGCGGCGCTATGATGCGCGGCCCGAAAGAGCACCGCCTGCGCCTTGAGCTTCATGCCCGTTTCGCGCGCTTGGAGCACCGCTTCGACGACATAACGAGCCTGCTCTACCTCGCCCGCGACCGACACGAGCCGAGGGCGCTGGGCCGAAGCTTTGTCGGTCCACAAATCCTTCGTAAAGCGCTCGCTTGCCAAGCCGATCACGGCGTTCGACGCGGCGAGGATCGGTTCGGTCGAACGGTAGTTGCGTTCGAGCGTCACACGCGCCGCGACGGGCGTGAAGTGGGCCGGAAAATCGAGAATGTTGCGTACCGTCGCCCCGCGAAACGAATAGATCGACTGGGCATCGTCGCCCACGACCGTCAAGCCGCGTCCGTCGGGCTTCATCGAAAGCAGGATTGCCGCCTGCAAGCGATTCGTATCTTGGTATTCGTCGACGAGCACATGATCGAACCGCTGCGAAAGCTCGGCGGCGATGGCGGGCTCGGCGGCCATGCGGGACCAATAAAGCAGCAAGTCGTCGTAGTCGAGCACGTTCTGCGCTTGCTTCGCGGCAACGTACGCCGCAAAGAGCGCGCGCAGGTCGTTCGCCCATTCGCGGCACCAGGGGAACGCTTGTTCGAGGACAGCGGACAGCTTCGCCCCGGTATTGACGACGCGCGAGTAGATCGCCAAGCACGTGCCCTTCTGCGGAAACCGGCGCTCCTTGGCCGACAACCCTAGTTCGTGCCGCACGACGTTCATCAAATCGGCGCAATCCTCGCGATCGTGGATCGTGAAAGCGGGAGACAGTCCGATCGACTCCGCATACTCGCGCAGCAAGCGCGCGCCGACGGCATGGAACGTACCCGTCCAGGTCAGCGCCTGCGCCAAGTCGGCTCGCGTGCCGAGCGCTTGCGCGGCGATGCGCGTGGCGCGCCGCGTCATATCCTCGGCCGCGCGTCGAGAGAACGTGAGCAGTAACAAGCGCCGGGGATCGGCCCCCTTCACCAGCAAATGCGCGACGCGATGCGCGAGCGTATTGGTCTTGCCCGAGCCCGCGCCCGCAATGACGAGCAGCGGCCCGCCGGGGCTCGCGCCTGCGCCGACGCCATGCTCGACGGCGGCACGCTGCGCCTCGTTCAGTTTTTCGAGATAGGGGGCGGCCGGCGAGCAAACGCCCGGCTCGGCGACAGCGGAAATGGGGGACACGGTAGGACTGTGCTCGTTCGAATCGACTCGCGGCAAGGCTGCACGGCAAAGCGCACGGCGCACGCCGTGGGCAAGCCACGGCGGCGCCGGAGAAACAAGACGCTAGCCTATCAGGTTTCGCAGGGCTTATGATGCCTGCCCTAGTCGCTCTCGCGCCGCACGCCGGATATCGCCATGGCCAACCTCAATTTCACGCTCACGGGCGATCACGTCGAACTGCACAACTTGCTCAAGCTGATGGGCTTGGCCGATAGCGGCGGCTCCGCGAAAGTCTTGGTCGCATCGGGCGAAGTCAAAGTCGACGGCCGGGTCGAGTTGCGTAAAACGTGCAAGATTCGAGCAGGCCAGGTCGTGATGCTAGGCGATACGCGCATCGCCATCCACGAGCCGCGCTAGGCGCGCTGGATGCACTAGGCCGCGCGGTTGCGCCGCACCATCGACAGGCGAGCGCGGAAGCAATAAGCTCTTCCTTTCCGAAGATAACAACATGGGCCGTGCGCACGATGCGCTGACGGCCCCGTCGCGCCTCCTCGATTCGCCATGTCAGAATCCACGATTGCCCGGGCCGCCGCCGAGCCGGCCTCGCCGCCGTTTTCCCGCCACGCCGCCGACACCGCCCGCCTGGCCGCCCCGCTCGCCATCGCCCAACTGTCGCAAATGGCGATGGGCGTCACCGATACGATCCTGCTTGGCTCGCTGAGCGCCGACGCGCTCGCGGCCGGCGGCCTCGGCGCCGGGATCTTTTTCGTCATCGTCACGGTGCTGCAGGGCGTGCTCAGTTCGGTGAGCGTCACCGTCGCCAACGCGCGCGGCGCGCAAGCCGATCATCGCGTCCCGCATATCTACTGGACGGGACTCGCGTTGTCGGTGCTGCTCTCGCTGCCCGCCTTCGTGCTGCTGTCCTTCGCGCAGCCGATCTTGCTTGCGTTTGGCGAGCCGGCCACGCTCGCACGCGACGTCGGCGCCTACACCGGCGTGCTGCGCTTCGCCTCGCTCGGCAGCTTGATCGGTGTCGGCATGATGCGTTCGTTTTTGCCGGCCATCGGCGCGGCCAAGCGCCTGCTGTGGGTCGCACTCGTCGGCGTCGTGTTCAACGGCGTGCTGAACTACGGGCTCATTCACGGCGTCTGGGGCCTGCCGCGCCTGGGCATGCTCGGCTCCGCCGCGGCCACGACGATTACCGTGTGGCTCAGCGCGATTGCGCTCGTCGCCATGCTGCACGGGCGCCGCAGGTTCAAGCACTTCGTCGTCGGCAAGCGGCCGACGATGCCGCTCATGAGCGAGCTGTTCGCGATCGGCTGGCCCGTGGCCATCACCTACGGCGTCGAGTCGTTGCTGTTTCTATGCACGGGGCTGTTCATCGGGCTCATGGGCGAGAAGCCGCTCGCGGCCCATCAAGTAGCGCTGAGCGTGAGCTCGGTGACGTTCATGGTGCCGCTCGCCATCGGACAAGCCGCGAACGTGCGCGTAGGCTACTGGATGGGCGCGGGCAATCCCATGGCCGCGCGCCATGCGGGCTTCGTCGCGCTCGGACTCGGCGTCGCCTATATGTCGATGACCGGGCTTTTGTTCATCGTCGCCCCGAAGGCCATCATCGGCTTGTACCTGAATCTGAACGACGCGGCCAATGCGCAAACCATCTCGATCGCCGCTTCGCTGCTCGGCGTGGCCGCCGTGTTCCAGATCGTCGACGGTATGCAAACGATCGGCTCGGGCTGCCTGCGCGGGCTGAAGGACACGCGCGTGCCGATGCTCGCGGCCGCGTTCGGCTATTGGGGCGTCGGCTTTCCCACCGGTTACTGGCTCGCGTTCCATGCGGGACTGGGGCCGCGCGGCCTATGGTGGGGCCTCGCGGCCGGGCTCGCCAGCGTCGCCGTGCTGATGACGCTGCGCTTCGAGCGGCGCACGCGCCGCTTGCGCAACGCTTGAGAAGCGGGCACGGACAATGCTGTCCCGGCGTCCAGGCATGCGCATGCCTAGGTAGGCGGTAAAGAACGCCGCCTTCACATAGAATGCCGTTATTCGTGCCGGAACGATCCCTCTTCGTCCGGCCGGTCCGTCAGCGAAGGAAGAGTCCGACGTGTTCGATGAGCATTGGCCGCGGCTCGGAGCCGCATCGAATCGATATGCGCGCAGCGGCGCTTGGGCCGATAAGCTGGCACTCGGCCGCCCGATCGCGATCCTCGTCACGATCACGGCTCTGGCCGCCTGTGCCGCGCTGCCGCCGGCGACGTCGCTGGACCGTCCGGTCACCCATAGCCTCTCTGACCCGGAGGCGACCCCGCTCGGCCGCGCGCTCGCGCCGCTCGTCGCCGCGCACGCGGGCCAATCGGGTTTCCGTCTGCTGACCGACGGCACGGACGCGCTGCAAATGCGCATTGCGCTCGCGCGCGCCGCCACCCGAACGCTCGATCTGCAGTACTACATCGCCTCGGAGGATACGACGGGCCGGCTACTACTGGCCACGGCGCTCTATGCGGCCGATCGCGGCGTGCGCGTGCGCTTGCTCGTCGACGACTTGAACTTCGACGATACCCGCCGCTTGATGGCGGCGCTTTCGACGCATCCCAAGATCGAAGTGCGCATTTTCAATCCGTTCGGCAGCACGCACCCGAGCGTCTTTTCCCGTACCGAGACGTTCCTCACGCGCATCGATCGCTTCACACGTCGTATGCACAACAAAGCGATGATCGCCGACGGCGAGGTCGCGATCGTCGGCGGCCGCAATCTGGGCGACGAATATTTCAGCGCAAGTCCCAAGCTTCAATTCCGCGACTTGGACGTCCTTGCCGCGGGCCCGATCGTTCACGACGTCTCGCATAGCTTCGACGCCTTTTGGAATAGCGCCGGCGCCTATCCGTTGAAAGCCGTCGACAAACATAGCTATGCCGACAACGATTTGAACGCGGCGCGCGAGCAATTGCGCGAGCATTGGCGCAGTCAAGCGCAAGCTGTCGGCGCGAAGCCGTTGAGCGCCGCCCCGCTGCGCGAGCAAATCGCGCAAGAACAAATCGGTCTAGTTTGGGCCCCCGCCAAGTTCAGCGTCGATTCGCCGCGCAAGATCACCGAGCCCGACGACGACTACCGCAGTCCGCCGATGCACACGCTCGCCGAACTGCTGAGCAGCGCTCAGCACGAGGTGCTGCTCCTGTCGCCCTACTTCGTTCCGCACGATGCAGGGGTGAAATTGCTCGCGGGGCTCACGCGGCGTGGCGTGCGCGTGGCGGTCGTCACGAACTCCATGGCCTCGACGGACGCCGTCGCCGTTCAAGCCGGCTACAGTCCCTACCGTATCCCGTTGCTCAAGAACGGTATCGAACTCTACGAATTCCAACCGCTGCAACGCACGCGTTCGCGGTTCTTCGCGGGCTCGCAGTCGCGCGCGAGCCTGCATGCGAAGGCTTATGTCATCGACCGGCGCACGCTCGTGATCGGCTCGCTGAATTTCGATCCGCGATCCGCTAACCTAAACAGCGAACTCGCGCTCGTCATCGACAGTCCCGCGCTTGCGGGGCAAGCTGCGAAACTCATCGATCAAGCCATGGCGCCCACGGCCAGCTATCGCGTCACGCTGGCCCCGCCGAGCGAGAACGGCACGATGCGCGCGCTCGGCGAACCCGACTCAGGCCTCGTATGGAGCGGCGCCGAACAAGACGCAACCGGTGTCCCGCGCCTGCGCACATGGGCGCTCGATCCCGAGGCGGGGCTCGTACGCAATCTCCTCACAGGGCTATTCTTGTTGTTGCCGGTCGACTCGCAACTGTAGCGGATGACGATACGCGTGTACGTTAGCCGTGGCGGGGCGAACCCATTCAATCGCAGTTTTCGTATCGGAGCCGAAGCATCATGACCGAAGACCATCGCATGGAGCGCGACACTTTCGGCGAAATCGCCGTGCCGGCCGCGCGCTTGTGGGGCGCGCAGACACAACGCTCGCTACAGAATTTCAAGATCTCGACGGAGAAGCAATCGCCCGAGCTCATTACCGCGCTCGCGCTCATCAAACGCGCCGCCGCGGAAGTGAACCTGGAGTTGGGCGTATTGCCCGAGGACAAAGCGCGCGCCATCATGCAGGCGGCCGACGAGGTCATCGAAGGCCGTCACGCCGGCGAGTTTCCGCTTGCGGTCTGGCAAACGGGTTCGGGTACGCAGACGAACATGAACCTGAACGAAGTCATCGCGAATCGCGCAAGCGAATTGCTCGGCGGCGAACGCGGCGAAGCGCGCAAAGTGCATCCGAACGACGACGTCAATCGTGGCCAATCGTCGAACGACGTGTTCCCGACCGCGATGCACGTTGCGGCGGCAAACGCGATCGTCACGCATCTGCTGCCCGCTCTAGCCACGTTGCACGACACGCTGGAGACGAAATCGCGCGCGTTCGCCGACATCGTCAAGATCGGCCGCACGCACTTGCAAGACGCGACGCCGCTCACGCTGGGCCAGGAGTTCTCTGGGTATGCGGCTCAACTTGCGCATGGCATCGCGCATCTAAAATCGGCGCTGCCGCATTTGTATGAGTTGGCTCAGGGCGGCACGGCGGTGGGCACCGGGCTCAACGCGCATCCGCAATTCGCCGAGCGCGTGGCCGGCGCGATCGGACGTTTGACGGGGCTACCGTTCGTCAGCGCTCCCAATAAGTTCGAGGTGATGGCGGCGGCCGATGCGCTCGTCTTCGCGCATGGCGCGCTCAAGACCGTGGCCGCGAGCCTCATGAAGATTGCCAACGATGTGCGTTGGCTTGCCAGCGGCCCGCGCTGCGGCCTCGGTGAAATCACCATCCCCGAAAACGAACCGGGCAGCTCGATCATGCCGGGCAAGGTCAATCCGACGCAATCGGAGGCGGTGACGATGCTGTGCTGCCAGGTGTTCGGCAACGACGTGGCCATCAACATCGGCGGCGCGAGCGGCAATTTCGAACTGAACGTATTCCGCCCGATGATCGCGCACAACGTTCTGCAGTCGATCCGCTTGCTCGCGGACGGCGCGCAAAGCTTCAACGATCATTGCGCGGTCGGTATAGAGCCGAACCGCGCGCGCATCGATACGCTGCTCAATGAATCGCTAATGCTCGTGACGGCGCTCAATCCGCACATCGGCTACGACAAGGCCGCGCAGATCGCGAAGAAGGCGCATAAGGAAGGCACCACGCTGAAGGCGGCGGCGCTCGCGCTCGGCTACGTCACCGAGGCGCAGTTCGACGAATGGGTGCGGCCCGAAGCGATGACGGGGCGGCGCGACTGAAGCGCTGCTAGACGGGCTCGGCCGCTTGTCTTCGAGCGCGGCCGAGGGCGCTCGTTCGGACGTCTTGCCGAGCGAACGAGCGCGGCATCGTCAAATAATTCCCTTCGCCATTTCCTCCGGCTTCAAATCGATAATCGCATCGAGGGCCGCCTTAACGTCCATCGCATACTTCGCGATACGCTTTTGCGCGTCCGTCTTCGGCTCGAACGGGGGCACGGGAATCGGCGTGCCGTTCTCGTCGACGGCAACGAACACCACGAGGCAATCGGTCGTCAAACGCAATTGCCCGCTCTTGGGATCGCCGGCGTGCACCGTCACATGGATATGCATGCTCGTGCGCCCCGTCGCCACGACGCGCGCGCGCAATTCCACGAGGTTGCCGACGAGAATCGGCCGGCGAAAGCGAATGTTGCCGACGCTGACCGTGACGCAATAGCGGCCCGACCAAACGGCCGCGCAAGCGTACGCCGTCTCGTCGATCCACTTCATCAGTGCGCCGCCGTGGACCTTGCCGCCGAAGTTGACGGAAGTCGGCTCGGCGAGGAAACGAAACGTGGTTTCCGAACGGTCCAAGGGGGTCGAGGGCGTGCTCATCGTGGCTCCGGTGGTGCGCGTTCGCGCAACTAGAAAGGAGCCGATTATAAAGGCGCAATATTCGCGCCGCGCACCCCGTCGCGACTAGGGGACTACCGGAGCGCGACTATGCCGCCGCATTGAGCGGCGCGAAGCGCTCGCGATAACTGAGCGGCGGCACGCCGAAGCGTCTAACGAATGCGCGCCGCAAGTTTTGCTCGGTGCCGAAGCCGCAATCGAGCGCGATCCGTTTCATCGGGCGGCGCGATTGCGCGAGCGAATGCGCGGCCGCTTCGAGCCGCAGCGCCTCGACGGTCTTGGCCGGCGTGCGCCCCACCGCTTCGACGTAGCGCCGCGCAAATGTTCGGGGCGACATGCGAACTCGTTCGGCCAGCCGCTCGACGGAAAGATCGTCACGCAAGTTCGTCGCCATCCACGCATGCAACGCATCGAACTCCCCCGTCGGGCATTGCTGCGCGTCGAGCGTTGCGCTGAATTGGGACTGGCCGCCGGGACGCTTCATGAACACGACGAGCCGGCGCGCCGCCTGTATCGCGAGTGCGTGGCCGAAGTCTTCCTCGATCAGCGCGAGCGCGAGATCGATGCCGGCCGTCACGCCCGCCGAAGTCCAGATGGCGCGGCCACCCTGCACGTCGCGAATAAAGATCGGATCGGCATCGACGCGGACGGACGGAAAGCGGCGCGCGAGTTCGTCGGCGCTGCGCCAATGGGTGGTCGCGCGGCGGCCTTCGAGCAAGCCCGCCGCCGCCAGATAAAACGCGCCGACGCAGACGGAGCAGACACGGCGAACGCGCGGCGCCATGCGCTCGAGCCACTTGATGAGCTGCGCGTCGAGCACCATTTGGTCGGCTACGAACGTGCCGGCGACGATCACCGTATCGATCGATTCGTTGTCCAGGGCGTCGAGCCGCTCGACGACGACAGGCAGGCCGACATGCGTCTCCAATATCCCGCCTTCGATCGAGGCGACACGCGTCCGGTACGCCACATACTCGCCGGCCGCGCTTTTGCGCGCCTGTCGCATCTCGAGTTCGGCACGCCAAAATGCTTCCAGGGGGCCGCAAGCGTCGAGCAAGACGAGATGCGGCGCCACCGCGAATACGATTTGGCGGACCGGGGACGTGGTGAGCGCATTCATGAGTACACCTAATCAATAAAATTCACGATGGGCTGGCGCAAGCGCCCGAGCTTGCCCGCGAGCGCGCCCATCCGTACGCCAGCGTCGCGCATGCCGCGAGCGCCAAAGCGGGGAACACGGACGCGCAGACGGTCGACCAACCGAAGCGCGCAAGCAACTGCCCTGCCGTCAGAGAGGCGAGCGCCGTGCAAGCGAACGTGGTGAACTCGCTCGTCGCCTGCGTCTTCGCGCGTTCGCTCGGCCGGTACGACTGCGTCAGTAGCGTCGTGCCGCCGACGAACATAAAATTCCAGCCGACGCCGAGGCACGCCAACGCCGCGTAAAAATGCGGCAAGTCCGTCGCCGACAGCGCAATCACCGAGCAGGCCGCCGACAAAGCGATGCCCGCTCCGATGATACGCAGCACCCCGAAACGGGCGATCAAACGTCCGGCGAACAACGACGGCGCGTACATGCCCACGAGATGCCATTCGATGATGCGGGCCCCGTCCCCGATCGTATGACCGCACGCAACCGCCGCAATCGGCGTGGCCGTCATCACGAACATCATGACCATATAGCCCAGCGCATTGTTGGCCAGCGCGGCCATGAAAATCGGCTGCGCGACGATGTGCGCAAGCGGACGGGCGGCTTCCCCGACCGAGGCCGGGACCGGGGCCTCCTTTGCCGCCGGCTGCGCGCCACCCGAGGCGCCCGCGTTGCGGTATCCGGCCACGACGAGGGCCATGGAGGCCAGTCCCAGAACCGTCACGAGGGCGTAGGAGCCCGCGAAGGTAACCGGTGCGAGCCAATCGCGGCTCCATGCGGCCAACGCGGGGCCGAGCACCGCGGCGACGACTCCGCCCGTCAACACCGTCGAAATCGCGCGGCTTTTCGCATGGGCATCGACAGCATCCGCGGCGGCGAGGCGGTAATACTGCGCAAATGCCTGGAACACGCCGACCGTCGCGGTGCCGCAGCAAAACAGCCAAAAGTGATGAACGTAAATCGCGTGCACGGAGATCGCGCCGCCCGCCGCGCCGACGGCCGCTCCCAACGCAAAACCGGCACGGCGGCCGATCCGGGCCATCAAAAACGAAGCGAAAATCGTCGTCAAAGCAGCGGCCACCGTGATCAACGAGAACGGCAGCGTCGCCAGCGCCTTATCGTCGGCGAGGTTGTAGCCGACCAACCCCGTCAACGTCAGGTCGATCGAAACGGACGACGTATATAACGCCTGACAGAGCGCCAGTACGCGGGCGTTGCGGCGGCCGGCGCGTTCGCGGCCGAGTTCCAGAGAGGCGACAGCATGCATCGATGAGCCTTGGGGTGATGAGAACAACGGATATCCTCACCCGGACCGAATTGGCAGAAATGCCAATGATGCATCAATTTCTGCCACGCGAGCTCGGGCCCGCTCACTTGCGGAACGTAATGCCCTGATCGATCGTGCCGTACATGGTGATACTGCCGCCCGAGTTCGCACTCGACGTCCCGGTTTGCGCGCATCCGATGCATACCCATGCAGCCAAGAGGGCCGCCAACCACGCCTTCATCATGTCCTCGCCTGAAAAGCAGCGCAACGCCGCATTCTAGCCCGTGCTCCCCCGCCGATGGTTCGCTGCGGAATCGACGTTTCACGCTACGCCGAAGCATCGAATGCGTCTGCGGATTACATTATTACCATTCTTACCATCCGCAGCCCAACGACTCGACGAGGCAACCTCATGGCCATTGTTTCCGCGACCGCCGAACGCGAGACCGCCCATTTCCCGGGGCTTTCCCGCATCGGCGCGTTACTTGCCGACCCCGGCCGCGCCGCCATGCTGTGGTCCCTCATGGACGGCAGCGCCAGACCGGCAGGCGAGTTGACGATGATCGCCGGGCTCTCGCCGTCGGCGGCGAGCGGACATCTCGCCAAGCTCGCCGAAAGCGGTCTAGTGACCCAAGAGGTGCGCGGCCGCCATCGCTACTACCGGATCGCCACCCCGGAGGTCGCGGCCGCGATCGAAGCGCTCGCGCATCTGGCCGAGGCAAGCGCCCCCGCGCGTCCGGCGCCCGTCGCCGTGCGGACCGTGCCGGTCGAAATGCGCTATGCGCGCACCTGCTACGACCACATGGCCGGCGAGTTGGCCGTACGCGTGTTCGATCATCTGCTGGAGCACGGATGGCTCGTCGAGGAAGGCGGCGACGTGCGAGCCACCGATCAAGGCGCCGCGGTCCTCACAGGCTGGGGCATCGACCTCGGCGCTCAACGCAAGCGCAAACGCCGTTTTGCCTGCACGTGCCTCGATTGGAGCGAGCGTCGCGCCCATTTGGGCGGCGCCCTGGGCGCGGCGCTGCTCGATCACTGGACGCGCCAAGGCTGGGTGGAGCACGCGCAAGCGCCGCGCGTGCTGCGGATCACGCCCTCGGGGCGGCAGCAGTTCGACAGGCTGCTCGGCACTTGAGGGGAACGCATCCAAGTCATTTTTCGTTACAGGCCGGAACGCCCCGCTACAAAACGGAGCGCATTGATACACGCCGTGGAGCTACAGTGCACACACGGACGTAGTACGATCCGGCACCAAAACGAGACCATCATGACTATCTCAACCCGTTCGCCACTCGTGACGTTTCGACGTATCGCCGGCTACACCTTGCTTATCCTCGCCCCGCTGACGCTTGCGGCGCGCGCCGCCTTCGCGCAGGTGCCGCCGGCGCCGGAAGGTGCGCCCGCCGGCCAGTCGGCCGACCCGCCGGGACGCGTCGCCCGTCTGAACTACATGGCCGGTACCGTGACGACCGAGCCCGCGGGCGCGAGCGACTGGTCATACGCATCCGTCAATCGCCCGCTGACGACGGGCGATCAGCTTTGGAACGACGCCAATGCGCGCTCGGAATTGCACATCGGCTCGACGGCCGTGCGCCTGGGGTCGTCGACGAGTCTCGACGTGATGAATCTCGACGACGCGAACGCGCAACTGAAAGTCGCGCAAGGCACGCTCGCGACACGCGTGCGGTCGATCCCAAGCGGCTCGACCTACGAAATCGACACGCCCAACGTCGCGCTCGGCGTGACGCGCCCGGGCGACTATCGGGTCGACGTCGCCCCCGACGGCAGCACGACGACGGTGACGGTGCGCAACGGAGCATTGACGGCTTACGGACAGAACGGCCAAGTGCCGATCGAAGCCGGTCAACAGATCACGTTCACGGGCACGAACTTGCAGGAGGCTTCCGTTACGCAGGCGCCCTCGCCCGACCCGTTCGATCAATGGGCCGCGAGCCGGGATGCCGCCGAGGAGCGCTCGGTGTCGGCCCGCTATGTCTCGCGCGACATGCCCGGCTATGAGGACCTCGATGCGAACGGTACCTGGAGCGACGATCCGCAGTATGGCGCGGTATGGATTCCGCGCCAGGAGCCCGTGGGCTGGGCGCCCTACCACGACGGCCATTGGGCATGGATCGCGCCGTGGGGCTGGACCTGGATCGACGACGCCCCGTGGGGTTTCGCGCCCTATCACTACGGACGCTGGGCATACCTGCATTCGTCCTGGTGCTGGGTGCCGGGGCCGCTCGTCGCGAGCGCGCCGCCCGTCTATGCGCCGGCGCTCGTCGCCTTCGTCGGAGGAGGCGGCGGCGGGCTCAGTTGGGGGGTGAGCCTTGCGATCGGCGGGGCGGCGACCGCGGGGCTTGCATGGTTCCCGCTCGGCCCCGGCGAAGTCTGGCATCCGGGCTGGGGCGGCTGGAGCCCTCACTACTATCAACGCGTGAATCAAACGGTCATCGTCAACAACAACATCAATAAGACCGTCAACATTACGAACATCCACAACACGTATATCAACTACAACGCACCGGGCGCGGTCACCGCTGTACCGGCGACGGCGTTCGTGAACGGCAAGCCGGTTGCCCATTTCGCACAGCACGTCGACCCGCGCCAATGGCATGACGTTCGGATCAATCCGGGCGCCGCGGGCGTCGCCCCCGTGAAGCAGAGCTTCGCGCCGGGGTTGCGGCCCGCGACCTACCGGCCGCCGCAGGCAATCGCATCGCGCTCGGTCGTCGCGACGCATACGCCGCCCACCCCCGCGGTCTTTCACGATCCGCTCGCCGCTCACCTCGCGCAAGCCGGCGGGCAGGTGCCTGGCGCCGGCGCCCCCGTTGTGCGACCCGCGATGCAGGGACCGATCGCGGGCCACACGCAGCCGGTGATGCCCGCGCGAGCCGTGCACGTCGTCGATACTCATTCGCCTGTGATCACGCCGATGCACGGGCCCGCCAATGCCGCGCAGCACGCGCCGGAGCCCGGGGCTCAGCCGCGCGTCGAAGCGGGGTCTGCGCAGCAACCGCGCGCGCCCGCCCCGGTCGAGCATGCCCAGCCCAACAACGGCGTGCCGCGTCCGCCTGTGATGAGCAATCAGGCCGAGCATGGGGCTCAGACGGGTGAACGGCCGGCGCCGGCGTGGACGCAACCGCATCCGCCGATCGCGCAGCAGCACATGCCGATGAACGAGCAGCGCGCGCAAGCTCAACCGCAAGTACAACCTCATGGCGAGCAGCCGCGGACAGAACCGCAGACGCAGGCGCAGGGTCACTTCGAGCAGCCGCGTCCGCAACCTCAGCCGCAGCCTCACTTCGAGCAACCGCGTCCGCAACCGCAGCCGCAGCCTCACTTCGAGCAACCGCGTCCGCAACCGCAGCCGCAGCCTCACTTCGAGCAACCGCGTCCACAACCTCAGCCGCAGCCTCACTTCGAGCAACCGCGTCCACAACCTCAGCCGCAGCCTCACTTCGAGCAACCGCGTCCGCAACCTCAGCCGCAGCCTCACTTCGAGCAACCGCGTCCGCAGCCGCAGCCTCAACCGCACCTCGAGCAACCTAGGCCCGCGCCGGCACCGCACGAACAGCAACATGCGGCCGCGCCCGCGCATGCGGGCCGCGAGCATCATCAGGGCTGACGCTTGGCAGTGGTAAACGACGAAGCCCGCGAATCGCGGGCTTCGTTTTCAAGCTTTAACGATGTCCTACACGCGCTTATACGGCCATCGGCGCCGTCAGCGGTTCGTGATGGCGATAGCCGAGCAACGAAAAATCGCCGGGCTCCACGAGTTCCAGCCATTCGGGCGCATATTCGCCAGTGCGCGCATACTCGGGCACGCGATCGGCGATGACGAGACGCGGACTCTCGTACGGCTCGCGCTCCAATTGACGCTGCAGCATCTCGAGCTGGTTTTCGTAGATATGCGCGTCGCCGATGAAGTACGTAAACCACCGCGGCGTATAACCCGTCAAGCGCCCCACGAGCGAGAGCAACGCGGCGCCCTCGACCAGATTGAACGGGGTGCCGAGACCGACGTCATTGCTGCGGATGTACAAACACAGCGATATTTCGCGCCGCGCGACGTTCGGCAGGAACTGGTATAGCAAATGGCACGCGGGCAGTGCGATCTGATCGAGCAACGCCGGATTCCAGCCGTGGAACAAAATTCGGCGATCCGACGGATTGTTCATGATCGTATCGAGGCACTGCCGTAGCTGATCGATCGCCTTGTACAGCAGCACCTTGCGCACACCGTCTTCCTCGAACTGCGTAACGATCCGATAGCCGCGCGCGGTCGCATCGGCCACGCGCGCCTGCTGTGCGACGTCGATCACCTTGTAGCCCGGCCACTTGCGCCATTGCACCCCGTACACGTCGCCGAGGTCGTCCGTCCCCTCGCGGTACGGATTGGCCAGCCACTGCGCGTTCTCGTTGGCGTTGGCATCCCATACCTTGCATCCGAGCGCACGGAAATCGGCCGCGCTGCGCGAGGCGCGCAAAAAGCCGATCATCTCGCCGATCGCCGACTTGAACGCGAGCTTCTTCGTGGTAACGGCCGGGAAGCCCGCTTGCAGATCGAAGCGCATCATCGCGCCGGGCATCGAAATCGTCCGGATGCCGGTGCGGTTCTCCTGCCAGTTGCCCGTCTCGAGAATAGTGCGGACAAGGTCGAGGTACTGTTTCATGCGCGTCAATCCTTCGGCTCGTGGCGCGCGGCCGCTCTCGCACCGCGCAAAGCGCGATTTTACCAAGCCGCGAGGTTTCTCACTTGCGCCCAGATCGCCGGTCGCGCGAGCATCGTTCGTTCGGCCGCTCCTCAGTTCGACATGTGGCTACCGCCGGGCTCGATGTGGATGTCGCGCATGCCGTGCGCGCTGAGCAGCCGATAGAGCGTCACGCGCGAGATGCCGAGTTCCTGCGCGGCATCGCCAAGCCGTCCGCGATGGCGCAGCAGCGCCAGTTCGATAGCCTGCCGCTCGGCCGCTTCCCGCGCCTGTGCGAGCGAAACGGGTGCGATCTCGACGTACTCGGCCAATTCGAGATCGTGGGCGGAGATCAGGCGCCCTTCGGACATCACGATCGCCCGCCGCACGCGGTTGATCAGTTCGCGGACGTTGCCGGGCCAGGCGTAGTTATGAAGCGCGGCGATCGCGTCGGCCGAGAAGCCGCGCAGCCGGCGCGCGCCGTCCTTGCGGTATCGCTCGAGCATATGGCGGGCGAGCAACTCGATGTCTTTGCCGCGCGAGCGCAGCGGCGGCTCTTCGATTTGCAGCACGCACAGCCGGTGATATAGATCGGCGCGAAAGCGTCCCTCGCCCATCGCGCGATGCATATCGACATGCGTCGCGGAGATCACGCGCACGTCGACATCGATAGACTCTTGTCCGCCCAGGCGCTCGATACGCCCTTCTTGCAAAAACCGCAGCAAACTGGCCTGGCTCTCGAGCGGCAAGTCGCCGATCTCGTCGAGAAACAAAGTGCCGCCATGCGCCGCCTCGATCCGGCCGATCTTGCGCTGGTTCGCCCCCGTGAACGCACCGCGCTCATATCCGAACAGTTCCGATTGCAGCAGATGCGGCGGGATGGCGCCGCAATTGATCGCGACGAACGGCGCCGCGCGCCGCTGCGAACGTTCGTGAATCGCGACGGCCGTCAGCTCCTTGCCCGTGCCCGATTCGCCTGACACGAATACGGGAGCGTCGGTCATGGCCACCTTGCGGATCGCGCGAAAAAGCGTGCGCATCGCGTCGCATGCGCCGACCATTTCGCCTTCCCCCGTGCGCGCCGCGGCGGCGTCCTCCTCCGGCGCACCGAGCACGACCATGCCGTACGCATGTCCGACGGAATCGACGATGCGCGGCGCCTCGTAAGGCATCGTCACATAGTCGTAGCAATAATCTCGAACGAGCCGGCGCAGCGCGCTTTCCTGCATTTGCCCCGGCGCCGCGGCGGCGACCCAGGCCACGTTCGGCATCGTCAAACAGGGCTCGAGAGCGACGATCTCATGGGAATCGAATCGGCTCGACAAATCGAGCAACCCGCCGGCCGCCGCGTCGCCTCGCAGGGCGCGCCGCGCATCGCGCGCACTGCCCGCGACCTGGACTTCCCAACCACGCGCATTGAATTGAGCACTCAATTGCGGATTCACGTCGCGAGTGACATACACCAAGTGCCGATTTGCGGGTTCCATTGTTCAGACCTCTTATTGGTGAACGCGAAGCAAGACACCCCGCCGGGGCAATGCGCCGGCGACCGCTTACCGTGGCTCTCCAACGATGCAAAAGCCCCGCTCTCAGTCCTATGGCCCAACCAACGCGCCCCGCAATTGAATTATTAATAGCAATTAGCTTTAAATCGGCGCTTTTATCGACGTGAAACTGTTCCAACAGCTTACTATACGGCCCGCCATCGAGGCAGCCGCGCAGGCCGTAAGAATTGAAACAGCGAGCGGCAACCTAAGCGCCTCGCGGTTTTTGCGCAATTCGCTGCGACATCTTAAGCAGCGATTCGTGGCGGTTTTGCGACATCGCGCTCGCGGCGGCGAATCGCCGCTCGAGCGGTTTTTCGTTGCCCCGTTTCAGCCCTGAAACGGATTTCGGCGTTTCTCTTCGACACATTCCCGGCAATCGGACCGGCAAGCAATTGCAGCAACGGTTTCGGGCCGATGGCACAGCTCTCGCGTAATGGAGCGCACCACGGAGAGACGCCATGCCATTTACCCAGTCGCTTTCGCTTCGTTCCCGCGCGGTTATCGCGGCGCTCGGCATCGCGCTCGCATCGCTCGCAGCCCCGGCTTGCGCCCGCGCCGACGCGCTCGACGGCGTACCTGCCGGCGACGAAGCACTCGTCGCCGGCGCCGCGGCGCTCGACGACGGCACGCTGGCACGTCAGCGCGGCACGGGGCCCGGCCTCATGACCGTGGGCGCGCCGATGCTGGCGCTGCACGGCGCGCCGTCGGTCACGCTTTGGGACGAGATCGCGCCCCCGGCCCCCGTGCCGGTCCCGGCGGATTCGTCGCATGTCGCGCAGAGCAACACCGTCAGTTATTTCCGTCAGTAAAGCAACCGCCGCCAAGCCTTCGCCGGAGAACCGACATGCCCTTGACCCATCTCGCCTCGAATCGATGCCTCGCGCGGGCGGCGCTGCTGCCAAGCGTTGCCCTCGCACTGGCCGCCACGGCCATGCTGGCCCATGCGCAAGCGAACGGCAACGCGGGCGACATCATCGTCGAGCGGCAAGTCATGCCGCGCGACGCGTTCAAGGCGCTGCCCCGAGACGAAAACCCGGTCGCCGTGCGGGCCACGACGTTTCCGGCGCCGGCCTTCGATTCGACGGTCGCCGCGCTCGTTACCGATTCCGATCTGACGCAAGCGCACGGGTCGCAGGGCATCCCCGGCGCGGCGACGAACGGTGCGGCGGCCAGCTTGCAGGCGTTGACGAAACTGCTCGGCGGTTCGGCGACAGGCGCCAACGTGGCGATGGGCCCGGGCGGGCTCGCCCCGACGACGACCGGCTTGGGCGGAACCATTTCGATGTCCGTAACGGGCGCGCTCGCGCCGTTGACCTCGGCGCTGACCGGGGTGGGGGGAATGAAATGAACGCGCCTTTCCTCCTCTCTCGCCACGGTACCGCCACGGCCGCCGCGCTCGCCGCCTGCATTGCGATGCTCGGCGCGCCGCTCGCCGGACGGGCGCAACAGGCGAACAGCGTGACCGGCAACGCGACGATTTCGAGCGGCGCGTTCGCGGGATCGACGGGCGTCATGAGCGTGAACGAAGCGGCCGGCCTAAACAACGCGCAAAGCAACCAAGCAGCGATCGAGATGGCGCCGATAGGCGCCGCCGACATCGGCATTGCTCAGCGGGCGGCGGCGAACGCCCGCGTGCCGAGCGCAACGGCCGGCATCGAAGACGGCGCTTTTTCCAACGTGTCCGGCGTGGTGATGGTGAACCAGACGGCGGGCGCGGCCAATCTCCAACGCAACAGCGTCGTCATCGGCGCTGCGGCGACAGGAGTGGAGAGCGTCTCGGACAGCGTGCTGTCCGCGGCCTCTCCCAAGCAAGGACGGATGGATGCAACGGCGATGGCTCAAGGCGAGCGCGCGGTGCACGTCGGCAACGACGTGCTCAAGAACGCGAGCGGCATCGCGCAAATCAACCAGACGGCCGGCGCCGGTAATGCCACGGCGAACAGTTTTGTGCTCCGTCCCCCGGCGGGCACTTTTTTCTAACGCAGCACCTCTTTTTTTCGGAGCGTCATCATGAAGCGCACACTTATCGCAGCGGCAGTGCTGGCAGCAGCGTCGGGCACCGCATTCGCGCATCAGGTCAAGAACCCCTACATCTTCAACGCCACGATCGTCGGCGAAAACGTTGGCATCGAAGGCTTCGTGCGCCTGTTCGGCTGCGTCACCGTGTCGAGCACGGTGGGTGCCGTCGTCAACAACACGCAAGCCGCCTGGTCGCACGCCACGCTCGATCCGACGGCGCAAAGCTACACGATGGGTTCGGTCACGACCGCGTTCGACAACAATTACCGCTCGGTGAAGGGCGGCGGCTATTCGACCGGCTGGAGCAAGAGCAGCGAATCGGGTTCCAAGTCGTTCGCGCAGGGCTTCGAAGAATCGTCGGCCTACGCCTACAAGAACCAAAGCAGCTCGATCTCGGGCGGCGGCTACGAGTACAGCAACCAAAAATCGAGCAGCGCCAGCAGCGAATCGCATACGTCGCAAGACGCGAGCGCGACCTTGACGGCAAGCGGTTCGGCGAGCTTGAACTACAAGTACCGCTCGGATAACGATCATCACGGCGACGATCGCCACGGGTACGGCACCTTCAGCGCGAACGGCAGCCTGAACTTGAACGCGTTCGAAGGCAGCGCGACGGATAGCTCGTCTTCGTCGCAAAGCAAGAGCGCCAATAGCGGCTCGGGCCAAGGCGCGGCTTGGAAGTTCCATGCCGATCAAGGCTCGGGCGGCCAAGCATTCGCCGAACAATCGTCGGGCGGCGCCGCCTGGAGCGAGTCGCACGAGAAGAGCCACTCCGCGGCGTGGGCCTACGCCAACTCGAAAGACTCGACCAACGTGACGGTGACCGGTTCGGTGACGGACTACATCAACACCCAAAAGCCGGGCACCCTGACGGCGACGACGGGCACGGGCGCCGGTAGCGGGGCGTCGGGCAACATCGGCATGAACGTCGCCGAAGGCGTCGACAACGCGCAAAGCAACGATGCGTCGCTGGCATCGGTCGATCAAGGCAATGTGTTCGGCAACGCACAGATCTTCAGCACACAATCGTCCGGCGGAACGGCGAAGGTCAACAACTTCATCCTCAACGCTTCCCTCGGCGACGGCTCGCTGAGCGGCGTATCGGGCAATGTGGGCGTGAACATCGCCGCGGGTGTCGCCAACGTGCAGAACAACAGCCTGGCCGCATCGACGACGAACCTGAAGGATGGCGCGCAACCGCTCGCCGTCGCGATGGTCGCCACCGACAACAACGGCCAATCGGCGAACCTGAGCTTCCAAGGCTCGATCAGCGGCACCGCGATGATCGGCAGCAATGCGTTGCAAAACGCGACCGGCAACATCGGCGTGAACATCGCCGGCGGCGCGGGCAACTTGCAGCACAACGGTCTGGCGATCGCGGCGACGAACATCAGCGGTCATTGAGCGAGCCCATCGACGGCTAGCGCAGACGCGCACCGCTAGACCTTCGCTGGTAGCAAGCGCTCACGCATACCGGCCGCCCGCAAAGCGGTCGGTATGCGCCTTCACGAGGGAAGCAGCATGTCAGTCCAGTCCCGATACGCGGCATGGCGAACTTTTGCCGCGCTTGCGAGCGCCGCGATATGTGCGCCAAGCAACGCTCAGTCGAGCATCGATACGTCTAACCTTGCCGGCGTACCCCTCGTCAAAACGGTGCGCTCCATGCGAGATATTCGATACGGCCATATCGTGAGTCAGCGCTATGACTATAGCTGCGGCTCCGCCGCGCTCGCGACGTTGCTCAAATACGGCTACGGCATCGATATCCCCGAGCCCGAATTGATTCGCCGCATGATGGCGTTCTCGACACCGGAAGTCGTCGTCAAGAACGGCTTCTCGATGCTCGACATGAAGCACTTCGTCGAGACGATCGGCCTGCGCGGCCGCGGCTTTCGCGTCAGTCTGGACGCGCTCTATCACCTGCAAATCCCCGTGCTCGTGCTGATGAACATCGGCGGCTACGAGCACTTCGTCATCGTCAAACATGCCGAGAACGGGCGCGTATTCATCGCGGACCCCGCGCTCGGCAATCGGATCGTGCTCGATCAGGATTTCGTCGCGAGTTGGAACGGGCTCGTGTTCGCGGTCCTCGGCAAGCCGTTCAAGGAGAACTCCGAGTTGTTGCAGGACAACGTGTCGCTGGCTTTGAAGCTGCGCGAGCGAGCGCTCGACGCGAGCACGGCCGCGACGCCCTTCGTGGATTACGGATTGTCTAAGGCAGACTGGTTCTGACAGACCATGAAGCACTTCTTAGTCTCACCGCTCAAGCTTGCGCTCGCCCTTGCCGCGGGCGGGCTCGCGAGCGCCACGCATGCCGCCGAACGGCTCGCCGCGCCGCCCGAGTTCCTCTCGATTCAGGCTAGCGCCGCGGCGGAGCATATCAGTTGGCAAGCCGTCGGCGACGACGTGCTGTCGCATCAAACCGGCAAGGCGCCGGGCGCCGAGATGGTATCGGGCCTCGTGCTGGAACTCATGTCGCAATGGCAAATGCCGAACGGCGCATCGGCTAGCGCGCACGGCAAGCTCACGATCACGACCAATGCCGACAACTCGTTGTCGGCGCAAGTAACGAGCTCCGCGCAAGCGAGCGACGGTACGAATCACGGCAACCATTACGGCAATGGCAATGGGAACGGCAATGCGAACGGCAACGTCGGAGTCAACGTAAACGCCAATGCCGGCGCCAATGCCGCGGTCGCGGGCAGAAGCAACGGCAATGCGCCGCCCGCATCGGCAACCGCGCTCTCCGCCACGGCGCCCGCCAGCGCCGGAGCCAACCCGCAAGCGAGCGCCACGGGTGGCCAAAACGTCTCGGTGAGTGGCGTCTCACAAGTGACCCAGGTCGCGGGCAACGGCAATGCGAGTTCGAATTCGGCCGTCATCGATTTCAACGGGTCCAGCCCATCCGGGACCGGGGCAGGCCCAAGCGCGAATACAAGCGCGAATACGACGAGCGCATCCGCGACGAGTGCGTCGGGACACGTGAAGGCCGACGTGACGTTCGCCGGGGGCGGCGTCGCGCTGACGTTGCAAACGCCGGCCGGCGTCGCCACGCAGACCATCGCGCCCGCCTCCAACCAAGGTGCGGGCGGTTCGATCGCACAACTGGTTCAAGTGGCGGGCAACGCGCAAGCGGTGGTGAATCAGTTGCAACTGAGCGTCCAGACGCAAGGGATGTCGGGCGCGTTGTTACGGCAGTTGGGGGTGCTCGACGCATTACGAAACTCGGCAATGCCAAGGCACTGACGCGGCCGGCAGGTCCGACAGGGTTCGATCGAGGGGCGCGCGGGCGAGCAATAAGCAATCGATATAAACCGGCGTGAAAGGCGATCGCTCGAGCAGCGAGATCGCCTCAAACGCCGAAGCAAGGCCGGGGGGACCGACATGTCTAAAACATCATCGAGGGACGCGCGGCGGCGCTGCGGCCGCACGAGGCTCGCCGCGATACCGGCGGCGATACTCGCACTCGTCTCACCGCAACTCGCATCGGCGCAGGCGCTCGCGGAGCAATCGCTCGAGCAGCGGCTGACCACGTTGATGCGTGTGGTGGACGAACAGCAACGGCAAATTCAATCGCTCGAAATGCAGGTCACTCAGTTGGAGATGGCGCAGCGCGGCCGCGGCCTCGCGGGCGATACCGGCGCCGCCGCGGCATCGCCCGTACCGCCGCCGGGCGCCGACGGCTTGCCCGTTCCCTTGCCCCCGCTCGCGCAAGTCGCCCCCGGGTCGGCGGGACCGACGAGCGGCGCCTCGACGGCGACCGGCGTACCCACGACCCCCTCGCTCCCCGCGCCGGCCGGCGGCGAGCCCGGCAGTGCGATCGGCACGACGCAAAAAGCCGCGCAGCCGTCGCGCACCGAAGCCGAAAACGCGGTCGTCCAGCGCGAGCACGCGCCGTTATTCGACCGCAAGCTCACGCTCGACTGGGGCATCAGCGACACCTACTACGACCGGCGTCAGTTGCAGCTATCGGGTTTCCTCGCGCTCGATGCGATCTTCCTCGGCAACATCAACTTGGGCGAAACCAAATCGCACCAAGTGATGGCCGATCTCGACGCGCGTTACGGCTTGACCGATCGCATCAGCTTCGACGTGGACGTGCCCTACGTTTATCGCCATAGCAACTTCATCGTGGGCGGCGCCGGCGGCGCGGCCAGCGCGCTGTCGGACGCCTCGGGCAATTCGAGCGCGATCGGGGACGTCAACTTCGGCGTCTACTACCAATTGCTCAAGGAGAGCGGGAGTTGGCCCGACGTCGTCGCCAGCTTACGCGTCAAGGCGCCGACGGGCACCTCGCCGTTCGGGATCAAGCTCGTTCAGGTTGACCCGAATAATACGAGCCTCGTCGCGCCGACGAAGCTGCCCACCGGCACCGGCTTTTGGAACGTCACGGCCGGCGTCTCGGTCCTGAAGACCTACGACCCGGTCGTGCTGTTCGGCAGTGCGTCCTATACGTACAACCTCGCGCGCTCGTTCTCGGATATCTCCTCGGTCCAAGGCCAGTCTCAGCCCGCGAAGGTCAAACTGGGCGACGTCTTCCAAGGGGGCGCCGGCGTCGCGCTCGCGTTCTCCGAGAAAGATTCGGCGAGCGTCTCCTACACGATGGCGATCGAGTCGCAAAGCAAGACGCAAGCGCCCGGGCAGGGTTGGCAGAAAGTGCCCGGCAGCGAGACCGTCGCGGCCGCGGTCAACTTCGGTTTGAACCACGTGGTGAACAAGCACCTGACGATCAACGGATCGGTATCCATTGGGCTCACGCCCGATGCGCCGAACTTCGTCTTCGGCGTGCGGTTCCCGTACACCTTTTGATGCTTGACCATACGGGGGCATCGTGCGCGATACATCTCATCTCTCATCGGTCGGCCCGGCCGGCGCCAGTGGACCGGCTTTGGCGCTCACGCGCGGCAAACGCGTGGGCGAGTGCGAACGAGAGCTGGACGAGCGCATGCTCGTCTATTTTTCGCGCTCGCCCGACGCGAACCTCGTCGATCAGTTGAAAGCGCGCGGCTGGACGGTGACGCTCGCGCGCAGCCCGGCCGATTGCGCGCGCCTGATCCGGCTCGACGTCCCCTACGCGGGTATCGTCGATCTCTCGCGCTTCAGCGCGCGTGAGGTCGCCGCGCTCGAAACCTGCTTGCGCCAGCCGCTCGTCGGCTGGGTGGCGCTCGCGAACCCCGACCGGCTCGACGAACCCGACGCGCGGCGCCTGATCCGTAGCTACTGCTTCGGTTACCTGCCGCTGCCGGCCACGGCACCGACGATCGACTATTTGCTGGGCCACGCGTTCGGTATGGTGACACTGAGCGATCTCGATCTCGCCGCGGGCGTAGCGGGCGCGGGCGACGACGAAATGGTCGGCACTTGTGAGGCGATGCAGCAGCTCTTCCGCACGATCCGCAAAGTGGCGAATACCGACGCCGCCGTTTTTATCGCGGGCGAATCGGGTACCGGCAAGGAGTTGACCGCCGTCGCGATTCACGAACGCTCGCCGCGGCGCAAGGAACCGTTCGTCGCGATCAATTGCGGCGCCATTCCGCACCACTTGCTGCAATCGGAGTTGTTCGGTTACGAGCGCGGCGCCTTCACGGGCGCTAACCAACGCAAAATCGGACGCGTCGAAGCGGCCAACGGCGGCACGTTGTTCCTCGACGAAATCGGCGATTTGCCGCTGGAAAGTCAAGCGAGCCTGTTGCGTTTTCTACAGGAGGGCAAGATCGAACGGCTCGGCGGGCGCGAATCGATCGTGGTCGACGTGCGCGTGATCTCTGCCACGCATGTCGATCTCGAAGGCGCGATGCGCGACGGCCGGTTCCGAGCGGATTTGTTTCATCGTCTGTGCGTGCTTCGTATCGACGAGCCGCCGCTGCGATCGCGCGGCAAGGACATCGAAATCTTGGCCCACCACGTGTTGCACAAGTTCAAAACCGACAGCGCGCGCCGCATCCGCGGTTTCGCGCCATCGGCGATCGAGGCGATGCATAAATACGGTTGGCCGGGCAACGTGCGCGAACTGATCAATCGCGTGCGGCGCGCGATCGTCATGGCCGAGGGCAAGCTGATTAGCGCTGAGGACCTCGACTTAGCGCAATTCACCGAGCAGCAGTCGATGACGCTCGCTCAAGCCCGCGAGGCCGCGGAAAAGCGGGCGATCGAAGCGGCGTTGCTGCGGCATCGGCATCGGCTCAACGAAGCGGCGATGGATCTGGGCATTTCGCGCGTCACGCTCTATCGGTTGATGGGTTCGCACGGACTGAGAGACCCCGCGGCGTCGGAGGAAAAGCCAGGCGAGGCGAACGAATCGAGCGTGGCGGGGGACGACAAGAGCGCGGCAGACTAGAGTGCGTGCGTCGCGGCGAATCGGCGCACGAGCGGCAGTCGCGTAAAATCGGCGGACCATTTCACTGCATTCTTGCCATGACGACACTGACGATCATCGTCGCCCGCGCCCGCAACGGTGTGATCGGCCGCAACAACCAACTGCCGTGGCATCTGCCAGAGGACCTCGGCTTCTTCAAGCGCGCGACGATGGGCGCGCCGATCATCATGGGACGCAAAACGCACGAGTCGATCGGGCGTCCGCTGCCGGGGCGGCGCAATATCGTGGTGACGCGCGACGCGACGCGAAAGTTCGAAGGTTGCGAGATGGCGACGAGTATCGAGCAAGCGCTCAAGCTGGCCGCCAAGGACGACGCGCCCGAGGCGTTCCTCATCGGCGGCACGCAGCTTTACGCCGAGGGTATCGGCTTGGCCGACAAGCTCGTCATCACCGAGATCGATGCGGACTTCGAAGGCGATGCGACGTTTCCGGCACCCGATCCCGCGCAATGGGAAATCGTGTCGCGCGAGGCGTACCGGGCGGAAGCGTTCGACTATGCGCGCGTGGCGTATCGCCGCAAGGCGCGCGCGCTGGTCTAGCGATCGCGCCGCCGCGCGCCCTTACTACCGCGTTACTGCCCCGCGATCGTCATACGTTCGATCAGCACGGAGCCCGTTTGCTTCGTGCCGCGCACGAGCGAATCGGCGCCGATCGCGACGATATGGCGGAACATCTCCTGCAAGGTCCCGGCCACGGTGATTTCTTCGACCGGGTATTGGATCTCGCCGTTTTCCACCCAAAAGCCCGACGCCCCGCGCGAGTAATCGCCCGTCACGTAGTTGACGCCCTGCCCCATCAGCTCGGTCAACAGCAATCCGGTGCCGAGCTTCTTGAGCATCGCCTTGAAATCGTCCTCGGGCCGCGTCTCGCTGCTCGTCAGCGTCAGATTGTGCGAACCGCCTGCGTTACCGGTCGTCTGCATGCCGAGCTTGCGCGCCGAGTAAGTCGACAGAAAATAACCCTCGACGACGCCGTCCTTCACGACCGAACGCTGCTTCGTGCGCACGCCCTCTTCGTCGAACGGCGCGCTGCCCATCGCGCGCGGCACATGCGGGTCTTCGACGATCTGCACATGGGGGGCGAAGACGCTCTTGCCGAGGCTGTCGACGAGAAACGACGTCTTGCGGTACAACGCGCCGCCGCTCGTCGCCTGCACGAATGCGCCGAGCAGACCGGCCGCGAGCGGCGCCTCGAACAGCACGGGCACCTTGCGCGTATCGAGCCGGCGTGCGCCGAGCCGCGCGAGCGCGCGCTCGGCGGCGTAACGGCCGATCGCCTCGGGATTCGCGAGCGCTTGCGCGTCGCGCTTGGACGAATACCAATCGTCGCGCTGCATATGGCGGCCGCTGCCGGCGATCGGCGCGCATGCCACATAGTGACGCGAGTACGGATAGCCGGACAAAAAGCCGCGCGTCGTGGCCAGCACGAACTGCGAATGCTGCGCGGAAACGCTCGCGCCTTCCGAATTGCGAATCTGCGGATCCGTGGCGAACGCCGCATCCTCGGCCCGGCGAGCGATTTCGACGGCCTCGTCGGCCGACAAATGCCACGGGTGGTACAAATCGAGATCGCGCGGCGCCGTCTCCAAGAGTTCGGCTTCCGCGAGACCGGCGCAATCGTCCTCGGCGGTAAACCGCGCGATGTTGTAGGCCGCGGCCACCGTATCGCGCAAGGCCTCTTTGGAGAAATCCGACGTGCTGGCATTGCCGCGCTTGGCGCCGATGAACACGGTCACCCCGACCATCTTGTCGCGGTTGTGCTCGATGGTTTCGACCTCGCCGCGGCGTACGGACACCGACAGTCCATCGCCTTCCGAGATCTCGGTCGCCGCATCCGTCGCGCCGAGCGACTTCGCGTGCTTGAGGATGTCGGAGGCGATCTCCTTCAATTCATCTTGGGTGTGCGGGAAAAAGCGTTGAGAGGTTTCCGTATCCGCTGCCATCGTGAGTGCCGTCCGGTGAAGTGCTGTTCGTTGAGCATCGCTCGGGTCGCCGCCGTCGAATCTGCGCCGTGCCAGCATACCCGATCATTCGCATCCCGCGATCATAGCAAGGCTTGGCCCGATGGTCGCGGACACCCGTCGGACGCGGCCCCGGCGCACGCTACAATATCGCCCATGACACGCAAAACCCGTATCCAACCGATCGAGCACGACGAGCCGGCCGATCAAGATTTCGCCGACGAGCGCCCCAGCAAATCGCAGTTGAAGCGCGAAATGCATGCGCTGCAGCAACTGGGCGTCGATCTCGTCGAGCTGCCGAAAGACGCGCTCAAACGCATGCCGATGCCGGAAAACCTGGGCGATGCCGTGCGCGAAGCGCGCCGGATCACCGACCATGAAGGCAAACGGCGTCAAATCCAGTACATCGGGCGCGTCATGCGTACGTTGACCGAAGACGAAATCGCGGCCCTGCGCACGGCGCTCGACACGTACCGCGGCGTGAACAAGGCCGAAACTGCGCGCTTGCACTGGATCGAGCAGACGCGCGAACGGCTGCTCGCCGGCGACGACGCGTTCACGGCGTTCTTGCGCGAGCACCCGGGCGCCGACGCCCAGGAAGGCCGCACGCTGATCCGCAATGCGCGCAAGGAAGCGCAGCAAGGCAAGCCGCCGCGTTACTTCCGCGAGCTGTTCCAGTGGATCAAGAACGCAAGCGGCGCAGCGGGCGGCTCGGCCGATGATGACGAGGATTCAACGGAGCGCGAAGAGAACGATGACTAAGCCCACGCGCAGCCACCCGGACGAAATCGTCATCGGCCTCGTGTCGATCAGCGATCGGGCATCGAGCGGCGTCTACGAGGACAAGGGGCTGCCCGCGCTCGAGGCCTGGCTCGGCCAAGCGCTCGCCTCGCCGTGGCGCGTCGAAAAGCGGCTGATCGCCGACGAGCCGGCGCAGATTTCGGCCACGCTGATCGAACTCGTGGATACGGTAGGCTGCGACCTGGTCCTGACGACGGGCGGCACGGGCCCGGCGCGCCGCGACGTGACGCCCGAGGCGACGCTTGCCGTGGCGACCAAGGAAATGCCGGGCTTCGGCGAGCAGATGCGGCAGATCAGCCTCAATTTCGTGCCGACGGCGATTTTGTCGCGTCAAGTGGCCGTCATCCGCGAAACGGCCGATCACGCGGCGTTGGTCATCAACCTTCCGGGGCAGCCGAAGTCGATTCAGGAAACGCTGGAAGGTTTGCGCGACGATGCGGGTAACGTGAAAGTGCCGGGTATCTTCGCGGCGGTCCCGTATTGCATCGACTTGATCGGCGGGCCTTACGTGAGCACGAACGACGCGGTCGTCGCGGCTTTTCGACCGAAGAATGCTCGGCGCGCATCACCCGCGTGAGCCGCGCTCGCGCGAGCGATGCGCGGCCCGCCAAGTGAAGGGAAGCCGTCGGCCGTTAGCCGTTAGCCGGTCAGTTGCCGCCGACGCTTGCCGGGCTCGATGCAACGAGGAAATGCTGGCGGTAGTACTTGAGTTCGTCGATCGACTCGTGGATGTCGGCCAGCGCCGTATGCATCGCGCGCTTTTGGAACCCCTTGTAGATGGCCGGCTGCCAGCGGCGGCACAACTCCTTGAGCGTGCTCACGTCGAGATTGCGGTAATGGAAGAACCGCTCGAGTTCGGGCATCCAGCGCGCCATGAAGCGGCGATCCTGACATATCGAATTTCCGCACATCGGCGATTTGCCGGGCGGCACATAATTGCCGAGGAAGGCACGAATCTGTTCCGTCGCGTCCGCTTCGGTAACCGTCGACGCGCGCACGCGGTCGATGAGGCCCGAGCGGCCGTGGGTGTTCTTGTTCCAGTCGTCCATTTTGTCGAGCGTTTCGTCGCTCTGATGGATCGCGAGCACCGGGCCCTCGACGACCTTCTCGAGCGTCGAGTTCGTCACCACGACCGCGATCTCGATGATGCGATCGGTGTCGGGCTCGAGCCCCGTCATTTCCATATCGAGCCAAACGAGGTTCATCTCGCTGCGTGCGAGCGTCGGCTCGCCGACGGGTTCAAGTAAGTCAGTCATGAGGGCAATCCGGTGATAAATACCAAACGAAGCGAAACGAGCGGCAAATGCCAAGCGGCGAAAAATGCAGGCATGCGCGCCCTGCGCGGGGCCGGGCACGCTCGCCCGGACTCGCGAAACTTTATAATTCTCGCATAGATAACTTGGACTTCCCGATGCCCGCTCTCGACTTCACCGTTCTGTTCGCCGCCATGGTGGTCGCGATGGTTGCCACGAAATTGTGGCTGGCCTCGCGACAAATCCGCTTCGTGGCGGCACGCAAGGACGCGGTGCCCGCGCAGTTCGCCGACACGATTCCGCTCGCGGCGCACCGCCGCGCCGCCGACTACACGGTGGTTCGCACGCGCTTGTCGATGCTCGAGATCATCGTCGGCGCGGCCGTGCTCGTCGGGCTCACGCTGCTCGGCGGCGTGCAAGTGCTCCATCACGCGATCGTCGGATGGCTCGGAGAAGGTTATGCGGGCCAGATCGCGCTCGTCGCGGCCGTGGTCGTGATCACCAGCGCGATCGACCTGCCGTTCGACTATTACCGGCAGTTCGTGGTCGAGGAACGATTCGGCTTCAACCGGATGACGCGCGCGATTTTCTTCGCCGATCTCGCCAAGGGTGCCGCGCTCGGCGCCGCTTTCGGGCTGCCGTTGCTGTTCGTCGTCTTGTGGCTCATGGGCCGAGCCGGCGGCCTGTGGTGGCTGTGGGCATGGGCCGTCATCGTCGGCTTCCAACTGCTCGTCCTGGTACTCTATCCGACGCTGATCGCGCCGCTGTTCAACAAGTTCGAACCGCTGGCCGACCAAGCGCTCGCCCATCGCATCGAAGCGCTGATGAAACGCTGCGGCTTCGCGGCCAAAGGCTTGTTCGTGATGGACGGCAGCCGCCGTTCCGCGCACGGTAACGCCTACTTCACGGGCTTCGGTGCCGGCAAGCGCATCGTTTTCTTCGACACCCTGCTCGCACGGCTTACAGGCAGCGAAATCGAAGCGGTACTCGCGCACGAACTCGGTCACTTCAAGCGCCGCCACGTGACCAAGCGAATGCTGGTGACGTTCGCGATCACGCTGGGGCTCCTTGCCTTGCTCGGCTGGCTCAGCGGGCGGACATGGTTCTACGAGGGGCTTGGCGTGCGCCCGTCGATGACCGGCAGCAACGATGCGCTCGCACTCGTGCTGTTCTTTTTGGCTTTGCCCGTCTTCATGTTCTTCGTCACGCCGCTCGGCAGCTTGACCTCGCGCAAGCATGAGTTCGAAGCCGATGCCTTCGCGGCGAGCCAGACCGACGCGCACCAACTCGTGAGCGCGCTCGTCAAGCTGTACGAGGACAACGCTTCCACCTTGACGCCCGATCCCCTCTATACGGCCTTCTATTACTCGCACCCGCCCGCATCGCAGCGGATCGAACGGCTGCTGCGCCACGCATGAGCTCGCGTCCCGCCAAACCCGCCAAGCGCGCCGGTGCCGCGCGCTTGCAGGGGCTCGTCATCGCGGCGCATGGACGCCATTACCTCGTCGCCCCCGAACACGAACCGCACGCGCTCGTGCAGTGTTTCCCGCGCGGCAAGAAAAGCGAGGTCGCAGTGGGCGATCGCGTCGTCTACGAGCCGACGTCGGCCGACCAGGGCGTCATCGTCGAGATCGGCGAGCGGCGCAATCTGCTGTACCGCTCGGACCAATACAAATCGAAGCTTTTCGCGGCCAACCTCGATCAGTTGTTGATCGTGCTGGCGACGCAGCCGCATTTCAGCGAGGATTTGCTCGGGCGGGCGCTCGTCGCCGCGGAGGCGAACGAGCTGGCGCCGGTCATCGTTCTGAATAAAACCGATGTGACCGATGCGCTACCGGCCGCCCGCCAGCGGCTGGCACCGTACCGTGAGCTCGGCTACGACGTGCTCGAGTTGTCGATCAAGGCACGCCCCGACGAAGCGCGCGCGATCTTGCATGAGCGATTGCACGGCCACGCCACGCTGCTGCTCGGCCAATCGGGGATGGGCAAATCGACGCTCGTGAACTTGATCGTACCCGACGCCGACGTGGCCACGAGAGAAATCTCAACGGCACTGAACAGCGGCCGCCACACGACTACCTTCACGCGGCTCTACCCGTTGCCGGACGGCGGCGCGCTGATCGATTCGCCGGGCTTTCAAGAATTCGGATTGCACCACCTGACCGAAGGCCGGCTCGAGCGCGCCTTTCCGGAGTTTCGTCCGCTGCTCGCGCACTGCCGCTTCTATAACTGCCATCATCTGCACGAACCGGGCTGCGCGATTCTCGAAGCGTTGGCCGAAGGGCGGATCGCGCGCGAGCGGCATGCGTTGTATGCACAGCTCGTACACGAGGCTAGCCAGGTCGTGAGATAGCACCCCGATCGAACGATCCGATCGCCACCCATGCCCCCGACGCGGTATCCACGCCTATGTTGAAGCTCACCCATGCACCGAATCCCGTCATCGGTCAACATTGGGTGAACGTGCTGGCCGCAGCCGGAATCGAGTGCGAGTTGCACAACCGGTATCTCACTGGCGCGCTCGGCGAAATTCCGGCTGACCAATGCGCGCCGGAACTGTGGCTCGTCGACGAACGCGACGAAGCGCTGGCGCGGCGCGTCCTGGCGACCGCGCAAAGCGGCCCGGCGCCGGGGACGCCTCCTTGGAAATGTCATGCATGCGGTGAAACGCTGGAGCCTCAGTTCACGGCGTGTTGGCGCTGCGGTACTTTACGCGAGGCGGACTAGGCCGCTGACTGGAAGACGGTTGCGCGCAACGCGTCAGCCGACCCAGACCGCGATCGTCAGCATCAACAGCAAAATCATCCATAGGATGACGGCACGCCAAACGAGCCCCACCGCCGATTGCAGCGTGCGGGGGGTGCAGTCGTCGCCGACGGGCATCGGCGCGCCATCGGGCGAGCCGAGCGTTTCGATGCTGGACAGCTCGGCCAGCGGCCCCGCCAAGCGGGCGCCGAGTGCGCCGCTGCCGGCGGAGAGCAATACGCCGTCGTTCGCATCGGGCCATTGCCGCGCGTGATTGCGCCACGCGTAGATTGCATCCTCGAAGTTGCCGACGATGGCGAATCCGAGCGCGGTCAATCGGGCCGGCACCCAGTCGATGACGAAAAACGCATTGCGGGCGAACCCGCCGAAGGCTGCCGTGCGCTCGCCGACCGATAGGCTCCAGCTACGCGCCAAGTATTCCGAAATACGGTAAAGCACCGCGCCGGCGGGGCCGATCGGCACGAGAAACCAGAAGAAAACCCCGAAGACGTGCCGATGTGAGGCGACGACGGCGTGGATCAACGTATGGCGGACGATTTCACCGACGGGCATATCGACGGTGTCCATACCGGTCCACTCGGCCAGGATTTCCCTCGCGCGGGGGACGTCGTCGTTATTGAGCGCGAGATGAATATCGGTGAAGTAATGGCTGAATTGCCGAAAACCGAGCGTGAAATAAACGATGACGACGTTCCAAAGGAACGCCAGCGCGAAACTGATTCGATAAAGGATGTAATAGACGGCGCCGACGGCCAGCGTCCACGGCAACACGACGACGAGCCACGCGAGCATGCCGTGTTTTCTCTTGCCCGCATCGAAACCTTGCGCGGCCGATTCCGCATGGTACTGCAGCAGCGCGAAGATCGGATTGCTCTGCGAGAGCGCGCGCAGTTGTTCGATGACAAGGGCCAGCAATACGGAGAAAAAGGTCATGCGAGGGACCGTGGCAATTCGAGTTTGTTCGTATGTCGCATAACGATAGCACAGGGCGGTGCACCCGAATGCGGTACCGTCGACGCGGCCGAGTGACGTGCCGCGGATCGTACGTCTCGCTACGCGGCCAAAAAGCGATAGAAATTGCGCAACATGCCGGCAGTTGCGCCCCAGATGAAATATTGGCCGCCGGTCCCGGGACGGGGATAAGGCATGGCAAAAAAGCGACGCTCGCCCCCTTCCCAACGCAGCACCCGCACTTCGTGGTTGGCCGGGTTCATCAGAAAAGGCAGTGGCACCTCGAAGATTTCGGCCACTTCGAGCGTGTCCGCGCTCACTGTGAACGGCGGGTGCACGAGCCCCACGACCGGCGTGACGCAAAAACCCGTTCCGGTCAAATAATCGGGCAGCGCGCCCAGCACTTCCACTCGCTCGGGCGCCAGGGCGACTTCCTCCTGCGCCTCGCGCAGCGCCGTGGCGATGGCGTCGGGATCCGACGGCTCCCGGCGGCCGCCGGGAAAACTAATTTGGCCCGCGTGGTCGCTCAAATGGTCCGCGCGCTGGGTCAGCAAGACCGACAGCCCTGCTTCGCGAACGACGAGCGGCACGAGTACGGCGGCGGCGCGCGGGTCGCCGCGCTCCGCACGCGGCTCGAACGGCTCCGGCGACCAAGCCAAACGTTGCGCGAAGCGCTCGCGCAAGCCGGCGGGCGTCAGCCGATAGGCGGCCACGCAGGGCAGATCGGCGCCGGTGCTTTCGATGGGTAGGACTTCGGGTTCGAAGACGGGACGGATCAACGTAACGCTCGTGAAGTCATGGAGGGATATCCGACATTGTGACGCCGCAAACCAAAAAGAAAAAAGCACCCGAGCGGGTGCTTTTTCTTACAGCAATCACGCTTAGGAAGCAGCGCGGTCCTTGAAGACCAGCTTTTCCTTGATACGTGCCGACTTGCCCGAGCGCTCGCGCAGGTAGTACAGCTTCGCGCGACGCACATCGCCGCGACGCTTCACGACGATGCTGGCCAGCAGCGGCGAGTACGTTTGGAACGTACGCTCGACGCCTTCGCCCGACGAAATCTTGCGGACGATGAACGACGAGTTCAGGCCACGGTTACGCTTTGCGATCACCACGCCTTCATAGGCCTGGACGCGCTTGCGGTTACCTTCGACCACGTTCACGTTGACGATCACCGTATCGCCGGGGGCGAATTCGGGAATCGACTTGCCGGCGAGCACGCGCTCGATCTCTTCCTGCTCGAGTTTTGCAATCAGATCCATCACTGACTCCTTATGCCATCTTGTCGGCGTTCTGCCTGCCTTGAGCCTGACGGGCTCATTGGCACGGCCCCGATAGAGGATGGGTTCACATCTGACGCCACTCGCGTGGCGCCGCCTTTGCCTTGCTGACGGACCGGCGCCCTTCAGGACTCCGGTGCCGCTTTTGCAAGGCTAGCGAGCCATGCCTCGTCGGCACGGCTCAACATCTTGTTGCGCCTCGCGCGCGCGATCAAGTCGGGCCGCTTGGCAAGGGTATTTCTCAGCGCTTCCTTGCGGCGCCACTGCTCGATTTCGGCGTGGTGACCGCCAAGCAGGACGTCGGGTACGCGCATACCTTCATATTCTTCGGGACGCGTGTAATGCGGACAATCCAGCAAGCCGTCGACGAAACTGTCTTGCACCGCGGATTGCGCATCGCCTAGCACGCCCGGCAACTGCCTGACCACCGCGTCCATCAACGCCATGGCCGGTAACTCACCGCCCGAGAGGACGAAGTCGCCAAGACTGACCTCCTCGTCCACGCAGCGTTCGATCAAGCGCTGATCGATCGCTTCATACCGGCCGCACAACAACACGAGCCCAGGCTCGGTTGCGAAGCGCATGACACGGTCATGATCGAGCGGCGCGCCTTGAGGCGACATCATCACGACGCGAGTACCGCTTACGCCGAGGGCCGCTTGCGCGGCTTTCGCCGCACCGATCGCTGCCTCGAGCGGCTTGGCGAGCATCACCATGCCGGGACCACCGCCGTAGGGCCGATCATCGACCGTCCGGTAGTTGTCGGTCGTGAAATCGCGCGGATTCCACGTTCTCAAGCCGAACCGCCCTTGCTTCGCCGCTCGGCTCGTGATGCCCCACTCGGTAATCGCGCGGAACATCTCGGGAAAGAGCGTGACGACATCGAACTGCATCGCGCGCTCCCTGAAGTGGACCATGCTCAGTAATCGGCTTCCCAATCGACGACGATGCGCTTCGCCGCCTGATCCACCGTTTTCACATACACGCCGACGAACGGAATCAACCGCTCTCCGGTGACGGGCTGCCCGTCCTTGCCCTGCGACGGGTACTCGATGCGCAGTACCGCGTGCGCGCCGTTGTCGATGAGGTCCGCAACGGAGCCGAGCGCGACGCCCGCCTCGTTCACGACCGCAAGGCCGATCAGATCGACCCAGTAGAATTCGTCGGCCGAAAGCGCCGGGAAATCGCTACGGCGCACATACACACGCCAACCGCGCAACGCGAGCGCCTGATCGCGATCGCCGGCGCCGTTCAACTGCGCGACGACGCTGTCGCTATGCGTTTTCGCCGAGACGACGGGGGCCGATTTCATCTCGCGCCCTTTGACGAGCCACCAGCGCTTGGCGCTCGTCAGTGCATCGCCGCCTTGAGTTGCGCTAGCATGCGGCGCGACCTTTACCCAGCCTTTGAGGCCGTAGGCATCGACAATAGCGCCGACTTCGATCGCATCGTCCGGCAGTGCGCCGACAAGCTCGATGCCCGGCGTTGGACCGGCGGCAGCACGTACTGCATTGCGCTCGACCGGCTTACGCGCGAACGCGCCAAACGACGCAGGCGCTCGGGAAGCCATGTTGGCCTTACCGACCTTAAGCAGCCGGCTGCGCCTTTTGCGCTTGCTTCACGAGACGCTCGACCGTGGGCGACAGTTGTGCGCCAACGCCTTGCCAGTACGTCAGACGATCTTGCGCGATGCGCAGCGATTCGCCCTTCGTGGCGACCGGGTTGTAGAAACCGACGCGCTCGATAAAACGGCCGTCGCGACGGTTACGCGAATCGGTGGCGACGATGTTGTAGAACGGGCGCTTCTTCGAGCCGCCACGTGCCAAGCGGATGATGACCATACTGTAATCCTTGAAAACCGGGGGTTCGGAACCACTGAAACGCTCGATTATAGCGGGAAACTGAAACCATAACAAACACTTACCCGCTTAGCCCCGCTTCAGCGTGAGATATCGGCAACCGAGCGGCAGTCGAAACCGGGCCCAATGCGAAGACGCGCGACGTACAATGCGCGCTCGGGCGGCCCCGTGGCGCCCTTTTTTTTCTCGACGAACCACCGCCTTACGTCTTCCAGGCCATGTCCAATCGCGTACCTTCAGCCGCCCGTTTTCGCTCCAAAACGCTGACCGCCTTGCTCGCGTTCTTGCTCGGGAGCGTAGGCGCCCACCGCTTTTATCTCTATGGTCGACGCGACGCGTTCGGCTGGGCTCATCTGATCGGCACGGCGCTCGGCATCCCGGGGGTACTGATGCTCGTCGCCTCGCACCGCACCTCCTCGACCGGCTGGGTGCTGGCCGTGCTCGGCGCGGGTTCGTTACTGGCGGCGTTCCTTGCAGCGATCGTCTACGGATTGCGTCCCGACGAGAAATGGGATGCGCAATTCAATGCCGGGCTCACGCGACGCAGCCGTTCGGGCTGGGGCGTCGTCTTCGTCGTGATCTTCTCGCTGTTTATCGGCGCGCTTGGGTTGATGGCGGGGCTCGCCGTGACCTTCCAGACGTATTTCGAATCGCAAGGCGGCATCAACACGTCGCTATCCGACTGAGCAGGAGCCGCATTCGCCGGTCAAAACAAATCCAACTGAGGATTTTGCGGCGCGCAGGCCACGGGCTTCTTGAAGTGAGACATATCGAGGATTCCGTGTCGCCGCGCGTTGAGCCCCAGCCGCTTGACCGCTTTTTCGAATCGCTGCTTGAGTAGGTCGGCCCAGGCCCCCTCTCCTTTCATGCGCCGGGAAAACGAAGCGTCATAGTCCTTGCCGCCGCGCATATCGCGCACCCTGGCCATTACCCGCTCCGCACGCTGTGGGAAATGAACCGCCAACCAATCCTTGAAGAGCGGCGCGACCTCCCAGGGCAAGCGCAAAACGATGTAGCTTGCGCTCGTGGCGCCTGCTTCCGCGCAGGCCTCCAAGACGCGCTCGAAATCGGGTTCGGTAACGAACGGAATCACCGGCGCAATACTGACGCCTACCGGAATTCCCGCCTGCGCGAGTGCGCGGATGGTGCGTAGCCGCCGCACCGGCGTCGCGGCCCTAGGCTCCAACGTACGCGCGATATCGGCGTCGAGCGTGGTGATCGTCACGGCCGCCATCACCTGTCCGCGCTCGGCCATTGGCGCGAGCAGATCGATATCGCGCTCGATAAGCGACGATTTCGTGATCGCGGCGAACGGATGCTCGTGATCATGCAATATCTCGATGACGCGTCGCGTTAGGCGTAATTCGCGTTCGATCGGCTGATAGGCGTCCGTGTTCACGCCAAGCGCGATGGGCTCGGGCACGTAGCTCTTTTTCATCAACTCGCGTTGCAGCAGCTCCGGCGCGTTGACTTTGGCATAGATACGGCTCTCGAAGTCGAGCCCTGGCGATAAACCGAGATAGCTGTGCGTTGGACGAGCAAAGCAGTAGATGCAGCCATGTTCGCAACCACGGTACGGATTGAGCGACACGCTGAACGGGATGTCGGGCGAGGCGTTGCGCGTTAGGATGCTGCGCGCCTGCTCTTCGAAGACGTGTGTCTTTAACTGAGACGGAACGTCTTCTTCGCCGTCGGGCGACCAGCCGTCGTCAAACGCGGCACGCTCGTCGCGCTCATATCGTCCCTGCAAATTCGTGACAGCACCCCGTCCCTTTAGCGGTGCGGGGGGAGCGATAGGAAATTCGGCGTCGCGGTCGTCCATCTTCGATCCAGACCAAATGGGTCACTTGGTCTCGGTTCCGGTGTTGAGTCTGTATATGCCTTTTTACTGTATGCATATACAGTACGTCAAGTATGCGAACCGATCGATGCGATGGCTGTTCGCGTTGAGCCGCGGCGCTGAAGATGTCGATGGCAGCGTAGATTTCGGCGTGCCAAAGCAAAAACCCCCGAGAGCGCGGTGGCTGACGGGGGTTCTTAGCATGAGGAGCCTGACGATTACCTACTTTCACACGGGCAATC
>NZ_QUBS01000003.1 GCF_003390925.1 Trinickia diaoshuihuensis | reverse complement strand
CCGCCGCACCCGCGGTCCCGCCGCCCGAGCCGCCGGCCCCGCCGGCACCGCCGGCACCGCCCGCGCTTTGAGCATAAGCACCGCCCGCGCACGCAATCGCGAGCAACGAAACCAGCAGCGTCTTCTTGGTCGAAGTCTTCATGATGGTCCTCCGTTCAAATGGTTGCGAAATGCGCGTCCTATTTCAACTTCGCACGCACAGTCAGCTTGCTGCAAGGGACATGCCGCGAACGGCTGCGAACGGCGACACTCGACGCTGGAACGCGCATTGCGTCTATCCTGCATTAGACATGCGCGGTGTTCGTGCGCGCCCCTAACCGTGAAGAGGAGAGCCGATGACCGAATCGCTCGACACACGGCAAAGCCTTGCCGAAATCGAACATGCTCTGTTCAAGAGTTTCCCGTTCCCATCCGCGTCGATCACGCACGTCACCAACTCCGGCGGCGTCGTGACGATCCAGATCTCGTGGGTTGCGTCGGCCGGCAGCACGAGCATTCTCGATTCGCGTTGCGCGCTGAGCCTCGTGATCGAACCGAGCGTCGTCGAGCGTTATGCCGCGCTGCCCGGAGCGAAGCGGCTCCAAGCACGGGAGGCGTTGCGCGGCCATGCCGAGGACGCGCTGCGCCGTCATATGCCCGCCGGCGGCACGAACCTCGATGAGTGCAACGTGATCGTCGGCGTCGACGAGTCGATCTTGGCCGACGACCAACGAGGGCGGGCGTGAAACGGATCGGACGACGCATACAGGCAAGAGTCAAGGGGCGCATCGCGGCCGATCTGTGGGCCGCCATGTGGCGGTATCGCAAACAGACGTTCGGCGCCGCGGCATTGATGATCGTCGCCAAGCTCGCGGGGGTGTCGGTGCCGCTCGCGTTGCGCGAGATCATCGACGATCTCGGGCACCGCACGGCGCTGGCCTTGTTTCCGGTTTTTCTCGTGCTGGGCTATGCGTTGCTGCGTTTTATCGGCGATGCGTTGGGCGAAGCGCGCGACGTCGTCTTCAGTACCGTCACGCAGCATACGGTAGCGGGACTCGCGGAGCGCACGTTCGCGCGTTTGCACCGCCTCGGCGCCCGCTACCACTCGCAGCGCGAGACGGGCTCGATCGTGCGCGACGTGCAGAAGGGCACCGACGGCGTCGGTTATCTGCTCGGGGTGGGGCTCTTTACCATCTTGCCCGCCTTGATCGAAATCGGCACCGTGATCGCCATCATTGCCAGCAATTTCACGGTGGCTTTCATTTGGATCATCGCGGCGACGCTCGTGGGCTACGCGACCTACACGGTCATCTTCACGCGCCGGCGCATGCTCGTGCAGCGGGAGGTCAACCGCTTGGAGGCGGCATCCGACAGCCGGCTCGTCGACAGCATGCTCAACTACGACACCGTGAAGTACTTCGCCGCGGAAGACCTAGAGACCGCCCGTTACCGCGGCGTGCTCTCGCAATGGATCGTCGCGCGGCTTGCCAATCAGCGCGCGCTCACCGCGCTGCATTTGGGGCAAAGCGCGATCGTGTGCCTCGGCATCGCCGTGATGATGCTGCTCGCGGTGCAGTACGTCGTCGCGGGGCGGATGACGCTCGGCGATCTCGTCCTCGTGAACGCGTACATCGTGCAGGTCTGCATGCCGCTCAATACGCTCGGGTTCGTGTTTCGCGAAACGAACGATGCCCTCGTCAACGTGGAGCGGATGTTCGTCGTGCTGGCTGCCGATAGCCTGGAAGGCGGCGACGCGACGGTCGACGAAGATCGCGACGAGCCCGGCGCCATGCCGCTCGTCGTGACGGCCGGCGAGATTGCCTTCGAGCACGTGGAGTTCGGCTACGATCCCGCCCGTCAGATACTGCATGACGTCGATTTCCGCGCGAAGGCGGGGACCACGCTTGCCGTCGTGGGCGGCAGCGGTTCGGGTAAATCGACGCTCATGCGGCTGCTCTTTCGCTTGTACGCCCCCACGAGCGGCCGCATTACGATCGACGGCCAAGACGTGCGGATGGTGACGCGCCATTCGCTGCGCCGCGCGATCGGCATCGTGCCGCAAGACACCGTGCTGTTCAACGACACGATCGCCTACAACATCGGCTACGGGCATCCGAACGCGACGCGCGCCGACATCGTGCGGGCCGCGCGGGCCGCGCAGCTCGATCAATTCGTCGAACGTCTGCCCGATCATTACGACACGCGCGTGGGCGAACGCGGCGTGCGTTTGTCGGGCGGCGAGCGGCAACGGATCGCGATTGCCCGCGCTTTTTTGAAGGACCCGCCGATCATCGTCTTCGATGAGGCGACCTCGGCGCTCGACACGCGTTCGGAGCGCGCGATTCAAAACGAATTCAAACGGCTCGCCGAGGGGCGGACCTCGGTCGTCATCGCGCACCGTCTGTCGACGATCGTCGATGCCGACCATATCCTCGTCATGGACCATGGGCGTATCGTCGAGCAGGGCCGGCACGAGCAATTGCTGGCGCGCGAAGGCGGCGTCTACGCGCGCATGTGGGCGCTGCAGTTGGAACAAGGCGAACTCGAACATACGCAGCGCAAGCTTGCCGCGCAGCCGATGCGCGTGGGCGATCTCGCGGCGGCGATCGGCGCGCGCGTCGCCACCGAGGCGACGAAGCAGGGCATCGATTTCGCTCTGCGCGTGCTCGATCCGGATCTCCCCGTCGCGGGCGAGACCGAGCAGGTCCAGCGCGTCGTGGCGATGCTCTGCGCCAATGAAATCGAGCACGCGCCCGCCGGGGCGCGCGTGGAGTTGCGAGCGCAGCGCGCGAACAATAATGCCTGGCTCGCCGTCGTCGGTTCGCGAGGGGAACCCGCACCCCTATCGGACGAACAGGCGGCCGAAGCCGAGCGCACGTTGGGCGCGGCCGGCGGGACGTTCCAGCCGATGGCCGTCGATGGCCGCGTCGCTTACGTCGCGTGCTTGCCGCTGCTGCCGGTCGTGGGGGCCGACGGCGAGATCGCGCCGGTCGCCCCCGCGGCTGCGCGGCTCGACGGCATCAACGTCCTCGCGATCGACGACGACGAAGAGGCCCGCGATGCGCTGGAAGCGGCGCTGGTCGCGAACGGCGCCCATGTGGAACTCGCCGCCTCGGGCGACGATGCCCTGCGACGCCTGCGCGAAACGGCCCCGTCGAATTGGCCGGGCATCGTCGTATGCGATATCTCGCTGGGGGATCAGGACGGCTGCGATGTGTTGACGGCGATTCGCGACATGGCGCATACCTACGACGGCGCTTCGCCGCCGGCGATCGCGTTGACGGGCCATAGCGACCCGGCCATTCGCGAGCGTACGGCCAAGGCGGGCTTTCGCGCGCACTTCGTCAAGCCGGTACCGATCGACGCGCTGGCCGGGGAGATTCAACGGTTGACCGCGCACGCCTAGATCGCGCGCCGCGTGAGCATCGAGCGGATATGGCCGATCGCCTTGGCCGGGTTGAGCCCTTTGGGGCAGACATCGGCGCAATTCATGATCGTGCGGCATCTAAACAAGCGATAGGCATCTTCGAGGTTGTCGAGGCGCGCGCTGGTTGCTTGATCGCGCGAATCGACGATGAAGCGGTAGGCCTGCAAGAGCCCCGCGGGCCCGACGAACTTGTCCGGATTCCACCAGAAGGTGGGACACGCGCTGGAACAACATGCGCAAAGAATGCATTCGTACAAGCCGTTGAACTCGTCGCGCTCCTCAGGCGACTGCGCCCGCTCCCGTTCGGGCGGCGGATCGTCGTTGACGAGCCAGGGGCGTACCGAATGGTACTGCTTGAAGAACGTCGTCATATCGACGATCAAATCGCGGACGACGGGCAGCCCCGGCAGCGGCCGCAGCACGATGTGCTTGGGCAGCGTCTGCATGTTCGTGAGGCAGGCGAGGCGATTCTTGCCGTTGATGTTCATCGCATCCGACCCGCAAATACCTTCGCGGCAAGAGCGCCGGTACGACAAGGTTTCATCGATTCCTTTCAGACGTGTCAGCACGTCCAACAGCATGCGGTCGGCGCCGGTCAATTCGATCTCGTAACGCTGCATGCGCGGCGCCGCGTCGCGATCCGGGTCGTAGCGATAGATCTCGATCGTGCGGGTGGTGTCTTGGTTCATGGCGGCTCCGGTAGCGTAAGTGGCTCTCGCGCGCGTACGCCGCGCGACTGCCACGCGCAATCGCGCACCGCCCGTGCCCGCTCCAGCGTGGAGCCGAAGCCGCGACGGGCCTTTCGGGACCCCCGCTTGCTTGCCTATGGGACCGTATCCAACCCAGTACGAATGGAGGGCAAGATGAAAGCAGTGGTGTTTCATGGTATCGGCGACATCCGTCTGGACAACGTCCCCGATCCTCAAATGCAGGCCCCGACCGACGCGATCGTGCGCCTGACTTCGAGCGCGATCTGCGGGACCGACTTGCATATGGTGCGCGGGACGTTCAGCGGTATGCAGCCGGCCACGATTCTGGGCCACGAAGGCGTGGGTATCGTCGAGGAAGTCGGCTCGGCCGTGCGCAATCTCGCGAAAGGCGATCGCGTGCTAATTCCGTCGACGATCTCGTGCGGCTACTGTTCGTACTGCCGCTCCGGTTACACGGCGCAGTGCGACAACGCGAATCCCAATGGGCGCCTGGCGGGCACGGCGTTTTTCGGCGGGCCGAAAGACACCGGACCGTTCCAAGGCCTGCAGGCCCAGTACGCGCGCACGCCGCTCGCCGCGGCCAGCCTCGTCCGGTTGCCCGACGACATCGACGACGATCGCGCCATTTTGATGTCCGATATTTTCCCCACGGGCTGGTTCGGCGCGCAACTCGCGCGCGTCGGCATCGGCGATACAGTGGCCGTGTTCGGCGCGGGTCCCGTGGGGCAGTTCGCGATCGCGAGCGCTCGGTTGATGGGTGCCGGCCGTATCTTCGCGATCGACCGGCTCGAATCGCGTCTCGCGATGGCGCGCGCGCAAGGGGCGGAGCCGATCGACTTCGATCGAGAAGATCCCGTCGAGGCGTTGCGAGCGCTGACGGGCGGTATCGGTGTCGATCGCGTGATCGATGCGGTCGGGGTGGATGCCGAGCGCGCGGATAAGGGTCCTGCCGCCGACGCCCAGCAGGGCGAAATGTTCGATGCCGAAGTGAAGGAGGTGGCGCCGGAGCAGGCAAGCAGCGCGCGCGAGGGCGACGGTCAATGGAAGCCCGGCAGCGGCCCGACGCAAGCGATCCAGTGGGCCGTGAAAGCCGTGGCGAAGGCGGGCACGATCGGGGTGATCGGCGTCTATCCGCCGAGCCTCGCGCGCTTTCCGCTCGGCGAGGCTATGAATCGGAATCTACAGATCCACATGGGCAACTGCAACCACCGCTCGATTCTTCCGGAACTCGTCAAACTCGTGCGCAACGGCTCGATCGATCCGCTCTCGATTCTGACCCAGCGCGAGCCGATCATGAACGCGATCGATGCGTATAAAGCGTTCGATAAGCGGCAACCGGGCTGGATCAAGGTGAAGCTGGAACCGTAAGCGCGCCGTCGTCAACGAACGGCCGGAGTTTGCGCGCCGTGCGATTGCGGGCGGCTCGCAAGCCGTTCGCGAAAATGCTCGGCCGTCGCGCGCAGCCCTTCGTCGAGGGACGTGGACGGGGCCCAGTCCAATAGCGCGCGGGCCTTCGAGATGTCGGGTTGACGATGCCAGGGATCGTCGATCGGCAAGGGACGAAACACGATCTCGCTGCCGGAGCCGGTCGCTTGCTTGATATGCTGGGCCAGTTCGAGCATCGTGATCTCGTGAGGATTGCCGAGGTTCACCGGATCGCAGGTGCCGTCGGGCGCGTCCATCAGTCGGATAAAGGCATCGATCAGATCGTCGACGTAACAGAGAGAGCGCGTTTGCGAGCCGTCGCCGTAGACGGTCAGCGGTTCGCCCGAGAGCGCTTGGACCATGAAGTTCGAGACGACGCGCCCGTCCGCCGGATGCATGCGGGGGCCGTACGTGTTGAAGATGCGTGCGATGCGCACTTCCATCCCGTACTGACGGCGATAATCGACGAACAGCGTTTCCGCGCAGCGCTTGCCTTCGTCGTAGCATGAACGCGGCCCGATCGGATTCACGTGTCCCCAGTAGTCTTCCTTCTGCGGGTGGACGCGCGCATCGCCGTACACTTCGCTCGTCGACGCCTGAAAGATCTTCGCGCGCACGCGTTTGGCCAGCCCAAGCATGTTGATCGCGCCGTGCACGCTCGTCTTGGTCGTGCGGACCGGATCGTATTGGTAATGGATGGGCGAGGCCGGGCAGGCGAGGTTATAGATCTCGTCCACTTCGACGTAGAGCGGAAACGTAACGTCGTGCCGCATCAACTCGAAGTTGCTGCGGCCCAGTAAATGCGCGACGTTTTCGCGCGTGCCCGTGAAGAAGTTGTCGACGCACAGCACGTCGTGTCCCGCCTCGACGAGCCGTTCGCAAAGGTGCGAGCCGAGAAAGCCGGCGCCACCCGTAACCAGTATTCGCTTTCGATCGAGTTCTCTCATCGTCGATGGCTCCGTTTGTCCTGTCTGGTGTCGTGCGAAAACGCCGCGTTCACAGCGCGACCTCGCAGAGCACGCTGTTCCAATCGCGCACGAAGCGCTCGATGTTGAATCGGTCGAGAGCGGTGCGCCGGGCGCCTTCACCTAAACGACGCGCTTCGCGCGGATCGGCCAGCAAGGCACGCATGTGATCGACGAGCGTATCGACGTCGCTCGCGACATAGCCGTTTTCTCCGTTGACGATCACCGTGGGCAATTCGGTCGTGGCCAACCCGACGATCGGCATGCCGATCGTCATGGCTTCGATGATCGCGAGGCCCAAGCTCGTCCATCGAATGGGGTTGAAGAAAAACCGATAGCGCGACGTGAATGCGGCGAGATCCAAGTTGCCGATTTCGCCAAGGCCGCCCGCTTGCTTCGCGTTCATGCCGACGAGGTCGAGCGGCACCCGGCCCGACACCGACGCATAGACATCCGAACCCAGGCGGCGCCCGCGCGAGGCCAAGTTGTTGATGACGACGATGCCGCGCTCCAGTTCGCCCGTGTAGCGCACGCCCTTGGGTACCACCACGCCATGCTCGATGACGCGTGTCGGCAACGCGTCGCAATCCCACATCAAGCGATTGAAGTGCGTGACGTGCACCATCAACGTCGATGGATCGTCGACCCAATGGCGCTCGGAGAACGGGTTGTTTTGCGGCGGGTCATGCTCGAGATAGATCGCCGGCAGCTTGCGCTGCGCCTCGGAAAGCACGAGGTGCCGATCGTGCTCCCAATGTTCGCGGTGCTGATAGAGCACGACGTCGAACTCGCGTTGCGCGACGACGGCCGTATCGACTTCATGGACGTTGTCTCCCCAGGGCAGCACGCCCGAGCGCCCCGCATAACCGGGCGGATGACCGGGGCGCGTCACGAGCCAAAAATCGTGCGGCGCTTGGGTGAGGTAATAGAGGTAGTTGCCGTGAACGTGCCAAGTCAGCACGCGCAAACGCCGGTTATGTCGCATGACGCGGCTCCTTTGGGTCACGATGATGCGCGCGCGCGTGCAAGACGCCGGCACCCGCCGGATGGGCGCGCGCGCGATGGGAAAGTTGTTCGAGCGCGGCTTCGACTACGTGCGCGACGCTGACGTTCAGCGCGCATGGATGGCCGTACGGGCAATCGCGAAACGCGCAAGGGCGGCAAGGCGGGTAATCGGCCAGCACGCGGTGACGCGTGCGATCGAGCGGGGCCCAGCGCCGCGTATCGCTGCCCGAGGCGATGACGGTGCTCGGCGTACGCATGGCCGCCGCGACGTGGGAAATGCCGGTGTCGTTGCAGACGACGAGCCGTGCCCGCGCGACGAGCGCGGCGAGTCCACCGAGCGTCGTGGATCCGGTCAGATGCAGAGCGGGCGCCGCCATGGCGCCTAGCACGGCCGCCGTGATCGCCGCTTCGTTCGAGGTGCCGGTGATGGCGATTTGCCAGCCGCGCGAGGACAACGCATCGGCGACTTCCGCGAATCGGGCCGGCGGCCACCGTCGCGACGGCAATTGCGCGCCCGGATGGAGCACGATCAATCGCTCGGGCTCGATGCCGTGCCGTGCTTCCAAAGCCTCGTATTCGCAGCGGTCGTGCAGCGACAGCGGGAACCAGAGGGTCGCGTCATGCGCGTCGATCCCGAGCGCGCGAACGAGCGCCAGGTAGCGGTGAGGCTCCGGCAGATCGTCGGGCCATGCGATGAAACCCGGTTTGGGGGCTTCGTGCGGCTGGTGAAAGCCTGCGCAAACCTGAGCGCCGAATTGCTCGACGATCTCGTTGGCGGGACCGCCGCTACCGTGCATCTGCAATGCGAGATCGAACCGGCGCGCGCGCATGGCCGCGTAGAACTGCGGCAAGCCGGCATCGGTCTCTTCCTGCTCCGGAAACCCGCGCGCGCCGGGGAATACCACGAGCTCGTCGACGAGCGAGGAAAACCGCTCGACGAACCGCGTGGCCCAGGGCAGCCCGACGAGCGTGATATGCGCGTCGGGCCACGCGCGGCGCAGCGCGCGCAAGGCGGGGACCGAGCACAGCATGTCCCCGAGCTGTAGAGCACGGAAGATGGCGACGCGACGCGGCGGCGAGAACGCCGGCGAAGTGGGGGAGAAGCGCATTAGAGGAACCATGTCCTATAGCGAATCGCGCCACGCAGGCGCCAATAGATCGAGAGGAACGGAATCAGCACCGAGGTCGCCGCCATTTCGGCAACATGCGCCGGGGCGAGACTGCGTCCGCGCATGCGCAGCAGAAAGAAGCGCAGCGTAAGCACGAGCCAGACGAGCGCGCCGATACCGGCGATTGCCGTGGCATGCGCCAACGCGCTAGCGATCGCTGTCAGCGCGGCGGCCGTGCTTGCGTAATAGCCGAGCGGCGGCGTACTCGCGATGCGTTGGCGGTAAAGCCCCGGATGTTTGCGATAGAGCAGTGCTTCGAAGGCGCTCTTGCGTTGTTGCGAGAGACTCACACCCCAGCGCGCCGGCCGTACGGGGTGCACGACGAGCGCCTCGGGGGCGCTGACGATGCGCCGGCCCGCCGCGAGCAACGAGAACTGCAAATCGGAGTCCTCGCGCCATGCCGAAGTAAAGCGTTCGTCGAAGCCGTCCACGGCGATGAGCGCGTCGCGGCGGACGAATACGTTGGCCGTGGCGAATTCCGCGCGCGCGAGTCCGCTCGCGTCGTACTCGTAGTCGGTCGGGCGCTCGGGCAGGGGCACCTCGATGGCGCCGGAAGCCGCGCTGGCGCCGTCGGCCATGGCCCGCAGCCCCGCTTCGAGCCAACGGACGTCGGGGATCGTATCGTCGTCGGTAAACGCGATCGTCTCGGCGCGCGCCGCGCGCCAACCGGCGTTGCGCGCCCCCGCCGGGCCCTGCGTCGCCGTGACCGGGACATAGCGCACCTGGAGGCCGCGCGCGCGATGCGCGTCGGCGACGCGTTCGACGAGCGAGCGCGTCGCCTCGTCCGGTCCGTCGTCGCAAACGACGATCTCGTAGCGCGCCGGCGCGAGCGTTTGGCGCACGAGCGCCGTGAGGCAGCGTTCGAGCATCGCAGGCCGGCGCCACGTGGGCACGACGACGGAGATCTCGGGGCACAGCCACGCTTCATCGCGGCCTTCGGCCGTCCCTTGCCGATGAGGCTGCGTGCGAGCGAGCGCTGGAGTGTTCACGAACCGGCTCCTTGCTTGGTGATGAGGAACGGGCCGATGACGAGCGCATCGAGCGGGGAGGTCCAAAACGATTCGAGTGCGTCGCGCGGCGAGTTCACCATGGGCTCGCCGCGCGTGTTGAACGACGTATTGACGAGGATCGGCACACCGGTGCGGGCGTGGAAAGCCGCAAGCAGGTCGTAATAGAGGGGATGCTGCGAGCGATTGACCGTTTGCACCCGCGCGGTACCGTCCACGTGCCGCACCGCCGGAATACGGTCCGCCACTTCGGGCTTCACGTCGAAAATGAACAGCATGAACGGCGCGGTGCGCGCGTTCACGAACCACTCGGCCGCATGCTCCTCCATGACGACGGGCGCGACGGGCCGGAAGTCCTCGCGATCCTTGATCTCGTTGAGCTTCGCTTGCATGCCTGGGTCGATCGGCGAGGCGAGGATCGAGCGGGCACCGAGCGCGCGTGGACCGAATTCGGTGCGTCCCTGATACCAGCCGATGACGTTGCCGGCGGCGAGCAGATCGGCGGTTTCACCGGCCACGTCGGCGAGCCGCTTGAAGGGCACCTTCGACCACCGTAGGAACGATTCGATCTCGTCATCGGGATACGCTGGGCCGAGATACGCGTGATTCATTGTCCAGTGCCGCTTGCGGTCGCCTTTCACGCCGCGTTCGCGCCAATCGATCCATAGCGCCGCGCCTAGGGCGGTGCCCGCATCGCCGGCCGCGGGCTGCACCCAGACCTCGTCGAACGGACCTTCGTCGCGCACGCGAGCGTTCATGACGCAGTTCAGCGCGACTCCTCCCGCCATGCAAAGCTTGGCGAGGCCCGAGCGTTCATGCAGCCAGCGCGCCAGTTCGAGTACGGTTTCCTCCAGCACGGTCTGCAGGGAACTCGCGACGTCGTAGTGATGCTGTTCCAACGGGCCGCCACGTTCGCGCGCGGGCCCGAAACGCTCGACGAGGCGCGGCTCCTCGACGGTATAACTGCCGTTGCCGCGGTAGCGAACGATTTCGCGGAAGGCATCCGCATGAACGGGGCGGCCGAACGCCGCCAACGCCATTACCTTGTACTCGTCCGACGAGTGCAGAAAGCCGAGCCAGGTCGTCACGGCTTCGTAAAGCAAACCGAGCGAATGGGGCAGCTCGACCTGCTTGATTCGTTTGTATTGACCATCGACGAATTGGCCGAGGCTCGTCGTTACCCCTTCACCGCGCCCGTCCATCGTCAGGACGGCCGTATCGTCGAACGGCGCGGCCAAAAACGCGCTGGCCTCGTGCGCGAGATGGTGTTCGACATAGTGCCAAGCGAAACGATGGCCGCCCTCGGGGGGGCGAAAACGCTTGGCGAGATGGTGCGGCGCGCCGTCGATCAGTTGCGCCCGCGCATTGACGATATAACTGACGAAGAGCGGATCCCATGGCGATTCGCCGGGATTGGCCGGGCGCTGCAGACCCGGCTCGAGCGGCAGGGCGATCGTCGCGCCCGCGCGCGAAGGGCCCGGCATCGACGCCAGCAGGGCCGGATCGTAGGAATACGCGACGTGATCGACATCGGCCAAGGTGATGCCGGCTTCCTTCAGGCAATAGTCGATTGCATCGAACGGCATTTGCCAAGTTGAGAAAGGGACAGGCCGCTTGGCATGCTTCACGTGCGTGAAGCGCTCGTCCTCGGCGGCGGCGATCACGACACCGTCCTTGACGAGCGTCGCGGCGCTGTCGTGATAAACGGCATTGATTCCGAGTGTGTACATGGCGGTGTTCGGCTTGAGGTCAGGAGGAAATGGGCGTGCTCGCCGGGACTGCGTCGAGATCGGCGATCGATGCCGACTCGGTCTGCGCCATGCGGCGCCCCGCCGAGTCTTCGTATTCGGCGGCCAATTCGAGGGCTGCCGCGGCGACCTCGGCCGCCGGGACGCCCATCAAGCAGCGGTGATGACCCTCGGGGCAGACGCCGCGATAGCACCAGCGGCACTCGACATCGCGAAACAAAACGCGCTGCGGTGTCTGCCAAGGCGTGTGTTGCGGGTTGGTCAAGGCGTACAGATCGACGACGGGCGTTCCCAGCGCCGACGCCAGATGGACAGGTCCGCTGTTGTTCGTCACGAGTACCGCCGTGCGCTCGATCAAGGCGGCGAATTCGCCCGTGTCCAGCAGACCTGACAGGTCGTGCATTCGCGCGCGCACTGCATGCCCGGCCGCTTCGATGACCTCGCGAACGAGCGCTGCTTCGGCGCCGCTTCCAGTCAGCAAGATCGGCCAAGGGCGGGCCTTTGCGAGCTGCGCCGCGACCTCGCCGAAGCGCTCGGGCGGATAGCGGCGCGATGCGGCGCTGGCGCCCGGGTGAATGACGAACCAGGGGCCTTGCGGGGCGACGCCGCGCGCGGCCAGTCGTGGCGCCAGCGCTTGGCGCGCCGATGCGCTCACCTGTAGGCGCATGCGCGTATCGGTGCTGACCGCGCCTACCTTGGCGACGAGCGCCAACTGGCGCTCGACCTCGTGGCGCACGCCGCCGTGCGGCTCGGTTTCGCAGACCCAATCGGTGAGCAGCCCATAGGGATTCTCGCGGCAATGGGCGAGCCGCCGGGGAATGCCGGCGAGATAGCAAAGCATGGCCGACGGCAGCGCGCTTTGGCTATAGACCGTAAAAATCACCGCGGCATCGAATTGCCCCGCGGCGAGCGTACGCTGCATATCGAGATCGACCGATGATGACGTATGCGAGGCGAGTCCGTGCCAAGGGGCGTCATAGGCGATGACCTCGTCGACGTCGCTCAAGTACGGCGCTGCTTCGGCGCCGACGCTCGACGTGAGCAACGTGATATGGCGCCCCGGCGCCGAGTTGCGCAGCGCATGAATCGCGGGTGTCGTCATGAGGATGTCGCCGAGACGATCGAGCCGCACGCAAAGGATGCGCTTGACCTCGGGCCCCCATTGGGAGACGAGCGTCTCTCGCTCATGCGCTTGGGATAGAAGCGGAGCGATCTTGAAAGGTAGCGCGCTCATGCAATGCTTTGCCTCGTGGTGTTCGTCGTTGCGGTTTTCATCGTGTCGAGCTTAGGTCCGCGTGCCGGTGCCTCCTGTTCGCGAACGATGGCAAGCGCCGCTTGCAATAGATTGGGCTCCCGCAACGTTGGTATGCGTGCCGGCCCCGGTTCCCATAGCGTCTCGTTCCCGTTGTCGATCAGGACGGTGCGGCAGCCCGCGCGCGTACCGGCCTCGATGTCGTCGAGGATGTCGCCGACGAACCAACTGGCCGATAGGTCGAGGCCGTGCTCGTTTGCGGCGCGCAGCAGCATGCCGGGTTGCGGCTTGCGGCACGAGCAGCGCACGGCATAACGCGCAACCGTGCCCGCGGGATGATGCGGGCACCAGTAGGCGCCCGCGAGCGGCACGCCGCAGGCGTCGAACATGCCGCGCAGGTGCGCTTCCATCGGGGCGAGCGCCTCGAATGGGAAGCGGCCCAGCGCCACTCCGCCTTGATTGCTGATCACCAACAGGCGGAAGCCGTGAGCGTGCAAGAGCGCGAGCGCTTCGCATGCCCCGGGGGCGAATCGCATCAGCGCGGGATCGACGTTATACGGAACGTCGTCGAGCAATGTCCCGTCCTTGTCGAACAGCACGGCGGCATTCGTCATGGCGTGCGCCCCGCGACGAATCGGTGCGCGCGCATTCAAGCGCGGCCTGCCGCGGCGCGCGCGCTGCCGGTCCCGTGCATGAGCGCCGTGCGCTCGCGCACGAGCGGGGGCGCCTCGGCAGGTGCGCGGGCGATGCCGCGATAGACGTCTTCCAGCATGTGCGCGACGCGTGTCCAGGTGAAGCTCGCGTGAACGCGCTCGAACCCGGCCTCGCCCATGCGTTCGCCGAGCGCCGGGTCGTGCGCGATGCGTGCCAATCGGTCGGCGAGTGCATCGGGATCGCGCGGCGGCACGAGGAATCCCGTCTTGCCGTCGACTACGCTATAGCGGATGCCACCGACGTCGGCGCCGATGACCGGGCGGGCGCAGGCCATCGCTTCGATCGGTGTGATGCCGAAAGGCTCATACCACGGCGTCGTGACGAACACATCGGCCGCGGCGTAGAACTCGCGTAGTTGTGCGCGCCCGCGCCGTCCCACGAAGGTCACATGGTCGGCTACGCCGCAGCCGGCCGCGATGCCGCGCAGCCGCGCGATCTCGGGCGTGGCGATTTCGTTCGGCAAGTCTGCATTGCCGCCGACGACATACAGATGCGCATCGATGTCCGTGCGCTCGCGCAGCGTGGCGAGTGCGCGCACGACGGTGTCGATGCCCTTGCGCGGGACGAGCCGCCCCAACTGCAAAACGGAGAAGCGCTGCGCGGGCCAGCCGAGCGCCGAGCGCGCCTGGGCGCGATCGAGGCGGCCGAACTCCGCGGTATCGAAGCCGCAAGGGACGATTTGCACACGAGAGGGGTCGGAGCCGTAGTGCTCGCGCAAATCGAGCGCGTCCTGGGGACACTCGGCGATGATGACGTCGGACTCGCGCACCAGTTCTTCTTCGATCGAAAAACGCGCGTCGGGAAAGCCATCGTCCGCGCCCTGGTGAATCCGGCGCACTTTTCCCAAGGCATGAAACGTCGTGACGAGCGGAATGCCAAGCGCCTTCTTCACTTTCAGCGCGGCGAAGCCGGACATGAAGAAGTTCGCATGGATGATGTCGTACGGCGTTTTCTCTTGGCGGCAGAACCCGATGAGAAAGTCCGCGAACTCGGGCATGAACGGCAATAGCTGTTCCTTCGGCATCTGCGTCGGCGGCCCGGCGGGAACATGAATCACGCGCACGCCGTCCATGTCGGAGACCGCCGGCAACAGCGCGCGATCTCGGCGCGTGAACACGTCGACTTGATGCCCGGCGCGGTGCAACTGCCGCGCGACGTGCGCGACATAAATATTCTGTCCGCCGCTGTCGACGCCGCCCGCCACGGCGAGAGGCGATGCGTGTTCACTGACGAGTGCGATTTTCATGAGTAGTCCTTGATATTGGAGGCCTGCCCGGCGAGCGCGCAATCGGCCGGCGTGCGGCGCGTTTGCGGAGCGTTCGAGTCCTGTCGAGCACACCGTGTGCCCATCGATTCCGGGGACCGGTCAAACGTGCAGAAGCGTTGCACCGGCGAGAAACGCTGCTGTGATCTTTACTTGTTCGAGGGCGGATGACGCCGGCGTTACAGAGTCGATGTAATTAAGCGGCACCGCGCGCTGGCCGAGGGGAGCCGTCGGCGCTTCAGCGGCGCTCCGCGGTGCGCTTTTTGCTGTCTCGTGACGCGACGCACGCGGCGCCCGGCAGGGTGCCGGCGCGCACGAGAGGGGCACATACGCATGGACACGTTAGAGAGTGCGGGCACGTTGACCACGCGCATATCGGTGGTGGTGCTCACCCATAACCGGATACAGGAGGTCTTGCGGACGGTCGAGCGGTTGCTCGCATTGCCCGAGCGTCCGACCGTCATCGTCGTGGACAACGGCTCGACTGACGGCACGGCGCAGAGGCTGACGCTGCGTTTTCCGCAAGTGCGCGTCATCGCATCCGCTTGCAACCTCGGTGCGGCCGGCCGCAATCTGGGGGTGGCCGCGGCGACGACCGACTACGTCGCGTTCAGCGACGACGATACGCATTGGTCGCCGGGCTCGCTGGCGCATGCGGTACGCGTGCTCGACGACGCTCCGCGCGTCGCGGTGCTGTCCGGGCGCGTGCTCGTGGGGGAGACGGGGGAACTCGATCCGACCTGCATCGAGATGCAAACGAGCCCTCTCGAGCGGGGACTGCTGCCGGGCCCGGCGCTCGTCGGCTATATGGCCGGCGCTTGCGTGTTTCGCGCGGGGGCGTTCCGCGTCGTGGGCGGCTATGAACCTCGCTTGTTCATCGGCGGTGAGGAATCGCTCGTCTCGCTCGATTTGCTCGATCGAGGCTATGCCATCGTGTACTGCGATGCGATCGCGGTGACGCACCACCCGTCCCCGGCGCGCGACGCGCGGTTGCGCCGCCGCATGCTCGCGCGCAATGCCGCGCTCGTCGCGTGGCTGCGTCTGCCGCTGTCCGAAGCGTACGCGGCTACTGCGCGGGCGTTGACCGTCTGCGCGAGGGAACGCTCGCTCGGGCGCGATCTTTGGGCGCTCGCGGCGGGGATCGTGTGGGCGATACGGCGCAGGCGCCTCGTGAGCGACGCGGTGCTGGCCATGCGCTCGCGCGTGCGCGATGCGCAGCGCGGGCGCGTCAACGCGACGAAGGCGCGGTCCGGAGCCGGTGCGGCGACGGTCGAGCCGGAACGATGAGGCGATAGCGCTCGGGCTCCACGAGATCGTAGGGGTGGGCGTCGGAGAGCGCCCGCAATTGGCTTCGATATGCATGAGCGGCGCGCCACTTCGCGTTCGCCGAGCCAGGCGCACGCAGGCTCGCATTCGCTTGCGCGTCAAGCGGCGCGAACGTGAAGCCTTGGCGTGCAAGCGCTTCGTAGCGCCGGCCCGTCACGCCGCGAATGGTACGGTACAGCGCGTCTTCGTAGACGATCGCGTCGCTAAGCCGTTGCGCAAGCACGAGTGCGCGGCACGCGTCGCCGACCAAGATATGATCCGAGTGATACAGCCCAAGGGGCACGACTAAGCGTGGCAATCCGGCTTCGCGCCATGCATGTGTCAACGCGCGCCCGAGCGTCTCGACGGTAGGCGTGGCTCCGTACTGGCTGTCGAGAAACGGCAGGCGCACGCCGCGGGCGCGCAAGACGGCAAGCGCGTGCTCGTCCTCGGCCACGCGCGCGCGTAGCGCGTCGCTCGAATCGCGGTGGCCTGCGCTGCGGTCCCACGGCGTGTACTGAGGCGGATCGGGCTCGCCGCAAAACACCGTGCAAACGATCGAACCGGGCCGGCTCGCGAGCAGCATGCCGCAACTGAACACGGCATCGTCGAGATGCGGCGAAACGACGAAGAGCGGGGCGGCCAGGCCGGGCGAGATCGAGGTCGATGAGCGGGTGTGCATGACGCCATGCGGCAGCAAAGACGATGCCCGCACATGCGCTACCATCGCAAATCCCTCAATCCCCAGGGCAGCGACGAATGACTCTCGACAAGACCGACCGCGCAATCTTGATGGCCGTCCAGGCGGACGGCCGTATCACAAACGCGAGCCTCGCCGAGGTGGTGGGCTTGACCGAAACGCCTTGCGCGCGGCGCCTGAAACGGCTCGAGGCGGACGGGTACGTCGACGGCTATCGCGCGGTGCTATCCAAGAGCGCGCTACAGATCGGCGTAACCGCGTTCGCGCTCGTGCGCTTCGGCGTGCACGACCGGCGTCTGGCCGACGAATTCGAGCGCGAGATTCAAGGGGTCACGCGTATAGTCGCCTGCCATAATGTTTCGGGCAGCGCCGACTATCTGCTGCACGTCGTGGCGCGCGATTTGGAGGATTACGGCGCGTTCGTGCGTGACGTCTTGCGCGCGTTGCCCGGCGTAACCTCGGTGGAATCGATATTGTCGCTGCGCGAGGTCAAACACGACGCCGGCCTGCCGCTGCTTTGAGCGGCAGGCCGGCGCCGTCCGATGGATCGGGATCCATAGTCGTCCGGAAAGCCGGCTTTACGGACGAAGCGGCGCCGAATGTCTCGCCTAAGCGGCGAGGGCTTGGCGAATCGCCTCGGCGAGATCGCCGGCGGCGAACTTCGCGACATAGCCGGTTGCACCCGCGTTCTTGACGTGGGCTTCGTTGGCCGTGCCGGTCAGCGAGGAGTGAATGATGACCGGAATGTCGCGCAGCCGCTCGTCCGCCTTGATTTGGCGCGTCAACATGAAACCGTCCATCTCGGGCATTTCGAGGTCGGTCAGCACGAGCGCGATCTTATCGCGGGCGCGCACGCCTTCGTTCTGGGCTTCGGCGGCGATCCGCGTCAGCGTATCCCAGGCTTCTTGTCCGGTTTTGGTGATGATGTATTCGGCGCCGAGCGCGCTTAAGCTCTGCTCGATGAGCTTGCGCGCGAAGCCCGAATCGTCGGCCGCCAGGATTTTGGCGCCGCCGCTCATCCGCACCGACGTTCCGACGTCCTCGGCCCCGACGCTCGGATGCTGCGCCGGGAAGACGTCGCGCAACACCTGCTCCACGTCGACGACTTGCGCGAGCCGCGAGTCGCCGGTATTGCCGTCGATCCGGGCAATGCTCGTGACCGAACTGCCCCCGGCCGACCCCTCCGCCGACAGCACTTGATTCCATTCGAGTCGCACGATGTCGTCCACTTCCTCGACCGCGAAGGCTTGCGTCGAGCGCGCGAACTCCGTGACGAGCAAGATGTTCAGCCCGCGCGACGGCCGGCAGCCCATCAGTTTCGGCAGGTCGATGACGGGAATGATCTGGCCGCGAATGTCCACGGCGCCGATCATGTGCTCCGAGGCCCCGGCGATCGGCGTGATCGTCGGCATCGTCATGATTTCGCGGACCTTGAACACGTTGATGCCGTATAGCTCGTGCGAGTCGTCGTTTCCGGGGGCGGCACCGAGCCGGAACAGCAATAGCTCGAATTTGTTCGAGCTCGTCAGGTTGGTGCGTTCGTCGATCGAGTGATGATCAGCGGCCATCGAAATTTTCCTCTTGGTTGCGCCTCTGCGGGACGGTTGCACCTAGGGGTATGGCGCCGCCGTCGCTGCTAGGGCTATATCGCTGATAACGGCGCGCCGCCGGGAAAATTGATACGCCGTTCGCGTTTCCCCCAAGAAAACTGTTAAGTTCACCAAAACATCTGACGTTATAAGACGCTGGGACTCGCCTGCGACCGACGAGTCCCACTGCATTCGCAAAGCCGGCTTTCGACCCCAACGACGCGACCCTCGGTTCCATGAACGATCCTCAAGCGCCCGGACTGCCACGAATAGAAAGCGCCTTCCAGCCCGTACTCTCGCTGGCTCACGGAGCGGCCGTCGGATACGAGGCCCTGCTGCGGGCCAGTCAAGGCGGGGCGTCTTGTTCGCCCGAGCATGCGTTTGCCGTTGCCCGGCAGGCCGGGCGCTACGGCGAATACGAACGGGCGTGCATCCGGCATCATCTGCGACGTTTTGTCCGGTTCGCCGATGACGAGAGCGTCCTGTTCCTGAACCTGCACCCGGACGTGCTCGTCGATCCGGTGCACGGCCCGGCGTTGGCCGACGATCTGCTCGAGAGCGGCGTCGCGCCGGGGCGGGTCGTTATCGAGGTGTTGGAGGCCAGACAAGAGTTGCCCTTTGCACTCGTCGATGCCGTCGATCGCTTGCGCGGCTATGGGTTCCTCATCGCGCTCGACGATTTCGGCGCGGGACTGACCAATCTCGGGCGTGTGTGGGATCTGCGTCCCGATGTCGTCAAGCTCGATCGCGAATTGATTTGTAAGGCGGTTTCCAGCTATCGGAATGCGCGAAGCTTGTTGCGCCTCGTCGATCTGCTGCACGACATCGGCACGTTTATCGTCGTCGAAGGGATCGAGACGGCGGACCAAGCTCGACTCAGCGCCGATTGCGATGCCGATTTCGTCCAAGGCTATTATTTTGGACGACCCGCGATCGAGATCGATGCGGCGGCGGCCGTCTCGCGCGTCGCCACGCCGGCCTTCGACGATCGGCTGACGCACGCGCGCAAGCTGCGGCGCGTCGGCGATCTCGACGAATTGACGCCGTACCGTCACGCGTTCGGTCAATTTCGCGATGCGTGGTGCTCCGGGATACCGGTGGAGCAGGCGGCGCGGCATTTTCTCGCGTGCGAATGGGCGCTGCGCGTGTTCGTCCTCGACGATACCGGCCGCCAAGTCGGCGAGAACATCGAATCGGACAGGCACGACGATTGGCGCCGGGCGACGTTTCCGATGCTCGCGCGCAGTAGCGGGGCGAATTGGTCGAAGCGCACCTATTTCCGCGACGCGCTCGTGCGCCCCGGCGAAACGATCGTCAGCGAGCCGTATATGTCGTCGAGTTCCAAGAACCTGTGCGTCACGTTGTCGGCTTACGTCAACGTGGGCGGACGCGGCTTCGTACTGGGCGCCGATATTTTGTTCGAGGCGTTGTACCGTACGTTGGCCTGACGGCCTTTCGGCCGGCCGCGTTTCGGTTTCGTCGCGTAGTCGAAGCGGTGGCGGGTTAGACGCGGCGCGTGAGCGCCCGCCGCGCCGCTTCCTTTTCCTCGCTATTCAGTTGCGCCGCGAATTCGAATTTCCCGGCGATCAAGGTTGCGACGCACACGCCGTCGCGAAACGCGAGCCGGTTGCCCGCTAGCGCGGGAACCTTCTCGCCGGGAAGCACCGTGCCGACGATATTGAGCGGATCGGCCGCGCACACGGAAACATATTGGCCGTCGTGCGCGCGCTTACGGACCTCGCGCAGCAGCGCGAGCGCTTCGGGCAACGCGAATTGCTCCCCGGACAGTCCCGCTACGAAGCGGCCGCCGCGGATCGTGCCGCGCGCCTCCATGCGGTGAAACACATGCAATAGTTCGCGCCAGCGTGGAAGCCATGCTGGTTCACGCTCTAACCATTGCCAGAACACGACGCCGTAGCGGCGCAGCAATGTCATCGCGACGTGTTCGATGACGTCGGGTTCGAGGCTCGGTGGGCTGATGTGCGATAGTGACGCTCCCGGCGCTCCCGGCCCGCCGTTACCGCTCGGCCCCTCGCCGGCATTCGGCCGCCGCAGCAATGCCCAGCGGCCCGCATCGTGCATCCCGCCGATGAACGCGCCGCGATGGACGCCGCGGCGCGCGGTGGAGCGCGCGCCACGGGTTCGCGCGACGGCGGGGGCGATGAGGGCGCGCAGCCCCGCGAAGCTATCGGCCGTGACGAGCCCCGCCGCGACGAGTTCGCCCAACGCGGCTTCGACCTCGAGCGGCAGTGCTCGTGCTTCGCCGACCAACTCATCGAAGAACATCGCGCCATGGCGCGATAGCGCATCGAACAGGACTTGCGCGCGCGAGGATAGCTCCGTGCCGCCCGTGCCCGGTTGAGCGGCACGCCGATCGGCGAGCGCGTGCCAGTACGTCAGCGAGCGGCGCGGTAACAAGACGATCGGCGTCGTGCGGACCGGCGCGCCGCCGCTGCGTCCCTGCGCGGCGAAGCGCGCCCAGACGAACTTGCCCGAGCGGCTGAGTTCGTCGAGCGTGAGACCGGTGTAATCGCGCACGCGCGCCGGCAGGATTTCCTCTTCCCAAGCCGACGCGGCCGCTTCAAAGCCTTCCAGTTGCTCCAACGTGGCCGCCAGTGCGTCGCGGCCCATGCCGCGCGCCGTCGGCGCGAGCCGTTGCCATTCGATCAGAAAGCGCACGAGATCCGCGCGTTCGACCGGTTCGATTTCACGGCGCAACCGTTTGATCGTGTATCGGTGAATGCGGGCGAGCAAGTGCCGTTCGCACCATTCGTCCTGCGTCGCGCCCGGGGTGAAGCGGCCACGCATCGCGTAGCCCTCGCTTTCGAGCTTCACGAGCGCCGCGGCCACGTTCGACGCCTTGAGCGCGAGGCCGCGGGCGATCGCGGGTACGGGTTCGGGGCCCAGGCCGGACAGCCGCGAGCGAAGAATTTCGACGAGCGCGTCCTCGTCGTCCCAGCTTTCGTCGAACCCCTTCGGCGCGGCGACGGGCGGCGCGTAGGTTGCATCGGGGTAGACCGCGCGCAGGCATGTCAGGCGCTCGAGGGGCAGCCACAACGCTTCGTCTTCGGCCACTTGCATGCGCGTCGCGCGACCCGCGCGCGCAAGCGCTTCGAGCCAGTCGAGCCAGCCCGCGTGCGCGCGCGCCTCGGTCTCGTTGACGCACGCCAGGCCGATGAGGGCTTCGTGCATTTCATCGGCGTTGCGCGCTTGCGGCCAAGCTTCGTCGCGTACGGCTGCGATCGCGGCGGCATCGAGCGCGCCCAAATCCGAGGCGTCCTGCGGATCGGTCCAACGGCGCGAGAGCACGGCTTGCGTGCGGCGCTCCTCGATCGGCGCATCGTCGAGGAAGGCATAGGGGCGCGCGTTGAGGATCTCCGCCGCGAGCGGCGAGGGTGCGGGCAACTCGCGCGACACGAGAGCGACCTGCCCGCCCTCGATGCGTTTGAGCAGGGCAAGCCATCCCTTGCAATCCATGGCCTCGTGCAGGCAATCGTCGACGGTTTGATCGACGAGCGGATGATGGGGCAGCTCGCGCTCGCCCACGACGTTCTCGAGGCAGGCGACCTGATCGGGGAAGACGGCCGCGAGCAAGTCTTCGCTTTTCATGCGCTGCAATTGCGGCGGCGTCTTGCGGCCGCCCGTGAAGCGCGGCAGCGCCAGCGAGGTTACCGCGTTCCAGCGCCAGCGGACATTGAATAGCGGCGCATCGAGCAGTGCTTGGATCAACACGTGCTCGGCGCTGTTCGAGTGCAAGAAGCGCCAGACGTCGTCGAGCACGAAGCTGTGCGCGCCCGTCAGCGAAAGCACGATGGCGTCTTCGGTGGCCGCCGCCTGCAACTCGAAGTTGAAGGTCCGGCAAAAGCGCTTTCGAAGCGCGAGACCCCAGGCGCGATTCAAGCGGCTGCCGAACGGGGAATGAATGACGAGCTGCGTGCCGCCCGATTCGTCGAAGAACCGTTCGACGACGAGCGTCGTTTGCGTGGGCAACACCGTTAGGGCCGCCTTCGCACGCGCCAGATAATCGACGATTTGGCGCGCCGCGCTCTCGTCGAGCGCGAGCTCCTTCATGAGCATCGCGACGACGCGCTCGTGCGACGCATCGGTTCGAGTGTCGGCCGCGCCGCCCTCGGGTGCCGACGCGGCGTTGGCGCCGCCGAGCCATTCGTCGACACGTCCCCTGAGTCGTGAGACCGCCGCCGACAGTTCGTCGCTTCGCCCCGGCGCCTCGCCGAGCCAAAACGGAATGTTCGGCGCTTGTCCCTGGGCATCCACGACGCGCACGCGGCCCGGCTCGATGCGCAGGATCTTGTACGATGCGTTGCCTAACTGGAAGATGTCGCCGGCCAGGCTTTCGACGGCGAAGTCCTCGTTGACCGTGCCGATGTTCAAGCCTTGCGGCTCGAGCAGCACGGCGTAGTCGGCGTTATCGGGGATCGTGCCGCCCGAGGTCACCGCCGTCATTTTGCCGCCGCGGCGCCCGCGCAACGTCGCGCTCACGATATCGCGATGGATATAGGCGCCGCGCGGGCCGTGGCGGCTCGTATAGCCTTCGGCCAGCATCCGCAGCACGGCGTCGTACCGCTCGCGCGGAAGATCGGCGTAAGGCGCCGCGCATCGGAATCGATCGAACAGCGCCTGTTCGCTCCACTCTTGGCAAGCCACCTCGGCGACGATCTGTTGCGCGAGCACGTCGAGCGGTGCATGCGGCACGGCCAGCGTATCGAGTTCTCCGCGCCGGACGCAATCGATCAGGGCGGCGCATTCGATCAGATCGTCGCGCGAGGTCGGGAAAAGCCGCCCCTTGGGCATGCCGCCCACTTGGTGGCCCGAGCGTCCCACGCGCTGCAAGAACGATGCGATCGCGCGCGGCGAGCCGAGTTGGCAGACGAGATCGACGTCGCCGATATCGATCCCCAGTTCGAGCGATGCGGTGGCGATCAGCACGCGCAGCGTGCCCGCTTTCAAGCGCTGTTCCGCGTCGAGCCGATGCTCCTTGGCCATACTGCCGTGGTGCGCCGCGACGGCATTTTTGCCGAGGCGATCCGTCAAATGGCGAGCGGCGCGCTCGGCCATGCGGCGCGTGTTGACGAACACGAGGGTCGTCGCGTGCGCGCAAGCCAGCTCGGCGAGCCGGTCGTAGACGCGCTCCCACACCTCGTTCGCCATCACGGCTTCGAGCGGCACGGGCGGCATTTCGAGCGCAAGGTCGCGTTCGCGTTGATGACCCACGTCGACGATCGCGCAGCGCGCGCCTTCATGCGTGCCGACCAGAAAGCGCGCGACGGCTTCGATCGGTTTTTGCGTCGCCGACAAGCCGATGCGAGGCAAGCGCCGGTTGCAGAGCGAATCGAGCCGCTCGAGCGAAAGCGCCAAGTGCGCGCCGCGTTTGCTGCCCACCATCGCGTGAATTTCATCGACGATGACCGTGCGCGTCGTCGCGAGCATGCGCCGTCCCGAATCGGAGGAGAGCAGGACGTACAGCGATTCGGGCGTTGTCACGAGGATATGAGCCGGACGCCGCTTGAGCGCGCTGCGCTCCGTTGTGGTCGTGTCACCGGTGCGCACGGCCGTGCGTATCGCAACGCGCGGCAGCCCCATGCGGGTCAGTTCCTCGCCGATTCCCGCAAGCGGCCGCTCCAAGTTGGCGTGAATATCGTTCGAGAGCGCCTTGAGCGGCGAAACGTAGACTACGAGCGTTTCGTCGGGCAGCGTGCCTTCGTGCGCAAGGCCGTCGCGCACGAGTTCGTCCAAAGCCCAGAGGAAGGCCGTCAGCGTTTTGCCCGAACCGGTCGGCGCGGCCACGAGCGTCGATTCGCCGCCGCGAATATGCGGCCATGCGCGTAGCTGCGCGTCGGTCGGGGCCGTGAAAGCCGATTCGAACCATGCGGCGACGGCCGGATGGAACGAGGCGAGCGGGCCGGCGCTGGAAGGGGCGTTCATTTGTTCGATGTATGGGCGAGACATCGACTTCTCAAGGACACCTGATGGCTTCAGATGATACCGGTGTGCGCCGCGGCCGTGCGCCCGCGCCGCAATGACCGCTTACATATCGGGCGGGAACATATCGACGCTGGCGGCGCAGGTCGACAAATAGACGAGCGGTGCGACGACGAGCAGCGCCACGCCGAGCGTCAATATGCAGGCGAGCATCAGTCCCGCTGCAATGAGGCCGTAGACCAGCGCGGCCGGCCCATTGCGCCAGGTCGCCGCGAAGCTCCCGCGCAGGGCGTCGAGCGGCGTAGCGCCATTGAGCACGATGAGGGCGGGCGCGAGCCAGAGCGCCATCGTGCCGATCAAGGCGGCCGTCAAATAGATGGCGCCCGCCACCAGCGCGATGAGCGAACTGCTGTTGCCGGCGCCGCCGAACGCGATCAGGCGCAGGGCGCTTGCGGCCCGATCGCCGGTTAGATCGCAGACGATTGCGATCAGCAGCCCAAAAACGGCGGCCGTGAACAGCGGTTGGAAGTGGGCACGAATCCCGCGCACGACTTCGGCCAATCCCAAGCTGCCCGTTGCGCGGAATCGGTCGGCGGCGTACATCATGCCTCCGGTCCACAGAACCGTGAAGACGGCAGTCAGATCGCCCGCATAGGGCACTTCGTAAAGTACGGCGGTAACGAGCAGATCGATGAGCCCGAGCATGATCCACGTGGCCGGGCGCTGTTGAAACACTGCCCATCCTTGCGCGAACCAACGTGAACCTTGACCAGCCGCGACTGCGCGCATATGCATCTAGGGACGCTCCAGGTGAAAGGAATTCGAAGGGTTTCAATCCAGTGCGCAATTATCGCCCGGTTGCATGAACGGGGCCGCGAGACGGCGGATGGAGAACAACTGCTTTCTCGCACCCGGCGCGGTACGGATCCTACGCGCATGCCGAATGCCGGAAACCCGATGCGCATGCTATAAGCGCGAGAGGGGCAAACGCTGATCGACGTGACTATGGAGAAATTGGAGAAATCCCGATGAACACCATGATTCGAATCGGAGTGCCGGCCCGCATCGGCGGATTGCTCTCGCTGGCCTTTGCCGCCCTCGGTTTTGCCCCCGGTACATCCGCGTGGGCGAAGACGAGCGTGCAACCACCGGTGTTGACGGCGTCCGCCATGGCGGTTGCCGACTCGTTCAGCGCCGACGCCGCCGAGCGTATTTTGCGAGAGGGCGGCAATGCGGTGGATGCCGCCGTCGCCGTCGCGTTCACTTTGGCGGTGACCTACCCCGAGGCGGGCAACATCGGCGGCGGCGGCTTCATGACGCTCTACGTGAACGGCAAGCCGTATTTCATGGACTATCGCGAGCGAGCACCGCTGGCCGCGACCAAAACCATGTACCTCGACCAAAACGGCAATGTGATCAAGGGCATGAGTTTGTTCGGGATGCGCGCGGTCGGCGTGCCGGGCACCGTCGAGGGGATGTGGGAGGTACAAAAGCGTTTCGGCAAGCTGAAATGGAAACAGGTGCTTGCGCCGGCCATCCGCTATGCGCGCGACGGTTTCGAGGTCAGCGACCAATTGCAGCAGCGGCGCGACGATGCCGCCAAGGACTTCGGCGACAAGACGAACTTCGGTCAATACTTTGGCGGCCTGCAGGCCGGGACGACGTTCAAGCAGCCCGACCTGGCGATGGCCCTCACGCGTATCGCCGACCAAGGCGCCAAGGGCTTCTACGAGGGCAGGACTGCCGAAGCGATCGCGACGGCGATGAAGGCGCGCGGAGGGCTCATTACAAAAGAGGATCTGCGCGAATACAAGGCCGTATGGCGGCAGCCGGTCGAGGCCGATTGGAACGGTTTTCGCGTAATCACGGCGCCCCCGCCTAGCTCGGGCGGCATCGGCCTCGTTCAACTGCTGAAGATGAAAGCCGATTCGAAGCCTGCGTTTGCCGGCGTGACGCTGAATTCGCCGCAGTATATCCACCTCGTCGCCGAAATCGAGAAGCGCGTCTTCGCCGACCGTGCGCAATATCTTGGCGATCCGGATTTCTATCGCGTGCCGGTGGCGCAACTCATCGACGATACCTATCTCGCGAAGCGCGCCGCCGAGGTCGATCGGGAAAAGCCGAGCGATACCAAGGCGGTGCAGCCCGGATTGGGTACATCGATGCCCGAGAAGGCCGAAACGACGCATTTTTCGATCATCGACAAATGGGGTAATGCGGTTTCCAATACCTACACGGTGAACGGATATTTCGGTTCCGGGGAAGTGGTGGACGGCACGGGCATCTTATTGAACGACGAGATGGACGACTTTTCGGCGAAACCGGGCGTGGCGAATATGTTCGGCGTGGTGGGCAGCGACGCGAACGCGATCGAACCGAAAAAGCGGCCGCTGTCGTCGATGACGCCTACGATCCTGACGAAGGACGGCAAGGTGGCGATGGTCATCGGTACGCCGGGCGGCTCGCGCATCTTTACGTCGATCTTCCAGGTCATGACCGACGTCTACGATTTCGGCATGCCCTTGCCGGAGGCCGTCGCCGCCATGCGCTTTCATCATCAGTTGCTGCCGCCGAACACGATCTTCTGGGAGCCTTACAAGCCGATCGAGGGCGAACTCGCGCAAGCGCTCGAGGCGAAAGGCTATGTGCTCAAGGGACAAGATTTCAACGGCGATATTCAGGCGATCGAGGTCAATGGGAATAAGCCGGAGGCGGCGGCCGATCCGCGCGGCCGCGGCGTAACGCGAATCGTCCCTTAATCGCTGGGAATGGCCGGGAATGCGCCTTGCTGACATGCCCGAAATGCAAACGGTACGGCGCAATGACCATTCTCATCGGCATATCGGGCTGGCGCTACGCGGGTTGGCGCGGCGTTTTCTATCCCAAGGGCTTGTCGCAGGCGCGCGAACTCGCCTACGCCTCGCGAGCCGTCGATACGATCGAAATCAACGGCTCGCATTACTCGCTGCAAACGATCGGGAGCTACCGGTCCTGGTATGAGGCGACGCCCGAGCACTTCGTCTTTAGCGTGAAGGGCCCGCGCTATTTGACGCATATGCTGCGCTTTCGCGACGAGAGCGCGCGTCCGGCCATCGCCAATTTTTTCGCCTCCGGCGTCTTGGCGCTCGAGGAAAAGCTGGGCCCGTTCCTCTGGCAGTTCCCGCCAAACTTTCATTTCGACGCGACTCGCCTTGAACGATTTCTCGCATTGCTGCCTAAAACGATTGAGGAGGCGATTGCATTGGCGCGCGAACATGACACGCGTGTGAAAACGCCGTGGTTCGAGACGGAGCGCCGCGGCAAACTGCGTCACGCCGTGGAAGTGAGGCACCCGAGCTTTTGCGTCGCCGAGTTTCCCGAGATCTTGCGGCGCCACGATGCCTCGCTCGTCGTTTCCGATTCGGTTGCGGGCTGGCCGTATTTCGAGGACATCACGGCGCAATTCGTCTACATGCGGCTGCACGGAACCGAAACCCTATACAGCGGGGCTTATGCGGACCCCGCGCTCGATCGGTGGGCCGAACGCATTCGCGCCTGGGCGGCGGGCGGAGAGCCGGGCGACGCGAAGCACGTCGCCTCGAAGCCGGCCCGGCGCGCGGCGCGCGACGTTTTTTGCTACTTCGACAACGATCAAAAAGTGGAGGCGCCCTTCGATGCGGCTCGACTCAAAGAACGGTTGAGCGGCGATCCCGCACCTGTGCGCTTGCCGGCGACCAAGGCGCGGCGCGGAATGTCCCGCGGCGCTGCAGCGGCGCCGAAAACCTCTTAAAGTAATGCGCTCACAGGCGCTAATCGCAACAAGTCAACGAAGCGCAATCGACTAACGTCTGGTTTTTGCCGGCCTATTTTCACCGACAGGAGCGAGCCCGATGCAGATCGTCGTACCTGAATTGCAACACGCCTACGACGAGGTCCGGCGGCATAGCGTGGCGCTGGCCGAGCCGCTGTCGGCCGAGGATCAAAACGTCCAGTCGATGCCGGACTCAAGCCCGACGAAATGGCATCTGGCCCACACCACCTGGTTTTTCGAAACGGTCGTACTGGCGCCTCATCTCTCGGAGTATCGGCCGTTCGACGAGCGCTTCGCCTACCTTTTCAATTCGTACTACGAAGCATTGGGGCCGCGCCACGCCCGGCCGCAGCGCGGATTGCTGACGCGTCCCTCGCTGGACGAGGTGCATGCGTATCGCCGGTACGTCGACGAAGCGATGTCTCGATTGACGAGTACGCTGCGCGAGGACCGGTTGGCCGTCGTCGCGCCGCTCATTACGCTCGGCTTACATCATGAGCAGCAGCACCAGGAGTTGATCGTGACGGATATCGTCCATGCGCTTTCCTGCAACCCGTTGATGCCGGCTTACCGGCCCGATCCGGCCGAACACGTGCAGGCAACCCAGCGTGCGCAGCCGCTCGAATGGCTGCGCCAAGCGGGCGGCGTGGTGAGCATCGGTCACGACGGCCACGGCTTCGCGTTCGACAACGAAGGCCCCAGGCACGAGTACCTTTTGCACCCCTATGAGATCGCGCATCGGCTCGTGACGTGCGGCGAATACGCGGCATTCATCGCGGATGGGGGGTATGCGCGCCCCGAACTGTGGCTGTCGGACGGATGGGCGGCGGTGCAGCGCGAGGGGTGGAGCGCGCCGATCTATTGGTCCCGGCCAAGCAGCGATGACGGGAACTGGCATGTGTTCGGTGTGTCGGGATTACAGGCGCTCGATCCCGATGCGCCGGTTTCGAATCTGAGCTTTTACGAAGCGGCCGCCTACGCGGAGTGGGCGGGCGCGCGGCTGCCGACCGAATACGAGTGGGAGGCGGCCTTCGATGCGCCGGGAATCGAACAGATGACCGGCCACGTCTGGCAATGGACGCGTTCGTCGTACGACCCCTACCCGGGTTTTCGTCCCTTGGCCGGCGTAGCGGCCGAATACAACGGCAAGTTCATGGTGGGGCAGCAAGTGCTGCGCGGCGGTAGTTTCGCGACGCCGCCGGGGCATACGCGCCGTACGTATCGAAACTTTTTCCCGCCGGCGGCCCGCTGGCAATTTACGGGAGTACGCCTTGTACGAGACAACTGAAGCATCGGCGCTCACGGGCGCGCCCCTTCGACATCGGCGCGCCGATCTCGAAGAGAACGCGTTTTGCCGCGACTTGCTGGCGGGATTGTCGAAGAGCCCGCGCAGCATCGCGCCGAAATACTTCTACGATGCCGAAGGCTCCGCGCTCTTCGATCGCATTTGCCAGTTGCCCGAGTACTATCCGACGCGCACGGAGCGCCGTATTCTCGAGCGCCATGGGCGGGAAATGACAAGCGTGATCGGGCAGCAAGCCGACATCATCGAGTTCGGAGCGGGCTCGCTCGAAAAGATTCGGATCTTGCTGCGCTCGTTCGATGCTCGCGCGTTGCCGCGCCGGTATTTTCCGATCGATATTTCGGGCGAACATTTGGAGGAAGCCTCACGGCGCTTGCATGCCGATTGTCCGTGGCTCGAAGTACGGCCGGTCGCGGCCGATTACATGAAAGAGGCGGAGCTATCGGCACTCGATGCGTCGACGGGGCGCCGTGTGGGCTTTTTTCCCGGTTCGACGATCGGCAACTTCGATGCGGACGAAGCACATGCCTTCTTGCGTTTGGCTGCGCGCCTGCTCGAAGGCGGCGGGCTGCTCGTCGGCGTCGATCTGGTCAAGGATCCTCAGACCTTGCATCGCGCGTATAACGATGAGCAAGGGGTGACGGCGGCGTTCAATTTAAATCTGTTGCGGCGGGCGAATACCGAGTTGGGCGCCGATTTCGATTTGCGGCAATTCGTGCATTACGCGTTCTACGATCCACGGCGGTCGCGGATCGAGATGCATCTGTTAAGCCGGTGCGCGCAAACCGTTCACGTGGCGGGACGCGATTTCAGCTTCGCGGAGGGCGAGAGCCTTCACACGGAGAATTCCCACAAATTCACGATCGAAGGTTTTCGGAAATTGGCCGCGTCGGCGGGCTTCCGGCCGGGGGCGGTTTGGACCGACGAGGCCCGCTTGTTCAGCGTGCATTGGCTCGAAAGCCCGGTAGGCGGGACGCGGGCGTCATAGCGACACCCGCGTCGGTTGGGGTGTTGGTTGGGTGTTGGTTAGGCGCTGGTCGGGACGTTAGTCGCGCCCCCAACCCCAGCCGCGGTCATGGCGCTCGCGCCACTCGTGTTCGCGCCATTCATGCTCGCGCCACTCGCGACGGCGCCATTCGCGTTCGCGCCAACCGTCGTCGCCGCCCCAATAGCCGACCGCGACGGGCGGCTGGGCGTAATACACCGGTTGGGGCGGGGCGACATAGACAGGCGCCGCCGGAATGCCGATCCCCACCGCGAGATCGACATGGGCCGAGGCTGCCTTGGACACGGCGAGCGCCGCAATGCCCACACCGAGTACCGCTGCGACGAGCTTCTTGTTCATTTGGTCTACTCCTTGCGCGTTGCCTGCGCTCGTTTCTGTGGAAGACGAGCCCAGTGTAGGGGCGTGACCGCGATACATGTGAAAGCGCGATGCGAGATTGGTAACGCTCGATTACGGGTTTCGATCGTGCAAAGAAAATAGGGTACGAGCGGCGCGTCCATTGCGAGGGGGGGCCGCGCGGCGGGCCTCGGCACAGGTACAGCAGCCATAGCAAACGATGCACGTCCGCGAGCCGCCTGGTGGCGAATCACGTATTACCGTATATCGAGTGGTGACAGCCGTACGCCCGGCGAAAAATGACTTGCATGGATAGTCACGCGTGATATGCTACTGACTAGTGCATATGACTAGTGGTGAGACATGGACGGCAATCAAGTTTCGAAATCCGAGTTCAAAGCGAAAGCGCTCGAATTTTTCCGGCAAGTTGAAGCGTCTGGTGAGAGCGTTATCGTGACGGATCACGGCAAGCCAGCGCTGGAAGTGCGGCCTTATCGCAGCATCGATCGGAACCCGCTCGAGGTGCTGCGGGGTTCAGTGGTCCGGTACGAAAATCCGACCGATCCGGTTGCCGAAGGCGACTGGGAGGCCGCGCAGTGATCGTTCTTGATACACACGCGCTGGTATGGTGGGTGACGGGAGACTCAACCCTGAGCAAGAAGGCGAAGGCGGCCATTGAACGCGAGATTGACGGAGGAGACATTCTGGTTTCGTCCATCTCGGCATGGGAGATCGCGATGCTGGTCGACCGTGAAAAGCTCGTCCTGTCGATGGACGTTGCAAGCTGGCTTGCCGCTGTGGCCGAGATCGAGGCTGTGCGCTTCATTCCTGTCGATGCGGAAATCGCTGTCAAATCGGTAGAACTCCCTGGCGACTTTCATAAGGACCCTGCCGATAGGATGATCGTGGCGACTGCGCGTAAGTTTGCGGTTTCGCTCGTGACCAAGGACGAGAAAATCCGGGATTACGCGCACGTGAGAACCATTTGGTGACGCAGGTGAACAATCAAGATGACAGAACACGCTAAAGAGGCCCCGCCTGTGTTGGTAGTGCGAATCTCAAGGCTTGCCATTACCCTGCCGGATCGGACGGCTTCCGGTCGTTCGCTCAGGTTGAAATCGAGTTTGTTCGCCATAGCGGTATTGCAGATCGGGGCGATTCCGTCCGAGTAAGCGTCGATTTTAATGTCGATGGGTTGACCGCCGACCAGATCAAGGATTTCGCGATCCCCCGAGCGACTGCGGGCCCTACGCGATTCATGCGGCTACTGAAATCGACTACAACGTCGTGCTCGGTACGGCGAAGCGGTTCGGCTGGAATAGCAAAGACGGGATGACCGCCGTTGCCGGGTGGTGCGCCTTACGCGATCTAGGCGTAGCTGCATCCAGCATGCGTAGTCCCGAGCCACGAACAACCGTGGCCACGTTCGTCTCGGGAACCGACCGAACACGGACATACATCGTCGACGTGAAGGAACGCTGGTTCGCAGTACGGGCCGGGATCGTTATAGACAAAAGCCAACACGCACTCGCGGACGAAAGTTCCCAACTACATCGAACTGTCTTCGTGACGGCACGGAAAACGCCGGCGAGATCTGTCATAAGGAAAAGTGAGCATGCAAACGAACAGCGAGGGGGCTAACGCCACGGAGCCGATGGAACTCAAAGTCGGTTGCACCGTGCGCATGATCGGTAAGCGTCAGAAGATGATCGTCAAGGGAGGCAAGCGGTTGCGTCACACGGAACACGTTTTTCTGCCGGGCATGCCGACATGGAGCAAAAGGTCGTCTGCGAGTGGCGTACCCGCACCAGAAGGCCGAGGAGCGCGGATTTTGTGGTTGGCGCGCCAGAAGTCGTTCCCCCGGCGACCGATAATGAATGACTCAACGGAAACAGCGACACGTGACACATACAAAAGATGACATCGTGGGTCTGGCCTCGGGGATTCTGACGCTGGCTCTCTCATCTCCTCGCGCGTCGAATGGGCAATGGGATAAGCCGTACGTCGCGATAGCGGTTCCAACCATCGCTCTCTTTATTTGGGCGATGTTTCGAGGCGAGTAAGACCAAGGAACCGAAAATACCCGTGTTGGCGCAACGCGAAGTGGTCTATGCGAAGGCCAAGGCGCGCAATCCGCACCGCTGGTCCCGTACGCCTCGCAATTCGCAATTGACGGACGAAGTCTGGCTCAATCCGGAGCGTATACCCCGAGCCGAATTAAAGCAGTGCCGTGAAGCGACGCGACAACTACGTTGACAAATACCGGCTCGACCGTCAGCTTACATGCGGCCACCACAAAAGAGTTCAGCCGTCCTGCTGAACGAGGAACGGGCAGCATTAATCGCGGCATCGGGCCTGTCGGAAATTCAAAAATAGCGGCTTGCAGCCGTTGCCGTGTGCCCCGAGCAACTGGCGCAGCCTGAATTGGTGTATACCTACATAGAGCATCTGGTGTCGTTGGGCATCGTCTCCTACACGAATGAGCCTTGGACCGGTGAGTTCCAAGGCGCGAAGGGAGCCGGTTTTGACTTTTGGTTCATCGAGCTCAACGGCTTGGGGACGTTGTTCCATCGAGCCTGTTTGTCGGACAACTAAGAAAACTATGAATACGCGTGAACATCGAACTGGAAGCGGTCCAGAAAGTGAAGCTAGACGAAATTGAGAACCGGGGCTAATCTTTTCCTGCGAGCGTATCGAGTCGATGACCGACGCAGGAATGGCGTTTCCCGGAGGTCGTCTGGATTCGGACTACGGAAACGCATGTCGCATAACGCTTGCGGTCATCCGCTGATCTCGAGACGAATAGGAAGGAAACAGTGTCAAGAAGAAATGTTCAAGGTACCGCACCAGGTGTACACGGCGGAGTTCAAGGAAGCCGCCGTGCAACGAGTCAAGGACGGGCAAGGCATAAGCGCCGTGGCTCGCGAGCTAGGCATGTCGATGCAGACTTTGCGCAACTGGCTCAAGGCTTCCGAGGCGGGCAAGCTGAACGGCCCCGGAGCGAAGGTCGTCACGGCAGAACAGATGGAACTCTCGCGCCTGCGAGCGGAGAACAAGCGCTTGCAGATGGAGCTGGAAATAGCAAAAAAAGCGGCGGTAGGTTCAATGGATCGTTGCAACACCTTCCTATTAATATCAAATGAGGGAGGGTTGACGAATGGCACAGATGGGAAGGCCGGG
>NZ_QUBS01000022.1 GCF_003390925.1 Trinickia diaoshuihuensis | reverse complement strand
CGCCCGCCCATCGGGGCGGGCGAGGCGCTTCAATCTTTTTCCGTCAAAGCGAGTGTCTTCACGAAATCGACGAGGTCGGACAAGCCGGTGCCGGTGCCGCGCGGCTTCGCGTCGAGTTCTTCGAGCGGGGCGCCGGCCCGGTTGATCCAGTAGGTCGTGTAGCCGAACCAGCCGGCGCCGGCTACATCCCAGCCGTTGGACGAGACGAAGACGATCTCACGCGCGCTCGCCCCGAAGGCCCGCGTGCCGAGCGCGTAGGCGGCGGGGGCTGGTTTATAGGCACGCGCCGAATGCACCGACAGGACGTGATCGAACAGCTCCGCGATACCGGCGCTTTTCACTGCGATCTCGAGCATGCCGGGGTTGCCGTTCGACAGAATGCCCAAGCCCAGCTCGCGCGCCTCCGATGCCGCGCCGTATTCGCGCAGTGCGCGCAGCGCCGGCGCGGCATCGGGGAACGGGGAGAGGCATGCGTATTGATCCATTAAGCGCTTTTCGGCCGCCGCATCGAGCGGCAACCGCAACCGGCGCGCCGCATGGCGCAGCGCATCGAGCGTCACGTCCCAAAACGGCTTGTAATGCGACCCGTGTGGATCGGCGAGCGTACGCAGTTGCGAGTATTCGATTTGCTTGAGGCGCCAGAGCTGCGACAACGCATCGCCGTGGCCGGGAAAGAGCTGCTCGGCCGCGGCCACTACCGAATACACGTCGAACAGCGTGCCATAGGCGTCGAACAGCACCGCTTTCGGAAAACGTCGTGACGAAGTCATGGTCGCAAGCGCCTGTACTTAAGGTCAGGATTGCATTCTATTTGTGACTTGGCGCCACAAAAAAGGAACATCAGGTCACTTGATCTTTGACTTTTTGATACATAATCGGCCGATCGATCGTTTTTCAACGGGTGTGCCGGATGTCGCGCTTCAAACAAATCGAGACCTTCGTCGCCGTGGCAACGAAAGGAAGCTTGTCGGCGGCCGCGCAAGCCGAGGGCGTCGCGCCGGCCGTCATCGGCCGCCGGCTCGATGCGCTCGAAGAACGGCTCGGTGTGAAGCTGCTGGTGCGCACCACACGCAAGCTGACGCTGACCTTCGAAGGATCGGCGTTTTTGGAGGACTGCCAGCGGATCGTCAACGACATGCAAAACGCCGAGGCGAGCGTGTCGGCGGGCGGCGTAAAGGCGAGCGGCCATGTGCGGATCTCCGCGCCGGCCGGTTTCGGGCGCAAGCATGTGGCGCCGCTGATTCCCGCATTCGCATCGGCGCATCCGGAGGTATCGATCGCGCTCGACTTGTCGGATCGGATGGTCGATCTCGTCAACGAGGGTTTCGATTGCGCCGTGCGTTTCGGCGAGTTGCCCGATTCGTCGCTGGTGTCGTTGCGGCTCGCGGAAAATCGCCGCGTGTGCGTGGCGGCGCCGGCCTATCTGGAGCGCCACGGCACGCCGCGGACGCTGGCCGATCTCGCCCGGCACAACTGTCTCGCCCTCGCGGCAGGGGTCAATCAGCAGCGGGGCTGGACGTTCCAGCAAGACGGCAAAGTGGTGTCGATCAAGGTGTCGGGCACGCTCGAATGCTCGGACGGGGCCGTGCTGCACGAATGGTGTCTGGCGGGGCATGGCCTTGCGTGGCGTTCGGCGTGGGAAGCGGGCGAGGATATCGCCGCCGGTCGGCTCGTGACCGTGCTCGACGCGTACGCCGCGCCGCCCATCGGGATTCATGCCGTGTTTCCGCAGCGCAGGCATCTGCCGTTGCGTGTGCGCCTTTTTCTCGATTTCCTCAAACATACCTACGAGCGTCCCGGCTACTGGCAATAGTGACCGGCTGCGATCGGGCTCCCGCGCCGGCGTTCGCCGCGCGCGGGTTTTCGATATGCGGATACACCCGAGGCGGCTCCTCTGCGCGGCGAGCGCGGCACTACAATCGACTTGAGCCCGCTCGCGCCGCACTGCAACATCGGGGCGCGCGCGAAGCCGTACCGCCCTGAAGCGGGTGGGGTGCGGCGCCCTGCATATGTCGAGGAGGGAGCGTCATGTTCAAACACATCCTGGTCCCGACCGATGGATCCGAGTTGTCGCAAAAGGCGATCGACGGCGCGATCGATCTCGCGCGGACGGTCGGCGCACGCATCACGGCGTATGCATGCCTGCCGCAGTATCCGTACTCGCCGTTCGCCGAGGTCATCGTCGAGCAACCCGGGGATTTTCAGCAGCGCAGCGAGCGCGAAGCGCGCCAGCATCTCGATGAGGTGCGGCAGGCCGCTCAGCGCGCCGGCGTCGCCTGCACGAGTCGAACCAGCGTGCATCCGTCGCCCTATCTCGGCATCATCGAAGCCGCGGAAAGCGGCGGATGCGACGTGATCTTCATGGCTTCGCACGGGCGTAAAGGGCTCGGCAGTCTCTTGATCGGCAGCGAGACGCAGCGGGTGCTTACCCATACGAAGATTCCGGTGATCGTTTACCGCTGAGTGCGTTCTTCCGTTCGCCCCCGAAACGCCGAGCCCCGCATGCTCGGTGCATGCGGGGCTCGCGCGCCGCCTGGCCCCTCTCGCGAGTCCTTTCGTTTATGCGACCTTCTTCGTATCGAAGAACTGTTCGTCTTCGGTCGAACCGTGCAAGGCCGTCGTCGAGGCGTCGCGCTCGACCGTTTGGGTGACCGCGTCGAAGTAGCCGGTGCCGACTTCGCGCTGATGCTTCACGGCCGTGAAGCCCTTTTCGGCCGCCGCGAACTCGGCTTGCTGCAATTCGACGAATGCGCTCATTTGCGAACGGGCATAGCCGTGCGCGAGGTTGAACATCGAGTAGTTGAGCGCATGGAAACCCGCCAGCGTGATGAATTGGAACTTGTAACCCATCGCGCCCAATTCCTTCTGGAACTTCGCGATCGTCGCATCATCGAGGTTCTTCTTCCAGTTGAAGGACGGCGAGCAGTTATAGGACAAAAGTTTGCCGGGGAACTGCTTGTGGATGGCTTCGGCGAACTTCTTCGCATATTCGAGATCGGGCTTACCCGTTTCGCACCAGATCATGTCGGCATACGGGGCGTAGGCGAGACCGCGCGAGATGGCTTGATCGATACCGGCCTTCGTGCGGAAGAAGCCTTCCACCGTCCGCTCGCCCGTCAGGAACGGACGATCGTTCTCGTCGATGTCGGCCGTGAGCAGATTGGCTGCCTCGGCGTCGGTCCGTGCAACCAGCACCGTCGGCACGCCGCAGACGTCGGCGGCCAGACGCGCCGCCGCCAACTTGGCGATCGCTTCGCGGGTCGGCACGAGCACTTTGCCGCCCATATGGCCGCACTTCTTGACCGAGGCCAGTTGATCTTCGAAGTGCACGCCCGAGGCGCCGGCTTCGATCATGGCTTTCATCAGTTCGAACGCATTGAGCACACCGCCGAATCCGGCTTCGGCATCGGCGACGATCGGCGCGAAGAAGTCGACATAGCCGTCGTCCCCGGGGTTCTTACCTTCGGACCATTGGATTTGGTCGGCCCGCGTGAGCGTGTTGTTGATACGCTTGACGACTTGCGGCACCGAGTTGGCCGGGTACAGCGACTGATCCGGGTACATTTCGCCGGCGAGGTTCGCATCGCCCGCCACTTGCCAGCCCGACAGGTAGATCGCCTTGAGGCCCGCTTTCACCTGTTGCATCGCTTGATTGCCCGTCAGCGCGCCCAGCGCATTGACGAACGGCTCGTTATTGATGAGGCTCCAGAGCTTTTCGGCCCCGCGCTTGGCGAGCGTGTGCTCGGGTTGGATCGAGCCGCGCAGGCGGACGACGTCTTCCGCCTTGTACGTGCGCTTGATGCCTTTCCAGCGCGGATCGGTTTCCCATTGCTGATGCAGTTCTTGTGCTTGCTGTTGGCGTGACATGGTTGGGCTCCTTGTTGCCTGAAAGAGAGAGGTACGTGATCTCGCTTGTCGCAGCCGGTTTGGTCGCGAACTCTTATATAAGAGTCTAGGCAATGCGCAGCCCTGGGAATAGGCGCATTCAAACGTTTTTAGGTGGAATTTTATCGTTCATTATCAATGTGTTATGTGTTTTGTTTCACGATAAGAAACGGCATTTTCCATATTGCAATGGCGGCAGTTGTGCCACGCAGCACGCATTTTTACGACACAAAAAAACTTTTCGCATCATGAAAAAGGGGATGGAAGAGACGGCTGATCCCAGCGGCTGATCGTCCCCGATCCGCACGAAGGCGAAAAAAAACCGGTGCGAGCACCGGTTTTTGAGGCAGAGGCGAGCGTGCGCCTCAAGCGTTTGCGCGAGCGTTACTGGCCGCTGCTACGGCGTGCGCCGCGCTGACCGTCGGTACGACGGCCCTGGCCGTCGCGAGCGCCGTAGCCGTCGCGCGAACCATAACCGCCACGCGGGCCGCCGTTCGAGCCGCGGCCGCCGAAGTTGCTGCCGCCGCCACGGTTCTCGCCGTTGCCGCGCGCAGCGCCGTTGCTTCCGCCCGAGCCGAAGCGCCGGCCGCCGTTGCCGCCCGGACGGCCACGGCCGTTGCCCGTGCGCGCCGGCGGCGCCTTACGCGGCTCGAAGCCTTCGATGACGTTGACCGGCAGCGGCGAGCGTACGAAACGCTCGATGCGCTTGAGCGCGCCTTGCTCGGCGTGGTGCACGAGGCTCACGGCGATACCGGAGCGACCCGCGCGGCCCGTACGGCCGATACGGTGCACGTAGTCTTCCGCGAACTTGGGCAGGTCGTAGTTGAAGACGTGGGTAATGCCGGGGATGTCGATACCGCGCGCCGCGACGTCGGTCGCGACGAGCACGCGCACGCGGCGTTCGCGCAGTGCGCGAATGGTCCGGTTGCGCGCGCCTTGCGGCAGGTCGCCATGCAGCGCGGCCGACGAAAAGCCCGCATCGGCAAGACGCCCCGCCAATTGGTCGGCATCGCTCTTCGTCGCCGTGAAAACGATCGCTTGATCGAGCGCGCCGTCGCGCAGCAGGTGGTCAAGCAAACGATCCTTGTGTTCGCGGTCGTCGACGTAGTGGACCGTCTGCGCGATGTTCGCGCGCGACTCCAAGCGTTGCTGGATCTCGATGCGCTCGGGATCCTTCAGCAAACGGCTCGTGAGCGAGCCGATCTTGCCGTCGAGCGTTGCCGAGAACAGCATCGTTTGGCGCGTGGCCGGCGTGGCCGCGACGATGGTTTCGATATCGTCGATGAAACCCATGTCGAGCATGCGGTCGGCTTCGTCGAGCACGAGCATTTGCAGTTGCGACAGGTCGATGCGGCCGCGCTCGAGGTGGTCGAGCAGGCGGCCCGGCGTCGCCACGAGGATTTCGGGGTTTTTGGCGAGCAGCATCAATTGCTGGCCGTAGGCGACGCCGCCCAGGATGCTGACCGTGCGCAGCCGGCGCAGATGCTTGCCGTAGGTCGACGCGGCGGTCGTCACTTGCATGGCGAGTTCGCGCGTGGGCGTCAGCACGAGCAGGCCCGGATGGGCCACGGGCGGGCCACGGCGCGGACGGCGATCGCCGCCGGCTTCGCGCGGCTGCGCTGCTTGCGTCTTTTGCATTTGCGCGAATCGTTCGATGGCCGGCAGCATGAAGGCCGCCGTTTTGCCCGAGCCGGTGGGGCTCGACACGAGCAGGTCGCGGCCCGCGATGCCGGCGGGGATCGCGCGCTGCTGCACCGGGGTAGGGGCGGCATAGCCCGCAGCCGTCAGCGCCGAAACGATTTCGGGCGACAGGCCGAGCGAGGCAAAGGTGGGGCCCGACGGCTCGGCGGCCGTTTCGTTGACGGGCGCATCCTCGGCGGGATGGCCGAGGGCGCGATCGGCAATGGCGTTCAGCGGGCTGGAATCGAAGCTCGAAGTCATGAGAATCCTAAGAAGACGGCAAATAAGGCGTCGGCGCCAATCGGCATTACCCAAGTCGTCGGATTCAGCATGCACGGACGCACGCGAATAAATCGCAAAACGGGGGCAGCTCGCCAATGTGTGCAAGCTTTTCGTTAGAAGCTGTATCGGATACGGGACGCCGTTATGGCATCGCCGTCAGCCTGGTATGAGACGGCCGGTGAGGGCCTAGGCGGAAGGGGACAGGTTCTAAACTAGATTGGAGCAAAACGCTACGGTGCATTCCGAATGCCGAGGGTGGCCGGCAGATGAAACGCAGAGCGCATTATAAGCCCTTTTGCTGCGGCGCGCCACTGCCGCCGCATTGCAGGGCGATGCGCGCGGCCGTGCGCGACACGCCGCCTTCGAGCCGGGCGCCGGTCCGGCGCCGCTCAGCAGGCGCCTTGCGTAGCGAAACGGGGCTTAGCTGGCCGTGCCGTTTTTCAGCGATTCGACGAGTTCCACGTACTGCTGTTTCGCGACGTCTTGCGCGGTGCCCTTGAGCGAAGCCCACGCGTCGTACTTGTATTTGCCGACGATATCGGCGAATCCTGGCTTCTCGCCGTGCACGTCGCCTTCGGTGGCTTGCTTGAACAGGGCGTAAAGACGCAGCAGCGTCATATTGCCCGGCTTTTCGGGCAGGGCTTTCACGTCCACCTGGGCTTGCTCGAACTGCGTATCGACCGTGCTCACGATTTCTCTCCAGTGCGAAAACATCAAGGCCGCCGATCATAGCAAGCGTTCGGGCCGGAAAGCTGGAGCGATGCTTCCAAACGCGAGAGACCCGCGCCCGAGCGGCGGATGCGCGCATGACCCGCATTACAATAGCGGCCATGACATCCACTGTGCTGCTCGCTCTCGATACCTCGACCGAATATTGCTCGGTCGCCTTGCTTTGCGCTCCGGCATCGCCGGACGCCGCCGAACCCGCGCCGGCGCGCGTGTGGACGCGCCATGAAATGACCGGCGCCGTCTCCAGTACGCGCGTGCTTCCCGCCATGCGCGAACTGTTCGACGAAGCGGGCATCGCGCTCGCCACATGCAACGCCGTCGCGTTCGGATCGGGGCCGGGGTCGTTTACGGGTTTGCGCACGGCCACCGGCGTGGCGCAAGGTCTGGCGTTCGGGCTTGGCGTGCCGGTCGTGCCCGTTAGTACATTGCTCGTCTGCGCCGAGCACGCGCGCCGCCGCGATCCGTCGCTTGCGCGTGTACTGTCGGTGCTCGATGCGCGTATGGGCGAGGTGTATTGGGCCGAATACGCGTGGGACGACGCGGGCGGCGAATGGCGGACGGTGGCGTCCCCCGCGCTCGGCGCACCCGAGGCGCTCGTTGCCCCGCCGGCGCCGTTCGCGCTTGCCGGCAACGCCGCCGATGCCTTCGGCGAGAGACTCGAGGTGGCGAAGTACGCTCGCAGCATCGATCGTGCGGCGCTGCCGCACGCGGAGCCGTTGGCATGGGCTGCGCTGCGAGCCTACCGAGCTGGGCGCGCCGTGGCCGCCGATCAGGCGGCACCCGAATACGTGCGCGACAAAGTCGCGCAAACGAGCGCCGAGCGGCTGGCGGAGCGCGCCGCGCGAGGCGGGCAGGAGGCGCAATGAGCGGGGTGTTGTTGGCCGACCGCTACTTGTCGCCCATGACCGAAGCCGATCTCGACGAGGTCGCCGCCGTCGAGCGCGAGGCCTACGAGTTTCCCTGGTCGCGTGGCAATTTCGAGGATTCGCTGCGTAACGGCTACTTCGGCGTGTGCATGCGTCACTTGACGGGCGTGCTCGTCGGCTATTGCGTACTAATGCCCGTCGTCGACGAAATGCATTTGCTCAATTTGTGCGTCGCCCCCCAGGCGCAGGGCTCGGGAGCCGGGCTCGCCTTGCTGCGCGAGGCCGTGCGCATTTCTCGCGGCAAAGGGTTGAGCGGTTTGCTTCTGGAGGTCCGGCCGTCCAACGTACGAGCCCTGCGGCTATACGAGCGCTTCGGGTTCGCGACGATCGGCCGTCGCAAAAACTATTACCCCGCGCGGCGTCACAGCCGCGAGGATGCGCTCGTCATGCGCTATACGTTTTCGAAGGAGGGCGTCTGATGCCGCTCGATGAAGCCGCGCTCGAGACACTGGGTCTCGGGACGATTTGGGTGCGGCGCGGGGCGTCGAGCAGCCCGAGCGCCGACGGCGAGATCGCGCTCGTCGAGCCGCCCGCCGCCGATGCCGCCGAAAGCGCCAATGCACCGGTTCGCGCTCCGCATGCGCCGGCAAACGAGCCGGTTGCTCGCGAGCGCGAGCCGCAAGGAACGCCGGCCGCTCACACCCCCTCGGTCCGCGCTGCCGTGCCCGCCCGCCCGCCCGTGCCCGAGACGGCGAAGCCGGTGCGCACCGCCCCTGAGGCCGAGCCGCTCGACGAACCGGCCTGGGACGATTTCGCGCCCGCGCCGCCGGTTGCGAACGTTGGCCGCGATTCCGCGCCCGCGCCGCGCGGCCGAGCCGAGATCGCCGCACTCGATTGGGATGCGCTCGAAGCGCGCGTGTCGACTTGCGAAGCATGCCGCCTCTGCGAAAAGCGGACGAATACGGTGTTCGGCGTCGGCGATCGCGCGGCCGATTGGATGCTGATCGGCGAGGCGCCCGGCGAAAACGAGGACAAGCAAGGCGAGCCGTTCGTCGGCCAGGCCGGCAAACTGCTTGACGCCATGCTGCGTGCGCTCTCGCTCGCGCGCGGCGAGAACGTCTACATCGCCAACGTCGTCAAATGCAGGCCGCCCGGCAACCGCAATCCCGAGCCCGATGAAGTGGCGCGCTGCGAGCCGTATTTGCAGCGCCAGGTCGCGCTCCTGAAGCCCAAACTCATCATTGCGCTCGGGCGCGTCGCCGCGCAGAACTTGCTCAAGACCGATGCGAGCATCTCGTCGCTGCGCGGCCGCGTGCATCGCTACGAGGACGTGCCCGTCATCGTGACCTACCACCCGGCGTACCTGTTGCGCAGCTTGCCGGACAAGGCCAAAGCCTGGGTGGATCTGTGCCTCGCCTTCGATACCTACCGGCAGGCCATGGCCGAGGACGGGGCACCGCGATGAGCGCCCTCGAGCCGGCTGCCGCCAGTGCCGCCGCGCTCGATGCGCTGCAGGACGTATTGTCGGATCCCGCCGTTCGCGATCTGGCTTGGCTGCTCGCGAGCAGTCCGTTGCTGCGGGCGCAGCCGCCCATGGGCGAGTTGGCGACCGTGTTCGAAACGCCGCAGCAAGCCGTCGATACCGGTGCGTGGCTGCGCGAACTCGATCGGGACCCGACGGCGCTGCGGCAAGCGATCGCGGCCACGCGCATTACCCGCTTGGGACGCTACGCCGAATGTCTACTCGGCTTTTTTCTTCAGCAGGGTCCGGCGGCCCGGCTCGTCGCCGCCAACGTGGCGCTGCGGGTCGCCGGCAGAACGATCGGCGAATGCGACTTCCTAGTGGAGAGCCCGAGCAGGCGTAAGTTGCACTGGGAATTGGCCGTCAAATGCTATTTGCACGCGGGGGCGGCTCCGGGTGATAGGCCTGAATTGGCCGATTATGTCGGTCCGAATTTGCAGGATCGGTTCGATCTGAAGCTGACCCATCTGCTCGGGCACCAATTGCCGCTTTCGGCACGTGAGGAGTTCGCTGCCCTCGGCCATTTGGGGCCGTGGCGGCCGCAAATGTTAGTGAAGGGCTGGTTGTTCTACCGCTGGGGCGAAACGCCGGAGATCGCGCAGGCGGTCGATCCCTCGCATTGCCGCGGCTTTTGGGTAGCCCGGCGCGACTGGCCGGCGCTCGCAGCGAATCGCGGCGGCGCACGCTGGGCCGTGCTGCCGCGCCTCGCATGGCTCGCGCCACGGCCGCCTATCGCGACGGAGGCCGTCGATGCCGCGCTCTTGTCCCCGGCCGCCGCGTTGACGGAACGGCTCGACCAGCAGACGGGGCCGGTCATGGTCGCATCGTTCGAGCGGCAACCGCCTTTGCTTGGGCATTGGCACGAGACCGACCGGGGATTCGTCGTGCCCGACGATTGGCCGGAGCAGGCTAGGGCCTACGCGCGCGCAGCCGCTTAATACGCGGCTAAGCCGCGTGAGCGATCACCACCAACGATGAAAATGATGGACGGGGCCGATGCCGCTGCCCACCCGAAGGCGCGTGCTTTCGCGCAAGGCTTGAGCGAGATAGGTCTTCGCGTCGGTCACCGCGCCGAGCCAATCCTGGCGCTGCGGGATCAAGGCGGCGATGGCGGCCGAGAGCGTGCAGCCCGTGCCGTGCGTATCTTTCACGTCGATACGGGCGCCGTCTAGCCGGTGCGGGCCGCTGTCGTCGATCAGCCAATCAGGGCTTTGCGTGCCGCCCAAATGCCCGCCCTTCATCAGCACGGCTCGCGCGCCCAGCGCGCGTAGGGCATCGCCTTGCTGCCGCATGGCGGCTTCGTCGCTTGCGCGCGCATCCGCCTTCACGAGCACCGCGGCTTCGTCGAGATTCGGCGTGACGAGGTCCGCCAGCGGCATCAACTCTTCGCGCAGCGCCGCAACGGCATCCGCGCTGAGCAGCGGATGGCCGTTCTTGGACAAAATGACCGTATCGAGCACCACGCGCTTGGCCGCATGACGCCGTAGCGCCGAGGCGACCGCGCGCACGATGCCGGCATTGGCGAGCATCCCGACCTTGACGGCGTCGAAGTCGATGTCTTCGAACACGGCATCGAGCTGGGCCGCGACGAAGGCGTCCTCGGGAGCATGCACCGCGCGCACGCCGTGCGTGTTTTGCGCGGTCAGCGCTGTCACGACGCTCGCGCCGTACACCCCGAGCGCCGAGAACGTCTTGAGATCGGCCTGGATGCCGGCCCCCCCGCTGCAATCGGAGCCGGCGATCGTCAATACGTTGTGGATGGGGTGGGCCATGGCGGGCGGCCGCGCACTGCGGCCATGCGACTCAGTGTTTGATCTCGCCGATCAGCGCGACCGAATCGAAGGCACGCTGATTCGCTTGGTGGCGGCGCATGACGAGCCACATCATCAGACAAACGAACGTACCGAACAGCACGATGACGACGGAAACGGGCACGTCGAGCCACACCAGTACGGCGTAAAGGCACAGCATGACGAGGACCGACAGATTCTCGTTGAAGTTTTGCACGGCGATCGAATGGCCCGCCGATAAAAGGACGTGCCCGCGATGCTGCAACAGCGCATTCATCGGTACGACGAAAAAGCCGGAGAGGGCGCCGACGAACATCAGGAAGATATAGGCGATGATCAGATAGCCCGGCACGTGCATGCGGCCGAAATAAAAGCCCCAGTTGACCGGCACGAGCTGCCGCGAATAAAACGCCATCGCCATGACGGCAAGGCCCATGACGATACCGACCGGCAGGACCGTCAGCGACTTCTTCAGCGGCACGCGTGCCGCCGCCCATATCGCGCCGCCCGCGACGCCCACGGCGACGATCGCCTGTAAGACGGCGCCTTCCGACAGCGACATGCCGAGCGACACTTCCGCCCATTTGAGGACGATGAATTGCAACGTCGCGCCGGCGCCCCAGAACAGCGTCGTGACGGCGAGGGAAATTTGGCCGAGCTTGTCGCGCCACAGCGCCAGGAAGCAATCGGCGAAATCGGTGATGAGCCTGATCGGACCGTGCTGCTGCTTCGGATAGCGGGCCCCCGTGTCGGGGATACGCAGATTGAAGATGGCGGCGGCCACGTAGATGCCCATGATGACGAGCATCGCGGCTTCGGCCGGCGTATGCACGAGCGGAATCCGATGCTTGAGCACGTGAATGGCGATGTGCGGACTGATCAGCGCACCGCCCAACACGGTGCCGAGGATGATCGACGCGACCGTGGTGCCTTCGATCCAGCCGTTGGCGGCGACGAGCCGCTCGGGCGGCAAGAGTTCCGTCAGTATCCCGTATTTGGCCGGCGAGTAGGCCGCCGCGCCGAAGCCGACGATGCCGTAGGCCGCGAGCGGGTGAGCGCCGGCCATCATGAAAAAGCAGCCGACGATCTTGATCGTGTTGGTCGCGAACATGACCCGCCCCTTGGGCCGCGAATCGGCGAAAGCGCCCACGAACGCGGCGAGCACGACATACGACAGGACGAAGAACAGCTTGAGCAGCGGCGTCATCCAGTTCGGGGCATGGAGGTCTTTGAGCAGAGCAATGGCGGCAATCAGAAGGGCGCTATCGGCCAGCGACGAAAAAAACTGCGCGGCCATGATGGAGTAAAAACCTTTTTTCATCTGATGCGGTGCGGTCCTTTGCGGCGCGTCCTCCCCGGACGCGAGTGACGCGTTAGGACTTAGGCCGTTCGAAATGGGTTGTGCGCACGGCTTTATATCACGAAAATAGGTGGCTTCGGACGGCCGGCGCGCCGCCCGGGCGGCGCGCGGCTACCCGCCGTGCGTCCGATTACGCGCCATCCCATCCTGATACGCCTCGTACCTCTTACGAAAAAGTCATGCCGCGCCCGCTTCTCGCCACCATCCACACCGCAGCTCTGGCCAACAATCTCGCTTGTGTCCGCTTGCGCGCCCCCAATTCCAAAGTGTGGGCCGTCGTCAAGGCCAACGCCTATGGCCACGGGCTCGCCCGAGCGTTCCCGGGCCTGCGGGCGACCGACGGGTTCGGCTTGCTCGACCTCGAGGAGGCGGCCAAGCTGCGCGAACTGGGGTGGGCCGGCCCGATTCTTCTGCTCGAGGGCTTCTTTCGTCCGACGGATATCGACGTCATCGATCGTTACAGCCTGACGACCACGGTGCATAGCGACGAACAGTTGCGAATGCTCGAGATGGCGCGTTTGTCCAAGCCGGTCAACGTTCAACTGAAGATGAACAGCGGCATGAACCGCCTAGGGTACACGCCCGAGAAGTTTCGTGCGGCATGGGAGCGCGCGCGGGCTTGCCCTGGAGTCGGACAAATCGTGCTCATGACCCATTTTTCCGATGCCGACGGCGAGCGCGGGATCGATTATCAGATCGAGGCGTTCGAGCGCGGTGCGGAAGGCATTGCGGGCGCCCGCAGCCTGTCGAACTCCGCCGCGACGCTTTGGCACCCGCGCGCTCATTTCGACTGGGTCCGCCCGGGCATCGTCTTGTACGGCGCATCCCCCACGGGCGATCCGGCTTCCGTCGAAGACGTCGGCTTACAGCCGGCGATGACGCTCTCGTCGGAACTGATCGCCGTGCAAACGCTGGCAAAGGGGCAGACCGTCGGCTACGGATCGGTCTTCACTGCCCCGGCGCCGATGCGCATCGGCGTGGTGGCGTGCGGGTACGCGGATGGTTACCTGCGATGCGCGCCGGAAGGCACGCCGATCATCGTGGACGGCGTACGGACCCGTCTGGTCGGGCGCGTGTCGATGGATATGTTGACGGTCGATCTGACGCCTTGCCCGACGGCCACAGTGGGGTCGCGCGTCGAACTGTGGGGCGCGCAATTGCCGATCGACGACGTGGCGCGCGCTTGCGGCACGATCGGCTACGAACTCATGTGCGCCGTCGCGCAACGCGTGCCGGTGCGGGCCGAATGAGCGCGGGGTCGTCTCGTTCATCGAGCTTTTCACTGCGATTTTCCCGAACGACCGGGCTCAACGGCTAAGGACCGCGCGTGGCGAAACAGAAGACGGTTTACACCTGTACGGAATGCGGCGGTCAATCGCCGAAATGGCAAGGGCAGTGCCCCTCATGCAACGCGTGGAATACGTTGGTCGAGGCCGCCGCGCCTAGCCCGGGCGCGCATCGGTTCCAGTCGCTGGCAAAAAGCGCGCCGGTGCAGCGGCTCGCCGATATCGAAGCGGCCGACGTGCCGCGCTTCTCCACGGGCATCGGCGAGTTCGATCGCGTGCTCGGCGGCGGTTTCGTCGCGGGCGGGGTCGTGCTGATCGGCGGCGATCCGGGTATCGGCAAGTCCACGCTGCTGCTGCAATCGCTCGCTTCGCTCGCGCAGGAGCGCACCGCGCTCTATATCAGCGGCGAGGAGTCGGCGGCGCAGATCGGCCTGCGTGCTCAACGCCTGGCGCTGCTCGAACCGGGGTCGCGCGCGGCGGATCTGAAGCTGCTGGCCGAAATCCAACTCGAAAAGATTCAGGCCGCGATCGAGGCCGAGCGGCCCGACGTCGCCGTCGTCGATTCGATTCAGACGGTCTACTCGGACGCGCTGACCTCGGCGCCGGGCTCCGTCGCGCAGGTTCGCGAATGCGCCGCGCAACTCACGCGTATCGCCAAACAGTCGGGCACGACGATCGTGATGGTCGGCCACGTGACGAAGGAAGGGAGCTTGGCGGGTCCGCGCGTGCTCGAACACATCGTCGATACGGTGCTTTACTTCGAGGGCGATACGCATTCGTCGTTCCGGCTCGTGCGCGCGTTCAAAAACCGGTTCGGCGCCGTCAACGAACTCGGCGTATTCGCGATGACCGAACGCGGCTTGCGCGGCGTCGCCAATCCCTCGGCGCTGTTTCTGTCGCAACACGAACAAATCGTCCCGGGCTCTTGCGTGCTGGTGACGCAGGAGGGCTCGCGGCCCTTGCTCGTCGAGATCCAAGCGCTCGTGGACACGGCGCAAGTGCCGAACCCGAGGCGCCTGGCCGTCGGGCTGGAGCAAAACCGGCTTGCCATGCTGCTGGCCGTGCTGCACCGGCACGCGGGCATCGGCTGTTTCGATCAAGACGTGTTTCTGAACGCGGTGGGCGGCGTCAAGATCGCCGAGCCGGCCGCCGATCTGGCGGTGCTGCTCGCGATTCATTCCTCGATGCGCAACAAACCGCTGCCCAAAGGCCTAATCGTCTTTGGCGAAGTGGGACTCGCCGGTGAAATCAGACCGTCGCCCAGAGGGCAGGAGCGGTTGAAAGAGGCGGCGAAACTGGGTTTCACCGCGGCGTTGATCCCGAAGGCGAATGCGCCCAAGCAGCCGATCGAAGGGCTGCAGGTGCTCGCCGTCGATCGGATCGAGCAAGCGATCGACCGGGTCAAGGAACTCGAATAGCGCGGCGGCGGGCGTGTCCGTTCAGCGATCGCCGTCCGGCCAGAACGCTCGCGTCGAATCCGTGGGATCCATCGGATCCGCCGGAGGCGTCGTGGGCGGCGCTTGCGGCGGCATCGCGGCTTCCATGCGGAACAGCATATGTTCCCGGGCCTCTTGTGGGGTGAGCACAGGCGAGACGCAGCAATCGCGGGGCTCGAGCAACTCGATCCACGTTTTGAGCCGATGCGTCCCGATGTGCTCGGCCATCTCTCGTGTCAGCGCCATGGCATCCGGACCGCCGATGGCTTGGCCGAGGCTCCAGTGGCGCGCGGCCCACTCGGGCCGGCCCAAGGCGGCGCACAGCCGTTCCCAAAATTTCAGTTCGAGGGCGCCGACGGCGAGCCAGCGGCCATCGGCCGTGCGGTAGACGTTGTAGCAGGGCACGCCGCCGTTGAGCAGCCCGTGTCCCGCACGCAGTTCGTCGAGACCGGCCGGGGCGCCGCGCTCGGCATTCTCGAGCGTCGCGCGCGCCACGATGTTGCTGGCTTGAATCGAATGCGTCATCGAGACGTCGACGAACGCGCCGTCCGCGCCGCGCGAGACCTGCCATAGCGCGGCGAGGATGCGCGTGACGGCGGGCAGCGCACCGCCGAGCATATCGGCGATCTGGATATTCGGAATGACCGGCGTGCCGTCCGATGCGGCGATTTGATCGAGCACGCCCGCGTATGCCAGGTAGTTCAGATCGTGTCCGGGCCGCTGCGAGAGGGGACCGGTCGCGCCATAGCCCGTGATCGCGCAGTACACGAGCTTCGGATTGACCTTGGCTAGACTGCGGTAGTCGAGCCCCAGTTTTTCCATGACGCCGGGGCGAAAGCTTTCCACGAGCACGTGCGATTCGCGCACGAGCGCGCGCAAGACGGTGCGGCCCGTTTCTGTCTTGAGGTCCAACCGCGTTTCACGCTTGCCGCGATTGACGAGACGATAAAAGCTGCTCGGCACGCCGCTCGCGCGATCGGCCGGCGCCTGCATCATCGCGCGGGCGGCATCACCGGCACCGGGCTCCTCGATCTTGAGGACGTCCGCGCCGAGTTCGGCGAGCCGCAGCGTCGCCAGGGGGCCGGGCAGCAAGCGCGTGAGATCGAGCACACGCAGGCCTTGCAGCGGAGCGTCGGTCGTCAACGTACACCTCCGGTCGATCGATCACGGCTCGGCCCCAGCGCGAAGGGGCCGCGAGCACCGCGCGCGCGGCGCATCCTAGCCGATCTGTTCGAGTTCCTCTTGCGCATCGAGCCATTCGGCTTCGAGCGCTTCCAGACGCGCGTGGACTTCCGCCTGACGCTTGAGCGCGTCGGTCAGCTTGGTCTTCATGGCCGGCTCGTAGCTCGCGGAATCGGCGACGAACGCATCGAGCGTGGCCTTCTCGGCGTTCAGCGCCTCCATCTCCTTCTCGAGCTTCGCGATCCGCGTTTGCAGGGGCTTTTTCAGTTGGGCGAGCTTTTGGCGGATTTCCGCTTCCTGACGTCGCTGGTCCTTGCGGTTGCCCGCCGGCGTTTCGTTCTCGCGTCCGCCGTCGCCGGGCGTTGCCCCTTGGCCGGCGGCCTTCGCCGCGGCGCGCGTCTCGGCGGCGTGCTGCAACAGCCAATCGCGGTAATCGTCGAGGTCGCCGTCGAAAGGCTGCAAGCGATGCTTGGCGACGAGCATGAACTGATCGGTGCTCGCGCGCAGCAAATGCCGATCGTGCGAGACGAGAATCAAGGTGCCCTCGAATTGCGCGAGCGCCATCGTCAGCGCATGCCGCGTTTCGAGATCCAAATGGTTCGTCGGCTCGTCGAGCAGCAGCAGATTCGGTTTTTGCCAGATGATCAGCGCGAGTGCGAGGCGTGCCTTTTCGCCGCCCGAGAACGGGCCGATCGGCGAGCTGGCCATGTCGCCCGAGAAATTGAAGCCGCCTAGGAAGTCGCGCAACTCCTGCTCGCGCGTGTCGGGTGCAAGCCGGGCCAGATGCGCGAGCGGCGAATCGTCGGGGCGCAACGTCTCGAGCTGATGCTGCGCGAAATAGCCGATCACGAGGCCGCGCCCCGCGCGCATCGTGCCGCCGAGCGGCGCGAGCGTACCCGCGAGCGTTTTGACGAGCGTCGATTTGCCCTGTCCGTTCGCGCCGAGCAGTCCGATACGCTGACCGTTTTGCACGGAGAGCGTCACGCCTTCGAGGATAGGGATGTCGATGCCGCCGTCGGCGCGATATCCGCAGCGCACGTCTTCCATGACGAGCATCGGATTGGGCGCGGCGTCGGGTGTGCGGAATTCGAACGTGAACGGCGAGGCCGCATGCGCGGGCGCGATGCGCTCCATCTTTTCGAGCGCCTTCATGCGGCTTTGCGCCTGACGTGCCTTGGTCGCCTTCGCCTTGAAGCGATCGATGAAGCTTTGCAAGTGCGCGATCGTCTTTTGCTGTTTCTCGAAGGCGCTTTGCTGGAGCGCCAACTGCTGCGCGCGCAATATCTCGAATTGCGAGTAGTTGCCGCCGTAGCGTTTCACCTGACGATTTTCGAGGTGCAGCGTGACGTTGCAAACCGAATCGAGGAATTCGCGGTCGTGCGAGATGACGACGAGCGTGCCCGGATAGCGGCCGAGCCAGTCTTCGAGCCAGACGATCGCGTCGAGGTCGAGGTGGTTCGTCGGTTCGTCGAGCAGCAGCAGGTCCGAGCGGCACATCAGTGCTTGCGCCAAATTCAGTCGCATTCTCCAGCCGCCCGAGAAGCTCGCCACCTGCTCGCGAGTCTGCGCGAGCGTGAACCCGAGGCCGAGCAGGAGCGCTTCGGCGCGGGCCGGGGCGGTGTAGCCGTCGGCATCGGCGAACGCGGCGTGGGCGTGCGCGAGGGCGTCGCCGTCTTGGCTGGCCTCGGCCTGGGCGATCTGGGCTTCGATCTCGCGCAGGGCCGCATCGCCGTCGAGCGTGTACTCGAGCGCGGTTTTTTCGGCCGCGGGCGTTTCTTGGGCGACATGGGCGATGCGCCAGGAAGGCGGTAGCGAGAAGTCGCCGGCGTCGGGATGCAGATCGCCGCGCAGCACGGAAAACAGGGTGGACTTGCCCGCGCCGTTGGCACCGACGAGACCGGCCTTTTCGCCGGGGTTCAGCGTGAACGAGGTGGCTTCGAAGAGCGGCTTGACGCCGCGGGCGAGGCTGAATTGATTGAAACGGATCACGGGCGGGGCCGGCTGCACGAAAAGCGCTATTTTAGACGTTCGCGAGCACGGCCTGTGCCGGACATCGCGCGATGCTTTCGCATAGACTTGCGGTTTTCCTTTGGAGTCGACTCGGTGAGCACGGTCTACACGTTTTCGGCACGTACGCTTCGCGGCGAAGTGCTCGGCCTCGAACGCTATCGCGGCAAGGTTCTCCTAATCGTCAACACGGCCAGCGAATGCGGGTTCACGCCGCAGTATGCGGGATTGCAGCGCCTGCACGAACAGTTCGCCGCGCGTGGATTCGAGGTACTCGGGTTTCCGTGCAACCAGTTCGGCAAGCAGGAGCCCGGCGACGCCGCGCAGATCGGCAGCTTCTGCGAGAAGAATTTCGGCGTGACGTTCCCGATGTTCGAGAAGGTCGACGTAAAGGGCCCCGGCGCCCACCCGCTGTTCGGCTTTCTCTCGGCCGAGCGGCGTGGGATTTTCGGCACCAAGGCGATCAAGTGGAACTTCACGAAGTTCTTGATCGGCCGCGACGGCACGGTGCTCAAACGGTACGGGCCGAAGACGCCTCCGGAGGCGATCACGGCCGACATCGAGCGTTTGCTCTGAGGCGGCGGTTCTCTCGGCGGTTTTCGCTTCAGAGAATCGGGGAGAACAAGCGCGCCACGTGCATGACGACGCGGCGCAGCGCCGGCGCGTTGCGGTACTCGTGGCGATCGACTTCCCATGCCTCGCTGAAATCGCGCTCGAGCATCGAGTCGACCTCCAAGGCAAACGCATGATCGATCGTCAGCACCATGATCTCGAAGTTGAGCCGGAACGACCGGTTATCGAGATTGGCGCTGCCGATCGCGGCGGCGACGTCGTCGATCAGCACGACTTTCTGATGCAAGAACCCCGGCCGGTAGCGGAAGATGCGCACGCCCGCTCGAATGAGGTCATGCGCATACAGTTTCGATGCCTCGAATACGACGTAGTGATCGCGCCGGCTCGGGATCAAGATACGCACGTCCACGTCGCGCATGACGGCAAGGCGCAAGGCCGAGAAAACCGCTTCGTCGGGGACCAAGTAAGGCGTCGTGATCCAAATGCGCTTTTGCGCGGCGTTGATCGCCTCGACGAAAAAGAGCGACCCCGTTTCTTCCTTGTCGGCGGGCCCCGGGGCCACGACGAGGCAATGCATGTCGGCCTCTTCGACCGGCTCGGGCCGCTCCGCCTGCGAGGGCTCGAGCCGCGGCAGGCTTTGCGTCGCCCAATGCCAATCCTCGATGAACACGAACTGCACGCTGGCCACCACGGGGCCGCGCAGTTCGATATGCGTATCGCGCCAAGGCGACAAGCGCGGATTACCGCCCAGATATTCGACGCCGACGTTGTGACCGCCGACAAACGCCCGTTCGCCGTCGACCACCACGATCTTGCGGTGATTGCGGAAGTTCAGTTGGAAACGATTCACGAAACGCCGGTTCGTCGCGAACGGGTGCACCTGCACGCCCCCCTCGCGCAGCGCCGAGATGTATCGCTGCGGCAAATCGAAACTGCCGATGCTGTCGTAGAGGAAACAGATTCGAACGCCTTGGGCCGCCTTGGCCAGCAGCAGCGCCTTGAGCCGGTCGCCGAGCGCATCGTCGCGCACGATGAAGAACTGGATCAGTACGTAGTGCCTCGCGTGCTCGATCGCCTCGAGAATCGCGGCGAACGTCGCTTCGCCATTCACGAGCGTGCGCACGTGATTGCCGGGTAAGAACGGCATGCCCGATAAGCGCGTCAAGGCGCGCACGACGGCATGACCGAGCGCATCGGCCGGACGCCCCATCGATGACGCGCTCGTGTCCCACGCGCTCGGATGCGCGCGCGTGCGCAGCAGTTCGCTTTCGATTCGCCGCTTGTCGACGTAGCCCGAGAATTTGCTGCGTCCCAAAAACAGATAGGGGATCAACGTGACGTAGGGCACGGCGACCAGCGACACGGCCCAGGCGATGGCGCCTTGCGATGTGCGCGTGTTCAAGATGGCATGGCCGGCGGCAATCACGCCTAAGACGTGCGCGGCGAAGATCAGGCTGCCGAGGGAAAGCCAATCGAATTGCATGAGAGGTGAGCGGGTCCGATATCCGATGCGCGGCGCGATGCCGCGCGCTGTCCGCAAGCATCTTACCTAAGTGCCCGATTTTGGGGCAGGGTTATCCGGCGCTGATCAGCAGGCACCCGCCGCGGATGAGCCGCCGGGGCGTTGGAGTTCCCCGTAAAGTAGGACACCGGCTGCTATCGACAACTGTGCAATGGCATACGAGAACCAGATTGCATAATCGCTACCCGGAAAGGGGCTCAGGAAGCGATCGACGCCGATCATCGCATCGGAGGCGACGAAGGCGAGGGCGCCCAGCGACAGCGCCGGCCCCCCCGGTTTGGCCAGCAGCGCGAGCGTTGCCATTGCGCACAGCGCGACCATATAGACGGCAACCGCGATGGTCAGCACCCCCAAATGCGGTAGGAAAGCGCAATACATCGCGGCGGCGATGGCCCATAGCAACGGGACGGCCGGCCGCCGCCAGCCGTGGATGCCCCGCCAGAGACCGGCCGCACCGACGGTGTGCGGCGCGAGTAGGGCGCAATAGGCCAAATGCGCGACTAGGAACGCGCCGAGTCCGCCCACGAACCAGAACGTCAACTGCGGCAGTGCCAGCAGCGCATCGCCCGCGGCCGAGGCCGCCAGCGCGGCCATCGACCGTATCCGTTCGCGGGCCGGCTCGTGCCGCGTATAGGCAAGAAATAGCAGCCCGCACATCATCACTTTCGCCGCCGCCTGATCGGGATAGGGCGCATCGCGCAACGACACGCCGTATGCGAGGGCGGCGCCGGCCGCGATCATCCAGAGCCGTTTCGCTTGCGACTTCGGACTCTCCCATCCTGCAGCACGAGCGGCCTCGTCTTCGCCTTCGCCGTCGGGCCCGGCAGGCGTCGGTTCCGGAGCGGACATGGGCGCCCGGCGCTCAGACCGCCGGCAGATCGCCGGCTTGAATCAGAAACACCGTGTCGTCGCCGGCGCTCGTCGAGAGCCAGACCAGATCGAGGCCGCCGAACGCCGCCTCCACGTTGGCCCGCTCGTTGCCGATCTCGACGACGAGCAAACCGTCCTCGGTCAGCCAATTGCGCGCCTGCTTGATGATGCGGCGCACGACGTCCATCCCGTCCTCGCCGCCGGCGAGGGCCAGCTCCGGTTCGTGCCGGTACTCTTGCGGCAGCGCTTGCATCGAGGCGCTGTTCACATACGGCGGATTGGCAATGATGACGTCGTAGCGGCGTTCCGGCAGCGGCGCGAACAAATCGCCTTCGAACAGCGCGATGCGATCCTCGAGCGCGTACTCGGCCACGTTGATGTGCGCGACTTCGAGCGCGTCGGCCGAAATATCGACGGCGTCGACGTCGGCGTTCGGAAACGCCTGCGCGGCCAAAATCGCGAGGCAGCCCGAGCCCGTGCACAGTTCGAGCACGGCGGTCACTTCGTCGGGATCGGCGACGTACGGCTGCAGGCCGTCCTCGAGCAATTCGCCGATGAACGAACGCGGCACGATCACGCGCTCGTCGACGTAAAAGCGCAGCCCGTGCATCCAAGCTTCTTGCGTGATATAGGCCGCCGGAACTTGCTCCGTGGCGCGGCGCTCGATCACCTTCAAGACGGCGTCGATCTCGTCCTCGAGCAGACGGGCATCCAGGAACGGATCGAGCGTGTCGAGCGGCAGATGAAGTGTATGCAAAATCAGATAGGCGGCTTCATCATAAGCATTCGCGCTGCCGTGCCCGAAGGCGAGCCCGGCAAGATTGAAGCGCGATACCGCATAGCGTAGCAAGTCGCGAACGGTGCGAAACGGCGTGGTCATCGCGGCATCTCCTTGTGCTGTGCGGCGCGCGGTCATGCAATCAGCGCTTCGAGCACGCGCCGGTAAATGTTTTTGAGCGGATCGACGAACGCGAGCTCGATATGCTCGTCGATCTTATGGATACTGCCGTTCGGCGGGCCGAATTCGACCACTTGCTTGCAGATACGTGCGATGAAACGGCCGTCGGAGGTCCCGCCGGTCGTGGACAGCTCCGTCGTGACGCCCGTTTCGTCCTTGATCGCTTGCGCGAGCGCATCCGACAGATCGCCGCGAGGCGTGAGAAACGGCAGGCCGCTGACGGTCCAATCGAGTTCGTACTCGAGCCCGTGCTTGTCCAGGATCGCGTGCACGCGCTGTTGCAGTCCCTCGACCGTACTGGCCGTGGAAAAGCGGAAATTGAACGACAATTCCGCCCGGCCCGGAATGACGTTGCTCGCGCCGGTGCCGCTGTGCAGGTTCGATACCTGCCACGTGGTGGGCGGGAAGTACTCGTTGCCTTCGTCCCAATGTTCGGCCACGAGTTCGGCCAGCGCGGGCGCCATCAGATGGATCGGGTTGCGCGCCAGATGAGGGTAAGCGATATGGCCTTGCACGCCCTTGATGACGAGCTTGCCCGACATCGAGCCGCGCCGGCCGTTTTTGACGACGTCTCCCAGCGTGTGCGTGGAGGTGGGCTCGCCCACTATGCAGTAATCGAGCGTTTCGCCACGCGCTTGCAGCGCCTGCACGACCTTGACCGTACCGTCGGTGGCGGGACCTTCCTCGTCGCTCGTGATGAGCAGTGCGAGCGAGCCGCGATGGTTCGGATGCGCGGCCACGAATTCCTCGCTCGCAACGATGAAGCCGGCGATCGACGTCTTCATGTCGGCCGCGCCGCGTCCGTAGAGCTTGCCGTCACGGTGCGTCGGCACGAACGGCGGCGAGCTCCATTGCTCGAGCGGTCCCGTGGGGACGACGTCGGTATGGCCTGCGAACGCGAGCAGCTTGCCGCGCGCGCCGTCCGTGCCGCGTTTGACGGCCCACAGGTTCGTCACGCCGTGCGATTCGATCGTCTCGCAGGTAAAGCCGGCGGCGTCCAGCCGTTCGATCAGCAGCTTTTGGCAATGTTGATCGTCGGGCGTGACCGAGGCACGGGCAATCAGTTGTTCGGTGAGGGCAAGGGTGCCGGACATGAGTTCAAAGGCCGATTCGTTCTTGATAAAAAAATGCCGGCGGTCGAACGCCGGCAGGCGATGCTCGTATTGTCTCGCGACTGGCGCATCGAACGCCAATCCACCGAATGGCTAGGTTCGAGCCCGCACCCGCCGCGAACCGCGGCTAAGCGAACAGCGCCGCATATTCGTCGGCGGAAAAGCCGACCGATTTCACGCGGCCGTCGACGACGACGACAGGCCGCTTCACGACGGACGGCTTTTCCACCATCAGCGCAATCGCGCCTTGCTGCGTTTCGGCGGCCGCCTTCGCGTCATCGGGCAACGCGCGCCAAGTCGTGCCGCGGCGGTTCAGCAAGACCTCGAGCGGGACGCATTCGAGCCAATCCTTCACGAGCGAAGCCGTCAGGCCCGCCTTCTTGAAGTCGTGGAACTCGAAGGCGACGCCGTTCGATTCGAGCCAGGTCCGCGCTTTCTTGACGGTGTCGCAGTTCGGGATGCCGTAGACGACGGTACGGGCCGCGCTCATCAGTCGCCTCGCAGCAGCTCGTTCAGACCGACCTTCGCGCGCGTCTTCGCGTCGACCTTCTTGACGATGACGGCGCAGTACAGGCTGTGCGATCCGTCCTTCGACGGCAGATTGCCGGCCACGACGACCGAGCCCGGCGGCACGTAGCCGTAGCTGATTTCGCCCGTTTCGCGATCGTAGATCTTCGTGCTCTGGCCGAGATAAACGCCCATCGAGATCACCGAGTTCTCTCCGACGATGACGCCTTCGACGACTTCCGAGCGTGCGCCGATAAAGCAGTTGTCCTCGATGATGACCGGGTTCGCCTGCAACGGCTCCAGCACGCCGCCGATACCGACGCCGCCCGAGAGGTGCACGTTCTTGCCGATCTGCGCGCACGAGCCGACCGTCGCCCAGGTGTCCACCATCGTGCCTTCGTCGACATACGCGCCGATGTTCGTGTACGAAGGCATCAGGACGACGTTTTTAGCGATGAACGAGCCGCGGCGCGCGATGGCGGGCGGCACGACGCGAAAACCGCCGGCGGCGAAATCCTCGGCCGTGTAGTTGGCGAACTTCGAGGGCACTTTGTCGTAGAACTGCGAATAGCCGCCGGCCGGCATCGGGACGTTGTCTTCGAGACGGAACGAGAGCAGGACCGCTTTCTTCAGCCATTGGTTGACGACCCATTGGCCGTCCTTCTTTTCGGCCACGCGCAAAAGGCCTTTGTCGAGTTGCTCGATCGCATGCGCGACCGCGTCGCGCACTTCGGCGGGTGCCGCCTTCGGCGAGAGCTCGGCACGATTTTCCCAGGCGTTGTCGATGATGCTCTGAATGTGTTGCGACATGTCGGTAGTTTCGCTAAATGAAGTCTGAAGATGACGGCAAGGGCTGTGCGGGGCGCCTGCGGGTGCCGTGGACCGGCGCGTGCCGCGGGCGCGGATCAGCGCGTGAGGCCGCGGCAGAAATCGACGATGCGTTTGGCGCCGTCGACGCACTCGTCCACGTCGGCGACGAGCGCCAGCCGAACGAAATTGCGGCCCGGGTTCACGCCGTGCGCGGTGCGCGCCAGATACGAGCCGGGCAAAACCGTCACATTATAGTCGGCGTACAGGCGCCGGGCGAACTCGGTATCGGTCAGCCCCGTGCGTTCGACGTTGGCCCATAGGTAGAACGCCGCGTCGGGCAGTCGCACGTCCAGTACTTGCGCGAGCATCGGCGTGACCGTGGCGAACTTGGCCACGTACTTGGCCCGGTTCTCGCGTACGTGGGCCTCGTCATTCCATGCGGCGAGGCTCGCGGCCTGGTAGACGGGCGAGAGCGCCGCGCCGTGATAGGTTCGGTAGAGCAAGAAGCGCTTCAACAGCGCCGCATCGCCCGCCACGAAGCCCGAGCGCATCCCGGGCACGTTCGAACGCTTGGACAAGCTCGAGAGCATGATCAGCCGCTCGAAGCCCCGGCCCAAGCGATGCGCGGCTTGCAGGCCCCCAAGCGGCGGATTCGCCTCGTCGAAGTAGATCTCGGAATAGCATTCGTCGGAGGCGATCACGAAGCCGTGCTTATCCGAGAGCGCGAACAGTTCGCGCCAATCGTCGAGCGTGAGCACGGCGCCCGTCGGGTTGCCAGGCGAGCAGACGTAGAGCAACTGCGTGCGCGCCCACACGTCTTCGGGCACGGCCGCGTAGTCGCAGGCGAAATTGCGCTCCGGATCGCTATTGGCGAAATAGGGCTCGGCGCCCGCGAGCAGGGCCGCGCCTTCGTAAATTTGATAGAACGGATTCGGGCATAGGACGATCGCGCCGGGCCGCGTGCCGTCCACGACCGTTTGCGCGAGCGAAAACAGCGCCTCGCGCGAACCGGAGACCGGCAGTACTTCCGTGGCCGGATCGAGCGCCGGCAGACCGTAGCGGCGCATCGCCCATGCCGCGATGGCTTCGCGCAGCGGGGCCGAGCCGATCGTCGCCGGGTAATTCGACAGCGTATCGAGCGCACCGACCACGGCTTCGCGGATCAGGGCGGGCGTCGCATGTTTCGGCTCGCCCAGGCCGAAGCTGACATGGGGCAAGCCGGCGGGCGGCGTCGCGTCTTTGAACAGCGCGCGCAGCTTTTCGAACGGATAGGGCTGGAGGCGGTCGAGTAGAGGGTTCACGTCGGGCTCGGCGGGCACGGTTGCGAGGGCTCGTCTTGCATGCGGTTTTCGCAAGCCGTCCTCGTGCGGGAAAAGGGCGTCATTATAGCTTGGCACGCGAGCGCCGGCGCCGTCGTGCCCGCGTGTGGCCGCCGTGCCGGCGCGGGCGCGGGGCCCCCGCGATGGTATGATTGCCACTTGCTCGCGGCTCGCGCGCGCGGCTCTCGGCCGCGCATGCGTTTCGCGACACCAAAAGCATCGCGGCGGCGGCTCGCCGCGCGTGCGCCGCGGCGGCGTGGTTCGCCGGTCGCGGCGGCATGCGTGGGCTCAGCCGGCCGCGTTTTTGTTCGACCTTCATCAAAACAGCGATATCGCCGTGCGTCTGACCTCGATCAAACTCGCTGGCTTCAAGTCCTTCGTCGATCCCACGCATTTCCAGGTACCCGGCCAGCTCGTCGGCGTGGTCGGTCCCAACGGATGCGGTAAGTCAAACATCATCGATGCCGTGCGCTGGGTGCTCGGCGAGTCGCGCGCCTCGGAACTGCGCGGCGAATCGATGCAAGACGTCATCTTCAACGGCTCGACCGCGCGCAAGCCGGGCAGCCGCGCGAGCGTCGAGCTCGTGTTCGACAACTCCGAAGGGCGGGCGGCCGGACAGTGGGGGCAGTACGGCGAGATCGCCGTGAAGCGCGTGCTCACGCGCGACGGCACGTCGAGCTACTACATCAACAACCTGCCGGCGCGGCGGCGCGACATCCAGGACATCTTCCTCGGCACGGGCCTCGGCCCGCGCGCATACGCGATCATCGGCCAGGGCATGATCGCGCGCATCATCGAGGCGAAGCCCGAAGAGCTGCGCGTGTTTCTGGAAGAAGCCGCGGGCGTCTCGAAGTACAAGGAACGCCGCCGCGAGACCGAAAACCGTCTGCACGATACGCGCGAGAACTTGACCCGTGTCGAGGACATCGTGCGCGAATTGGGCGCGAACCTCGAAAAACTCGAGGCGCAGGCGATCGTCGCGACGAAGTTCAAAGAATTGCAGACCGACGGCGAGGAGAAGCAGCGTTTGCTGTGGCTGTTGCGCAAGAACGAGGCGGCGGCCGAGCAGGCGCGTCAACAGCGTGCCATCGCCGAGGCGCAGATCGATCTCGAAGCGCAAATGGCGAAGCTGCGCGAGGTCGAGGCCGACCTCGAAACCTTGCGTGTCGCGCACTATGCGGCGAGCGATGCGATGCAAGGCGCGCAGGGCTCGCTCTACGAGGCCAATGCCGAAGTGAGCCGGCTCGAGGCCGAGATCAAATTCGTCATCGAATCGCGCAACCGCGTGCAGGCGCAGATCGCCGCGCTCACGGCGCAGCGCGAGCAATGGCAGGCGCAGGCGGAAAAAGCGCGCGACGATCTCGAAGAGGCCGAGGAGCAACTGGCCGTCGCCGAGGAAAAGGCCGCGCTCGCCGAAGAGGAAGCGGCCGCCAAGCACGACGAGTTGCCCGCACTCGAAGCGCGCTGGCGCGATGCGCAAACTCAACTGAACGAGGAGCGCGCCGGTATCGCGCAGACGGAGCAGGCGCTCAAGCTCGAAGCCGCGCATCAGCGTAACGCCGATCAGCAATTGCAGCAGTTGCAACAGCGCCATGAGCGGCTCAAAGCCGAGGCGGGCGGGCTCGACGTTCCCGACGAAGCGCAGCTCGAAGAGCAGCGCATGCAACTGGCCGAGCAGGAAGAGATTCTGAGCGAGGCGCAGGCGCGTCTCACGGCGGCGCAAGACACCTTGCCGCGTGTCGAGGCCGAGCGCCGCGAGGCGCAAGAGCGCGTGCAGAGCGAAAGCGCGCAGATTCATCAGTTCGAGGCAAGGCTCGTCGCGCTCAAGCAATTGCAAGAGAACGTGCAGACCGAGGGCAAGATCCAGCCTTGGCTCGACAAGCACGAACTCGGCGCATTGCCGCGCTTGTGGAAGAAGCTGCATGTCGAGGCGGGCTGGGAAGCCGCGCTCGAATCGATCCTGCGCGAACGGCTGGCCGCGCTCGAGATCTCGAATCTCGACTGGGTGCGTGCGTTCGCCACGGACGCGCCTCCCGCCAAGCTCGCTTTCTATGCGCCGCCCGCGGCGGGCGCGCCGCGTGAAGCGCCGGCCGGGCTCACGCCGCTGCTTTCGCTCGTGCGCATCGACGATGCGGGCTTGCGCGCCGTGCTCACCGAATGGCTCGGCGCGGCGTACATCGCCGACGATCTGACGCAGGCGCTCGCGATGCGTGCCCAATTGCCCGAGGGGGCAATGCTCGTCGTCAAGGCCGGCCACGTCGTGACGCGCGTGGGCGTGCAGTTGTACGCGGCCGATTCCGAACAAGCGGGCATGCTCGCGCGTCAGCAAGAAATCGAAAACCTTACGCGCCAGTTGCGCGCGCAGACGTTGCTTGCCGACGAAGCCAAAACCGCCGCGATTCGCGCCGAAGCGGCGCACACTCAGGCGTCGCAAGCCGTCACCGATGCACGCGCCCAAGTCGAGCGCGCGACCCAGCGCGTGCATGCGTTGCAACTGGAGGTGCTCAAGCTCACGCAAGCGCACGAGCGCTATACGCAGCGCAGCACGCAGATTCGCGAGGAACTCGAAGAGATCACCGCGCAAATCGAGGAGCAACGCGCGCAGCGGGCCGAATCGGAGGCGAATTTCGAGCGCCATGACGGCGAACTCGCTCAACTGCAGGCGCGTTTCGAGGACAACCAACTCGCGTTCGAAGCGCTCGACGAATCGCTGTCGGCCGCGCGCACGCAAGCGCGCGATCTCGAACGCGCGGCCTCCGATGCGCGCTTTGCCGCGCGCAATATGGCGGCCCGCATCGACGAGTTGAAGCGCAGCATTCAAGTCGCGCACGAACAGAGCGAACGTATCGCGGGGACGCTCGAGGACGCGCGCGCCGAACTCGAAACGATCAACGAGCAAACCACGCATACGGGCTTGCAAGAAGCGCTCGACGTGCGCTCGCAGAAGGAAGCGGCATTGTCGGCGGCGCGGCTCGAACTCGACGATTTGACGGCCAAGCTGCGTCATGCCGACGAAACCCGGCTGACCGCCGAGCGTTCGCTGCAACCCCTGCGTGACCGCATTACCGAACTGCAGCTCAAGGAGCAGGCGGCGCGCATCGCCGGTGAGCAGTTCATCGAGCAGCTTCAGGCCGCGGGCGTGGACGAGGCGCAGTTGCAGGCGAAACTCTCGCCCGACATGAAGCCGTCGTACCTGCAAGGCGAAGTCACGCGCATCAACAATGCGATCACCGCGCTGGGGCCGGTGAACATGGCCGCGCTCGACGAACTGGCGGCGGCCAAGGAGCGCAAGACGTTCCTCGACGCGCAGTCGGAGGATTTGACGCGCGCCATCGAAACGCTCGAAGACGCAATCCGCAAGATCGATCAGGAAACGCGAACGTTGCTGCAAGGCACGTTCGACGAAGTGAACCGTCATTTCGGCGAGCTGTTCCCGCGCTTGTTCGGTGGCGGACAGGCGAAGCTCATCATGACGGGCGACGAAATTCTCGATGCGGGCGTTCAGGTGATGGCGCAGCCGCCGGGCAAGAAAAACTCGACGATTCACCTGCTCTCGGGCGGGGAAAAGGCGCTTACGGCGACCGCGCTCGTGTTCGCCATGTTCCAACTGAACCCCGCGCCGTTCTGCTTGCTCGACGAAGTGGACGCACCGCTCGACGACGCGAACACGGAGCGCTTCGCGAACCTCGTGCGCGCGATGTCGGATAAGACCCAGTTCCTGTTCATCTCGCACAACAAGATCGCGATGGAGATGGCGCAACAGCTCATCGGCGTGACGATGCAGGAGCAAGGGGTTTCGCGCATTGTTGCCGTGGACATGGAAACCGCCGCGGGTTTCGCCCAGAATATCGTCTAACGAGCGGCGCCGCGCCGGGAGGATGCGGGCGCGGGCCGCGCTACAGGAATGCTTCATGGAGCGTGCATGGACGAGTTGACACTCGGATTGATCGGCGCGGGCGCCGTCGTGGTGGGAGGGGTGGTCGTATATAACGCGTGGCAAGGCGCCAAGGTGCGCCGCAGGATGCCGCGGCCGATGCCGACCGATACCGAGCAGGGTGCCGCGCGCCACGATCATGAGGAGGAGCGGCCCTTCATCGAGCCCGCACGCGGCCCCGCGCGGCGCGATGGTGCCGCGCCCGAGGCGGCGTCCGCCGGCGAAGCCGCGCGCATCGAACCGAGCTTCGGTGCGTCGGCGCCGCTCGATATCCCGGCCGACATCCAGGCCGAAGCGACGACCCCGAATGGCTTCACGCCCGAGCCGCAAGCGCAGTCCGCCGCCGCCGAGGCGACAGCGGACGATGTGCAAGCCGTGACGCCCGCCGCCACGACGATCTCGGCCGCGCCGCCGCATATCGTCGATCGACGCATCGATTGCGTCGTGCCGATCCGCCTGTCGGGCCCGATTGCCGGGGAGAAAGCATCGCCGCTCGCTCAGCGCTTGCGTCGTGCGGGGAGCAAACCGGTCTATATCGAAGGCAAGCCCGAAGGCGGCACGAACTGGGAATTGCTGCAAAGCGCTCAGCGTTACGAGGAGCTTCGCGCCGCGGTCCAGCTCGCGAACCGCGGCGGCCCGCTCAACGAGCTCGAGTTCTCGGAGTTCGTATCGGGCGTGCAGCAATTCGCCGATGCGATCGACGGCGCCCCCGAATTTCCCGACATGCTCGAAACGGTCTCGATGGCGCGCGAACTCGACGGCTTCGCGGCTCAGTGCGACGCGCAGTTGTCGATCAACGTGTTGTCGGACGGCGCGCCGTGGTCCGCCAACTACGTGCAGGCGGTCGCCTCGCAAGACGGCTTGCTACTTTCGCGGGACGGCACGCGCTTCGTCAAGCTCGACGCCAAGCAGAGCCCCGTCTTTATGCTGCAATTCGGCGACACGAATTTTCTGCGCGACGATTTGACCTACAAGGGCGGTCAAATGATCACGCTGATCCTCGACGTCCCCGTGGCCGATGAAGACATTCTGCCGTTCAGGCTCATGTGCGATTACGCGAAATCGTTGGCCGAGCGTATCGGTGGCCGCGTCGTCGACGACCAGCGCCGGCCGTTGCCCGAACAGGCGCTCCTGGCGATCGAGAAACAACTGATGACGCTTTACGCGCGGCTCGAGGAGGCTGGGATTCCGGCAGGCTCCCCGGCGACGCGCCGGCTCTTCAGCCAGTAATGCGCGCTTGAGTACGTCTTAACAACAATACGAACGATATGGCTCGCAAGCACGCCGAATCGCCTCCACCGCTCGATAACCCTGCCGAGCGCGCCGTTTGGTTGCGCGCGGAGCTGGAGCGGGCGAACTATCAGTACTACGTTCTCGATCAGCCGCAAATTCCCGATGCCGAATACGATCGGCTCTTTGCGGAGCTGCAATCGATCGAGGCCGAGCATCCCGATTTGATCACGCCGGAATCCCCGACGCAGCGCGTCGGCGGTGAAGTCGCGACCGGCTTCGCATCGGTGGTCCATGCGCTGCCGATGCTCTCGCTGAACAACGGGTTCGCCGATGAGGACGTGACGGCGTTCGACAAACGGGTCGGCGATCGGCTTGGCCGGACGCCGGTCGAGTATTCGTGCGAATTGAAATTCGATGGGCTCGCGATTTCGTTGCGTTACGAAGAAGGCCGCCTCGTGCAGGCCGCCACGCGCGGCGACGGCTCGACGGGCGAGGACGTGACGCAAAACGTGCGTACCGTGCGCTCGATTCCCCTTCGGTTGAAGGGCGGACCGGTTCCTCGCGTGCTCGAGGTGCGCGGTGAAGTGCTAATGTTCCGGCGAGACTTCGATCGCCTCAACGCGCATCAGCGCGAGGCCGGCCAGCGCGAGTTCGCTAATCCGCGTAACGCGGCCGCGGGCAGTTTGCGCCAGCTCGATTCGAGTATCACGGCTCAGCGGCCCCTGTCGTTTTTCGCCTACGGTATCGGTGTATTGGAGGGCATGGAGATGCCCGACACGCACGATGCGCTGCTCGATTGGTATATCGAACTCGGCCTACCCGTATGCGGCGAACGCGCGACCGTCTCGGGAGCCGACGGGCTGATCGAGTTCTACCGGCGTATCGGCGAAAAGCGCAAGTCGCTGCCGTACGACATCGACGGGGTTGTCTATAAGGTTAATCGCAAGGCGGACCAAGATGCGCTCGGCTTCGTGTCGCGTGCGCCGCGTTTCGCGCTTGCTCATAAATTCCCGCCCGAGGAGGCGCTGACCGAGTTGCTCGACATTGGCGTGAACGTCGGGCGTACCGGCGCCATTACGCCGGTGGCGCGTTTGGCGCCCGTGTTCGTCGGGGGCGTGACGGTGACGAATGCCACGCTGCATAACGAGGATGAAGTTCATCGCAAAGACCTGCGCGCAGGCGATACGGTCATCGTGCGTCGCGCCGGAGACGTCATCCCCGAAGTCGTCGGACCCGTGCTCGAACGCCGCCCCGAGGGTGCTCAAGCCTTCGTTATGCCGACCGCGTGCCCGGCGTGCGGCTCCGCGATCGAACGGCTGCCCGGCGAGGCAGTGGCGCGTTGCACGGGGGGGCTCGTGTGCCCGGCCCAGCGCAAACGCGCGCTCCAGCACTTTGCGCAGCGCCGCGCCCTCGATATCGACGGGCTTGGCGAAAAAATCATCGAGCAACTCGTGGAGCAAAATCTCGTCCGGACGCCGGCTGATTTGTTCAACCTGGGCTTTTCGACACTCGTCGCGCTTGAACGCTTCGCCGACAAATCGGCGCAAAATCTGATCGATTCGATCGAGAAGGCCAAGCACACGAAGCTCGACCGGTTCATCTTCGCGCTGGGTATTCCCGACGTCGGCGAATCGACGGCGAAAGATCTTGCGCGCCATTTCGGCTCGCTCGATCCTGTGATGAATGCCTCGGTCGAAACATTGATGGAGGTGGAGGGCATCGGCCCGGTCGTAGCCGAATCGATTCATCAATTCTTTGCCGAGGAGCACAATCGCACAGTCATCGATCAATTGCGTGCGCCCGGCAAGGTCACTTGGCCCGAGGGGCCGCCCGCGCCGCGCGCGCCGCAAGGCGTGCTGGCGGGCAAAACGGTCGTGTTGACCGGTACGCTGCCGACGCTCTCGCGCGAACAAGCGAAGGAGATGCTCGAAGCAGCCGGTGCGAAGGTGGCCGGCTCGGTGTCGAAAAAAACGGATTACGTGGTGGCGGGCGCCGAAGCGGGAAGCAAATTGGCGAAGGCCGAGGAACTCGGCATCGCGATTCTCGACGAAGACGGTATGCGTAAGCTCCTGGAGGGCGACAATCCATGATTCGTGACATTCTCAAAATGGGCGATCCGCGTCTATTGCGCATTGCCCAGACCGTCGAGCACTTCGATACGCCCGAATTGCATGCGCTGATCGCGGATATGTTCGAAACGATGCATCATGCGAACGGCGCGGGGTTGGCGGCGCCGCAAATCGGCGTGGATTTGCAGGTCGTTATCTTCGGGTTCGGCCATAACGATCGGTACCCCGAGGCACCGCCCGTGCCCGAGACGGTACTGATCAATCCAACTATCACGCCTGTGTCGCAAGACATGGAAGAGGGCTGGGAAGGGTGTCTGTCCGTGCCGGGCATGCGCGGCGTGGTCAACCGTTTTTCGATGATCCGCTACCACGGCTTTGATCAGTATGGGCAACCGATCGATCGCGTCGCCGAAGGTTTTCATGCGCGTGTCGTGCAGCATGAGTGCGATCATTTGATCGGCAAGCTCTATCCGATGCGGATCACCGATTTTTCGAAGTTCGGTTTTACCGAGGTGCTGTTCCCGGATCTCGATCCGAATAGCGACGATTGACCTAGATACAAAAGCACCGAAGCGGGCGCGGCGTTCACTTGAGCGCCGTTACCCCGCGAAGTAACGTCCTCCCCCTCCCTTGTCGGCCTTGGCCGAGTCGCGTTAGCTTGACGAAACTCGCAGATTGCGAGATTTGGCCGGCTTCGAACACCTGTTCGGCGGCGTGTGTATTTTCGTCCTCCTTGTATCAATTAACAGGTTCCTCTTCAATGCCATCGGGTACGATGGGTTTTACTTCATAGCGAAATATGGCTCGCTTGTTGGAAATATGGCGATGAACTCATTGATGCCGCGGATTGAATGAAAAAAATCTGGCTCGATATCGCTTCGTTGCAAGCGGAGACATTAGGGGAGCCGGCGATATGTATTGCAGTGTTGGATGGCCCTGTCGATCTGCAGCACCCTTGCTTTATCGGTGCCTCATTGGTTTGCGAAGGGATCGCTTTGCCGCCACTATTGGATAATGAGGACCTTTATTCCCATGGCACTCATGTTGCGAGCGTAATATTTGGGCGAGGGGCGATCAATGGCATTGCACCGAAATGCCGAGGAGTTCTTGTAAATATATTTCGAGATACAGGAGAGAGAAGGGAGGGGGTGTGTTCTCAATCCTATTTGGCTTATGCAATCAATTTGGCGGTCCATCGCGGCGCAAACGTAATAACGATAAGCGGTGGACAGCTCGCGAGGTTCGGCCCGGAGGATGCGGAACCTTTGCTCGTGCGTGCGCTGGAGAACTGCGCCCGGAGCAACGTGTTGATCATTGCGGCTGCGGGTAATGACGGTTGCGCCTGCGTCCATATACCGGCGGCGCTGCCCGGGGTGCTCGCGGTGGGTGCGCTAAGCGAATCCGGATCACCGCTGGATAGCAGCAATTGGGGAAGTGCATACCGGCACCAAGGAATCCTTGCACCTGGCGAAAACATACTAGGTGCGGCGCCCGGAGGGCGCATCGATAGAAGGAACGGCACGAGCTTCGCGACGCCGATCGTTGCCGGTGTTGCGGCATTACTGATGAGCCGGCAGCACGTAGAACGCGGAAAAATCGACGCTCCGGCTATTCGTGCGGCACTAATAGAGACTTCGCGGCCTTGCAGGCTGGCCGGCGATTCTCGTGTTTCGCAGAAATGCATGGCCGGTGTTATCGACGTCGCCGGAGCGGAAACCCTGATGACGAAGGTCAAGCCAAAGGAGAGAGGGATGTCGAATTTGAATGATCTCAGTTCGGAGGCGAAGTTTGGATTCGGAGTTCAGGATCCGTTGCTCTTGAATCATAATTTTTCGGTTGACGTCCATGCGTCATGCAATAACGAAGATTTAATTTCTCCGTCGTCCGCGGTGCAAAGTCCCTCCGTTTCAGTTGCGGACAGGTCCATGGAAGAAGAGGGTGCGTCGGAGAGTTGTTCCACATGCGGCGGTCCCCAAATCGTCTATGCATTGGGCGAGCTATCTATTGAATTTAAGACGGAATCATCTCGAGCGGGATTCGGTCAGGTATTGAATGGTGCGGATATCCGTCACTATTTGCGTGAGCATCTCGATGAAGCTTCGACCGTTTACTGGGTCTTGAAATTGGACGGCACACCCATCTACGTGGTTAATCCCGCTGGGCCTTTTGCGCATGTGGTTTACGAAAAGATGCTCGATTTCGTGCTCGATGATGAGATCGAGCGCGTCTCAGTACCCGGTTATTCGACCGGGCGAGGCTCGGTAACGCTGTTGTCCGGTGAGGAAGTGCCGGTGTTGGTTCCTCCCGCCGGGCGCGGCATGTTTAGCTGGTCCACCAAGGCGCTGCTCGACCTAGTGGTGGACGGCAACGAAGATCAAGCCCTGAGGAATCACCTCGAAGAGTTTTTGAATAGGATTTACCACGATTTCCGTAATGCTGGCAGTTCGCCCCGGGAGCGTGCTCTGAATTTTGCGGCAACCAATCTGTTTCAGGCTGTCGATGTGCTCAAGCGGGCAACTGGGGAGGGGCGAGTCCTGGAAAGCATTCGGGTTGAGAAGAGCGTTCTCGCTCGTTCAGGGGAGGATCTCTACGAGGTAAAGATGCGCTTTTTCGACCCCGAAAACGTTCTTCGAGCAAAACGGGCTTTCCGCTTTACCGTTGACGTAAGCGATGTGGTCCCGGTCTCAGTAGGGCGTGTGCGCGCCTGGAGCGAGGCTTGAACCATGCGACTTCCTGATCAAACCGGTTCGTCGGATGCCAAAACCAAAGATCAGAATGGCGTAGGTACCGTTATTCGGAAAGTGCTCAACCGAGCCGGGATACCCTCATGTGAGGGATGTAAGGCGCGGGAGCGAATGCTCAATAATTTGTTCAAAGCCAATGTTAAAGAAAGATAAGTTTTTATAATTGGTCGATCGAATCAAATGGAAGTGATCTGTGTTTTTGCAACCGATGGAGGGAAATATGAATTTGCCTTTTCAATGCCAGGCCGTTGATCGTTTGCAGCGAGGCTATTTTCCGTTCTCATCTCTTGGAGTAAGGATGTCAGGCAGCAATTGCGGGTCGGGGCAATGGTGTTGCGTGGGCCTGGATGGGCCGCGGTGCGAGGAATGTCCGGTAAAAACTTTCTGGGGCACGTGTGCGACGCCCTGGGCGACGACTTGTGAGCTCCACGCTAGTGTTCCTTGTCCGGATTGTTGCTGATACCTGCGCTAAAATGACTACAATTCTCCGTTTTACAGCAGCTTCTCGGGATCCCATCGTAAGCGGCTATCCTTTGGGGAATGGGTATCGATGGTATTTGCCGCCGCTAATGCGATTCAATGCACCTGATAGCTTGAGCCCGTTTCATGCGGGTGGCCTGAATCCATACAGTTATTGCAAGTGCGACCCGATTAACGGAACAGATCCGACGGGGCATGTCACGGTGCCCATTGAGGCGCTCGAAGGAATCGGGCGAGACGATGCCATAGCGGTGACAAGAGCAGCGACATCCGCGGACAGCGGGGCGCCGCACCCAGCGCTAAAGGTCTCCGAGCCTGCCTTGGGGGAACCGTTAAGTCGGCCTGCGACGGATGGTAACGCCGCTGCGGCGAGCGGACCGGCTCATTCGTCGATCGCGCGTCTCTCCGCGCTCGAGCGGGTTCCGGTGGAAGCGATGTCGAACATAGTTTCGCACCTTAGCGGGAATGACATAGAGAGCCTCTCGCAGTCCTCTTACACCATGCGAAATCTCGTGGACCTCTCGATGCCGTCGGCGGAAGATGCTTATCGACTCCTTGAAGGTACGGGGGCGTCAAATCTTCATGTCGCTAGGGATACGCTAGCAAAGTCATTTTATGCGATCAGAGGGGAGCTGAACGGGATCACTCGACGATTGCTTTATAAATATCAATTTGATCCAAAGGAATTGTACGATTTGTTGGATTACCTGAATCCTACCGAACGCGGAAATTATGAATTTTCGATCATGGATCATCAGGACAGATTTATTGGCGGTGTGCGCGAGGATGCGCCTTATTTCCCGTTTTACCAGCATGACGTATGGCTGCGTCAATGGGCGGACTATTCGTAACTGGAGGCTACCGTCTCGGCGATGTGCAAGAAACGGTAGCGTTTCCGAAAGACGACGGGTTTCAGAACGCCTCGTCCGGCAGCAGATACCGCCACTTCCCCTGTGGGAGGGCGCCGAGCACGACGCTGCCCATCCGCACCCGTTTGAGGCCGACGACGTGCAGTCCGACAAGCTCGCACATGCGCCGAATCTGCCGCTTCTTGCCTTCGCGCAGGACGAATCTCAGTTGCTCGCCGTTTTGCCAACTCACTTTGGCGGGTTTGAGCTGGGCGCCATCGAGCGAAAGGCCGTGGCGAAGGAGGGCGAGCTTTTCCGCGGGGAAGTGGTCGGCTACGTCGCTCGTGCGATCGCCGTAGCTGACGCGCACGAGATACTCCTTTTCAACGCCGGAGTTCTCGCCGATCAACTGCTTGGCGATGCGGCCATCCTGGGTCAACACGAGCAGACCGGTCGAATCGATGTCCAGGCGGCCCGCCGGCGCAAGCGCGCGCAAGTGGCTCGCAACGAACCGGGTCGTCGCGCGGTCGCCGTCCCAATGGTTGGCTGCCGTGATCAACGTGATGGCCGGCTCGTAGCCGTCCTCGGCCTGGCCTGATACATAGCCGACCGGCTTATGCAGCAAGATAGTGACTTGGCGCGACTGCGCGGCTTGAGCGTCGCGCGTCACCTCGATATGCTGGTCCGGACGTACGCGTGAGCCTAGCGTGTCGATGCGCTCTCCGTCGACGCGCACCCAGCCGTTTTCGATCCATTCGTCCGCTTCGCGGCGCGAGCACAGGCCCAGTTCCGACATGCGCTTGGAGAGCCGAACGAGGCCCTCGTCCCCGCCGGTAGTGGCGTTACGGGCGGCTTGCAAAGGTGTCGCCTTTACGGGCTTGGCTACGCGCGCCGCGGGTTTGGTCGCTGCCGCATCCGCTCGCTTGCCTAGCGGCGGGCGGGCGCGCGTCTCCGACGATGCGCGGCCTTCGCGATGACCCTGTTTCGCGCCCGTGCCCGCACGCGAAAAACCGCCTTCCCGACGAGCCGCAAAGGAGCCTGAAGACGTGGTGGCGCCTGCTTTCGCCGCGCGATCGAACTTGCGCGCCGGCGCAGCACCCGTGGCGCGGGAGGCCGGCTCCCGCGCCGCGCGTTCACCCGCGTCGCGCGACTGACGGTCGCCGCGAGG
>NZ_QUBS01000033.1 GCF_003390925.1 Trinickia diaoshuihuensis | reverse complement strand
GGCGCGTCGATGCTCGCCAGCGTGCCGCCGATGCCCGCCGCGCGGCGCGAGCCGCCGTCCGCTCGCGCGCCGCGCGCGACGCGCGCATTGCTCTTCGTCGCGCTCGCGTTGCACGGGGTGCTGCTGCATATCACGATCTTCCCGCGCGATGCCATGGTGTTCGGCTTCGCGTTCGCGCTGTCGGCGATGTTCTGGCTCGGCGCGGTCATCTACTGGATCGAAAGCTTCTTTTTCCCGCTCGAGGGACTCGGGCTTCTCGTACTGCCGCTCGCCGGCGTCGCTTCTCTGCTGCCGCTCGTTTTCGGCGGCGTGCACGTCCTCGTGTATGCGGCCGCGCCACTATTCAAGGCGCACTTCATCATCGCCAACATCGCTTACGGATTGTTCGCGATCGCGGCCTTGCACGCCGTGCTGATGCTGTTCGCCGAGCGCCGCCTCCACGCGTGGCGCGGCACGCTGGAAGGCGAGGGCAGCGGGTGGTTCGCGGGATGGCTCGATACGCTGCCGCCGCTGCTGACGCTCGAAAAGCTGCTCTTTCGCCTGATCGGCGCGGGCTTCGTCCTACTGACGCTGACGCTCGTATCCGGCGTGCTCTTCAGCGAGCAGTTGCTGGACCGCCCACTTACGTTCGATCACAAGACCGTGTTCGCGGTGCTGTCGTGGCTGATGTTCGGGGCGCTGCTGGCGGGGCGCCAACTATCGGGATGGCGAGGACGGGCCGCGCTGCGCTGGGTGCTCGCGTCGTTCGCAGCCTTGCTTCTGGCCTATGTGGGCAGCCGCTTCGTCTTCGAGGTCCTGCTGCACCGTCCCGTCGTTTGATCGTCATGCGCCAAATCTTTCTCCTCGTCGTCTTCATCTTCGCCGCGCGTTGGCTCGTGAAGACGATGCGCGCCGCCCAAACCGGCACCGCGGCCCGCGGCGCGGCGGGGCAAGGCGCGTCCCGCGGCCAGGCTACCGGGGCTGCGCCCCCGCAGCGCGGACCGCGCCAACTCGCGGAACCGATGGTGCGGTGCGCTGTATGCGGCGTGCATGCACCCAAGAGCGATTCGATCGCGTTCGGCGCGCAGTACTTTTGCAGCGTCGATCATGCGCGGCGCCATGCGGCGGCCGCGGGCGGCCGCGACGGTCGATGAGCGCGGCGCGTTTCGCCGTCGCCGCCGACGGCTGGGTGCGCGGCGCGCGGGCGCTGCCCTCGCCGAACTTCGAGGAACGCCCGGCGGCAGCCGAGCCCTCGCTCGTCGTCGTCCATAACATCAGTCTGCCGCCGGGTGAGTTCGGCGGTACCGCCATCGCGGATCTCTTTCTCAATCGCCTCGATTGCGACGCGCATCCCTATTACGATCGACACCTTCGCGGCTTACGCGTCTCGTCGCATTTCGTGATTCGGCGCGACGGTGAGCTCGAGCAGTTCGTCTCGTGCGACGAGCGAGCCTGGCACGCGGGGGTGTCGAACTTCTTCGGGCGCGAACGTTGCAACGATTTCTCGATCGGCATCGAACTCGAGGGGACTGACGCGAGCCCATTCGAGTCGGCGCAATACGCGACGCTTGCCGCGCTCGTCACGGCCCTTCTCGCGCATTATCCGATCGACGCGCTGGCCGGCCACTCCGATATCGCGCCCGGGCGTAAGACCGACCCGGGCCCTCACTTCGATTGGGCCCGCTTGCAGCGCGAGACGGCTTTGGCCGATCGGTATTTCCCCTATAGGCGAACCTGAACGGCGGTGTCCGCCGGGTCGCTCGCCCCGTGCAAAGGCGCGTGCCGCTTGCGTTCGCGGTAAGTCCTTGTCCCGACTCGCTTAATGAAAAGTCAAGCGTTCGCCCTCAAATAAACCTTTTTGAATTGGCCCGCTGCTCTACTATACTTGGTAGCACTACAACGCTATCGCACTAGATGTTGTGTTAATGCGACGAGGTGTCCTAGTTTTTCGGGCGCTCGAAAGCGGCGTGCGAATCATGCGGGGCGATGCCCGGCTAGCGTTAAGACATGCGGGTGGAACGCCGGGCTTGGGGCCCGGCGTTCTATCTTCGGGGTTTCACTCCCGCCCCTCATCCCTCGCGCTCGGGGTGGCGCGACGGTTGTTCCAATCCGCGGTTTGACCGCACATCGAAGATCAGGAGCTTTGCACATGCAAACGACCGACAACATGACGAGCCAGCACGAGGGCGCGCAGACCGGGCGCGCCGTCGGTGGGCAGGCTGCCTATACGCAGCCGCTCGCGCCGCAGGCGACCTTCGCGGACTACAAAGTGATCCGCCGCAATGGCAGCGTCGTGTCGTTCGAGCCGTCCAAGATCGCGATCGCCGTCACGAAGGCCTTCTTGGCCGTGAACGGCGGACAAGGCGCCGCCTCCGCGCGCGTGCGCGAACTCGTCGAGCAGTTGACGCAAAACGTCGTGCGCGCGCTCGTGCGCAGCCGTCCGAACGGCGGCACGTTCCATATCGAAGACATTCAAGATCAGGTCGAACTCGCGCTGATGCGCGGCGGCGAGCACAACGTCGCGCGCGCCTACGTTCTGTACCGCGAAAAGCGCAACCAAGAGCGCGGCCACGACCAAGATACGGCGGCGCCGTCTTCTGGGTTGAACGTCGTCGACAACGGCGTGACGCGCCCGCTCGATCTGCACGCGCTCACGGCGCTGATCGAATCGGCATGCGACCAACTGGGCGAGGCGGTCAGCGCCCAGCCGATCGTCACGGAAACGGTCAAGAACTTGTACGACGGCGTGCCGATGAGCCAGGTCTACGACTCGGCGATCCTCGCGGCGCGCACGATGATCGAAAAGGACCCGGCCTACAGCCAAGTGACGGCGCGCATCCTGCTGCACACGATCCGCCGCGAAATCCTCGGCGAGGAAGTGACGCAGCACGAGATGGGCGAGCGTTACGCCGAGTACTTCCCGCAGTTCATCAAGCGCGGCATCGAAGCCGAGCTGCTCGACGAAAAACTGCTGCAGTTCGACCTGAAGCGTCTGGGCGCCGCCCTCGAGGCCGGCCGCGACCTGCAATTCGGCTATCTCGGCCTGCAAACGCTGTACGACCGCTACTTCCTGCACGTCGAAGGCACGCGCATCGAAATGCCGCAGGCATTCTTCATGCGTGTCGCAATGGGCCTCGCCCTGAACGAAATCGACCGCGAAGCGCGCGCCATCGAGTTCTACAACGTGTTGTCGACGTTCGACTTCATGAGCTCGACGCCGACGCTGTTCAACTCGGGTACCCGCCGCTCGCAACTGTCCTCGTGCTATCTGACGACGGTCGCCGACGATCTCGACGGCATCTATGAAGCGCTGAAGGAAAACGCGCTGCTCTCGAAGTTCGCGGGCGGTCTCGGCAACGACTGGACGCGCGTGCGTGCGCTGGGCTCGCATATCAAGGGCACGAACGGCAAGTCGCAGGGCGTCGTGCCGTTCCTGAAGGTCGTCAACGATACGGCCGTGGCGGTGAACCAGGGCGGCAAGCGCAAGGGCGCCGTCTGCGCCTATCTGGAAACGTGGCACCTCGACATCGAGGAGTTCCTGGAACTGCGCAAGAACACCGGCGACGATCGCCGCCGCACGCACGATATGAACACGGCGAACTGGATTCCCGACCTGTTCATGAAGCGCGTTATGGAAGGCGGCGATTGGACGCTGTTCTCGCCGTCGACCTGTCCGGACCTGCACGACAAGTTCGGCGCCGACTTCGAAAAGGCTTACACGGCGTACGAAGAGAAGGTGGCGCGCGGAGAGATCAAGCTGTTCAAGAAGATCCCGGCCGCCCAACTGTGGCGCAAGATGCTCGGCATGCTGTTCGAGACGGGCCATCCCTGGATCACGTTCAAGGATCCGTGCAACGTGCGCTCGCCGCAGCAGCACGTCGGCGTCGTCCATTCGTCGAATCTGTGCACCGAAATCACGCTGAACACGAGCGACAACGAAATCGCCGTCTGCAACCTGGGCTCCGTGAACCTCGTCGCGCACCTCGTGAAGCAGGCCGACGGCAGCTACGCGCTCGATCAGGACAAGCTCAAGCGCACGATCAGCGTGGCGATGCGTATGCTCGACAACGTCATCGACATCAATTACTACGCCGTGGCGAAGGCGCGCAATTCGAACCTGAAGCATCGCCCGGTCGGCATGGGCATCATGGGCTTTCAGGACTGTCTGCACCTGCTGCGCGTGCCCTACGCCTCGGACGAAGCGGTCGAGTTCGCCGATCGTTCGATGGAAGCCGTTTGCTACTACGCCTACTATGCCTCGACGGAGTTGGCCGAAGAGCGCGGCCGCTACTCGAGCTACCGCGGCTCGCTGTGGGATCGCGGCATCTTGCCGCAGGACACGCTGAAGCTGTTGGCCGAAGCCCGCGGCGGTTACGTCGAGGTCGATACGTCCGAGACGATGGACTGGGCGACGCTGCGTTCACGCATCGCCACCTACGGCATGCGCAATTCGAACTGCGTCGCGATCGCGCCGACCGCGACGATCTCGAACATCATCGGCGTCTCGGCCTGTATCGAGCCGACGTTCCAAAACCTGTACGTGAAGTCGAACCTGTCGGGCGAGTTCACGGTGGTCAACGACTACCTCGTGCGTGATTTGAAGGCGCGCGGCCTGTGGGACGAGGTGATGGTGGCCGATCTGAAGTACTTCGACGGCACGCTCTCGCGTATCGACCGCGTACCGGCAGACCTGCGCGCGATCTATGCGACGGCGTTCGAAGTCGATCCGAAGTGGCTCGTCGAAGCGGCCTCGCGCCGTCAGAAGTGGATCGACCAAGCGCAATCGCTGAATATCTATATGGCCGGCGCCTCGGGTAAGAAGCTCGACGAGGTCTACAAGCTCGCTTGGCTGCGCGGTTTGAAGACGACCTACTACCTGCGCACGATGGCTGCGACGCACGTCGAGAAATCGACGGTCGCGCACGGCGCGCTCAACGCGGTGCCGTCGGCCGACGGCGGCGCGAGCGGTGGCGGTGCGGCCGGTGGTTTCGGCGCAACGGGCGGCGCAATCGGCGGCGCGGGTTCGCCGATGGGCGGACTGAACGCGGCGAGCGCGGCCGATCAAGAGCCGCAGCCCGATGGTCCGGTCTGCATGCTGCGTCCGGGAGATCCGGGTTTCGACGAATGCGAGGCTTGCCAGTAACGCACATTGCGGCGCTTTGATTGGGCCGCATCGTTCGGGCCGGCGTCTTCCCGCTTTCGAGCGGACGGCGCCGGCCCGTTTTTCTTTTATCGCGCGTGCGCAGTCGGGCTGGCGCTCGATTCGACCGCGGTACCGAGCCGTATTCGGCCCGCTCCTTGCGCGCCCAGTGACGAAAGTCACTCGAGTTCGGGGCATGGCGCACACGTGCCGCTTGTCGCGATCGACACACAAGATATTGTCCTATCGCCTTCTGTCTGCACTATATTTTGTATGTTTCGCTTCTCTCGAAGGGCGCGCGATGCTACACTTTCGGGGCACGAAACACCGCTCCTGCAGCAACGTTTGCGGATGCGATGTTGGCGTATGAGCGATGTGCGAGAGTGTGACGACCGCCATCGTCGATGCGATGTTTGGATGATGGCGAGCGCAACGCAATGAAGTCTTCGTCGCCGCATCTTTGGTATCCGAGTGCGGACGAGAGAGCGTGATGCGAAGTGTGAACGATCGACGTTTGCACGCTCGCTCGTGACGCTCCGCGACCACATCGAGACGACGCTTCACGACTCATCGACGATCTCGCGTGCGCGACTCAACGAACAAAGTGTTGTATCGAGGTCGCAGCGCGAATCGAAAAACAGGGATTTTCATGAGCGAGCCCTTTTATCGCTCGTGAAAAGATGGTACAAACCGATCTAAATTGATGGTGAGAATTTATGCTCAACTGGGATGACGAGACGACTGCCGTAACTCCCTCGAGCGGTTCGCAACTGAACACGTTGCGCAACCCCGCGGGGCAGGCCGTCGGAACGCAAGCAGCGACACGCGTCGCACCGCAAGCTCCGTTGGCGCAAAACATCTTCGCGGACGACTTCGCCGCCTATGCCCCCCCTGCACAGCAGGTGGCATCCGAAGCGCGCGTGAACGTGGCCGACAAGCGGATCATCAACGGCCAAACCGACGTCAACCAACTCGTACCGTTCAAGTACAAGTGGGCGTGGGAGAAGTATCTCGCCGGCTGCGCGAACCACTGGATGCCGCAGGAAATCAACATGTCGCGCGACATCGCGCTTTGGAAAGATCCGAACGGTCTGACCGAAGACGAGCGCCGCATCGTCAAACGCAACCTCGGCTTCTTCGTCACGGCCGACTCGCTGGCCGCGAACAACATCGTGCTCGGCACCTACCGGCACATCACGGCACCGGAGTGCCGCCAGTTCCTGCTGCGCCAAGCATTCGAAGAGGCGATCCACACGCACGCCTATCAGTACATCGTGGAGTCGCTGGGTCTCGACGAAGGCGAGATCTTCAATGCGTACCACGAGGTGGCTTCGATCCGCGACAAGGACGAGTTCCTGATCCCGTTCATCCATACGCTGACCGATCCGGCGTTCAAGACGGGCACGCTCGAGGCCGATCAGAAGCTGCTCAAGTCGCTGATCGTTTTCGCTTGCGTCATGGAAGGCTTGTTCTTCTACGTCGGGTTTACGCAAATTCTTGCGCTCGGCCGTCAGAACAAGATGACGGGCGCGGCGGAGCAGTATCAGTACATCCTGCGCGACGAGTCGATGCACTGCAACTTCGGCATCGACCTCATCAACCAGATCAAGCTCGAGAACCCGCACCTGTGGACGCGCGAATTCCGTGAAGAGATTCGCGAGCTGTTCAAGCATGCGGTCGAGCTCGAATACCGCTACGCCGAGGACACGATGCCGCGCGGCGTGCTGGGACTGAACGCGTCGATGTTCAAGAGCTATCTGCGCTTCATCTGCAACCGCCGTTGCCAGCAGATCGGTCTCGATCCGCTGTTCCCGAACGAGGAGAACCCGTTCCCGTGGATGAGCGAGATGATCGACCTGAAGAAGGAACGTAACTTCTTCGAGACGCGAGTCATTGAATACCAAACCGGTGGTGCACTGTCTTGGGAATGACATGTGCTCGCCGATGCGATGAATGAATGATGGGGTGCCGCCGCGATAAACGACGCGGCGGAAAAGATAAGGAGCAAGAACGCCTAATGCAAAGCGTGCCCGGCGGCGAAACCGCCCACAAACATGACAGGCACTTTGCGAACCCTTCGGTGGGATGGGCGAACTACCCCCTGAAAAAGCCGGCGGCATGGCCGCCGGCTTGTCACAAGCGAATATCGGGCTTGGCGAGCGTCAAGTGCTTGCCTGCCGACTCGATCCGGCGTGCTGTGCCTTTGGGTACCGCACGCCTTACCGCATTCATTAGCGTAAGCGCTAGGTTTTTGCGTACGCCGATGAATAGCCCGCTTCGCAGCGCGCGCCGTCATGATTTTCGCCGGCGCGCAGCGGGAAGCGGGTTTGAAGAAGGGTGTAGTTCGAACTACTCATTTCCGAAAACCTGAAGGAGAAAACAATGGCAACAGCGAAGAAGAAACCCGCCGCTAAGAAAGCAGCCCCGGCTAAGAAAGCAGCGGCTCCGGCGAAGAAGGCCGCAGTGAAGAAGGTTGCGGCGAAGAAGGCCGCACCGGCTAAGAAGGTTGCTGCCAAGAAAGTCGCGGTGAAGAAGGTCGCGGCGAAGAAGGCGGCACCGGCCAAGAAAGCCGCGGTGAAGAAGGTCGCTGCGAAGAAGGCAGCGCCGGCCAAGAAGGCGGCGGTGAAGAAGGTCGCGGCGAAGAAAGCCGCACCGGCCAAGAAAGCCGCGGTGAAGAAGGTCGCTGCGAAGAAGGCCGCACCGGCGAAGAAGGCCGCGCCTGCTAAGAAGGCTGCCGCGAAAAAGGCTGCGCCTGCGAAGAAGGCTGCTCCTGCTGCGAAGAAGGCTGCACCTGCGAAGAAGGCTGCCGCTAAGAAAGCTGCGCCTGCGAAGAAGGCTGCGCCTGCTAAGAAGGCTGCGGCGAAGAAGGCCGCTGCCGCACCCGCTGCCCCTGCTGCGCCTGCGGCCGCAGCATCGACGGCTCCCGCCTCGACCGTGAAGACCGCGCTGAACCCGGCTGCTGCTTGGCCGTTCCCGACGGGTAGCCGTCCGTAATAGGAGGCAGTGACGAAGGCGGCACGCGTGGCCGCTTTCGCGCACTAACCTATATAAAAACCCCGCCGCCGGTTCGCCGGCGTGCGGGGTTTTTTTGTTTGCTACAAGCCGTATCGAAGCGCTTCGACCGGATCGCGCTGGCAGGCGGCCTACTCGCTCGCCAGCGCGATGTCGAGATGAGCTTAGTGCGTGACGCGCGTCACGCCGGCGCTCGAGAGCAGACGAACGCGGTCGCCCGCTTGGAACAGTTCGCCCGTCGCGGCTTGGGTGATCGCGCGCAAATCGCCGTTGTCGAGCCGTACCGTGATTTCCACGCCCGAGCGTTTGGCCACACCGTTTTCCACGGCGTTGCCCGCCACCGCACCGGCGAGGCCGCCGATGATCGCCGTTGCGATCGATCCCTTGCCGCCGCCGATCGCGCTGCCGGCAACCGCGCCGAGCGCACCGCCGCCGAGGGCGCCGAGTCCGCTCGGTTGGCCGTCGTTCGACGTGATGGTTACCGCGCGAACGCTTTCGACCGTGCCGAAGCGAACCGTTTCCTCGCGCTGCGCTTGGCCGGCCGTGTAGACGTCGGGAGAACTGCTGTTATAAGCGCACCCCGTCACCATCACAGAACCAACCAGCAGCGTCGCGAGCATGACCCGAGCTGACGTTTTCATTGTTTGTGACTCCACTAAAGTATTACCGCAGGCTATAGCCGAAAGCCTGCTTGAACCGTTGATCTATTTCCTCGGCGCTCGGCGCGTACGTCTGCGGGCCGGCTTGCTCGATCTTGAGCGAACCCATCAGACTGGCCAAACGGCCCGTCGTCGCCCAATCGTAACCGCGTTCGATACCGTACAGCAGCCCGCCGCGAAATGCGTCGCCGCATCCGGTGGGATCGACGATCTTCGAGGCTCGCACGACAGGAATGTCCTCGGTCTGGCCGCGGTGATGGATTCGCGCGCCGTGTTCGCCGCGCGTCACGATCAGTGCTTGGACGCGCTGCGCAATCTCATCGAGCGCCCAACCGGTCTTATTGCTGACGAGATTCGCCTCGTAGTCGTTGACCGCCACATAAGTGGCGAGTTCAATCGCGCGCCTAAGCGCCTCGCCCGAGAACAGCGGCAAACCCTGACCCGGATCGAATACGAACGGCACGCCGGCGGCGGCCAGCTTTTCCGTATGCTGCACCATGCCCTCGTAGCCGTCCGGCGCGACGATCGCGAGCGTGATGTCTTGGGCCTCGTCGGCGTGATTCAGGTGCGATTGCATCATCGCACCCGGATGGAAGGCGGCGATCTGATTGTTATCGAGATCGGTGGTGATCATGGCCTGCGCCGTATAAGCATCCGGCACCATGCGGACATGATCCGTCCGTAATCCGAGACTCTTGATGCGGTCGAGGTACAGGTGGCCGTCGATTTCGCCGAGCGTACCCATGATGCGCGCGTCGCCGCCTAGCAGATTCAGCGAGTAGCCGATATTGCCGGCGCAGCCGCCGAATTCGCGGCGCATCGTCGGAACGAGAAAGCTCACGTTCAGAATATGGACCTGCTCGGGCAGAATGTGCTCCCGGAAGCGGCCCTGGAAGGTCATGATGTTGTCGTATGCGAGCGAACCGCAGATCAGCGTAGCCAAGGCAAGAGTTCCTATACGTGTTTGTTATGGACGCGCTATACGAAAACGCCGCGCTTAAGGCCCCAGCGCGGCGTGCTTCGTCGAATCGATGGCGCGGTGAATTACTTGAGCGCGCTCAACGCCGCGTCGTAGTTCGGCTCGTTCTTGATCTCGCCGACCAGTTCCGCGTGAACGACTTTGTCGTTCTCGTCGACGACCACGACGGCGCGCGCCGTCAATCCGGCGAGCGGCCCCGTCTTGATATCGACGCCGTACGCTTGCGCGAATTCGTGGCCGCGGAACGTCGATGCCGTCACGACGTTTTCGATGCCTTCGGTCGTGCAAAAGCGCGTTGCCGCGAACGGCAGGTCGCCCGATACCACGATTACGGCCGTGTTTTGCAGCTTGGCGGCCGCTTCGTTGAACTTACGCGTCGACGTGGCGCACGTCGGCGTGTCGAGGCTCGGGACGATGTTCAGCACTTTGCGCTTGCCGGCGAAATCGCCAAGCGAGACAGGCTTGAGGTCCTTGCCGACGAGCGAGAACTCGGGTGCCTTTTGGCCGACGGACGGGAATGCGCCGCCGACTTCGATCGGGTTGCCGCCCAGCGTGACTTGACTCATATTAGCTCCGGATGTTCGTTTCAGGTTGTCGCAAGTGCGAAATAGTGGGCACGCGCGCGCCAGGCGGCCGCGCCCGGATGCGCTACGGATAAAAGATCTGGACCCGGAAGTTGGTCGCGACCGTATTGCCGGAATCGAGCCGCACGATCATCGTCTGCGTCGCATGCGCCGGCAAGCCGGCGGCGATCGCCGTGCCCGGAGCCACGTAATCTTGCGGCCATAGGATGCGACGGATCGCGGCGTTGTTCTTGTCGTCGAACAAGGTCAGCTCGATCGCCGGAAAGGCGAGGGCGATGCCGTAACGGTTGCGCAGCGGTACGCGCAATTCCAAGCGGTGCGGGCCGTCCACCTGACGCAGGTCGGACGCTTCGACCTGGAGCCCGTCGATGTCACGCGGAGGAGAAAGCCGGCAACCGAGTTGTGCGCATGCGCGCGCGAACAAAGGTTGCGATTCGGGCCAGTACACCATCACCGCTTCGCGGCGCCACCATGCGAGCTGTGCGATCAGGGCGAGGACGAGCGCAATCGAGACGATACCGCCCAAGGCATACCAAAGGGCTCGGCCCGGCGTCTTGGCCCGCGCCTCGCGCGTCATGGCGAAGTGGCGTTCTTGCGGGTCGGACTGCGGCGGCTCGGCGAAGATCGGCGGCACGCCGGCTGCATGGATACTCGATTGCGCTTCGCTCAAATGCGGTTCGACCGGCGCTTCGGCCTGCGCTTGCAGGCTCGCGCGCAGATGGGGCTCGAGGTGAGGCTCGTCGTCGGCGACCTCCGGTTCCGGCGGCACGCTTGGGTTGAAGTGCGGTTCGTCATCGTCCCAATGCGGTTCGCGCGCGGGCGCCCAACCGGCCGCGGTATGCTCCGCGTGGGAGGGCGATTCGATGACAGGGGATGGCGCAGGTGTCTGACTTGCGGCGTGCGCGGCGGCTTCAGCCTCGGCGGCCGCTTTCTCTTCTTCGGCGAGGCGAGCTTCTTCGGCGAGGCGAGCTTCCTCGGCAACGCGAGCTTCCTCGGCAACGCGAGCTTCCTCGGCAACGCGAGCTTCCTCGGCAACGCGAGCCTCTTCGGCAGCGCGAGCTTCTTCGGCGGCCCGAGCTTCTTCGGCGGCCCGAGCTTCTTCTGCGGCCCGAGCTTCCTCGGCAACGCGAGCTTCTTCGGCAGCGCGAGCTTCTTCGGCAGCGCGAGCTTCTTCGGCGGCCCGAGCTTCCTCGGCAACGCGAGCTTCTTCGGCAACGCGAGCTTCTTCGGCAACGCGAGCTTCTTCGGCAACGCGAGCCTCTTCGGCAACGCGAGCCTCTTCGGCAACGCGAGCCTCTTCGGCAGCGCGAGCTTCTTCGGCAGCACGAGCTTCTTCGGCAACGCGCGCCTCTTCAGCCAGACGCGCTTGCTCAGCAGCATGAGCCTGCGCGCCGGCGTCAGCGGACGCATCTGATTGCGCTCCCGGTTCGGCCGCGGGCGGCAACGTATCCGCATCGGGCGTCCGTTCGTGCTGCGTGCCCGCGTTGGGATCGAGCAGATTGTGCCGAGCGTCGAAAACTTGTTGGCAGTGTCCGCAACGTGCGAACCCACCGGAGGCCGCGAGCAATGCTTCCTGCACGCGGAAAACCGTTTCGCAGTGGGGACAGCGGGTGGCTAGAACCATGGTGAGCGGGGAGACCGGGATGGACCGGTGCGTCGATCGATAGGCGCTATTCTAATGGTTTCCCGGCGTGCGCTCGGCAGCGCGCTTCACGCCCGTCAAACAGACCCATCCTTCGTGCTCCCGCCATACGCCGATGTCGATCCACGGCCGGTAAGCGTCCGCCACTTCCTCGGCCTGCCGTGCCAGCACGCCTGAAAGCGCGATGCGTCCGCCTGTTTTCACCTTGGCGCACAGCATCGAGGCCATCAGTTTGAGCGGATTCGACAAGATGTTCGCCACGACGATATCGAATTGCCCGGCGGGGCAATCGTCGGGCAGCGCATAGGTCACGTCCGCGCGATTGCGCTCGCTATTGAGCCGAGCCGATTCGACCGCTTGCGGATCGATATCGACCCCGACAACAGGCGCCGCCCCGCACTTTTGCGCGAGGATCGCCAAAATGCCGGAGCCGCAGCCGTAATCGAGCACCGATTGCCCCGGCGCGACGGCTTGCTCGAGCCACTCCATGCACAACCGTGTCGTCGGATGGCTGCCGGTACCGAAGGCGAGCCCCGGATCGAGTTCCAGAATCAGCGCATCGGGGTCGGGGGCATCGTGCCAAGACGGCACCACCCAGATTCGTTTGCCGATCGCGATCGGCTCGAACTGTGATTGCGTGAGGCGCACCCAGTCTTGCTCGGGTACTTCACGCAAAGCGAACGGCGGCGTGGCGGCCAAACCGATCGCGTTCGCCGCGGCCGCCGCGAGCACGGCTGGCTCTTGCTCGGGCGCGAGCAGCGCGACGACGCGCGAGTGCTGCCATGCCGTGCGCTCGGGCGTGAGACCGGGCTCGCCGAACAAAGGCTGCTCGTCGGGCGTATCGGCGTCGGCGTCCTCCACCGATACCGATAGCGCTCCCAGATCCATGAGCGCGTCGGACAGCGCTTCGGCGCGCGTCCGGTCGAGTTCGACGATCAGTTCCCGATAGCTCATGGCTGGCACTCAGGCCTCTTCCGGCGCGGCTTGCTGCTTTTCCGCGAGCCGGTGTTCGAGGTAATGGATGCTCGTGCCGCCTTCGACGAAGCCGCCGTCGAGCATCAGTTCGCGATGCAGCGGAATGTTCGTCTGAATGCCTTCCACGACCATCTCGGACAACGCGATGCGCATGCGGCGGATCGCTTGCTCGCGCGTGGCGCCGTAAGCGATCAGCTTGCCGATCATCGAATCGTAGTTCGGCGGAACGAAATACCCATTGTACGCGTGCGAATCGACGCGAATGCCCGGGCCGCCGGGCGTGTGCCACGACGTGATCCGGCCCGGCGACGGCGTAAAGCGGAACGGATCCTCGGCGTTGATGCGGCACTCGATCGCATGGCCGCGGAACACGATATCGCGTTGGCGCATCGAGAGCTTCTCGCCGGCGGCGATCCGGATCTGTTCTTGCACGATGTCGATGCCCGTGATCAGCTCCGTCACCGGGTGCTCGACCTGCACGCGCGTGTTCATTTCGATGAAGTAGAACTCGCCGTTCTCGTACAGGAACTCGAACGTACCGGCGCCGAGGTAGCCCATCTTCTTGCACGCGTCGGCACAGCGATCGCCGATGCGTTCGATGAGACGACGGGCGATACCGGGCGCGGGCGCCTCCTCGATCACTTTCTGGTGGCGGCGCTGCATCGAGCAGTCGCGCTCGCCGAGCCAGAGCGCGTTCTTGAACGAATCGGCGAGCACCTGGATTTCGACGTGGCGCGGATTCTCGAGGAACTTCTCCATATAGACCTGCGGGTTGCCGAACGCACGCTCGGCCTCCTCGCGGGTCATGTTCACGGCGTTCACGAGCGCCGCCTCGGTATGCACGACGCGCATGCCGCGCCCGCCGCCGCCGCCCGCGGCCTTGATGATGACGGGATAGCCGATCGAGCGCGCGATCTTGACGATCTCTTTCGGGTCTTCGGGCAAGGCGCCTTCGGAGCCCGGCACGCACGGCACGCCCGTCTTGATCATCGTCTGCTTGGCGGAAACTTTATCGCCCATGAGGCGAATCGTTTCCGGGCGCGGGCCGATGAAGGCGAAGCCCGACTGCTCGACGCGTTCGGCGAAATCGGCGTTTTCCGACAGGAAGCCGTAGCCGGGGTGGATCGCTTCGGCATCCGTGACTTCGGCCGCGCTAATGAGCGCGGGCATGTTCAGGTAGCTCTGCGGCGACGGGGCCGGTCCGATACAGACGGCTTCGTCGGCGAGCTTCACGTACTTGGCGTCCTTGTCCGCGGTCGAATAGGCTACGACCGTTTTGACGCCGAGTTCGCGGCATGCGCGCTGGATGCGCAACGCAATTTCGCCGCGATTGGCAATGAGGATTTTTTCAAACATGGCGATGGTTCGACGCATTAAAGAGCTCGTGCGTCGTGGGGCCGCGAACTTGGGCGGCGCACGGCATTCGAGCTAAACGGGGTATGCCCGAGACGGCGAATCGCGCTCGGGCCCGCTTTGCGATCAGCCGATGACGAAAAGCGGCTGGCCGTATTCGACGGCTTGGCCGTTTTCGATAAGGATTTCCTTCACGACGCCGGCTTTGTCGGCTTCGATTTCGTTGAGCAGCTTCATCGCTTCGATGATGCACAGCGTCTGGCCTTCCTTGACCGTATCGCCCACCTGGATGAACGGATCGGCGCCCGGCGAGGGGGAGCGGTAGAACGTGCCGACCATCGGCGAGGTGATCACGTGACCTTGTGCGGCGGCGGCCGGCGCCGCGCTGGCGACGGGGGCTTGCTCGAGCGCGCCCGCGCCGGCCGCGGGGGCGGCTGCCGTGAGCGGCGGCGCATACGAGGCGGGTTGCTGTACGTAAACCGGCGGCGCATTCTTGACGATGCGGACTTTGCCTTCGCCCTCGGTCACCTCGAGTTCGGAAATGCCCGATTCAGAGACGAGGTCGATCAAAGTTTTCAGCTTACGTAGATCCATAGGGAATCCCCTTGTTCAATGCGTTGGGCGCCGGCTCGGGCCGGCGCCGATTTGATGTTCTGAAATCAACCGCGCGCGCTTTGCTGCACGAGCCGCTCGAGCGCGTACTCGAGCCCGTACAGATAGCCTTTCCAACCGAGCCCGCAGATGACCCCTTCGGCCAAATCGGAAAAGTACGAGTGATGCCTGAACGGCTCTCGGCGATGCACGTTCGACAGATGAATCTCGACGAACGGGATGCCGACGCCCGCCAGCGCATCGCGCAAAGCGACGCTGGTATGCGTGTAGGCGGCGGGATTGATCAAGACGAACTCGACCGCCTCCGCCCGCGCGGCCTGCACGCGGTCGACGAGCTGACCTTCGTGATTGCTCTGGAACGTCAGCAATTGCACGCCTGCTTCCTGCGCGCGAGCCATGAGCGCTTGATCGATCTGCGCCAGCGTAACGTGACCGTACACCTCGGGTTCCCGCGTACCCAGCAGGTTGAGGTTCGGACCGTGCAGTACCAGCAATCGTCTCATGGTTCGCTTCTGTTTCCGCGGAATTGCGCGCACTTTATCGCCAATTGTCAAAACTTGTCTAGCGGCGAATGAAAAAGTGGCGATTCGAGGCGGTATTTTTTACTACGTGGGCGGGGAGATTTGCCATAACGTCGGCTAACCGTCCGGTATTTTCCAACATTCCGACGCGATCCGCCCTCATATGCGGTTTGGCCATCAAAGCGCGTCGAGCGTCCTGCGCAATTCGGTCGGCGCGACTTGTCCCAATTTTGTCGACCGTACGACGCCGTTAGCGTCAATTACGACCGTAAACGGTAAAGCGCCGGCGGAGTTGCCGAGACTGCGCGCCAGGTCGGCGCCGCCGAATCCGCTGACGAGAATCGGGTAGTCGACGGGCACTTTCTTAAGGAAGTTCTGAATGTTTTGCTCGGAATCGACCCCGATTCCCACGAACTGGACGCCCTTGCCGGCATAGGCGTCATGAAGCCGCACGAGTTCGGGCATTTCCGCCACGCACGGGGCACACCAAGAAGCCCAAAAATTGACGACCAGGACGCGCCCTTTATAGGGCGCGAGCGTTTGAGGCTTGCCGGACACGTCCTGCAATGCCGCATCCATCAATTGCGCAACGGCGTCGCCGGTCGGCGCCGCCGCCTGCGGGGCCGCAGATTCGCCCTGTGCCTGCTGCGCGGCGGGGGCGGTGGACCGGGCGTTGCCGTGCAGCCATTGCCGCGCGCCCACCCCTAAAGCAGCCGCGACGATCGCAACCGCCGCAACGGCTAATGTGGCTTTCGTATTCATGTCTCTATCTAATAAATAAAGAGTCGAGTCGGTGCCGGCCGGCGCTCAGTTCGCGAGCGGCGCGGCGTCGTCGCCGGCGAGTAGGGCTTGGACGGCCTCGGCATTGGCGCGCGGCGCGCGGCCGCGAGCATCGGCGCGCACGGCCCCGCGCAGGTCGTCCGTATCATATAGCGCGATATGGATGCCCACCGGCGCCTCGTCGCGGGTGCCGCGCCATAGAAAGCTCAGCGTTTCGACGTCGCCGCGCCCCCCGAAGTGGTGCGTTTCGGAGACGTCGTACTGCACGTTCGCGTTGAGCAGATAAATGGCGACTTCCTTCGGGTTGTCGCAGAACATCTGCAAGTGAATGTCGGAATGCTCGCCGGCCGTACCGTTCAGTACGGCGCCCGTCAAATAGGGATTGAACGGCGCGAGGCGCCGCATCCACTCGAGCGCGATTTCGCGCAACCGGCGCAGCACGGCCGGTTGGGTCTCGGCTTGAAACAGCGCCTGATATTCGCGGATTTCTTCTTCGATCTGATCATTGTCGGGCAGCCATTCCCCCGCGACGCGCGTCTGACCGACTACTTGCCGCGCGGCCTTGCGCTTCGCGCTGGCATAGTCGAGCCCTTCCTCCGCGATCAAGCGAGCCGCCGCCATCGCGATTTCATCCCGCACGCGTTGCGGATCGACAAAAGTTTTGCGCACCATCCGCCAATCATACTCGATCGCCCGGACCCGCCCGCTGCGCCCGGCTGACGCTAGCGCGTCGGGTACAATAGCGGGCCTCACGCGGCTCGCCCGCCCGGCGTTCGCGTTCCCACCATGCACTCGCGGCAAGCGCGGCACGAGCAGACAGTTTTTATGCACATCCACATCCTCGGCATCTGCGGCACATTCATGGGCGGCCTCGCGGTGCTCGCGCGCGGCGCGGGACATACCGTGACCGGCTGCGACGCCGGCGTTTATCCGCCGATGAGCACGCAACTCGAGGCGCAAGGCATTACCCTCGTCGAAGGCTACGGCGCCGAGCAACTCGATCTGAAGCCCGATTTGTTCGTCGTCGGCAACGTCGTTTCGCGCGGCAATCCGCTCATGGAAGCGATTCTCGATCGCGGCTTGCCGTACGTCTCGGGTCCGCAATGGCTCGGCGAACACGTGCTCGCGGGCAAATGGGTATTGGCCGTTGCCGGTACGCACGGCAAAACGACGACGAGCTCGATGCTCGCGTGGCTGCTCGAAGACGCGGGGCTCAACCCGGGATTTTTGATCGGCGGCGTGCCGCTGAATTTCGGCGTGTCGGCCCGGCTGACCGATTCGAATTTCTTCGTCATCGAGGCGGACGAATACGACACGGCGTTCTTCGACAAGCGTTCGAAATTCGTGCACTACCGCCCGCGTACGGCCATTTTGAATAACTTGGAATACGATCACGCCGATATCTTCCCCGATCTAGGCGCGATCGAGACGCAATTTCATCACCTCGTGCGTACGGTTCCGTCGCTCGGCCGTCTCGTCGTCAACGGGCGCGAGTCCGCGCTCGAGCGCGTCCTGGCGCGCGGCGTATGGAGCGAGGTCGAGCGCTTCGGCGTGGACGGCGGCTGGAGCGCGCTGCCCGCGGCCGACGGCGAGCCTATCGACGAGCGCTTCGCGGTGTATTGGCGCGGTGAGCGGGTGGGCTTGGTCGACTGGCAAGTGCAGGGCGAGCACAACCGGCTCAATGCATTGGCCGCGATCGCCGCGGCGCGCCATGTCGGCGTGCCGCCGGCGCAGGCTGCGCGCTCGCTCGGCGCGTTCCGCAACGTCAAGCGGCGCATGGAGGTACGCGGCAGCGTGGATGGCGTCACTGTCTACGACGACTTCGCTCACCACCCGACGGCCATCGAAACGACGATCGCCGGCTTGCGCGCGCGCGTGGGCGGCGAGCGCACGCGCATTCTGGCCGTGCTCGAGCCACGCTCCAATACGATGAAGCTCGGCGTCATGAAGGCGCAACTGCCCAAGAGCCTTGCCGGGGCCGACCTCGTATTCGGTTACGGCGCGCCCACGGGACGCGATGCGCTGGGCTGGGATCTGAGCGAGGCACTGGCGCCGCTCGGCGAGAAGGCGCTCGCCTTCAGCGATCTCGATGCGCTCGTCGCCGCCGTCGCCCAGGCCGCGCGCCCCGGGGATCAGGTGCTCGTAATGAGCAACGGCGGATTCGGCGGCGTCCATCAAAAATTGCTCGACGCGTTGGGTTCGCGCGCGAAAGGCGGCGCGTGATCCTTTATCTGCACGGCTTTCGTTCGTCGCCGCAATCGTTCAAGGCCCGGCTCGTCGCCGCGCGCATGGCCGAGCTTGGCCGGCAAAGCGAGTGGCGGTGTCCGATGCTGCCGGTCTCTCCGCTCGAAGCCGTCGCTGTCGCGCAAGCGCAAGTGGCGGGCGTGGCAGCCGATGAAGTCACGGTAATCGGAAGCTCGCTCGGCGGCTACTTCGCCACTTATCTAGCCGAAAAGCATGGGTGGCGCGCCGTCTTGCTGAACCCGGCTGTTTTGCCGCAGCGCGATTTGTCCGCCTATCTGGGCGAACAGCCGTTATGGCACGGCGGCGGCAGCATCGTCGTCGAGCCGCATCATCTGAGCGAACTCGAAACGTTGCGCGTCGCGTCGATCACGCGGCCGGAACGCTATTATTTGATCGCCGCCACGGGCGACGAGGTGCTCGACTACCGCGAAATGCTCGCGCATTACCCCGGTGCCGAGACGAAACTGATCAGCGGCAGCGATCACGCGATCAGCGAATTCGCCGGCTACGTCGACGACGTCCTCGCGTTTTGCGGCATCCCCGAGGCCGGCCGCTCCTAGCACGGCTGCGGCGCACGGAGGCAAAGCGATCCGTGGCCGCGCAACCGAACAATATCGATTCGCGGTGGGTGCGCAGTTTGCGGCGCACACTTGCCGTGAGAGCCAAATTCGTAATGAGAGTGTCGAGTGAACGTTTTCTTTGAGGAATCAGGCGGTTTGAAGGCGGGCAGCGTGCTGTCGCGCCAAGGCGATGCGTTGCAGGTCGAATTGCCGGGCGGCCGGCGCACCAAGGTGCGCGCGAAAGACGTGCTGATCGAGTTCGATAAGCCGAGCGCGGCCGAACTGCTGCAGCAAGCCGATGCATGCGCCCAGCAGATCGATCTCGACTTCTTGTGGGAGTGCGCGCCAGCCGACGAATTTCCGTTCGCCGCGCTGGCCGGAGAGTATTTCGGCCAGCAGTCGGGACCCGTCGAGCGCGCCGCGCTCGTGCTGCGCATGCAAGGCGCCCCCGTTTACTTTCGTCGCAAGGGGCGCGGGCAATATCAGCGGGCGCCCGAAGAGCAGTTGAAGATGGCGCTCGCGGCGCTCGAGCGCAAGCGTCAGCAGGCGCTCGTGCAGGCCGAATACGAGGAAGAGCTCAAGGCCGGCCGCTTGCCCGAGGCGCTGCGCGGCAAGGCGCTCACGTTGCTGACGAAGCCCGACAAAAATTCGATCGAATACAAGGCGCTCGAAGGCGCCGCCGCCGCGCGCGGTATCTCGCAGGCGCGGCTCATGCTCGAGTGCGGCGGCATTGCCTCGGCCCGCGCGCTGCACGAAGCCAAGTTTCTATCGGAATACTTCCCGCATGGCACGGGTTTCCCGCCCGTGACGCCGGGCCCCGTGCCCGAGGATCTGCCGACGGCGCACGCCGAGGCATTTTCGATCGACGACATCACGACGACCGAGATCGACGATGCTTTCTCCGTGGAACTGCTGGCCGACGATCGCGTGCGCGTCGGGATCCATATCGCGGCCCCGGCGCTCGGGATCGTGCGCGGCGACGCCGTCGATGCGATCGCGCGCGCGCGCCTGTCGACCGTCTATATGCCGGGCGACAAGATCACGATGCTGCCCGATGAGGTCGTCGAGGTCTTCACGCTGAAGGAGGGCGGCCTGCGCCCCGCGCTTTCGCTTTACATCATCGTCAATCGCGAGACGCAGGAAATCGTCGCCACCGAAACGCGCGCCGAGCGGGTGTATGTGAAGAGCAATTTGCGCCACAACACGCTCGACGCCGAGGTCACCGAGGAAGCGCTCGCCGCGGGCAGCGGCGAGTACCCGCACAAGGAAGAAATCGCGTTGCTGTGGCCGCTCGCGCAGGCGCTGTTCGAAAAACGTCAAGCGGCGCGGGCGGGATACGGCTTGCGCCGCGAAGTGCCGGGCAACACCGATTACAACTTCTACGTGGACGGCGAACACGTGACGATCACGCCGCGCCGGCGCGGCTCGCCGCTCGACTTGATCGTCGCCGAACTCGCGATCTTGGCTAATTCGACGTGGGGCGCGCTGCTGCACGACCACGGCGTGCCCGGCATCTACCGCACCCAGCGCACGTTTGCCGCGGCGGGTCCCAAGCGCACGCGCATGCAAACGAGCGCGGCGCCGCACGAGGGGCTTGGCGTCGCGCAGTACGCGTGGAGCACGTCGCCGCTGCGCCGCTATGTCGACCTCGTCAATCAATGGCAATTGCTCGCCTGCGTCCAGCACGGCGTGGCCGCCAAGCTCGTCGCGCCGTTCAAACCAAAGGATGCCGATTTGTTCGCGGTCGTCCAGGGCTTCGACGATACCTATACGGCCTATGCCGATCACCAACGGCGCATGGAGTATTTCTGGTGCCTGCGTTGGCTCACGCAGGAAAACAAGAAGGAAGTGGTCGCGGCCGTCGTGAAGGGCGATCTCGTGCGGCTCGAGGAAGTGCCGCTGCTGCTGCACGTGCCGGGGCTCGGCGTGCATGCGCGCGGCACGCGTATCGTGCTCGAGGTGATGTCGGTCGACGAGTTGACGGTCGAGGCGTCCGTGCGGCCCATTCGCGTGCTCGATGCGCCGGGCGCGAATGCACTGGCGGCCGAGGAGGACGAAGGCGAATTCGTCGAGTCCGCCGATGCGTCGGCTGAGAGCGAGGAGGAGGCGCGTGCGGAGGACGCCGAGCCGGGCAGCGCGGCGGGCGGATCGGAGGCGCTTGGCGCCGAGCGCGAGGAAAACGCGCCGGACGCCCAGGACGGCACGGCCCAACCCACGCAGGTGGCGCAATGAGCGCAACGAACGGTCCGTCGTCCTCGAACGCTGCGTCCATCGCACCCGCGCAAGCGGGTTACGACTTGTATGCGGTGATCGGCAACCCGATCGCGCATAGCAAATCGCCGGTCATCCACGCACGCTTCGCCGAGCAAACGGGCGAGCGAATCGAATACCGGAGCTTGCTCGCGCCCGTGGACGGTTTCGAAGATACCGTGCGCGCGTTCGTCGCGGCGGGCGGCCGGGGGCTCAACGTCACGGTGCCGTTCAAGCTGCAAGCGTATGCGTTGGCCGATCGCCTGTCGCCGCGCGCCGCGGCGGCGGGTGCCGTCAACACGCTACGGTTCGATAACGACGGCATTTACGGCGAGAACACCGACGGCATCGGCCTCGTCACCGATATCGAAACGAATCTAAAAGTCGATCTCGCCGGTGCCCGCATCTTGCTGCTCGGCGCGGGCGGCGCGGCACGCGGCGCAGTGCTGCCGATCCTCGAACGCGGTCCGCGTTTGCTCACGATCGTCAATCGCACGGCGTCCAAGGCGGAGGCGCTCGCGCAGCAGTTCGGGCAAGCCGCGCGAGAGGCCGGCTGCGCATTGTCGGGCGGCGCGCCCGAAGCGGTGGAGCCGGCGCCCTATGACGTGATCGTCAACGCCACGGCCGGCTCGTTGACGGCCGAGGTGCCGGAATGCGATCCCCGGGCATTCGGCCCGAATACGCTCGCCTACGACATGATGTACGGCGCGCAACCCACGGTTTTCATGCGGCATGCGCGCTCGCTTGGGGCCAAAACCTCCGATGGGCTCGGCATGCTCGTCGAGCAAGCGGCCGAATCGTTCCGTATTTGGCGCGGTGTGAGTCCCGCGAGCGCGCCGGTCTTGGCCGAACTGCGCGCGATGTTGGCTACGCCGGCTTAGGGGCGTCGACGTAAGGGGAGACGGCGCGCTTGCGCATAGTCGAGACGCATCGATGACGAAAACGAAAAAAAGAACGGGGAGAGGCGCCGGCGGCTGGCTGCTCTATGTCGTCGGCGTCGGCGCCTTTGCTTGGGTCGCCACGCAAGCCTATTACTTCGGGCAGATTGCATGGTGGAGTAGGGTCGACCCGGGTTCGACGGCGTTCATGCGCGCCGATGCCTGGCGCCTCGCCCAGGATCGTCCCGATCTAACGATCCAACATGAATGGGTCCCCTACGATCGCATTTCTCGGAATCTGAAGCGTGCGATCATTGCGTCGGAGGACGCGAACTTCGTCAACAACAACGGTTACGAGACCGACGCGATCCTGCAGGCATGGGAGAAGAACAAGAAGCGCGGCAAAATCGTGGCCGGCGGTTCGACCATCTCGCAACAGCTCGCGCGCAACCTGTTTCTCTCGCGGCAAAAGAGCTATCTGCGCAAGGGGCAGGAACTCATCATCACTTGGATGCTCGAAACGCTGCTCGATAAAGAGCGCATCTTCGAGATCTATCTGAATTCGGTCGAGTGGGGCAACGGCGTGTACGGCGCACAGGCGGCCTCGCGCTACTACTACCGGTGCGCCGCATCGCAATTGACCGCTTGGCAAGCGGCCCGGCTCGCCGTCATGCTGCCGAATCCGCGCTACTTCGATGGGCACCGCTCGTCGCCTTATCTCGCGCAGCGCTCGGCCGTCATCGCACGCCGCATGGGCGCCGCCGAGTTGCCGCGCTGATCACCCTCATCGCGCGATAGCCGAGAGCGGCGCTCGACGGTCAGTTGTCCTCCCAATAGGACGCGCTTTCGCTCTCGCGTGATACGAATCGGAACCCTCTCGGCCGTTCGCCGGGGGCGCCTGCGAATTCCGCAAGAATGCCGAACTTGCCCGAATCGGGATATTCGGCGATCTCGGGCATCATCTTCGTGCTCACCGCAAGGTATTTCAATTCGACGTCGCCCGTATTCGCGATCTGATGCGCCGTCTCGGCGCCGCCGGGCGGGCAGGCGATCACGTCGCCCGCGCGGATCGGATGCACCGCATCGCCGATGCGCACTTCTCCCGTGCCCTGCAGCACGAAAAACATCTCTTCGTTGACCCGGTGGTTATGAAACGAAAAGGCCCGCTTGCCCGGCGCCAGCGCCGTCACGTTATAGCCGAGTTTTTGGGCGCCGATTCGCGCGCCGATCGCGCCCATGCGCGGCGCGTAGCGATCGGCCATCGATTCGGGTGGCGCCATGCCGGGCGGCAACGGGGACAGTTCGACGTCGGCCAGATTGATGATGGGCTTCATGGGTCGATCCTTATCGGGGGACGGGGAATGGGCGAGTGCCGCCACGCATCTTGCCACGATCGCACCAATGCGCGGAAATCTCACTATATGAGCAGGTCATTCAAATGTTGGATGAAGACGAAAGGCGTGCCTACAATTCGTCGCGAGCGGTCGAGAAGGCCGCGTGATGCCTTACCCATTGAAGCGATTCGAGAGCGAAGCATCTCACCTGCAAGGAGACGCCCCCGATGATTGCCCCTGAAAACGACCTGGCCCATCCTCCGTCGATGGCCGATGCTCAAGACCGCGAACCGGGTCGCTCCGCCCCCGAGCCATTGCCGATCACGGGCTCGCCGCTCGAAATCAACGAATCGCAGGCGGGCACGCAAACGCTGCTGCGCGGCCTGGCGATCATCGAGGCATGCGCGAACGGCGCGCGCGATATGCGCGCGTTCGCCGCGGCGCTCGGTACGACGCGCAGCACCACCCACCGTCTCGTGAGCAGCCTCGTTCAAGCGCGCTATCTGCGCGCGGGCTCGAACGGCTATTTCATCGGACCCAAGCTCATCGAACTGGGCACGATCGCGCTCGAGCAGATGCCGTTGACCGCCGTGGCCCGTCCGCATCTCGAGCGCTTGTCGGACGAGACGCTCGATACGATCCATCTCGGCGTCCGCGACGGTGACGATGTCCTTTACATCGACAAGATCGGCGGCAAGCGCGGGCTCGAAATGCGCTCGGCGCTGGGCCATCACATGCCGCTTGCCTGCACGGGTATCGGCAAGGCGCTGATGCTCGATCTGTCGCCGCAAACGTGGGGCGTGCTTTACGACGCGGCCCGCCGCTCGGGCACGAGCGAGCGCTTCAGCCACGATGCGCGCCCCGACAAACCGATGTTCCTGCAAAAGATGGTCCGCTACGCCGCGGCCGGTTATGCGTTCGACCTCGAGGAAAACGAGGTGTCGATTCGCTGCGTCGCCGCACCGATCCGCGACGCGTCCGGAATGATCATCGCCGCCGTTTCCGTGGCCAGCACGGTCCCTTATATGCCGCTCGAACGTATGGATGAATTGGTGCCGATCGTGCAGCGCGAAGCGCGCGCGATTTCCGAAGAACTCGGTTACGTCGCGCCCGGCGGGCGCCGTATCAAACGATGAGCGCTGTGCAAGCCGTCACCGCGCAACCGGCCCTAATCGGGCTCGATTGGGGCACTACCGCCATGCGCGCCTATCTGTTCGATGCGCTCGGCACCGTCGTGGACTCGCGCGCATCGAGCGAGGGGATCATGCGCTTGCCGCAGCCGGGCGGATTCGATGCCGCTTTCGAAGCCGCATGCGGCGCATGGCTCGACGCATCGCCGCACTTGCCTGTGATCGCCGCCGGCATGGTGGGCAGCGCGCAAGGCTGGCGCGAAGCGCCCTATGTCGACGTGCCGGCCGATGCCTCCGCGCTCGTGGCCGGCATCGTGCACGTCGCGACCTCGCGCGGCGTCAGCGTGCGCATCGTACCGGGTGTGATCGAACGCGGCGAGTTGCCGAACGTCATGCGCGGCGAGGAAACGCAGATCGTCGGCGCGCTGGCGAGCGACGCGATCGCCGCGACCGCGCGCACGCTCGTGGGCTTGCCGGGCACGCATGCGAAATGGGCCGTCGTGCGCGGCGAGCGCATCGAGTCGTTCCATACGTTTATGACGGGCGAGCTTTATGGCGCCTTGCGCGAACACACGATCCTCGGACGCACGATGGTCGAGCCCGTCGAACCCGACACGCAAGCCTTTTTGCGCGGCGTCACGGTCGCCAAGCATGCGCAGCACGCGGGGCTTTTGGCGACGATCTTCAGCACGCGCACGCTCGGGCTGACCGGCGCGCTCAGCGGCGAGCAGCAGCCCGACTACCTGTCGGGACTGTTGATCGGACATGAGTTGAGCGGACTTGCCGCGCTCATCGAGTCGCGCGGCGCCGCCCTGGCCGACGAGGCGCCGCGCTTGATCGGCAGCGCCGCGCTGTGCGAGCGCTATCGGCTCGCGCTGGCCGAGTTCGGCTGCCGGCAGGCGAGCGTGGTCGAGGGCGCCGCCGAATGCGGATTGTGGCGCATCGCGACCCAGGCGGGGCTCGTGCAGCGTCGCGCGGCGGCACCGGCAAGTTGACGCGCCCAGGTGGGCGCCGGCAACCGATGAATTGTTAGCAAGCTCCATGAATTAGGCCGTTCGATATGCAAACTGAATTCGATCTACCGAAGCCTTACCAGCCCCACGCGCGCTTCATCGCCGCCTTCGAGTCATGCGGGTTGATCGCGATTTTGCGCGGCATTACGCCCGGCGAAGTGGTCGCTCATGGCCGGGCGCTGTACGACGCCGGATTCCGTATCGTCGAGGTGCCGCTCAATTCGCCCGATCCGCTCGCCAGCATCGCCGCATTGAGCAAGGCGCTGCCGGACGATGCGATCGTCGGCGCGGGGACCGTGTTGCGGCCGGCATTCGTCGAAGCCGTGGCGCAGGCCGGCGGCGAACTCGTCGTCATGCCCCACGGCGACACGGAAGTCATTCGGGCTGCCAAGGAAAAGGCAATGGCCTGCGCACCGGGCGTGGCCACGCCGACGGAGGCGTTCGCGGCGCTTGCTAGCGGCGCCGACGTGCTCAAGATGTTTCCCGCGGAGCAGTTGGGTGCCCATGTCGTGAAGGCGTGGCGCGCGGTGATCGCTAAACGCGTTCCGCTCGTGCCGGTGGGCGGCATAACGCCCGAGAACATGGGCACGTTCGTGGCCGCGGGCGCGAGCGGGTTCGGTCTCGGTTCGGCGCTCTATCGCGCCGGGCAAGACGTGGACACGACAGCGGCGCATGCGCGCGCATTCATCGAGGCTTGGCGCAAAGTGCGCCCGGGGGCGCAACGGTGAACCGGCTCGCGGGCAAGGTCGCCATCGTCACCGGGGCCGGCCGCGGCATCGGCGAGGCGATCGCGCGTGCCTTCGCGCGCGAAGGCGCGGCGACCGTGCTGGCCGAACTCGATCTCGAGGCGGCGCGTCGTGCCGCCGAACGGATCGCGGCCGATACGCCCGGCGCGCGCGTGCTCGCCGTGCAGACCGACGTGACGCGGCCTGCGTCCGTCTGCGATGCACGCGATGCGGCCGAGCATGCCTTCGGTCCCATCGACGTGCTCGTGAATAACGCCGGCATCAATGTATTTTGCGATCCGCTGACGATGAGCGACGACGACTGGCGGCGCTGCTTCGCAGTCGATCTCGACGGGGTTTGGAACGGATGTAAAGCCGTGCTGCCGGGGATGGTGGAGCGCGGGCGCGGCAGCATCGTAAACATCGCGTCGTCGCATGCGTTTCAAATCATCCCGGGGTGTTTTCCGTATCCGGTCGCCAAGCACGGCGTACTCGGTCTGACACGTGCGCTCGGGATCGAATACGCGGCACGGCAAGTGCGCGTCAACGCGATCGCGCCCGGTTATGTCGAGACGCAACTGACGCACGATTGGTGGAACGCGCAGCCGGACCCCGCGGCCGCGCGCGAAGCGACGATGGCGTTGCAGCCGATGAAGCGCATCGCGCAACCGGACGAAGTGGCGATGACGGCCGTTTTTCTCGCATCGGACGAGGCGCCGTTCATCAATGCCACATGCATCACGATCGACGGAGGGCGCACGGCGCTCTACCACGACTGACACGATAAGCGGGAAGAATGGATTTGCACGCCGCGCGGGCAGCCTCGCGCGGGAATCGCAAACCGGATGGCGCACTGGCCGCGTGAGTCATCCGATATAGACAAGGCGGCCGAACGCTCAATCAGACAGGAGACAAACCTCATGAAGCGCAAAATTTTCCTCACGCTCGTCGCTGCCGCGGTGACGACGATGGTTGCAGGCGTGCCCGCCGCGCAAGCCGCCGATCCGGTCAAGATCGGTTTCCTCGTGAAGCAGCCTGAGGAGCCTTGGTTCCAAGACGAATGGAAGTTCGCCGAAATGGCCGCGAAGCGCGACGGCTTCACGCTCGTGAAGATCGGCGCGACCTCCGGCGAAAAGGTCATGAGCGCAATCGACAACCTGCACGCCCAGCAGGCGCAAGGCTTCATCATCTGCACGCCCGACGTGAAGCTCGGGCCCGGAATCGTCGCGAAGGCGAAGGCCGACGGGCTGAAGATGATGACGGTCGACGACCGCCTCGTGGACGGCAGCGGCAAGCCGATCGCGAGCGTGCCGCACATGGGCATCTCGGCGTACAACATCGGTCAGCAAGTCGGCAAAGGGATCGTCGACGAAATCAAGAAGCGCGGCTGGGACATGAAGGATGTCGGCGCGATCGACGTGACCTATGAGCAACTGCCGACGGCGCACGATCGCACGCAAGGCGCGACCGACGTGCTCCTCGCCTCGGGTTTCCCGAAGGCGAACATCATCGCCGCTCCGCAAGCGAAGACCGACACCGAAAACGCCTTCAACGCGGCCAATATCGCCATCACGAAAAATTCGCAGTTCAAGCACTGGGTGGCATACGGCCTGAACGACGAAGCGGTGCTCGGCGCCGTGCGCGCGGCGGAGAGCCGCGGCTTCAAGGCCGACAACATGATCGGCATCGGTATCGGCGGCTCGGATTCGGCGCTGAACGAATTCAAGAAGCCGCAACCGACGGGCTTCTTCGGCTCGGTCATCATCAGCCCGAAGCGCCATGGCGACGAGACGTCGGAAGATATGTACAAGTGGATCACGACGGGCAAGGAGCCGCCGCTGCTCACGCTCACCACCGGGATGCTCGCCACGCGAGAGAACGTAGCGAAGGTGCGTGAAGAGATGGGGCTCGCCGCGAAGTAAGCGGCGCGGCATGCCGGGCCGGCCGCGCGCCGGCCCGGGCGACCCTTCAGTACGAGGATAGGTGAGATGTCAGCAACGTTGCGATTTGACAATATCGGCAAGGTGTTTCCGGGCGTGCGCGCGCTCGACGGCGTGTCCTTCGAAGTGGATGCGGGCCAGGTGCACGGTCTCATGGGCGAAAACGGCGCGGGCAAGTCGACGCTGCTCAAGATCTTGGGCGGCGAGTATCAGCCGGACTCGGGCCGCATCTTGATGGACGGCAAGGAAGTGCGCTTTCCGAGCGCGGCTGCCTCGATCGCGGCGGGCGTCGCGGTGATTCACCAGGAGCTGCAGTACGTTCCCGATTTGACGGTGACGGAAAATCTGCTGCTCGGCCGGTTGCCGAGCGCGTTCGGGTGGGTGAACAAGCGCGGCGCCAAGCGCTTCGTGCAGGAACGGCTTGCGCAGATGGGCGTCGATCTCGACCCCAATGCGCGGCTCGGGCGCTTGTCGATCGCGCAGCGGCAGATGGTGGAAATCTGCAAGGCATTGCTGCGCAACGCGCGCGTAATCGCGCTCGACGAGCCGACGAGCTCCCTCTCGCACCGCGAGACCGAAGTGCTGTTCAAGCTCGTGCGCGAATTGCAGGCCGACGGCCGTGCGCTCATCTACATCTCGCACCGGATGGACGAGATCTACGAGCTGTGTACCGCTTGTACGATTTTCCGCGACGGCCGCAAAGTGACGTCGCATCCGTCGCTCGCCGAAGTCAAGCGCGACACGATCGTGAAAGAGATGGTCGGGCGCGAAATCACCGACATCTACGGGTATCGGCCGCGCCGGCAAGGCGAGGTCAGGCTGGCCGTCGAGGCGGTCGAAGGCCACGGACTTGCCGCGCCCGCGAGTTTTTCGGTGCGCGCGGGTGAGATCCTCGGCTTTTTCGGGCTCGTCGGCGCGGGGCGCAGCGAATTGATGCGGCTCGTGTACGGCGCCGAGAAACGGCGCGGCGGACAACTGACGCTCGACGGCGCGCCCACCGACGTGAAAAGCCCCACGCATGCGATTCGGCAGGGCATCGTGCTGTGTCCCGAGGACCGCAAGGAAGAGGGCATCGTCGCCATGGCGTCGGTGGCCGAGAACATCAATATCAGTTGCCGCCGCCACGAGTTGCGCGCCGGTCTGTTCCTCAATCGGAAGAAAGAGGCGGAAACGGCCGATCGCTTCATCAAGCTGCTCAAGATCAAGACGCCCAGCCGGCGGCAGAAGATTCGCTTGCTCTCGGGCGGTAACCAGCAAAAGGCGATTTTGTCGCGTTGGCTCGCCGAGCCCGACCTGAAGGTCGTCATTCTGGACGAGCCCACGCGCGGGATCGACGTCGGGGCGAAACACGAGATCTACAACGTCATCTACGAACTGGCCGAGCGCGGCTGCGCCGTGGTGATGGTGTCGTCCGAGTTGCCCGAGGTGCTCGGCGTCTCGGATCGCATCGTGGTCATGCGCGAGGGACGGATCTCGGGCGAACTCGCGCGTGGCGAGGCCAGCGAGCCGGCCCTCTTGGAACTGGCCCTGCCGCAGGGCGGACGCGCGGCGCGCGAAGCGGCGTAAAGCGGTGTAAAGCGCGCGGAGCCGGACACGGAACCAAAGAAACGAAAACCCGTCGCGAACGACGGTGAAGGAGTCAGGACATGCAAGCAAGAGAAAACCTCGTCGAGGCAGGCGCCAAGCGCGCGGCCGAAGCGTTGATCCCGCAGCCGAACGATCGGCAAAAGTGGTGGCAGCAGGTCACCGAATACAGCCTCATTTTGATTTTCGCCGTCATGTTCGTGACGACGTCGCTGACCGTCGATCACTTCTTCTCGATCGACAACATGCTCGGTCTCGCGCTGTCGGTTTCGCAGATCGGCATGGTGGCGTGCACGATGATGTTCTGTCTTGCGTCGCGCGACTTCGATTTGTCCGTGGGCTCCACGGTGGCGTTCGCGGGCGTGCTGTGCGCGATGGTGCTCAATGCGACGAACAACACGTTCCTCGCGATCGTGGCGGCGGTGGCCGCCGGGTCGGTGATCGGCTGGGTGAACGGTGCCGTCATCGCCTATCTGCGCATCAACGCGTTGATTACGACGCTGGCGACGATGGAAATCGTCCGCGGCCTCGGTTTCATCGTTTCGCATGGGCAGGCCGTGGGCGTATCGTCGGATACGTTCATCGCGCTCGGCGGGCTGACGCTCTTCGGCGTCTCGCTGCCGATTTGGGTCACGCTCGTGTGCTTCATCGCGTTCGGCGTCTTGCTGAACCAAACCGTCTATGGCCGCAACACGCTCGCGATCGGCGGTAATCCGGAAGCCTCGCGGCTGGCCGGGATCAACGTCGAGCGCACGCGCGTCGTGATCTTCCTGGTGCAAGGCGCCGTGACGGCGTTGGCCGGCGTGATTCTCGCTTCGCGTATCACCTCGGGGCAGCCGAACGCCGCCGAAGGCTTCGAACTGAACGTCATCTCCGCCTGCGTGCTCGGCGGCGTGTCGCTGCTCGGTGGCCGCGCGACGATTTCGGGCGTCGTGATAGGCGTGCTGATCATGGGCACGGTCGAGAACGTCATGAACCTGCTGAACATCGACGCGTTCTATCAATATCTCGTGCGCGGCGCGATCCTGCTCGCGGCCGTGCTGCTCGACCAGCTAAAGAATCGCGGCTCGCGCGATTGAACGATGGTGGCGTTTCGAGCCCGCACAACGAAAGGCGCTCTTTCGCTCTAACGGAGACTATTTACGATGTCGCTTCCCGATCATCCGCAATTGGGCCCCTACGCGCGCTACCCGAGCCTCGTCGGCCGAACCGTGTTCATCACGGGCGGCGCGACCGGCATCGGCGCCTCGTTCGTCCAGCATTTCGCGCTGCAAGGCGCGCGCGTGGCATTTTGCGATATCGACACGAGCGCGGGTCAGGCGCTGGCCGATGCGCTCGGCGATGCGCGCGAGAAGCCGCTCTTTCTCGCCTGCGACGTGACCGACATCGAGGCGCTGCGCGGCGCGATCGCCGATGCGCAAAGTGCCATCGGCCCGATCGCGGTGCTAGTCAACAACGCCGCCAACGACGTCCGCCATGCACTCGCCGACGTCACGCCGGATTCGTTCGACGCGGGCATCGCCGTCAATCTGCGGCACCAGTTCTTCGCCGCGCAAGCCGTGGTCGAGGACATGAAGCGCGCGGGCGGCGGCTCGATCATCAACCTGGGCTCGATCAGTTGGATGCTCAAGCAAGGGGGCATGCCCGTTTACTTGACGTCGAAGGCCGCGATTCAAGGGCTCACGCACGCACTGGCGCGCGATTTGGGACCGTTCGGCATCCGCGTCAATACGCTCGTGCCCGGCTGGGTTCTGACCGAGAAGCAGCGCAGGCTGTGGCTCGACGAGGCCGGCAAACGCGCGCTGAAGGAAGGGCAGTGCTTGGACGGCGAACTCATGCCAGAGGATTTGGCGCGCATGGCGCTGTTCTTGGCGGCCGACGACAGCCGCATGGTGACGGCGCAGGAATTCATCGTCGATGGGGGATGGGCATGAACGCCGAGGGTGGCCGCGCGACGCTCGCGGTGCCCGCGCGCTGCGCGTTGGGCGAGGGGGCGACCTGGTGCGCGCGCACCGGGCGCTTTTACTGGACCGACATCGAAGGCGCGCGCTTGCATCGCTTCGATCCGGCTACGGACGAGCACGCGAGCTGGCCGATGCCCGAACGGCTGGCGACCTTCGCGCTGTGCGCCGACCCGAACCACCTGCTGCTCGGCCTCGCGACCCATCTCGCATTCTTCGATCTGACGACGCTCGAGATTCGCCCGATCGTGGACGTCGAGTCCGGCCTTCCCACGCGATTGAACGACGGCCGGTGCGACCGTCAGGGGCGTTTCGTCTTCGGCACCAAATACGAAGGGCCCGATACGGAAGTGGCAGGGGGCTTTTACCGGCTCGGCCACGATTTGTCGCTCGAGCGGCTGCCCTTGCCGACGCCCGCCATCTCGAACAGCATCGGCTTCAGCCCCGACGGCGCGACGATGTACTTTTGCGACTCGCCCTCGCGCGAGATCCTCGCTTGCGACTACGGGGCCGACGGGACGGTCGGTCACATTCGCCTCTTCGCGCGGCTGACCGATCCGGAGGGCGTGCCCGACGGCTCGACCGTCGATGCCGAGGGAGGCTTGTGGAACGCGCAATGGGGCGGTAGCCGCGTCGTGCGTTACGGCCCCGACGGCGTCGAAACCGAACGCGTCGTCGTGCCGGTGAGCCAGCCCAGTTGCGTGGCCCTTGGGGGACCGCACCTGAGCACGCTTTATCTCACCACGGCCCGTGTCGAACTCGATGCGGCGGCGCTCGCGACGCAACCAGAGGCCGGGGGCATCTTCGTCGCGTCGAGTAGCCGGCGCGGCTTGCCCGAGCCGCTGTTTCAGGGCCGGTGGCGGTAAACCCTGGCGCGCCGGGTTAAACCGAACGCATCCCCAGGGGTCAAAGGCGGCAACGACACGCCTTCGCATATTGCCTGGCCGTCATGGCCGGGCGCCTCTCGACGGAGCCGATCATGAGCGCAGCCCATACCGATCTCAGCGCCGCGCGCGCGTCCGAGACTCGCCGCTCCCGCACCGATGCGGGCAACAAGCGAGCGCAAACGCGCAGTGCGAAGCTGGCCGCGATCGTGCAGCCGGTCCGCCCCGGGCCGGGAACGTCGGCGATTGCGCGCTCAGCGGGCGATGAGGCTAGAGGCGCCGAATTGACGCTGGCCAACGAACATCTGCGCGTCGATCTCGCGCCATCGCGCGGCGGCGGGATGACGCGATTCGATTGGCATGGCGACGGTCGTGCGCCGACGCCCATTTTTCGGGGGTGCGATTCGGGGCAGCCGGCGCAAGACGAGACAGACCCGAACGGGCTTGCCTGCTATCCGCTCGTACCGTTTTCGAATCGCATCGGCGGCGCGCGTTTTCAATTCGAGGGGCGTGAGGTGGCGGTCCCTCGCAATCGAGCGGATGAGCGCTTGCCGATCCACGGCGACGGCTGGCTGCGCGCATGGCGCGTCGCCGACCGCGGCGAGCACCATGCCACCCTCGTGCTCGAGCGCGAACGAGCTAAGCCGCATGCCTACCGGGCGACGCTGCGTTATGCGCTCGATGGGCCGGCGCTAACCGTCACGCTCGCCGTCGAGAATGCCGGGCGCGAGGCGTTGCCGTTCGGGCTCGGGCTGCATCCGTTCCTCGCACGCGACGACGACACGCGCCTCGCGGCCGCGGCGAGCGGCTTGTGGTTGTCCGGCGACGACTGGTTGCCCCAGCGTCACGTGCCGGCCCCGGCCGCCTGGGTGTTCGGCGTGGCCTATCCACTGCCCGGCGCGCTCGTGAACCACGCCTTCACGCAGTGGAGCGGGCGAGCATCGGTCGTATGGCCGCGCAGGCGGCTGTCGCTCACGATCGAGGCGGACGCCGACTATTACGTGCTCTACACGCCGCCCGGCGAAGATTTCTTTTGCTTCGAGCCCGTCGATCATCCGATCAACGCGGTCAATTTGCCGGGCGGCGCCAGTGAGCATGGCATGACCGTCTTGGCGCCGGGCGAGCGCTTGACGCGCGCGTTCCGCTTTACGGTCGAGCCCGTGGGGCGATAGCGGACACACGGCGGCGGCGCGGCGAGGCGCGACGGCGAACGGTTAAAATATGCACCTTTTCCGCCATCGGCGCGCGCGCCGTCTTCGTTATGTCCAGCTCCTACTCGTTCGTTCGCTCGCTCCACGATGCTTGGCAGCGCACGAACTCGCTCCTGTGCGTCGGTCTCGATCCCGAACCGTCGCGCTTTCCCGCCGGCCTCGCCAACCGCGCCGACAAGATTTTCGAATTTTGCCGCGACATCGTCGATGCGACCGCGCCCTTCGCCAGCGCGTTCAAACCGCAGATCGCCTACTTCGCCGCGCATCGCGCCGAGGACCAACTCGAAGCGTTGATCGCGCACGTCCACGACAATCACCCGGGTTTGCCGGTGATTTTGGATGCCAAGCGCGGCGACATCGGCAGCACAGCCGAGCAATACGCGCGCGAGGCGTTCGAGCGCTACCGCGCCGATGCGGTGACCGTCAATCCGTACATGGGTTTCGACTCGATCGAGCCGTACCTGGCGCACGAAGGCAAGGGCGTGATCGTGCTGTGCCGCACGTCTAACCCGGGCGGCTCCGATCTGCAATTTCTCGAAACGGGCGGGCGGCCGCTCTATCAGGTCGTGGCGTCGCTCGCGGCCGAGAAATGGAACGCGAGCGGCCAACTGGGCTTGGTCGTCGGGGCGACGTTTCCGAAAGAGATCGAGGTGGTGCGCGGCATCGTCGGTGACATGCCGCTCTTGATTCCAGGCATCGGCGCGCAGGGCGGCGACGTCGAAGCGACCGTGCGCGCCGGGCGCACGGCGGCCGGCACGGGGATGATGATCAACTCGTCGCGCGCGATTCTGTATGCGGGCAAGGACGGAAACTTCGCGCGCGAGGCGGCGCGCATCGCCCAAGAAACGCGCGATAAGATCAACGGCTATCGTTGAGCGTCATAGCCCTTACCCCGTCATAGCCCATACCGGCGAACGGCCGGCGCCGCGCCTTAACGCTACCCCTTACGCTAGCGCTCGTTCTCGTCGATATGTTTGAGCAAGCCGCGCAGCGCGTGCGCGGCGGCTTGCACGCGAATCTGTTCGCGATCGCCCTTGAACACGAGCGTTTCCGCCGACGTTTCGAGGCGATTGCTCCAAGCGAAGCAGACCATGCCGACCGGCTTGGTTTCCGTCCCGCCGCCGGGACCCGCCACGCCCGTAATGGCGAGCGACACCTGGGCGCGGCTGTTGCGCAGCGCGCCTTCGGCCATCGCCCGCGCGACGTTCTCGCTGACGGCGCCGTGTTTGTCGATCAACTCGGCCGGCACGCCGATCATTTCCGTTTTCGCTTGATTCGAGTACGTGACGAAGCCGCGCTCGAACCATCCGCTGCTGCCCGAAATATCGGTGACGGCCGCGGCGACCATGCCGCCCGTGCACGACTCCGCGGTGGCAAGAAGCAGATGCATCTCGCGCAGCTTGTTGCCGGCGCGCACGGCGAGTTGATGAACGACGGAATCGGTTGGCATTGCGTTGATCTCGGCTGGGCAACGGTTGCGTGGCGCCGGGCGGGCCCCGGGGGTCAGATTGTCATGCGCCAAAGCGCAATGACGAGCAGCGAGAAGAAAGCCGCGACCAGGTCGTCGAGCATGATGCCGAAGCCGCCTTTGACGCGGCGGTCGAAGTAGCGGATCGGCGGCGGCTTGACCATGTCGAAGAAGCGGAACACGACAAATGCGCCGAGTTGGCCCGCGAACGTTTCGGGCGTGACGAAGACGAGCACGAGCCAGAACGCGACGATCTCATCCCAGACGACGGGGGAGGGATCGTCGGTGCCGAGCTTGCGCGCCGTGAAGCCCGTCATATAGATACCGGCGATGAACCCGACAACGATCAGCGCGGCCCATTCGATGACGGTCAGGCGGCCGTTGAGGGCGGCAAACGAGGCCCACGCGAATAGCGTGCCGACGGTGCCCGGCATGATCGGGGAAAGGCCGCTGCCGAACCCGAGCGAGAACCAATGGAGCGGGTGCGACAGCATGAAGCGAGCGCTTGCGCGGCGCTTCACGCGCGGCGCGTCGACTGCGGCGGGCGGCGCACCGCCGCCTAACGAAGGATCAGGTTGCATCGAAATGGTCGAAGCCGTGCAGCGTCAAGGAAAGCGGCGCATTCGCGCCGTCGTGCCATGCGATCGCCGGCTCGTCGGCCGCATGACGCAGGGCGCTTATTGTACCGATCCTCGTGACGGCCACGTTCGCGCGTCCGCCCGCGTCGGCAATGGCCTCGCGCGCGTGAGCCGGGGCCGTGAAAAGCAGCTCGTAGTCGTCGCCGCCTGCAAGCGCGCAGCGCCGCTGGGCGTCGAGCGGCAGCTTGCGCAGCGTGCCCGAACGCGGAATGGCGTCGACGTCGATCGAGGCGTGCACGCGCGAGCGCTCGAGGATGTGGCGCAAGTCTCCGGCCAGGCCGTCGGAAACATCGAGCGCCGAATGCGCGAGGCCGCGTAACGCGAGGCCGAGCGCGATGCGCGGCTCGGGCTGCTCGAGAGCATGACGCAGCGAGGCTTCGTCGTTCGCGTCGAATACCCCCGCCGGCCATTCGCCGCGCAAAACGCCCAGGCCCGCGCGCGCGTCGCCGAGCGTGCCCGACACCCAGATATCGTCGCCATCCTTGGCGCCGTCGCGGCGCAGCGCCGCGTGCGCGGGGACGTCGCCGAAGATGGTCACGCACAAGTTCAAGGGGCCACGCGTCGTATCGCCGCCGATCAACGCGCAGCCGTGACGGTCCGCGAGGGCGAACAGACCGTCGGCGAAGGCTTCGAGCCATGCCTCGCGCGGCGTTTCGAGCGCGAGCGAGAGCGTGAAGGCACGCGGCTTCGCACCCATCGCGGCGAGATCCGATAAGTTCACGGCCAGCGTCTTGTGGCCCAGCGCGCGTGGATCGACATCGGGCATGAAATGGCGGCCTTCGACGAGCATGTCCGTCGAAACGGCCAGCATTTGCCCGGCATCGGGGGCGATCAAGGCGCAGTCGTCGCCAATGCCCAGCGCGGCGACGGTGGGGCTCGAACGCGCGCGCCGCGCAAAAAAACGTTCGATCAGCGCGAACTCGGATAAGGGCATAGAAAGGTGCGGTCGGAAGGTGATCGGTTGCAGCGGCAAGGCCGCGCCGACACGCCCGGCAGACCCGGCCGGACGGACAAGGCGGTCGGGAGGGGGGACGAATGGCGCTACAATGCGTCGAACACTCATTCTAATCCGCGTAACACACCCTCAGACTGGACTCACGAACCTCATGTCTACGAATCCCGCTGCCGCCAAGGCGAAGCTGCGCGAAGCCGCGCTCGATTATCACGAATTTCCGTCGCCCGGCAAGATCGCCATTGCGCCGACGAAACAGATGATCAACCAGCGCGATCTCGCGCTAGCGTATTCGCCCGGGGTCGCGTTCGCTTGCGAGGAAATCGTCGAGAATCCGCTGAACGCGGCGCGCTTCACGGCGCGCAGCAACCTGGTCGGCGTCGTCACGAACGGCACGGCGGTGCTCGGTCTCGGCAATATCGGCCCGCTCGCCTCGAAGCCCGTCATGGAAGGCAAGGCCGTGCTGTTCAAGAAGTTCGCCGGGATCGACGTTTTCGATATCGAGCTGAACGAATCCGATCCGCATAAGCTCGTCGATGTGATCGCCGCGCTCGAACCGACGTTCGGCGGCATCAACTTGGAAGACATCAAGGCACCCGATTGCTTCATCGTGGAGCGCGAGTGCCGCAAACGGATGAAGATCCCCGTTTTCCACGACGACCAGCACGGCACGGCCATCGTCGTGGCGGCCGCCGTCACGAACGGCTTGAAGGTGGTCGGCAAGGACATCTCGAAGGTCAAGCTCGTTGCTTCCGGCGCCGGCGCCGCCGCCCTCGCGTGTTTGGACTTGCTCGTCGATCTCGGGCTGCCGATCGAGAACATCCTGGTGACGGATTTGGCCGGTGTGGTCTACAAGGGCCGTACCGAACTGATGGACCCGGATAAGGAACGTTTCGCGCGCGAGACGACGGCGCGCACGCTGGCCGAGGTCATCGAAGGCGCCGACATTTTCCTCGGTCTGTCGGCCGGCGGCGTGCTCAAGCCCGAGATGGTCAAGACGATGGCCGCCAAGCCGCTGATCCTCGCGCTGGCCAATCCGACGCCGGAAATCCTGCCGGAACTCGCGTTGGAAGTGCGACCCGACGCCGTGCTCGCGACGGGCCGCACCGATTACCCGAACCAGGTCAACAACGTCCTGTGCTTCCCGTTCATCTTCCGCGGCGCGCTCGATGCCGGCGCGACGACGGTGACGCGCGAGATGGAAATCGCCGCCGTCAACGCGATCGCCGAGCTCGCGCGGCAGGAACAAAGCGACATCGTCGCGACGGCATATGGCATTCAGGACCTCTCGTTCGGACCGGAGTACTTGATTCCGAAGCCGTTCGATCCGCGTCTCATCGTGAAGATCGCGCCGGCCGTGGCGCAGGCTGCGATGGATTCCGGCGTCGCGACGCGTCCGATCGAGGATATGGACGCCTACAAGCAGCATCTGCAACAGTTCGTCTACCACAGCGGTACGACGATGAAGCCGATCTTCCAGCAGGCGCGCAGCGTCGAGCCCGGCAAGAAGCGCATCGTGTTCGCCGAGGGCGAGGAAGAGCGCGTGCTGCGCGCCGTGCAAATCGTCGTCGACGAAAAGCTCGCCACGCCGATCTTGATCGGCCGGCCCGCGGTCATCGAGCACCGCATCGAGCGCTACGGCTTGCGGCTCACGCCGGGTGTCGATTTCACGGTCGTCAATACCGAGCACGACGAGCGCTATCGCGACTTCTGGCAGACCTACTACAAGATGATGTGCCGCAAGGGCATCAGCCAACAATTGGCGAAGGTCGAGATGCGCCGCCGCACGACGCTGATTGGTTCGATGCTCGTCAAGAAGGGCGAAGCCGACGGCATGATTTGCGGCACGATCTCCACACCGCATCGTCACCTGCACTTCATCAATCAAGTCATCGGCAAACGCGAGGGCTGCACCGTGTTCGGCGCGATGAACGGCCTCGTGCTGCCGGGCCGTCAGATCTTCCTCGTCGATACGCACGTGAACGTCGATCCGACGCCGGCGGAGTTGGCCGAAATCACGATCATGGCGGCCGAAGAGGTGCGCCGCTTCGGTATCGAACCGAAGATCGCGCTTGTTTCGCATTCGAATTTCGGGACGAGCAATGCGCCCTCCGCGCAGAAGATGCGCGATACGCTCGAACTGATCCGCGAGCGCGCGCCCGATCTGCAAGTGGACGGCGAGATGCACGGGGACGTTGCCCTCGACCCGGCGCTGCGACGCGAAGTACTGCCGGAATCGACGCTGGACGGCGAGGCGAACCTGCTCGTGTTGCCGAACATCGATGCGGCGAACATCGCCTATAACCTGCTGAAGACCGCCGCGGGCAACAATATCGCGATCGGGCCGATCTTGCTCGGCGCGGCCAAGCCCGTGCATGTCCTCACCGAGTCGGCGACGGTGCGGCGCATCGTCAATATGGCGGCCCTGCTCGTGGCCGACGTGAGCGCCGCGGGCCGCTGACGTGCGTTAAGCCGGGCGGCTGAGCCGGGCAGTTAAGCCGGACGGCAAAGAAAAACGGCGTGCCCGTTGCGGGCACGCCGGGGGCGAAAAGAGAGGCTGCCGCCCCAAATGCGTGAAACAACGATCTCCGATCGCCGCGACGAGGAGGCAAAGACTCGCCGCATCGGTTACCGTCGGATCGGATCTTATCTTGCGCGTGGTGGATATTTATCTTGTGCAAGATAAATAGGACCATCGGAAATCCCGCGAATCGAAGCTAAACCTTTCATTTTCCACACAAAGATTGCGTCCGAGGGCCGTTAGGGATACCCTTACACTTTTCGTGGTCGTTCACTTTCGATCGAGCAGCAGGAACTCTGGCCGATGACACGCGCGGGAACACGCGAACGAGCAGCTAAGTGGCTTCGTCACGGTGCAATGGCGGCCTTCGTGGCCGTAGCGGGCTGGACCGGTATCGGTGTGCCCGGCGGCCCGGACTTGTCGCCGGCGGCTTGGGCGCGCGAGGCGCCGATGGCGCCGGCTGGCGTGACCGGCACGATCTCGCCGGCGCAGTTGCCGCCCGAGGCGCGCGTCACGCTGAAGTCGATCGCGGCCGGCGGTCCCTATCCGTACGCGAAGGACGGCGTCGTGTTCGGCAATTTCGAGCGGCTGTTGCCGCCGCATCGGCGCGGTTACTACCATGAGTACACGGTCCCCACGCCGCGAGCGAAAAACCGCGGTGCGCGCCGCATCGTCTGCGGCGGCCCCTCTGGACGGATCGACGACTGCTTCTATTCAGACGACCACTACAACAGTTTCAAACGCATTGTTGAATGACATCGGGATGAACGGCATGAGCGACAACGTCTACGCGCACGAAACCGCAGTCGCGACGGATCTGTTCGCGGCCGGCGACGGCAATCTTTTTCAGCGCGTCATGCAATTGCGCATGACCGAGCGCGGTCAGGGCGCCGAAGGCGACGCGGCATCCCGGCATTCACCGAGCGAGGAGCCCATGAGCCTTTTCGCGACCGTGCGACCGAACATCGTCCAATCGATCCGGGCGTTTCGCGTGCAAGATCTCGCCGACGAAGCGCGCCGGCTCGAGCAGCACTTTTTGTTCGCTTACTGCGGGCAGGCTGCCTCGAAGCAGGAAGTGCTGGAAACGATCGCCACGTCGTTCCTGTTTCCGAAGCATTTCGGCAAGAACTACGACGCGCTCTACGACTGTCTGACCGATCTCGTCCACAAGGCGGGTGCGCAGCCCGGTTTCGTGATCGTTCTCGAGGGGCTCCCGATCGCACAAAAGTTCGACAAGGAAGGGCGCGAGACGCTGCTCGACGTGTTCCGCGAGGCGGCCGAGTTCTGGGCCGAGCGCAAGGTCGCATTCCGCGTTTTCTATTCGTTCGCCTAAGCGCCCCTAACCGGGCGGCGGCCGGCGCTCACCCGCGCCACCGCCCGAGCGCCCCCTCATCGGCCCGCCTTCGCGCGGGCCTTTGTATTTCAGCGCGTGCCCGGCCGGAGCCACCGGCTCACAGCATTACCACCCGCCCCAGCGCGCGGCGAGCGCCGCGAGCACCGCCATCCCGGCCGTCTCGGTGCGCAGCACGCGCGGTCCGAGCGATAACGGGGCGAATCCATGCTCGCGCGCGGCATCTTCTTCTTCGGGGGAAAGGCCGCCCTCCGGCCCGATCAGTAAGACGACCTCGACGTTCGGCGCCGCGGCGGGCAACGACGCGAATGCCGTGGCCGCGCGCGGTGACAGCATCAAGCGCAGCGCGGTGTCGTCGGCGGGCGCGGGCAGCGCCTCGAGCCATTTCGAGAAGTCCTGAGCGGGATCGACCTCCGGAAGGCGGTTGCGTCCGCACTGTTCGCAGGCGGCGCGCACGACGCCTTCCCAATGCGCATGGCGGCGGCTCGCGCGTTCGGCGGATAAACGCACGACCGCCCGCGCGGTCGTCAGCGGCGCGATGCGGGCGACGCCGAGTTCGACGGCCTTTTCGATCAGCCAGTCCATCTTGTCGCCGCCGGCGATGCCTTGCGCGAGCGTGATGCGGTATGGCGGCTCGGCATCGAGCGGCTCGAATGCCCCGATCCGCGCCACGGCGCTGCGCCGGCCGATTTCGACGAGATCGGCTTCGTATTGGCCGCCGCGGCCGTTGAACAGCGTCAGCGAATCGCCGGCCGCGAGCCGTAGCACTTGGACATGGCGGGCGACTTCATCGGGCAGCGCGACGACGTCGCCGGGCTCGAGGGATGAGTCGACGAAAAAACGGGGCATAAAGCGGCAGTTGTAATTCGGTTACAGGAGCACGCAGTCACGCATGCGCGCGGCGCGGCAGGTCAGCCGAGCGCGCCCCGCAGCGTGCGCGGCAGCGCGAACAGCGCCGGATGCAGCGCGGCGTCATAGTAGCGCAAGCCGTCGATGCCGCGAGCCGCGAGGCGCTCCTCGATGTCATGCTTGAACAGCGAGGCGGCGTCGAGCGTGTCGCTCGCCAGCGCCATGAGCCAGAGCGATCCGTATAGCGGCACGAATGCCGACATCACGTGAACCATCGAGAAGCTCGCGCGCAAACCGCGCAGTAGCGCGGCGGCGCGTTCGAGGTGAAATTGGGCCGAGCCGAGATGCATCGAAACGATCGCGCGGGGCGCAAGCGCCGTTTTCAACTGTGTATAAAAGGCGGCGGTATAAAGTTCGGCGGCCGGCGAGTCCGGCGGCGTCAAATCGAATACCACCAAATCGAACCGTTCTGTCGTTGCCGCGACGAAACGCGCCGCGTCGCCGATGACGAGCTGCACGCGCGCATCGTCGAGCGCCCCCCCGTGCACGCCCTGCAGATGCTCGCGCGCCATGCCGACGACGGCCGCGTCGAGTTCGGCCACGACGATGCGCTCGATGCTTGGGTGGGCGAGCAATTGCCTCGCTGCGCCGCCGTCGCCTCCGCCAAGCACCAAGGCCTTGCGCGGACTAGGATGCGAGAGCGCTGCCGGATGCACCATGCATTCGTGATAGACGAATTCGTCGCCGACCGAGGTCATCGGGTGCCCATCGAGCGTGAAAAGCAAGCCGAGTTGCGCCGTCTCCCAGACCTCGATGCGCTGATGCGGCGACTCGGCGTGCGCCACGCGGCGCGCATCGGGAAAGCCGTAAGCGGCTCCCGGTGCGGGATGAAAAAGAAGGGTCCGATCGGTCGGAGAAGACACGGCTGGCCGGTGCGTGCAAACGGGTCTCAATGCCCGAATTATAGAACCGTTGCGGGGGCCGATCCGACCGTCTCAAGCCGCGCGGTTCGGCAAGGGGGCGGGCTCCATCTGTTAGAATGGCACGCTTTGCAGCCTGTCCGTTTGCTCCCTTCGTGTCGCGCCGCGGCAGGTGCCCCGCCCGCGCGGGCGGCGGTCGAATACGAGCAGCGGTCCATTGCGCGCCACGCTTTCTCGACTCGTTCTCCGGACTCGACATGACGACCTCGTCTCCCGCATCCACCGCTCTCATGGCGAACGCGATCCGCGCGCTCGCCATGGACGCCGTCCAACAAGCGAACTCAGGCCACCCCGGCATGCCGATGGGCATGGCGGAAATTGCCGTCGCTCTATGGGCCCGGCACCTCAAGCACAATCCGCTCGACCCGCATTGGGCGGACCGCGACCGTTTCGTGCTCTCCAACGGCCACGGCTCGATGTTGCTCTATTCGCTGCTGCACCTGACCGGCTACGACCTGCCGCTCGCGGAACTGAAGAACTTCCGCCAACTGCACTCGAAAACGCCGGGCCACCCCGAATACGGCATTACGCCGGGCGTCGAAACGACGACGGGCCCGCTGGGTCAAGGTCTCGCGAACGCCGTCGGCATGGCGCTGGCCGAAGCGCTGCTCGCGGCCGAGTTCAACAAAGCCGATGCCAAGATCGTCGATCACTACACCTACGTGTTCCTGGGCGACGGCTGCCTGATGGAAGGCATCTCGCACGAAGCTTGCTCGCTCGCGGGCACGCTCAAGCTCGGCAAGCTGATCGCGCTGTACGACGATAACGGCATCTCGATCGACGGCCACGTCGAATACTGGTTCGCCGACGACACGCCCAAGCGCTTCGAGGCCTACGGCTGGAACGTCATCCGCAATGTGGACGGTCATGACGTGCAAGCGGTCGATGCCGCGATCGCCGCGGCGAAGCGTGCCGATAAGCCCACGCTGATTTGCTGCAAGACCGTCATCGGCAAGGGTGCGCCTACCAAGGCGGGCGGCCACGACGCGCACGGCGCGCCGCTCGGCGCGCAGGAAATCGCGGCCACGCGCGAGGCGATCGGCTGGAAGTGGGAGCCGTTCGTCATTCCGCAAGAAGTGTATGCGGCATGGGACGCGAAGGAAGCGGGCGCAAAGCGCGAAGCCGAGTGGAAAGACGCGTTCGCGCAATATCGCGCCAAGTACCCGCAAGAGGCCGCCGAATTCGAGCGCCGCGCGAGCGGCAAGTTGCCGGCCGATTGGGCGGCCAAGGCTCAAGCGATCATCGCCGGCGCGAACGAGCGGGCCGAGACGGTCGCGACGCGCAAGGCATCGCAGCAAGCGATCGAAGGTCTCGCCGCGGCGCTGCCCGAGTTGCTGGGCGGCTCGGCCGATTTGACGGGCTCCAATCTGACGAACTGGAAGGCGAGCAAGCCCGTGCGCGCGGGCGAGCACGGCATCGAGTGGGGCAACCACGTCAACTACGGCGTCCGTGAATTCGGCATGAGCGCCGTGCTCAACGGGATCGCGCTGCACGGCGGCTACAAGGCGTTCGGAGGCACGTTCCTCACGTTCTCCGACTACAGCCGCAACGCGCTGCGCGTGGCCGCGCTCATGAAGTCGCCCTCGATTTTCGTGTTCACGCACGACTCGATCGGTCTCGGCGAAGACGGTCCGACGCACCAGTCGGTCGAACACGTCGCGAGCCTGCGCTTGATTCCGAATCTGCACGTCTGGCGTCCGTGCGACACGGTCGAAACGGCGGTGGCTTGGACGCAAGCGATCGAGTATCGCGGCCCCTCGTGTCTGATCTTCAGCCGTCAGAACTTGCCGTTCGCGCCCCGCAGCGATGCGCAAATCGCCAACATCGCGAAGGGCGGTTATGTGTTGCGCGATTGGAACGACGAAATCGTCGCGCGCAAGATCATCCTGATCGCCACGGGTTCGGAGATCGAACTCGCACTGAACGCCGTCGAGCCGCTCGCTCAGCAAGGCATCGCGGCGCGCGTCGTTTCGATGCCGGCGACGACCGTGTTCGACCGTCAGGATGCCGAGTACCGCGAACGCGTGCTGCCCAAGGGCGTGCGCCGCGTCGCCATCGAAGCCGGCGTGACCGACTTTTGGCGCAAGTACGTCGGCCTGGAGGGTGGCGTGGTCGGGATCGATACGTTCGGCGAATCGGCTCCGGCCGGTGTGCTGTTCAAGCATTTCGGCTTTACCGTGGAGCATGTTGTCGCAGCGGCCAAGGCGGCGCTCGAGTAACGATAGACTCGCGGGAAGACGCAATACGGCTTTCCGGCCCACCGCCGACGCGGTCCCGGAAAGCATCAGGTACGACGGTTTTTTTCAGCCCCAATATCAGGAGAACCATCATGACGGTACGCGTTGCAATCAACGGGTATGGCCGCATCGGCCGCAACACCCTGCGTGCGTTCTACGAGAGCGGCAAGAAGCACGATCTGCAGATCGTCGCGATCAACGACCTCGGCGACGCGAAGACGAACGCCCATCTGACGAAGTACGACACGGCGCACGGCCCGTTCCCCGGTGAAGTGTCGGTCGAGGGCGAAAACCTCGTCGTCAACGGCGACAAGATCCGCGTGTTGGCGAACCGCAACCCGGCCGAGCTGCCCTGGGGCGAACTCGGCGTCGACGTCGTGATGGAGTGCACGGGCTTTTTCACGTCGAAGGAAAAGGCGAGCGCGCACCTGGCCGGCGGCGCGAAGAAGGTTCTGATCTCGGCGCCGGGCGGCAAGGACGTCGACGCGACGATCGTCTACGGCGTCAACCACGACACGCTGAAAGCCGAACACACGGTCATCTCGAATGCTTCGTGCACGACGAACTGCCTCGCGCCGCTCGTCAAGCCGCTGAACGACAAGATCGGTCTCGAGTCCGGCTTGATGACGACGGTGCACGCGTACACGAACGACCAAGTGCTGACGGACGTTTACCACGAAGACCTGCGCCGCGCGCGCTCGGCCACGCATAGCCAAATCCCGACGAAGACGGGCGCCGCCGCGGCAATCGGCTTGGTGCTGCCCGAACTCGCCGGCAAGCTCGACGGCTATGCGATTCGCGTGCCGACGATCAACGTGTCGATCGTCGATCTGTCGTTCATCGCCAAGCGCGACACGACGGTCGAGGAAATCAACGCGATCATGAAGGAAGCCGCCGAAGGCCAGCTCAAGGGTATCCTCGGCTACAACACGGCGCCGCTCGTTTCGATCGACTTCAACCACAATCCGGCGAGCTCGACGTTCGATGCGACGCTCACGAAGGTGGCCGGTCGTTTGGTGAAGGTGTCGAGCTGGTACGACAACGAGTGGGGCTTCTCGAACCGCATGCTGGATACGGCTATCGCGCTCGCGACGGCCAAGTAACTCGGCGGCATCGGACCCGTCCCGCATGCATGGGGGACGGGTTCCGGGCTTCGACGCGACAAGAGCCGCCTAAGGGGCGGCTCTTGTCGTTTACGCGATCGAACGCCGGCCGGCGCAAGCGAGCGGATCAGTGCTTACGATGCGGACATGCTTCCTTCGTACAGACACCGTAAAGTGCGAGCGCGTGCTCTTGCAGCTTGAAGCCGCGTTCTTCCGCGATCTTTTGCTGGCGCTTTTCGATCTCGGGGTCGAAGAACTCCTCGACGCGTCCGCAGTCGATGCATACGAGGTGGTCGTGATGCGAGCCTTCGTTCAGCTCGAACACGGCCTTGCCCGACTCGAAATTGCTGCGCGAAAGCAGGCCGGCTTGTTCGAACTGCGTCAAGACGCGATAGACGGTGGCCAAGCCGATGTCCAGTTCTTCGTTGAGCAAGTTCCGGTACACATCTTCGGCGGTCAGGTGGCGAACGGCGCTACGCTGGAAAATTTCGAGAATTTTGAGGCGCGGTAGGGTCGCCTTTAGCCCGATGTTTTTGAGATCGGTAGGATTGGTCATGGCTAGGCATCCCTAGAGTACAATGCACGATTCGAATAGTAATGGCTTTTTGCTGTTCCGGTCATCTTCGGTGAAACTCGCGCGGCCTGGCGCAAGGCAAAAAAGGGCCCGCACGGTGGGTGAAATGAGTCCAAATTTTCTTAAGAAGCGCGGGGGGAGTCACGTGCGCAAGCTGTTGATCGCTGCCTCGACGGTTGCGCTCGTTGCGGGATGTTCGACCTACGACAGCCTCACGCAGCGCGTCGCGCAGAGCATTACGCCGTATCGCATCACCATCGTGCAGGGCAACTTCGTCTCGAAGGAAGCCGCCGCGAAGATGCATGTGGGCATGAGCCGCGACGAGGTCAAAGCCGTCCTCGGCACGCCGTTGCTCACCGATATGTTCCATGACGAGCGGTGGGACTATGTCTTTTACTTCAAGCGCGGCTCGACGGCTGTGGTCCAGCAGCGCGACTTCGTCGTCAACTTCGAGAGCGATCGCGTCGTAAGCTGGACGGGCGGCGAGGATCTGCCGTCCGAACTCGAATTGCTCGCCGATATCGACGGCGACAAGCTCGGGAAGAAGGCCAAAGCGAAGGCGCTGGCCGCAGCGGCGTCGAGTGCAGCGAGCGCGGCGTCGAGCGCCGCGGCGCCAGCGGAGCCGTCCACTCCGGCGCAGACGTCGACGTCAACCAGCGAAGCGGCCAACGATGCTGCCGCGCAAGCGGCGAATCGCGCAACGAACCAGGTGCCCGCCACGCCGGCGCGCCCGGCCGTGCGCTCCGGCACGCCGTCGCCGACGAGCGGCCTGCCGAGTGCGACGCCGCAGTTCCAGTTTCACCGCGAACCGCCGCCGTCCTCGCCCGACAACACGAATCCGGTGGGGCCGACAGGCGCGCAATGAGCGGCGGCAGCGCGGCCGAATGCGCCGTGAGCGCACCGAGCGCGCGCGGCTGATCGTTCGTTCTGCCATGAGCTGCTTGCGCCATCGCCGGCGCGAGCGCGTATTGCGGGCGGGCCGTGCGCATATCGCGCCGCCCGCTTTTGTTTTTTCGAGGCGCTGGTATGGGCATTTGTCAGCGCCGCCGGCCGTCCTCGCGACGGACGGCCCGTCATTGAGAAAGGGTAGATATGTCGCCGATGAAAATCGCAATCGCGGGCGCATCGGGCCGGATGGGCCGGATGCTGATCGAAGCCGTCTTGAACGATCCCGGCGCGACGCTCGCCGGCGCGCTGTGCCGCCCCGATTCGCCGCAGCTCGGCGAGGATGCGGGGGCATTTCTCGGTCAGCGCACGGGCGTCGCGCTCACCGACGATCTAGACAGCGTCTTTGGCGCGGCGGACTGCCTCATCGATTTCACGCGTCCGGAGGGCACGATGGCGTATGTCGAGGCTGCGCTGCGCCACGGCAAAAAGCTCGTCATCGGCACGACGGGCATGACCGACGAGCAGCGCGAGACGATCCGTGCGGCGGCGCAGCGAATCGGCATCGTCTTCGCGGCGAATATGAGCGTGGGCGTCAACGTGACGCTCAAGCTGCTCGAATTTGCCGCCCGCCATTTCGCCACCGGCTACGATATCGAGATCATCGAGGCCCACCATCGCCATAAGGTCGATGCGCCTTCGGGCACGGCCCTCGCCATGGGCGAGGCGATCGCCGGGGCGCTCGGCCGCGATTTGAAGGCGTGCGCGGTCTACGGGCGGCACGGCGTCACGGGCGAGCGCGATCCGTCGACGATCGGCTTCTCGGCGATTCGCGGCGGCGACATCGTCGGCGATCACACGGTACTCTTCGCCGGTACCGGCGAGCGCATCGAAATCACGCACAAATCGGCCAGCCGCGTGTCCTACGCGCAAGGGGCGGTGCGCGCCGCGCGCTTCCTCGCCGAACGCGGCACCGGTCTGTACGACATGCAAGACGTTCTCGGTCTGCGCTGATCCGGCGGCGCTCCGCTCTCGTTGGGGATACGGATTCGCATGCAAAACACAGGCATCGTTCACTATCTGCAAGCAGGCGACGCGCTCACGCACGGCGTGGCCTATGTGCTGCTCGCGATGTCGATCGCGAGCTGGTGCTTCCTGATCCTCAAGGGCTGGATGCTTGGGCGGGCCAAGCGCCAAGGGCCGCGCGCCATCGCACTGTTTTGGCAATCGGCGAGCTTATCCGAGGGCGTGTCGGCCTTGCGCGGCGCCGATCGCGAGCGCATCTTCGCGCCGCTCGCGCAAGCGGCGTTGGCAGCGAGCGAAGTGCATACGCCGTCCGCGATGCTCGCGCGCGTCGAGCGCGGCGAACGCGTGCTGCGCGCGTTGCGCGAGGCGTTGCTTGCCTCGCAACGCCGGATCGAGTTCGGCCAAGTCTTGCTCGCCTCGGTCGGCAGCACGGCGCCTTTCGTGGGCTTGCTCGGTACCGTCTGGGGTATCTATCACGCGCTCGGCAGCATTGCCGCCAGCGGCCAGGCGATGATCGAAAACGTCGCCGGGCCCGTGGGGGAAGCGCTGATCATGACGGCTTTCGGCCTGGTCGTCGCCATCCCCGCGGTCCTCGGCTATAACGTACTCGGGCGGATCCAGCGGCAATTGGCCGAGGAACTCGACGGCTTCGCGCACGATCTGCACGCTTACGTCTGCGCGCCGGACGGTCAGGGCGCGCGCCCTGACTAGCCGGACTTGGCGCTTTACCGGGGGAGGCGATCGGCATGGCATTCGGCGGATTCGACAAGGAGCGCTCGGCCGCGCCGATGTCCGATATCAACATGACGCCGTTGATCGACGTCATGCTCGTCTTGCTCGTCATCTTCATCATCACGGCGCCTCTGTTGACGCACGCGATCCGGCTCGACTTGCCTAAGGTCGCCGCTGGGGCGGCCCCACAAACGCCGCAAACGGTCACGCTCTCGATCGACGATGCGGGCCGGCTTTATTGGGACGGAAAGCCGCTGACGTTCGATGCGCTCAATGCGCGCCTGCAACAAGCCGGTAAAGCCGCGCAACCGCCCGAGCTTCATCTGCGCGCCGCGCGCGCCACGCGCTACGACGTGATCGCGCAGGTGATGGGCGCCGCTCAACAGGCGGGCCTCGACCGTATCGGCTTCGTCACCGAACCGCCGTCTTCCGCGGCGCGCCCCGGCGCGCAAGCGGCTCCCGCATCCCCCGCCGGAAAGCAGCCTTGACGGGACCCCAAGCGAGCCGTAGCGGCGCGCCCGAAACGCAAGCCCAAAGCCCGCGGCTCGCGCCCGCGTGAAAGGTATAATCGACGCTTTCCCCATTTGCGGGGAACAACGCATTGCCCGTATCGCCGCGCCCGCGTTGCCACGCGTCACGACAGCCAAGCTCGAACCACCGCCATGCAAGAAAAATATTTACCCGCCGACATCGAAGCCGCCGCCCAGGCACAATGGCGCGCGTCCGACGCCTATCGCACATCTGAAGTCGCCGGCAAGCCCAAGTTCTATTGCGTCTCGATGCTACCGTATCCGTCGGGCAAGCTGCACATGGGCCACGTGCGCAACTACACGATCAACGACGTCATGTACCGTTATTTGCGGATGAACGGCTACAACGTGTTGATGCCGATGGGATGGGATGCGTTCGGCATGCCGGCCGAAAACGCGGCGATGGCCAACGGCGTGCCCCCGGCGAAGTGGACGTACGAAAACATCGCCTATATGAAGGGGCAGATGCAATCGATCGGGCTCGCGATCGACTGGTCGCGCGAGGTCGCCACTTGCGATCCGAAGTATTACAAATGGAACCAGTGGCTGTTCCTGAAGATGCTCGAAAAGGGGATCGTCTACAAGAAAACGGGGACCGTGAACTGGGACCCGATCGATCAAACGGTGCTCGCGAACGAGCAAGTCATCGACGGGCGCGGCTGGCGCTCGGGCGCGCTCGTCGAAAAGCGCGAGATCCCGATGTACTACATGCGCATCACCCAGTACGCCGATGAGCTGCTGAACGACCTCGAGGGTCTCGGCTGGCCCGAGCGCGTCAAGGTGATGCAGCAGAATTGGATCGGCAAGAGCTTCGGCGTGAACTTCGGCTTCCCGTACGAACTCGACGGCGAGCAAAAGCTGTTGCGCGTATTCACCACGCGCGCGGACACCATCATGGGCGTCACGTTCTGCGCGATCGCGGCGGAGCATCCGCTGGCCGCGCGGCTGGCGCAGGGCAAGCCCGAACTGCAGGCGTTCATCGACGAATGCCGGCAAGGGGGCGTGGCCGAGGCCGAGATCGCCACGATGGAAAAGAAGGGCATGCCCACCGGCTTTTACGTCACGCATCCGCTGACGCAGGCGCGCGTCGAAGTGTGGGTCGGCAATTACGTGCTGATGAGCTACGGCGAGGGCGCCGTCATGGGCGTGCCCGCGCACGACGAGCGCGATTTCGCATTCGCGAAGAAATACGGTTTGCCGATCAAGCAAGTGATCGCCAAGCCCGGTTGTGAGTATTCGCTCGATGCGTGGCAAGCCTGGTACGGCGAGAAAGAAGGCGTCGTCTGCATCGATAGCGGCCGCTACGACGGCATGGGCTACGAGCAAGCCGTCGATGCGGTCGCGGCAGATTTGAAGGCGCTCGGCGTCGGCGACAAGCAAGTCACGTGGCGTCTGCGCGATTGGGGTATTTCGCGCCAGCGTTACTGGGGCACGCCGATCCCGATCATCCATTGCGCCGCGTGCGGCGACGTGCCCGTGCCCGAGAAGGATTTGCCCGTCGTGCTGCCCGAGGATCTCGTGCCGGACGGCACGGGCAACCCGCTCGCGAAATCGGCCGCGTTCCTCAATTGCGCGTGTCCGAAGTGCGGGGCGAGCGCCAAGCGGGAAACGGACACGATGGATACGTTCGTCGATTCGTCCTGGTATTTCTCGCGCTATACGTGCCCCGACGCGGAGACGATGGTCGACGCGCGAACCGACTATTGGATGCCGATGGATCAATACATCGGCGGTATCGAGCATGCGATCTTGCACTTGCTCTATTCGCGTTTCTGGACGAAGGTGATGCGCGACATGGGGCTCGTTAAGTTCGGCGAACCGGCCAAGAATCTGCTCACGCAGGGCATGGTGCTGAACGAAACGTTCTACCGCGAGGACGCGACGGGTAAGAAGACGTGGTACAACCCGGCGGACGTCACGGTCGAGCACGACGACAAGGGACGACCGGTGGGCGCGACGCTCAACGGCGATGGTCAGCCGGTCGTGCTGGGCGGCGTCGAGAAGATGTCGAAATCCAAGAACAACGGCGTGGATCCGCAGGTGCTGATCGATCAGTACGGCGCGGACACGGCGCGCTTGTTCACGATGTTCGCGGCGCCGCCCGAGCAGCAATTGGAGTGGTCCGGTTCCGGCGTCGAAGGCGCCAGCCGCTTCCTGCGCCGCGTCTGGGCGTTCGGGCATGCGAACGAGGCCGCGCTTGCCGCGCATGAGGCGTTCGATCCGGCGCAGCTTGCGCAAGCCGACAAAACGCTGCGCCGCGAGATCTACAGCGTGCTCAAGCAGGCCGATTTCGACTACCAGCGCTTGCAATACAACACCGTCGTCTCGGCCGCGATGAAGATGCTCAACGCGCTCGAAGACGCTAAAGCGGCCCAACCCGCCGTGCTGCGCGAGTGCTATGGCGTGCTGCTGCGCGTGCTCTACCCCGTGGTGCCGCATGTGACGCATACGCTGTGGCAGGCGCTGGCTTTCGCCGACGAATTCGGGTCGCTGCTCGATGCGCCCTGGCCGAAGGTCGACGAGAAGGCGCTCGAACAGGCCGAGATCGAATGGGTGCTGCAGGTCAACGGCAAGGTTCGCGGCGCGCTGACGCTCGCCAAGGACGCGCCGCGCGAAGCGATCGAGGCGGCGGCGCTCGCCCACGAGATGTTCCAGCGGTTCAGCGAAGGCAAGAGCCCGAAGAAGATCATCGTCGTGCCGGGCCGGCTCGTGAACGTCGTCGTCTGAAGCGGCAGCGCGGGCGAGACCGTCCGCGCGATTCAATCAAGGAGCCAATGTGATTCGCCGATCGTTTTTAGCGCTCGTATGCGGCACGACGATGCTGGCCGCTTGCGGGTTTCAGCTACGCGGCCAGCAAAACTATGCGTTCAAGCGGCTCGCCATCGTGGGCGCGCAGCCGGTCGTGGCCGCACGCCTCACGCGCATGATCGAGGGCGGCAGCGATACGGTCGTCGTCAAATCGCCGTCGAACGCCGATGCCGTGTTGTCGGTCACCGAAGGACGCGCGCAGTCGGTCCTGACGCTGAACACGGCCGGCGCGGCCGAGGAATATGCGTTGACCTATTCGCTGTCTTACACGCTGACGGGGGCCGACGGCGCGTTGCTGATTCCGCCGAGCGTCATTCAACTGAATCGGGCCATGACCTATAGCGTGACGTACGCGCTGGCCAAGGTGCAGGAGTCCGATCTGTTGTATGCGGATATGCAGAACGATGCGGTCGATCAACTGACGCGCCGCCTCTCCACCGTCCATTCGCTGCATCCGGCGCCGAACGAGCTGACGCCGGGCGTCGCGCCGCGCGCGCCGCTGCCCCCGCCGCCGCTGTGATCGGCTCCCTTCGCCTCCGTACGGCTCATTGCTCATGCAACTGCGACTCGACGCGCTCGACGCCCATCTGACGAAAGGTCTTGCCGGTCTGTACGTCGTTTATGGCGACGAACATCTGCTCGCCCAGGAGGCGTGCGACCGCATCCGCGCGGCCGCGCGCGCGGCGGGCTTCACCGAGCGCACCGTTTTCACCGTCGAACGCAGCTTCGATTGGAGTTCGCTGCTCGGCGCGACGCAATCGATGTCGCTATTCGGCGACCGCCAATTGATCGAACTGCGCATTCCGTCCGGCAAGCCCGGGAAGGAAGGCGCCGATGCCCTCAAGTCGCTCGCGGCCGCCGACAATCCCGATGTGCTGACGCTCGTGACGTTGCCGCGACTGGACGCCGCGACGCAAAAATCGGCCTGGTTCACGGCGCTCGCCGAACGCGGCGTATCGTTGCGGATCGACCCCGTGGAGCGCGCGCAGCTTCCCGCTTGGGTCGCGCAGCGCCTCGCGTTGCAGGGCCAGCGCGTGGCGCCGGGGGAAGACGGGCGCCGGGCACTGCAATTCGTTGCGGAGCGCGTCGAAGGCAATTTGCTGGCGGCGCACCAGGAAATTCAAAAGCTGGGATTGTTGTATCCGCAGGGCGTCTTGACGTTCGAGCAAGTACATGACGCCGTGCTCAACGTCGCGCGCTACGACGTCTTCAAGCTGAACGAGGCGATGCTGGCCGGCGACGTCGGCCGGCTCTCGCGCATGCTCGACGGACTGAAAGGCGAAGGCGAGGCCGCGGTGCTCGTGCTGTGGGCGCTCACCGAGGAGTTGCGCACGTTGCTCAAGATCAAGCGTGGCGCGGCGGCCGGCAAGCCGCTCGCGATGCTGCTGCGCGAGAATCGCGTCTGGGGGCCGCGCGAGCGGCTCGTCGGGCCCGCGCTCTCGCGCGTCACGGAGCCGCTGCTCGAGGAAGGTCTCGCGCTGGCCGCGGCCCTCGATCGACAGGTGAAAGGGTTGACCGGCAGCGCCCCGGGCAGCCGGCGGCGTGCGGCCTTGCCGCCCGACCCGTGGGAAGGCATGTTCGAGCTTGCCGCCCTCGTCGCGGCACCGGGCAAGCGCGGTGCCGCACGCGCGGGCGGCGCGTGACGGCTTAGAATCGAAGCGCGGGCGTTGCCGCCGCCCCGAACCCTTTGCATATTGCCGCTCGCGCCGCGTGCGCGACGAACGAGAATCATGATGGATATCGACGAGTACATGACCGCCATCGGCCGCCGCGCACGCACCGCTTCGCGCGCGATGGCACGGGCCGCGACGGCGGCCAAGAACGACGCGCTGCACGCCATCGCTCGCGCGATCGAGCGGGAGCAGACGGCGCTGAAGGAAGCGAATGCCCGCGATGTCGCCAAGGCTCGCGAGAAGGGCATGGACGCCGCCTTCATCGATCGTTTGACGCTCTCGGACAAGGCGCTGCGCACGATGATCGAGGGCTTGCGCCAAGTTGCCTCGTTGTCCGATCCGATCGGCGAAATCGACAATCTCAAATACCGCCCGAGCGGCATCCAAGTGGGGCGCATGCGCGTGCCGCTCGGCGTCATCGGCATCATCTACGAGTCGCGTCCTAACGTGACGATCGACGCGGCGGCGCTGTGCTTGAAGTCGGGCAACGCGGCCATCCTGCGCGGCGGTTCGGAGGCGCTCGAATCGAACGCTGCGCTGGCCGCGCTGATCGGCGAGGGGCTTGCGCAAGCGGGGCTGCCGCGCGACGCCGTGCAGGTCGTGGAGACGGCCGATCGCGCCGCCGTGGGCAAGCTCGCGACGATGACCGAATACGTCGATGTGATCGTGCCGCGCGGCGGTAAGAGCCTCATCGCGCGGCTCATCGAGGAAGCGCGCGTGCCGATGATCAAGCATCTGGACGGCATTTGCCATGTCTACGTCGACGATCGCGCCGACTTGTGCAAGGCGCTGGCGGTGTGCGACAACGCTAAGACGCATCGCTACGGGACGTGCAACACGATGGAGACGCTGCTCGTCGCGCGCGGCATTGCGCATGCCGCGCTGCCGCCGCTTGCGCGCGTATTCCGGGACAAGGGTGTCGAGCTGCGCGTCGATGCGCCGGCGCGCGCCGTGCTCGAAGCCGCGCCTTGGGAGCACGATGCGCCCGCGCTTGCGCTCGTCGATGCCACGGAAGAGGACTGGCGCACCGAATATCTGGCGCCGGTGCTGGCGATCAAGGTGGTCGACGGCATCGACGCGGCGATCGAGCATATCAACACGTACGGTTCGGCGCATACCGATGCGATCGTCACCGAGGACCATGACCGGGCGATGCGGTTTTTGCGCGAGGTGGATTCGGCGAGCGTGATGGTCAATGCCTCGACCCGCTTCGCCGACGGCTTCGAGTACGGGCTCGGCGCCGAGATCGGCATCTCGAACGACAAGCTGCATGCGCGCGGGCCCGTGGGATTGGAGGGACTGACGTCGCTGAAGTACGTCGTGCTCGGGCACGGCGAAGTCAGGCAGTAAGCCTGCCGAAGACGCAAGTCGCCGGGGCGCGGTATATATACCCCGGCGCAACGCCGATCGCGTCGATACGAACCAACGATAACGGACGAGATAACTCCTACCGATGCTCTGGCTCAAAACCTTTCACATCGTTTTCGTGGCCTCGTGGTTCGCGGGCCTGTTCTACCTTCCCCGTATCTTCGTCAACCTCGCCATGGAGAAGGAGCCGGCCGCCGTGGCCCGGCTGTTGACGATGGCGCGCAAGCTGTACCGCTTCATGTCCGCCATTGCCGTCGTCGCGCTCGCCTGCGGGCTCGGGCTATGGCTCGGTTACGGCATCGGCCAAGGACAGGGGTGGTTGCACGCCAAGCTCGGTGTCGTCGTTTTGCTGATCGCCTATCACGTCTATTGCGGCAGGCTGCTGGCCGCATTCGAGCGCGGCGAGAATCGCCGCGCCGACCGGTGGTACCGCCTTTTCAACGAACTGCCGGTACTCGGTCTCATCGTCGCCGTCGCGCTCGTCGTCGTGAAGCCGTTCTAATCGAGCGCTTCTTCGCGCGGCGGCGATTCGATTCGACGCTGCGTAATCGCCTTCTTGGCTCGGCCGAGTTTGTCGACGAGATCGGGCCCGCGCGCAAGCGCGACGCCGACGGCGAGAATGTCGCCGATCGCCAAATGCGATACGCGCGAGGTCATCGGCGAAAAAATATCGGTTTCCTCGGCGACATTGGCCACCAGCGTTACCGTGGCGAGTTGCGCGAGCGGCGAGTTGCCGTGCGTGATGGCGATGACCTTCGCGCCGCATGCGAGGGCCGAGCGGGCCGCCTCGACGATGTCGCGCGTGCGGCCCGTGTTCGAAATCGTCACGACCACATCCGATTCGCCGAGCAGCGCCGCCGACATCGTGTAGGTATGCGGATCCGCATAGGCCACGCTCGGGATCCCGAGCCGGAAGAATTTGTGCTGAATGTCCTGCGCTGCGATCCCCGATCCCCCCGCACCGTAAAACTCGATGCGCGAGGCGTGCGAGATCAACTCGATCGCCTTCGCGACGCTGTGCGCCGATAAGCTGTTTCTAACCTCGATCAGCGCGCCGATCGTGCGATCGAACACCTTCGCGACTACGCCCGGTGCCGGCTCGTCAGGACGCACGTCGCGATAGACCGACGGCAGCCCCGGTGCGATGCTTTGCGCAAGCCGAATCTTGAATTCGCGGAAACCGCCGCAGCCGAGTGCCTGGCAAAAACGGGCGATCGTCGGCTGGCTCACGCCGGCCCGCTGCGCAAGCTCGGTCATCGCCAAGTCGAGCACTTCGCGCGGCGTGTCGAGCACATAGTCGGCAAGTTTGCGTTCCGACGGGCGCAACTGCGCGCGCATCGATTCGATTCGGGCAAGCATGTCTGAAAGCTCCGCCAAGCGGGTGTATCGTGTTCTATCGATGGCGGTAGTATGACCCTCTGCTTGTAGAAAATCTACATGTATTTGCTACCGATGCGCCCAAATGCGTCTACAGTGCGGCGCAGCATGGAGGCTCGAATGCGACAATGGCGATCGATCCGCATTGCTGGGATGTAGTTTTTCTACTAAACTGGCTCCGCCAAAATCGCGTCGAGCAGCCCGCACTGCATCGCGCTACCCGTTCGGCGCCCGGCGCCGTCTTTCAGGAGGAGCGTTTTCCATGGTTTCGCCGCACCGCACGCTGACCGAAGTCACTCGCCGCATCGTCGAGCGTAGCCGCGCTACGCGCCAGGCCTATCTCGCGCGAATCGACGCCGCGCAAGGCCGGTTCCCGGCTCGGGGCGTGCTGTCCTGCGCCAATCTCGCGCACGGATTCGCCGGCCTGGAGGGCAACGACAAGATCGCCATCAAGGCGATGCGCGAGCCGAACATCGGGATCGTTTCGTCGTACAACGAAATGCTCTCGGCGCACGCGCCTTACAAGGATTTCCCCGACATCATCAAGCGCGCCGCTCGCGAGAACGGCGGCGTGGCGCAATTCGCGGGCGGCGTGCCGGCGATGTGCGACGGCATCACGCAGGGCAATGCCGGGATGGAGCTGTCGCTGTTTTCGCGCGAGGTGATCGCGATGAGCACCGCCGTTGCGCTCACGCACAACATGTTCGATGCGGCGTTGTGCCTAGGCGTCTGTGACAAGATCGTGCCGGGCTTGCTGATCGGCGCGCTGCAATTCGGCCATCTGCCGACGATCTTCGTGCCGGCCGGTCCGATGACGAGTGGCCTCTCGAACGACGAGAAAGCGAAGATCCGCCAGCAGTTCGCCACGGGCCAAGTGGGCCGCGACGCGCTGCTCGAAGCCGAATCGGCCGCCTATCATGGGCACGGCACGTGCACGTTCTACGGCACCGCCAACAGCAACCAAATGCTCATGGAAGTGATGGGGCTGCACTTGCCGGGGTCGGCGTTCGTTCACCCGCATACGCCGCTGCGCGATGCGCTCACCGCCGCCGCGGCGCGCCGCGTGCTCGATCTGACCGTCGAACGCGGCGCTTATACGCCGATCGGCCATGTCATCGATGAAAAGGCGATTGTCAACGGCATCGTGGCGCTGCTCGCCACGGGCGGATCGACCAATCACACGCTGCACCTCGTCGCGATCGCGCGCGCGGCCGGCATCGTCATCGATTGGGACGACTTCGACGCGCTGTCGCAAGCGGTCCCCCTGCTCGCGAAGATCTACCCCAACGGCAAGGCCGACGTGAACCATTATCACGCGGCGGGCGGCATGGCTTTCCTGATCCGCAATCTGCTGGAGGGCGGCTTGCTGCACGAGGACGTGCTGACGGTCATGGGCCGGGGGCTTGCCCGCTACACCGAGGAGCCGAAGCTCATCGACGGTCGGCTGGCCTGGGTGCCGGGGCCGGATCAGAGCGGCGACACGAAGGTGCTGCGTCCGATCGGCGAACCGTTTCAACCCGACGGCGGCCTGCGGCTCATGCAGGGCAAGCTCGGCCGAGGCGTCATCAAGATTTCCGCCGTCGCGCCCGAACATCGCGCCGTGCGCGCGCAAGCGATCGTCTTCGATTCGCAAGAAGCCGTGCAAGAGGCGTTCGACAAGGGCGAACTCAAACGCGACTTCGTTGCCGTCGTGCGGTTCCAAGGGGCTCGCGCCAACGGCATGCCCGAACTGCATCGCTTGACGCCGCTGCTGGGCGTGCTGCAAGACCAGGGCTTTCACGTGGCGCTCGTGACCGATGGGCGTATGTCGGGCGCGTCGGGTAAGGTGCCGGCCGTCATTCACGTGTCGCCCGAGGCACTGCTCGCCGGCCCTCTCGGCAAGGTGCGCGACGGCGATACGATCGTCATCGACGCGGAGCGCGGCATTCTCGACGTCGAAATCGACGACGAGGCGTGGAACGCGCGGGCCGTCGAAGCGCCCAAGCATCAGGCGGAAAACGAAGTCGGCTTCGGCCGCGAATTGTTCGGCGTCTTCCGTGCGGCCGCATTGCCGGCCGAAATGGGCGCCTCGGTGTTCGGCGCGCTGCCCACGTTCGCGGGCGAGCGGGCCGAGCAGCCGATCCATACAACGAAACACTAAAGGAGTCCGGCATGAAAAAGGTTGAAGACATCGTCCGCCTCGGTCCCGTGATCCCGGTGCTGGCCTTCGAGACGGTCGAGCAGGGCGAGCACGTTTCGCGGGCGCTGCACGCGGGCGGCGTCAAGGTCCTCGAAATCACGCTGCGCACGCCCGCCGGCATCGGCGCGATCGAGCGCGCGGCTCAGCTCTCTGACGATATCGTCGTCGGCGTCGGGACTATCACGAAACCCGAGCATTGCGAGCAGGCCAAGAAGGCCGGGGCTCAATTCGGCGTCTCCCCGGGCTTGACGAAAGACATCCACCAAGCGGCCCAGGATGCGGGGCTGCCGTTGCTGCCGGGCGTCATGACGCCGAGCGACATCTTGCTCGCGCTCGAACTCGGCTACGAAACGGTGAAGTTCTTCCCGGCCCAGCAGGCGGGCGGCATTCCGATGCTGCAAGCGTTGTACGGCCCGTTCCCCACGCTCAAGTTCTGCCCGACGGGCGGGATCACGACGGACACGGCGCCCAGCTTTCTCGCACTGCCGAACGTCGTATGCGTCGGCGGCTCGTGGCTGACGCCGAAGGCCGCGCTGGCTGCCGGCAATTGGGACGAGGTGACGCGTCTCGCCCGCGCCGCGTCGGAACTCGCCGCCCATCAGCACTGATGCGTCCGCCGCCGCGCCCGCCATGGATTGGGCGCGGCGGCGTTGCATGCCGCGCCGTCATCGATGCGAATCGTGACGGCGCGCTTGTTTATGAAACCGGTTTTGTTGCGAAACCCCGTCTCCGTTTAGAATGCGGCGACGACGTGCCGGCGGCCTCCTCGGCCAGCCGGTACGCGTGTCTTTCTCCCTCGTTTTGAAGCTTCAGAACAAGTAAAGGAGACTTTTCATGGGATCGGTCCACGGCGGCCTGTTGCTGCTTTACGCGGTCATCGCGATCGCGGCGCTTATCTTGTTGATCGCGCGGTACAAGGTCTACCCGTTTCTGGTCCTCATCGTCGTTTCCTTACTGCTCGGGCTCGCCGCCGGCATGCCGGCGGGGCAGATCGTCAAGTCGTTCGAAACCGGCAACGGCGGCACGCTGGGGCATATCGCGATCGTGGTCGGTCTCGGGACGATGCTCGGCAAGATGATGGCCGAGTCGGGCGGCGCCGAGCGCGTCGCGACGACGCTCATCCGCTGGTTCGGCGAAAAGCAAATCCATTGGGCGATGCTATTCGTCGCGATTATCGTCGGCCTGCCCGTCTTTTTCGAAGTCGGTTTCGTGCTGCTCGTGCCGATCGCCTTCAACGTGGCCAAGCGAACGGGCAAATCGCTGCTGTTGATCGGGTTGCCGATGGTCGCCGGTCTATCCGTCGTGCACGGCTTGATTCCGCCGCATCCGGCCGCGCTACTGGCCGTGCAGGCCTACGGGGCCGATATCGGCAAGACCATTGCCTATGGCCTCGTCGTCGGCATTCCGACGGCGATCGTCGCGGGTCCGTTGTTCGCGCTGCTCGTGCACCGGTATATCAAGCTGCCCGAGAACAATGCGCTCGCCGCGCAGTTCGTCGAGTCGGCCGGCAAGGACGCTTCGGGGCGGCGCGATTTGCCGAGCTTCGGCATTACGCTCTTCACCATCTTGTTGCCCGTGATACTGATGCTCGTGGGTAGCTGGGCCGATCTCGTGTTCGCGCCGAAGTCGGTGCCGAACGAATTGCTACGTTTCGTCGGCAATTCCGACGTGGCGCTGCTCATCGCCGTGATCGTCAGCTTCTGGACGTTCGGCGCGCAGCGCGGCTTCACGCGCGAGCAAATCCAAAAGTTCTGCGGCGACTGCCTCGCGCCGATCGCGGGCATCACGTTGATCGTCGGCGCGGGCGGCGGTTTCGGCGGCGTCTTGCGCGACAGCGGGATCTCGCAGCAGATCGTCGCCGTCGCCACGCAAGCCCATCTCTCGCCGTTGCTGTTCGGCTGGTTCGTAGCCGCGTTGATCCGGTTGGCGACCGGTTCGGCGACGGTTGCGATGACGACCGCGTGCGGCATCGTCGCGCCGATCGCCAAGGCAGGCGCGATTCATGTCCAGCCGGAGTTGCTGGTGCTGGCCACCGGCGCCGGTTCGCTGATCTTCTCGCACGTCAACGACGGCGGCTTCTGGCTGATCAAGGAATACTTCGGCATGACGGTCGGACAGACGTTCAAGACCTGGTCGCTGTGCGAGACGATCATCTCGCTGCTCGGGCTCGGCTTGACGTTCGCGCTCGCCGCGGTTTTTTAATGCCTCAATTGGAACGGCAATGATTCTGATCGTGATGGGCGTCTCGGGCGCCGGTAAGACGCTGATCGGCGAGATGCTCGCCGAGCGTCTGGGTTGCACGTTCGTCGACGGCGACGTGTTCCATAGCGTGGCCAACAAGGAAAAGATGGCGCAAGGCATTGCGCTTACCGACGACGATCGCTGGCCATGGCTCGCGGCCATTCGCTCGGCCATCGAAGAGAAGGTCCGAGAAGGCCAATCGCTCGTCGTGGGATGCTCCTCGCTCAAGCGCGCTTACCGCGACGTCCTGCGCGGCGGTGCGAAAGGTGACGGCAGCGTGCGCTTCGTCTATCTGAAGGGTTCGTACGAAGTGCTGCACGAACGCCTCGCCACGCGCGGCCGTCATTTTTTCAATCCGTCGCTGTTGCGCAGTCAGCTCGATACGCTCGAGGAGCCCGGCGCGGACGAGGCGATCACGGTGAGCATCGACTTATCGCCGGACGCCATCGTCGACGAGGTGGCGGCCGCGCTCGGGTAGCGCGCGCAGCCCCCAGCCGATCGTCAACGCGATCGCGGCGAAAAAGACGAATGCCCACATCGGCAGAGTGAGGCCAACGATAGGCGGGTACGACGTCTCGCACAGTCCGGCCACTTTGAACAGTACCGGCACCCAATGCGCGGGCGGAAGACCGTCCACGACGGGCTCCAGCGCGTCGAATCCGCAACTGAACGAAGGATGGGCCTGGACGTAGACGTGCCGCGCGGCGACCGCCGCGCCGGTGAGTGCCGCGGCCAGCGCGAGCACGCGCCACAACGGGGCGCGCCGGCCTCCCACCGACGCCGCGAACGCAAGGGCCGCGATCAGCACGAACAGATAGCGTTGGATGATGCACAGCGGGCAGGGGTCTTCGTGCAGCGCCACCTGGATCCAGACCGCACCGGCCACGAGTGCGAGTGCGCCTACCCCGATCGCGCGCAATGCCCATCGGTGCGCAACCGGCGATGGAGCTGTGGCGCTCATTGCACGCTCCCGAGGGCCCGTACCAGCGAGTCGAAGGTCCGATCGACATCGCGCTCGCTCGTGCGCCAATTGCAAAATGCCGCGCGCAAGCCCCAGGTACCGGCATAGACCGTCGTAGTAATGAACACGTCGCCGAGGTCACGTACGGCGCGCATATAGGCGTTGATGCGCTCCTCGGTCGGCTGCCGCGCCAACGTAAAGCAGACTACGTTCAAACGGGTCGGTGCGAGCAGCGACAGTCCGGGCTGTTCGGCGATCATCCTGCCGAGCCGGTGTGCGAGCGCGATGTTCGTTTGGACGATCTGCGCGTGACCGTCGCGGCCGTAGGCGGCGAGCGTAAACCACGTCGACAGCGCGCGTAACCGCCGCGAATTCTCCGGCGTCAGATGGACGAAATCGGGGTTGTCTCCGGGCACGCCGAGATACGCCGAGCTGTTTTGGAAGATGCGCACCTGCAGATCCCGCCGCCGGGTGAACTGCACGGCCGCGTCGTAGGGCACGTTGAGCCATTTATGGAGGTCGATGCAGATCGAATCGGCTTCATCCAGGCCACGCACGAGCGCGGCATGATCGGGCGAGAGCGCCGCGAACGCGCCGAATGCCGCATCTACGTGCAGCCAGAACGGATAGCGCGAACGCAACTCGGCGATCGCCTGCAACGCGTCGAAGTCCACGGTATTGACCGTGCCGGAATTGGCGACGACGATGACCGGCTCGCCCTCGAAGCGCTGCAGCGCCGTTTCAAGCGCGTCGACGTCCACCGCTTCGCGTTCCTTCAGCGTCGGTATCTTTTGCACGGCGCGGCGGCCGATACCCAGCACCGACAGCGCCTTGTAGATGCTCGAGTGCGGCGTGGCCGAGAGGACGCGAATCGGCGGCAACATGCCGACGCCGTCGTCGGAGATCGATACGCGGCTCTCGCATTGCTCGCCGAGCCACTCGCGGCCGATCGCGAGCCCGACCAGATTCGACATCGTCGCGCCGCTGACGAGAACGCCTTGCTGCGCATCCGACAGTCCGAACAACTCGCGCAGACGCGCGATCGTTTCGCGTTCGAGGTCGGGCGCGGAGCTGTCGATACCGGCCGTCGGATTTTGGTCGTACACGCTCGTGAGCCAATCGCCGGCGAGCGCGGCGGGTGTCGCGCCGCCCGTCACGAAACCCAGATAGCGGGGGCCGGCGCTCCCCGAAAATCCGGGCGCCCAGCGCGTCAGGAAGTCGTCGAGCGCGGCGTCGAACCCGGGGCCCTGCTCCGGCAACGGGCGCCGCGTGGCCGGCGGTGGATCGAGCGCGGCGGGGCGCTCGTCGATGCGATCGAGCACCTCCAGTGCGTGATCGAGGGTTCGCTGCAGCAGCGCTTCGATGCCGACGAGATCGTGCGAGATTTTTGGGTTCATGCTGTTCGTTGAGATCGAGTGGATGAAATCGCGCGTGACGCCGCGACGCGGCCTTGGTGTCAAGCGCGACGCAGCGTGGCGTACCAGAGAGCGAGCGCAACCGCGCTGATCGACGCGCCCAGCGCGCACACGCCGGACCAGCCGAAGCGCGCGTACACGAACGTCGATGCGATCGAGCCGGACGCGCAGCCGCACGCGTAAAACAGCATGTAACCGGCCGTCAGACGGCTGCGCGCTTCCGGGCGCACGCTGTAGATCAAGCTCTGGTTGGTCACGTGCACCGCTTGCAGGCCGAGGTCGAATGCGACGACGCCCACGACGAGCGCGGCGATCGAATGCATGACGAGCGCCGTGGGCAACCATGAGACGAGCATCAGCGCGAGGCCGATGCCCGAGGTCCACTGCGCGAAACCGCGATCGGCCAGCCGGCCGGCCCGTGCCGCGCCGAGCGCGCCGGCGGCGCCGGCCAGCCCGAACAGGCCGATCTCCGTATGCGAGAGCGACAGCGGGGGCGCGCTGAGCGGCAGGACCATCGGGGTCCAGAGCGTCATCGCCGCGGCGAAATGAAGGAATCCGATCGAGCCGCGCACGCGCAGCACGCGTTCTTGCGCGACGAGCGCGAACACCGATGCGATGAGCCGCGGATAGGATTGGCCGGCGAGCGTCGGGTGATGGTGCGGCAGTACGCGCGACAACACGCCCGCAAGGGCGAGCGTGACACAGCCCGAGGTCAGATACACCGCGCGCCAGCCCGCGAGATCGGCAATCGCGCCGGAGAACGTGCGCGCGAGCAAGATACCGAGCACGATGCCGCTCGTGACCGTGCCGACGATTTGTCCGCGCTCGGCAGGCTCGGCCAGTCCGGCCGCGAAGGCCACGAGCACTTGCGTGACGACCGCGAGAAAACCGATCAGCCCCATACCCACGAAGAGCACGATACCGCGCGTCGCCGTCGCGATGGCCAACAACGACAGCGCGCTGACGATCGACTGAATCAAAATCATCCGGCGCCGGTCCCAGAGATCGCCCAGCGGAACGAGCAAAAGCAGACCGAGCCCATAACAGATGTTCGTCACCGTCATGACGCTGCCGATGGCGGCGCGCGAAATATCGAATTGGCGCGCGAGCGTGTCGAGCAGCGGCTGCGCGTAATAGGCGTTGGCGACGGCGAATCCGGCCGTTACCGCGAATAGCAGCGTGATAGGGCGCGTCAACCGCACGCGCGAGTGCGCCGCGCGCGCGCGCGACGCACTCTGCAAGTCGGACAGATGGTCGAGGCTCATGGTGGCGGTTCGTACGAAACGAGCGTCAAGGAAAGAGGCGGAGCGGCTTGCACGGATGGCGCAAGCCGCTCGAGCGAGCAGCGTGATGCGAGCCGTGGCCCGCGCGGTGCATCATTGCAGCGATTGACGCATGTTCTCCATCACGGTGCCCGCGCCTTCGTAGTAGTCCTTTTCGACGTTGAAGCGGATGAGGCAGCCGATGCAAATGTCGCGGATCGCGCTGGGGTTTTGTTCGGCGAGCGGCAGCAGCACGCGCTTGACGAGGCTATTGCCGTGCACGACGTCGATCTTCGTATGCAGCACGTGGTACTCGATGACTTGCTCGGGCACCCCGTGGCGGCGCATGCCCTTCACCATCTTCGAGAAGCGGTAGGGAACGGTATCCTCGAGCAGCGTCAACGTGCCGAGCAGACGGAGCACGTACCAGCGGCGCAGCGCATACATCGACAGCAGATTGCCGTTTTTCAGCGCGAGCGCCGACGATAAGATCGACGGGTCGAAGCGTTGCAGGTACTGCCGGAAATGCGGCTCCGCTTTGCCGAACAGAAGCGTATGCATGCCGTCGAGGTTGCCCAGGCCCATTTCATCCCAGAAGTTTTCCGCGACCGCGAGCTTCATGTCTCCCAGCATGCCGATTTGCGACAGCGCGATCGTATCGTCGAAACGGCCGTCCACCTGCGCTTCCAAGCAGATGTAGTACGAAAGCTGTTCGAGCGTGGCCTCTTCGGCGAGAAAGCGGAAGAAGGGGGCCACCGCTTCGCGGTTCGTGCGGCGCAGGTCGTAATACCACTCTTCGAGCTGCGCGGCGTTTTCGGGCAAGCCGGATAGATCGCAGCGCGATTCCTCGTGCAAGTTCCACTCGCTTTCGAGCGTCAGAATCTCATCGTATTCCGCCGGTTGCGGAATCGTGTCGTATGCGCTCGGCGGCGCGAGCTCGCGGAGATAGAACGCGTTCAATCGCTTCTGTGCCTCGAGCGTGTTGCAGCGGGGTACGTTTGCCGTTTCGCTCAGATGCGCGGCGGACACCGCGTGCTGCGCCGTTTCGGGAATCGCTTGCGTCGACATGTTTGTCGCTCCGTGCTAGGGAATGGAAGGATGGCGGGCATCGAGCCCGCGACCAGAACAAAGGTACTTCACGCGCTTGGCGCGGGTTAGTCCGCGTGTCTCAATGGATTGACGGCGCGTCTCATCGGCGCTCGGAAGCGATGCGAACGCGTTAGCCGAAACGCATCGTCGCTTTGTTGGGACAAAAACGCTAACGGTACGCCCCGCTCGTTTCATACAGTACGTCCACCGAGCCCGCCGCCGACACACGCAAGCGACGGCGGCGGCCCGGTTGGACACGGAGGATGAAGCGATGCACAGACTGACGCTGCAGCCGCAAGGCATAGAAGTGTGGCTTGCCGATCGCGCTTCGTTGATGGAGCTCGACTTCGAATTGCATGGACAGGACTCGATTCCGTTCGGCTGCCGTGCGGGGGCATGCGGTGCATGCGTCATCGAAGTATTGGAAGGACTACCGAATCTCGGCAGCCGGCAAGCACAAGAGGCGGCCTTCCTCGACACGCTCGGCTATCCGGACGAGCGGTTCCGGCTCGCGTGTCAATGCCGTCTGACGGGCGCAGCAACCGTAAAGGTTGCCGCCCGGACCGGCGGTTGAATCCATCAACGATGCGTTTTGCGCCTGTCTCCCACTCTTCTCTATATAGGAACTTCCATGAGCAATCGTGTGAAAAACGCGGGTCTCGAAAACCGCACGCCGTTTTTGAATGCAGCCGCCTCCGCGGCTCTGCGCGGTGAGATCGACGCGCTGATCGATCGTCAAATCGACACGTGGTACGACACGGTGCCGTACGCCGCTCACCTCGAGGGCAAGACGGTCGACAGCGAGTACTACCGCCGTCACTTGATCGAGACGGCGTGGCGTATCCGCTTGCTGCGCGTGTCCGAATCGAAGGCGCTCGCCGAGATCGCGAAGCGCAGCCCCGAGGCGGCTCAGATTTGGGCGAACTACGAACGCGAGGAAATGCTGCACGACGACCTGTTCGTCCAGGATCTCGAGCGTGCGGGCGTGACGCGCGAAACGTTCCTCGCGACGGAGCCGTACTTGTCGACGAAGCTGCTGACCGGCTATTTCTCGTATCTGCTCGACCACGAAGGCCCGCTCGGCGTCGTCGCATACTCGTACCTCGTCGAATACGTGAACGTGAAACTAGAGCCGCGCAAGATCGAAGCGCTGAAGGGATCGGTGGGCGAGGGCAACATCGGCGGACAGATCGCCCACTCGCATACCGACATCAACGACGATCATCCGGGCGAGGTTTGGGCCGCGATTCGCTACCTGTTGCGCAACGAAGACGATATCGCCGCGCTCAAGCGCTACCTCGACGAGCATCAAACGGTTCTCGCGCTGTACTTCAAGGAACTGTACGAAGACAAGATCGCGTCGACGCTGAAGGCCGCAGCCTGAGGGGAGAGCCGACATGTTGGCTGATGGCGTTCTGATTTTGAGCCACTGCGGGTACTCGTTCGTCGAGGACCTCGTCGCGGCGATAGGCCGGCGGCAGTTGCGTTCGCATGTCCTCACTTCACAACCGCTGCCGGAGCACGCGAATCGGCTGGTCGCGCTGCGTGCGCTCGCGGGCAGCGTGCACGCGGGCGGCACGCACGTGCTGTCGATCTCGGACGTCGACCGGACGCTGGACGCGCTCAAAGCGTCCGGGGTCCGGGTGCTGGCGTGTATTTCCGTATGGGAAGGCTACCGCTCGCTGATGGCGTATGCGAACGCGCGCCTCGGCGTGGCGGACCTCGCCCCGGTGCTCGTGGATTCGTTGCGCGACAAGCTGCACGTGCGCAACGCGCTCTATGCGGACGGACTGTCCCGCCGGCGTGCGTACGCGCTCACGCCCGACATGCTCGGCCAACTGCAAGCGCACTTGGCGCGAGGCGGCGAGTACTTCGTGAAGCCCGTGCAGGGTATCGCATCGTACGGTGCGTTCCGGCTGACGCGCGAGACGACGTGGGCGACGCTCGAGGCGATTTCGCAGCAAGCGCAGGCCGATACGGTCTACGCCTCGGTGATCGGCGAAGGCGTTCGGTTCATCGCCGAGGAATACGTGACCGGGACGGAATGCAGCTTCGAGGTCCTCGTCGTGGGCGGTAGCCCGTACGTCGTCGCGATCCACGAAAAATGCGAACTGACCGAGGCGAACGGCACGGTGTTGGAAGACAGTTGCACGAGTCCGCCCGTGTCGATCTGCGCGCGCCACTGCGCGCAAGGGATCGCCTGGTTGCGTGCCGTATTCGCACGATTGGCGCTCGATTGGGGGTGCTTCCACGTCGAGGCCCGCTTCGACGGCACGCGCTGGGATCTGATCGAAATCAACCCGCGTGTCGGCGGCAGCCTGATTTCGCCGAGCGTGAAGGCGCTCAACGGTGATGCCAATCTACTCGACCTGTGGCTGCACGTGCTCCTCGATGCCGACGGCGCGCACGCCTCGCTTTCCCGCCTCGCCTATACCGGCGAGGGTGAAACGCCGAGTCCGAACGCGACGTTTTTCCGCGTCTATTTCGCGAGTCCCGGACGAATCGAGGAGATCCAGATTAATCCGCTGCCGCGCGCGCCGGTCGTGACGCAAGTGCTGCTCAAAGCCGGCGACGAAGTCGATCCCGCGTCGCGCGAAGTGTTCCTCGGCCAGTTGCTCTGGTCGATGACGCGTGCCGAGCGCGATGCCGAACTCGACGCGCTGCTCGCGGCCTCCGCCTTCGCGATCGCCGTCCGTTACCGGGTTACCGAACCCGCGTTAGGAGTCTGATCATGAAAGCTCAATTCGCCTCGACGCTGCTGATCGTCGATTACAACTTGAGCCGTGTGGACGACGTTGCACACCTGGCCCAGTACGCACGCGAGCGCCATGGCGCTCGAACGGTGCTGATTCGCTCGGGACCCAACGAGCGCGATCGGCGCATCTGCGACGCCGTGATCGATCTGGACCCGCTCGCCGAACGCTTCGTCGAGGACGCGCTTGCGCGGCTCGCGCCGATCGCCGGCGATTTGCGCGCGGGGATCGTGTTTTCCGACAACGCGGTCCAGCAAGGCGCGGCGTTGCTCGAGCGGCTCGGGCTCGCGGTCGATTCGTCGGTGCTCGCCGAGGGCGCGTTCAGCAAGCACGCCTATCGGGTCGCGGAGCATCGGGTGCGCGCGCTGCTGCAAGCGCAGCGCGTCATGGTGCCCGACTATACGCAGGCCGTGTCGGCCGACGACTTACGCCGGTTTGCCGCCGATCACCCGAACGGCTTCGTCGTGAAGCCCTCGTGCGAGGGCAACAATCGCGGTGTCGTGGTCGTGCGCAGCGGCGAGAACTTCGAGGCGGCGTTTGCCGAGGCCGCCCCGTACCTGTCGCGCGGCGTCATCTGCGAAGAGCTCATTCCGTTCGCGCGAGAGTTTTCCTACGACGGCCTCGGCCCTTTGTCGTTCATCACCGAGAAAGTGAGCGCGACGGGACGCTATCCGGTCGAAGTCGCGCAGATCCTGCCGTCGCGGCTCGCCGCTCATGAAAGCGAGACGCTGGCTCGTGCGGGGCGCTTCGCCAATTTGCTCGTGGGACAGCGCGACGGTCCGTTTCATAACGAAATCAAACTCAGCGACGACGGGCTGCATGCGGCCGTCGTGGAGCCGAACCGCCGGCCGGCGGGGATGAAGATCTGGTGGCTCGCGCATTGGGCTTACGGCATCGACCTGTTTCATGCGTGGATCGATGCCGTTTGGGGCATCGCGCCGCCCAGCGAGCTGCCGCCGCCCGAACGGTTCGCCGCCGCGGTGATGCTCGGCGTGGGCCGCGACCAGTTGTTCTCGCCGCAAGACGTGCGCGTCGATGCGGCGCCGCTCGACGATGCGATTGCCCGCACCGTCGCCGCGCTCGGGTTGCGCGAGGGCGCGTTGCGCTCGCGCGGCTTCGAGTGGCTAACCGCCGAGCGGCGCTTCGTGCATGCGGTCGCCCGCGATAACGCCGATTTCGTCGCGCTTGCCACGATCACGCTCGAAGCGGATGACGCCGATATCCGCGATGTCGTCGCAACGCTGCGCGCAAGCTGGCCGGCGGCGCTCGACGTGGCCTGCGCGACGCGCGCGGCGGCTTGAAGCCGCCGTCATTCGAATCGCCCGGAGACTTGGGATGAATATTCTCGTACTACATCGCGTGCCCTATGCGCGCATCGATTACGCGCGCGGCATCGATCATGATCTGCACGACGTCACGTATTTCGGCAAGCGCGAGATTCTCGACACGATCCCGCCGCGGCTACGGTGTACCCGCATCGAGCGCCCCGGCGAGGCCAGCGCGTTCGACGAGGCGAGCGCTTGGCTCGATGCGAATCCGCGCCGCTTCGACGTCGTGGTCTCGCTATCGGAATACGAGTTGCTCGACGCCGCGAAGCTGCGGACACGGCTGGGCATCGGCGGCAAGTCGGTCGAAGAGGTGCTGCTCGTGCGCGACAAGGTCAAGATGAAGCAGGCCGTGCATGAGGCGCACCTGCGCGTGCCGCGCTTTGCGCCGTTGCGCGCTTGGCTCGACGCGCAAGGCGAGACGCCGTGGCGCGGCAAGACGGTGCTCAAACCGCACAGTGGCGCCTCGAGCGCCGATGTCGTCGTGTTCGAATCGCCCGCCGCGCTATGGGAGGCGCTCGGCGCGCGGCGCACGGGCGTCGCCGCGCTCGATCTCGAAGCATCGCACATCGACGAGTTCGAACTCGAGGAATACGTCGAGGGCCCGGTCCTGCATTTCGACGGGATCGTCGCAGGCGGTGAGATCCGCGCGATCTGCGCGAGCCGCTATGTCGGCACCTGCCTCGACTATGCGGCGGGCCGGCCGCTCGGCTCCTTCCATTTCGTCTTGAGCGATGCCGCCCGCCGCTGGGTCGACGAAGTTTTGAAGGCCGTCCGTATCGATTCGGGCGCGTTCCATCTCGAAGCGTTCGACGACGGCGGCGAACTCGTATTCCTCGAAGTGGGCAATCGCGTGGGCGGCGCCGATGTCGTCGCGACGTTCGAGCTGGCCACGGGTGTTCACATGCCGTCGGCCGAGTTGCAGTTGCTGCTCGGCGAGCCGCTGCGGATCGCGCCGCGGGCGCCGTTCGCGCAGCAGCTTTGGCACGGATGGTTCGTCTTTCCCGGCCATCACGTACGCGGCGGCACATTCCATGGATTGGCCGGCGTCGAGCCGTTCCGCACGAGCCCGGCGGTGCTTGCCTGGAACGAACTCGAGGCGGGCCGCGCATTCGCATCGCACGTCACGTATTCGGCGCACGAGACGCCGCTCGCCGGCATCATCGGCACGCCCAGCCCCGAGGAGACCCGCCAGTGGATCGAGCGGCTGTTCGCCTCGGCGTCGTTGCGCGTGCACGAATCGGCGGCGCCGTGAGCGCCGCGCTTTGAAGGGGAGCCAACATGGCGCATGTCGTCACTGAAAACTGCATCAAGTGCCGCTACACCGATTGCGTCGAGGTGTGTCCGGTCGATTGCTTTCACGAAGGGGCGAACTTCCTCGTTATCGACCCCAACGAGTGTATCGACTGCGGCGTGTGCCGCGCCGAATGCCCTGTCGGCGCTATTTATCCTGCCGAGGAGATACCGGCCGAGCAATACGCCTTCGTCGCGCTCAATGCGACGCTGGCGCAAACTTGGCCGAGCATTACGCGCAGCCAGAAGCCGCCCGTCGATGCGGCGCGCTGGGCGGGCGTCGACGGCAAGCTTGCGCTGCTCGAATCCTAGCCGGCGACGCATCGAAATACCGGCGCTTCTAGCGGGAGCCGGTCCTGACAATCCCGCTTCGCCACCACTATTCATGGAGTTTCGTATGGCACTCAATCCGCTGCAGGTGTTTTTCTCGAAGGTCGGCGCGCGCGATCTGCCCGGCGCGCTGTCGGTGATCGACGACGCGACGGTGTTCGAGCCGCAAGGCCCGCAGAACCTGCCGATCTATGGGCGTTTCGTCGGCCGGGCGGGCGTCGAGCGTCTGCTCAACACGCTCGGTGAGCAGTTCGAGACGGAGCAGTTCGAGATTCGGAAATGGGCCGAGGCCGACGACCACGTGTTCGCTTATGGCTTCATGCAACACCGCGTGCGCAAGACGGGCAAAACGTTCAAGAGCGAATTTGCCGTCGTCGCGCAAGTCGAAGGCGGCCTGATCCGTCACTACCGCATTTTCGAAGACACGGCGGCCGCCGTGGAAGCGTTCGCCTAATCCGGCGGGAAGCGCACGAGAACGGCCCGGTACGCTGGTAGCCGGGCCGCGTGCGCTCGCGCGGCGTTAGCGCATTTGCGCGAGCCAGCCGCTGTAGTCCGCGGCGACGCGTCTATTCGACAGACGTTGCGCGCGCTCCACAGCGTCGCGCGTCTCGCTCGGCGCGTGACCGAATTCCTGCTTGAACGCGCGGCTCAGTTGCGTATTGCTGTTGAAACCGTAGCGGTATGCGAGATCTCCGATTCTGTGGCGTGAGCTGTCGGGCGACATCAGGGCCCGGTGGATAGCGAGCAGGCGCCGTTTGCGAATGTAGTTGGCGACGCCGCCGTCCTGTTCGAACAACCGGTAAAGGCTCGAACGGGAAATGCCCACTTCCTTGCAGATCCGGTCCGGAGACAACTCCGGCGATTCCAAGTTGCGCCGGATGTACTCCTTGATCTTGACGTACAGCGTGGAGAGCAGTTCGTTGCGCGCACTCGCGATTTCTTGGGTCGTCGGGCTCAGCATGGCCTTCACGAGGCTAAGCGTTGCCTGCTCGGCGTGCAGCGCCTCCAGCGGCGTGATCGTGCCGATTTTGTCCAACAGACTCCTCAGATAATCGTCGAGTAGCCGGCTGATGCCGCCGCGGAAAATCGTGCCGTGAATATTGGCCGGCAGATTCGGCAGCATGTCGCGCGCCACGAGCAGCGTGATGGCATCGCCTGCTTGGATTTCGCGGCGATAGGGCCGCGCCTGATCGACGACGAGAATTTCGCCGGGCTCGACCGATAGCGAGCGCCCATCGATTTCGCCGCGCACGATTCCGCCGGTGCGCAGATTGAAGGAATAGTTGTCCAGACCGTCACGCCTAATACGCGGCATGGAACGGTTGAGCACATACGTGAGCGGAATGCCACTTCCCGGCTCTTGCCGGTAGGCCCATTTGCCCACGGAAATATTGCCTAGCGTATATCCTTCGAACTGATAGTCCGCCGCCGCGTTAAACGGCGCGGTCAAAGAGAATTCCGCAACCGAATATTGTGCCTGCCATGCTTCAAGACGTTCGGAAGTCGAATAATCCTGTAAGGAAAATCGATATGAACGGAGATTTGCGTCGCTCATGCTGGCCCTCTGGTTGGTATTTGTTTTGATTATAAAAGCGAAACCTTACGGCGCGATGAAATTTGAGTAATGCGATTCGCATTAGGAAATCAGTAATATTCAAATAATTATCGGAAATGATGACGAGGTTCTGTAGTTTTTCGAACCGCGATGAGGAGGGGGAAAGCGCAAACCGCAAGCGCGTGCGGTCGGGCGGCGGGGCGGGCATTGAAGGGCGGGGTACATGGCCCCCGCCCGCGAGCGAAATCGCTTTTTAGCCGATGCGTTTCGCCAATTCGACCGCTTTGCCCGTGTACGACGCGGGCGTCATCGCCATCAACAGCGCCTTTGCATCGTCCGGGATCGCGAGCTTGGCGATGAACTCCTGCAGCGCTTCCCGTGTGATGCCCTTGCCGCGCGTCAGCTCCTTCAGTTGCTCGTACGGATTTTCGATGCCGAAGCGGCGCATGACCGTCTGCACGGGTTCGGCGAGCACTTCCCAGCATCCGTCGAGGTCTTCGTTCAGACGAGCCGGATTGACTTCGAGCTTGTCCAACCCGCGGATCAACGCGTCGTAAGCGAGCAGCGAATAGCCGAGCGCCACGCCCATGTTGCGCAGGACCGTGGAATCGGTCAGGTCGCGCTGCCAGCGCGAGACCGGGAGCTTGTCGGCCAGATGGCGCAGCGTGGAGTTCGCGAGACCGAGATTGCCCTCCGAGTTCTCGAAGTCGATCGGGTTGACCTTGTGCGGCATCGTCGACGAGCCGATCTCGCCGGCCTTCGTTTTTTGCTTGAAGTAGCCGAGCGAGATGTAGCCCCAGACGTCGCGGTCGAGGTCGAGCAAGATCGTATTGGCGCGCGCGCAGGCATCGAACAGCTCGGCCATGTAATCGTGCGGCTCGATTTGAATCGTGTACGGGTTGAACGTGAGCTTCAGGCGCTGTTCGATCACGTTGCGCGAGAACGTTTCCCAGTCGAAGTCCGGATAGGCCGACAGATGCGCGTTGTAGTTGCCCACGGCGCCGTTCATCTTGCCGAGGATCTCGACCTTCGCGATGCGCTCGATCGCGCGCGAAAGGCGCGCGGCGACGTTGGCGATTTCCTTGCCGAGCGTCGTCGGGCTGGCCGGCTGGCCGTGCGTGCGCGAGAGCATCGGCTGCTCGGCGTGCGCGTGCGCTAGTGCAACGAGGCGGCCGTGGACCGAACGCAGCGCCGGCAGGATCACGTGCTCGCGCGCACCGGCCAGCATGAGGCCGTGCGAGGTGTTGTTGATGTCTTCGGAGGTGCAGGCGAAGTGAATGAATTCGCTGGCGCGTTCGAGTTCGGCTTGGCCTTTGACCGATTCCTTGAGCCAGTACTCCACGGCCTTGACGTCGTGGTTCGTGACGCGCTCGATTTCCTTGATGCGCGCGGCGTCATGCGCAGAAAAACGCGCGACGAGATCGAGCAGGAATCGTTCGGCCGCTTCCGAGAAACGCGGGATTTCCGCGAAGCCGGCTTGCGAGAGCGCAATGAGCCAATGAACTTCGACCGTCACGCGATGGCGCATGAACGCGGCTTCGGAGAGCCAGTCGCGCAGGGCTTCGGTCTTGGCCGCGTAGCGGCCGTCGAGCGGCGAGAGGGCGGTGAGGGCAAACAGCGTATCGGCGCGGGTATCGGACATGATCGGCATCGCGCTCGAGGCGCGGGTTCGGGTACGGAGGGAGAACCCGCGATTTTACCACCGCCGGGGCCATGCTCCACGACGCTAGGCCCCGGCCCATGTCCAGCGGGCCGCATTGCGCGCGGCCCGCTGCGCGTCATTCGCCGGCTGCCGCGGCGTGCGGGACGTGCGCCGGCGGTGCGGCTTCGAGCGCGGCCCCGGCCGGGCTGGCCCAGACGAGCCATTGTCCGCGCAGCGCGAGAATCGCGAGGCACGCGCAAGCCGCGAGCGCGCCGAACGTCGCGAAGCCCATTTGGTAGCTGCCCGTGCTTTCCTTGGCGATACCCATGACCACGGGCAGATAGAAGCCGCCGATGCCGCCCGCCGCGCCGATCACGCCGGAGAGCAGGCCGGTCTTGCCTTTCCAGCGATGCGGGACGAGTTGAAACGTGGCGCCGTTGCCCAAGCCGAATGCGATGTAGAGGCACACGAGGATCGCGATGCCTCCGCCGAGCGGCGGCATCCAAGCCGCGAAGAGGATGTCGGCTGCCGAGATCGCGGCCAGCAGGCCAGTCAGTGCGCGCACGCCCGTGATTCGATCGGCGACATAGCCGCCGACCGGCCGCACGATCGCGCCGAGGAAGGCGAGCAGCGACATGAACAAGCCCGCCTCGAGTTTGGGCATTTGATACAGCGTGGTGAGTAGCAGCGTCACGTAGGAGGACATGCCGACGAAGCCGCCGAATGTGATGCTGTAGACGAGCATCATGACCCACGTATCGCGTTCGGCGAGCACGGAGCGGTAGCGGGCGGGCAAGAGCGCGATCGCGCCCGCCGCGCCGAGGACCGGCAACAGGAGCACGCCGGTGCGGCCAGAGCCGAATGCGCCGGCGTGGACGGCCAGCACGAGTACGATCAGGCCCGCGAGGATCGTCGCGAACCCCGCGAGCGCGCGCCCGACGCTTCCGGCCTTCTCGCCCCGGTCGTCGCCCCAGGCGAACAGCGCTAGACCGGCGATGGCGAGCAGCGGCAACGCGGCGGCCGTGGCGTATTGCCAGCCGAGCGCATCGGCTACGCGCGGGAAGAGAAAGCCGTCGAGCACCGCGCCGATGTTGCCGGCGGCTGCCAGCCCGAGCACGAGGCCCTGAACCTTCGGCGGATAGCTGCTGCCGGCCATCGGCAGCGCGACGGCGAAGCTTGCGCCGCCCACGCCCAGAAATACGCCTAGCACGAGCAGCAGCGTGTACGACGGCGTCGCCGGCACGAGCGGCAGCACGATCGTGGGGACGGCCGAGAGCAGCACGCCCATCAGCGCGACGCGGCGGCCGTTCGCCGATTGATAGAGGTTGCCGAGCGCCACGCGCAAGATTGCTGCCGAAAGCACCGGTACGGCGACGAGAAAGCCTTGCTGCGCCGCCGTCATCGCGATGCTCTTGCCGATGAACGGCGCGAGGGGACCGTACAGGACCCAGACCGTGAAGCCGGTGTCGAAGTAAAGGAAGCAGGCGAGGAGCGAGCGCCAATTGCCGCTCCTTAGCGCATGTTGCAGGTTCTTCATGATCGTCCTCGCGTCGGATGAATCGTAATGGGCATGGATGCCGTCGCGCGGCATGGCGGGCCGCGCGACGGCTCGCCAACGCAAGCCCTATGCCATCGGCGGCACCCGGATCCGGTCCGCTTCGGGCAATGCCACGCCCTGCTTGTGATTGCGGCATTCGTCATGCTTGTTTATTGCGGGCCGTGCCCGCGCGCGAGTGCTCGCGCACAGTGCCGCCCCGCGCACTGGCATCGCGCGGGCGGCACCGCCGATGTGCCCGGCGCGCATCCATGGTGCGTTGCATCAACGTTGCCATGCGGACGCGCGCCGTTCGCTCGGGGCCGCCCGGTACAATGCCGGCGTCGTTCATCGTTCGGCTGCGCCCCACATGGAACTCAAATGGCTTGAAGACTTCGTATCGCTCGCCGAAACGCGCAGCTTCAGCCGTTCGGCGCAACTGCGGCATGTGACGCAGCCCGCGTTTTCCCGCCGCATCCAGGCGCTCGAGGCATGGCTCGGCACAGAGCTGATCGATCGCTCGGTCTATCCGACGCGGCTCACGCAGGCCGGCGAGGTCTTCCGCGAGCAGGCGCTCGCGATGCTCTCGCACATGCACGAGTCGCGGATCTTGCTGCGCGGGCAGGCCGGCGCGCCCGCGGCGACGATCGAGTTCGCTGTGCCGCATACGCTTTCGTTGACCTATTTCCCGAAGTGGCTGCAACGCATCGAGGCGCAGATGGGCCCGATCCACACGCGGCTGCGCGCGTTGAACGTGCACGATGCGGTGCTCTCCCTCGTCGAGGGCGGTTGCGACTTGGTGATGGGCTATCACCATCCGAGTCATCCGGTGGCGCTCGATCCGGGACGCTACGACATGCTCACGCTCGGCTTCGAACCGATCAGTCCGTTTTCGGCCCCGGGGCGCGCGGGCCGCGCGCGCTATCTGCTGCCGGGCACGCCCGATGCCCCTGTCCCCTATCTGTCTTACACGCCGAACGCTTACCTCGGACGCATGACCGAAGTCATCGTGGCGAACGCGCCGGAGCGGTTGTGCCTCGATCGCGTCTATGAAACGGACATGGCCGAGGCGCTCAAGGCAATGGCGCTCGCCGGACACGGCGTCGCGTTCTTGCCGCACAGCGCGGTCGAGGATGCCGTGGCGGCGGGCGATCTGATCCGGCTCGATCGCGCCGCGTCGCGCGGTCTGCCCGCCGATCGCTTCACGTTGACGATGGAAATCCGCTTGTATCGCGACAAGCTCGCGAGCAACGCCGACGATCCGCGCCAAGCGCTCGTGCGCCGCTTATGGCAGGTCGTCGCCGGCGAGCTCGGCGTGACCGAAGCGTGAGCATCCGGCTAGCGATGGCGCTCGCCCGGCAAGGGGAGGGCGCGCCACGCTGCCGTGGACTAGCCGGCACGTTATGCAAGAAAGGCATAACGGGATGACCAAACGGCATTGGATTTCAAAATGCCCTTTTTCGACAATGGCGCACATTCAGTGACCGTTGGAGCGTCCATGTCCTCGCAATTGCAGTCCACCACGTCTGCACAATCGATCCCCTCGTACCTTCATGCCGACGATCTCGGCCCGTGGGGAAACTATCTGCGTCAAGTCGATCGCGTCGCGCCGTACCTCGGTTCGTCGTCGCGTTGGCTCGAAACACTGAAGCGTCCGAAGCGCATTTTGATCGTCGACGTGCCCATCGAACTCGATAACGGCACGGTGGCGCATTTCGAAGGCTATCGCGTTCAGCACAACGTCTCGCGCGGTCCCGGCAAGGGCGGCGTGCGTTATCACCAAGACGTGACGCTCTCCGAAGTGATGGCGCTCTCCGCCTGGATGTCGGTCAAGAATGCGGCCGTGAACGTGCCGTACGGCGGTGCGAAGGGCGGTATCCGCGTCGATCCGCGCAAGCTCTCGCGCGGCGAACTCGAGCGCGTGACGCGCCGCTACACGAGCGAGATCGGCATCATCATCGGACCGAACACGGACATTCCCGCGCCTGACGTCAACACGAACGAGCAGATCATGGCGTGGATGATGGATACGTACTCGATGAACCAGGGCCAAACGGCCACGGGCGTCGTGACGGGTAAGCCGATTTCGCTGGGCGGCTCGCTGGGCCGCCGCGAAGCGACGGGCCGCGGCGTGTTCGTCGTGGGCACGGAAGCGGCGCGCCGCGTGGGCCTCGACATCCAGGGCGCGCGCATCGCCGTGCAAGGCTTCGGCAACGTGGGCGGGATCGCCGCGCGTCTGTTCGAAGAAGCGGGCGCGAAGGTCATCGCCGTGCAAGATCATACGGGCTCGCTCTATAAGGCGAGCGGCATCGATACGAACGCGTTGCTCGCCCACGTGGCGAACACGGGCGGCGTGGGCGGCTTCACGGGCGCCGATCCGCTCGCGAACGACGAGTTCTGGACGATCGAGAGCGACATCTTGATTCCGGCCGCGCTCGAAAACCAGATCACGGAAAAGAACGCCGGCAAGATCAAGACGAAGATCATCGTCGAAGGGGCGAATGGCCCGACGACGACGGCGGCCGACGACATCTTGCACGACAAGGGCGTGTTGATTATCCCCGACGTCGTGGCCAACGCGGGCGGCGTGACCGTCTCGTACTTCGAGTGGGTACAAGACTTCTCGAGCTTCTTCTGGACCGAGGACGAGATCAACCAGCGTCTCGAGCGCGTGATGCGCGAAGCGTTCAACGCCGTGTGGCAGGTGGCGAGCGAGAACAAGGTGTCGATGCGCACGGCGGCGTTCATCGTCGCATGTAAGCGGATTTTGATGGCGCGCGAAATGCGCGGCCTGTATCCCTGATTCCCTCTTCGCCACAAGCGAAACGGGTTTGACTTGCCGGCGGCGCCCCTCACGGCGCATCCGGCTTGCCCTGGACGGGCGGCATCGAAAAGGTGCCGCCCGTTTTCCGTATGGGACAAGGCCGCGTATCATGCGAGGGTTTCGTCGGCATGAGCCGCGCGCGGCGAGCGTTTTGGCAAAGGGATTCCGGATGATTTCGATCAAGCACGTTTCGAAGTGGTACGGCACGTTTCAAGTGCTCAACGATTGCACGACGCAAGTCGAGAAAGGCGAAGTGGTCGTCGTTTGCGGGCCGTCGGGCTCCGGCAAATCGACGCTCATCAAGACTGTGAACGGCCTCGAGGCGTTTCAGGAAGGCGAGATCGTCGTCGACGGCCAATCGCTGCGCGATGCCCAGACGAACCTATCGAAGCTGCGTTCGAAGGTGGGCATGGTGTTTCAGCACTTCGAATTGTTCCCGCATCTGTCGATTATGGAGAACCTCACGCTCGCGCAGGTGAAAGTGCTCGGCCGTTCGACGGACGAAGCCGCCGACAAAGGCTTGGCGCTGCTCGATCGCGTCGGTCTCAAAGCCCAGGCCGACAAGTTTCCCGCCCAACTATCGGGCGGTCAGCAACAGCGCGTGGCCATCGCGCGCGCTCTCTCGATGGATCCGGTGGCGATGTTGTTCGACGAGCCTACGTCCGCGCTCGATCCCGAGATGATCAACGAAGTGCTCGACGTGATGGTCGAGTTGGCGCAAGAAGGAATGACGATGATGTGCGTGACCCACGAAATGGGATTCGCTAAGAAGGTCGCGCACCGCGTCATCTTCATGGACCGTGGGGCGATCGTCGAGGACGACCGTAAAGAGGCCTTTTTCGACAATCCGAAGTCCGATCGCGCGAAGGAATTTCTCGCGAAGATCCTGCACTGATCGCGCACGCGGCCGGGGGGCCGCGCTGCGTCGCGAATTTACGATTCGAAGGCCGCGATGTCGTCGGCGTCCGCGCTGGACGCCGCGAGCGGTGCACGCATCGACGCGGACGCGCTGGCATCGCAGGCGGGATTGCGCGCTTTCTCGAGCACGCTCAAAGGCACCGGAATATGCGTTTGCGCCGTGACCTCGCCGTCCTGGAACATCAATAGATCGCCCGGCGCGAAGGCGGTCCAGACTTCGTCGTCGGTGAGCGGCTGTGTCGCGATGACCGCGACGCGATCCTCGGGCGTCGTGTATTGCGCGAAATCGATCGACATATCCGCATCGATCAAATGCGCCGTCGAAAACGGCCAGCGCCGCACGATGTAGTGCAGATGGGTCGAGCAGTGCGCGAAGAGGGCCTGGCCGTTCGACATCAAGAAATTGAACACGCCGTAATTCGTGACCTCGCGCGTGAGCGCGGCGAGCGCATCGAAGAGTTCCTGCAGCGGCGGCTGCGCGCCGGGAAACGCGCGACGCAAGCCTTGCATCAAGGCGCAAAACGCGAGTTCGCTGTCGGTCGTGCCGACCGGTTGATAGACGCCGGTGATCTCGGGCCGGTACGCCTGCAGATCGCCGTTGTGCGCAAAGATCCAATGCCGGCCCCATAACTCCCGCATGAACGGATGGCAGTTCTCCAGCAGGATATGGCCTTGCGTCGCCTTACGGATATGCGCGATCGTGTTCTTCGATTTGATGGGATAGCGTTTGACCATCTCGGCAACCGGCGAGGTGGCCGACGATTGATGATCGATGAACAAACGACAGGCTTTGTCTTCGAAGAAGGCGATACCCCAGCCGTCCGCATGGTGGTCGGTGATGCCGCCGCGGGCAGCGAAGCCCGTGAAGGAGAACGTGACGTCCGTCGGCGCGGCGCAGTTCATTCCGAGGAGTTGGCACATTTTACGGCTGGTGGTGCGTGTGAATGGGCGGGCGCGCACGGCGAACCCGCTACAATATGTTTTTTTGAAGCATATACCGGACCGCCGGCCGAAAAAAGCGAAATCCGCGAGCGCGACCGTGCGGCCGTTGCGGTTTTTCCACGATGGCTCTCGGCTTGCTTCGTATTCGTTTTCCACTTCTCATGGCCGCGCGGGTTGCCCGCTAGGCCTCTAGCCAGACTTTCGCCATGACCGCTTCCGATTCCGCCGCGAGCGAGCGCACCTCGCTTACCTTGGCCCGCCCCGACGATTGGCATTTGCATTTGCGCGACGGCGAGATGCTGAGCGCCGTGTTGCCGCATACCGTTCGCCAGTTCGGCCGCGCGATCGTCATGCCGAACCTGAAGCCGCCCGTCACCACGGTGGATGCGGCGCGCGCGTATCGCGACCGCATTCTTGCGGCGTTGCCGATCGGTGCCAAGTTCGAGCCGTTGATGACGCTGTATTTGACCGACAATACGCCGCCGGACGAAATCCGGCGGGCGCGCGAGAGCGGCTTCGTGCATGGCGTGAAGCTTTATCCCGCAGGCGCGACGACCAATTCCGATTTCGGCGTGACCGATCTATCGAAATGCGCCAAGACGCTCGAGACGATGCAGGAAGTCGGCATGCCGTTGCTCGTACATGGGGAAGTCACGGATTCGTCGATCGACTTGTTCGACCGCGAGAAGGTCTTCATCGATCGCGTGATGACGCCGCTGCGCCGCGATTTTCCGGCGCTGAAGGTCGTGTTCGAACACATTACGACGCAAGACGCGGCGCAATACGTGCGCGACGACGGCGCGCCGGCCGGGCTGTTGGGCGCGACGATCACGGCGCATCATTTGCTCTACAACCGCAACGCGATCTTTCAGGGCGGAATTCGCCCCCATTACTATTGCCTTCCGGTGCTCAAGCGGGAAACGCACCGGGTCGCGCTCGTGGAGGCGGCGACGTCGGGCAATCCGCGCTTTTTCCTGGGCACCGACAGCGCTCCGCACCCCAAGGGCCTGAAGGAGCATGCGTGCGGCTGCGCCGGTTGCTACACGGCGCTGCATGCGCTCGAACTTTATGCGGAGGCCTTCGAGAACGCGGGCGCGCTCGATAAGCTCGAAGGATTCGCGAGCTTCTTCGGCCCCGATTTTTACGGTCTGCCGCGCAGCGGCGAACGGGTGACGCTCGTGCGCGAAAGCTGGACGCTGCCCGCCGAGATCGTCGCGGGTGAAGCGTCGGTCGTCCCGCTGCGCGCGGGCGAGGCGATCGGCTGGCGACTCGCCTGACGCGGGCGCACCCGAAGCCGGCACCGGTACGAGATGACGCTGCAAGAATCCGCGAGTGCGCTCGAAGGCGGTTTGTCCGTCGCAGGTCTTGATCGAATAGACTGGTCGGCGCCTTGGCTGGCGCCTTACCAGCAGCGTGGCAGGCGCTGGCGTGAGCGTGCCCACGCCGATCCGGGCGGCTATGTCCGGATGCTCGCATCCGAGGCCGGCGAAGCGGGACATCTGACCGGCGCCGGCCGCCCGCTTTCGTTCATCGAACAGTCGGAATTGCCGCCCCGCGTCGCCTATGAAACGCATATCGCGCAGACCGGTTGCGTGCCGACGCGCCGCAACCTGCACGATTTTTTCAACGCGCTCGTCTGGTTCACTTATCCGGGCGTGAAGGCGATGCTCAACGCTCGGCAATCCAGAGCGATCGAGCGAAGCGGGGTGGGCGCCGAGCGCGGGGCCGAACGCGACTTCCTTACGCTGTTCGACGAAAACGCGCTGCTCTTCGTCTGCGCCGATCCGTCCTTGAGCACGGCGCTCAAAGCGTTCGAATGGCGGCGGTTGTTGATCGAAGAGCGTGCCGCGTGGGGCGAGCGCTGCGAGGTTCGGGTGTTCGGCCATGCGTTGCTCGAGAAGCTGATCGCCCCTTACAAGGCCTGCACGGGCCACGCATGGATCGTTGCGGCGCCCCCCGAGTACTTCGCCTGGCCCGGCGAGCGCCGGGGGGCGTGGCTCGATCGCACGGTTGCGGCATCGCTGGGTGAAGGCGTCCTCGACGCCGGCCGTTACGCGCCGCTGCCTGTGCTCGGCGTGCCCGGATTTTGGCCCGCCAATGTCGATCCGCTCTTTTACGACGACCCGCAGGTGTTTCGCGCGGGGCGGCGCCGGCCGCGATGACCTGGCCGGTGGTAAACTGCGCGTCAGCAAAGTAGGCCAGGCAGTCGCGGCTTTCCCGGCTCGCGCCGGGAAGGGCGAGGAAAGTCCGGACTCCATAGGGCAGGGTGATGGCTAACGGCCATCCGTGGCGACACGCGGAACAGGGCAACAGAGAGCAAACCGCCGATGGCCCGGTGCAAACCGGGATCAGGTAAGGGTGAAACGGTGCGGTAAGAGCGCACCGCGTCTGCGGCGACGTAGACGGCACGGTAACCTCCACCCGGAGCAATTCCAAATAGGCAGGCACGCGTCTTCGGATGCAAGGCGGGGCCCCCGTCTTGCCTGCGGGTAGGAAGCTCGAGCGCGTCAGCAATGGCGCGCCTAGAGGAATGGCTGCCACGGTTGCGATGCCGCAAGGTATCGAAACCGCACAGAATCCGGCTTACCGGCCTGCTTTGCTTTTCTTCCGATGCTCGCCGATCGCGCGCTCCGTGCGGCGATCGAGCGGGTTCAGGCTTCGACGATGTCGAACGAGTGCGAGAGGTCGGCCGTCTTGGCCATCATGATCGAGGCCGAGCAATATTTATCGTGCGATAGGTTGATCGCGCGCTCGACGGTAGCTGGGTTCAGGTTCTTGCCCGTCACCGTGAAATGGAAGTGGATCTTCGTGAAGACCTTCGGGTCTTCGCTTGCGCGCTCGGCTTTGAGCGTCACCGAGCAGCCCGCGATTTCCTGCCGGCTCTTCTTCAAGATCATGACGACGTCGTATGCCGTGCATCCGCCCGTGCCGAGCAGCACCATCTCCATCGGACGCGGCGCCAGATTGCGCCCGCCGCCTTCCGGTGCGCCGTCCATCATGGCCAGGTGGCCGCTGCCTGTCTCGGCGGCGAACGCCATCCCGTCCGGACCCATCCAGCTCACTTTGCATTCCATGGCGCAACTCCCGGTTTTCTGACATTGAGATTCGACGGACTGGCATTGTAGCCCCGGTCGAGCGGGAGGGTCCGTTCGGAATAAGCATATCGACATCTCGCATTATGAGATCTCTTTTCGCGATGCAAATTTTCTTGCCTACCGGCCCATCGCTCTGTACAATGCGTTTCATTGATTGCCGGTTGCGGCAATCTCCGCATGTCTCCTCCACCCTCCTCCTTAGGTGGATTAAGCCCGAGCCCAGAGTTCGGGCTTTTTTTTTGCCCTTGGCTTCCGGCGGCCCCGCCGGCAACGGCGTTGCCGATACCGGCACCGCCGCGGCGCGCGTTTTCGATGGCCGCCTCGAAGCGTGGGCGGCGTGCTTGCCGCCCATCGAGAACGGCTTTGACGCGCGCTGTCAAATTCCTTTATAATTCAGGGCTTTTCCGCATTCATGCCCGCGGAAGAAGAACAGGGAGAGCCTGCACGGTGCCTCGATGCGCCACATCCAAGCAGGAAAAACACGAAGGGCAAGTCAATTTTTTGGATCGATCATGAAGACGTTTTCCGCCAAAGCCGAAGAGGTGACGCGCGAATGGTACGTGATTGACGCGACGGATAAGGTTCTCGGCCGTGTCGCCAGCGAAGTGGCACGCCGTCTTCGCGGCAAGCATAAGCCTGAGTTCACTCCGCACGTCGACACCGGTGATTTCATCATCGTCATCAACGCCGGCAAGCTGAAGGTCACGGGCAACAAGACCACCGACAAGAAGTACTACCGTCACTCGGGCTACCCGGGCGGCATCTACGAAACGACGTTCGGCAAGATGCAAGAACGCTTCCCGGGCCGTGCGCTCGAGAAGGCGGTCAAGGGCATGCTGCCGAAGGGCCCGCTCGGCTACGCGATGATCAAGAAGCTGAAGGTCTACGCAGAAGCCACGCATCCGCATTCGGCTCAACAGCCGAAGGCGCTCGAGATCTAAGGGGAGCCCATATGATCGGTAATTGGAACTACGGTACGGGCCGCCGCAAGAGCGCCGTCGCTCGTGTCTTCATCAAGGCAGGCAAGGGCGACATCGTCGTCAACGGCAAGCCCATCGCGGATTACTTCTCGCGTGAAACGTCGCTGATGATCGTGCGTCAGCCGCTTGAGCTCACGAACCACGCCACGACGTTCGACATCAAGGTCAACGTGTCGGGCGGCGGTGAAACGGGTCAAGCCGGTGCCGTTCGCCACGGCATCACGCGCGCGCTGATGGATTACGACGCGACGCTGAAGCCGGCCCTGTCGAACGCCGGCTTCGTGACGCGTGACGCGCGTGAAGTCGAACGTAAGAAGGTCGGCTTCCACAAGGCACGCCGCCGGAAGCAATTCTCGAAGCGTTAATCGTTTCGAAGCGCGCCGCCGCCAAGCGGTGCGCCGCCGAAAGAGCCGCCGTTGCATGCGCACGGCGGCTTTTTCGTTTTGCGGTGCGTGCGCCGTCGCGGCGAGCCAGTCAGGCTATCGCCCTGGCTCATGCCTGCGTGCTCGAGAACCCATTGCATTCATAGGGTTACCGAAGACGGGCAGAGCACGAGTTGCCGAAGGGCCATACAATAGCGCTAGAAGCTTTTTTGGAGAGTTCGAATGAACGCCGTCACCGATACCGCCGTGACTGAAATGCCGAGCCCCTTCGTCTTCACGGACGCGGCGGCTGACAAAGTGAAGCAACTGATCGACGAGGAAGGCAACCCCGACCTGAAGCTGCGCGTGTTCGTGCAAGGCGGCGGCTGCTCGGGCTTTCAGTATGGTTTCACGTTCGACGAAGCGATCAACGAAGACGACACCGTCATGAATAAAGGTGGCGTGCAATTGTTGATCGATTCGATGAGCTACCAATATCTGGTCGGCGCCGAGATCGACTATAAGGACGATATCAACGGCGCGCAGTTCGTGATCAAGAACCCGAATGCCACGACCACCTGCGGTTGCGGCTCGTCTTTCTCGGTTTGACCGATCGCTGAGCGGGGCCCGCGCTCAGCGCGGGTAAATCGCGCCCAGCACGCGCTCCCCCGCCGCCCCCGTCACGGCCGGCAAGTTGCCGGCCGCCCGCTGCGTGCAACGCATCGCGAGCCAGGCGAAAGCCAGCGCTTCGACGTGATGCGGCGGCACGCCAAGCGCTTCCGTCGTCATGACGGGCACGCCGCTGACTCCGCTGTGCTCGAGCGCCTGTTCGAGCGCCTTGAGCAGTTCCGGATTGCGCGCACCTCCGCCGCATACATAGACGGCCCGGCATCCCGGCGCGTGCCGTTCGATGTCGCGCGCGATGCTCACGGCGGTTAGCGCGGCGAGCGTCGCTTGCACATCGGCGGGCGCGAGCATTTCGAAACCGGCCAGTTTGGCGTCGAGCCACTTTTCGTTGAACAGATCGCGGCCCGTGCTTTTGGGCGGAGCCTGCCCGAAAAACGGTTCGTCGAGCAACACGTTCAATAGCGCTTGGTGCACGGTGCCGCTGGCCGCGAATCGACCGCCTTCGTCGTAGGGCGTGCCCAAGTGACGCCGCGCCCATTCGTCGAGCAGCACGTTGGCGGGCCCGCAGTCGAAACCGCGGACGGCCTCGCCGTCGGTCCCGCCGCCCGCCGCACCCGCGCGCAGGCGCGCCGGCGGCAATATCGTGATATTGCTGATTCCGCCGAGATTGCAAACGACGCGCGTTTCGTCCTGCGCTCCGAACACCTGAGCATGAAACGCCGGGACGAGCGGCGCGCCTTGCCCGCCGGCCGCGACATCGCGGCTGCGGAAGTCGGCGATCACGTCGATATGCGTCATCTCCGCGAGCAGCGCGGGATTGTTGATCTGGCGCGTGTAGCCTTTTTCCGGGCGGTGGCGCACGGTTTGGCCATGCACGCCGATCGCCCGTACGCGCGTGGGCGCGATGTTCGCGCTGCGCAGCAACTCGTGACAACATACGGCATAGCGTGCCGCGAGCGCCGATGCGGCCAGCGCCTCGCGCTCGATTTCGTTCTCGCCGGGTTGCTGCAAGGCGAAGAGCGCGTCGCGTAGACCGTCGGCGAAACCGACGAAGGCATCGGCCAGCACGCGCGGCGGACCGTCCGCCCGAAACTCGACGGCGATACCGTCGACCCCGTCCATGCTCGTGCCCGACATCAGCCCGAAATAGACGTTGTCGGCGTCCTTTTGAGTCGCGCTCGCGGCCAATTGTTGCTCCTCGTCTGGGTTGCGGACCTTAGCGGCCCGAGGCAAGCGCATGCGCGCTTTTCTCGCCGGACCGATTATCCGCGAGAACGGCCCGATCTGCTAAGGGCCGCATGAACGCGTCAGCCGCCGCGTCAGATATGGGACAATTGAGGCTTTTGCACCATCCGACACCCGGATCAACCGATTGCGCACAATGAGCACCGAGTCCACGTCCAAGCCCGCCTCGCCCTTTCCGATCACGGACGAGGTTCGCCATGCGCTTGCCGTCGCCAAGCGCGGCGCCGATGAATTGCTGATCGAGGAAGAGTTCGCGCAGAAGCTCGCCCGCAGCGCGGCGACGGGCACGCCGCTGCGAATCAAGCTGGGCCTCGATCCGACCGCTCCCGATATCCATATCGGCCATACGGTCGTGCTCAACAAGATGCGTCAATTGCAGGACTTAGGCCATACGGTCATTTTCCTGATCGGCGATTTCACGTCGCTGATCGGCGATCCCTCGGGGCGCAACGCAACGCGTCCGCCGCTCACGCGCGAGCAAATCGAATCGAACGCCAAGACGTACTTCGAGCAGGCCGCCCTCGTGCTCGATCGCGAAAAGACCGAAATCCGCTACAACAGCGAATGGTCGATGCCACTGGGTGCCGATGGCATGATCAAATTGGCGTCGCGCTACACGGTCGCGCGTATTCTCGAACGCGAGGATTTCACGAAGCGGTTCCAAGGCGGCGTGCCCATCTCGATCCATGAGTTCTTGTACCCGTTGATGCAAGGCTACGACTCGGTCGCGCTGAACGCCGATCTCGAACTGGGCGGCACCGATCAGAAGTTCAACCTGCTCGTTGGCCGCGAGTTGCAGAAGCAATACGGCCAGGAGCAGCAGTGCATTTTGACGATGCCCCTGCTGGAGGGCCTCGACGGCGTCGAGAAGATGTCGAAGTCGAAGAACAACTACGTCGGCATCAGCGAAAAGCCGGCCGATATGTTCGGCAAGATCATGAGCATTTCGGACGACTTGATGTGGCGCTATTTCGAGCTACTGTCGTTCCGCAGTCTCGACGAAATCGCGCATTTCCGGCGCGAGGCGCAAGAAGGGCGCAATCCGCGCGACTTCAAGGTGCTGCTGGCGCAGGAAATCGTCGCACGGTTCCACTCGCAGGCCGACGCCGAGCGCGCGCTCGACGACTTCAACCACCGCGCGAAGGGTGGCGTGCCCGACGATATCCCGTCGGTCACCCTCGCGGGTGCGCCGCTCGCGATCGGCCAATTGCTCAAGCAAGCGGGGCTGGTGGCGTCCACGAGCGAGGCGCTGCGCAACGTAGAACAAAGCGGTGTGCGAATCGACGGCACGGTGATTTCTGATAAGGGCCTCAAGGTCGAGGCCGGTGAATATGTCGTGCAGGTCGGCAAACGCCGATTCGCGCGCGTGACGCTGACGGCGTAAGGAGATGCTCGTGTCCTGGTTGCGTCTGCCGACCACCCCGCGGTACCGCGCCGATAGCGCAATGCTGCTGTGATCGCCCTGATTCAACGTGTATCGCAGGCCAGCGTGCGCGTGGGCGAGCGCATTACGGGAGAGATTGGACCCGGGCTGCTTGCGCTCGTGTGCGCCGAGCGCGGCGATACGCAGGCGAGCGCCGACAAATTGCTGGCGAAGGTGCTCGGTTATCGCGTGTTCAGCGACGCCGCGGGCAAAATGAACCTGCCCATATCGAATATCGACGGGGCGGGCCGCGCGGGCGGCTTGCTGCTCGTTTCTCAGTTCACGTTGGCGGCCGATACGATGAGCGGCTTGCGGCCGAGCTTCACGCCGGCGGCGGCGCCCGAGGACGGCGAGCGTCTGTTCGACTACTTCGTCGCGTCGGCTCGCGCACGCCATCCGATCGTGGAGACGGGCGAGTTCGGGGCGATGATGCAGGTGTCGCTGATCAACGACGGGCCCGTGACGTTTTGGCTGCAAACACGTCCTTAATCTCTCCCTCGACGCGCTCTTGATGCCGACGCAAGTTCTTTTCATCCGACATGGAGAAACGCCTTGGAATCGCGTGAAGCGGATCCAAGGGCACATCGACATCCCGCTCGCCGATAGCGGGATCGAGCAGGCGCAGCGTCTCGCCGAGCGCTTCATGCGCGAAGCGCGTGACGGCATGCGGCTCGATGCGATCTACTCGAGCGATCTACAACGTGCGCAGCAAACGGCGAAGCCGACGGCCGATGCGCTCGGGATCGTTCCGCAGCTCGTGGACAGCTTGCGCGAGCGGGCTTACGGGATTTTCCAGGGCCATGACAGTCACGAGATCGCTCAGCGTTATCCCGACGACTATGCGCGCTGGCAAACGCGTGACCCTGGGTTTGCGCCAGCCGGCGGAGAATCAGTGCGCGCGTTCTATCACCGGATCGTTCATGCGGTCGGCGCGATCGTGGCGCAGCACCGGGGCGGCCGTATCGCTTGCGTGACGCACGGCGGCGTGCTCGATTGTATCTACCGCTATGCTCACGGGCTCGCGCTCGATGCGCCGCGTGATTATCCGTTGCTCAATACGAGCATCAATACGGTCGACTTCGATGAAGACGGAAAGGCCACCGTGCTTGCTTGGGCCGACGTTGCGCATTTGAGCGGCGCAAGCGAGGACGATGGGTTGGCGAAGGCGGGTGGGGCGCGTTAGTGGATCATGGCGTTATAACCGCGTCTTCTGCGATTCGCGGGATAGGTGGATGCAGCACCGATGGCTCACCCCGCGCAAAATAAGCGGTGGCGGGCCGCGCAGCGAGTGCGGGAGGGAAAGGGTACGCGTGAGTGTCGCTTTTGAATCGACGAATAGGGGCACTTCGGCGAAGTTTCGCAGCTTGCCGTTCGTATGCCCGATATTTTTGAACGTCCGATGTAACGCCTGCATATTGGCTTCTTCGTCGCGATTTCGGTCGAGTACGAGAATGCCACGCGCGGCTTCCTTGCGTTGACGGTATTTCCGAGCGAGAAAGAGATCGACTTTGGCGGCGACCACCTCGTAGCAGTAGGGCAATATGTCGGCCGCTCTCAACATTTGGCCTTTTTCTATGACGGCGGCAAAGATCACAGGTCGGGCCCGGGACGCTTTCAAAAGCCGGAGCACATCCGCCGTGGCTTGCACCCTATCCGTCGCTGAGATGCCTTCCCAACCTTCTTTTCGATTGCGCATCGGGGCCGCATGTAGCTCTAGATACCGGCCGCCGGCTTGCGGCTGGTACCGGTCAGCGATCGCATCCAACTCTAGTTCGAGCCAATGAGTTTGGCGCTCAAACACCATGACCCCGCCCAGTACAAAAAACCGGGTGGTTCGGTCGCCAGGCGTTCCGGATTCGTCAAGATACGTTAGATACACGCGGATAACACGACAAATGAAAACGGGCCGCCCAAAGGGCGACCCGTCAAAGTTGGTAAGCCAGGTGGAACAGTGCTCCAACGCGCTGTTAGGACAGCACTCCCGACTCATCGGCGAGTATAGCAAACGCAAGCGGCGCTGTGTGAAGCGACCATTCGTTACTACGCGCGAATGATAACCATCCCAAAATCTACGCTTCCGGGGATGCGGCCGCCCGTCGTCTCGCGCGTTTCGAAACGGCGTTGACGTGTGCCCATCGAACGACGGGGCTCAGGAGACGCACGCCCGGCCGGGCCAGGGCGGCCTGCATTCTGGCGAGCGGGCCGAAGCCGAGCATGGGCTGCGCCCAAGCGGGAATCAAATCGACTGCCGCGTCGAACATCAACCGTACTACGGGCTGCAAAAGCGCTCGCTCGGGCGCCGCGGCATGGCGCAAGATGCGGACGACTTCCTCCGTGCGTGGCCCCGCCTCGAGTTGTCCGCGCATCGACGCCAGATATTCGGCGACTTGGGCCCGTGTTTCGGGCACCTGGCCAGCGCCGAGCAGCTTGGCGATCAACGCCACTTCACCGTAGTAGCGGTCTTGATCGGCGAGGGACAGGGACGGATTCACATAGCGGATATGCGCCGCTAAAAAGCTCGATACCTCCGCGACGTGCACCCAGGTCAGCAAAGCAGGATCGCTCGCCCGGTAAGGCCTGCCATCGGGTGCGGCACCCGTGATGGAAAGATGGATATGTTTGACTCGCTCGATCAGCGCGAGCGCGTCGGCGCGCGAGCCGTAGGTCGTGCCGGCGATGAAAGTCGCGGTGCGCCGCAGGCGGCCGCGCATGTCGGTGCGGAACGTGGAGTGGTCCCAAACGCCCGCGAGCGCCAAAGGATGCAGCGCTTGCAGCATCAACGCGCTGATGCCACCGATCATCATCGACGTGAAATCGGCATGGACTTGCCAGCAGATCGTCTCGGGGCCGAATAATCCCGGGTCGCCGGGCGGATGCGCATAATCGAGCGTCGGACCGCTGCCGCTCGTTACGCTGAGCACGCCCTGCGAGATCCGTTGGCGCAGGCGCATGACGAACGCCGGATCCGCGGTGTCGGAGCCATTGCTGCCCTGGTTCGCCGGTTCGGACATCGCTCGGTGGCCTCGCCGCTTCGCTGCCTGCGGCGCGCTTACGCGCCCCCCGCGTCGTCCCACAGATTGCGGACGGGGCTTTGCGCATCGGGCGCCGAGAGGCCGAAGTGGCGGTATGCGGCCAGCGTCGCCACGCGTCCGCGCGGGGTGCGTTGCAGGAAGCCTTGCTGGATCAGGTAAGGTTCGAGGACGTCTTCGATCGTGTCGCGCTCCTCGCCGATCGCGGCAGCCAAATTGTCGACGCCGACGGGGCCGCCGTCGAATTTGTGCAAGATCGCTTCGAGTAGCTTGCGGTCCATCAGATCGAAGCCGACCGGGTCGACGTCGAGCATCGCCAGCGCCGCGTCGGCAATGCGGGCCGTAATCGCGCCATCGGCCTTGACCTCCGCGTAGTCTCGCACGCGCCGCAGCAGCCGGTTCGCGATCCGCGGCGTGCCGCGCGAGCGCTTGGCGATCTCGAGCGCACCGTCCGGGTGAATTTGCGCACCCAGCAGCGCCGCCGAACGGCGCACGATGCGCGAAAGCTGTTCGGCATCGTAGAACTCGAGGCGGGCGACGATACCGAAACGGTCGCGCAGCGGGTTCGTCAGCATGCCGGCCCGCGTGGTCGCGCCGACGAGCGTGAACGGTTGCAGATCGAGCTTGACGCTGCGCGCGGCGGGGCCCTCGCCGATCATGATGTCGATCTGGTAATCCTCGAGCGCGGGATACAGGATTTCCTCGACGACAGGCGAGAGCCGGTGGATTTCGTCGATGAAAAGAACGTCGTTCGCTTCGAGATTCGTCAATAACGCCGCGAGATCGCCCGCGCGTTCCAAAACCGGCCCCGACGTTTGGCGCAAATTCACGCCCATCTCCCGCGCGATGATATGCGCGAGCGTGGTCTTGCCGAGCCCCGGCGGCCCGAACAGCAACACGTGGTCGAGCGCTTCGGAGCGCCGTTTGGCCGCTTCGATAAAGATTTCGAGCTGCCCGCGCACCTTTTCCTGCCCGACGTATTCATCGAGTTGGCGCGGACGCAGCGCGCGCTCGAACGCTTCCTCGTGCGACGAGGCGGGGGTGGCGGCAATGATGCGCTCGCTGGCAAGCTTGTCGGTTTCGATCATGCTTGCCATTGTACCGCGCGCACCGGCCGCTTACGCCCGGTGCGGGTTCGTACCGGCTACGCTTTCGATAGCGCCTTGAGCGCGAGCTTGATGCCTTCCGAAACGCCGGTCCCGGCCGGGACGTTCTTGATCGCCGCCAGCGCCTCCTTTTCCGAGTAGCCGAGGGCCAGCAAAGCGTTCAGGATGTCGGAGGCATGATCGGACGGCGACACGCCGGCCGCCGCCGCACCCAAATCGGCGCCGAGCTTGCCCTTCAACTCGAGCAGCAGCCGCTCGGCCGTCTTCTTGCCGATGCCGGGCACGCGCGTGAGCCGGGCCGCGTCCTGCAGCGTGACGGCTTGCGCCAGTTCCTGCACGCTCATCCCCGACAGGACGGCCAGCGCCATGCGGGCGCCGATGCCGCTGATCTTGAGCAATTCGCGGAATGTCGCGCGCTCCTGCGCGGTGCCGAAGCCGTAGAGCAAGTGCGCGTCCTCGCGCACGATCAGTTGCGTGAGCAAGACGATTTTCTCGCCGGCGGACGGCAGGTTGTAGAACGTGCTCATCGGCACGTCGACCTCGTAGCCGACGCCGTTGCAGTCGACGAGCAAGTGGGGCGGGTTCTTTTCGAGCAGGATGCCGGCGATGCGACCAATCATGGCGGAGTAGGCTTAGCGTAAAGGTAGTTTGGCCGAGGGAGCACGAACTGTAGCATCGAAGCGGACCCTCGGTGGCACTATCCGATGAGTCGCCCCCGGCGCACGCGCAAACCTTTCTTGGCCAGAGCCGGAGCAATGCCGCCTAGCGTGTCGAGCGTATTGCCGCCATGCGCGTGGCAAATGGCCATGCCGAGCGCGTCGGCGGCGTCGGTGCCGGGTACCCCCGATAAGTTCAGCAGACGCACGACCATTTGCTGCATTTGCTCTTTCGTGGCTCTGCCGTAGCCCACGACCGCTTGCTTCAATTGCAGCGCCGTGTACTCGGCGACCGGCACGCCCCCGGCCACGAGCGCGCAAATCGCCGCCCCGCGCGCTTGGCCCAGCAGCAGCGTCGATTGCGGGTTGACGTTGACGAACACTTTTTCGATGGCCGACTGGTCGGGCGTATGCTGGCGCATCAGCGCCGACACGCCTTCGAAAATCGTGCCGAGACGGGAGGGCAGATCGCTGTCGGCGGTGCGGATCACGCCGCTCGTCACATAGGTGAGACGCTGACCCACTTGCTCGATGACGCCAAAACCCGTAACGCGCAAGCCCGGGTCGATGCCTAGGATTCTCATGAAAAAAAACCGGACGAAGTGCCCGAGATACTACAACGAACCCTGGCGCGCGCCTATGGCGCAACGGCGGACGATCGATCCCGCGATCGACGGGATTGACCGGCGACGCGGTGCCTCAGAGCTTGCCGCGTGCGTCGATCGGCCAGATATCGACGAGCATGTCGTCCACCACGACGTGATACCGGTCGTACAGATTGACGGTGGGATCGCAATGCGGCGTCGTGAATTCGATCCGCGCCGCAAGCGGCGGGCGATGCTCGGCATCGACGATGAGCTTGCCGTGTTCATCGCCGAAAAACGCGTACTGCGACGGCCCATCGACGCCTCGCGCCACGACGGGCGCGACGCTGTCGGTGGCGAAACTTTTTGCGCCGGCATCGACGGTGACCCAAGCGGGGGCTTGCGTGCTGACGACGGCGCTCTGCACGAACAGCGCCGTCTCATACGGCGGGCCGAGCGAATCGTTGCCAAGCACCCTGGCGTATTCGACGTCCATGAAGACGTACGAGCCCGGTTGCATTTCGGTAAAGACCCCTCCCGCCGCATCGGCCTCGTGCGTTCCCGTGCCGACGCCCGTGACGATTTCGATCGGCATGCCGGCCGATTCGAGCGCGTGGACGATTTCATCGACCTCGCATCGGAGTCGGGCGGCTGCGGCGTTGCGCTCGTCGCGCGCCGCGATATGTTGAAGATGTCCGCCGTACGCTTGCACGCCGCGCAGCCTCAATGATCCCGTTTCGGAGATCGTGCGGGCGAGTGCGAGGGCCGCCTCTACGTCGGTGACGCCGGTGCGGTGATAGCCGGATTGGTAATCGATAAGGACGTCGAGCGGATAGGCGAGGCGGGCGGCGAGCACGGCCAACTCGGCGACGTTGCACGCGTCGTCGACGACCAGCATGAGTTGACGCGGTCCCGCCTTCTCCGCCAGCGAGGCGAGCCGGCGCAGCTTGTTCGTGGTGACGACCGGCGATGTGATGAGTACGCCGGGAATACCGGCGTGCACCATCGCCTCGGCTTCGCCGAGCGTCGCGCAACTCACGCCGACCGCACCCGCGTCGATTTGCATTTGCGCGATGCGCGCGCACTTGTGGGTCTTCACATGCGGGCGCAACTCGATGCCGTGATGCTCGGCGGTGGCGGCCATTTTTGCAATGTTGCGCTCGAGCGCGGCTCGATCGAGCAGAAGCGCCGGCGTATCCAGCATATCGCGGCTACCGGCAACGCCGACGAGATAGGCGTTCGGACCAAGGGCAGGTGGACGTGACACGAAGGGCTCCTAGATGGGTACTCCGACGACCTTACCAAAAAACGATTTGGGCATGCGTTGATGAACGTGCGCCTCGACGAGGCACTCGCGCAGATCGGCAACCGCGACACCGGCTGCGACGGCCTTATCCGCGAGCCCGAACAGCGCGGCATCGACATCGAGGCCCGGGCCTGGGCGCAGGCGCGGCAGAAAGTGAGCGATCGCTTCGGCATCGAGGCCCAGCGCGAGTAAGAAGGCGACTTCGTGCTCGAGCGAAGAGAGTCTTCCGAGACCGTCGACGGCCGGGTGGTCCACGCGCTCGATACTGCAGCCGAAGCCGAACTGCGTCCAGTAGGTCGGAAATAATGCGGTGAACCGTTTTAGATTCGTCTCGTACGCGCTATAGACGATACCGACAATGGATTGGCTGGGGTGATGTTTCAGTAAAGACTTATCGAATACGAGCGCTTTGAGTCCCGTCGCATATCGATGAATGTTCAGTACGGTTTGCGTCGCGCCGACGTGCGTGCGATTGAGCAAGCGCATATCGGAGCGCACATAGCACTCTGCAAATTGTGCAACGTCTTCGCAGGGCAGGTCGCAATCCATGCGCCCCGCCACGTCCGCGCCGCACGATAGTCCGACGATTTGCGCATACGGGTCGCTGGCCGCGAGATTGCGGGAATGTGTGTCTTTCGCCCCGACGAGCGCGCGGCTGCACACCGAGACGAGCTCTATGGTGCGGACGAATTGCGTGATGAAGGTATGCTGTGCTTCGCTGAGCTTTTCGGGCTCGACGAGGGGGTAGTGCATCGGTCTGCTCCGGTGGCGGAGGAAACGCTGAGCATGACAGCGAATGAGTGGCAGCCCGCGCTAGGTGCAAGAATCAGACCGATTGAAGGGGAATCAATGCATTAGGCATGCACATAAAAAACCCGGCCATAGCCGGGTTCAGCGCGGCGACGCGAATCGCCGGACTCACTGTCTGTCGATGCTCAATGACGGAAGTGCCGCACGCCCGTCACGACCATCGCGATGTTGTGCTCGTCGGCCGCCGCGATGACCTCGTCGTCACGCACCGAACCGCCCGGCTGAATGACGCAGGTGGCGCCTGCCGCAACGACGACGTCGAGGCCGTCGCGGAACGGGAAGAATGCATCGGACGCCACGGTCGATCCTTGCAGCGAAAGACCCGCGTTTTGCGCCTTGATGCTCGCGATGCGCGCCGAGTCGACACGGCTCATTTGGCCCGCGCCGACGCCGAGCGTCATACCCTTGCCGCAGAATACGATTGCATTGGACTTGACGAACTTCGCCACGCGCCAGGCGAACATCAGATCGTCCATCTCTTGCGGCGTGGGATGGCGTTTCGTGACCACGCGCAGATCGCGCGGCAGTACGTTCTTCGCATCGGGGGACTGCACGAGCAGGCCGCCGCCCACACGCTTGAAGTCGAATGCGTTTTGACCGGCGCCCAGCGCGATTTCGAGCACGCGCACGTTTTGCTTGGCGGCGAGCACTTGTTTGGCGGAATCGGTCAGCGAAGGGGCGATCAGGACTTCGACGAACTGCTTCGTGACGGCCTGCGCCGCGGCTTCGTCCACCTCGCGGTTAAACGCGATGATGCCGCCGAAGGCCGAGGTCGGATCGGTCTGGAAGGCCTTCGCATAAGCTTCGGCGGGGCTCTGCGCCACCGCCACGCCGCACGGGTTGGCATGCTTGACGATGACGCACGCGGGCACATCGAACGTCTTCACGCATTCCCAGGCGGCGTCCGCATCGGCGATGTTGTTGTACGAGAGCTCTTTGCCCTGCAATTGGCGGTATCCGGCGAGCGCGCCGGCCGGCATCGCGATGTCGCGGTAGAACGCGGCGCTTTGATGCGGGTTCTCGCCGTAGCGCAGGTCCTGCACTTTTTCGAAGGCGAGATTCAGCGTTTCCGGATACGCGTTGCGCGACGAGTGCGAGAGCGACTCGGTCAGGCTCGTCAGATAGTTCGTGATCGCGCCGTCGTATTGCGCGGTGTGCGCGAACACTTTCGTCGCCAGCCGGAAATTCGTCTTGTAGCTCACCGTATTACCGCTCGCGCGCATCTCGTCGAGCACCGCGGCGTAGTCGGCCGGATCGACGACGACGGTCACGTCGCGGTGGTTCTTCGCCGCCGAGCGCAGCATCGTCGGGCCGCCGATGTCGATGTTCTCGATGGCGTCCTCGAGCGTGCATTCGTCTTTCGCGATCGTCGAGACGAACGGGTAGAGGTTCACGACGAGCAGGTCGATCGTCGGGATGTCGTGCGCTTGCAGCGCGGCCATGTGTTCCGGCAGATCGCGGCGCGCGAGAATGCCGCCGTGCACTTTGGGATGAAGCGTCTTCACGCGGCCGTCGAGCATCTCGGGAAAGCCCGTATAGTCGGCCACTTCGGTAACCGGAAGACCCGCGTCGGCGAGCAGCTTGGCGGTGCCGCCCGTCGACAAAATCTTGACGCCGAGCGTCGAGAGCGAACGGGCGAATTCGACGATGCCGGACTTGTCGGAGACGGAAATGAGCGCTTGCTTGATCATGATGGAAACGATGGCCGGAAAGGAACTTGAGGTGGCGCGTTACAGCAAGCCGTGCTGCTGCAGCTTCTTGCGCAACGTGTTGCGGTTGATGCCGAGATAATCGGCGGCCAGCGACTGATTGCCGCCCGCCCGCTCGAGCACCACCTCGAGCATCGGTTTCTCGACGCACGACATCACCATGTCATACACGTCGTGCGGGTTGGCGCCGTCGAGATCCTGGAAATACATGCCCAGGCTGTCGCGGACGCATTGTTCGATATTGTGCTTGCTCATGCTGCTAAAGGTTCGTTGCGATTAGGCCCGGCCGGGGTAGGCCCGGCCGGGCTCTCGTCGACGTAGACGAGGCGGTCCGACAGCGCTTGCTGCTCGTCGAAAAAGGCGTTGACGGCGACGAGCTGCTCGCGCGTCGTATCGAGCGTGTTCATTCGATGCCGGAACGCATTGGCGCCGGAAAGGCCGCGAGTGTACCAGCCGATGTGCTTGCGTGCCGTCCGCACGCCCGTGAATTCGCCGTAAAACGCGTAATGATCCTCTAAATGCTCGTTCATCACTTGGCGGATTTCGGCGATGCGCGGCGGCGGCAAAAGCTCGCCCGTCGCAAGGAAATGCTCGATTTCGCGAAACAGCCACGGGCGCCCTTGGGCCGCGCGGCCGATCATGATGGCGTCGGCGCCCGTGGCCGCGAGTACCGCGCGCGCCTTCCGCGGCGAATCGATGTCGCCATTGGCGACCACGGGGATGCGCACGGCCGCTTTCACGGCCGCGATGGTTTCGTACTCGGCTTCGCCATGGTAGAGATCGGCGCGCGTGCGGCCGTGGACCGTCAGCATCGAGATGCCCGCGGCCTCGGCGAGCCGGGCGACTCGCACCGCGTTGCGATTCTCGCGATTCCAGCCCGTGCGGATCTTCAGCGTGACGGGCACCGCGCCGGGCCCGGTACCCACGGCGGCGACGACAGCCTCCACGATCCGCGCGACGAGCGGCTCGTTTTGCAGCAGCGCGGACCCCGCCGCGACGTTGCAGACCTTCTTGGCCGGGCAGCCCATATTGATGTCGATGATCTGCGCGCCGTTATCGACGTTGTAGCGCGCCGCTTCGGCCATCATCGCCGGGTCGGCGCCGGCGATCTGGACCGCGATCGGCTCGACCTCGCCCGCGTGGTTCGCGCGGCGCATCGTCTTCTCGCTCTTCCAAAGCTGGGCATTCGACGCGACCATCTCGGACACCGCATAACCGGCCCCGAGCCGCTTGCAAAGCTGGCGGAACGGCCGATCCGTCACGCCCGCCATCGGGGCGACGAATAGGTTGTTGCGCAGAGTGTGCGAGCCGAGCGTTGGCATCATGAAAAGAGGGCAGCAGCCCGCGCCGAGAGGCGCGGGGGCGGGAAGGCGACCAGGGAAACGCGTATTTTACCGTTAACCGCCGACCCGAGGCGTTTGGATCGGTACGGACTGCTCAGCCGCTGTCCGGCGACGGCCGGCGGGCGCCGGGCGCGCGTCAGCGGCGTTGGCCGAACATCATCTGGCGCGCGAGCGCCGTTTTGGCGGGCGGCACGCATTCGAGCGCCGTCAACGCGAGTCCTCGCAGCACCGCCAAGGGGCCGAAATCGACCGTGAAAAGGCGCGCAAGCGTATCGGTGGCACCGATCGTGATGCGCCGATCGACGCTGCGCCGGCGTGCGAACCGCGCAAGAGCGTCCGGCGTCGCCCCGGCGTGCGCGAGCGCGTCGGCGAGCGCGTGCGCGTCGCGCAGCCCGAGATTCAATCCCTGTCCGGCCACGGGGTGGAGCGTTTGCGCCGCGTTGCCGATCGATGCGATGCGGCCCTCGACGAGCGTGTGCGCGGCCACGAGCCCGAGCGGAAAAGCCGCGCGGCCCTTGATCGCCTGAAAGCGGCCCATGCGTTCGCCGAACGCGACGCCCAATTCCGCCAGCAGCGCCGCATCGGACAATGCCGCGCGCCGCGCCGCCTGCTCGGGCGCCATGCACCAGACGAGCGCGTAATCGGCCTGACGCACGCCGCCGATCGGCAGCAGCGCGATCGGACCCTCATGCGTGAAACGCTCCCATGCGACGTGCGGTTGCGGCGCCGACACGGTTACGGTGCCGACGATCGCCGTTTGACCGTAGTCGCGCGTGTCGTATTTATCGGCGAGCCGCGCGGGCTTTGGCCGGTCGGCGTCGATGGCCGACTGCTTGGCATGCGGCTCGCCGTAAATTCCGCCTTCGGCGTTGATCAGGATGCGCGTGCTCAGTGTGCGCTGCAGGTGGGCGCTTTCGATAGGCAGCTTGACGAACTCGGCACCCGGTTCGGCTTCGGGCGGCAATGCGCGGCAGGACGTGAACCAGTGCGTGCCCGTGCGGCGCACGGTACCCGCGAGCGCATGCACGATCGAGCCGTAGCGCGCGACGTAACCGAGTGCGGGCAGGCCGTGCTCGTCGCGTTCGATCAGCGTGCGCCCGAAGCGTCCGCGCTGCGACACGTGGATGCGCTCGATCGCCGTGGCATCGGCCGGCCACGCGCCGAACGGTTCGAGCAACATGCGGCTGCCCTCGGAAATGGCGATCGCGCGCGGATCGCCGGCGGCCGCCTCGGGATCGCGCGCATCGACTAGCGCGACCGACAGCGCGGCGGTGGCGCTGCGCCGGGCGAGCCAAGCGGCAAGCGCTAGGCCGACGGGCCCCGCGCCGACGATCGTGACGTCGAATTCGTGCGGGCCGTGCAAAGGACGAATCTCGCTCATGGCTCTATGCCGCCGACGACGATTCGCGGCCCTCGCGCATCAGCGCTTCGATGGCGTCGGCTTCGACCGGCACGTCGCGCGTGATGAGGACGCATCCGTCGTCGGTGACGATCGCGTCGTCCTCGATGCGGATGCCGATATTCCAATAGCGTTCGGGCACGTCGGGCGCGGCGCGCACATATAGGCCGGGCTCGATCGTCAGTGCCATCGACGCGCGCAACGTGCGCCAAGGCAGGGCGCCCGAGGCATCGGGCAGCGCCGCGCGTTCGCGATAATCGCCACAATCGTGCACGTCCATCCCGATCCAGTGCCCGGTGCGGTGCATGTAAAAGCGCGAATAGGCTCGCTCTGCGATGACGTCGTCAACCGATGCGAACTTGCTGCGATCGACGATGCCCGTGTCGAGCAGCCCTTGGGCCAAGACCCGCACGGCGGCGTCGTGGGGCGCCTCGAAGCTCACGCCGGCGCGTGTGGCGTCGATCGCCGCCCGTTGCGCGGCCAGCACGATGTCGTACAGTTCGCGTTGCGCGGGCGAGAATCGGCCGTTTGCGGGGAACGTGCGCGTGATATCCGAGGCATAACCGTCGAGTTCGCAGGCCGCGTCGATCAATATCAAGTCGCCGTCGCGCGCAATGGCGTTGCCGGCGGGGTAGTGCAGTACGCAGGCATTGGCGCCGGCCGCGACGATCGAGCCGTAAGCGGGCGCTTGCGCCCCGTTGCGGCGAAACGTATAGAGCAGCTCCGCCTCGAGTTCGTATTCGCGCATGCCCGGCCGGCATACCTGCATCGCACGGCGATGCGCCTGCGCCGAAATGCGTGCGGCCTGACTCATGATCGCGAGTTCATGCTCGTCCTTGACGAGGCGCATGTCGTCGAGCACAGGCTGGATATCGACGAGCCGGGCGGGGGCCGCCACGCCGCTGCGGCCTTGCGCGCGTACCGCATCGAGCCAGCGGCGCACTTGGCCGTCGAGTTCGGCCGAACGGCCGAACGCATAGAACAGCGCCGGGGTATCGGAGATGAGGCGCGGCAATTGCGTATCGATTTCCTCGATCGGGAACGCCGCATCGAAGCCGAACGCCTCGCGCGCGGCATCGGGGCCGTAATGGAAGCCCTCCCACGTTTCGCGTTCGGCGTTTTTCGTGCGGCAAAACAAGATCGAGGCCGGCTCGCCCGCTTGAGCGGTCGCATCGAGGACGATGAACGACTGGGGCTCGGAAAACCCGCTCAAGTAATAAAAATAGCTGTCGTGGCGATAAGGGTATTCGGTATCGCGATTGCGCAGCGCTTCGGGCGCCGTCGGCACGAGGGCGACACCGCCCCCCGCGGCGCGCATGGCGGCGAGAAGGCGCTCGCGCCGGGCTTGATGGACGGAGACGGCGATGGGGGATTCGGTCGGCGTAGTCATCGTGCGATTGTACTGCTCAATCGGACCTGCCAAGCGTCTGCCCCGGCTTGTTCTACCGATATGATGGCGGCGCCAAACGCCGTTTCGGCCGCCGGCGACGTTATACTCTTTCTCGCACTTCACACCGGCCCCCGGATCGAACCCGCGCGCACGACGCGGTGGACGCGACAATCCGTATCCGGACGGCCTGGCGTTTTCTTGAGAGAAAGGCAGATGATGAAATTAATCGGTTCGCTCGCGAGCCCCTTCGTCCGCAAGGCGCGGATCGTGCTCGCCGAAAAGAAGATCGACTATCAATTCGTGCTCGAAGATGTCTGGTCGCCAGAGACGACCATTCATACGTTCAATCCGATCGGCAAGGTGCCGTGCCTCGTCATGGAGGACGGGGAAGCCGTATTCGATTCACGTGTCATTTGCGAGTACGTCGACACGCTGTCGCCCGTCGGTAAGCTGATCCCGCAATCGGGCCGGGAGCGCGTCGAGGTGCGCTGCTGGGAAGCGCTCGCCGACGGCATGCTCGATGCCGCCGTGCTGATTCGTTTGGAAGACACGCAGCGCGACCCGTCGCAGCGCAACGAGGGTTGGCTCGCCCGCCAGCGGCGCAAGATCGAGGAAGGGCTCGTGGCGATGTCGCAAGGGCTCGCAGGCAAGCCTTGGTGCGCGAACAATCACTATTCGCTAGCCGACGTCGCCGTGGGCTGCGCGCTCGGATATCTCGATTTTCGGATGTCCGATCTCAATTGGCGCGAGAAATATCCGAATCTCGACAAGCATTTCGCGAAGCTTTCGCAACGCCAGTCGTTCATCGATACCTTTCCCAACGGGTAACCCGCGCTCCAGCCGTGCCGATCGACAGGGCTGCCGTTCCTTCCCCGCGCTTACGCGGTCGCCAACGGCGCGAGCGCCTTCGGCGAGAAGGAATCGCTATCCGCTAGCGGCCACCATTTTTCGTAGAGCGAGTACCGGTAGTTGCCGTTGACGAGGTCGTTCGGCTCCAAATACTTGAGCAACTCCGACATCAATTGCACCTCGTGGGACGAGACCCGGCGCACGATGTGATGGGCGCGCAACTGCGACGGATGCGCGAGTCCCGCGGCTTGCACGATCTCTTGCAGCGCGTGCAGGGTGTTGCGATGGAAATTGAACACGCGTTCCGACTTGTCGGGTACGACGAGCGCGCGCTGGCGCACGGGATCTTGCGTCGCGACGCCCGTCGGACAGCGGCCCGTGTGGCACGTTTGCGCCTGAATGCAGCCGACCGCGAACATGAAGCCGCGCGCCGAGTTGACCCAGTCGGCGCCGATCGCGAGCGTGCGCGCGATGTCGAACGCCGTAATCATCTTGCCGCTTGCGCCGATCCGGATCTTATCGCGCAGCCCGATGCCTACCAGCGTGTTGTGAACGAGCAAAAGCCCCTCTTGCAGCGGCACGCCGATGTGGTCGGTGAATTCGAGCGGCGCCGCGCCCGTGCCGCCTTCCGCGCCGTCCACCACGATGAAATCCGGCACGATGCCGGTTTCGAGCATTGCTTTAGCGATCGCGAAAAATTCCCACGGATGGCCGATACAGAGTTTGAAGCCCGTCGGCTTGCCGCCCGAGAGCGTGCGCAGCCGGTCGACGAATTCGAGCAGGCCGCGCGGCGTCGAGAACGCGCTGTGCGAGGCCGGCGAGATGCAGTCTTGCCCCATCGGCACGCCGCGGGCCTCGGAAATTTCCGGCGTAACTTTCGCGGCCGGCAGCACGCCGCCATGGCCGGGCTTGGCGCCCTGCGAGAGTTTGACTTCGATCATCTTCACCTGTGGGTCGCGCGCTTGATGCGCGAACTTCTCTGCGCTGAACGTGCCGTCCTCGTTACGGCAGCCGAAGTAACCCGAGGCGATTTCCCAAATGATGTCGCCGCCGTGTTCCCGGTGGTATTTCGATAGCGAGCCTTCGCCCGTGTCGTGCGCGAACCCGCCTTTTTTGGCGCCGAGGTTGAGCGCGCGGATGGCGTTCGCCGACAGCGACCCGAAACTCATCGCCGAGATGTTGAAGATCGACATCGAGTAGGGCTGCGCGCGATCGGGGCCCACGATGATGCGAAAGTCGTGCGAGGGCAGCTTGGTGGGCGCCAGCGAATGGCTGATCCATTCGTGGGCGACCGCTTTGACGTCGAGTTCGGTGCCGTAGGGGCGGCTATCGGGTTCGTTCTTCGCGCGTTGATAGACGATGCTGCGCTGGGCGCGCGAAAACGGCTTTTCCTCGGTGTCGTCCTCGACGAAATATTGGCGAATTTCGGGGCGGACGAATTCGAAGAAAAAGCGCAGATGACCGGCGATCGGATAATTGCGCAAGATACTGTGCCGCTCTTGACGCAAATCGAATAAGCCGAGCGCGATCAATGCGGCCGGCACGATGAACCAAAGCCAGGAAATCGTATGGCGCGCCGCGAGCGCCGCACAGGCCAAAGCGAGCAGCAGAGCACACCAGATCGCGAAATAGCGACGGGAAAACATGGACACACTCCTGAACGGCGAACGCCGCTGGCGCGGGGATTGCCGTGGTCGAAAAGATGCGCCAGTTTAATCGGGAACGATCGGAGACGGCGCCGGAGGGGACACTAGCCTTGCGCGGATTCGATGATGCCGCCGCCGAGACAGACGTCGCCGTCATAGAGCACGGCCGACTGCCCCGGCGTGACCGCCCACTGCGGCTCGTCGAACGAGAGCGTGAAGCGCGCCTCGCCTGCGCTTTGATCGAGCGCGCCGAACACGCAAGCCGCGTCGGCTTGCCGGTAGCGCGTCTTCGCGCCGAAGCGCGTGCCCGCGACAGGCGCGCCGCCCGCGACCCAGCTCGTATTGCCCGCAACGAGCGTGGGCGAGAGCAGCCACTCGTGGTCGTGTCCCTGCACGACGTAAAGGGTGTTGGCGGCCATGTCCTTACGGGCGACGAACCACGGCTCGCCGCTACCCGATTTGCTGCCGCCGATCCCGATGCCCTTGCGCTGGCCGAGCGTATAGAACGCGAGCCCGACGTGCTCGCCGACGACATTGCCGTCCGGCGTTTTCATCGGCCCGGGCTGGGTCGGCAAATAGCGATTCAGAAATTCGCGGAAAGGCCGTTCGCCGATGAAGCAAATGCCGGTCGAGTCTTTCTTTTTGGCGTTCGGCAAGCCGATCGAGGCGGCGATCTCGCGCACCTGGGTTTTCGGAATCTCGCCGAGCGGAAACAGCGTCTTCGACAATTGCGCTTGATTGAGCCGGTGCAGGAAGTACGACTGATCCTTGGTCGAGTCCGTCGCTTTGAGCAATTCGAACCGGCCGTCGATTTCGCGCACGCGCGCGTAATGGCCGGTGGCGATCGTCTCGGCGCCGAGCGCCATCGCGTGATCGAGAAACGCCTTGAACTTGATTTCGGCGTTGCAGAGCACATCGGGGTTGGGCGTGCGGCCCGCCGAATATTCGCGCAGGAATTCGGCAAAAACGCGCTCTTTGTATTCGGCCGCGAAATTGACCGCCTCTACGTCGATGCCGATCAAATCGGCGACCGAGACGACGTCGATCCAATCCTGCCGCGTGGAGCAGTATTCGCTGTCGTCGTCGTCTTCCCAGTTCTTCATGAACAGGCCGACGACGTCATACCCCGCTTGTTTGAGGAGCCATGCCGTCACCGACGAATCGACGCCGCCCGACATCCCCACCACGACTCTTTGCTTACTCATTGAACGATTGACCGACTGCTCTTACTTGCCATTGGGAGGCCCGACCGAGTGCGTATGCACGAAATCGAGCGGGAAACGCCGGCCCGCGAGGTAATCCTCGACCGAACGCATCACGAGCGGCGTGCGGTGGCGCGCCCGCGACGCGTGCAGCTCGTCGGGCGTCAGCCACAACGTGCGGACGATGCCCGTATCGAGCGCGCGCGGCTCGGCCGGTGCCGCATGCCGGCCGCAGAACGTGAAGCGCAGGTAAGTAGCCCCGTGGCCGTCCGGCCGGTCGATATGCGTCATGTAGACGCCGATCAGCGCCTGCGGCACGAACGTGAGCGCCGTTTCCTCGAGCGTTTCGCGTGCGACGGCGTCAACGAGCGTCTCGCCCGATTCCAGGTGCCCGGCCGGCTGGTTGATGCGCAAACCTTCAGACGTATGTTCCTCTACGACCAGAAAGCGGCCCTCGTGTTCCACGACGGCGGCCACGGTGACGCGCGGTGTCCAGCGTTCTTGTTTCATGGCCGCCATTTTACCGGTTGGCGCGATGGGCTGCCGGGTAGACGGGCCGGTTCGGTGTCTGCCCGTCGAATAGAGCATTCACTTCGGTTTATGGCACTCATTTCTATCGAACGCGGCGACTTCGGTTAAAGTGGCACTCGGCGTGCCGTTCGGGTTGCCGTCCCGACGCGTTCGGCATGCCCCCTTGTTGCCGCAGTATCGATTCAATGGGCCCTTTGCAGTCAGCGCCCAGCGTTTTCTTGCAGCCGTGTAATCGTATTAAAACGATGGTGTCGGCCCGGAAACGTCGACGCCGTCCTCGCAATCACGAGCAGGTGAGGAGGATACAACGTGCACATCGGAGTGCCAGCCGAGACTCGCGCGCACGAAGCGCGCGTAGCCGCGACGCCCGAGACGGTGAAGAAGTACGTCCAAGCGGGCCATCGCGTGACCATCGAGCGCGGCGCGGGAGCGGCCGCCAGCTTCACCGACGACGCGTACGCGTCCGTCGGCGCCGAGCTAGTCGAAGCCGACGCGGCCTTGAGCGCCGATCTCGTCCTTAAAGTCCAATCGCCGAACGAAACCGAGCTTGCGCTCATGAAGCGCGGTGCGGTGCTCGTGGGCATGCTCGAACCGTTCAATGCCGACAACGCGGCCCGCCTGGCCCAAGCTGGAATCACGGCCTTCGCGCTCGAGGCCGCGCCACGCACGACGCGGGCGCAAAGTCTCGACGTCTTGTCCTCGCAAGCGAACATCGCGGGCTATAAGGCCGTGCTGCTTGCGGCCGACCTTTACCCGCGCTTCATGCCGATGCTGATGACGGCGGCCGGTACCGTCAAAGCCGCGCGCGTGCTGATTCTGGGCGCGGGCGTTGCCGGCTTGCAGGCGATTGCCACCGCCAAGCGTCTGGGCGCGGTGATCGAGGCGTCGGACGTGCGCCCGGCGGTGAAAGAGCAGATCGAATCGCTCGGCGCGAAGTTCATCGACGTGCCTTACGAAACGCAGGAGGAGCGCGACGCGGCCGAGGGCGTGGGCGGGTATGCGCGTCCGATGCCGCCGTCGTGGCTCGCGCGGCAGGCCTTGCAGGTGCACGAGCGGGCGAAGGTCGCCGACATCGTCATCACAACGGCGCTGATCCCGGGCCGCGACGCGCCGACGCTGCTCTCCGCCGAGACGGTGCAGGCGATGCGTCCGGGTTCGGTCATCGTCGATTTGGCCGCGGGCCGCGGACCCGAATTGGCCGGGCTGCCCGGCGTGCGCGGCGGCAACTGTCCGTTGACCGAACCGGACAAGGTCGTCACCAAGCACGGCGTGATCATCGTCGGCCATACGAACTTGCCGGCGATGGTCGCGGCCGATGCATCCTCGCTCTACGCCCGCAACTTGTTCGACTTCCTCAAGCTGATCGTGACGAAGGAAGGGCTGCTCAATATCGACCTGAGCGACGACATCGTCGCGGCGACCTTGCTCGCCCGCGATGGTGCCGTCACGCGCAAAGCGGCATAACGGACAAGGAGCGATGCGATGGAAATCATCAATCACACCGTCATCAATCTGATCATCTTCGTGCTGGCCGTCTATGTCGGCTACCACGTCGTTTGGAATGTGACGCCCGCGCTGCATACGCCGCTCATGGCCGTGACCAATGCGATTTCGGCCATCGTCATCGTGGGGGCCATGCTGGCCACGGGGCTTACCGTAGGCGGGCAGGCGAAATTCTTCGGCACGTTCGCGGTCCTGCTCGCGGCCGTAAACGTGTTCGGCGGCTTTCTCGTCACGCGGCGCATGCTCGAGATGTTCAAGAAGAAAGAACCGAAGAAAGCGGCGAACAAGGAGGGTGCGTAAATGAGCCTGAACGTCGTTACGCTCCTGTATCTGCTCGCGTCCGTTTGCTTCATTCAAGCGCTCAAGGGACTCTCGAATCCGAAGAGCGCCCGCGCCGGCAACGTGTTCGGCATGGCCGGCATGGCCATCGCTATCCTTACGACGGTCGCGCTCATCGTCAAACAAGCCGCGTTGCTCGGTTCGAATCTCGCGCTGGGCCTAGGGCTGCTGTTCGCCGCGCTCGTGGTCGGCGGGGCGATCGGCGCGTATGTCGCCGCGCGCGTCGAGATGACGAAGATGCCCGAACTCGTCGCGGCGATGCACTCGCTGATCGGTCTCGCGGCCGTGGCGATCGCGTATGCCGTGGTCAGCGAGCCGGCCGCGTTCGGCCTCGTGCCGCCCGATGCGCCCGACCCGGGTTTTCTGCCGTACGGCAATCGGATCGAGCTCTTCATCGGAACGTTCGTCGGGGCGATCACGTTCTCCGGGTCGGTCATCGCCTTCGGCAAGCTCTCGGGCAAGTACAAGTTCCGCTTGTTTCAAGGCGCGCCCGTGGTCTACCCGGGCCAGCACCTGATCAACTTGATGCTTGCGCTCGGCATGCTCGGTTTCGGCGTGATCTTCTTCCTGACGCAATCGTGGCTGCCGTTTGTCATCATGACGATCATCGCGTTTGCGCTCGGGGTGCTGATCATCATCCCGATCGGCGGGGCCGACATGCCCGTCGTCGTGTCGATGCTCAATTCGTATTCGGGCTGGGCCGCGGCCGGTATCGGCTTCTCGCTGAACAACGCGATGCTGATCATCGCCGGGTCGCTCGTGGGTTCGTCGGGTGCGATTCTGTCGTACATCATGTGCCACGCGATGAATCGTTCGTTCTTCAACGTCCTGCTGGGCGGTTTCGGCGCGGAGCCGGGCGCGCAAGCGGCCGGCGGGGCGGCCGAGCAGCGGCCCGTGAAATCGGGTTCGGCCGACGACGCTTCGTTCATGCTCGGCAACGCGGAGTCGGTCGTCATCGTGCCCGGCTACGGGTTGGCAGTGGCGCGCGCGCAGCATGCGCTCAAGGAGTTGACGGACAAACTCATCGAAAAGGGCGTCGATGTCCGTTATGCCATTCACCCGGTGGCCGGGCGCATGCCGGGGCACATGAACGTGCTGCTCGCGGAAGCGGAAGTGCCGTACGACCTCGTCTACGAGATGGAAGACATCAATAACGAGTTCGGACAGACGGACGTGGTGCTCGTGCTCGGCGCCAACGACGTGGTGAATCCGGCGGCCAAAAACGATCCGAAATCGCCGATCGCGGGCATGCCGATCATCGAGGCATATAAAGCTCGCACGATCATCGTCAACAAGCGGTCGATGGCTGCTGGGTATGCCGGTCTCGATAACGAGCTGTTCTATATGGACAAAACGATGATGGTCTTCGGCGATGCGAAGAAGGTCATCGAGGATATGGTGAAGGCGGTGGACTGATGATGCCGGCCGGGGCGCCGGCCGAATTTATTGCGGCGGCCGGGCGCCGTCTTCAGCTATCTCCCGGCCGGGCGTGTTTATGCCAGTTGCAGATCGCGCAGGGCGTCCGGATGGGCGACCGCGACACGCAGCAACGTTTTGGCGGCGCCGGTCGGTTCGCGACGGCCCTGTTCCCAATCCTGCAACGTTCTCACCGAAACACCGAGCAATGCGGCAAAAGCGTTTTGCGAAAGCCCGACCTTGGCGCGCGCCAACGATGCCATCGTAGGCTCGACCTTAGTGACGCGAGCCGCTTTGCCCGCCTTCATCTCTCGTACCGATTGCAGCAAATCGGCTTGGAATCGTTCTAGCTCCGGGTCCATCTTTCAACCTCTTTGCGTAGCGTCTGAAGGAACGGGGCAGGCAGACTATCGAACTTCGATTTCGTGTATGCCATCAGCAGCCAGATCTGCCCGTCTTCCAGCACGTTGTAGTAGATGACGCGAGCGCCGCCGCGTTTGCCCATGCTGCTACGGCTCCAGCGAATCTTGCGCAAGCCGCCCGAACCGGGGATGACATCGCCCGACGACGGATTGTGTGCAAGCCAGAAAATGAGGGCATCGCGCTCGTGTGGGCGCCACATATCAGCCGTGTAGCGCACGAACGTTTCGGTTTCGACTACGGTGTACATCGACATCATACGGCAGTGCCGTATCCTGAGTCCAGGAGAAGTACGACGGTACCGTTTTTTGTCGGCGACAAACGGTCTTGCGCTGCGAATCAGACAAGCGGAATGGCTGACCTTACCGATCGGCCGATGCCGCCCGCTTGCGATCGGACGGCGCCTCGACGCGGCGCAGATAGTCCGCGAGCCGCCGTCCTTCCATATCGGGAAACGGCTCGTGCTCGGCGACGTTCGTCATATTCGCGATATCGAAATTGCGGAAGTCGCCGCGCAGTTCGCACCACGCGCCGACCGTCCAGCGGCCGCCCCAGTAGACGAGGCTCAGCGGCCAAATGCGCCGCTCCGTCACGGCGCCGAGCCGATCGCGGTAGGCAAAGCCGACGACGTGCCGCGTATCGACGGCCCGGTGCAGCGTATCGACCTTCTCCGAAAACGCGCGATCGATGTGAAACGACGGCGCGAACACGGCTAATCGATCGAGTGTCGCCCGCTTATCGGCCGGCATCGCGGAGGCCACCTTCGCGAGCGCGCTGCGCGCGCCGCCCGCCAGCGCCGCGCCGCCCCAGGTCTCGATCATCCGCGCGCCGGCGGCCAGCGCCGCCAACTCTTCGGCCGTGAACGTCAGCGGAGGAAGACTGGCCGAACGGCTCAGCCGGTAACCGATGCCCGCCTCGCCCTCGATCGGCACGCCCGACAGTTGCAGATCCCGCACGTCGCGATAGACGGTGCGCTGCGAGACGTGAAGCCATTCGGCCAATTGCTGCGCCGTCGTCAAGCGCCGGCCGCGAAGCAACTCGGCAATCTGAAAGAGGCGATCGGCGCGTCGGGTCATGGCGGCGGTGTGGGAACGCGGCGATTAACGCAGATGGCGCGAATGCAAGCCGATGCGGTTGCCGTCCGGGTCGATGAAAAACGCGATGTAGCCGATGTCGTTCGGCAACTCGACGATCGAGCCGTCGATCTTACCGCCGGCCGGCGTGACGCGATCGAGCGTGGCCTGCAGCGTCGGCTCGGCGGCCAGATAGACGGTCACGCCGTCGCCCGTCGCCGAAGGCCGCATCTCGCGCGGGTTATGCACGATCGCGCCGCCGGTCGCTTCTTCGCCGCTTGCGAAGACGGCCATCGGCACGCCGCCGAAGAGTTCGCGCTGCATCGGTTGGTCGAGCGCGGCTTCGTAAAAGCGCACGGCGCGCTCGAAATTGAGCACGGGGATTTCAAACCAAGTGATCGTGCGGGTGGCAGTGGCAGTGGCAGTCATGACAGTCTCCGTCGAGGGTGCGATTACACGCTGGGTAAGGCGCCGGATAGCGCGTAGGACAGAGTGTGCGTGAGTGCTGCTGACACCGTTCTGTCAGCAGCATGCCGGCTTTTCGCGGGCACTGCCTACCGCGCGAAAATCGAGGAATCGGCGACCGCGCTCGTATCGCCGCAGCCTCACGGGTTACGTCCGAGCGACGGATCTAGCCTTGCGGCTCTTGCGAGCCCGGCCGAGCCTTGACGCTGCCCGCGACCAGATCGAAACGGAACAACCGGCATTCGAGCGCGCCGTTGAACAGCGGCGTTTTCGTCGATTCGCGCAAGCGCATTTGACCGGGCAGCGAACGATCGGCTGTCAGGACGAAGGCGCGCCAGCCGGTGAAGCGTTGCTTGAGCGCGTCGCCGAAGGCGCGGAAGAACTCACCGTCGGCGGCATCGGGCTGAGCGCGGCTGAACGCCTGCTCGCCGTCGTCGCGGCTCGCATGGCGCGGTTCGCGCACCTCGCCGCGCGGGCCTCGGCCGCGCACGGCGATCCGTTCGCCGTAAGGCGGGTTGGCCACGAGGATGCCGGGCTCGCCCGTGGGCGGGACGATCGCGCGGGCGTCGAGTTGCTTGAGCCAAAGCGAGGGAACACCCGCGCGGGCGAGATTCGTGCGTGCCTTATCAAGCATGTCGCCCGAAATATCGCTGCCGAAAATCGGCAAATCGGCCTTGTTCGCGCCGGCTCGACGCTTGGCGTCGAGCGCCGCGACTTTCATCGTCTGCCAGGCCGAGACGTCGTACTGCTTGAGCTTCTCGAAACCGAAACGGCGTTCGACGCCGGGCGCGACGCCGAGCGCGATCTGAGCCGCTTCCGCGATGAAGGTGCCGCTGCCGCACATCGGATCGTAGAGCGGCGCGCCGGGCGTCCATCCGGTCAGCCGCAAAATGCCCGCCGCCAGGTTCTCGCGCAGCGGCGCGGCGCCTTTGTCGAGCCGCCAGCCGCGCTTGAACAGCGGCTCGCCCGACGTATCGAGGTAGAGCGTGCAGACCGTTGCCGTGAGAAACGCGAAGACGCGAACGTCGGGCTGTGCCGTATCGATACTCGGGCGGGCGCCGCTCACGCTGCGCAGCCGGTCGCACACCGCGTCCTTGACGCGCAGCGTGGCGAACTCGAGGCTGCGCAGCGGCGATTTGATCGCCGTCAAGTCCACGCGCAGCGTCTCGTTCGCCGAAAACCAGCGTTCCCACGGTTGCTCGGCCGCCAGCGCGTAAATGTCCTGCTCGCCGCGATAGGCGCGCTCCGCAATCTTCAAAAGGACCCGGCTCGCGATGCGCGAGTGCAGGTTCGCCGCCATGGCGGCGGTCCAGCCGCCGCGGAAATGCACGCCGCCGGGCACTTGGGCGCCGACTTCGAAGGGTGGCGTGCCTGCCGCGCCGGGCAGGCCTTGCGCGATTTCCGCGAGCTCGGCGGCGAGCACGGCTTCGAGGCCGCGCGGGCAGGGGGCAAAGAAATCAAACGGCGTGGGCGAGGACATGGACGAAAACCGAGCGTGCAAAGGCGTCATTGTACGCGGCCGACGCGCCCGAACCCGTCACGGCGTGCCGTGGCTCGCCTCGGCGTTCGCGCTGCCGGTCGAACAATCGAGCGCACCCGGTGCGGGAGTGCGGGAACCGGCCGCGAGCGCGCGTACGACCGGCGCGATCGCATCGGTCAGTTCGTCGAGCGCGCGCCGATGGCCGGCGACGAGCGCGTCGTAGCCCGTGCCCACGGTTTCGCGCAGCACCGTATGGCAGGTGACGACGGTTTGCGTGCGCAGCGCGCGTACGCTCCAAACGGAATCGAGCATGGTATGCGAGTCGGGCCACGACTCGAATCGGCTTACGTTCACCGACACGCGCAAGACGGGCACGTTCTCGGGATGCGGCGAGCCGAAGACGTCGAACGTGCCGAGCTTTGCCGCGAGGTCGGCCGACAGCGCGCGACGTATTTCGTCGGCCGGTAGCGACGCCCAGCGTTCTTGTTCGAGGACATTCACGCGGGTCGCGCTCTCGTTGACGACGAATTGGTTGCGTGCGACTTGCGAGGGGACGTCCACCGCCGGCACCTCGATCAAAAAGGCGGGGGTGGCGGCCGCGCGCTGCGCCTGGCTGCCGCCGCCAAGCGTATAGAAGCGGTTGGACGGAGACGAGGCGCAGCCGGCGACGAGCGCCGCGCCGACCAACGCCACGCAGGCGGCGCGGGCGGCGATCGATGCGAGCGGGCGGACGCGGGGGGCGAATGGATCGCGCTTCATGGTTGGGTCTGGTCCTTGGCTTTGCCGCGCAGCAGCGATTCGGGGTGACGCTCGAGATAATCGGCGAGCGCATTGAGCGTTTGCAGCGTTTGCGTGAGTTGAGTCAGTGCCTGATGCATGTCCGATTGCAGCGGCGAGTCTTGCTGCAGCGTGGACTGCGCTGCGCCGAACGTGCGTTGCGCGGCCGCCAGCGTTTCGCGCGCTTGCGGCGCCAACTGCGTGTCGAGTTGCTTGAACAAGCCGTTCGCGCTTTGCAGCGTTCCGTTCAAATTCTTGCTGATTTGGTCGAACGGGATCTGATCGAGCTTTCTCGCGATGTCGGCCACCTGGACCTGCAACTCCTCGAGCGTGTTGGGAACCGTCGGCAATTGGAGCGGGGTGCGCTCGACGTCGAACGTGACCGGTGCTGCTTTCGGGAACATGTCGAGCGCGACGTAAAGCTGGTTCGTCAGCAAGTTGCCCGTGCGCAACTGACCGCGCAGCCCATGTTTGACGAGCGTGCTCAGCAACTGTTTGCCGGCCGTCTCGCCGCCGTGCTCGATCGATTCGCGGAAGCGGCTGCCGAGCCGGTCGGGGTATAGGTTCATCGTGACCGGCATCGTGAAGTCGCGCGCCTTGGGGTCGTACTTGATGCCGATGCCCGTGACCTCGCCTAGCTCGATGCCGCGGAAATCGACGGTCGCGCCGACCGACAAACCGCGCAGCGACTGGTTGAAGTTCATGACGACGGTGAGCGGCGGACCGTCGGGCGCGCGCATCGCGTCGCTTTCCGTCGCGGCCAAGTTGAACACGGTATTGTCGGGCGCCTCGGCTCCCACGGGTTCGCCGTGCGGCGATTGGAACGCGATTCCGCCGACGATGACGGTGGCGAGCGACTGCGTATTGAGCTTCAGCCCGCTCGAATCGAGGCGCAGATCGACGCCGCTCGCATGCCACCAGCGCGAATTGACGCCGACGTACTGATCGTAGGGGGCGTCGACGAATACATCGATCGATACACCAGTGCCGTCGCGGTCGAGCGAGAAGCCGACGACCTGGCCCACCTGCACGCGCCGGTAGTAGACGGGCGAGCCGATGTCGAGCGAGCCGAGCAAGGCGCCATGCAGCGAGAAGCGGCGCCCCTTTTGATCGCCCGTGACGGCCGGCGGCTTTTCGAGGCCGACGAAGTCGGACTGCGATTCATGCGACCGGCCGGCATCGACGCCGATGTACGAGCCGGAGAGCAGGGTGCCGAGCCCCGTCACGCCGCTCGTGCCGATGCGCGGCCGCACGATCCAAAAGCGCGTGTCCTCGACGGCGAAATCCTCGGCTTCCTTCGTCAGTTGGACCGAGACGAGGACGCGCGAGTGATCGCGCGAAAGCCGGATGGTTTTGACCGAGCCGATGTCGACGTCTTTGTATTTGACCTTCGTTTTGCCGGGCTCGAGACCCTCGGCCGTCGAGAAGCTGATCGTGATCGTGGGGCCGCGGTCGATTACGGATTTGGCGACGAGGGCGATCCCGACGAGCGCCGCGACGAGCGGCACGAGCCAGACGAGCGAGGGCAGCCAGCCCGAGCGCGGTACGGCGACGGGCTCGGGCAAGTCGGGCGGCAACTCGGGTCCCTGCGGGGGGCCGCCGTTCGTGGAGGGAGGCTGTCCTTGCGGGCTAGTCATGTTCGTGTCCGGAAGCTTGTGGAGTTTGGGCATCCGCGCAATCCCAGATGAGGCGCGGATCGAATTGAAGGGCGGCCATCATCGTCAGAACGACGACGCTCGCGAAGGCAAGCGCGCCCCAGCCCGCCGTGATGACGGCCAGCGACTTGAAGCGCACGAGCGCGACCGTCAATGTGACGACGAACACGTCGAGCATCGACCAGCGGCCGATGCGCTCGACGATGCGATAGAGCTTCGTGCGTTCGAGCGGACGCCAGTCGGAGCGCCGCTGCGTCGTCCAGGCGAGCAGGGCGAGCACGCTCAACTTGAGCATCGGCACGAGGATGCTGGCAACAAAGACGATGACGGCGAGCGGCCAATCGCCCGATACCCAAAAGTAGACGACGCCGCTCATGATCGTGTCGTCCTCGTTGCCGAACAGCGATTGCGTATGCAGCACGGGCAGCAGGTTGGCCGGGATGTAGAGAATCGCGGCGGCGATCAACAGCGCCCAGGTGCGGGAGATGCTGTCCGGGTTGCGCAGATGAAGCACCGAGCCGCACCGTTCGCAGCGCTGAGGCGCCGGCGGCCGCGCCCCTTCATCGACGCGCGCGGCGGCGGCACGTGCTTGCACGTGGCCACAGGCGTGACACCCGACCATGCCCGCGCGGGCGGCGCTCAGGTATTTCATCGGGCGTGCGTCCCGCTCGAAGCCGGCGCCGCCGGGTGCCGGGTACGTGCGCCGCGCGCTTGCCGGGCGAGGATCGTGTCGGCGATATCCCATAGGGCGCGCGGATCGAACATGACGACGACCGCGAGCATCAGCGTGAGCGCCCCGAATGCGAAGAGCGCCGCCTCGGGAATGACGCGCGCCAGGCTCGTCATCTTGATGATCGTGACGAGGATGCCGAGCATGAGCACCTCGATCATGCCCCACGGCCGGACGAACTGGATCGCCCTCAACACGTAATTGAAGCCCACCGGTACGACGCCGGCACGAATCGGCACGAGGACATAAACCAGGGCGGTCAGTTCGATCAGCGGAAACAGGAACGTCGAACAGAATACGGCGATGGCGACGAGTTCCATCCCTTCGTTCCACAGCGCGACGAGGGCGCCGATCAGCGTCGTTTGCGACGTAACGCCGTTCAGATCGAGTTCGACGATCGGAAAGGCTTGCGCGATCAGGAACGTAAACAGCGCCGCGAGCGTCAGTGCGGTGATGCGCTCTAATTGAACGGCGCTCGGATGATGTAAAACCGCGCCGCAACGCGGACAACGCGCGCTGCCTTTCCCGCAATTACGCGGTTTTTGCAACAGTGCGTCGCAGTCGTGACATGCAATAAGTTCGTTTCGGTTCATAAGCGTTGCACTTTCACTTCACTGACCGCGATATCCAGACGATGGGCAAAACGATGGCCGGCGCCCCGAAACCCGCGCCCATCTTACCAAATGGGATGCCATTCGCTTATGTGCAAAATAGGTTTCGCGGCGAATGGGGGGGCGGCGCCCGCGATGGGTGAGGGCAACTTTCGCGCCACCGGGCGCCGGTACGGGTTGCCGCAAGAATCGGCGGCTTGCGGTAGCATGGCGACGATTCAATTTCGTGGCACGGCGATGAGACAGCGCGATTCGATTTCTTTCTCCGACGAGACTTATACGTCCACGGCAATCGGCCTGCATTGGCTGATTGCCGCATTGATGATCGCCGGTTTCTCGCTCGGCTGGGTAATGACGAGCATTCACGGGTTCACGCCTGCCAAACTGCGCTATGTCTCTTGGCATAAGTGGATCGGCGTGACCGTATTCGCGCTTGCCGCATTGCGCATCGTTTGGCGCGCCACGCACCGCGCGCCGCCGTTGCCGGCCCGCATGGCGGCCTGGCAGCGCGGCGCGGCGCACCTCGTGCACGTGCTGCTGTACGTATTGATGATCGCCATTCCGGTGACGGGATACCTGTTTAGCTCGGCGTCGAACGTGCCGGTGGTGTACTTGGGCATCGTGCCGTTGCCGCGCCTGATCGCGCCCGACCCGGCGCTCAAGGGCCTGTTTAAAACGGCGCACCTCGTTTTGAATTGGAGCTTGGCCGCGCTGGTGCTGGCGCATGTCGGCGCGGCGCTCAAGCATCAATGGATCGATCGAGACGGATTGCTGGCTCGGATGATTCCTTGGTTGAAACCGAACGGCACTCGACTCGATTTCAGGCGATTGCAAGAGAAGTGAAAGACGCTCACCGATAAGGATGAAAATGAAAGCTTCGTTTTACCGTTATATGCTCGCGGCGTTTACGGCCGCGTCGATGGCCGCGTCGGGCATCGTCTTCGCGCAGGTCGATATCGCGAAAAGCACCGTCACCGCTACCTCCAAGCAAATGAACGTGCCCGTCGAGGGCAAGTTCAAGAAGTTCGATGCCAAGGTCAGTTTCGATCCCTCCAAGCCGGCGGCGGGCAGCGCGCAGCTAACGGTCGACGTCGGCAGCTACGACCTCGGCGACGACAGCTACAACGAACAAGTGCGCGGCAAGGAATGGTTCGATGCCAAGACCTTCCCGAAGGCCACGTTCGTTTCGTCGGCGATCGCGCCGGCCGGCGCGGGCAAGTACACGGTCACCGGCACGCTCACGATCAAGGGCAAATCGCAAACCGTATCGTTTCCGATGACGGTCGGACAGCAAGGCGCCGCGCAAACGTTCGACGGCGCGTTGCCGATCAGCCGCTTGAAATTCGACGTCGGCACGGGCGAATGGAAGGATACGTCCACCGTTGCCGACGAAGTCACGATCAAGTTTCACATCGTCGTACCGAAAAAGTCCTAAGGAGAACCCAATGAACATTCGCACTCTCATCGCTGCCGCGGTTGCGGCCGCATCGATCGGCTCGCTCACGTCCGCCGTGGCCGCGACCACCTATCAGCTCGATCCGAGCCACACCTACCCGAGCTTCGCCGCCGATCACTTCGGCGGCTTGTCGGTGTGGCGCGGCAAGTTCACGAAGACGACGGGCACGGTGACGCTCGATCGTGAAAACAAGACGGGCAGCGTGGACGTAACGATCGATGCCGCATCGATCGATACCGGCAACGACAAGCTGAACGAGCACCTGCAAACCCCGGCGTTCTTCGATATCACCAAGTATCCGCAAGCCGTCTACAAGGGTACGCAGATCAAGTTCGACGGCGACAAGCCCGTCGAAGTGATCGGCACGTTGACGCTGCACGGCGTGACCAAGCCGGTCAACCTGAAGATCGAATCGTTCAAATGCATGATGCACCCGATGCTCAAGCGCGAAGTATGCGGCGTCGAAGCGCGCGCCGACTTCCAGCGCGACGAGTTCGGTCTCGATTTCGGCAAGCAGTACGGCTTCAACATGGATACGAAGCTCGAGATCCAAGCCGAAGGCGTGAAGCAGTAAGCATAAACGTCTGGGCGGGGGTCTCCTCGTCACCAGGCTTAGCCGCATCGAACGTAAAACCGCCCGTAAGCCTTGCGCTTCGGGCGGTTTTTCGTCTCTCTGTCGAATGCGCGCGTTGCATGTGGCAATCTGGCGGGCGATACTGGGCGCGAGCCGCCCCCCGGTCGATTCGGTTGCGCGCGCATCTAGTCAAACAAATGGCGCCCGCGACGAACGGGGGCTCGCGTCGAGGAATCCCCTCGCGTACCACGACAGGAGACGGGCATGAGTGAAACGTTGGCGGCAGCATCGATGAATTCCCGCGGGCAGGTTTGGCGCGCGGTCTTGGCGACCTCGATCGGCAACGCGCTCGAGTGGTTCGACTTGGTGGTCTACGGCTTTTTCGCGGTCGTGATCGCCAAGCTCTTCTTTCCTGCCGGCAACGATGCCGTTTCGCTGCTGCTGACGCTCGGCACGTTCGGCGTCTCGTTCTTCATGCGCCCGCTCGGCGCGATCGTGATCGGCGCCTATGCCGATGGTGCCGGCCGCAAGGCTGCGCTGACGCTTTCGATCTTATTGATGATGATCGGCACGGCCATCATCGTCGTCTTGCCCACCTACGAGACGATCGGCGTCGCCGCGCCGTTGATTCTCGTCTTGGCGCGGCTGATGCAGGGTTTTTCGGCGGGCGGCGAGTTCGGCAGCGCCACGGCGTTTCTCGCCGAGCACGTGCCGCACCGGCGTGGCTTTTTCGCCAGTTGGCAGGTGGCGAGCCAGGGACTCACGACCGTGCTCGCGGCCGTCTTCGGTAGCGTGCTCACGGGTCTGCTCACACCCGATCAATTAACCTCGTGGGGCTGGCGCGTGCCTTTTGCGTTCGGTTTGCTCCTCGGTCCGATTGCCTATTACATTCGTTCGAACGTCGATGAGACACCCGAATTCTTGGCGGCCGGACCCGCTCAATCGCCGCTGCGCGATACGTTCGCCGGTCATAAGGCGCGGCTGCTGATCGCGATCGGGATCGTCGTGCTCGGCACGGTGGCGACCTATCTGGTGCTGTTCATGCCTACTTACGGCGTCAAGCAGTTGGGGCTGCCGGCCACCGTGTCGTTTTCCGCCGTCGTGCTGACCGGATTGATTCAAATGATCGGCTCGCCGATCGTCGGCCATCTCTCCGACAAGATCGGGCGCACGGGCATCATGCTCGCCTCGGCGACGTTGATGCTGTTGCTGATTTATCCGGCGTTCGCTTGGCTCGTCGCCTCGCCTAACGCCAGTACGTTGATCGTGGTGCAAGTGGCGATGGGTATTTTGGTCACCGGGTATTTCGCGGCGCTGCCCGGCTTGCTCTCCGAGATTTTCCCCGTATCGACGCGCACGACGGGGATGTCGCTCGCTTACAACATTGCCGTCACGATCTTCGGCGGCTTTGGGCCGTTCATCATCGCGTGGCTCATTCGCGAGACGGGGCAAAAGGTCGCCCCGAGCTTTTACCTGATCTTCGCCGCGCTCGTGAGTCTCATCGCCTTATTCGCTGCGCGCAGATCGCTCGGATTCCGGTGATTCGCGGGACTGCGCAGGTGCGGTCCAAGGGGGGCCGTGCCGCGCTGGCCCCCGGCCCCTGCGCGTGCCGGCGCTTAGAGCTTCACCCTCATCCGCACCCAGACGGTGCGGCCCGGTTCGACGATGGGCGTGCTCGCCGAATAGCCGAAGCCCGCGTTGCCCGCGAGGTTCAGGTGCTCGGTGTACGCCTTGTCGAGCAGGTTATCGACGCCGGCGGCCAGTTGCAGCGATCGGTTAATGTCATATTGCGCGTGCAGCGACAAGACACCGAAACCGGCGCTCGGACCGAAGTCCTTGCCGACCACGTTGCCTTCACCCGCCGCATAGCGGTGCTGCGGCGCGACGACGCGCCACAGACCGCCGGCCGACCACGCGCCGCGCGCGTACTCGAGCCCCACGCGCGCTTCGAGCGGCGGGATTTGCGGCAACGGATCGCCGCTCGAAGCGTTGCGGCCCCAGGCATAGGCGATCGAGGTTTCGATGCGCAGCGGGGCAAGCGGGCGCCACGTCATCCCGGCTTCGCCGCCCATGATTTGAGCGTTGACGTTGGTGGCTTGCGTCGTTTCGCCCATCATCCCGGCCGCGTAGTTGAACAGGATGAAATCGCTGACATAGCCCGCATAGGCCGAGGCCCACAGGTCGAGCTTGTCGCTCTTATATTGAGCGCCGATATCCAATTGGGTCGTTTTTTCGGGCTCGACGGCGGAAAACGCGTTGACGGCACCCGTTGGCCCGCGATCGGCCGAGAACAATTCCCAATAGTCCGGGTAACGTTCCGCATGGCCGATGCCGGCGTACCAACTCAGCGGCAACGCAGCCAGATCGCGCTCGTAACGCACGAAGCCGCTGGGTAGCACGCGCGAGCGATCGTCGTCGAACGTCGGGTTCGGGCTGCTCACCATGCCGCTCGTCGTCGCTCGCTTGTCGCGCGCGCTCGCGTAATCCACGCGCGCCCCGCCGATCACACGGGCGGCATTGCTCGCGTACCACGTCAACTCGCCGAATGCCCCCGCGTTCCACATCGTTGCCTGAGGATTCCAGGGCAGATCGGCGTAATTCATCATGCCCATGGCCGAGCGTGAATCGAGCCGGTTCGATTGCGCATCGATGCCGCCGACGAACTTCAAGTCGTTGCCGAAAAGCAGAGTCGCCGCGGCGCGGGCACCGAGCGTGCGGCGACGCACTTCCGAGGCCATCGGCATCGGCATGCTGCTGGCCGGATCGGGCGCGCGTAACGTGAAGTTATCCATCACGTGATCGGCTTCGTTGTAATAGACGCGCGCCTCGATTCGATCGAGCACGTTTCCGATATGCCGTTTATCGAACGATAGGCCGAAGGTTTCGCGCCGGAAATGCACGCCGTCCATACCGCGCCCCGCGTAGCGCGCGTAGCCGTCGCCGGTGCCCGCTGTCAGTTCGAGGCGCGTGTTGGCATCGGGCGTGACGCCGAGTGCCGCGTCGGTATTCCACTTGTCCCACTGCGACGGCACCGTGCGGCCGTTACCGTCTCGGTAGTCCTGCTCGTGCGCATGATTGGCGGTGACGCGGCCGTACAGTTGCGGCGTCCCGGCGGCGAGATCGACGTTCTGATCGTTACGGCCGAACGACCCGCCCACCACGCTGCCGTCGAAGCGCACCCCCGGTTGCTCGAAGCGAGGCGTGATGCGCTTGAAGAGTACCGTCCCCGCCGACGCCCCCGGGCCGTACAGCACCGTTTGCGGCCCCTTCACGACGGTGACCTCGTCGTAGCTTTCAGGCGCGATGTAAGAGGTCGGCGCATCCATGCGATTCGGGCATGCGCCGAGCGTTGGTATGCCCCCCGCGAGGATATTGAGCCGCGATCCGAACATGCCGCGCAGCACGGGGTCGCCGTTCGTGCCGCCGCTGCGGATCGACGTAAAGCCGGGGATGGTTTTTAGATAATCGGCGCCGTCGCTGGCCGGCAACGGCTGGCGTGGCGTCTTCGGATCGGTGACGACGACGAGCGGGGTCGAGATCGGGGAGGCGACGACTTCGATCGGCGGCAACGTCAAGGCCAGATCGGGCGATGTGCCCGGCGTGGCGCTTGCGGGCGCCGGTTCGGCTTTCGCCGGTGCGATCGCAGCCGCCACCATGCCGACGGCAAACGCCGGGACGCCATATTTGACGAGGAGCCGGCGGCGATCGCGCCGCTTCGATGTTTTATGTTGTGTGCGCAACGAGTTGGAATTCATATCTTGGGCCCGAGAAACGCCCTCCGCGCGACCGGGGGCGCACGGATGGCAGAGAAATTCAAAAAGGAAGAACGACGCTTCAGGCGTTTCGGGGCGGAGCGCGCGCGTAGGCGCGCCGATAGCGTTCGACGCTCCCGACGGTATGGGCAGGCTTGACGGGCGGCGCCGGGACCGGCGAAGACAGTGCGCGGACCGCGACGCTTGCGGTGCCGATGACGGGACTGTGGGCGAAGAACGCGCAATACCCGCACGCATCGAGATGTAGCGTGTGATGCGCGGGTTCGGGCATCGGCGCGGACTGCGCGCCGTGCGCCGTACCGCAGACGGCCGCGGGCGGCGATGCGCTATCCGATGCGACTCGACACTGCGACGCCAACGGCCCGACGATCGCTAGCCAGATCGCCAGCAGGCCGAGCCATGCAGTGAGTGTGCGATGTCGGGAGGGCATCCTTCGTGCCGGGTCTGGGGCAATGTAAGTCGGCGACGAATATTACAGAAGATTGCGGCTTGCTGGTGCGCCATGATGTCGCTCCGCTGCCGTTTTGCGCATGATCGTCCGGGATGCGTGATGCCTGCCTAATGGAGAATTCGCTTGTTTTGGGTATTTCACAAAAATGAATATTTGATCGATTTAATGCGGGTGCGCGTAATTTAAGGATTTTCTGATGTTAACGCGAATTTGGTCGTTTTCGCGGAGTTGTTGGTTAAGATCCGGTGCTTTGCGAAAACGCGTCAAATTCGTGCAGGGAGAAGTCGGGATGAGCTTCAATGCGTTGTTCGAGGCTGCGTACGCGCGTGGGACCCAACGCGATCGCTTGATTCGACTCGACACGCCGCTTGGCGAGGATTGGCTCCTGCCGATTTATGTGAAAGGCATATCTCGATTAGGACGGGATTACGAGTTTGTGATTGAAGCTGCCTCGATCAAAGGCCGGGAAATCGATTTGCGGGCGTTGAGGGCGACTGGAATTTCGTGCATCGGAGCCTGGAGGAAGCGGGCGTCTTCGGCCGCTTCGAGCAGGCCGAGGACGGCAAGTCGCATACGCTCGTGCTGATCGATGACCTGTACTTCGTGCCTGAGTTAGAGCAAAAGAGAGTGCGCTTTCATCGCACGGGGCTGAGCGAGGAAGCGAATGGCTTCCCGCAGTGGAAAGAACATCAGCAGATTCAAAGCGCCAAGCTGACAACACGCACGTTCGACTACAAGCGGCCGGATCTCAAAAAGGAAGTGCGCAGCGCGATCAGCCCGCGGAAAGATATTCCGGCCCAAGGCGAGGTGTACGACTACACAGGCGCCTACACGTGGGACGCGCGCGAACGCGGCGAGCATCAGAGCGCGGTGCGAGTCGAAGCTTGGGAGTCGCAGATGAAGCGGTTTCACGCGATCGGCGGCTTGCGATCGGCTAGACCGGGCTATTGGTTCACGTTGACCGGCCATCCGATACACGAGTCTGTTAGCGAAGTGACATGAAAAAATCAAAACGATGGAAATTGCTATTGACTGGCGCCGCCTTGCTGAGCGCCTTCACGTATGGACGCTATAGCATGACGGCACACTGGGAAACGATTACGACCTCTTTCCTAAAGAGCGACAAGCCTTATGGGGGAGGTGCATTTCGCATTCATGGAGAGCAAGTCATAAGCCTCAAGCTGGCAGGGCAGCCAATTACTTTCAAGCCGGCCAGCGAATCCAAGGATCCCGATGTCGCGGAGCCTACGGAAGAATGGATGAACGATTCTTCGGAGCGCCTCAAGCGAATGTCGGTGGCCTTTCTGCGCGGTACCCTCGAAACGGGATTAACCCGCACTTTCCAGCATCGCGGCCAAGACGCCGCCTGGTGGTATTCGAGCGACTGGCGCACCGTCTATATCAGTACCGCCTGGATGGACTACAAGGCGCCGAAGCTACCGAACGGATTTCTGCCGCAAATCACGAAACTATGGCGTTCCAGCGACGGCGGCCAGACGTGGACTCCGTTGACTTGGCCGGAAGATCACGACATCGAGCAACTACTGTTTCTCGATCCGCAACGCGGATACGCCATCGGTTGGGGACCTCATGTTTGGCGCACGGCCGACGGCGGGCACTCATGGCGGGAGATTGAAGCGCCCGCGCTGGCTGTCATCGCCGGCAAGCCCCGCAAAACATTCGACGGCGTCAATCTAGGCCCGGACGGCGTTTTGCGCGTTGCCTGCTACGTCGACCAATCCGCCGCGATCAAGGCATCGAGCCTCGTCTACCGCCTGGCGTGGGACCAATCGACCTTCGAGCAAGACGTCGTGCTGCCGAATCAAACGGTCGTCGATCTGCAATCGTCGCCGGCAACAGCCCAAGGCTATTCGCTGTACGCATTATCGAAGTTGGGCCTGCCCCGCAACATCGACGATCCGAAGGACAACGGCCGTCGCACGGGGGCGCTTTCGGTATGGGGAGACGCTCAGCGAAGCGCCGTGCAGCAGGTGCGCACCTTCGACGAGCGCTTGATGCTCGACGGGCTGAGCGTGGGTAAGCAAGGCGTACTGCTGGTCTATGCGACCGATGCCTCCGGCGGTGGCGCCCCTGTGGACTTGACCTTCCTCACGAAGGACTTCGGGAAATCGTGGCACGACCTTGACGACAGTTCTGCTCAAGGCGGCTACTTCGATCCCGATACGAACACCCAATACGCGCTGTTTGCCTATACGCTGAAGAAACGGCGGCTCTAGGAAACCGTCGCGTTCCATTGTCGACTCCGTCGCCCCGGCTCGCGCGCAAGCGCGTACGGGACCGCAAACAAAAACGGCGCGCAGCGGATCGAACCGCATGCGCGCCGTTTGCTTGCGCCAACGCGTGGCGCGAGCCCGGAAAACGCCGCTTAGACTTGCGCCCCCGCGTTCGGATCGCTCGGATCGTGACGCGGCTTCTTGTCCTTGAGCAAGTCTTCACGCTTCACGCCGAGCCACATCGCGAGCGCCGCCGCGACGAACACCGACGAATAGATACCGAAGCAGATGCCGATCGTCAGCGCGAGCGCGAAGTAGTGCAGGGTCGGGCCGCCGAAGATGAACATCGACAGCACCATCATCTGCGTGCAGCCGTGCGTGATGATCGTGCGCGACATCGTGCTCGTGATCGCGTGGTTGATGACTTCCATGACGGACATTCTGCGTTCGCGGCGGAACGTCTCGCGAATCCGGTCGAAGATCACGACCGATTCGTTGACCGAGTAGCCGAGCACGGCCAACACGGCGGCGAGCACCGACAACGAAAACTCCCATTGGAAGAATGCGAAAAAGCCGAGGATGATCACGACGTCGTGCAAGTTCGCGATGATGCCGGCCACCGCATACTTCCATTCGAACCGGAACGACAGATAGATGACGATGCCCGCGACCACGCAAGCCAGCGCGAGCAGGCCGTTCGTGGCCAATTCCTTGCCCACCTGCGGGCCGACGAATTCGACGCGTTGCAACTGCGCCGCGGCGTCTTGCGTCTTCAGTCCCGTCATCACTTGCTCGCTTTGCTGCGACGACGTGAGGCCGTGCTTCAGCGGCAGGCGGATCATCACGTCGCGCGAGGTGCCGAACGTTTGCACCTGCGCATCGCCGTAACCGAGCGTATCGAGCGTCTTGCGCAACGGATCGAGTTGCACGGCCTGCGGATACTGCACTTCGATGACGGTGCCGCCCGTGAATTCCACCGACAGATGCAGGCCGCGATGGATCAAGAAAAACACCGCCGCGAAGAACGTCAAGAACGAAATCGCGTTGAACAGCAACGCGCGTTGCATGAACGGGATGTCTTTGCGGATACGGAAAAATTCCATGGTCTGGTCTCCGGGTTCTCGCGAACCGGTTAGCGGGGGGCGCCCGGTTTGCGCGCGGCGGCGCCGTCACGCCCGCGATTGCGCAGGACCGGCTTCGGACCGCCTTGTCCGCCCTTGGCCTTCGGTTGCGCGGCGATGGCCTTGGCGGCGCGCATCGTATCCGTGCTGTCGTCGGCGTCGTTGCTCACTTGCGGATACGCCACGCCTTCCGCGCCGGCAGGGCGCCACACTTGGCCGATCGCGAGCGACTTGAGCTTCTTCTTGCCGCCATACCACGCATTGACGAGGCCGCGCGAGAAGAACACCGCCGAGAACATCGACGTCAAGATACCGATACAGTGGACGATCGCGAAACCGCGTACGGGGCCCGAGCCGAATGCGAGCAGCGCGAGACCGGCGATCAGCGTGGTCACGTTCGAGTCGAGAATCGTGGCCCACGCATGCGCATAGCCGTTCTGAATCGCGAGTTGCGGCGGCGCGCCGTTGCGCAACTCCTCGCGCACGCGCTCGTTGATCAGCACGTTCGAGTCGATCGCCATCCCGAGCGCCAGCGCGATAGCGGCGATGCCCGGCAGCGTCAGCGTGGCCTGCATCATCGACAGCACGGCGATCAGCAGCAGCAGGTTGACCGACAAGCCGATGACCGAAACCATGCCGAACAGCAAGTAGTAGGCGACCATGAACACGGCGATCGCGGCGAAGCCGTAGATGACCGAATCGAAGCCCTTCTTGATGTTGTCGGCGCCGAGGCTCGGGCCGATCGTGCGCTCTTCGATGATGTCCATCGGCGCGGCGAGCGAACCGGCGCGCAGCAGCAGCGCGAGGTCGGAGGCCGCTTGCGGCGTGGGCTGGCCCGTGATCTGGAAGCGGTCGCCGAGTTCCGATTGGATCGTCGCGACCGTGAGCACCTGGCCCTTGCCCTTTTCGAACAGCACCATCGCCATCGGCTTGCCGATGTTGTCGCGCGACACGCTCGCGACGGCGCGGCCCGCGGCCGAGTTCAAGCGGATGTTGACGGAGGGGCGCTGGTGTTCGTCGAAGCCGGCCGAAGCATCGATGATGCTGTCGCCCGTGAAAATCACTTGCTTGCGCAGCAGCACGGGCGCTTGCGCGCCTTCGGTGAAGAGTTCGTCGCCGGGGGGCACGGCTTCGCCCGGTGCCGGATGCGTGTTGACCGGATCGGCCAAGCGCGCCTCGAGCGTGGCGGTGCGGCCGATGATTTCCTTGGCCTTCGCGGTGTCTTGCACGCCCGGCAGCTCGACGACGATGCGATCGGCGCCTTGCTGCTGGATCACGGGCTCGGTCACGCCGAGTTCGTTCACGCGGTTATGCAGCGTCTGGATGTTTTGCTTGACGGCCGCTTCCTCGACCGCGTTCAACTGCGCGGGCGCGAACGCGCCGACCACCTGCACGCCGCCCGTGGTCGTCGTGCGCGTGGTCCATTGCAGTTCGGTGACGTTGCGCGTCAGTTGCGTGCGCGCGTTGTCGGCCGTGGCTTGATCGGCGAAGTCGATGACGACCGATTGACCGACGCGGTTGACGCCGCCTTCGCGGATACCGTTGTCGCGCAAGAACGTGCGGGCGTCGGACGCGTCGGAGTCGAGCCGCTTGTTCAGCGCGCCCGCCATATCGATCTGCATCAGGAAGTGAACGCCGCCGCGCAAGTCGAGGCCGAGGTACATCGGCAACGCGTGCAAGCTCGTGAGCCAGTGCGGCGACGCGCTTTGCAGATTCAGTGCGACGACGTATTGCGGGTCGTTCGGATCGGGATTGAACGTCTTTTGCAGCAGATCCTTGACGTGCAACTGCGTATCCGTGTCCTTCAGGCGGACGCGGATGTTCGGGTTGGCCGAGGCGCTATCGAACGTGATTTCGTCAGGCTTGATCTGATTCGCCGCGAGCGCGGATTCGACTTGCGCGAGCGTGGCGCTGTCGAGCTTGACCGTTGCCTTGCCGCTGAGGACCTGCACGGCCGGCGCTTCGCCGAAAAAGTTGGGCAATGTGTACAGAAGGCCGATGGCGAGCGCCACAGCCATCACGACATATTTCCAAAGGGGGTAGCGATTCATGGGGGAGCCGAACGGGTGGGTTGGCGTGGGGCGGCGCTAATCGTCTGCCGGACGGCCGCCGGGGCGTGACGCGCTGGGCGCGCCGCGCCGCCTTCGGCCGGGCACGGCATGCGCTTGCCGCGTCAGAGCGATTTGATCGTGCCTTTCGGAAGGATCGTCGTCACGGCGCCCTTTTGCACGGTGATTTCCGTGCCTTCGGCGATTTCGATGCCGACGTAGGCTTCGCCGACTTTCGTGATCTTGCCGACCACGCCGCCGTTGGTCACGACTTCGTCGCCCTTGGCCATCGCTGCGAGCATGTTGCGATGCTCCTTTTGACGCTTCATCTGCGGACGAATCATGATGAAATACAGCACCGCGAACATGAGGATGAGCGGCAAAAAGCTCATCAGATTCGACTCGGCGCCGCCGCCGGCTGCGCCTTGCGCGAATGCGTTGGAAATCAGCGACACGTTGGTTTCTCCGTAAATGACGATCTGAACGATCGAAGGCGATCGAAAAATAGCCGCGTATTTTACCACCGGCGCATGGCGCGCCGGCTGGGTGGTTTCCTCACCCGCCGGCGCACGCCCATCGCCGCCAGCGCGGGCGCGGCAAGGCCCGCGGCGGCGCGGTGCGCGCTAGTCGATGCCGCGCGCGCGCTCGTCTCGAAAACGCAGGCGAAATGCCTCGAACGTCCCCGTTTCGATCGCTTCGCGAATCTCGCTCATGAGTTCCAGGTAGTAATGCAAGTTATGGATCGTATTGAGCTGGGCGCCGAGAATTTCCCCGACGCGATGCAAATGATGCAAATAGCCGCGCGTGAAATTGCGGCAGGTATAGCAGCCACAGGTTTCGTCGAGCGGGCGCAGCGAGTTCTTATGCGTCGCGTTGCGGATCTTGATGTCGCCGAAGCGCGTGAAAAGCCAGCCGTTGCGCGCATTGCGCGTGGGCATCACGCAGTCGAACATGTCGATGCCCGCCGCCACGCCGGCCACGAGATCCTCGGGCGTGCCGACGCCCATGAGGTAATGCGGTTTATCCGCGGGCAGCTTCGGGCCGACGTGCTCGAGCACGCGCATCATGTCTTCCTTGGGCTCGCCCACCGACAGTCCGCCTACCGCCAGACCGTGGAAGTCGAGTTCGGACAGCCCGGCGAGCGATTCGTCGCGCAAATCCTCGAACATACCGCCCTGGACGATGCCGAACAGCGCATTCGGGTTGCCGAGGCGGTCGAATTCGGCGATCGAGCGCTTGGCCCAACGCAGCGACATGCGCATCGAGGCGGCGGCCTCCTCGCGCGTCGTCGGTACGCCGTTGGTCGCGTAGGGCGTGCACTCGTCGAATTGCATGACGATGTCCGAGTTCAGCACCTTTTGAATCTGCATCGACACTTCGGGCGAGAGAAAGAGCTTGTCGCCGTTCACGGGCGAGGCGAACGTCACGCCGTCTTCCGTGATCTTGCGCAGATCGCCGAGCGAGAAGACTTGGAAGCCGCCCGAATCGGTCAGAATCGGCCGGCGCCAGCCCATGAAGCCGTGCAGCCCGCCGTGGGCCGCGACCGTTTCCAAGCCGGGGCGCAGCCAAAGGTGGAACGTATTGCCCAGGATGATCTGAGCGTGGATTTCCTCGAGTTCGCGCGGGGCGATCGCTTTGACGGTGCCGTAGGTGCCGACCGGCATGAAGATCGGCGTTTCCACGACGCCGTGGTTGAGCGTCAGGCGGCCGCGGCGCGCGAGGCCGTCGGTCTTCAGCAGTTCGAACTTGAGCCCGGGCAGCGCGGGGGCGGGGGACGGCGAGTGTGCGTGGGTATGACCTGCGGTCATCGATAAGCTCCAAATGCCACCGGACTGCTCTGCATGAGACCAGAGTAGCCGCTAAAGCGCCAACTCTGGATCGCAAGTCCGGCGCAGGGGGACGTGCTTTCCGGCTTGTACCGGAAAGCGTGAAAAGGCTAGTTGCCGAACGCGATCCTACGGCTCGGCTCTCGTGAGCAGCATCGCGTCGCCGTAGCTGAAGAAGCGATAGCGCTGCTCGATCGCGTGCCGATACGCCTCGCGAATCGGCTCCATCCCGGCGAAGGCGCTCACGAGCATCAGCAGCGTCGATTTCGGCAAGTGAAAGTTCGTGACGAGCCGGTCGACGACGCGGAAACGATAACCGGGCGTGATGAAAATATCGGTTTCCGCCGACGTGGCCGCCAGCGGCCGCCCGGCAGCCTCTGCATCGCGCGCGGCGGCTTCGAGCGCCCGCATCGAGGTCGTGCCGACGGCGACCACGCGGCCGCCCCGCGCGCGCGTGGCGGCGATCTTATCGACGAGCGTTTGCGGCAGTTGATACCACTCGCTGTGCATCTTGTGCTCGGCGATGTTCTCCACGCGCACGGGCTGAAAGGTGCCCGCGCCGACGTGCAGCGTCAGTGTGGCGCGCTCGACGCCGCGCGCCTCGAGCCGCGCGAGCACGGCTTCGTCGAAGTGCAGGCCGGCCGTGGGGGCCGCCACGGCGCCCGGGTTTTGCGCGAACACCGTTTGATAGCGCGTTTCGTCGGCGGCGTCGGGATCGTGCTCGATATAAGGCGGCAGCGGCAGCCGGCCGTAGCGCTCGATCAGCGTCAGGCAATCGTCGGGAAAATGCAGCGTATAAAACGGCTCCACGCGCTCGCCGACGGTCACGTCGAACGCGTCGGCCAGCGTCAACGCCGTGCCCGGCGCCGGACTCTTGCTGGCCCGGATCTGCGCGAGCGCGGTGCGCGCGCCCGTGAGCCGCTCGATCAGGACCTCGATTTTCCCGCCGCTCGCCTTTTGGCCGAAGAAGCGCGCCTTCAGCACTTTGGTATCGTTGAACACGAGCAAATCGCCCGGTGCGAGGCACTCGGGCAACTCGGCGAAGCGACGATCGCTCAGCCGTGCGGGAGAAGCGCTCGTGTCGACCTCGAGCAGGCGGCTCGCGCTGCGTTCGGGCAGCGCGGTTTGCGCGATCAATTCGGGCGGCAGATTGAAATCGAAATCGGAAAGCGTGAACATGCTGCGTTTGATCGGCGCGAGAGGGCGGCGCGGCGGCCCGTGAGCCGCTATGATCGCGAAGCGCGATCCGTGACCGGCTCCGCATGCCGTTCGTCGAAAATAAACCGTTATTGTACTTGCCAGCAGAGGAATGCCGTTGCCCCCATTGCGTCCGACCGATCCCGCCGACGACACCGCGCCGCCCGCAGCCGCGAAGCGCAAAAAGGCGGCGGCCGGAAAGACCCCGGCCAAACCCGTGAAAACGGCCGATAAGCTCGCCAAACTGGGGCTGACGCGCGATATCGATCTCGTTTTGCATCTGCCGATGCGCTACGAAGACGAAACGACGCTCACGCCGATCGGCGAATTGCTGCCCGGCGAGACGGCGCAGACCGAGGGCGTCGTCGTCGATAACGAAATCGCCTACCGGCCGCGCCGCCAGTTGGTCGTGAAGCTGCGCGACGCGGACGGGGCCGAACTCTCGCTGCGGTTTCTAAACTTTTACGGCTCCCAGGTCAAACAAATGGCGCCCGGCGTGCGCCTGCGCGTGCGCGGGGATGTCCGAGGCGGCTTCTTCGGGCTCGAGATGGTGCATCCGGCGGTGCGTCCCGTCGATGACGACACGCCGTTGCCGCAGGCGTTGACGCCCGTGTATCCGAGTACGGCCGGCGTGTCGCAAGCCTATTTGCGCAAGGCGATCGACAACGCGCTGGCGCGCACGCCGCTGCCCGAGATCCTGCCTGAGCGAGTCGCCAACGACTATTGCAAGCCGCTCGATCTGCCCCCGCTCGCGCAGGCGGTGCGCATGTTGCATCACCCGAGCGTGGACGCCGACGAAACCGCGCTGATCGACGGCACCCACCCGGCCTGGACCCGTATCAAGTTCGACGAATTGCTCGCCCAGCAGCTTTCGCTCAAGCGCGCGCACGAGGAACGCCGCGCGCGTTCCGCACCTTCGATGCCGCGTGGCGCCGGGGCGCAAACGCTCGTCGCGCGGCTCTCGGCGGCGTTGCCGTTTCAGTTGACGGGCGCGCAGGCGCGCGTCGTCGCCGAGATCGCGGCCGATCTGGCCGCGCCGCATCCGATGCAGCGGCTCTTGCAAGGCGACGTCGGCAGCGGGAAAACCGTCGTGGCGGCGTTGGCGGCCGCGCAAGCGATCGACTGCGGTTATCAGGCCGCGATGATGGCGCCGACCGAAATTCTCGCCGAGCAGCACGCGCGCAAGTTACGCGGCTGGCTAGAGCCGCTCGGTGTCACGGTGGCCTGGCTCGCGGGCAGCCTCAAAGCGAAGGAAAAGCGAGCGGCCGCGGAGGCGGCGGCGAGCGGGGCGGCCCAACTCGTCATCGGCACGCACGCGATCATTCAGGACACGGTGGAATTCGCCCGGCTCGGGCTCGTCATCGTCGACGAACAGCATCGCTTCGGCGTGGCGCAGCGGCTAGCCTTGCGCGCCAAGGCCGACCGCGCGGGCGAGGGTCGCGGGGCCTTCCAGCCCCATCAACTGATGATGTCGGCCACGCCGATTCCACGCACGCTCGCCATGACCTACTACGCCGATTTGGACGTATCGACGATCGACGAATTGCCCCCCGGGCGCACGCCGATCGTCACGAAACTGATTTCGGATGCGCGCCGCGAGGAGGTGATCGCGCGCGTGCGTGACGCGGCGCTGCGGGGCCGGCAGGTGTATTGGGTATGTCCGCTCATCGAGGAAAGCGAGACCTTGCAGTTGCAGACGGCGATCGAGACCTACGACACGCTTGCCCAGGCGTTGCCGGAGTTGCGCGTGGGCCTGGTGCACGGGCGGCTGCCGCCCGCGGAAAAGGCGGCCGTCATGGATGCCTTCTCGCGCAACGAGGTGCAGTTGCTCGTGGCGACGACGGTGATCGAAGTCGGCGTGGACGTGCCCAATGCGTCGCTGATGGTCATTGAGCACGCCGAGCGCTTCGGGCTGGCGCAACTGCATCAGCTACGCGGGCGCGTCGGACGCGGCAGCGCGGCCTCGATCTGCGTTCTGCTCTACAGCAATCCGCTTTCGCTGACGGCGCGCGAACGCCTCAAAACGATGCGCGAGACGACGGACGGCTTCGAAATCGCCCGGCGCGACCTCGAGATTCGGGGGCCCGGCGAGTTCCTCGGGGCGCGTCAGTCGGGTGCCGCGATGCTGCGCTTCGCCAACCTGGAGAACGATGCCTGGCTGATCGAACCGGCCCGCGAAGCCGCGGCGCGACTGATCGCCGACTATCCCGAGGTGGTTCTTCAGCATTTGGCCCGCTGGCTCGGCGGGCGCGAGCAATTCTTGAAGGCGTGAGCCTGAAGGGCCTGTTTTCCGGATGCGCGATCGGCGCGCGGGACGACCTGCGCCCGCATGCGGCCGAGGACACGGATGTCCAGTTGGCGAATTGCTTTCGTGGGTGTATAAGATAAACCTATCGATTTCAATGTCCTGATTGGTCCCCCAATGACGCTCACTGAACTGAAATACATCGTGGCGGTTGCGCGCGAACGGCATTTCGGCCGCGCCGCCGAGGCGTGCTTCGTCAGCCAGCCCACCTTATCGGTTGCGATCAAGAAGCTCGAGGACGAACTGAACGTACAGATCTTCGAGCGCGGCACGAGCGAAGTGAGCGTGACGCCCATCGGCGAACAAATCGTCACGCAAGCGCAGCGCGTACTCGAGCAGACGCTGGCCATCAAGGAAATCGCCAAGCAGGGCAAGGATCCTCTCGTCGGGCCGCTGCGTCTGGGCGTCATCTACACCATCGGCCCCTATCTGCTGCCGACTCTCGTCAAGCAGATGATCAAAGCGGTGCCCCAAATGCCGCTGATGCTGCAGGAGAACTACACGCTCAAGCTCATCGAGTTGCTCAAGCAAGGCGAGATCGACGTCGCGATCATGGCATTGCCGTTCCCCGAAACGGGACTCATGGTGCGCCCGCTTTATGACGAGCCCTTCGTCGTCGCGCTGCCGGCGGGGCATGCCTGGGAGGCGCGCAAGAAGATCGACGCCAACGATTTGAAGCAAGAAACGATGCTGCTGCTCGGCAACGGTCATTGTTTTCGCGATCACGTGCTCGGCGTCTGTCCCGAACTAATGCGGTTTTCGCAAACGGCGGACGGCATTCAAAAGACGTTCGAAGGCTCCTCGCTGGAGACGATTCGACACATGGTGGCAAGCGGCGTGGGCATCACGGTGTTGCCGCGGATGTCGGTGCCCGAGGTTAGAGCGCACGCGGGCGGCCCCGACGCGGGACTGCTCAGCTACGTGCCGTTCGAGGATCCGGTGCCCGATCGGCGCGTCGTGCTTGCATGGCGCAAGAGTTTCACGCGCATGCCCGCCATCGACGCCATCAGCGAAGCCATCGGCTCCTGCGAGCTGCCGGGCGTGAGCAAGCTCGATATGCCTGCCGTCGTCAATTGAAGCGATTTCCCGGCCGTGCTCCCACGCGGCCGGACCTATCGAATAGATAAAAACAATTAAATATCTATATTCGATAGTTTTCCTTATTCTGACCTCCATGGATCGCGCCGATCGCACGATCAAGCCCAACATGGAGAAAGTCATGTCGCAATTCATCGCCCGAATCGTTTCGTCGCCCATGCGGCCTCGCACGGGCGCGCGGCTGGCGCTCTCGCTGCGCCGCTCACGCGACGCCGTGTTCTCCCTGCTTGCGGATCGCGCGCTCGCCGCCTAGGCGATTGCGCCTGTCTCTCCTTCCTCCGCTTTCGCCCCCGGCTCGGCGCCGTTGCACGACCCAGCCGGATACAACAACCGATAAACGCTTCTTCCTTGAGGAATCCATCATGACCGACCGCACATTGACGACCGCCGCCGGCGCCCCCGTCGCCGATAACCAAAACTCGCTGACGGCCGGCGCGCGCGGCCCGATCGCCCTGCAAGACGTCTGGCTGCTCGAAAAGCTCGCGCACTTCGATCGCGAGGTCATTCCCGAGCGCCGCGTGCACGCGAAAGGATCGGGCGCGTTCGGACGCTTCGTCGTCACGCACGACATCACGAAGTACACGAAAGCCAAGGTTTTTAGCGAGGTGGGCAAGGAAACGCCGCTGTTCCTCCGCTTTTCGACGGTCGCCGGCGAGCGCGGCGCGGCCGACGCCGAGCGCGACGTACGTGGCTTCTCGATCAAGTTCTACACCGAGGAGGGCAATTGGGATGTCGTCGGCAACAACACACCTGTGTTTTTCATTCGCGATCCGCTCAAGTTCCCGGACTTCATTCATACGCAAAAGCGCGATCCGTACACGAACCTGCGCAGCAATATCGCGGCGTGGGACTTTTGGTCGCGCCACCCGGAGTCGCTGCATCAGGTCACGATTCTGATGAGCGATCGCGGGATTCCGCGCAACTATCGCCAGCAGCATGGCTTCGGCTCGCATACGTTTTCGTTCGTCAACGCGGACGGCGAGCGTTTCTGGGTGAAATTCCACTTCAAGTCGGCCCAAGGCGTCGAAAACTATACCGATGACGAAGCCGCGCAAGTGATTGCCGGCGACCGCGAAAGCGCGCAACGCGATTTGATCGAGAGCATCGATGCCGGTCAATTTCCGAAGTGGCATTTCCGGATTCAAGTCATGCCGGAAGCCGATGCGGCGAAAGTGCCGTACAACCCGTTCGATATTACGAAGGTGTGGCCGCACAAGGACTATCCGCTCATCGACGTCGGCGTGATCGAGTTGAACCGGAACGCGGGCAACTATTTCTCCGACGTCGAGCAGGCGGCCTTCACGCCGGCCAACGTCGTGCCCGGTATCGGTTTCTCGCCCGACCGCTTGTTGCAAGGGCGCCTGTTCTCATACGGCGATGCGCAGCGTTACCGGCTCGGCGTCAATCATCATCAGATTCCGGTGAATGCGCCCAAATGCCCGTTCCACCACGCGTTCCACCGCGACGGTGCGATGCGCACGGACGGCAACCTCGGCGGCGCGCCGAACTATGAGCCGAACCGGTTCGGCACGTTCGCCCAGGATCGCGGCGCGGCGGAGCCGCCGCTCGCGGCAGGGGCGGTCGACCGCTACGACCATCGCGAGGACGACGATTACTATAGCCAGCCCGGCGCGTTGTTCCGCCTGCTCGGCGAGGGCGAGCGGCAGCGGCTGTTCGAGAACATCGCGCGCCATATTGATGGCGTGCCGCGGGAGATCGTCGAACGCCAGCTCGAGCACTTCACGCGAGCCGATGCGGCCTATGGCCAGGGCGTCGCGGCGGCGATCGAGTCGCGCCGGGCCGCGCGCGGCAAGTAAGCTCGCGCGGCGAACCGGCGATGCTCGAATTCGCCGGTTCGCCGCGTGCGATGGGGCGGTGCCGCGCAAGTGGCACCGTTTCACCCGACTGGGCTACACTGGCGATCGTTCGTTCCCCTGAATTGGATCGGTGGCGATCGTGTCGTTTCATGCGATTGCCGCCGACAGGTTCGGCCGTTTTATCCTTGGAAGGACTCGCCATGGCAAAGAAAAATACCGCAGCCGCAGTTCAAATCGACATCGGCATCAGCGACAAGGACCGCAAGAAGATTGCGGACGGGCTGTCGCGACTGCTTGCCGATACCTACACGCTTTATCTGAAGACCCATAACTTCCATTGGAACGTCACGGGTCCGATGTTCAATACGCTGCATCTGATGTTCGAAGGCCAATACAACGAACTCGCGCTGGCCGTCGACGCGATCGCGGAACGCATCCGCGCCCTCGGCGTGCATGCGCCCGGCAGCTATAAGGACTTCGCGAAGCTGTCCACGATTCCGGAAGCCGACGGCGTGCCCGCCGCCGAAGAAATGATCCGTCAACTCGTACAAGGCCAAGAGGCCGTTGCGCGCACGGCGCGCGAAGTGTTCACGGCCGCCGATGCGGCGAACGATCAGCCCACGGCCGATCTGCTGACGCAACGCCTCCAAACGCACGAAAAAACGGCTTGGATGCTGCGCTCGATGCTCGGCTGATCGATACGGGACAGGCGCGGCATACCGGCCGTGCCATCGGTTCCAGCGAGGGCCTCCGGCGATTGCGGAGGCCCTCCGTCTTTTCGGCTCTACAATACGGCGTTCGTCTTTCGCTTCTTGCCGCATCGCCTATGTACGCGCCCATGTTCGCCCGCCTCCCGCTTTATCTGCGCTTGATCCGCATGGACAAGCCGATCGGCAGCCTGCTGCTGCTGTGGCCCACGCTCAACGCGCTATGGATTGCCTCGAACGGGCGGCCGTCGGCGTCGCTGCTGATCATCTTCGCGCTCGGCACCGTACTCATGCGTTCGGCGGGCTGCGCGATCAACGATTACGCCGATCGCGACTTCGACCGCCATGTCAAACGCACTGAATCGCGTCCGATCACCTCGGGCAAGATCCGCGCGTGGGAAGCGCTCGTCATCGCGGCCGCTTTGTCGATCGTGTCGTTTCTGCTGATCTTGCCGCTCAACGGGTTGACCAAGGAGTTGTCGGTGGCGGCGCTCTTCGTGGCCGGGACCTATCCGTTCACGAAACGTTTCTTCGCGATTCCGCAAGCCTATCTCGGCATTGCGTTCGGCTTCGGTATTCCGATGGCGTTCGCGGCCGTGCAGGATCAAGTTCCGGCGATCGCTTGGGTGATGCTCGCGGCAAACGTGTTTTGGTCCGTCGCGTACGACACCGAGTACGCGATGGTCGATCGCGACGACGACATCAAAATCGGCATCCGTACGTCGGCATTGACGTTCGGCCGTTACGACGTCGCGGCGGTGATGTTCTGTTATGGCGTCACGCTCGGTATTTATGCGGTGCTCGGCTATACCCTGCGTTTCGGTTGGCTGTATTGGGCTGGCTGGGCGGGCGCGCTCGGTTGCGCGCTTTATCACTACACGCTGATTCGAGGCCGGGAGCGGATGCCCTGCTTTGCGGCGTTTCGCCATAACAACTGGCTCGGCGGCATTCTATTCGCAGGCATTGCCGCGCATTACGCCGTCTCGAGTTTGTGACGTAGCCGCGCGCGCCGCGTGTAATGGAAATTTACACGTTCATGGCGCACGCCGGTACGCGTATCGAAGGTGCGGAGCGTTATCCGTCTCAAGGGCACAGCCCTTATTTCGGAGAACTCGACTTATGAAAATCAAAACGCTTCCCGTGCTCGTCTGCGCCCTTTTGGTCGCGAGCACCGCTTTCGCCGATGAGTTGCACGACAAAGCCATGGCTGCGACACACGACTTGCAGCGCGCGATCGACGAAATGCATTTGATCCAGGCGGAGCATGGCGGACAGTTCGGCGGTCACATGGCCCGCGCGGAACAGTTGGCCCGCGAAGCCGAGCGCGAACGCGCGGCGGCCTTGGACTACTACCGGGCGTCGCATCCGGGCTGGCAGTAAAAGCTGCTGCTTGCCGGCGCGGTTCGGTTGCTGCCGCGCCGGCAAGTTAAGAGCGGCGCGACTTATTGGTTGCCCAACTCGTCGCCCATTTCCTTGGCGCGCGCATCCGCGGCGAGCACGCCTTTGACGATCGCTTCCTTGACGCCTTGGGCATCGAACGCCGCCAGCGCGGCGGCCGTCGTACCGCCCTTGGACGTCACGCGTTCGCGCAGCACCGAAGCGCTCTCGTCCGATTGCACCGCCAGTTGAGCCGCGCCCGCAAACGTGCCGAGCGCGAGCGCGCGTCCTTCGTCGTCGCTCAAGCCGAGGCGGCGGGCCGCTTCTTGCAGGGCTTCGATGAAATAGAACACGTAGGCGGGACCGCTGCCCGAGATCGCGGTGACCGCATCGATCTTCGCTTCGTCGTCGAACCAAACCGAGCTGCCGACGGCGCCGAGCACTTGCGAGGCGAGCGACCGGCCCGCTTCGTCCACGCCGCCGAGTGCGGCCAATCCGGTCACGCCTTGCCCGATGAGCGCGGGCGTATTGGGCATCGCGCGCACGACGCGCGTGTAGCCGCCGAGCCAACGCGACACATCCGCACCGCGGATGCCGGCGGCGATGCTGATGACGAGTTGCGTCGACAGATGGGGGGCGAGCGCGGCCGACACGGCCTTGAGCACCTGCGGCTTCACGGCCAGCACGATGGCGTCGTAGTGTCGCAGCGACTCGTCGGCCGAAGCTGCCGTTGCGACGCCGAATTGCGCGTGTGCGCGCGCGCGGGCCTCTTCGTTGACGTCGATGGCGTAAAGGTCGGCCGGCGCGACGCCGCGCTTGATCAGGCCGCCGATCAATGCCGCGGCCATATTGCCGCCGCCGATGAATGCGATCTTCATGATGAGCTTGGGAGTGGACGCAGCGGCCGATTATAGTTCGCCGCCCGGCTAAGCATCATTCGGGCGCAACCCGCACGAAGTGCAACCGTACGGCCGCGGGACCGGATCAATGCGCGTAATCGCGTTTGCCGAAAATCGCGGTGCCGACGCGGACAATCGTTGCGCCTTCGAGCACAGCCGCTTCCAAATCGCTCGACATACCCATCGACAGCGTATCGAGCGCGAGACCTTCGGCGCGGAGCGTGTCGAACAGCGTGCGCAAGACCCGGTGCGGTTCGCGCTGCGCTTGCAGGTCGCCGGCCGGTTCCGGAATCGACATCAGCCCGCGCAAGCGCAGCTTCGGCAGCGCGGCGATCTCGCGCGCGAGGCCCAGTGCTTCGGCCGGTTCGACGCCGCTCTTCGAGGCCTCGCCGCTGACGTTGACTTGAAGGCATACGTTGAGCGCGGGCAGGGCGGCCGGCCGCTGCTCGGACAAACGCTGGGCGATTTTGAGGCGATCGACCGAATGCACCCAATCGAACTGCTCGGCGACGGGGCGTGTCTTGTTCGACTGCAGCGGCCCGATGAAATGCCATTCGATCGATGCGCGCAGATCGGCGAGCGCCTCGATCTTCGAGACCGATTCCTGCACGTAGTTTTCGCCGAACGCGCGTTGGCCGGCGCCGAACGCTGCGCGCACATCGTCGGCGGGGAACGTCTTGGAGACGGCGAGCAGACGAATCGAATCGGGAGCGCGGTGGGCAGCTTGGGCCGCGCGTTCGATGCGGGCGTGGACGGCCCGCAGGTTCTCTTCGATATGGGACATAAGTTGCGCGTGAGCGAGAGCACGAAGTCTGTCGCGGATTATACGACCCGGGTGATCGAGGAGCTGCGCAGGCGCGCATGCATTGACGCGCGGTACGCCCTGCACGCCCGCGCTTACCCGTAGATCAGATGCTCGACCAGTTCCACCCAATGCGCGACCGGCATCGACGTGCCGCTTTGCAGATGAGCGATGCACCCGACGTTGCCCGACACGACCATCTGCGGTTCGAGCGCCTCCAGGTTTTGCACCTTGCGGTCGCGCAGCGTGTAGGACATCGAAGGTTGCGTGACCGAGTAAGTGCCCGCCGAGCCGCAACACAAGTGGCTATCGACGGGCAGGCGCACTTCGACGCCGAGCGTCGCGAGCAGATGCTCGACGGTGCCGCGAATCTGCTGCCCGTGCTGGAGCGTGCACGGCGGGTGATAGGCGACCGTATGTACGCCGCGGCGCCGCGCGAGTCCGGCAAGCTCCGTTTCGAACCCGCTCAGCACTTCGGCGACATCGCGCGAAAGATCGGTGATCCGTTGCGCTTTCTCCGCATAAGCCGCGTCGTTGCGCAAAAGGTGCCCATATTCCTTGACGGTCGCGCCGCAACCGGAGGCATTGATGACGATCGCCTCGATGCCGGCCTCCACATGCGGCCACCACGCGTCGATGTTGCGCCGGATATCGTCGAGCGCTTCGTCTCGGTAGCCCAAGTGCAGGCGGATAGCGCCGCAACAGCCGGCCTCTGGCTCGATCACCGTCTCGATGCCGAGCGCATGGAGCACGCGCGCCGTCGCGATATTGATATTCGGCAGCATCGCCGGCTGCACGCAGCCGGCGAGCAGCAACATGCGGCGGGTCGTCGCGCGCGCATCGGCCAAACCCGCTGCCGCTGCCGCTTGATCCGGCCATTCGAGCAGCCGTTGGCGCGGCGGGATTTTGTCGCGCAGGCGGCGCGGCAGGAACGGGCGCACGAGCTGTCCGAGCCGCATCGCCGGAGCGAAGAGCGCGCTGTTCGGCAGCACGCTGGCGAGTACCCGGCGTAATAGCCGCTGACGCAGCGGCCGCGGTACGGTCTGCTCGACATGCTGGCGCCCGAGCTCCACGAGCCGCCCATATTGCACGCCCGACGGGCAGGTCGTTTCGCAACTTCTGCAGGTGAGGCACCGGTCCAAATGCAATTGCGTGCTGCGCGTGACGCTGCCGCCTTCGAGCATCTGCTTGATCAAGTAGATGCGCCCGCGCGGACCGTCCAGTTCGTCGCCGAGCAGTTGATAAGTGGGACAGGTGGCCGTGCAAAACCCGCAATGCACGCATTTGCGCAAGATTGCATCGGCCTCGTCCCCGTCGGCCGTGTTGCGGATGAAGTCTGCGAGTTCGGTCTGCATTGCGTCGCTGTTGCCTGTTAGCGTTGGCTCCGCCGGATGCTTGGCGGATGCGCTTCGCGCCGTTCCGATGTCCTCGTCGGCATGGGCATCAGAAGTCGGGATACATCCGCGCGCGGTTGAAAATGCGCGCCGGGTCGAAGGCCGCCTTCAGGCCCCGGTGTATCTTCATGAGAGGTGCCGGCAGCAACGTAAAAACGCCGACGCTGCGGTCGAAATTCCGCCCCGACCGGAAGACCGTGGCATGGCCGCCCGCTTGCTTCGCGCTGATGCGTACCGTTTGCGCATCGGTGTCGGTGATCCACCAGCGTTGTGCGCCACCCCATTCCATCAACTGCGCGCCGGGCAATTGCAGCGGCTCGGTGATCGAGGGCAGCGCGAGGCGCCATAGTGCGGAATCGGGCGGGATCGAGGCGAAGAACGGATCGGTTTGTTCGCGCAGCCCTTCCCAGAAACGCTCTGCCTCGACGGCATCGACGACTTCTCCGCCGATCGTGTTGCGGGCCGCCTTGACCGCGGTTTCGGCGCCCGACAAACGCACGGCGAGGGTGCCGTTGCGCCAGGCGCTGGCCGTGATCGGCAGGGGCCGGCCGCCCCATTCGTTGAGCTTGCGCACGGCGTCGGTGCCGTTCATGTCGAACTTGAGCGTTGCTTCCATGGCCGGGCGCGGCATGACCTTGATCGACAGATCGAGGATGAGCCCCAGCGTGCCGAGCGAGCCTGCCATCAGCCGCGCGACGTCGTAGCCGGCGACGTTCTTGACCACTTGGCCGCCGAAGCGCAACGTTTCGCCGGCGCCGTTCATGAGCGTGACGCCTAGCACGAAGTCGCGCGCGGCACCGGCTTGCGCTCGACGCGGCCCCGAAATGCCGGCCGCGATGCAGCCGCCGAGCGTGGATGCGCGGCCGAAGTGCGGCGGCTCGAAGGCGAGCATTTGATCGTGTTCGGCCAGCGTCGCCTCGATTTCGGCGAGCGGCGTGCCGCAGCGGGCCGTAATCACGAGTTCGGCGGGATCGTAGGCGATGACGCCCCGATACGCGCGCGTATCGAGTATTTCGCCCTGAAGCTGCTGGCCGTACCAATCCTTCGTGCCGGCGCCGCGCAAACGCAGCGGGCGCGCCTCGGCCGTGGCCTCGCGGATCCGTTCGGACCAGTAGGCCACGATGTCCTCTTCCTGCATGGCTTCGCGCTTCGTCGTGTCGTTCATCCGGTAAAGCCGGCTTTTAGCAAGTCATGCCGTGGTGGCGTCCGTTACAGATTGTACCGGCCGAGCGCGGCGAGACAAGCCGCGCCGCGCCCGCCTAGGGGTAAGTCCGTGGGTGCGCGCGGCCCGTTTGGTCCTCAGAACCGCTGCAACTCCGGATGCGGCAGCAAGCCGCCCCGCACGTGCATCTTGCCGTATTCGGCACAGCGCGCGCGGGTGGGGATGCCCTTGGTCGGGTTCAGGAGCTCGGCCGGGTCGAACGCGCGCTTGACCGCGAAAAACGCGTCGCGCTCGGCGGGCGAGAACTGCACGCACATCGAATTGATTTTTTCGATGCCGACGCCGTGTTCGCCGGTGATCGTGCCGCCGAACTCGACGCACGTTTCGAGGATCTCGGCGCCGAACTCCTCTGCGCGGCGCAGTTCGTCGGTGTCGTTGCCGTTGAACAAGATCAGCGGATGCATATTGCCGTCGCCCGCATGAAAGACGTTGATGCAACGCAACCCGTATTTGCTTTCCATCGTTTCGATGCGGGCAAGCAGCGGGCCGATGCTGCGCCGCGGGACCGTGCCGTCCATGCAGTAGTAATCGGGCGAGATCCGGCCCGCGGCCGGGAATGCATTCTTGCGGCCCGACCAAAAGCGCAATCGTTCCGCTTCGGTACGCGAGATCTGCAGGCGGGTTGCTCCATGCTCGCGCAGCACGGCAGTCATGCGCACGATTTCATCGGCGACCTCCTCGGGCGTGCCGTCCGATTCGCAGAGCAAGATGGCCGCGCAATCGATGTCGTAGCCGGCGCCCACGAACGCTTCCACGGCTCGTGTTGCCGGCCGGTCCATCATTTCGAGGCCGGCGGGAATGATGCCGGCCGCGATGATCGCGGCGACGGCCTCGCCGCCCTTGACCACGTCGTCGAAGCTGGCCATCACCACCTGCGCCGTTTGCGGCTTGGGGATCAACTTGACGGTGACTTCGGTCACGACGGCGAACATCCCCTCGCTGCCGATCATGACGGCGAGCAGATCGAGCCCCGGCGCATCGGGTGCCAGAGAGCCGAATTCGACGATATCGCCGTCCATCGTCACGGCTCGCACGCGCAGCACGTTATGGACGGTCAGGCCGTATTTGAGGCAATGCACGCCGCCCGAGTTTTCGCTGACGTTGCCGCCGATCGTGCAGGCGATTTGAGACGAAGGGTCGGGCGCATAGTAGAGCCCGTACGGCGCGGCCGCCTCGGAGACGGCGAGATTGCGCACGCCGGGCTGCACGGTGGCCGTACGCGCGTACGGGTCCACCTCGACGATCTTGGTGAAACGCGAGAGCGAGAGCACGAGACCGTGCGCGATCGGCGTGGCGCCGCCCGAGAGCCCCGTGCCCGCGCCGCGCGGGACGACCGGCACGCCGAGCCGCCGGCAAATTTGCAGGACGCGCTGCACTTGCGCTTCCGTCTCCGGTAATGCGACGGCAAGCGGCAACTGCCGGTAGACGCTCATGCCGTCGCACTCGTAGGGCGCGGTATCTTCATCGCGATAGAGCAAGCAATGCGCGGGCAGCGTGGCCATCAGCGCTTGCACGACTTCACGTTGGCGTTCGGCGCGCACGTCGGTCGACGGCGAGACAACGGCTTCCATAGGCTCCCCCGTCGGCGATCTCAGGCCGTGTACGAAAAGATCTTGCCCGGATTCATGAGATTGCGCGGATCGAATGCATGCTTGATCGCGCGCATCGCATCGACGGCCTCGGGACCGTGCTCGTCGACCAAGAAATCCATCTTATGGAGCCCGATGCCGTGCTCGCCCGTGCAGGTGCCACCCATCGCGAGCGCGCGTTGCACGACGCGCCGGTTCAGGCGTTCGGCCTCTTCGAGCTCCTCGCGCTTGCTCGGATCGATGAGCATGGCGACGTGGAAATTGCCGTCCCCGACATGACCGACGATAGGGCAAGGCAGCGGCGACGCAAGCAAGTCTTGCTCGGTTTCGACGACGCAATCGGCCAGGCGCGAGATGGGCACGCAGACATCGGTGGTGACGGCGCGGCAGCCGGGCTTCAACTGCAGCATCGCGAAATAGGCCGTATGGCGCGCGTTCCAAAGACGGCTGCGCTCCTCGGGCCGCGTAGCCCAGGCAAAGCCGCTGCCGCCGTGCTCGCCGGCCAGGCTTTCGACGCGCTCGGCTTGTTCCTTGACGCCCGCTTCGCTGCCGTGGAACTCGAAAAAGAGCGTGGGCGCCTCCGGCAGCGTCAAATTCGAGTGCCGATTGATGGCGCGAATCGCGAGCGCATCGACGAACTCCACGCGTGCGATCGGGACGCCGAGCTGAATCGTCTCGATGACCGTCCGCACGGCTTCGCCCATCGACGGGAACGCGCAGACCGCGGCCGATACGGCTTCGGGTTGCGGATAGAGCCGGACCGTGACTTCGGTGATGATGCCGAGCGTGCCTTCCGAGCCGACGAACAGGCGGGTCAGATCGTAGCCGGCCGACGATTTGCGGGCGCGCGTGCCGGTTTTCACGACGCGTCCGTCGGCCAGCACCACGGTGAGCCCCAACACGTTCTCGCGCATCGTGCCGTAGCGCACGGCATTCGTGCCCGAGGCGCGCGTGGCGGACATCCCGCCTAAGCTTGCATCCGCACCCGGATCGATCGGAAAGAAGAGCCCCGTATCGCGCAGCGCTTCGTTCAGCGCCTTGCGCGAGACACCGGCCTCCACAGTGGCCGTCATATCTTGCCCCGCGATCGAGACGATGCGGTTCATGCCCGATAGGTCGATGCTCAGGCCGCCTTCCACCGCGAGCAGTTGGCCCTCGAGCGAGGAGCCATTGCCATAGGGGATGATCGGCACCGCGTAGCGCGCGCACAACTCGACGATCGCACGCACTTCATCCGTGCTCTGCGCGAAGACGACGGCGTCGGGCAATTGCGGATCGAACGGGGATTCGTCGCGGCCATGATGCGCGCGGACGGCCTCCGAGGTGGAAACGCGTTCGCCGAACCGCGCCTGCAACGCGGACAGCAACTCGGCGGGGAACGGCCGGCGGGGGCGCACGGCGGCCGGAGGCACGGGGTGGTTCACGGATAGCGTCTCCCAGCGCGAAGCGGCGATCGATGCATCGCGCATTGGTATATCGGTCTAATCGAACGGCGCGCTCTATGTAGAGCGTCGGCAGCCTCGCCAAGCGGGCGCTCCGTTCAATGCTTGCTTCAATTCTACGCCGATCGCCGCTTCTCCAGAATTGGCCGGAAGGCCGGTAGCGGGGCTTGGCCGGCCGCCTATAATGGGTCGCTTCGCGTGTCGGCGGGCCGCAGCGCCGGTATGACCTCAACGGATAAAGGAGCGATGACGATGGGCCACCGCTTGAGCAAAATCGCCACGCGCACGGGCGATGACGGCACGACGGGGCTTGGCGACGGCCGCCGCGTGCGTAAGGACGACGCGCGCATCGCCGCAATGGGCGATGTCGACGAGCTCAATTCGCAGATCGGCGTCCTCCTGGCGGAGCCCTTGCCGGCCGACGTGCACGAAGCGCTGACGGCGATCCAGCATGATTTGTTCGATCTCGGCGGCGAGCTTTGCATCCCGGGCCATACGGTGATCGGCGATGCGCATTTGGCTCGGCTCGATGGTTGGCTCGCGCATTACAACGCCGATCTACCGCCGCTCAAGGAGTTCATCTTGCCGGGCGGCACGCGCGCGGCCGCCCTCGCGCATGTCTGCCGCACCGTGTGCCGCCGCGCCGAACGCGCGATCGTCATGCTCGGCGGCAGCGAGCCGCTGGCCGATGCGCCGCGCCGATACGTCAACCGGTTATCCGATCTGCTATTCGTGCTGGCGCGCGTCCTGAATCGGGCGGGCGGCGGCAGCGACGTCCTGTGGCAGCCCGAGCGCCGCGTTCCGTAGCGCGGTCGCAGCAGACACCGGGCGTATCCGGGCGCCAAACGCAAGATTGCCGCGGCATACGCGGCATGCTGCCCTGCGACAATGTGTCGTATGGATGGCGTGCTTTGTTAAAATGTATTCTTGATGCATCTTAACGAGGAACGCCGAAACGATGACCTCCGCTCTTACCGCGGACCAAATTTCCCGCGTCAAAGCCACCGCTCCGGTCTTCGCCGAGTACGGCGCGACGATTACGAAGCATTTCTATCGCCGGATGTTCGCGAGCCGTCCGGAGCTGCGCAACCTGTTCAATCAGACGCATCAGGAGAGCGGGAGCCAAGCCGACGTGCTCGCGCACGCCGTCTACGCGTACGCGGCCAATATCGACAACTTGGGTGCGCTCGGCTCCGCGGTCGGCCGGATCACTCACAAGCATGCCAGTCTGAATATCCGCCCCGAGCATTACCCGATCGTCGGCGAACATCTGCTGGCGTCGGTGGTCGAGGTGCTCGGCGACGCGGTCGACGAAGCGACGCTCGATGCTTGGCGCGCCGCTTACGCCCAACTCGCGCAAATCATGATCGGCGCGGAGGCGAAACTCTACGACAACGCGGCGTGGAGCGGCTACCGTCCGTTCATCGTCTCGCGCAAGGTCGTCGAAAGCGACGAGATCACCTCCTTTTACCTGACGCCGGCCGACGGTGCGAAGGCCGCCGGTTTCGAGCCGGGCCAGTACGTCACCGTCAAGCGCTACGTCGGCGAACTGGGCATCGACCAGCCGCGGCAGTACAGCCTATCGGACGCGCCGCACGGCAAATGGCTGCGCATCTCGGTCAAACGCGAAGGCGGCAGCGAAGCGGTCCCGCCGGGCCGTCTTTCGACGCTGCTGCACGACGGTGTGGAAGAGGGCAGCATCGTCGAAGTCACGGCGCCGATGGGCGACTTCCATCTCGACCGCACGAAGTCGACGCCCGTGGTGCTCGTCTCGGGTGGGGTGGGTATTACGCCGATGATGTCGATGCTTTCGACGCTGGCGGCCGAGGGCAGCGCGCGCCGCGTGGCGTTCGTGCATGCGTGCCGTAACGGCAAGGTCCATGCATTCAAGCAATGGCTCGCGAAGACGGTGGCCGAACACGCGAATGTGTCGCGCGCGGTGTTTTACGAAGAGGTGGGTCCGGCGGACCGGCAGGGCGTCGATTACGACTTCCAAGGCCGGATCGACTTCTCGCGCATCGCCGAGCAAGCCGTTTTGCCCGATGCCGATTACTACCTATGCGGGCCGATGGCCTTCATGGAGGCGCAGCGCGATGCGCTCGTGGCGCTCGGCGTCGATCCCGCGCGGATCCATAGCGAGGTGTTCGGTTCGGGCGCACTTGCCTGATCGATGCACGTAAGCGGCAACGCCCGAGGCGATGCCGCCGACGACTCAGTTGCCGCTGCCGCGCGCAATGCGCCGCTGCTTGACGCTATCGGCCAGTCCTTCGAGCACGGCGACGCTCTCGTCCCAGCCGATGCAGGCGTCCGTGATGCTTTGACCGTACGTCAACGCGCAATCGGGTTGCAGATCTTGGCGGCCTGCGACGAGATGCGACTCGACCATGACGCCGACGATACGCTCGTCGCCCGCGGCCACTTGCCGGCCGATGTCGGCGCACACGGGAATCTGATTCTCGTGTTTCTTCGAACTATTGGCGTGGCTCGCATCGATCATGAGCCGCGCCGCCAGGCCGGCCCGGCCGATATCGGCGCAGGCCGCATCGACGCTGGCCGCATCGTAGTTCGGCGTCTTGCCGCCGCGCAGGATCACATGACAGTCCTCGTTGCCCGCGGTCGAGACGATCGCGGAGTGGCCGCCCTTCGTGACCGACAAAAAGTGGTGCGGCTGCGACGCGGCCTTGATCGCATCGACGGCGATCTTGACGTTGCCGTCGGTGCCGTTCTTGAAGCCCACCGGGCACGATAGACCCGAAGCCAACTCGCGGTGCACTTGCGATTCGGTCGTGCGTGCGCCGATCGCGCCCCACGACACCAGATCGGCGATGTATTGCGGGCTGATCATATCGAGGTATTCGGTGCCCGCGGGCAGCCCCAGCTCGTTGATTCCGACGAGCAACTCGCGCGCGGCGCGCAGCCCATCGTTGATCTTGAAGCTGTTGTCGAGATACGGGTCGTTGATGAGACCCTTCCAGCCCACCGTCGTCCGCGGCTTTTCGAAATACACGCGCATCACGATCTCGAGCTCGCCGGCGAAGCGCTTGCGTTGTTCCACGAGCCGGCTCGCGTATTCGAGCGCAGCCTTCGGATCGTGGATCGAACACGGACCGATGATGACGATGAGGCGATCGTCCATGCCGTGCAAGATGCGATGCAGCGCGCGGCGCGTGCTGAAGATTAGATCGGACACGGCTTCCGTGCACGCGAACTCGCGAATCAAGTGAGCAGGCGGCGTCAGTTCCTTCAACTCTCGAATGCGGACGTCGTCGGTATTGTGCGGGGGCATGTTGTACTTCTCCTCATCGGGTACGGGACTCGCCTGCGATCGATCTGTCGAGGCGAAAAAAAACCGCCAGGTTCGCTGGCGGTTTTTCGGGAAATCGGGTTTTGCGTTACGCGCTAACACCCCTCTCGATCCGCCAGCGGACTGAGATGCCAAAAGAAGTAAAAGTGAAAATTGAACTTCGGCGACATGACAGGGGTGAGATTCGTAAAAAGGTGCGTTTCACTTTATACGCCGGTTAAGCGCACGCGGCAAGCCAGGGGCGCCAACAATGCGGGGTTCCCGCAAGAAGGGGCGTGGCGATGCAATAAACGTGCATCGCCACCTGACTCAGACCGTGCCGCCCACCGTGAGGTTATCGATTCGCAGCGTCGGTTGCCCGACACCGACGGGCACGCTCTGGCCTTCCTTGCCGCAGACGCCCACGCCCGTATCGAGCGCCATGTCGTTGCCGATCATGCTGACGTATTTGAGCGATTCGGGACCGCTGCCGATCAGCGTCGCGCCTTTGACCGGGTAGGTGACCTTGCCGTTTTCGATCATGTAGGCCTCGGAGGCCGAGAACACGAACTTGCCGTTCGTGATATCGACCTGACCGCCGCCGAAGTTGACGGCATAAAGGCCGTGCTTGACCGATTCGATGATCTCTTGCGGGGCCTTGTCGCCGGCCAGCATGTAAGTATTGGTCATGCGCGGCATCGGCAGCGCGGCGTACGATTCGCGCCGGGCGTTGCCCGTCACCGGCATTTTCATGAGCCGGGCGTTCAACGTGTCTTGAATATAGCCCTTGAGCACGCCGTCCTCGATCAGCGTCGTGCATTGCGTCGGATTGCCTTCGTCGTCGATATTGAGCGAGCCGCGGCGGTTCGGCAGTGTGCCGTCGTCCACGACCGTGACGCCCTTGGCCGCGACGCGCTCGCCGATGCGGCCGGCGAACGCCGACGACCCCTTGCGGTTGAAATCGCCTTCGAGTCCATGGCCGATCGCTTCGTGCAGCAAGACGCCGGGCCAGCCCGGGCCGAGCACGACCGTCATCGCGCCGGCCGGTGCGGGACGCGCTTCGAGATTGACGAGGGCGGCCTTCACGGCGTCGTCGACGTAACGGGCCAGGACGTCGTCGGTGAAGTAGCCGTAGTCGAAGCGTCCGCCGCCGCCGCCGCTGCCGATCTCGCGCCGGCCGTCCTGCTCGGCGATGACCGTCACCGATACGCGCACGAGCGGTCGAACGTCGGCCGCGAGCGCGCCGTCGCTGCGGGCCACGAGTACGACGTCGTATTCGCCGGCGAGACCCGCCATCACTTGCGTGATGCGCGTGTCGCGGCTGCGCGCCATTTGCTCGATGCGCTCGAGCAGCTTGACCTTCTCGGTCGCGTCGAGCGAGGCGAGGGGATCCGCCGCCAAATACAGGTCGCGCCCCGCGACGCCTTTCAGCGCGCTGGCCACCTTGATTTTTTGCTTGCCGCCGCCCGCTTTCGCGATCGAGCGAGTCGCATGCGCGGCCTGCGTGAGCGCTTCGACGGAGAGGTCGTCCGAGTAGGCGAAGGCCGTGCGATCGCCGGCCACGGCGCGCACACCGACGCCCTTGTCGATACTGAAGCTGCCCGATTTCACGATGCCTTCCTCGAGGCTCCACGCTTCGCTGCGCGTCGCTTGGAAGTACAAGTCGGCGTAATCGACTCGGTGCGTGAAGATATCGGCGAGCGTGCGCGTGAGGCGCGCTTCGTCGAGGCCGTAGGGCGTGAGCAGGACGTCTTTCGCGGTCGCGAGATTGCGAATACCGGGTTCGATCAGGTTCATGCGTTCGTTTCGATACGGAAAAGTTAAGCAAGCACGCGGTGGCGCCAAGCGGGAAGGCTGCGCCTCACCTCGTCGATGCGCGCGCGGTCGATGTCGCCCGCGACGACGCCGGGGCCCTCGTCCCGCACGGCCACGATTTCGCCCCAAGGGTCGATCAACATACTATGGCCCCACGTACGGCGGCCGTTTTCATGCGTGCCGCCCTGAGCCGCGGCAAGCACGTAGCACTGGTTTTCGACGGCGCGCGCCCGCAAGAGCATCTCCCAATGCGCGCGGCCCGTTGTATAGGTGAATGCGGAAGGTACGACGATCAACGCGCAATCGCCCATGCGCCGGTACAGCTCGGGAAAGCGCAAATCGTAGCAGACCGACAGACCCACGCGCCCGAACGGCGCGTCGAACGTCGATACTTCGTTGCCCGGGCGGATCGTGCGCGCTTCGTCGAACGACTCCGTACCCTTCTCGAAGTTGAACAAGTGGATCTTGTCGTAGCGCGCTTTGCATGCGCCGCTCGGCTCGAAGACGAGCGTGGTGTTCAGCACGCGGGCGCTATCGAGCGGATCGGTTACGGCCAGCGGCAGCGTGCCGCCGATCACCCAGACGCCGTGGCGGCGCGCGCTGTCGGCTAAAAAGCGTTGAATGGGCCCGTCGCCGTAGGCTTCGCGCACGGCGAGCTTGTCGGCGTCCTTATGCCCCATGAAGCAAAAATACTCGGGCAGCAAAACGAGGCCCGCGCCCTCGGCGGCCGCTTGGGCGATGAGGCGCTCGGCGTCGTCGAGATTGCGCTCGCGCTCGGGCGTGCTGACCATCTGGAGCGCGGCGACGCGAAACGGTGTCGTTTGGACAGGTCGATCGCTCATGAATTCGGAGTCGGGTGGGCTGCCGGGTTCGGAGGGGCAGCGCCTGGGCGGGCCTGTGGCCCAGCCCGGTGCGCTACTTGTCCGTCGCCTCGGCCGGAGCAGCCATCTTACCCCGATCGGCCCCGACCCGCTCGACGCGCGGGTGGGACCACGATCCGGTGACCGAATAGTCGTGCGCGAACGCATGGGCGATCGATTGGGACAGCGCGACGTTGGCGACGAGGGCGCCCAGACCCAGCAGCGGATTGACGACGGTCGCCGCGATAACGGCCGAGCCCGCGGAAAGCGTCGGCGTGATCACGACGTGCAAGTCTTGCGTCTCTTGCGCGAGATCGACGGTGCCCGACAGATCGGCGCGCGCCGGCGCCGTGACGATGCGGAAATCGTCGGTTCGCGCGACGCCGTGGCGCACGCGGGCCGTGCCCGTCGCGCTTTTGAAGGGCAGCCCCTCGCCGATGACGTCCCGGAAATTTAAGGCCAGTACGCGCGTGATGCTTTGCAGGCTGAGCACGCCGAGCAGCTTGGCCACGGCCGGATCGACTCTCAGTATTTGACCGTGGTGCAGATCCATCGCGAGGTCGCCGTCGAGCGTGGGATAGTCGATCGCGGTGGGGCCGCCGCGCCAGAGCGCTTTACCCGTCAGCGAGCCAGAGCCGCCCTTTACCGTGCGCGGCAGGCCGAAGCGATCGAGCAGCGCACCGGCATCGGCCACGTCGAGCTTGAAATCGACGATCGTGCGGCGCGGCGTATCGGCATCGACATCGCCGCCGAGCCGGCGCGAGGTTCTCCAATTGGCTGTGGCAACGAGGTGAGCGGCCGGATTCGAAATGTCGAGCTTCTCGACCTGCCAGACGGGCACGCCGTCTTCCTCGAAGTTGCGCGCGTTGACGGCGAGGCGGCCGACGTCGTGGCCGCGCATCGTCAAATCGTCGATGACGAGATCGATCGCCGGGATCGGTGCGTTCGCGCTCGGCGTAAGCTGCCCGAGCAGATCATGCCCGACGGCCACGGGGATCGAAGCTTTGGTCAGCCGCGCGCGCAATTGACCCGCCGGCGCACCCGCTTCGCCAGGGCGCCAGGAGACGTTGCCGGCCACTTCGTCGGAAGCGAGATCGGCCTGCCAGTCCGGTGCGGCATGCGTCGCGTCGATGGCGACGTTCGACCATTGGCGGTTCATGAGCTTCAGCGTTTTGAAGCGGGCCGCGATGCGCGTCGGCAAGAACTGGGCAGCGCGCGACGGCGCATTCGAGGCGGGGCGCGGCTGACCGCGCTCGCCCGTTACCGGGCTGTCGGACGCCCGGTCCTGGCGCAATTCGCGAGCGAGGGCGCGCCAAGCATCGGCATCGAACGTGTCGGCATCGAGGGTCGCGGTCACGCCCTGCGGCGCCGGCTCGACCGCCTCGTTCAACGCGATGGCCCCGCTGACGACCGATATCGGCGCACTCCCGGCTGCGGGCGGGCTTCGTTTCACCACATAGGCGGCGCGCAGCGGGCCGAGTTGGACGTCGGCGCGTGCCCGGATCGTCTCGTTCGAGGCCGCCTGCGTGCGTTCGCCGGCGCCGAGCGGCTTCACGTCGAGCGAGAAGGGCATCGGCGTACCGAGCGGTTTGCCGAGCGGCGCCGGTAAATCCAAAGCCAGCCCGGTGAGGTCCGAGGTGGCCGATACGGTAGGCAGCCCTCCCTTGCGGCCGTGCACCGCGATCGAGTAGGGTGCCGTACCGTCTAAATGTGCGAGCAGTTTGGCGGCGGGGCCTTCGAGATCCAACCGGCGGGCGCTGTCGGCCGCGATCCGGCCCGTGATGTCGAAGCCATAGCGGCCGTCTTCGTGCAGCCCCCCGCCTGCCCGGATCTCTCCGCCGAGCCAGCGCCCCGCGACGTGTTCCAGAGAAATCGAGCTTTTGGTGAAGCGCACTTGGCCGCCGAGCGCTTCAAGGGGCGGCAACTGCGGCGCCGATAGGGTATCGCCGTTCAAGGTCACCGTGCCGGCAACCCCGACGTGCGGCTCCTTGTTGCGCGGCACCGTCAACGTCAGCGTGAGGCCTGCCGCGCCGCTCGCTCGCAGGTTCTCGCTCGCGTGTCCCGTCATGCCGGCCAGCGCGCTGTTGTTCACGTAGTCGAGCAGGTCGGCGAGCGGCCCGTGCGCCCGCCCGGCGATGACAAGCGGCGACTCACGATTGCCGAGATCGTCGATGTGCCCCGCGACCGGGGCGATCGCCACGCGCTTGTAGCGGCCGCGGTCAATGTCGAAACGCAGCTTGTTTTCCTTCAGCGTGAAGACGCCGTCGATGCCCTCCAGCGCGGGCCACAGGTCCGGCGTGCCGTTTTTGAGCTTCTTTTCGGGGTACGGTGAGGGATCGAACTTGCCCCCCGTGAACGGGGCCACGATGCGGAAAACGCCTGCTTGCGGTTCGCGCGAGTAGGGGAATTTGTCGAGGCCGCCACGCACTTCGATCGTCGCGTCGCGGGCCGTACCGTTTTGCAGACCGTGCCCGAGATAGTGGCGCAGGTGCTCACCGATGCTGGTCGGCAAATAACGCGGTATCGACGGCACCTTCGCCCGGGCGATCGTTGCTTTGAGATCGAGCTGGCCCCGTCCGTGGCCGGGGTTCGTATAGGTGGCCGCGACGGAGCCGGCGGTGTCTGCGTTCTCGAGACTGAGTTCGGGTACCGTCACCGAAAACGATTTATGCGGCTCGCCCGGTTCACGCGTTGGACTGACGGTCCAATTCCCGCGCATCCGCAGCCGGTCGAACGTCAATCGCGGATCGTCGAATTCGCCGGGAATCGTGACCGCCGCGTTGACCGTATCGAGCGCGATCGTGCCTTGCCGCTCGTCCGCATCGATATTGCCCCAGAGGTTTTCGAACCCTGGCAGGCCCGCGCGCGGGTGGCCGGCCGCGGACAAACCCGGCGGCGGCTCCTGGGCGGCGAAACTGATCCCTTGCAGATCGGCCTTGAAGCGATAGCGCACGACCGGCGCCGTGCCGGCGACGCGTTCCTCGCTGGCGGCGAGCGCATTTTCGGGCCGGGCGCGCTCGACCGCGATCGTGTAATTGGCGACCATCCCGCGCGGGTCGAAGCGAACGAGTTCGTCCAGGAAGCGGCGCGGTACCGGCAAGGCGCGCGTGAATTCGGCGAGGACGCCCAGATCGACGCGATCGCCCGAGACGCTCATCAATTGTCCATGCTCGATCGTCGGGACGCGGTAGCGCCCCGTGAGCGTCGCGAGTTGGAGCGTGCGCGACACGGGCGTGCCATCCGGCAGCGCCGGCTCGGCCAGCTCGGCGAGCAGATCGGTCAAGCGGATCCGGTAGTCGCGCTGGGCGTCGATTTGCACGGCCCAGCCAAAGCGCGCCACGGGCATGTCGAGACGCGGCTGGGTCGGCCGCACGCGCAAGGCGATGTCCGCCCCTTCCAGCCGGCCGTTCGCCGACCGGAAATGGCCGCCCGAGAAGCGCGCCCAGATCGCATTGTCGACACGGCCGGCGTAAGTGGCGATCGGCAACTTGAGGTAGCGGCCGAGCATCGGCAATTCGACGGGCCCCGTCGAAAGGTACGCTTGGCCTGTCCAGTTCTCGGGCTTGCCGATCGACATGAGCGGGATATGACGAAAGCGCGCGCGCAAGTCGAGCGGTCCCTTGAGCAAGGTGCCCTCGGCCGGCGCTTGCAGCGCGACGCGGTGCGAGAGCCCCTCGTTCAGTATCGCGATGCGCACGTCGTGGAGCGCGAGTTCCGGCGCGCCCTGCAGGGCGTCGCGCCAACGCAGCGTGCCTGCGCGCACGACGATCGCCTGCTGCGACAGCAGCCAAGTCGAGAACGTATCGTTGCCGGTATGTGTCGTCGGCACCTGGATGGCGCCGACCCAAAGCGTGCCGTCGGCCCGGCGCTCGGTCAGTACGTCGGGGTGGTCTATCACGAGGCTGCCCAATACGGGCTTGCCTTTCAGCAGCGAGCGCCACGATAGCGTGCCGGTGGCGTGCGGCACCGACAGCGCCCGGTTGCCTTGGCGATCTCGAATGACGAGGTCGGTGATGTCGACCCCGGGTTCGAACCCCGACCAGTGGGACGCCAGCTTGCCGATGCGCAAATCCGCGTGCAAGCGCTTGGTGACAAGTGCCTCGATGCGTGGGCGAAAATCGTCGATGCGCGGCAGGACGACGTAGCGCAGCCCGATAAAAAGGGCGGCAACTAAAAAGTAGACGAGAAAGGCGACGGCCAGCGCGAACTTCAATATTCGACGTAGGCGTCGGTGTTCGTGAGGCGCTTGTCCGGCAACGGCGGCTTCGGCGGATTCCTTGCTGTCGGACATACTGCGGCGGCGAATCGGGGATGTGGTAGTTTGGTGTCTCGGACGACGAAATGTATCACAGCGGCCTGCCGTCCCTGCGTGGGCGCGTCCGCCGCCCGCCGGGCTTGGCGCCCGGGTCGCGGGCGCCGGCATGGAGCCGCCGCAAGCCGTGCTCGTTCGCGGCTGCCGTTACTGTTGCAACAAGCGAGCCACGCCTATTCATGACTGACGCCGCACTGCTGAGTTCCGCCTATTCTTCCTATGCCGCCCGGGCGATTGCCGCGCGTCCCGAGCTGGCGGCGCGCATCGCCGCCTGGGCCGAGGCGCCGATCACGCGAGAGCGGATCGATACGCGTCTGCGCGAACTGATTGCCGAGCATCGCCGGCGCGAAGGCGTGGCTGAGGATGCGCCGGTCAGCGAAGATGCGCTGCGCGGCGCCTTGCGCCGGTTGCGCACCGAGGTTTTTTGCGCGGTCATGGAGCGCGATTTGGCCGGACGGGCCGAGGTCGCCGAGGTGACGGCGACGATGACCGATTTGGCCGAGGCCGCGATCCAGCGGGCGATCGACGTCCTTTCCCGGGAATTGGAAGCGCTATACGGCGAACCGCGCGGGGCGGACGGCGATCGCCTGACCCTCGGCGTGGTCGGTATGGGCAAGCTCGGCGGCCGGGAGTTGAACGTTTCATCCGATATCGATCTCATCTTCGTGTACGAGGATGACGGCGAAACCGCGGGCGGGAGCCGCGCCGCCATTTCGACGCAGGAGTTCTTCACCCGGCTCGGCCGCCGGCTGATCGGCGCATTGGCCGAGGCGACGGCCGACGGCTATGTGTTTCGCGTCGATATGCGACTGCGCCCGAACGGCGACTCGGGGCCGCTCGTATGCAGCCTCGGCATGTTGGAGGAGTACTTCTACGTGCAAGGGCGCGAATGGGAACGCTACGCCTGGATCAAGGGCCGGCTCGTGTCCGAGCAAGCGAGCGAAGCGGCGCGGCGCCTTGCCGGGCAGCTCGAAGCGCTCGTCAAGCCGTTCGTCTATCGGCGCTATCTCGACTTCGGCGTCATCGACGCCATCCGTTCGCTGCACCGGCAAATCCGTGACGAAGCGCAGCGCCGCGCGACGATGCGGCCCGAGAAGGCCGACGACATCAAGCTCGGGCGCGGCGGTATCCGCGAGATCGAGTTCAGCGCGCAGGTGTTCCAATTGATCCGCGGCGGTCAAGATGCGGGCTTCCGGATCCGGCCGACGCTCGCCGTCCTGCGGCACGCGGCGGCGCGCGGGTTGATCGCGCCGTCCGTTTGCGCGGAACTCTCGAACGCCTATCGCTTTCTGCGCGCGCTCGAGCACCGGCTTCAGTATCGCAACGATGCGCAAACTCACGCGCTGCCCGTCGATGCCGCGGAGCGCGCGCGGCTCGCCGCCACGCTGGGCTTTTCCGATTTCGCCGGGCTCGCGGCCGTGCTCGATGATCATCGAGAGCGGGTCGAGGCGCAATTCGACCAAATCTTCGCCGACAAAGCCGGTGCGCACGGGCAAGGCGGGGGCAACGGCGGGACGGGATCGGTGCGGGCCGGCGAGGTGTGGGATTGCGCCCTCGAAGACGATGCGGCGGACGAACAAACGATCGCGCGCTTGAGCGCGGCCGGCTTCGACGATGCCGGCGAGGTGCATGCGCGTTTGAGCGCGGTGCGCCGTTCGGCGCGCTATCAAGGACTCCCGGAGCGCAATCGCGAGCGTTTCGACACGATCGCGGCCCGGGCGCTGGACGCCGTGGCGGCGATGGAGCCTCGCGCCAAGCGCGCCGCGACGCTTGCCCGGATGATCGATTTGCTCGAAGCCGTGGGCCGCCGCGGCGCCTACCTTGCGCTGCTCAACGAATATCCGGCGGCGCTCGAACGCGTGCTCGACGTCTTGGCCGGATCGCGCTGGGCTGCCGGTTATTTGATCCGTCACCCGCAGTTGCTCGACGAACTGCTCGACGACGAGGCGATCGGCAGTCCCTTCGATTGGCCGGAATTCAGGGCATCGCTGCGTTCGCGTCTGGCCGCGGCCGACGGCGTGGAGCAACAAATGGACTTGCTGCGCCATGCGCACCAGGCCGAGGTCTTCCGGATTTTGCTGCTCGACCTCGCGGGCCGGTTGACCGTGGAGCAGGTGAGCGATCGCTTATCGGAACTGGCCGATTCGGTTCTCGACGTCACGCTCGACGCGGTTTGGCAGCAACTGCCCAAGCGTCATCGCGACGTGCCGCGCGTGGCGGTGATCGCCTACGGCAAATTGGGCGGCAAGGAGCTCGGCTATGCGTCCGATCTCGACTTGATCTTTCTGTACGACGACCCCGACGACGCGGCCGCCGACATCTACTCGACCTTTACGCGCCGGCTCATTACCTGGCTGACGACGGCGACCGGCGCCGGCACGCTGTTCGATATCGACTTGCGGCTTCGGCCGAATGGCGAATCGGGTTTGCTGATCACCGACCTCGGGGCGTTCCGGCGCTATCAGTTGCGCGAGGGCGACGCGGCCAATACGGCTTGGGTGTGGGAGCATCAGGCGCTCACGCGCGCGCGCTTTTGCGCGGGCGATGCGCGGATCGGGCGCGAGTTCGAGGACATTCGTCATCGTGTGCTGACGACGCCTCGCGAAAGCGGACCGCTCGCGGCGGAGATCGTGGCGATGCGCGAGCGCGTGGCGGCCGGTCATCCAAACCGCGGCGAGCTTTTCGACGTCAAGCACGATCGCGGCGGCATGGTCGATATCGAGTTCGTCGTTCAGTACTGGGTTCTGCTGCATGCGGCGCACGACTCCGAACTGATCCGCAACACGGGCAATATCGCACTTTTGCGCGAGGTGGCGCGCTTCGGGCTCATGAGTGCCGATGAAGCGGAGGCCGTCGGTGCGGCTTATCGAACCTATCGGAAGCTGCAGCATCAATTGCGGCTCGACGGCATGGAAAAAGCCTGCGTGCCGCATGAGCGCGTCGCGCGGGAGCGCGAGACGGTGCTGGGGCTCTGGCGGCGCGTGTTCGGATAGGGCAAGGGCGGCGCCACCGTGGCTCGGGCGCGGTACCGCGCCGCCGGCACGCCGTCCTCCCTCTTTTATTAGGCTGCCAGCATTTCCTTGGCGTGGCGGCGTGTCGTCGCCGTGATCTCCAGCCCGCCCAGCATGCGGGCGACTTCCTCGATACGGCTCGCGTGATCGAGCGCGACGACGGTCGAGAGCGTCGTGCCGTTCGAGCCCGAAGCCTTCGCCACTTGGAAGTGATGGTCGCCGCGCGCGGCGACTTGCGGCAAGTGCGTCACGCAAAGCACCTGCCGCTGGCGTCCCAGTTGATGGAGCAGACGGCCGACGACTTCCGCCACGCCGCCGCCGATCCCCGTATCGACTTCGTCGAAGATCAGCGTGGGCGTGGGGCTCGCGGCGCTCGCGATGACGGCCAGCGCGAGGCTGATCCGGGCCAGTTCGCCCCCGGATGCGACTTTGGCCAGCGGCCGCAGCGGCACCCCGGCGTGGCCCGCGACGCGGAATTCGACCTGCTCGAGGCCGTGGGCGCCGCCTTCGGCAAGCGGCACGAGCGCCACTTCGAAGCTGCCGCCGGCCATCGACAATTCCTGCATGCCCGTCGTGACCGCCGCGCCCAGCGCTTTGGCCGCCTTCGCGCGCGCTTTCGACAACTGCTTGGCCTCGGTCATATAGGCTTGCCGCGCTTTTTCGACCGCGGTCGTGAGGGCATCGAGGTCGGCGGCGGCATCGAGCGCCGCGAGCTGCGCGCGGCGGGCCTCGTGCTCTTGCGGCAGCGTTTCGGGCGGCAGGCGGAATTTGCGTGCCAGCGAGTGCAGGGCGTCTAGACGCTGCTCGACTTGTGCGAGCCGGTCCGGGTCGAGTTCGAGCCGCTGCGCATAGTGCGTAAGCGAGTAAGCGCCTTCGCGCAACTGAATTTCGGCCGGTTCGAGCGCGGCGAGCGCATCGCCGAGTTGCGGGTCGATTTCAGCGAGATCGCGCAGCTTCGAAATAATCGAGCCGAGCTGGCCGATCATCGCCTCGTCGGCTTCCGAGAGCGCGTCCAGCGCGCCGCGCACCCCCTCGATGAGGTTGGCCGAATGGGCGAGGCGGCGATGCTCGCTGCTAATTTCCTCCCACTCGCCCGGCTGCGGCGCCAGCTTGTCCAGTTCGGTGAGTTGCCAGGCGAGGCGCTCGCGTTCGAGCTGCAATTCTCGATCGCGCGAGCTGGCCGTCTCCAGCGCTTGCTGGGCGTCGCGCCACGCGCGATGGGCGCGGGCCACTCCGGCCGCGAGCGCCGTCAGACCCGAATGGGTATCGAACAGCGTGCGCTGGGCGTCAGGCCGCATGAGTAGCTGGTGCGCATGCTGGCCGTGAATGTCGACGAGCATCTCGCCGACCTCGCGCAACTGGGTCAGCGTGGCCGGCGTGCCGTTGATGAAGGCGCGCGAGCGCCCGTTCGCGTCGACGACGCGGCGCAGCAGTACACGGCTCTCGCCGGCGGGCTCCTCGCCGCCGAGCGCATGCGCGTCGAGCCACTGGGCCACGTGCGGGCCGGCATCGAATTCGGCGGTGAGGTCGGCGCGCGTCGCGCCCGTGCGAACGACGTCGGCGTCGGCGCGCGCGCCTAGCGTGAGCGCGAGCGCGTCGATGAGAATCGATTTGCCTGCGCCGGTTTCGCCGGAAAACACGGTAAAGCCGCGATCGAATTCTAAATCGAGCGCGGCGACGATCACGAAGTCGCGTATCGAGAGGTGGCGGAGCATGGGTATCGTATTAACGGCGTTTCGTGCGGGTCCGGCAACTAGGGCGGCCCGCCGGGTTACGTGGCCTGGGCATCGCCCTGCTCGTCCGAGGGGTGCTCGTTCCAGTGCAGCTTTTGCCGCAACGTCGCATAGTAGCTGTAGCCGACCGGGTGCAGGAAGGGCACCGTATGCCGCGAGCGGCGCACCTCGATCGTGTCGTTCAATTTGACCGCGGTGAACGATTGCATGTCGAAATTCACGTTGACGTCGCGCCCGCCGATGATCTGAATGCTCACATTCGAGTCGTCGGGCAGCACGATCGGCCGGTTCGACAGCGCGTGCGGGGCGATCGGCACCAGCACGACGCCTTGCAGTTGCGGATGCAGAATCGGTCCTTGCGACGACAGCGCATAGGCCGTCGAGCCCGTGGGCGTGGCGACGATGAGCCCGTCCGAGCGCTGGATATACATGAAGCGCCCGTCAACCGATACCCGCAGCTCGGCCATCCCCGAAAAGCCGCTCCGGTTCACGACGACGTCGTTGAACGCGAGCGCGTGGTAGATGGGCTCGCCCTCGCGCATGATGCGCGCCTCGAGCAGCGTGCGCTCCTCGCGCTCGAAACTGCCCGCCAGCATTTGGGATACGCGCTGGCTCATCTCGGAGATCGGGATGTCGGTGATGAAGCCGAGGCGCCCCTGGTTCACGCCGATGAGCGGGGTGCGGTACGGCGCCAGTTGCCGGCCGATCCCGAGCATCGTCCCGTCGCCGCCGAGCACGACGGCTACGTCGGCGCGCGCCCCGATCTCGGCGGGCGTCAGCGCGGGATAGCCCGTGACGCCGATGTCCCGGGCTGTCTCGGCCTCGAACACGACTTGAAAGCCGCGCTTCTCGATGCAGGTGGCGAGCGCCGTCAGCGGCTCACCGATGCCTGGCGTATTGCTGCGACCCACGAGGGCCACGGTCTTGAATTGGCTGCCAATTTCCATGCCGGCATTACACCATAGGTGGGTGTCGAAAAGAACCGTCGTCGTGGTTTGTCCTGGCGCGGCGCCGCGGCTCACCTCGTCCCGCCGGGCCGATTTGTCGCTAGAATGACGATGTCCCGATAAGACGCCGGCGGCCAGGCGCGCCCGTCGCCGGCACCGTGTCGCGTGTGACCGGCGTGCTCGTCACGCCGTGCGCATGCGAACGCTCGAGCGCTGCCCTGCGCTCGCGGGGGGCACGTTGTTTGGCTAAAATTTTGCGTCATGCTAGAACCCCGCGCACAAACTCTCCTCAAAACGCTGATCGAGCGCTATATCGCCGAAGGCCAGCCTGTCGGCTCGCGCACGCTGTCGCGCTACTCGGGGCTCGAGTTGAGCCCCGCGACGATCCGCAACGTGATGTCGGATCTCGAGGAGCTGGGGCTGGTCGCGAGTCCCCATACGTCGGCCGGCCGGATCCCGACGCCGCGCGGCTACCGGCTGTTCGTCGACACGATGCTGACCGTCGAGCCGATTCAGGACGACGAGGCCGTGGAGCGGGCCGTGCGCAAGACGTTGAAGCCGGGCGAGCCGCAGAAGGTCGTTGCCGCCGCGGCGAGCGTCCTGTCCAATCTGTCGCAGTTCGCGGGCGTCGTGATGACGCCGCGCCGCAGCCATGTGTTCAAGCAGATCGAGTTCATGCGGTTGTCGGACAAGCGTATCTTGCTCATCATCGTGACGCCGGAAGGCGACGTGCAGAACCGCATGATGGCGACCCAGCGCGACTACACGCCGTCGCAACTGATCGAGGCGTCGAACTATATCAATGCGCATTTCGGCGGGCTCTCGTTCGACGAGGTGCGCCGGCGGCTGCGCGAGGAAATCGACCAGTTGCGCGGCGACATGACGGCGCTGATGCACGCGGCCGTCACCGCCAGCACCGAGGAGAGCGACGAAAGCGAGACCGTACTGATCTCGGGCGAGCGCAATTTGCTCGAGGTGGCGGACCTCTCGTCCGACATGGCGCGCCTGCGCAAGCTGTTCGACGTATTCGATCAAAAGACGAGCCTCCTTCAATTGCTCGATGTGTCGAGCCACGCGCAAGGCGTGCAGATCTTCATCGGCGGCGAATCCACGCTCGTGCCGATCGAACAGATGAGCGTCGTGACGGCGCCCTACGAGGTGAACGGCAAGATCGTCGGCACCCTCGGCGTGATCGGACCGACGCGGATGGCATACAACCGCGTCATTCCGATCGTCGACATTACCGCGCGCCTACTTTCGACGGCGCTGAGCCAGCCTTGAACGGGCCGAGACCGGCCTCCCACCCGCGCCGCTCCGGCCTTCGGCTGCCGTGACCGTCATCGTGCCCGCGATCCCGGGCGCGCGCCATTGGCCGAACGGCCGATTCGGCGCCGTGCGGGCCCCCGCTATAATGACCCTCACGTCAACCTAAGCGGCGCAGGCTTCGTGCCGCGCTCAAGCCTCGCCCTCGGGCGCTTCCTATTGCTCATGCGTTTCGATCTCGAGTTGCCGTCGCAGCCCGCCGCCTCGCATCGCGTCGCGGTGTTGCTGATCAATCTCGGCACACCCGACGCGCCGACCCCGCGCGCCGTGCGCCGCTACCTGGCGCAGTTCCTGTCCGATCCGCGCGTCGTCGAAATTCCGGCCCTCCTCTGGCAGCCGCTGCTGCGCGGGTTGATCTTGCCCTTGCGCGGCCGTTCGTCGGCAAAGAAATACGCCTCGGTCTGGATGCCCGAGGGCTCGCCGTTGCGCGTGCACACCGAAAAGCAAACGGAGGCGCTGCGCCAGTTGCTGCATGCGAACGGCTACCGGGTGCTAGTCGATTACGCGATGCGCTACGGCACGCCCGGCATCGGCGCAATGCTCGGCCAACTGAAGCTCGCGGGCGCCGAGCGCGTGTTGCTGATGCCGATGTATCCGCAATATTCGTCGTCCACGACGGCAACGGCGTTCGACGCCGCGTTCGCCGCGCTGGCCCGGATGCGCAATCAACTCGAAGTGCGCACGGTGCGTCACTACGCCGACCACCCGGCCTATATCGCGGCACTGGCCGAACAAGTCCGGCGTTACTGGGCGGCGCACGGTCAGCCCGATTTCGCGGCCGGCGACAAGCTCGTGCTCAGTTTCCATGGCGTGCCCAAACGCACGCTCGATCTCGGCGATCCCTACCACGATCAGTGCCGCACCACGGCCGCGCTGCTGATGGCGACGCTCGGCCTCACGCCCACCGAATGCCGCGTGACGTTTCAGTCGCGCTTCGGCCGCGCGGAATGGCTGCAACCCTATACGGCGCCGACGCTGCGCGAACTGGGCGCCGCGGGCGTACGGCGGGCCGACGTGTTCTGCCCCGGCTTCACGGCGGATTGCCTCGAAACGATCGAGGAGATCGGTCTCGAGGTGCGCGACGAGTTTCTCCATGCCGGCGGGAAGGAATTTCATCGAATCGCCTGTCTGAACGCGTCGCAGGCGTGGATCGCGGCGCTCGGCGAAATCGTCGCGCAGCAACTGCAAGGCTGGCCGGTGCTTGAAAGCGTGCCGGCGGGCGCCCCCGCGTGAACGGGCGGACGGTACGCTCGCGGGCGCGCCGGCTCGGGCAGGGTCGTTGCGTGCGTCGCTATCTGGGCTGCGCTCCTTCGATTTCCAAGGCAATGCTGCGATGAACTACAAGATTTCGACCGAACCGGGTGCGCGCATGCGTATCGACAAGTGGCTCTGGGCCGCCCGGTTTTTCAAAACGCGCTCGCTGGCGGCCGACGCCGTCGAAAAAGGGCGCGTGCGCATCGGCGGTGCGGCCGTCAAGCCCGCCAAGGAAGTTCGCGTCGGCGATTTGGTCGCGGTCGAGATCGAGCGAACCGTCTGGGAAATTCAGGTCCTGGGCGTCTGCGACGTGCGCGGGCCGGCGAGCGTGGCGCAAACGCTGTATGCCGAGACGGCCGAGAGCCGGGTCAAGCGGGAGGCCGAAGCGGAGCGGCGCCGGACCTACCGGGAGCCCGCGGCCGGGCTGCAGGGACGACCCACGAAACGCGACCGGCGCGTCATCGACAAGCTTTCGGGTGGGGACTAAACAGCGAATCGAACGCCGCGTGCGCGCCCCCGTATTCCGTCGTGCAGTCGGTCACTGCGCCGGATAAGCAGATGGTCGTGGTTCCCGCGACGAGTACCAGAGCGACCACCGCGATGGCAAAGGTCAGTTTCACGGTACTCCCTCACGCGGAGAAAGACGCTACGGACGCAAGCGGTCGGATGGGTATGGCGGCGGCGTTCGGAGCCCGGTGTGGCCGGACGCGAAACGCATGAAGTCAGTTTAGGGCAAACCACGATGGCGCTCAACGCCGTTTTGACGGAAGCGCCGTAAGCGTTGTTACCGTTCGTTTCGAGGTTTGCGCCTTGGGGTGCAAAAAATGGGCGGTCAAGGGGTTGAAAGGCCTCCGGTCGCCCCCATTTGCCCCGCGACGCGCGATGGCAACGTCGTTTTTCGGCAACGGCTCGCGAGCGTCGGCCGCTCTGTTGCCTGGCGGTCCGGCGGATGCCGCGTCGGCCAGCCATCGCATCGATTTCACTTTTTGGACGATTTTCAGCGACATGGAAAATACGCAAGACAATTCGGCCAGCCAGCAACCGCAAACCCCGGAACAAGCCGCTCAGCAAGGCGCGGCCGAGAACGCGGCGGCGCAAGCGGCCGCGGGCCAGGCTCAGCAGCCCGGCGCCGCGGGTGCCGACCCGCTCGCCGAGGCTCAGGCGAAGATTACGGAACTGAACGAGAGCTACTTGCGCGCCAAAGCCGAGACCGAAAACGTCCGCCGTCGCGCCGCCGAGGACGTGAGCAAGGCCCGCAAGTTCGCGATCGAAGGTTTTGCCGAACATCTGCTGCCGGTGCTCGATAGCCTCGAAGCCGCGCTCGCGGATACGTCGGGCGATCCCGCCAAGCTGCGCGAAGGCGTCGAGCTGACGTTGCGCCAGCTCGCGAGCGCCATGGAAAAGGGCCGCGTCGTGGCGGTCAACCCGGTGGGCGAAAAATTCGATCCGCACCGCCACCAAGCCATTTCGATGGTACCGGCCGAGCAAGAGCCGAACACGGTCGTCTCGGTGCTGCAAAAGGGCTACGTCATCGCCGATCGAGTCTTGCGTCCCGCGCTCGTGACCGTTGCACAGCCGAAGTAACGCGCCGCGGCCGTTCGGCACGGTCTTGAAAACGGTGCGTCAGCACACATGTTGAGTGCAGGTTTGAATTGAGCGGGCGGTTGCACAAAAGATGCGCCGCTGCGTCGAAGCGATCGAATATTTCGGAGATCAGGAAAAATGGGCAAGATTATCGGCATCGACCTCGGCACCACGAACTCGTGCGTGGCGTTGATGGAAGGCAATCAGGTGAAAGTGATCGAGAACTCGGAGGGCGCGCGTACGACCCCCTCGATCATCGCCTACATGGACGACAACGAGATTCTCGTCGGCGCGCCGGCTAAGCGCCAGTCGGTGACGAACCCGAAGAACACGCTGTTCGCGGTCAAGCGCCTGATCGGCCGCCGCTTCGAGGAAAAGGAAGTCCAAAAGGACATCGGCTTGATGCCCTACAAGATCATCAAGGCCGACAACGGCGACGCCTGGGTCGAGGCGCATGGCCAAAAGCTCGCGCCGCCGCAGATTTCCGCGGAAGTGCTGCGCAAGATGAAGAAGACGGCCGAGGATTACCTGGGCGAACCCGTCACCGAAGCCGTGATCACGGTGCCGGCCTACTTCAACGACAGCCAGCGTCAAGCCACGAAGGACGCGGGCCGCATTGCGGGCCTGGAAGTCAAGCGGATCATCAACGAACCGACGGCGGCCGCGCTGGCGTTCGGCTTGGACAAGGCCGAAAAGGGCGACCGCAAGATCGCCGTGTATGACCTCGGCGGCGGCACGTTCGACGTCTCGATTATCGAGATCGCCGACGTCGACGGTGAAATGCAGTTCGAGGTACTCTCGACGAACGGCGATACGTTCCTCGGCGGCGAAGACTTCGACCAGCGCATCATCGATTACATCATCGGCGAGTTCAAGAAGGAGCAGGGCGTCGATCTGTCGAAGGACGTGCTCGCGCTGCAACGTCTGAAGGAAGCGGCCGAAAAGGCGAAGATCGAGTTGTCGTCGAGCCAGCAGACCGAAATCAATCTGCCGTACATCACGGCGGATGCGTCGGGTCCGAAGCACTTGAACCTGAAGATCACGCGCGCCAAGCTCGAGGCGCTCGTCGAAGACCTGATCGCGCGCACGGTCGAGCCGTGCCGCATCGCGATCAAGGATGCCGGCGTGAAGGTGGGCGATATCGACGACGTGATCCTCGTCGGCGGTATGACGCGTATGCCGAAGGTGCAAGACACGGTGAAGGAGTTCTTCGGCAAGGAGCCGCGCCGTGACGTGAACCCGGACGAAGCCGTGGCGGTGGGCGCCGCGATTCAAGGGCAAGTGCTCTCGGGCGAACGCAAGGACGTGCTGCTGCTCGACGTGACGCCGCTTTCGCTCGGCATCGAAACGCTCGGCGGCGTGATGACGAAGATGATCAACAAGAACACGACGATCCCGACGAAGCACTCGCAAGTGTATTCGACGGCGGACGATAACCAATCGGCCGTGACGATCAAGGTGTTCCAAGGCGAACGCGAGATGGCCGCCGGCAATAAGCTGCTGGGCGAATTCAACCTCGAAGGGATCCCGCCGGCGCCGCGCGGCGTGCCGCAAATCGAGGTGACGTTCGACATCGACGCGAACGGTATCTTGCACGTGGGCGCGAAGGACAAGGCGACGGGCAAGGAAAACAAGATCACCATCAAGGCGAACTCGGGCTTGTCGGAAGCCGAGATCGAGAAGATGGTGAAGGATGCCGAGGCGAACGCCGAGGAAGATCACCGTTTGCGCGAATTGGCCGATGCCCGCAACCAAGGCGATGCGCTCGTGCACAGCACGAAGAAGGCCTTGACGGAGTACGGCGAGAAGATCGACGCTTCCGAAAAGGAAAAGATCGAGTCGGCGTTGAAGGACCTCGAGGAATCGCTCAAGAGCAGCTCGGCCGATAAGGCCGCGCTCGAAGCGAAGATCGAAGCGCTTGCCACCGCGTCGCAAAAGCTCGGCGAGAAGATGTACGCCGACATGCAGGCTCAAGGCGCCGCGGGTGCGGCTGCCGGCGGCGCGTCGGCCGGTGCGAGCGCCGGCCAAGGCACGAGCAAGCCCGAGGACGACGTGGTGGATGCCGAGTTCAAGGAAGTGAAGAAGGACTAACCGACGGTTGCGTTCTCGCGCCGTGAAGCGGCCGGCGTTTCTCGCGAAACGACCGGCCGAATCGACGCCTGGCGGGCCTTCGGGTTCTCCGGGCACATTTGTTTTATGGAGGGCGGGACGCTTGGCCGGTTGATGCGGGCCTCGCGGCGCCTGTCTAACGAGTCGCAAGACTCCACAGTATGCGAAAGGAGCGGTCGCGCGACACGCGCGAACCGGCGGTGAACCGATGGCGAAACGGGATTACTACGAGGTTCTGGGCGTTGCCAAGAATGCGAGCGACGACGAGATCAAGAAGGCGTATCGCAAGCTCGCGATGAAGTACCACCCCGACCGCAACCCCGACAACAAGAATGCCGAGGAGCGTTTCAAAGAGGCGAAGGAAGCCTATGAAATGCTCTCGGACGCGCAAAAGCGCGCGGCCTACGACCAGTACGGCCATGCCGGCGTCGATCCGAACATGGCCGGGGCCGCCGGCGCCCAAGGTTTCGGCGGTTTCGCCGATGCGTTCGGCGATATCTTCGGCGACATCTTCGGGCAGGCGGCCGGCGGCGCGGGCCGTGGACGCGCGGGTCCGCAGGTGTATCGCGGCGCCGACTTGCGCTACAGCATGGAAATCACGCTCGAGCAAGCCGCGCACGGCTGCGAGACGCAGATCCGCGTGCCGAGCTGGGTCTCGTGCGAGATCTGCCATGGTTCGGGCGCCAAGCCGGGTACGAAGCCCGAAACGTGTCCGACCTGTAACGGCTCGGGTGCCGTGCGCATGTCGCAAGGCTTTTTCAGCATCCAGCAGACGTGTCCCAAGTGTCACGGCAGCGGCACCTATATCCCCGATCCGTGCTTGAACTGCCACGGCGCGGGCAAGGTGAAGGAAACGAAGACGCTCGAGGTCAAGATTCCGGCCGGGATCGACGACGGCATGCGCATCCGCTCGTCGGGCAACGGCGAGCCGGGCGTCAACGGCGGGCCGCCGGGAGATTTGTACGTCGAGATCCATATCAAGGCGCATACCGTCTTCGAGCGCGATGGCGACGATCTGCACTGCCAAATGCCGATTCCGTTCACGACGGCGGCGCTCGGCGGCGAGATCGAAGTGCCGACGCTCGCGGGCCGCGCGACGTTCACCGTGCCCGAGGGAACGCAGTCGGGCAAGACGTTCCGCTTGCGCGGCAAGGGTATCAAGGGCTTGCGCTCGAGCGTACCTGGCGATTTGTACGTGCACGTGCAAGTCGAGACGCCCGTCAAGCTCACCGACACGCAACGCGATCTGCTCAAGCAATTCGAGAAGTCGCTCGTGGAGGGCGGGCCGCGGCATAGCCCGCAAAGCAAGAGCTGGTTCGACCGCGTGAAGAGCTTTTTCGATTGATCGGCCGGCGGGCCGATCGGCCGCGCGTTCCGTGTGAACTGCCGCGCGGGCGCGCCGACGGACAACGTAAATGAACGTAGAAGAGCGCGGCGCGCCTTTTGTGCTGCTCGACGACTGCGAGGCGAGCGCGGCGACGCCGACGAGCCGCCTCTATACGGGCTTCGTGCGCGAGCATGTGTGCGCGGACGCGGCAATGCTCGATGCGGTATGCGCCGAACTCGAGCGCGATATGCGCGCGGGATTGCATGCGGTCGTGCTTGGCGAATACGAGTTCGGACGAGATCTGGAGTTCGGTCAGCGGCGCTCGCTTTCGGCAGCGCGGCCAGCCATTCATTTCACGCAGCGCGGCGGTGACGCCCCGCTGCGTTTTTTATTGTTCGCGCGGTGCGAGCGATGCTCGCGCGAACAGGTCGACGCGTGGCTGGCCGAACTCGATGGCGGTTTGCAGGGGTCGTCGAGCAGCGCCGACGAGACGGCCGCACTCGCGCCGCCATCCGTCGCGAGCGCGGTCAACGTGGTCGAGAGCGTGACGCGCGACGCGTTCGTCGAAGCGATCGCGGCCGTACACGAAGCCTTGCGCGCCGGCGAATCCTACCAAATCAATTACACCTATCGGCTTGGCTTCGACGCGTTCGGTTCGCCGATCGGCCTGTATCGGCGCTTACGTGCGCGGCAGCCGGTCCGGTATGGCGCGCTCGTCGCGTTGCCGGGCGATCAGTGGGTGCTCTCGTGCTCGCCCGAGCTTTTCGTGGAAAAGAACGGGGAGCGCTTGCGTACCCGGCCGATGAAGGGAACGACGGCGCGCGGCGCGTCGCCCGAGGACGACGCCCGGGCGGCGGACTTCTTGCGCACGGATCCTAAGAATCGGGCCGAGAATCTCATGATCGTCGACCTGCTGCGCAACGACTTGTCGCGCGTGGCGAAGACGGGCTCGGTGTGCGTGCCCGCGCTCTTTTCGGTGGAGCCCTATCCTTCGATTTGGGCGATGACTTCGACGATCGAGGCCGAGTTGCGCGAGCGCACGTCGTTCGCCGATATCCTGCGTGCGCTCTTTCCATGCGGCTCGATCACCGGCGCGCCGAAGCACCGGACCATGCAGCTCATCGATCAAATCGAGACGACGCCGCGCGGGCTCTATACGGGCATGATCGGCTGGATAGACGCGCCGCCGCCCGCCCGGAGCGATGACGATCGGGAAGGCGACGTTCATACGCCGGTATGCGGCGATTTTTGCCTATCGGTGGCGATCCGCACATTGACGCTCGATGCGCCTACAGGTGCCGGCGGTACGCGGCGTGGAACGATGGGTGTGGGCGGCGGCATCGTGCTCGATAGCGTGGCGCTCGACGAGTATGCCGAGTGCCGGCTCAAGGCGAAGTTCCTAACGGATGCGGATCCGGGCCTGCAATTGTTCGAGACGATGCATGCGACGCGAGCGGACGGCGTTCGCTATCTCGAGCGGCATCTCGCTCGCCTTGGCGCGAGTGCCGCCGAACTGGGCTTCGCGTTCGATGCGGCGGCGCTGCGCGCGCGGCTCGCCGAGCATTGCGGGCAATTGGCGGCAGGCGTTGCGCACCGTGTGCGGCTCGCGCTGAGCAAGGGTGGCCAGGCGGAGATCGTCGGCGGGCCGCTCGGTCCGGTGCCCCGCCTCGCCGATGCGGGCCGCGAGCAAGATGCCGATGCCCCCGTCGGCGTGATACTCGCCGCGGAGCACGGCTTCGCGCCGATGCGCCGAATCGACTACTTGCTGCGTCACAAGACGACCTCGCGCGCCGAGTACGACCGCGCATGGCGACTCGCCGAAACGTTCGGCGCCTTCGATGCGCTGTTCTTCAACGAGCGAGGCGAGCTGACCGAGGGCGGCCGCTCGAACGTCTTCGTCAAGCTCGATGGACGCTGGTACACGCCGCCGCTCTCGGCGGGCTTGCTGCCCGGCATCATGCGGCAAGTGCTGCTCGAGGACGCGGCGATGGGCGCGCGCGAGCGGACGCTAACGCAAGCCGATTTGCAAAGCGCGCAAGCCGTCATCGTGTGCAATGCGCTGCGCGGCGCTTTGCCGGCGCGGATTATGAGAAACGCATAAAGCCGGGCCTGTTCCTCCTCGGCGCCGTTGCCGATGCCGAGACGGCGCCCCGCGTCTTTTATTAGAAGATGTGCTCGGGTCCGGGAAACGAGCCGTCCTTCACGGCCTTCACATAAGCCTCGATGGCGGCGCCGATGCTGGGCGCACCCGCCATGAAGTCCTTGACGAAGCGAGCCGGCTTGCCGGGGAAGACCCCGAGCATGTCGTGCAAGACGAGCACTTGGCCCGAACAATCGACGCCGGCGCCGATGCCGATCGTCGGGATCGCGACGGCGCGCGTCACCTCGCCGGCCACGGCGGCCGGAATCGCTTCGAGCACGATCAGTTGCGCCCCCGCGTTTTGCACCGCGAGCGCATCGCGCAGCAATTGCTGCGCGCCTTCCTCGGTCTTGCCTTGCACCTTGAAGCCGCCGAACGCGTGCACCGATTGCGGCGTGAGCCCAAGGTGCGCGCATACCGGCACCGACCGTTCGACGAGGAAACGGATCGTCTCGGCCAGCCATTCGCCGCCTTCGAGCTTCACCATTTGCGCGCCCGCCCGCATCAATTCGACGGCGCTCGCGAACGCATCGGCGGGCGTCCCATAGGTACCGAACGGCAGGTCGGCGACGATGAGGCCGCGCGGTTGCACACGCGCGACGCAGGCGGTGTGATAGGCGATGTCGGCGAGCGTCACGGGCAGCGTGGTGCTTTGGCCTTGAATGACATTGCCGAGCGAATCGCCGATCAACTGCACGTCCACGCCGGCACGATCGAGCAGGGCGGCGAAGCTCGCGTCGTAGCAGGTCAGCATCGTGATTTTTTCGCCCGCCTCGCGCATCGCTTGCAGTTTCGGCACTGTAATCTTCGGCCGGTTGGATTCCTGCAAATAGGTCATCGAAGGTCTCGCATTCAGAAAGGAAAATTAGCGCGAGCGCGCTGCCGGAGCGGATATTAAAGCGCTTTGACGAAGCTTGCCTTGCGCCCGCGCATGGTCTCGATGTGCTCGAGCAGCAGGGCGAAATCCGCGTCGGAGTCCAGCAGATCGAGGTGCTCGGTATTGACGGTCAGCACGGGGCTGTCGTCATAGTGATAGAAAAACTGGTCGTAAGCGTCGCCGAGCTCGCGCAGATACGCTTCCGTGATGCGCGCCTCGTCGGCTCGGGCGCGCTTGTGAACGCGCGAGAGCAACGTCGGCGGGCTCGCCTGCAGATGGATGACGAGGTCCGGGACAGGCGCATCGCCGAGCGCGATGCGCCCCACGAGCGCTTCGTAAAGGCGCCACTCGTCGTCATCGAGCGTGAGTCGCGCGAAGATGCCGCTTTTTTGCGCGATGAAATCGGTAACGACCGCGCCGCCGTGCGCCAGGATATCGGCCGTTTGCCCGGCTTCTTGCGCGCGCTGTATCGCAAATTGAAGTTCGGTCGACAATGCGTAGCGCGGCATGTCGCCGTAAAAGCGGGCGAGAAACGGATTGTCCTCCGGCTTCTCGAGGAGCGGACGCATCGGCCAACGCTCGGCCAGCCGCTGCACGAGCGATGTCTTGCCGACCCCGATCGGGCCCTCGACGGCGATGTAGCGATGCGGGGCGCGCAAATCGGGCGCCGTCACCGTCACGGGCGGGGCATTGGACGGCATCAAGAGTGACCGCCATGGGTGGCGGCCGACGCTTCCGAGGCCGCCGCGTCGCCGGACGCGGCGCGATCCTTGCCGCACGCGCCCACGGCCTTTTTCGCCGCCCTCGCCAGCGCGTCGGCCACGGGGCAGCAGCAGGTCTTCACTTTTTCGATGCGTTGGTCGGCGACGCCCGGCAGCAACGCTTCGGCCCGGCCATGACCGGGGATGACGATCTCGGGGTCGATTTCGACCAACGGCACGAGCACGAAGGCGCGCTGGTGGGCGCGCGGATGCGGGATGACGAGATCGGGCTCGTCCATGCGCGCATCGCCGTACAGAACGATATCGAGATCGAGCGTCCGCGGCGCGTTGCGAAAGGGGCGCTCGCGGCCGAAATGATGCTCGATCCGATGACAGAGGGCGAGCAGGGCCGGCGCGCTGAGCGACGTTTCGAGCTTGACGACCAAATTGTAGTAATCGTCGCCGCCGGCATCGATCGGCGCGGTGCGGTACAAGCTCGATTTCGCAAGCACGGTGATGGCATGCTGCTGGGCGAGGCAGACGACCGCATCCTTCAGGGATTGGCGAGCATCCCCTAGGTTCGCGCCTAGACCGAGATAAGCAACCGTCATGGCATGGCTTCCTACGACTTCCTGACTTGGCGTACGGCGGCAATGCGCCGCCCGTTCAGTCTTCTTGCGAGCTCGGCGCGTCCAGCGTGTCGGCGCTCTCGCCTTCACCGCTCTTGCGACTGCGCCCACCGCGGCGGCGCCGCTTGCGCGGTCCGCGTTCGCGGCCGCCTTGCGACAACAGCGTCTCGCGCTCGGCGGGGGTGCCTTCTAGGAAGGATGTCCACCACGCGCCGATCGCGGGATCGAGTTCGCCCGATTCGCACCGTAACAGGAGGAAATCATAACCCGCTCTAAATCTTTGGTGTTCGATGAGCTTCAGCGGGCTGCGGCCGGAGCGTTTTTCGAGGCGCGCCTGCAATCCCCAAATCTCGCGCATGTCGGCCGAGAACCGCTTGTGGATCGCCAGCTTCTCGGTTTGCATCTCGAGCACGTCGTCCATCGCGTGGTGGAGCGCGGGGACCGGAAACTCGCCGTTCGCTTCATATTGCTGCGCACGCTGCTGAACATCGTGCCAGAGCAGCGTCGCGAATAGGAACCCGGGCGAGACGCCTTTGCCGGCTCTCACACGCGCATCGGTGCTGTTCAGCGCGAGTGTGATGAACGATTCGCCGTGCGGCTGCTCCAGCACGACGTCGAGCAGCGGCAGCAAGCCGTGATGCAGGCCGTGCTTGCGCAATTGCTTGAGGCACGCCAACGCATGGCCCGACAGCAGCAGCTTGAGCATCTCGTCGAACAGACGCGCGGCCGGCACGTTATGGATGAGATCTGCCAGCGGCTCGATCGGGGCGCGCGTGGCTTCCTCGATCTCGAACCCGAGCTTGGCCGCGAATCGCACGACGCGCAGCATCCGGACCGGATCCTCGCGATAGCGCGTGGCGGGATCGCCGATCATCCGCAGCAGGCGCGCGCGTACGTCGCCCATGCCGTTGTGATAATCGAGAACCGTCTGCGTCGCCGGGTCGTAATACATCGCGTTGATCGTGAAGTCGCGCCGGGTCGCGTCTTCGTGTTGCTCGCCCCAGACGTTGTCGCGCAGCACGCGCCCGCTCGCATCGACGGCGTGCGTGCGCCGGTCGAGTTCGTCGCGGCGCAGGCGCTTGGGTGTGGCATCCTCCGAGGGCGCTTCCTTCGGGGCATCCACCAAGGCGCGGAACGTGGAGACCTCGATGATCTCCTGCCCGAACTGCACGTGTACGATCTGGAAGCGCCGGCCGATCAACCGAGCCCGGCGGAACAAACGCTGGACCTGTTCGGGGGTCGCGTCCGTGGCGACGTCGAAATCCTTCGGCGCGATACCGAGCAGCAGGTCGCGCACGGCGCCGCCCACGATGAATGCGCGGTAGCCGGCCTGCTGCAACGTGTCGGTGACTCGCACGGCGTTGCGCGAGATCAGCGACGGATCGATGCCATGAACGTCGGACGACAAGATCACGGGCGCATCGGGCCCCGGCGCGCTCGCGCGTTTCTCGGGCCGCGCCTTCTTGCGGCGCGGCTTCGGCGCCGTTTCGTCGTCGGTGGCGGCGTCGGTCCAGACGGCCTCTTCGGCAAGGGAGTCGTCCCTCGCGGGCGCGGCCGTATCCGTATCTTGGCCGAGCAGCTTGCGGATGAGTTTCTTGATCACGACGGTTGGAAGAGATCGAGGATGCGCCAGCCCTTCGCTTGCGCATGCGCGCGCAGCGTGGCGTCGGGATTGGTCGCGATCGGATCGGTGACCTTCTCGAGCAGCGGGATGTCGTTATGCGAATCGCTGTAAAAGTAGCTATGTTCGAAGTCGGCCCAACGTTTGCCGAGCGAGGCGAGCCACGACTCGACGCGCACGATCTTGCCCTCGCGATAGCTGGGCGTGCCCGTGCCGCGTCCCGTGAACGGCGAGTTCGGCTGGCCGTCCACCGTTTCGACTTCGCATGCGATCAGCATCGGTACGCCGAACGCATCGGCGATCGGACGCGTGATGAATTCGTTCGTCGCCGTGACGATGCAGCACAAGTCGCCCTTGTCCTGATGTTCGCGCACGAGCTCGAACGCAACGGGGGTGAGGGCGGGCTTGATCACCTCGTGCATGAACTGCTCGTGCCACGCGGCCAGTTCGGCGCGCGAGCGATGGGCGAGCGGCGCGAGGATCGTCTCGAGATACGCGTGGATGTCGAGCTGGCCGCGCTTGTAGTCGGCGTAGAAGCGATCGATGTCACGCAAATAGGTGTCGGCATTGACAATGCCGAGCTTCACGATGAAGCGACCCCATTCGTGGTCGCTGTCGGTCGGGATGAGCGTGTGATCGAGGTCGAAGAGTGCGAGATTCGTCATGAGTGCGCATTTTACTTGAAGCGGCTCGCCGCGGCCGGCGAGCCTTCGGGTGGGGCGTCGTCGGCCGGCAACGCGAGCATCGTGCGTAGCAACGGCAGCGTGATGGCGCGTTTTTGCTCGAGCGAGAAACGGTCGAGCGCATCGAGCAGCGCCATGAGGCTCGGCATATCGCGCCGGAAGTGCGTCAGCAGGTAGGCGGGCACGTCGTCGGCCAGTGCGATACCGCGCTCCTTGGCCGCGTGTTTGAGCACGGCGCTCTTGCGCTCGTCGGGCAGTGGGGCGAGGTGAAAGACGAGGCCCCAGCCGAGGCGCGTGCGCAGGTCCTCGCGCACGGCGAGCCCGAGCGGCGCGGCGTTGCCCGTGGCGACGAGCGCGCTCGTCGGATGCGCGCGCACCTCGTTGAACAAATTGAACAGCGCGATCTGCTGCGCGCCCGAGAGCTTGTCGCAGTCGTCGACGGCATAGATCGCGACGGCCGGATCGAACGTGAACGCCGTGAGCGCGCTTTGCGGGCCGAGAAACGAGGCGCGGCCCGGCGCGGCGCTATGCACGAGCGCGGAGAGCAAATGGCTGCGGCCGCTGCCGCTCTCGCCCCAGACGTAGAACGTGCGATCGGCGAGCGGGCCCGCCGCCAGCGCGCCTTCGAGCTCGGCAAGTCGCGCGACGAGTTCCGCGTTGGCGCCCGCGAAGAAGTTTTCGAACGTCGACGGCGGCGGCGTGCCGAGGTCGAGCGTCAATTGGCGATGCACAGTCACGATGTGAGAAACCGGAACGATCAATTCTTATAAAGCGTGCTCGCGAGGTAGCCGCGCCGTACTTCGCGCAGTGCGGTCGACAAGATGGCGCTGACGGGGAGCGCGAGCAGTACCCCGAAAAAACCGAACAACTGGCCGAACGCGAGCAAGGCGAAGATGACCGCGAGCGGATGCAGGCCGATGCGCTCGCCGACGAGGCGCGGCGTGAGAAACAGGCTCTCGAGGATTTGCCCGATCCCGTAGACGATCGCCACGGCGACGAAACCGTACACGGAGCCGAACTGCAACAGCGCCGCCAGCAGCGCAAGCGCGAGGCCCGTCGCGAAACCGGCGTAGGGAATGAACACGGCCAGCCCCGTGAAGATGCCGATCGGCAAGGCGATCTCGAAGCCCGCGACCGTGAGGGCGATGCCGTAGTAGGCGGCGAGTACGCCCATCACGAGCAATTGACCGCGCAAGTACTGCGAGAGCGTGCGATCCATCTCGACGGCAAGCTCGAGCGTCTTGGGCAGCCAGCGCCGGGGCACGATCGAGGCGAGGCGCGCGAGCATCGTATTCCAATCGTAGAGGAGGTAATAGAGCACGAGCGGCACCATGACGCCGTCGCCGATCAAGGTGATCATGACGTTGCCGCTCGTGCGCAGCGACTTCCACGCCGCCAGCGCGACCGTTTCGGCGCTGCCTTCGAGCTTGGCCGTGAGCATGTCGCGCAAGCTCGAGAAATCGAAGATGTCGCCGTAGCCGAGCGCGGCCATTTTAGGCTGTAGCCAATCGTGCAGATGCGAGAACAGGCCGGGAATCTGCGCCTTGAGCTGGGGCCCTTCCTTTTGCACGACCGCCAAGACGAGCAGCGCCAGCAGCGAGACGATCAGCGCGAACACGAGCATCATCAAGAGCGCGGCGATCCCGCGCGGAACGCGGTGACGGACGAGCCAGGCGACGCCGGGCTGCAGGATGTAGGCCAGGATCGCGCCGAGCAGGAACGGCGTGAGAACGGGGCTGAGCAGCCATAGCAAGACGCCTAGGCCGAGCGCGACCGCGCTCCAGAACAAGGCCTGGCGTTGGTAGGGCGTGAGAATCGGTGAATTCTGCGACAAAGGCGTATCCCGGTCTGCATCGGTTAAAATCGCATTTTACCGACCTTCTCGCCCTTCCCCATGAATCAACCGAAATCCGCATCGGACGCCAACGCCGGCGCCCAGGGTCTGTCGTATCGCGACGCGGGCGTCGACATCGACGCCGGCGATGCGCTCGTCGACGCCATCAAGCCCTTCGCGAAAAAGACGATGCGCGAAGGCGTGCTAGCCGGTATCGGCGGGTTCGGCGCGCTGTTCGAGGTGCCGAAGAAGTACCGCGAGCCCGTGCTCGTTTCGGGCACCGACGGCGTCGGCACGAAGCTCAAGCTCGCGTTTCATCTGAACAAACACGACACGGTCGGCCAGGATCTCGTCGCCATGAGCGTGAACGACATCCTCGTGCAAGGCGCCGAGCCGCTGTTCTTCCTCGATTACTTCGCGTGCGGCAAGCTCGACGTCGGCACGGCCGCCACGGTCGTGAAAGGCATCGCTCAGGGCTGCGAGCTCGCCGGCTGCGCGCTGATCGGCGGCGAAACGGCCGAAATGCCGGGCATGTATCCGGACGGCGAATACGATCTCGCGGGCTTTGCCGTGGGCGCCGTCGAAAAGAGCACGATCATCGACGGCAGCACGATCGCCCCGGGCGACGTCGTGCTGGGCCTCGCGTCGAGCGGTATTCACTCGAACGGGTTCTCGCTCGTGCGCAAGATCATCGAGCGCGCCAACCCCGATTTGTCGGCGGATTTCCATGGCCGCTCGCTCGCCGACGCGCTGATGGCGCCGACGCGCATCTACGTGAAGCCGCTGCTCGCGCTGATGCAAAAGATCACGGTGAAGGGCATGGCCCACATCACGGGCGGCGGGCTCGTGGAGAACGTTCCGCGCGTGCTGCGCGAGGGGCTGACTGCCGAATTGCAAGCGTCGGCCTGGCCGATGCCGCCGCTGTTCACGTGGTTGCAGCAGCACGGCGGCGTCGCCGACGCGGAAATGCATCGCGTCTTCAATTGCGGGATCGGCATGGCCGTGATCGTAGCCGCTGACGTGGCCGACGAGGCCGTGCGCGAATTGACGGCGGCCGGCGAGCAGGTTTGGAAGATCGGCACCGTGCGTGCGAGCAGGGAAGGCGAGGCGCAGACGGTGGTGGTTTAATGCTGAATCCACGCGGCGGTCGCGCCGCGGCGGGTTCTTTCGTCCTGTGATCCGAACTGTAGAACGAAAAACCGCTCGGTATCACCCAAGCGGTTTTTTTATTGCGGCTCGTTTCCGGCTAAGACAGCCTCGATCGCGGCCACCGCGTCCTCGGTCGCATTCGACGCGCAGCAATCGATCACCACCCGCTCCGGCATCGACCGAAGCCACGTAAGCTGCCGCTTGCAAAGCTGGCGCGTGGCGAAAATACCCTTGTCGCGCATCGTCGCGTAATCGATCGCGCCGTCCAAGTATTCCCATACCTGCCGATAGCCGACACAGCGCATCGAAGGCAGATTCGGATCGAGATCCCCTCGGGCGCGAAGCCGCTTCACCTCATCGACGAATCCCGCCTCCAGCATCGCGTCGAAGCGTTGTTCGATACGCGCGTGCAGTACCGCCCGGTCGCTCGGCTCGAGCGCGATCGGCACGAAACGGTACGGCAGCCCATCGTCTTTGCGCTCGGGCGCGGCCAATAAGGCGGACATCGGCTGCCCCGTCAGCATGAACACCTCGAGCGCGCGTTGAATCCGCTGCGCGTCGTTCGGCGCCAAGCGTGCCGCCGTGATGGGATCCACGCCGGCGAGCCGGCTATGCAGCGCGGGCCACCCTTCGCGTGCCGCTTGCTCCTCCAATGAGGCGCGCACCTCGGGGTCGGCGCTCGGCAAGTCGTTCAGACCCTGCGTCAGCGCCTTGTAGTACAACATCGTCCCGCCGACGAGTAACGGCACGCGGCCGCGCGCGACGATCTCGCCGATCGCTTGCAACGCGTCGGCCCGGAAATCGGCCGCCGAATAGGCTTCGGTCGGCTTCCGAATGTCGATCAGGTGATGCGGGACGCGTGCGCGTTCGTCCGGCGTCGGCTTCGCCGTGCCGATATCCATCTCGCGATAGACGAGCGCCGAATCGACGCTCACGATTTCCGCCGGGCGCTTCGCCGCGAAGGCGAGGGCGGCCGCGGTTTTGCCCGATGCCGTCGGCCCCAGCAGGCAAGCCACCGCAATACGATGAGACGTGTCCACGCGCTTACTGCCCGCGCAAGAACAGACGGTCGAGATCGCCGAGCGTCAGTTGATACCAGGTCGGGCGGCCGTGATTGCATTGGTCGGCACGCTCGGTCGCTTCCATCTGGCGCAGCAGCGCATTCATCTCGTCGAGCGTGAGCCGCCGGTTTGCGCGTACGGCGTGATGGCAAGCGAGCGTGCCGAGCAATTCGTGTTGATGCTCGGTCAGCACGCGCGAGCCGCCGTAGGCATGCAAATCGGCCAGCACGGCGCGCGCAAGGGCCGGCAGATCGGCATCCTTGAGCAGCGCCGGCACGGCGCGGATCGCAAGCGTCGTCGGCGAAAGCGCGGCCAAATCGAAGCCGAGCGCATCGAGCGCTTCGCGCTCTTCCTCGACCGTGCCGAGTTCGACCGCATCGGCCGTCATCGAAACGGGAATCAAGAGCGGCTGCACGGCTACCGTCCGCTCGGCCAGCGCGCGCTTGAACTGCTCGTAAAGAATGCGTTCGTGCGCGGCGTGCATATCGACGATGACGAGGCCGCGCGCGTTTTGCGCGAGTACGTAGATGCCGTGAATCTGACCGATGGCGAATCCGAGCGGATGATCGAGGTCGGCCGCCATCGGCGCCGGCATCGCTGCGAAGCCGCTAGGCGCCGCCTGCTCGCCGCCGTCGCGCATTTCGAACACGCCGTCGCGCGAGACGGGCGAGGCCAGCCACGGCGCGCCGTCGATGCGTTCGCGCGGCGCTGTATCGCCCGGCTGCTCGCCGTCCGCGGAGCGCGCGCCATCCTTGCGGCCGAACAACGCGTCGTACAGCGCGAGCGGCTGTGCCACGGGTAGCGTGCCTTGCACCATGCGCGAATCGCGCATCCAAGTCGTGCCGCCGCGGCTGGCCGCGGAAATCGACGCGCCCGCCGCGGCCCCAGGCTGAGCGCCGGGCAACGGCTCGATCTGCGCCGCATGTCCGAGCGCCGTCGTTTCGGGCGAAGCGCCGGCGTGCCGCGCGAGCGCGCGCTGCAACGCATGGAAGACGAACTGGTGAATCGAGCGTGAATCGCGGAACCGCACTTCGATCTTCGAGGGATGCACGTTGACGTCGACGGCCTCCGGCGGCAGATCGAGGAACAGCACATACGACGGATAGCGATCGCCGTGAAGCACGTCTTCGTAAGCCGAGCGCACCGCGTGCGTAAGCAGCTTGTCGCGCACGAACCGGCCGTTCACGAAGAAGTATTGCTGATCAGCGCGGCCTCGGCTCGCCGTGGGCAGCCCGGCGCAACCGTACAGCGCGATTTCTCCGGCGTCGTGTTCGAGCGGCAAGTGCGCCGTGGCGAACGCCTCGCCGAGTATTTTCGATACCCGCACGGCCGGCTCGCTCGCGTTCCAATGTTCGAGCGCGCGCCCGTTATGCATGACCGAGATGGCGACGTCGGGCCGCGCGAGCGCCGCGCGGCGGATCATTTCGACGCAATGGCCGAGTTCCGTCTGCTCGCTCTTGAGGAACTTTCGGCGCGCCGGCGTGTTGAAGTAAAGCTCGCGCACTTCGATCGTCGTGCCCACGCCGCCCGCGGCGGGGGCCAAGACGCCCGTTTGCGCGTCGATGCGCGTCGCGTGCGGCGCGTCCGGCGTGCGGCTCGTGATGAACATTTCGGCGACGGAGGCGATCGAAGCCAGGGCCTCGCCTCGAAACCCGAGCGTCGCGACGGCTTCGAGTTCGGCGAGCGAGCGGATCTTGCTCGTCGCGTGGCGCATTAGCGCGAGCGGCAACTCGGCGGGGGGAATGCCGCAGCCGTCGTCCGTGATCGATATGCGTTTGACGCCGCCCGCATCGAGCACGATGCGCAATGTCTTGGCACCGGCGTCGAGCGCGTTTTCGAGCAGTTCCTTGACGACCGACGCGGGCCGCTCGACCACCTCGCCCGCGGCGATTTGGCTGATGAGCTGGTCGGGTAGGGCGGCAATCGCGCGGCGCGCCGGCGCGCTGGGCGCCGCGGCGCGCTCGGTCTCGGCCGGCGATTCGGGGAATTCGGACATGGCGCCATTATAGCGATTTGCCATCGGCCGATTCCCTCGACGGGCTGGGCTCGCCGCCCTGTTTCGAGATCGCCCATGCGGTTTCTGTATGATGGCGCGAGGCTGCCGGCGCTCGCTCGCACGTAGCGAGTCTAGCCGTGCGACGCTTCGCTCGTTTTGACTTTTAGGAAGGATTCCCTTTGGACACGCTGCTTCATTTCGTCGCCTTGATTTTGCACATCGACAAGTTTCTCGGCGATTTCGTCCATCAATACGGCGCATGGGTCTATGCCGTGCTGTTCCTGATCGTCTTTTGCGAGACGGGGCTCGTCGTTCTGCCGTTCTTGCCCGGCGATTCGTTGCTGTTCATCGGCGGGGCGTTTTGCGCGACGGGCGAGATGAGCTTGCCGTCGCTGATCGCGCTGCTGCTCGCCGCCTCCATTGGCGGCAATAGTCTGAACTACCTCATCGGGCGAGCGATCGGGCCGAAAGTGTTCAATACGCACATTCCTGTGCTCGAGCGCTTTCTCGACCGCGCGGCACTGCAAAAGACCCACAATTTCTACGAGCGCCACGGCGGCAAGACGATCGTGCTCGCGCGCTTCATTCCCGTAGTGCGGACGTTCGCGCCGTTCGTCGCCGGGGTGTCGGACATGCGCATGGGCCGGTTCCAGTTCTTCAATGTGACCGGCGCCGCGCTTTGGGTGCTCTTGCTCGTGCTGGCGGGTTATTTCTTCGGCAATATTCCGTTCATTCGCCAGTACCTGAACTTGATCGTGCTAGTCGGTGTCGGCGCGGCGATCGTGCCGGTCGCGCTGGCCGCGGCCTATAAGCTGTTACGCAAGAAGTCGTCGGAGCATGTGGTCTCGAACGGCGGCGGCCGTTGAACGCGGGTGCGAGCCGGCAAGGCGCCGATAAGCGATCAATAACGACGAGGGGGAAGTCATGCAAGGTCCGACCAGCGACGTTCGACTGATCCCGGCCCGGCTCGACGTTTTGCGGCCCACACAGATCACGGTGGGCTATCACGAAGTCGAGGTCAAACGCGCGCATTGGAAGTCGCTCGACAAAAAGGCGCGGGCGCAGACGATTTCCACGCATTGGTTCCCCGCCGTTTTAGGCCCGGGAGAGCAGTACTTCGTCGTCGATCATCACCATCTCGGATTGGCGCTCATCGAGGAAGGGGAGAGCCGCGTGCAGATGATGGTCTTGCGCGATCTCTCTTGGCTTGCGCCGGACATCTTCTGGCGCATGATGGAGCACTTTCAATGGGTGCATCCGTTCGGTCCCGACGGGACGCGGCACGATTACGACCGGTTGCCGAGCCGTTTGACCGAACTCGTCGACGATCCGTATCGCAGCTTGGCGGGCGAACTGCGCCGCGTCGGCGGCTTTGCGAAGGACACGACGCCTTTCAGCGAATTTCTGTGGGCCGATTACTTGCGGCCGAGGATTGCCGAGAAGCGAATCCGCAAGAACTTCGACAAGGCGCTCGGTGCGGCGCTCGCCTGCGCGCACGATCCGGACGCTCGGTACTTGCCGGGCTGGTCAGGCACGATCGCGGTCCGCTGATTCGACGCCCGATGCCATGACGATCGATACGGGGCACGCCGCGGCGGCGCATCTGCAAAATCCGTCCGAGTACGCGCCGCCCGGCGTGCGCAAATCGCCGGCGCAGCGGGTTTTGAAGGATCTGCTGGCCGGAATGTCGATCGCCGGTTTGCTGTTGCCCGAGGCCGTCGCCTATGCCGGCATCGCGAACATGCCGCCGCAGGCAGGCCTCGTCGCCCTGCTCGCCGGTCTCACCGTCTATGCCCTGCTCGGGCGCAGCCGGTTTGCCATCGTTTCGTCCACGTCTTCATCGGCGGCGGTGCTTGCGGCCACGGTCAATGCGCAAGCTGGCGGCGGCGCGGCGCAGCTCGCCTACGCGGCCGCGCTCGTGGCCGCAACGGGCGTTTTATTCGCGCTCGCGGGTTTCGCGCGCTTGGGCGGCATGTCCGATTTCGTCGCCAAGCCCGTGCTGCGAGGCTTCGCATTCGGGCTCGCGCTGACGATTTTCGTCAAACAGTTGCCGAGCATCCTCGGCGTATCGTCGCATTACGCCGACGTGCCGCGCATCGCGTTCGATCTCGCGCGGCAGGCGCTTGCTTGGAATCCACACAGCGTCGCCTTGGGCGGTACGGCGCTCGTGATTTTGTTCGCGCTCGGCCGGCGCGCGCGTATTCCGGCCACGCTCGTCGTCATCGTGCTCGGCATCGGAGCGGGCTATTTCATCGATTGGCATCGATGGGGGATATCGGTGGTCGGCGCGATCGACGTGCAAGACGTGCGCTTCGGCCTGCCCGCGTTCGCGCGAACCCAGTGGGTACAAACGGCCGAACTCGCCTTCGCGTTGATGCTCATTCTGTACGCGGAATCGTACGGCTCGATCCGCAGTTTCGCGCTCAAGCACGGCGATCCGATGTCGGCCAACCGCGATCTCGTCGCGCTCGGCGGCGCCAATATCGTCTCGGCGCTATTGCAGGGGATGCCCGTCGGCGCCGGCTATTCGGCTACGTCGGCCAACGAGGCGGCCGGCGCGCAGTCGCGTTGGGCGGGCATGGTGGCGGCGATCGTCGTCGGGCTCATCGTTCTCTTCTTGCGGCCGCAGCTTGCGCGCATTCCGGAGCCTGTGCTCGCGGCCATCGTCATCTACGCCGTCAGCCATTCGCTGCATCCCGACGCGTTTCGGCCGTATTGGGTCTGGCGGCGCGACCGGCTCATCTCGATCGCCGCCTTGGCCGGCGTGCTTGTGCTCGGCGTGTTGCACGGCTTGGTAGTTGCGATCGGCGTGAGCTTGCTGTTGACGCTGCGCGATTTCTCCGAGCCGCTCGTGAGCGTGCTCGGACGCTTGCGCGATAGCCACGATTTCGTCGATCTAGCCACGCATGCCGACGCCCGGCCCGTCGACGGCATCATGATCGTGCGGCCCGACGCGCCGCTGTTTTTCGCGAACGCGGACCGCGTACTCAGCGAAGTGCGCAAGTTGATCGCCGCTCAAGCCGCGGCGCCCGATTGGGTCATGTTGAGCCTCGAGGAAACGCCGGACGTGGACGGCACGGCGATCGAGGCGCTGCGCATCTTTGCCGCCGAACTGCGCGCGCATGGGCAACGGCTCTTACTCGTGCGTTTGAAGCCGCGCGTGCTCGAGGTGCTCGGCCGGGCCGCCGACGAAACGCTGCCGCGCGAGGCCCTGCACGAATTGAGCGTCGATGAATGCGTGCAGTCGGTGCTGGCGCGGCGGCCGTAACCGCCGGCGCCTGCCCCGTTTGTGGGCTACGGCAGCGAAATCGTCAGGTTGGCCGATTGCGCTTCGGGCTGGATCAGTTGCGAGTAGGGCGCGAGCGTGCGCATCGTCGAGGCGCGCAGGTAGGAATTCAAGCCGAAATAGGCGCCCAAGGCGACGAGCGCGAACACCGCGCCGATCGTCCAGAGCGGCAATTCGTGCTTGAGCCGGTGCGCGATCTGATCGGGCAACGCCCAATGCGGCGCGAACGGCGCGCGCTTGCCTTTCATCTGGGCGATTTCATCGCCGAGCCGTCCCGTCAGATAAGCGAGCTTTTCGGGCCCTTCGAGCAAGTACTTGCCTTGAAAGCCGAGCAGCAAGCACAAGTGAAAGACTTCGAGCGATTGCAGCCGCGCCGGGCCTTGCGCCCGGCACGATTCGAGCAGCTCGAAGAATTTCTCGCCGGCCAATTGCTCGCCGAACAAGACGAGCTGCAACGGCCGGCGTTCCCATTCGGCGCGGATCTTGAACGGCGAGGCGAGTACCGCTTCGTCGATGGCCGCGCAAAACGCGAACTTCGAGGCGTAGATGTCGTCGGCCGGCGCGCCGAGCTTTTTCGCGCCGCGCTCGAAGTCGGCGAGGAACGCCTGGACGCGGGCGCTGAACTCGCCCGCATCGTCGGGTTCGCGTCCTTGCTTCAGCAAAAACACCATGAAAAAGCCGTCGTACAGCAGATCGCGCAGCGAACGTGCTTGGACGTTCGCCTCGGCCGAAGCCGAGGGCGGCGCGGGCGACGGCGCGCTGGCGCCGAACAGCGAAGGCATTTGACTCATGACGTGACCGCGATAAGTTCGAGTTTGAGGTCGTTGATGCCGGACGGCGCGTAGATCATGGCCGATTGCGCTTGCAGCATCCGGTCGTAAAGGCTACTGCGCGATTCGAACGCGAAATAACAGGCGCCGGGCCGCACGGGCACGGCCGGCGGCACCTGCGGCGTATAGACGAGACGCACGCCCGGCATGGCGGACAGCACGAGCTTGTCGACGTCGTCGGGCGCACCCACCTTGAAGCGCGCGGGCACGGCGTCGACGAGTTCGACGGCCGGCATGTCGGCCGAGACGGCCAGGAAGAACGTGGTTTTTTCGTCGATCTTGCCCGAGTCGAGGCGACCGACGTGGAACGACGGACGCACCTCGTCGAGTGCGATCGCGAAGTAGCGCGTGGAGATGACCGTTTCCAGCAGGTCGCGCACGATCGTATCGAGCAGCGCGAAACCGGCGCCCGGGTCGTCGTGCCGGTAGGCGGGCAGGTCGGCCAACGCGTAGCGCTTGGAAAACGTCATCAATTGACCGGCCAGGCGCAGCAACTCTTGAAACAGGCGCTCCGGATGCAGCGTCGGTTGCTGCAGCAAATGCACGAGCGAGGCGACCGCGCCGTTGGCCGTATGCAGCAGCCAGAACGAAGCGATGTCGCCCGAGCGGAATTCGATGATGTTCTTCGTCGGCTCGCGGTGAAAGCCGTACAGCGCGCTCACTTTCGCTTGCAGTGCGTCGATCAGTTGCCGCAGCCGCTGATGCAAAATCGGCGAAGCCTCGACGGCCATGCACGGCGGCACGAACGCGTCGTCGAGCTCGAACCCCGACGTCGCCGTGCGGCGCAGCCGGGCGAGCGGCACGGCGTGCAATTGCGCGCGCGGCTCCGTATGGCTGATCAGCTTCACGCGCGTCTTGAGGAACGTCAGATTGGCGACGGCCGCATCGGTGAATTGATCGGGGACGCTCGTTTGCTTGGATGCGTAACGCGACACGAAGCCGTTCGCTTCGTCGTCGGTGCAATTGCCGCCCGTCTCGCGCAGCGGATGCAGCGCGAGATAGAACATGAACTCGCCCACGCCCTCGGGCAGCGTATCGAGCGCGACCGGTTGCGGCAATTCGTCGGCCAGCGGCGCGGAGTAGAGCGTGCCGTCGGGAAACACGAGGGAGAGCTCGGATAGGCGCAGCAGATTGTTCGCCAGCGCATCGGCGTCGAACCGTACGCTGCGCAGGCCCCAGTTGAACGGCTGGATCGCGCGTATCGATTCGAACAAGCGCGCCTCGTGGTAGGCGTCTTGTTGTTGGAAATGCTGGGGCCGCAGAAAGAGCCCCTCGCCCCAAAGCAATTTCGCCGAATAACTCATCTCGATTTCACTGTCAGGTTTTCGTATATCGCACAGGCGCTCGCCGCGACGAGCCGCCGCTCGCCGTACAACGGATCTTGCGCCGGCGCACTAGCCGCATGTCACGGACGAGAGCAGATTGAGCGCTTGCATCGGCAATTGCGGATCGGGCGAGATGACTGCGCCGCTCGTGACGGTCATCGCGCAGTTGTGAAGGCCGATCATTATGCCGGATTTCTCCGATTTAGCCGGATCGAAGGCGAATTTCCAACGCTGCAGCGCGGGGTCGCGGAACAATGCGACAACGCCGAACGCTTGCGCTTCGTACGTGACTTTTTCGGTCATTTTGTAATGCTGGCCGGGAATGAGCGTCACTTCTCGGACACTGAGCAAATCGGCCCCGAGCGCGTTCTTTTCCTTGGCCGGGTCGGTGAACGTGTCGAACGGCGCCTGCTGGAACGAGGTGGGGTCCTTCAACGCGTAGAGGCGCACGACGAGCGCGAGCGGATGGTTGTCGTTGGCGGCGTTCAGATTGGACGCCGCGGCCAGCGTGAGCGGGATGTCGCGAGGCGGCTTTTGCGAATCGGGCACGGGCGGCTTGCCGATGCCGGCGGCCTGCAGCGCCGTGGAAGCCGCGGCGCCGAGCACGGAAACGCCGGCCGCGCAGCCGCCCAGTAGCGCGCACACGGCAAGCGGCCATGCGAGGCGCGACCCCCATCGATATCCCCAAACTTTACGACTCACGCCAGTACCCCGTGCAAGTTGCCGCGTTTATCCATTCAACCGCGTTCGAATGGCGGTTGCCAATGCCACGCCGCGCAGATGATCCGTCACGACGGACAAGTTTGTCTATCTCGATCGAACGCGGGGCTTGTGGAAATTTTTTCCTCTTCCCAATTCTATTGCTCATTCATTCGGAAATTATTTCAGCATCCTCAATCCGGCTATCCGAGATATTCGCCCGCATTGAAAACCGGACGATTCTCATTCGATGCGGGCCAGTTGAATTATCGAAAATTGGCCGGTACTATACGCGCGCACTCACCGCAAAGCAAAGTTGCGGTTTCCCTCCCGAGAATTAATAAGCTGCTTGGCAGTAAGTAAGAATGATGAAACAACGACTTTCTCAATTTTCCGCGGTGGTGCTCGTGTGCGCCGCGATGGCCGGCTGCGCGACTCAGAACTCGGGCGGGCAAGCGTCTCCCGAGGCTTTCAATAAAGCCTTGTCCGATGCCGATGCCGTGGCGAAGGGCGGCGACCAAGCTCGCGCGCTCGCGCTCTATGACCAACTGACGAAGACGGACCCGACGCGCGAGGAACCTTGGTCGCGCATCGCGCAGATCCAATTCCAGCAAGCGCACTACGGACAAGCGATCGTGGCGGCGCAAGAAGCGCTGTCGCGCGATCAGAGCGATCGCGACGCGAAGAGCGTGCTGGCCGTGAGCGGCCTGCGCGTGGCGACGGAATCGCTGGGTCAGTTGCGTCAAGATGCGGCGCTCGCGGGCGACGCCAAATCGGACGCGGCCGTGCTCGCGCATCAACTGCGCGATACGCTCGGCGAGAGCACGTTGTTCCCCGAGGAAGTCGATAAGAAGCCGGCCGTGAAGAAGCGCCGTTATGTGCGCCGTCCGGTTGCCGCCGCGCAAAAGCCCGGCGCGGACAAGGCGGCCGACACCGACGCGGCCGCGCCCACGCCTACGCCGGCGCCCAGCGCGCCGCCGGCCAAGCCGGCCGCACCGGCTCAGGCCGCCAAGAGCGGCGGCGCATCCGATCCCTTCAGTGCGCTTCGCTGATCGGTCCTTTTGACCTAGTCGCTTCGGGGAGTCATCGATGGCGAAGAAAGAAAGCATTCAAAAACGCCTGCAGAAAGTGCGGCCGCCGCGCGTGCAGTTGACCTATGAAGTGGAGCGCGGCGACGCGATCGAGGTCAAGGAACTGCCGTTCGTCGTGGGGGTCGTCGCGGACCTCGGCGGGCAATCGGAGATCGAGCAGCCCAAGCTGCGCGATCGCAAATTCGTCAGCATCGACCGCGACAATTTCGACGACGTCATGAAGGGCGTCGAGCCGCGCGCGGCGTTCCAGGTCAAGAACGAGCTGACCGAAGCGGGCGGCACGTTCGGCGTGGATCTGCGTTTCCGCTCGATGGACGACTTCGGGCCCGACGCCGTGGTCCAGCAGATCGAGCCCCTGCGCCGTTTGCTCGAAGCCCGTTCGAAGCTGGCCGATCTGCGCAACAAGCTCGCGAGCAACGACAAGCTCGAAAGCCTGCTGAGCGAAGTGCTCGCGAATACGCAGCAGTTGCAGGCGCTGGCCGGCGAGACCGGCGCGCGCGGCGATGGCGAAGACAAGCAAGGCGAATAACCGAAAGCGGGGTGTCAGCATGAATCAACAAACGGCCACGGCTCCCGCCGGCGCCGCGCAAGCGGGTGCTAGCACGTCGCTGCTCGACGAGATCGTCGAAAAGAGCAAGGTTGCGAAATCCGATTCCGAGCATGCGCGTGCGAAAGATCTGATCGGCGAGCTCGTGCACCAGGTCATGGACGGCACGGTCGTCGTCTCGGACAACCTGTCCGCCACCATCGACGCGCGCATCGCCGAGCTCGACCGCCTCTTGTCGGCCCAGCTTAGCGAGGTCATGCACGCGCCCGAGTTCCAGCGCATGGAAAGCACCTGGCGCGGGCTCAATTACCTGTGCAAAGAAAGCAACACGGGTTCGACGATCAAGATCCGTGTGCTCAACGCGAACAAGCGCGAAATCGTGCGCGATTTCAAGGCCGCTTCCGAGTTCGATCAGAGCGCGCTGTTCAAAAAGGTGTACGAAGAAGAGTTCGGCACGTTCGGCGGCGCGCCGTTCGGCACGCTGATCGGCGACTTCGAACTGACGCGTCAGCCCGAGGACATGTACTTCATCGAGCAGATGTCGCATGTCGCGGCGGCGGCGCACGCGCCGTTCATCACGTCGGCCTCGCCCGAGCTGCTCGGACTCGAATCGTTCGCCGACCTCGGCAAGCCGCGCGATCTGGGCAAGATCTTCGATACGGTCGAATACGCGAAGTGGAAGTCGTTCCGCGAGTCGGAAGATTCGCGTTATGTCGGCCTCACGCTGCCGCGCTATCTGGGCCGGCTGCCGTTTCACCCGAAGGACGGCCTCATCGCGGAAACGTTCAACTTCGTCGAGAACGTCGACGGCTCCGACCACAGCAAGTACCTCTGGTGTAATGCCGCTTGGGCGTTCGCCACGCGGCTGACCGCCGCGTTCGACGATTTCGGCTGGTGCGCGGCGATTCGCGGCGTGGAGGGCGGCGGCCTCGTCGAGGACCTGCCGACGCATACCTTCAAGACCGACGACGGTGAAATCGCGCTGAAGTGCCCGACCGAAATCGCGATCACCGACCGGCGCGAGAAGGAACTCAGCGATCTTGGGTTCATTCCGCTCGTGCACTGCAAGAACTCCGATTACGCGGCGTTTTTCGCGGCGCAGTCGGTGCAACGGCCGAAGAAGTACAACACCGATAGCGCGAACGCGAACGCCGTGCTGTCGGCGCAGCTTCAGTACATCTTCTCGGTCTCGCGCGTGGCGCACTATCTGAAGGCGATGATGCGCGACAAGATCGGCAGCTTCGCGTCCGCGCAAAACGTCGAACAGTTTCTCAATCGTTGGGTTGCACAGTACGTATTGCTCGACGATAACGCAACGCAGGAGCAAAAGGCGCAGTTCCCGCTGCGCGAGGCGTCGATCCAAGTGTCCGAGATTCCGGGCAAGCCGGGCTCGTACCGCTCCGTCGCTTTCTTGCGGCCGCATTTCCAGCTCGACGAATTGTCGATCTCGCTGCGGCTCGTCGCCGATCTGCCGAAAGCAGCCGGCGCGTAAACCAAGAACCATTCCGAGCGCGGCCCGGGCCCAGGCGGCCCGAGGCTGCTTATAAACCGCTACCTGGGAGTTAGCAACTCATGAAAGACGTCTATCTGAAGTTTGGCAATCCCGCCATCAAGGGCGAGTCGGCCGACAAGGACCACAAGGACTGGATCGAGATCAGCTCGTGGAATCACTCGATCGTCCAGCCGCGCTCGGCAACGGCATCGACGGCCGGCGGCGGTACGGCGGAGCGTTGCGAGCACGGCGACATGGTGTTCACGAAGGACATCGACGTCGTGAGCCCGCTGCTGTACCAACACGCCTCGGGCGGTACGACGTTCGACGAAGTGACGGTCGACTTCATGCGCTCGGACGGCGAAGGCAACCGCGTCAAGTACCTCGAAATCAAGATGAAGTACGTGATCATTTCGAGCGTGACGCCGAGCGTCGTCGGCGAAGGGCTGCCGACGGAGCAGTTCTCGCTGAAGTACGCCGCCGTGCAATGGAAGTACACGCAACAGAAGGTTGGCGGCGGTCAAGGCGGTAACGCGCAAGGCGCGTGGAGCCTGACGAAGAACGACAAGACCTACGCGGTCTAAGTCGGGACCCTAGTCGGGAACGATACGCCGCTCGCCGCGGGATGGGCGCGCGGCGTTCGTAATACCGGATTGATGTGAGCACGCTGCCCGATGAAGCGCTTCGAACCGAGCTTGCTCGATAAACTTTTCGACGACGATCCTCGCTCGCCCGCGTCCGCGGCGATGCGCCAGTGGTCGCTCGACGAGTTGAAGGGCCGCGTGGCGCGCGACGTCGAGGCATTGCTCAATACCCGCATCGTGTTGACGGAAGAGGCGCTCGCGAAGCTGCCCGAGTGTCAACGATCGGTGTTGACTTACGGCTTGAACGATTTCGCGGGTCTGAGCTTGGCAAGCCATTACGATCGCACGTTCATCTGCGAGTCGATCGAACAGGCGATCGCGCGGCACGAGCCGCGCTTGCAAGACGTCCGCGTCTCGCTCGAAGTCAACGAGCAATCGACGAACGCGCTGTACTTCGTGATCCGCGCGAGGCTCGTCGTGCATCCGGCCGAAGAGCCGGTGAGCTTCGACGCGATGCTGCAGGCCTCCACCTTGCAATATTCGGTTACGCGGTCGCGCCGCGCCACGGACGCGGGGCGTTCCCGAGTGCGCGAACTGGGCTAGTCGATAAGAGCGCACACAAGTGCCCTGAAACAAGATATTTCTCCTCAGGGCGCCGGGGATCATTGATGGAAGCGTTGCTGCCTTACTACGAGCGCGAGCTCGCGTTTTTGCGCCGTTATTCGCGCGAGTTCGCCGACCGGTATCCGAAGATCGCCGCGCGGCTGGCGCCGGCCGGCGAGCAGGGCGACGACCCGCACGTCGAGCGCATGATCGAAGCATTCGCGTTGCTCTCCGCTCGCGTCAATAAAAAGCTCGACGACGACCGTCCCGAATTCACCGAGGCGCTGCTCGAAGTCCTCTATCCGCATTACTTGCGCCCGTTTCCATCATGCTCCATCGCGCAGTTCAGCGCGTCGCGCGAGGGTGCGCCGGCGGTGATCGCGCGTGGCACACCTTTGATGTCGCGCGAAATCCGCGGCGTTGCTTGCCGGTTTCGCACCGCCTACGACGTGACGCTTGCCCCGTTGCGCCTCGTGAGGGCCCGGCACACGCCATTGGCCGAGGTGCCGCCCTCGGCCGTCACGCTGCCGGGCGACGCCTCTGCGTTGCTTTCGTTTACGTTCGAGACCACGTTGCCCGAAGACGCATCGGCTACGCTGGGCGCGTTGAACCTTTCGACGTTGCGCGCCTATTTGCATGGGGAGCAGTCGTTTATCGCAGCGTTGACCGATTGTCTGTTCATGAAGACGATCGGCGCCTATGTCGAAACGCCGGAAAGCCGCGCGTGGCGAGCGCTTCGGGCCTTGCCGATCGAGCCCGCGGGCTTCGCGGAAGGCGACGCGTTGATCGACTACCCGGCGAAATCGCATCCGGCCTATCGCCTCCTGACCGAATACTTCGCGTTTCCCGAAAAATTCGACTTCATCGACTTCGACCTCGCGGCAATGGTCGGCGCGGCCGGGCGGTGCCGCCGCCTCACGTTGCACGTCGCGTTGGGGGAGTTGCGCGAGGAACCGCATATCGAGCGGCTCGTCGAGTCGCTCAGCGCAAACCATGTGCGCTTGTTTTGCACGCCCGTCGTCAACTTGTTCGCGCAGCGCGGCGAGCCGATTCACGTGAGCCAGCAAGCCGTGGCCTATCCCGTCGTGGCCGACGCGCGCCATGCGGGCGACTATGAGGTCTATTCGATCGACGGCGTTCGCCGCGTCGAAACGCGGGCCGACGGGCAAACCATCACCGAGTTCCGGTCGTTTTACGCACTCCATCACGACGAGGCGGCACGCGTCGGCCGTTATTGGTTCGCACGGCGCAACGATTGGGTCGCGCGGAACAGTCCCGGCTACGAGACGGAGATCTCGATCGTCGATGCCGAGTTCGACCCGCTCGAGGCCCGCACCGATACGCTGAGCCTTGCGCTGACTTGCACGAATCGCGATCTGCCGGCACGTTTGGCGATCGGCCTCGAGGGCGGCGATCTATTCGCGCAGCCCGAATTGGCCGCGGGGCCGATCAGCTTGTTGTCGCGACCGAGCCCGAGCGTGCGCGTGGCGCGCGGCGCGTCGATGGGCTGGCGTCTCGTCTCGCACCTCGCGCTCAATCATGTGTCGCTGGCCGGCGGGCTCGCCGCACTCAAGGAGTTGCTCGCGCTGTACGACGCGCGGCGCACGGCGGTCTCTGCGCGGCATATCGCGGGCATCGTCGGCATCGAGCAAAAACCGGCCGTGCACTGGCTGCCGGGCCGTCCCTATGCCACGTTCGTGCGCGGCGTGGAACTGCGCGTGACGTTCGACGAAGCGCACTACGTGGGAACGAGTCTGGCCACGTTCGTGCGCGTGCTCGATACGTTTTTCGGCCTGTTCGTCCGGTTGAACAGTTTCGTCCAACTCGTGGCCGTGTCGGGCCGCACCGGCGAGGAGATCATGCGATGCCAACCGCGCAGCGCCGAATCGACGCTGGCGTAGTCGAGCGGCTGCTCGACGAGCCGTACCGGTTCGAATTCTTTCAAGCGGTTCGGGTGCTCGAGACCTGGTTCTCGAAGCGCGAGGCGTCCGTGTCCGCCGAACGCGCGCGGGCAGGCGTCGGGTTTCGCAACAGCCTCGCGCTGACGTTTCCGCCGAGCGAGATCGAGCAGGCGGTGCCCTTCGACGAAGCCGGAGCGCCGCTGGCCGGACCCGATGCGGTGCGCGCGGCGCTGGCGCAAAGCAAGCTCGAACGAATCGAGTTGACGCCGTCGTTCTTCGGGCTGCTGGGCGGGCAGGGCGCGTTGCCGTTGCACTACACGGAGCAGTTGATCGCCCGCGCGCAAGTGCAGCGCGACCATGCGGCGCGGGAGTTCTTCGACGTTTTCTCGAGCCGTGCCGCCGCGCTGTTCTATGCGGCATGGAAAAAATACCGCCTCCCGTTTCACTACGAACTCGATCGCGACGAGCGCTATTTGCCGCTCCTGCTCGCGCTCGCGGGCGCGCCCGACGCCGCGACGCGCGCGCAGCTACAGCAAGGGCGCGGCGCGCTGATCGACGAGGCGATCGCCGGTTATGCGTTGCCTGCGCGCCACCGTCCGATGTCGGCCGCATATTTGGCGCGCACGCTGACCGATTATTTCCGCGTACCCGTGCGGGTCGAGCAGTTCGCGGGCAAGTGGTACGGGGTGCCGCCGGCGCGGCTGACGGTCCTCGGCCGCGAGAATGCGACGCTCGGCGCCACGGCGCTCGCCGGCGAGCGGGTGTGGCAGCGCGACATGCGCGTGCGCATCGTCGTGGGGCCGCTCCGCAAGCGCGATTACGAAGCGTTCTTGCCCGGCGAGGCGCGGGCGATCGCGCTCGAACGCATGCTCGTGCTGCTCGCGGGCATCACCCTCGAATACGAGGTGTCGCTCGTACTGGCGCGCGAGGAGGTGGGCATGAGCCGCCTCGGCGAAGGCGCCCGACTCGGCTACGACGCCTTTTTGTGTACCCGCCCGGCCGAACGCGACCGCGACGACGCACGCTACGAACTGAACGTCATCCATTGATCCGACAAGCGAGAATCGATCCGACATGAGTACCCCCCTGAAGACCCTCATCGCCAAGCTCGACGCGCTTTGCCTAAATGCCGCGACGCGCGCGGCCAGCCTCTGCCTGGCGCGTGGCCATTACGAAGTCGACCTCGAGCACTTGCTGCTCGCCCTCATCGAGCAACAGGCGAGCGATATCGCCGTCGTGCTGCGCGCGAGCGGTTTGAGCAGCGAGGTGCTGCGCACGGATCTCGAACGCGGACTCGAGCGGCTCAAGACCGGCAACACGCGTACGCCGGTGTTTTCGCAGCATTTGATTTCGCTGTTCGAGCAAGCGTGGCTGATCGCCTCGCTCGATTCGCACGCCGCGCGGATCCGATCGGGACATCTGCTGCTCGCGCTGCTGACGTCGCCGGAGCTGTCGCAGTTCGCCGAGCGGATGTCGCCCGTGCTCACGCGCGTGCCGACCGAAGAGCTCAAGCATCGGTTCGCGCAAGCGACGGCAGGCTCGGAAGAGGCCGAGGCGGCGGGCGGCTTCCACGCGGCGGCGGGCGCGCCGGCCGGCGAGGAAGGGATCAGCGCGGCGCCGTCGAAAACGCCCGCGCTCGATACCTACACGACCAATCTGACGCAGCGCGCGCGCGAAGGACAAATCGATCCCGTGATCGGGCGTGAAGCCGAAATCCGCCAGACGATCGATATCCTCATGCGTCGCCGGCAAAATAACCCGATCCTCACGGGCGAGGCGGGGGTCGGCAAAACGGCTGTCGTCGAGGGCTTGGCGCTGCGCATCGCGGCGGGCGACGTGCCCACGCCGCTCGTCGGCGTCGCGCTGCACGTGCTCGACATGGGGCTGCTGCAGGCCGGCGCAAGCGTGAAGGGCGAGTTCGAGAATCGCTTGAAGAACGTCATCGACGAAGTGAAGAAAAGCGCGACGCCGATCATTTTGTTCATCGACGAAGCGCACACGATCATCGGCGCGGGCGGCCAGGCCGGCCAAAACGATGCCGCCAATCTGCTGAAGCCGGCGCTCGCGCGCGGCGAATTGCGCACGATCGCGGCGACGACTTGGGCCGAATACCGCAAGTACTTCGAGAAGGACGTGGCGCTCGCGCGGCGTTTCCAAGTCGTGAAGGTCGACGAGCCGAGCGAGGCGCTCGCTTGCGCGATGGTGCGCGGTCTCGCGCCGCGCATGGAAGCGCACTTCGGCGTGCGCATTTTCGATGAGGCGATCACCGAGGCCGTGCGGCTCTCGCATCGCTACATTACGGGACGGCAACTGCCCGATAAGGCAATCGGCGTGCTCGATACGGCCTGCGCCAAGGTCGCGCTCGCGCAGGGATCGACGCCGGCCGTTATCGACGACACGCGCAAACGCATCGAGCGCATCGATGCCGAAATCGCCGCGCTCGAACGGGAAAGCGCGAGCGGCACGGGCGGCGCCGCGCACGACGAGCGGCTCGCGAACCTGCGCGCGGCGCGCGAGGCCGATAGCGCGTCGCTGGCAGCCGACGAAGCCCGTTACGCGCAGGAGCGCGAACTCGCGCAACGGATCGGGACATTGCGCGCCGAACTCGCCGCCGCGGTGAAGCCCGAGGGCGAGGGTAAGCAAACGGGCGCGAGCAACGATACGGCAGCATCGCTGCGCGAGGAATTGACCGGGCTCACGGCCAAGCTCCAAGAGTTGCAGCAGTCGAGCCCGATGGTGCCGTTGCAGGTCGATGGGCTCGTCGTCGCGGAAATCGTCGCGGCTTGGACCGGCATCCCGCTTGGCCGTATGGTCAAGGACGAGATCGGCACGGTGCTCGGCCTGAAGGACCTGCTGACCGAGCGCGTGATCGGCCAGGATCACGCACTCGACGCGATCGCCCAGCGCGTGCGCACGGCCAGCGCCAGCCTCGAGGATCCGAACAAGCCGCGCGGCGTGTTCTTGTTCGTCGGCCCGTCGGGCGTGGGCAAGACCGAAACGGCGCTCGCGCTAGCCGATGCGCTTTACGGCGGCGAACGCAAGCTCATCACGATCAACATGAGCGAGTATCAGGAAGCGCACAGCGTGTCGGGGCTGAAAGGCTCGCCGCCGGGCTATGTCGGCTACGGCGAGGGCGGCGTGCTGACCGAGGCCGTGCGGCGCAATCCGTATAGCGTCGTGCTGCTCGACGAGATCGAGAAGGCGCATCCCGACGTGCTCGAGATGTTCTTCCAAGTGTTCGACAAGGGTACGCTCGACGATGCCGAAGGGCGCGAGATCGATTTTCGTCACGCGCTGATCATTCTGACCTCGAACGTCGGCTCGTCGGCCGTCATGCAAGCTTGCTTGAACCAGCCGCCCGAAGCGCTGCCCGATGCCGATGCGCTCGCCGAGCTATTGCGGCCGCAACTGTACAAGGCGTTCAAGCCCGCCTTCCTCGGGCGCGTGAAAGTCGTGCCTTACTATCCGATTTCGGACGACGTCCTGGCCGAGATCGTCGAATTGAAGCTGGAACGGATTCGGGCGCGCGTCGCGGCGAATCATCGCGCCGAGTTTTCCTGGGACGAATCGCTCGTCGATGCCGTCCTCGCGCGGTGTACCGAGGTCGATTCCGGGGCGCGCAACGTCGACCACATTCTCAACGGAACGCTGCTGCCCGAACTCGCGCAGCACGTGCTCGGCCGCCTGGCCGGCGGCGAGCGCATCGAGCGAATCGACGTGCGCGCGCTCGAATCGGGCGAGTTCGAATACAAGGTAGCCTGACATGCCGATCGATTTAGCTCCGCTCATCGCCCCGCTCGAAGGCGCATCGCCTTGCGGCGAGGACTTGCTCTTCTCCAACGATTTCGATGCGATCCAGCAGGCGCGCCGCTTCGACGATCCCTCGCTCGATCAAGGCGAATGGGTCACGGAGATCAAGGAGGCCGATTGGGGTTTCGTCATCGAGCGCTGCGTCTCGCTGCTCAAAACTCAAACGAAGGATCTGCGTCTGGCCGCTTGGCTCACCGAAGCGCTGGCGATGAAGCAAGGCGTCGAGGGGCTGTCGCAGGGCTATACGTTGCTCGCGGCGCTGGCCGAGCAGTTCTGGGACACCGTGCATCCGTTGCCCGAAGGGGACGACACGGAATACCGGCTGGGCAACGTCAGTTGGCTCGTGGGCCGCACGGCACAATTGCTGCGCGAAGTGCCGCTCACGCAAGCTTCATCGGGGGAGTTCGGCGGGCTCGATTGGGAGGTGGCGAGCAATGTCGCGCAAGCCGTGCGCCGCGATCCCGATCACGCGGACGAACTCTCGCGCGGCAAGCCGTCGCTCGAGCAGATCGAGGCGGCCAAGCGTGCCACGCCGCCCGCGTTTTATAAGACGCTGCTCGCGGATTTGAAGGCGTTCGAAGCCGCGATGCTGGCGCTCGAGCAAACGGTCGATGCGCGCGCCGGAACGGCCGCGCCGAGTTTCCGGCAGGTGAAGGACGCTTACGAATACGTGTTCGGGTTGGCCGAGCGTTTCGCGCGCGACGTCGGGGCGAAGGTTGAACCGGCGCCCACGCAAACTCAATCGACATCCGGTGTCGTCCCGCTCGAACGCGCCGAGCCCAGCTTCAAGACGGCCCCCTCTCTCGAGACTTCGATGCCCACTCACAACGCCGCCCTTGCAGTCGTGCATACCAACGGCGCGATCCAGAGCCGCGCGGAAGCGGTCGCTCAACTGCGCGCCATCGCTCGGTTTTTGCGTGCTACCGAGCCGCATAGCCCGGCCGCCTATCTCGCCGACAAAGCCGCCGAGTGGGCCGATATGCCGCTGCACGAATGGCTGGCCTCGGTCGTCAAGGACGATGGCTCGCTCGCGCATATTCGGGAGTTGCTCGGCGTGAAGCCTGACGAGGCAAGCTGAGCGCGGCCCAGGCGCCGCCGCGTACTCTTATCTTTTAGGCAAGGAGACCGGCGGCGCCAAAAAGCGCTTACTGCCCGACCCGAAACTCGATCCGGCGATTGCGCGCCCGTCCTTCATTGGTATCGTTCGACGCGATCGGCTGATCGGGGCCCACGCCCATCGTCGCCATCGATCGTGGTGCGACGCCCTTCGTCACGAGATAGCCCTTCACGGCATCGGCGCGTGCCTGGCTCAGGGCGATGTTCGACGCCCGGTTGCCCGAGTTGTCCGTGTGGCCGATGATCTCGACGGTCTTGCCCGGAAGCTTGAGCAGCACTGCCGCCATCTGATCGAGGATGGCGCGGCCCTCGGGCGTCAACGTCGCTGCGCCCGTTTCGAATTCGATCGTTCGATTCGCGAGCGTCGAATCGAGCATGCCTTGCTCCGACGCACTCACGCGCAGCCCGTTATGAATCGTATAGGTTGGATTCAGGGCAGTGGCCATGTCGCTTGCCACCTGCTGCCGCAGCGCTTCGTTCGACACCTCGCCCTTCACGTCGATCTGCGTGCCGTCGATCTTCAATTGGCCCTTGCTGATCTGCTTCAGTTGCGGGCCGAGCAGCTTCTGAACGTTCGCGCTCCAGTTCGGTGGCGTCGATACGCTGCCCACTTCGATTTGGTCGACGACATTGGCGGCGCCGTACGTCTCGCGCAGCCGCGCGAGCACCGCGCTGTGCGTTGCTTCGTCCGGCACTTTGCCGCTCGCGACGACTTGGCCCGGGGCGGCGTCGGCCGGCGCGGGAATGCGCGTCGGGGCATTCGGCGCGCCGGTCGTGGTGGCCGCGGCCAATTGCGTTGGCGGCGGCAGCGTCGCCGTGCGCACGCTTGCGCCGCCCGCATCGACGGGCATCACGGTCGCCGGCGTACCGTCGTCGGCGCGAGCGCCGAGCGCGGAAAACGAGGCACAGAGGGCGAGCGTCAGCGCGGCGGCGCGTTGCAAACCGGAGAAATGAGAGAAACCAGAAAAACCTGTCATCGCCTCAAGCCCCGGCAAATACTTCGCGGAAGGTGTCGACCGCGATGCGCAGCGACAATTCCGGTTGTTCGAGATAGCTGACGAGCTTGCTGATTCCATGTTCGTTCTGAGCGTGGTCGTCGATCCATTCCGGATCGTCGATGTCGATGTTGTGCGTCGCATAAGCCTGCGGATCGATCACGCTGTGCAGCGTTTTGGCCGAGGCGCCGTTAAAGCCGATGACGAGCCGTTCGCGCTCGGCGATCGTCCCGATAAATATGGCGATCTCGAAGTCCGCTTGCGCGAGAAACGGCGCAATGAGCTCGAGCCAGAACGTGGCTACCAGGCTGCGGTAGAACGTATCGTTCGGCAGCGGCAAGGTGAGCCCGCGTTCGAGATTCGGCGCATGGCTGAGCATGACGGGCTTGAGCAACGAGCCGAGCGCGAGCATCGCGCCGCGCAGCCTGACGGGATGGCCGCTCGCCAGCAGCATTTGCTCGAGTCCGGCGAGCGTCTGGTGTTCGACGAAATCCGAGAACGTGCCTTCGTGCGAATTGGCGACGCCCACATCGATCGACACCTGGGTATCGCCCAGGGCCTGCAACGCGGCGCCCGGCTCTTCGCAATCGTAGAGCGTGCGCATCTGTGTGGCCGCGCGCGACCAAAGCCGCGCGAACGCGAGCGGGCTGCGCGCGAGAAAGGCGAGGGGGCGTTCGACTTCGAGCGCCGTCGCCGCGAGCAGCGGGAAGCGCCGCGACGATACGTCGTGGCTCGACATCATATGGCCGGCGATGGCCAGGCGGCTTTGCGAACCGAGAAACGCGAAGTGCATCGGCTTCGCGTTTTCGTAGACGATTTTCCAGCGCGGGTCTTCGGCGAGCAGTTCCATCGCTTGCGCGACCCAGCGGTCGAGCGTTTGGAGCAACTGCGGATTGTGCGTGCTTTTGACGAAGTCCCCGCGCGAAGGAATCTTGCCGAAGTAGGCGAGTTGCGCCTGCACGGATTGCGTCATTGCGCGGCTCCTGTTGCTGGGTTCGAGACCGCCGCATTGGCGGCCGTGGACGTGTTCGACGGCGCGGCCGGCGCCGGTGCGCCGGGCGCGGCAGGTGCGCTCGGAGCCGAGCCGCCCAC
>NZ_QUBS01000025.1 GCF_003390925.1 Trinickia diaoshuihuensis | reverse complement strand
CCGCCGCGCCGGGCGCCTCGGCGCCGGCCGGCGCGTCCGGCACCGCGCTCGCGCATACGATGCTGATGTGGCCACCGCGCGGCGACGCATCGGAAGGCAGCGACCTCGGAGTCAGCGACATCACACGCGCCGCGCTCATACGCGCCGCGAACAGCGGCCAGGTGGCGATGGCGATTCGGCCGCTCCCGCGCGAAACCACGGTGGAAACGGAGCCGACGGAAAGCCAGGGGCGTGCGCGCGTCGACCTTTTTCTACCCGTTTATCGGACCGCGCCGCCACCCACGCTCGTCGCCGCCCGGCGTGCCTCGCTGATCGGGTTTACGATCGCGCGCTTGGACACGGAGTATTTGTTCGCCAGCGTCGCCGCGCACGAGCCGCGCATGGGACTGCACGTTTCGGGCGGGCAGCCGCCGATGCTGCTTTATCCGCCGGGCATCCCGCTCGCCGCTCAATACGAAGGCGGCCCGCGGTTCCAGCGCACCGATACGCTGCGGTTCGGCGGCGAAGCGCTGTCGGTTACCTTTGCCACGAGCGATCCCTCGCTCGTGGCGTCGGCCGATTTCAGCGGCAGCGCGATCGCCGCGGCCGGCTTCGCCGCGGCGATCATGGCGGGCGCCGCGGTTTTCGTCTTTATGCGCCAGAGCGGCACGACGCTTGCGCAAGCCGGGACGGCGCGCTCGCGCTCGTCGCAAGACGAAGCGCGTTTGATGGCGATCATTCGTTCCTCGAGCGAGGCCATCATCACGATCGACGAGCAGCAGCGCATCGTCATGTTCAACCCCGCCGCCGAACAAGTGTTCCGCTGTTCGGCGATGGATGCGATCGGCACGCCGATCGAGCGCTTCATTCCCGAGCGATTTAGACAGGGGCATCGCAAGCACGTCGAACGGTTTGGCGAAACAGGCGTAACCGAACGCAAGATGGGAAGGCAGCAGCCGGTTCTCGTCGGCCTGCGTGCCGACGGCGAGGAGTTTCCGATCGAAGCGTCGATCGCGCAAATCCACGACGGGCAAGGGAAGTTCTATACCGTGATGCTGCGCGACGTCACCGAGCGCGTGCGCGCAGAGGATGCGCTGAAAGCGTCGCGCCAAGAGCTGCGCGAGCTATCGGCGAACTTGCAAAACGTCCGCGAGGAAGAAAAGACGCGCATCGCGCGCGAGTTGCACGACGATCTCGGGCAGCAACTGACGGCGTTGAAGATGGATCTTTCCGCCGCGGAGCAATCGCTCGCGGAGGCACCGAACGCCCCGCCGTCGGTACTTGCTCAGCTAAAGGGCATGCGCCGGCTCATCGATTCCACGGTAGGCTCGGTGCGCCGCATTGCCGCCGACCTGAGGCCGGTGATGCTCGACGATCTCGGCCTCATGCCCGCCATCGATTGGCTCCTGACCGATTTCACCACCCGCTACGGCATCGAGATCGAGCGCCGGATCGAGCCCGGCGGCGCGCAATTCTCGCGCAACGGAGCGACGACGCTCTTTAGAATCGTGCAGGAAGCGCTGACGAACGTGGCGAGACATGCCGAGGCGACCCTCGTTCGGCTGGCGCTGGTCGTCGAGGACGATCAATGCGTGGTATCGATCTCCGATAACGGTCGCGGTGCGCCCACCGCACCCAATCACGAGGGATCCGGGGAAAAATCCTTCGGCTTGCTCGGTATTCGCGAACGCGTGCATATCCTGGGCGGATCGGTTTCGATCGAAACGGCCACGAGAAAAGGATTCACGCTGAAGGTGCGGATTCCGCTCGCCGCCATACAACAGGAAGAGGCGCTGCCATGACGAGAGTACTATTAGCCGACGACCACACCCTGGTGCGTGACGGCCTGCGTCACATTCTAGAAGGCACCAGCGGGTTCGATGTGGTGGGCGAAGCAAACGACGGACCGAGCACGATTTCGCTCGTGCGCAGTACGCCGGCCGACATACTGGTGCTCGATCTATCGATGCCCGGGCGCAACGGGATCGAGCTCGTCAAACAGATCAAGGAAGAATTGCCGACGCTGCGCGTCTTGGTGTTGACGATGCATGCCGAACAGCAATACGCGGTGCGCGCGTTCAAGGCGGGCGCATCGGGTTACCTCACGAAAGAAAGCGCCAGCAAGGAACTCGTCTCGGCGTTGACGAAGATCTCGGCCGGGGGCGTATACGTGAGTTTGTCGATGGCCGAACGGCTCGCGCAGAGCCTGAACGAACCGACCGACATGCTGCCGCATCAGCGGCTGTCGGACCGGGAGTTCGATGTCTTCCGCCGCATCGCATCGGGCCAGACGATCAGCGAGATCGCCAACGAGCTTTGCGTCAGCGCCAAAACGGTCAGCACCTATAAAACCCGCATACTCGAAAAAATGCAGATGCCTCACGAAGCGGCCCTGGTACGGTACGCGATTCAGCACAAGCTGTTCGAGGACAGCGAAGACTTGTAACCAAAGGTAACGCCCTAGCCGCCGCGAATCGCGTGGAAAGGCCCCGGGACGGGGCGGCGCGTTTATCTGTAGGACCTGCCCTACAAACGTATTCGCTGCCGCCTACAACCGATTCCTACCGAACTGATTTTTATTTGATAAAGCGCTGACGATACTGTTCGCATGGATACGAACAACCGGTCACCGCTAAGAGTATTCGTCGTCGACGAGTCCACCCTCGTGCGCGATCGTTTGGCCATGCATATCGGGCCCGACGGCGCGGCACACATCGTTGGGGAAGCCGAGGATGTCGAAACCGCGCTGCGCGGCATCGAGAAAACCGATGCCGAAGTCGTGATCCTCGACTTACGCTTGATCGACAGCAACGGCATGGACCTGCTTCATGCACTGCGCGACCGTACCGATCCGATCGTCACGATCGTCCTGACGAACTATGCGTCCCCCGTATTTCGCGAGGCCAGCGTCGTGGCGGGCGCGGATTATTTTTTCGACAAGACGACCGAATTCGACCTGGCCATGGAAACCATCGCGCGTTTGGCGCGGGACAAAACGGGCGGGGCTTAGGCGAACACGGGGCCACGATGCCCCGATCCGTCACTAGTTGAGTTTGGAAAAATCGTTGCCACGATTCGTGAGCTCGCGCTCCGCGTAGTCGAAGACTGCACGCACGGCGGCCTCGGGATCGGTTTCGGAGCAATGTGGCAGCGCAATCAACTGCTTTTCGGGCGTGATGATGTCGAGCCGGGCGTCGTAATACTTCCCGCCCGCACCATGCAGGAGTTCGATCGCCAAATGACAGGCGGCGACGCGCGAGGCGAATCGCATCAACCGCAATAATTGAACGCCTGCCTCGGCCTCGATCCGTGCTTCTCCGGGAAACCCGAGATACACGATTTGCATGCCGATCCCCATTTACCGTCTCCCGCTCCGATTAACGTCCCGCCGGCCATGGGCGGCTTGGACAGCCTCATGGCGTGTCTAACGCCATCTTCCGGATGCGGGTCGAAGTCGACTTGATTTGGGTCAATGGGAAATGAGGGGCGATAGAGGGCCGCCGCCCCCTCCGGTGCGGGGACGCCAAGCGCTCGGGCACGCAATCGAATATGACGCGCGCGGGGCGGCCGGGATAAGACGCCCCGCCGATTGCGGCATCGGCTAGGCGCTGCGCCGTGCCTCCGGCGCGGCAACGGGGCGGACGCAATACGCGGCCGACATAGCTTCAGGGCGGACGCAATAGGCCTGCGCATCGTTTTTCGCTTCGGGCTTGACGCAGTAGGCCGCCGCTTCAGGCTTGACGCAGTACGCTTTCGCGTCACCCTTTGCTTCGGGCTTCACGCAGTACGCCTTCGCATCGCCTTTCGCTTCCGGCTTGACGCAGTACGCCTTCGCGTCACCCTTCGCTTCGGGCTTCACGCAGTACGCCTTCGCGTCACCCCTCGCTTCCGGCTTCACGCAGTACGCCATCGCATCGCCCTTCGCTTCCGGCTTGACGCAGTTCGCCTTCGCGTCACCCTTCGCTTCGGGCTTCACGCAGTACGCCTTCGCGTCACCCTTCGCTTCGGGCTTCACGCAGTACGCCTTCGCGTCACCCTTCGCTTCCGGTTTCACGCAGTACGCAACCGGTCCCGCCCCCGACGCGCCGAATTCGCGCGCCGTCATCTCGTCGCTCGCGGCCGCAAGTAGGAAATGCCGTGCCTCGTCCTGCGCGCCGTCGAGCCCGCTGTAAGGATCATGATGAATCATGTAGCCGAAGATCCGTTCACAATCGGCGCCATAGCGTTGCGTATCGAGAATGTGCATGTGCCAGAATTCGTCGACTTCCTCGCTCGGCACGAGCGGGGCGTCCGGATACTTCGCCGCGAGCTTCAAAAATTGCCGATAGCCTTCCTCTGCGCGCTCGACTTGACGCAACGCGATGACACCGTCGCGCCGATGCATGAGCTTCATTTTGATACGGCTGAAATCCAACTCATCGATGGCCTGATACATCTCGGCGATGCCCCGTTTGGTGGTCTGCATGGTGCTATTCCTTCAAGACTTGATGAAAGCGCTCCGTCGGCTGACTTCGGCGCTTGCGGCTAGTGGTCTCGGTGTAGACGCGAGACCGGAATCCGCCGCTTTGCCGAGAAAACTCTCGACGTCGGCGGCGGGAATCGGGCGGCTGAAGAAGTACCCTTGCACTTCATCGCAGCCTTCCTTGCGGAGAAAATCGATTTGCTTCTGCGTTTCGGCGCCTTCCGCGATGACGGTCAGGCCGAGGCTGTGTCCGAGCGCAATCACGGCGCTCGTGATTTGCGTATCGCTATGGCTGTCCGGTACGTTGCGGATGAACGATCGATCGATCTTCACGGTGTCGATCGGGAAGCGGTTCAGATAGGCGAGCGACGAATAGCCGGTCCCGAAATCGTCGATCGATAGACGAACGCCGGTGCGTTTGATGGCCGACAGCCAACGCACGGCTTGTTCGGGATGACGCATCACCATGCTTTCGGTCAGCTCGAGTTCCAAATACTCGCCGGAAAGCCCGGCATCCGAAAGCGCGTCCAAGATGCTTTCGTGCAGGTGCGGATCGGCGAACTGCCGCGCGGACAGATTGACGGCGACGTGGATCTGGGCCAAACCCAATGCGCGCCACTCGGCGGCTTGCCGGCAAGCCTCGCGCAGGACCCAAGCGCCGATGGGCACGATCGCACCCGTTTCCTCGGCGACAGGAATGAAATCCACCGGAGACACGGCGCCGAGCGCCGGATTGTTCCAACGAAGCAGCGCCTCCACGCCGGTGCAATGGTTCGTGCGCAAATCGATGCGCGGCTGATAAAAGAGCGTGAACTCGCCGTTCTCGACCGCGTGGCGAAGCTGCGTCTCCATTTCCACACGCCGGTGCAACGACATGCTCATCTGGCGCATGTACATCTGATAGGTATTCTTGCCGCGCTGCTTGGCGCCGTACATCGCCATGTCGGCGTGCTTGAGCAGCGTCTGCGCATCCTCGCCGTCGCCGGGGAACGAACTGACGCCGATGCTCGCGCTGACCTGCAACTGCGATCCGCCGACCATGAACGGCTGCGCCAGCGCCGCTTGAATCGCGTCGATCGTGTTCATGACGGCGGCCATACCCTCGCTTTCATGCTTGACGAGTACGACAAACTCGTCACCGCCCAGCCGCGCGAGCATGTCGACGTGCGCCAACACCTCTTGCAGGCGCGCCACCACCGCGCGCAGCAGCAAATCGCCGACGTTATGTCCGAGCGAATCGTTCACGTCTTTGAACCGGTCGAGATCGATGAACAGCACGTGCAGCGACGTGGCATCGGCGCGCGCGCGGGCCAGCATCTCGTCCAAGTGCTCGCGAAACATCAACCGATTGGGGAGCCCGGTCAACGCATCGTGCGTGGCGAGGAAATGCAGGTTGTCCTCCGCCTGCCGGCGCTGCAGGAAGTGGCTCATCTGGCTCACGATGGAACGCGCCATCACGAGCGCCTGCGGCTCCACATGACGCCGTTCGCGGGCATAAAATTCCGCCACGCCCACCACGACCGATCCCAAACGCAGCGCGAACGAAAACGTCGTTGCGATACCGGCATCGGTGAGCCAGCCGTCGTGGCCCAGGCGCGGCGCGCCGCGCCCTGCCACGCTCCAGCGAGGCGCCGCCGGCGCATCGTCCTCGGCGATCACATTGGGGCCGTTCACGAGAAGCCAATTTTCGAACGGGCTGTCGATCGCCGTCGACGTCGCGCACAGCAACTGCTTCGTGCCGGCCGGCGTCGGGCGGAATGCGCCCCCATCCCAATCCATTCCATGCACGATGGATTCGATCAGATGGCGGCAGACGTCGAACTCGTTGCCTGCCGTGGCGAGATACAACGTAAATGCATGCTCCAGATCGCGTGCCCGTTCGATCGATTTTTGCTTAGTGATTTCAAGGGCCGTGCCGCGCAGCATTGCGGCATCCGGGCCGCCGTACGGATGCCCGATCACGCGTAACCAGCCGTACCGTCCGCGCCGCGAGCGGTAGCGGCATTCGAGTTCGAACGCATCGTGCGTCTTCATCGCGCGTTTCGCCTGCTCGATCAACACGCCGCGATCGCGCGGATCGATCGCACGCAGCAGCGCCCGCACCGATTGCGCCGGCTGCGGCGGACAGCCGATCAGACGGGCCATTTCGCGCGATACGGATACACGCCCGTCGTCCGCGGTCACGCGCCAATCGCCCAAATGCGCGATCCTTTGCGCCTCGGCGCGGGCTGCCTCGCTTTCGCGCAAGTCGTAGGTCATCTGGTCGGCCAGCCTGACCGCCCGGGAACGCGAACTCGATAAGGCATAAGCCAGCCCCGCCAGCAATAAGCTGATCGTCATGCCCGCGACGAGCGTGACCTCGGGCAAGACGCGTTGCGCACCGCTCAACTCGGCCGCATTGGCCGTAAACTCGATCACCCAGCGGCGTCCCGCGAACGGTTGCTCTGCGCGCCGTTGCAGCACGGCCGTTTTTACGCCGCGGGCGGCGCGCGGGGCCGACGGCACCACCGGGGCGGCGGCGTGAGGCGCACCGCGGGTCGTCCGGGCCGGCCGGCCCTCGGGCGCAACCGCCAGCGCGACCCCGTTCACGCTGTCATAAAGCAACGACCCTTTCGATAGCGGCGTAGGCGCCGCGTTCAGCCGGCCGGCATCGTAAATCTTGAATTTGATCGCGCGCAGCGTCTCCGCGCTGAGCAGCCCGTCCATCATGTCGTTGACGCGAAGACCGGCACCGACCGAGCCGACATAGGCCAGGCGGCGTTGATCGACGGTCTCGGTCGGCATACCCTTACGATAGACCGGCATGCGCATCGCGATCCCGACGAATCGCGCGCTGCGATCGTCCAAGATCAATCGCCCGCTGCTGATCGGCTGGCCGGTGTCGCGCAACGTTTCCATGGCCGCCCGCCGATTCGCGAGCGCATCCATGTCGAGCCCCACCGCTTCGCGATTCGCCGCGAGCGGTTCGACGTAGGTCAACACGTCGTAACTGTCGCGTGGGCCCGGCGGATGAATCGAGAATTCGATACCTGCTTGCTTCAGCATCGGGTCGCGCTGTTGCTCGGCCACGAACGCATCCATATCGGCCGCACGCACGTAGCTCGCATAATTGAGCGTTTGAAACCCCGGATAGCGGCCCTGCAAATCGAGTCCAGTCACAAAATCCCGAAACTCGCCGCGCGTGACGTTCGCGTCCTCGCGAAAGAGCGCACGCATCGCGACGAGCACGTCGGAATAAAGCCGTACCCGTACCGCGATTTGCTGCTCGACGCTGCCCGAGTCGTTATCGAAGCGCAGCTTTGCCTCGCGCTCGACGAATTGACCGCAGACCGAGTAGACGGTCACCGTAATGGACAGCGCGAGCATCAATACGCCGAGGGCAAAACCCGGGGCGTACCAATCGCGGCTCAAACGCCGCACACGTTCCAATACCTCGCGCACTTCATTTCCCCAAACGCCGCGTACCCCAGATGGGCAATACGAAGCGAATGCGCGCATGCGGCCCGGCGCAGGGCCGCTCGCGGGCCGCACCGAATGCTGCAAACGTTAGTTGATCGATTACCGGCTCAATCGGTTATCCGACTCGCCGGTGCCGGCACGCACGCCCGACTCAAGCAGGCGATAAAGTGGAGCAGCCGCCCAAAAATCACGGCGGACCGTTGTAGAAGCGGTTTTCTTATAGGCTCTTTTGTACGAAGGATAACGTTCGGCAAGGTTGATTCAAGTCAAACAAACCCTATCGACACAAACCCTCTAAGGGCCTTGTCAGGCAATGCTGACAGGCAATTCGGCCATAACGGAATCAAACGCGAGAACGATCGAAAGGATCATGCGCTTTACGCGCTAAAAGAGATGGCGAAGCCCTAATGAAACAACCGTTTGAGAATTTGAACTCGAAGCGGGAAGCGAGAATAATTGCGCGCGCACGCCCTGATTCGAACGTAATATAACGGCATTCCAGTAGACGTCGGTGCGTTTCGATAGGGAGTAATCGATACCAGCCACGAATTGATTCCAATGTGCCGGACCGAGTTTCGAGTAGGCATAACTGCCGGCTAGCGATAGCGCGTAAGTCATTGTGTACTTCACGCCGCCTTCGGCGGTCCTAAGCCATGCACTTGCACCGTTTTGCCGAAAACCGACGAGCGTGAATAGCCCGTGCAAGAAGGTCGGCCCCCACTGATAACCGGCGCCCACGCCCGATACCGTGAGCTTGTCGAACACCTGAAAACGCGGCAACAGTCCTTGCGCCCGGGTGCCGACGAGCGGCACGCCGAGCACGGATGTCCCGATGCCGAACGCGGTCGTGTAGTTGTGCATCCCCACATAGGCCGCCCCTAAATGGAGCGAACCGCGGGCGTAGGTGGCGCCGAACGCCACCGCGCTATTGGCAACGAAATTTCCCGGCTGCCCTCCGAACGAATACAGTGCACCGAGCTGCAAACCGTTCCATTCCGGGGTCACGTAGCGAACCGAATTGTCGAGGCGCTCGGCGCCGAGCCGGTCCAAATCGCCGAGATGGAAGGCAAAGACCGAAGGCGTCAGCGTGCCGGCGGCGAATTGGGTCAGGTTCGTCGACATAAAGTCGTACTGACGCCCGAACGTTAGCGACCCGAAGCGGTCGCTCGCGAGGCCGACGAACGCTTGGCGTCCGAACTCGAGCCCGCCCTGCGAAAACCGTCCGTCGTTGACCGTGAATCCGTTTTCGAGGCGAAACACGGCCCGCCAGCCATCGCCGAGCGGCTCGATACCGCGTAGGCCCCAGCGGTTGGATTGGCCGACGCCGCTCGTTTGGGACCAAACGCGGCCCCCGCCCTGATTCGTCGTGAACGTCAACGCATCGTCGACGATTCCATAGATCTGCACCGTAGCTTGCGCTTGCGCGGAGGCGGGCCACGCGAGCGCGGCCGAACAAGCGAGCACCCCGCCACACGCCCCGCGCCACAGCCGCCTATCCGAACGATATGCCATGCTCATCGCGCCTCCGCTGCTCGTAGCCGCTTGATACGACACGTATCGGCGCTCACGTGAGCCGAGCCGCCGAGCAAAGACTGTGGTGCTCGCCGCCATTGCAACATCGATGCACGGCAAAACATACTGCCAAAACTGACAGGGATAGCGCAAAAATGCCCGGCCGATGCGGGATATTCCCCGCATCGAAAAACGCGTCAGGCGGCCGGTGCCGGCGCGGCGAGCGGCGCCGCGCGGTGCTCCCGCGCCCATCGATGAGCGAGCTGCGCGCTGACGGCCGTCATCGTCAGCGTCGCGATAAGCAGTACCGTGTAGAGCGACGACGAGATCAGTTGCAACTGCAATCCAATACTGAGCACCATCAGTTCGACGGTGCCGCGGCTGTTCATCAGCACGCCGACGAGATGCGAATCGCGCGGGGCAATCCGGCATAGCCGCGCACCGAGATAACACCCGGCGTACTTGCCCGCCACGCCTGCCGCAAAAATCAGCGCGAGCCATCCCAACAGCGCCGGCGAATGCAATGCCGAGACCGACACTTGCATGCCCGCGCTGACGAAAAACAACGGCGTGAGCACGACGTCCGCCAGTCCGCTGAAACGGCGCCGCCAAAGGTGAAGCAGATCGCGCCGGCGCGACATATTCACAGCGGCGATCAGTGCGCCGAACGCGCTATGCAAGCCGAACGCCGTGGCGGCCCAAGCCGAGAGCAGCACATAGCAGAGCGCGCACACGAGCATCGCCGAATTGCCGCCCCAACGCTTGGCCAGCGCGAGCACCGCTTGCATCGTCAAACGCACGACGGTGATCGAGAAGGCGAAAAATCCAGCGAGCTGAAGCAAGCCGTAAAGCGCCGAGTGCGTCGACACGCCCGGTTTCGCAAGCGCGGCGATGCTTGCCAGCAGCAGCCACCCCGCAGCATCGGTCACGGTCGCCGCGAGGATCGACAATCGCGCAGCCTCATGCCGCGCGATACCCGCCTCGGTCACGATACGCGCCATGACGGGCAGCGCGGACACCGACAGTGCAATCCCGCAAAAGAGCACGTAGGCGACGCGCGGCACATTGGGCGGCGCAAACGTGCCGCCGCCGAAGCTCGCGAGCGCGCAGCCCAGGCCGAACGGCGCGGCCATTCCTAGTGCGGCGATGACGAACGGCGGCCACGCGGCGGTGCGCGTCTTCGGCATATCGCCGACGATATGAGCCCCCGTCTGAAACATCAAAAAGACGAGACCGAGCTCACCGAGCTTGGACAGCATCGCGGCGGACGCCGGACTGAACAGAGCCTGATAGCCCGCCCCGCCGATCGCTCCGAGCACGGAGGGGCCGAGCAGCAAACCCGCTACGAGTTCGCCGACGACCTTCCCCTGCCCGACCCGTCGAGCGACGACCCCGCAAGCCGATGTCACGACGATCACGACGGACAATTGAAGCAGCCAATTCGACATGAGAAAAATAGGTATTGGAATAAGTCGAAGGCGAGATCCTAACCGATATGCGCGTCAGCGAAGGCGCGCATCGTCGCAAAGAAAATCGAGAAACGTCCTGACCTTGGGCGAGAGGTATTTCCGGTGGCGATAGACGCCGTAAAGCTTGGTACCGAAAAAGCGATAGTCGGTGAGCACCGCCGCGAGCGTGCCGGCCTCGATGTCGCGAGCGATCAACGCGTGGGGCAGGAATGCGAGCCCCATCCCCTCCAGCGCGGCCAATCGCAGCAGCGACTCGTTGTTCGTCTCCAGCGCCGATTCGAATTTGATCGACTCGACGCCGCGCGGACCCTCCACTTCGAGCGCATTGTTGGCCGGGAACATCGAGTAACCCAGCATCGTGTGGGCGGCCAGCATCCCGGCGTCGGCGGGCGCGCCCGCGCGGCGCAAATACCTCGGCGACGCCACGAGGTGAAAGGTCACCGGCGCAATGGGCCGCGCGATCAGCGCGGGACCGAGGGAAAGCGGGTTCGTCACGCGCAGCGCAAGATCGAAACCCTCTTCGACCAGATTGACGAAACGACCCGACAAATCGACGTCCAAACGAACGTCGGGATAGCGCGCCCGATAATCGTTTAGGACCCCTACGAAGTCGGGATTGGCCATCCATACCGGCGCACTGAGTTTGAGCGTGCCGTGCGGCGCCGCCGTGGATTGACCTACGGCAGTTTCCACATCGTCGAGTTCGTCGAGCCATTGCCGGACGTGTTCGAAATACGTCGAACCCGATTCGGTCAAGCTCAAGTGCCGGCTCGTTCGATTGAGCAGCAACGTACCCAGCCGGCGCTCGAGATGCATGACGTGCTTGCTCGCCATCGCCGGCGACATGTCCAGCCGGCGCGCGGCCGCGGCGAAGCTCTTGGCCTCCACCGCCAGGCGAAAAACCCGCATGCTCGTAAGCGTGTCCATCCGATCGTCAACCAGCAGTTAATGATGGATGAATCATAGCCCAGTTGATGCCGCGCCCCGCCCAACGTATCGTGGCGCCATCCCGAGCCGCGGCGGCCGGTAAACGGTTAACGTCCACCCCGCTGCAATCGTTCCTAAACGTCAACGATGACCATCATGATCAACGACAAAACCGCTCCGTTTGCCGCGTTGCTGCTGCGCGTCAGCCTAGGCGTTCTTTTCCTCGCGCACGTCGGCCTTAAGCTGTTCGTCTTCAGCGTACCGGGCTTCGTCGGCTATTTCGCCTCGCTCGGTTTGCCGGCCGTTGCGGCGTATCTAACGATCGCGCTCGAGCTCGCCGGCGGCATCGCGCTGATTCTGGGCGTCTACGCCTCTTGGATCGCCCTGCCGCTCGCCGCCGAAATGCTGGGCACGATCGTACTCGTGCACGGCGCCAACGGCTGGCTCTTCACGAATAAAGGCGGCGGCTGGGAATACCCCGCGTTTTGGGCCGTCGCGCTCGTCGCCCTATTCCTGCTCGGCGACGGCGCCTTTGCGCTTCGCCCGGCCAAGCGCGTGGCGTAGGCGCCCGGCCGGCGCGTAACTAGCGCATGTTGCCCGTATGCCCGAGCGAGTATCGCCCGGGCTGCGGCCATACCGTGAGCCCGTGGGGCTCCATGCCGACCGCGATCGGCTTGACCGCGCCCGTGCTCGTATCGATCGCATAGACCTCGTCGTCGAAACGGCCCGATAGCCATAGCGTCTTGCCGTCGGCGCTGACATTGCCCATATCGGGGCTGCCGCCGCCGGGAATCGGCCAGGTCGCCACGACCTTGCGCGACGCGAAATCGAGCACTGAGACGCTGCCCTTGCCGTGGCGCGGACCGTGCACGAGATTCGATCCGCGATTGGCGATATAGAGCTTGCTGCCGTCGCGGCTGGGATAGAGCCCGTGCGTGCCCACGCCCGTTTTGATAAAGCCGGTCTTCTTGAATGCGTCGCCGTCTATCGCGTAGACGCCGTCGGCCATCATGTCCGCCACGTAGAACGTCTTCCCGTCCGGCGAGATGCGAATGTCTTGCGGCATGCCCTTGGCTTGAAGGACCAAGTAACCGAGCACCTTGCGATCGACCATATCGATCTTCGCGAGCTTGCCGCCGAACTCGCACGTAAAGATCGCGTACCTGCCGTCGATCGAAAAATCGGCGTGATTGATGCCCTTTCACTCGGGCACCGGGAGGCTGGACATCAACCGCATCGTGTGCGGATCGCGAAAGTCGAGCCGCGCATGCGCCTCGGCGACGACGATCGCCTCGCGACCGTCGGGCGTGAAGTACATGTTATAGGGATCGTCCACGGCAATCGCCTTGCCGGGCTTGCCCGTCATCGGATTGATCGGCGTCAGGCTACCGTCGATACGCCCCTCCGCATTGTTGGTGACCCACAGCGTCTTCAAATCCCATGAAGGCACGATGTGCTGCGGGCTGCGTCCTACCGCGAATTTATCGACCACTTTCAACGTGGACGGATCGATGACGTAGACGTCGTCGGAGCGCAAATTCGGCACATACACGCGCGAGAGCGCGCCGCTTACCGCCGCACTCAAATGATTGGCCCCCGCCTCGCCGTATAGATTCGCGGCATCGGTAACGGCGGGCATGCCCGGTACCGTCTGCACGGGCGCCGCCTGCGCCGATCCGATGCAGGCGCCCGCGAGCGCGGCGCCGATCGACGATGCCAGCCACGACCTGCGATCTCCGTTCCAACCCATGGCACGTCCTCCTCTTCGTCCGTCAACGGCCCGCGACGTCCCTGCGAATCGCCTCGACCGTCCGCGCGACGATTGCATCGATGCCCATCTGCCCAAGCTCGGCGCTCGAACGCCGCGGATCGCCGCCATAAACGCCGTCCGCGGCCGTGAGCTTCGGCGCCTTGCGCAACGCGTCGAGCCGCACCATCCGCGGCGAGACGGCCAATAGCAGCGACGTATCGGCGAGCCCCGCGTGCGTGCCGATCTCGTCGTCGCGATAGCCTTTCTCGCGCAACATGCGGGCGTAACCGCTCGAGCTTTCGCGGTAGTACTCGGGCGGCACGAACGCACGCGCCTTGCCGCCTGCCCATGCCTTGTTCAGCCGCGCGACCGCCTGCTTGATGTCGTCTTGGTAGCCGCCGTGATCGCCGAGAAACACCACGTTCATAAATCCGTGCACCTTGAAGCTATTCGCGGCGGATTCGAGCATCTTTTCGAAGACATCGTCCGAAACCGTTATGGTGCCCGGAAAACGCATATGCGAGCTCTGCGGCGAATAGCCGCCCTCCGGGACATAGGCGACGACGGGCGCCACCAGCGCGTTGCCGAGCCCGCGCGCGATACGCGCGGCGAGAACCTGCACGCGCGCGTTGTGCTTGCCGAGCGCCACGTATGGCCCGCTCTGTTCCGTACCGCCGATGGGCACGAGAATCGTCGTCTTTCCGGCGGCGATTTGATCGCGCACCTCCGTCCACGTCAGATCCTCCAACTGGACCGTATCGGGCGTTTGCGCAAAGGCCGACGCCTGCGCGCACACCAAGCCCAAACAAACGAAAGCTTTTCGTAAGAAAAATTGCATCCCTCGCTCCGCAAAAAACGCCATACCGGACCCACGCGGCGGCGATTATGAGCAAAACCGTAACGATGATTTATCGAATTAGGCGTTAACCCTAGAACCTTCGATCGCTAGACTGCATGCATCGGTTCGAACAATGAACCGGCTGCCACAGCAAGACAGATAACTTTTGGAGGTAATTGCCATGAAATCGCTCATTCAATCCGTCGTGATCGCCGCCGCGTTGACCGCACCCGTCGCCGTCTTCGCCCAATCGAACGCACCGGTGACGCGTGCGCAAGTGAAGGCCGAACTCGTGCAATTCGAGCAAGTTGCTGGCAAGAGCGCACTCGGCCACGACCCGTACTATCCGAACAGCACGCAAGCCGCGCAAGTGACGCAAGCGCAAACCGTTGCGCAAAATAGCGGCGAGCAAGCCGTCGGCGGGGTTCACGCCGGGACGTCCGCCTCCGGCGCGCCGCTGAACACGGGCGCAGCCGACGCCATCTACTTCGGCCGTTGATCGCCACTCGTTAGACGAAAGAACGGGCCGGCTGCGCCGCAGTGAGCACGCCGGCCGTATCGACACATTTCGCTGCGCCCAACCGACTAGCGCGTGCCCTCCGCGGCATGCGGCCATACGCCGGTTCGGATCGATACCTCCGCCGCCGGTCATCGGTGGCTTCGCCTAGCCCTTCATTCGGCTAGGCGCTTTTTCCCGTGCGTCTTCCGCCGTCCCGTCCTTTCCATTAAAGCAGCGAAGCATCGAACGCGGCATAATCCGCGCATGCCGCAACTTTCGCGCGGCACGTTTCTGCGAGGTACCCTCGATGCTTCACGACCTGGTCGCGCGCTACGGCCCGGCGCTCGTTTTCGTCAACGCGCTCGCGGCGGCACTCGGATTGCCCGTGCCCGCCATGCCCACGCTCGTCCTCTTCGGCGCGATGGCCGCGCTGCATCCCGCCTCGGTCGGCGGTCAACTCGTGCCCGTACTCGCGCTCGCGGTACTCGCTTCCGTGATCGGCGACAGCGTCTGGTTTCTCGCCGGCCGCGTCTACGGCGGCGCGACGCTGAAAACGCTATGCCGGTTATCGTTGTCACGCGACACCTGCGTGAAGAAAACCGAACGTTTCTTCGGCCGCTGGGGCGTGCGCGTACTCACCGTGTCCAAACTCGTGCCGGGGCTCTCGCTGCTTTCCGTGCCGATGGCCGGCGCGCTCGGTACCCCATACCGGGCATTCGTCGCCCACGACGGTATCGGCGCCGCGATTTGGGCGTCGCTCGGATTGGGCATTGGCGCGCTCGTCGCGAACCAGGTCGATTGGTTCTTCGCCGGCATCGGCCGCTTGGGGCACGCGAGCATTTTCGTGATCGCGGCGCTGCTCGCCGCGTACGCGGCCTATCGTTGGATGCGGCGACGCAGCTTGATGAATAAATTGTCCGATGCGCGCATCGGTGTCGACGAGCTGTATGAATTGATGCTGAGCGAGGCTGCGCCCGTCATCCTCGACATTCGATCCGACGAGAAGCGCCAGATCGATCCTTATGTCATTCCCGGCACGCGTTTCGCCGACGAGCGCAAGCTCGAGGAGATCGTCGCAGCCTATCGTCCCAATCAAAAGATCGTCGTCTACTGCTCGTGTCCGAACGAAGTATCGGCTGCGTGGATGGCGAAGAAATTGAACGAAGCCGGCTTCAGCGACGTGCTCCCGCTCAAAGGCGGCATCGACGCGTGGCGCGAGGCGGGCCGCGAGGTCGCTATGTTGCCGCGGCAAGTGGATGAGCCGACGCCGATTGTGAACGAAAGTGCAAAGATGATTTCGAATCTTAGGCGTTAACCCTAGCGCCTCCAATGGCTAGACTGCAGTCATCGGTTCACGAAACGAACCCGTGCCGAACAGTACAAAACCTTGGAGGTAATGCCATGAAATCGCTCGTTCAATCCATTGTCATCGCAGCCGCGCTCGCCGCTCCCGTCGCGGTTTTCGCTCAATCGAACGCCCCGCTGACGCGCGCCGAAGTCAAGGCGCAACTGGTGCAATTCGAGCAAGCCGGAGGCCGCCGCAGCTTCGGCAACGATCCGTACTATCCGGCCGACGCCCAGCTCGCTCAAGCGCGGGTAGATGCCCAAAACGGTAACAATCAAGCCGTCGGCGGCGTGCGCGCCGGCTCGTCGGCCTCGGGTTCGCCCGTCTCCACCGGCGCTAACGACGCGCTTTATTTCGGCCGTTGATTCACGCCGCGATCGATTTGATTCGATCCGCCAGCAAGAACCCGTTCACCGCATCGACAAACGCTCGCTGCGACTCGACATTCGGCAGGTGCACGCAGGGCAGCGATACGAATCGCGCCCCTGCGATCGAAGCCGCTATCGATTCCCCGTGTTCGGGCAGCGTCACCGTATCGTGCTCACCCGCGATGACGAGCGTGGGTCGATCGATCAGCGCCGCCGTGCGGCGAAAATCGAGATCGCGTACCGCGGCGAAGGCGCCGGCGAGCCCGCGAGGCGGCGTTTCGACGACCATGTTGCGAAACGCATCCACATCGGAAGCGCGCCGGTCGATCGTCTCTTGCGAGAACCAGTTGCGGATGAACCCGTCCGCCGTTTCGCCCATGTCGCGAATACGGGCGAGTTCCGCGATTCTTCCATCGAAATACCGCGCCGGCCCGAGATAGGCCGACGTATTGCTTAGTATCAGGCGATCGACTCGCTCGGATGCCCGAATACCGAGCCACTGCCCGATCATTCCGCCCAGCGATAGTCCCAGGAAATGCACGCGTTCGAGTCCGAGTGCATCGAGCAATTCGATCGCGTCGCGACCGAGCCGATCGATCGAATAAGCGCCGACGGGCGCATCGGAGCCGCCATGGCCGCGCATGTCGTAACGCAAGAGCCGGAAGTGCTCCACGAGGTCGGGCACGACACCGTCCCACATATGCAGCGACGTGGCGATCGAATTGGAGAGCATCAGGAGCGGAGCGTCTTCGCGCCCGTCGAAGCGATACGCAATGCGGGTGCCGTCGCCGGCCGTGAAATACGATAGCGCGTTCATGACATTTTTCCTCGACGTTGATTGAGGCAGTTCGGTTCGACAGCGCAATCGTAGTGTCGGGGCTCGGAGAAAGACATTACAAACTTTTGATATTCTTTGTAATGTCATTCAAACACACCCTTCCTGCCCGCCGATCGCGCCGATGAACGAATTCACGCTCCACGACCTCCAGTGTTTCGACGCCGTCGTCCGCGCCGGCGGCTTCCAGGCGGCCGCGGCGGCGCTGCATCGCTCGCACCCGGCCGTCTTCGCGGCTGTCGCGCGGCTGGAACGGCAACTCGGCCTCGCCTTGCTCGACCGCAGCGGCTATCGCGTGCGCATGACAGCCGCGGGGAAAACGTTTCATGGCAAAGCGCAAGCGCTTTTGAGCGAGTTCGCCGGACTGCGCACCTACGCGGCGCAATTGGCCATGGGTGAAGAAAGCGAACTGCATGTCGTCATCGGCGACCTCTGCCCGCGCGAGCGGATACTCGCGCGGCTTTCGAGCTTTTTCAGCACCTGCCCCGCCACGCGCCTGCATTTGCATGTCGAAGCGGTCGCCGGGCCGCAAGAACGGTTGCTCGACGGCGATGCGGATCTCATCGTGCACCGGATCGACAAAGCGGATCCGCGCATCGAATGGGTCGGCCTCGGCGAGGTCGAACTGGTGCCGGTCATCGCGCCCTCGCTGCTGCCGAAGAACTTGCCGAAAGCGGTCAAGCCCGAACATTTGCGCGAGCTCACGCAGTGTGTAATGCGCGATACGGCCCGGCATACGCCCGCGCGCGACTACTTCGTCGTGCCAGGGGCGGCTCAATGCACGGTAAGCGACCAATCGATGAAGCGCGAAATCATTTTGCACGGCCTAGGCTGGGGCCACTTGCCGCGCCACATGATCGAAGACGATTTACGAAAAAACCGCCTGCGCTCGCTCGCGAACCGGCACATGCCCGGCGCGCGGGAAAAGATCGTCGCCGCGCGCCGCGCCGACCGGCCGCACGGTCCTGTCGCCGAACGGTTGTGGCGGTATTTGAGCGATTGCGGGCTCGACATGAAATCGAAGCGATCGCCATCGGCGCATGCGCAACGCGCCTCCACCGCAGCCTAGTCCCGCTGCCAATCTCGCAGTACGATGTAATGAAGCAGTCTGCCGGTGCGTACCGCAGGGAAAACCTGAATCAATAAGATAAATACGGCCGATTATCATATCGATGAACGTGGTAATCGCCTCGCATCTCTCGCAAACTCAATGAGCACAGCCATTTCCGACCGGATTTGCGAGACAGCCGACGGCAGCACGGAAGGCGGCCGTGCGTGTGCGACGCGCATGCTGCTCGCCGACGATCATCCCGTGTTTCGTGAAGGCCTGCGTGAAGTCCTTGGAAGCCTGCCGGGCCTATGCGTCGTGGGCGAGGCGTCGGACGCCGCATCGACGCTCGAATTGGTCCGCTCGACGCGCGCCGATCTGCTATTGCTCGATCTATCGATGCCGGGCCGTAGCGGAATCGAATTGATCAGAAAAATTCGCGACGAAGCGCCGTTATTGAAAATACTCGTCTTGACGATGCACGAAGAACGCCACTACGCCCTGCGGGCATTCATGGCGGGTGCGCATGGCTATCTGACCAAACACGCGGCGGCAGCGGAGCTATCGTCCGCGTTGAGCAAAGTCTTGGCGGGCGGCACCTATGTGGGGCAATGGATGGCCGAGTACATCGCACAAAACTTGGTCGCGCCGCGCGAAACGGTGCCGCATCAACAGCTCAGCGATCGCGAATTCGATATCTTCATGCGGCTCGCGCGCGGTCAAAACGCCGCCGAGATCGGCCGCGCCTTGAGCCTTAGCACGAAGACCGTGAGCAACTATAAGGCGCGCCTCTGCCGCGTCATGCATTTCGCGAACGACGCGGCGCTCGTGCGTTATGCGGTACGCAATCAGTTGATCGACGATCACGACATCGTGTGACGGCCCCAGAGATGAAGCCCTCGCCTGCCCTCCCCGCCGGCGTGCCGGCATTGGCGACCGAGTCGGCCGCCGGCCGTACGCTTGCGCTTGCCGCTCGTTTGGTCGAGGAACAAGAGCGGCGTGTGGAACAGTTCGAACCCGGTTCCAAAGAGCGCCAAGCCGCCGAAGGCCTGCTTGCCGCGCTTCGCACCAGTTTGACGCTGTGTCGCCGCTACCAATTCGTCGCCGCTCCCGCCGCCGCGCCGCTTCCCGCGCGCGACGATTGGGCTTCGGCAGGCCGAACGCAAGCGGTCCGCGAACAAGAACGCAAACGGATCGCCCAGGAATTGCACGACGATCTCGGGCAACAGTTGAACGCGTTGGGCTTGACCGCGCAGCGCGTCGAGCGTCTCGCCGGATCGCGCGCCCATAGCCATCCGTTGAATACGGCCATACGCGATCTGCAAGCCCAGATCGAATCGGCGCTCACCTCGATTCGGCGCATGACGCGGCAATTGCGACCGCTCGCGCTCGAAACACTCGGATTCCCGGGCGCAATCGAATGCCTAGCCGCGGAATTCGCGAACCGTTCGAACATACGGTTGGCCTGCCGATTCAGGGTCGACGATATCGAGGTGTCGGAGGCCGCCGCCACGGCCATCTTTCGTATCGTCCAAGAGGCGCTAACCAACGTCGCGCGCCACGCCCGAGCGCGTATGGTCACGGTCGACTTTTACCGCGACGGCGACTCTTGTTCGTTGCGAATCGCCGACGACGGCATCGGCGAAGCGCCCGATGCGGGGCGGCGCCGACGAGCGTCGCTCGGGTTGCCGGGCATCGCGGAGCGAGCCGCGCAATTTGATGGCACGGTGTCCATCCGCACGGGCGAAGGCGCCGGCTTCGCCCTCATCGTGCGGATGCCGGTCGCGGCGATCTCCGCCCGCTCGTAAGCGATAGCGAGGGCGCCCATACGCGCCGGGGCCCGGGGCGATTGTCCCATTCCTGAGACAGTGAGTCGGCACGATGCGTCTTCTGACGATCGAGACGTTGGCATAGACTCCTTAGCCATCGACACCTGCCATATGAAGGATTCGTTTGGTGTCCTAACGTTTCGGAGAACCATAATGATCGAAATCCGACGGGCCGCCGATCGCGGCGTAGCCGAACACGGCTGGCTCAGCTCGCGCCATACCTTCTCGTTTGCGCAATACTTCGATCCGGAGCAAGTCGGCTTCTCCGACCTGCTCGTGATCAACGACGACCGCGTCGCGGCAGGGCGCGGTTTCGGCCGCCATCCGCATCGCGACATGGAGATCTTCTCGTACGTGCTCGAAGGCGCGCTCGAACATCGCGACTCGATGGGCAACGGATCGACGATCGTGCCGGGCGACGTGCAACTGATGAGCGCGGGCAGCGGTGTCGCGCATAGCGAGTACAACCCGTCGGCGAGCGATCCCGTCCATTTTCTGCAGATTTGGATCCTGCCGTCCGATGCATCGCTCGGCGCGACGCCTCGGTACCAGCAGATGCACGTCGAGGCGCAAGAAAAGCGCGGCAAGTTGCGCTTGATGCTGTCGCCGGAAGGCGAGGGCGGTGCGCTGGCGGTACGGCAGGACGTTCGCGTCTATGCCGCGCAACTGACCGGCGACGAAACGGCCTCGCTCGAGTTGAGCGATGACCGGTACGCCTACGTACACGTCGCGCAAGGCGAAGTAACGGTGAATGGCATTGCGCTTGGCGCCGGCGACGGGCTCAAGCTGCGCGACGAAAGCGCCCTAAAGTTGACGGAAGGCCGCGACGCTCACGTGCTCGTATTCGATTTACGTGCTCGCGAGACGCCGCCAATGCGCTAACGCCCCGCCACCGCCCACACAACGGGCTAATCATTACCGCCCGTTGCCACGGGGCCGCTTAATACGAACTCCGTACCCCTCGAAGCCGGGCTGCGTTTCCATGAGACGCACACGGCTTCTCTTTGCCGCCAGCCGGTCGCGAACGCATCGCGATCGGCTTAATTTTGTTAGGCGCTTCGTCGCCAAGACAACAACTCCCCCGACGGTGGCAGTTTAATCATGCTCGAATAGTTTGACTTTCGCGCACGGCTAGTATTTATCGGCCATTTTTAAGGGCGCTGTTGCGCAGTAAAACCGGGCGGGGCATATTTTCGCGCAAGTAGCTCCGTGGAAACCGACAAGGCATCGTCGTTTCCGACCTGTCGCCGCATTCCCTCGATCGATAAAGCGCATCAGCGGATGTCCGCGGCGATTAGCAGTTTCCGATATTTTTCGCAAGCACTTAGTTCAAAGTCGCGCATGAACCAAGTAGGCGAAATTTCGGCCACGCAAAACCTAACACCGTTGATAGCCCTCGGCCAATAATGGCCGGATTCGGGTTACATTTTGACGCAATAGTTTTTATGTGGAAATTTAATCGGGTCCCTTTTATTATCGACGTCGAGGACACGCTCTGTCCGCGGCATGGAAAAAACGCAACTCACCGAAAGCACCGGGTCCGCTGAAAAAGCCGGCCGGGGCGCTCACGGTTGCGTGCGCATTGAAGGGCACAGCCAAGCAGAACCGCGCTACACGAAGCTTGAGCGCGGAACAGCCTTATAACCATTTAGCATCGGCCGACGCCGGGGGCACGGAAATAAATAAAAAAAATTACTCAAAAACCTCGTAAATTAGCCTTGAGAATTAGTTATCGAAGGAAAAACGCGCGCACAAGGAAACCAAGGAGCCAGCCATGATGATGGAAAAAATTGAAAAAAATAGCGGCATTCGCCAAACCGTCGGGCCGACGGGCATAACCGGGGATGAAGCGAACCCACGTTGCAAGCAAATCGGTCTGCTGCTGTTCAAGGGCTTTTCTTTTATGACGGCCGGGATGGTCGCCGAGGTCTTCGACGTGGCGAACGAACTCGGTGGAAGCGGGGGTGAAAAGACGAATCTGTATAGCGTTCGCTTGCTCTCGATCGACGGCGGCGATGTCGTCTGTTCGTCGTCGGCGCGCGTCTCGACCGATCGCCTGGAAGCGCGCCACTTGGGCGATTTACACAACCTGATCATCATCGGCGACGCGGGCGCCGCCTTGGCCGCGCGCGACAATCCTTTCGTGCGCTGGTTGCGCGTGATTTACCAGAGGACGGACCGCATCGAGCCGATCGTCAGCCAAGCCGCGCTTGCTTCGATCGACGCGCACCGGCAACGCAAACTCGGCGGCACCGATAGCTGGAACGCCGCGCTCGAGCCGCGCGGCGCCGCGGAGTACGTCCCGAGTGCGAGCGACGATCAGCACCGGCTGCTCTGCCTCGCGCTGTTCCAGGTCAAACGCGACCTCGGGCTCGATGTCGCGATGAAGATCGCGGAGCGCTTGATGCCGGGTACGAGCCGAGTATTGCTGCCGAAGCTGAGCCGCACTAGCCACCGGAGCACGAGCGAGCAAGTACGCGAATCGGCTCGCTGGCTGCTGGCCAATTGCGAGCAAGACATCACGATCGTTGACGCGGCAAGCGTCGCGGCAATGAGCCAGCGAAACTATCTGCGCCACTTCAAACGGGAAATGGGCACCACGCCTTCGGAATTCTTGCTCCAGGCACGCCTCGAGTTGACGCGTCGTTTGCTCGCGGAAACGAAGCTGCCCGTCGACGTCATCGCGCGTCATAGCGGCATGCGCAACGGCGACAACTTGGCCAAGATGTTCCGCAAGCGGCTGACGGTATCTCCCACGGAATACCGTCTTCGCCATGCTCGCGCCACCGTTTGATATTTGACCGATACCGATAGGCCGTCGGCGAATTTCCGTGAAATTCGCCGATTGACCTGTCGACCGCATCGATCGAGACGGGGACGGCGCTAATTCAACCGCTCGCCAACGTTGTCTGGACGATTTTCTTGAAGTGATTCACCGTATCGCTCGAGACCGGTTCGGCGCCGTCCCATTGCAAGGCGCCGCCGCGGTGCGTGCCGTCGAGTTCGAAGGCTTCGTCGATGGCGGTGTTGATCGATCGGGCCGACAAATTACGCAACAGCGGGCCGAGGCCATCGCGTTTCGCGCACCATCCGATCAAGCCCGAATCCGTTGCGATGACCGTCTTGCCATAGCGATGCGCCTGAGCAAGGACGCCGCTCATGCCATAGTGCCGCTTATAGCCCACCCAAACGGCGTCGCACGCACAAAACAGATCGGCTTCCATTTCCGGCGAAATGAATTGGTCGTAGACCTTGATCCTGCTGAACAACGCGCCGCCGATCGAATCGATAAAGCTGCGCACGTCTTTGGTTTGCTCTCCGGCGATCAAGATCAGCGGGTGCTCGTCGCGCCGCATGCAGGCATATAAGAGTTCCTTGATTCCCTTGCCGTCCGAGACCGTGCCATAGACGAGAATGCAGCGCTCGCCGCCTATCCCCAAGCGCGCTCTCGCCTCATGCTGTTCGACGCGGTCGGCGTCCGGATACGGCCCTTCCAAATAGTGAACGGGAGGATACTGCCCGCCCGATGAAGTACGCGCATGCCAAATCGACAGCGTGGGATCGATCGTCAGCACGGCCGATAGATTTCCGCCGCGCAATGCACGATAAAACAGCCGCTTAAAGAGGAGCTGAGCAAGCGGCCGCCGCGGTGCTCGCACTCCCATGTCGCGCAAGTGAAACGACTGGCGCATGGCAATACACATCCAACGCGTGGCGCCGAACGGCGAGCCGAGCACGCCGACCGCATTCAAGAGGTAATCGCCATCGGGCACGACCACGAGGTCGAGGCGGGACGACCGAGTCAGGTGGCGGTACAACGACGCAAAAGCGGCGTAAAAGCCAAAACCCATGCCGGCCGCATTGAGCCATGCCGACGGACGCGCGAGGCGCCGCCCGCGCTCTCGATCGGTCACGACGGTAACGGCGGCTCGTGCGACTTGGTACCCCAAAATCAACGGATGATCGCGATCGCGCGGCTGAGTCCAGAGCATACACTCGTAGCCCGCCTCGACGAGCGCTTCGATCGTCCACTGGACATATCGCCAACGATAGCCGGATAAGTCCGGCTCGATAACGAGCGCACGCGGTTTCATGGAGCGAGCCAAATAGTTTTTGAGTCAATTAGGATGTTCCCGAGGAAAAAACCCCGGCAAGCCGTCGATACGCGATATGCAATCCCATGGCGGGATTTTCGTTGACCGAACGCGAAACGGCCGCATTCAGTTATGCGAAAGTCACTAGGGCCAACGCTAAGAAATTGAATGCGCATGGTTTGGCGAATCCCAGAGGCATCGCGTCCGACGTGTTTATTTATCGAGAATATGCCTCGTTGCCCGGAAGGTGGCAACGACGGCGGACAAATTGACCGAAAACACCTAACCACCCACCCGTGACCGCGCCGGCAAGCAACACCGAGCGGCCAATGGCCACGCTTGCGTTATAACGCGATGCGTGCCGCACCCAATCGGCACGGCACCCGCTCAAGACCCGAGCAATCCCGCCGCGATATTAACGCACAAGCCGAGTACGGCGGCATTGAAGAAAAAAGACAAAATCGACTGCGCCAACGCAGTGCGCCTGGCGCGCCGCGAACAGACCGAGACGTCGGAAGTTTGCGACGCCACCGCGATCGTAAATGCGAAATACATAAAATCCCAATAGTCGAGCGGTTCCTGCGGATCGGGAAACTTGAGCGAAGCCTCGCCCTCGCCCGCCTGATGGTAATAGCGCGCATATTCCAGCGTGAATACCGTCGGGATCAGCAACCAACCGCCGATCATCGTTACGCCGGTCAGCACGTAGTTGATGCTCGCCAGCTTCGCGCCGAGCCCCTTGGCCGCCGACAACTCGACCACGATCGCGACGAGACTCGCGATCGCCGCCGCCGTGATGATCGCGAGTACCGTGGTCGCCCCCTCGTCTTCGCGTTCGGCTACCCGTTGAACGTCTTCCGGACTCGCCCTAACCATCCGAATCCAGATCAAAACCAGGTACGCCCACATACCGGCATCCCATGCGAAGAGCGCGCGCTGGATCGGGCGGAAATGCCAGGGTGCGAGAAAGAACGCGAGTAGGCCGACGGCCACCCCGATAAAGATGCGTGGGCGGTTGCTCAAGAAGCGGACGACACGTGCGGATGGCTCCATAAAACCTCGGGCGAATGGATGGAAGGTACGCGGCCATGGCTATGGGCGACGGCCGGACGCTATTATCGCCGCGGCCGGCACGCCCGCTACCAATGTCCCGCGCGGACGAACGACAAGGCGCGGGCGCGGGCGAATTTGGTATGATGCCTGTACGTTTATACAGCCCTTCGCCAGCCGTCGTGTCGTCCCCTGCTCCCTCGCTCTACTACCTGCTGAATTTCGAGCGCGCGTTGGCGTGGGTCGGCGAGCGCTACGAAGATTTGCTCGACACTGCCGAGCGCGCGTTCCTAAGCGCCTTTCCTCGCTTGCCCGAAGCGGCTCGCGCGCTGCTCGTCCGCATGCTGATGCGGCGCGGCTCCCTGTTTCGCGCGAGCCGGCTCGTCTACGAGGAAATCGGCTGCCCGCTCGCGGCGGCGGCTCCCCTCGCGGCGCTCGGTTGGGTCGATGCCGATTGCGCCGTGACGATCGACGAACTGTTCGCCGTCGCGACGCTGCCCGAGTTGTCGCGCATATTTCCGGCGGCGTTGGGACAAAAACAGGCGCGCAAGGCGGCATGGCTCGAAGCGATTCGTTCGGACCATCCGGCGCCCCGGCGCTACGGCGAGTGGGCGCCGGATAGCGCCGACCGAGTGATCCGCACGGCGATCGATCCGCTGTGCGAGCGTCTGCGGCTCATGTTTTTCGGCAATCTCCATCAAGACTGGTCGGAGTTCGTCCTTGCCGATCTAGGCGTCTACCAATACGAAACCGTGCCGTTTCCGCATTCGGCCCGCGCGTTCCGCGCGCGCGCCGATATCGAGGTCTACCTCGCGTTGCATGCGTGCCGCGCGGCGCTCGATACACTCGACGAGGCGAGCGATCTCGCCGCCTTGCTGGCCGAAACGTCGGCGCTCGACATCGATAATCCCTGGCTCGAAACGCGCTGTGCGAAGCTTTTATACCGCATCGGCAATCGCGCGGAGCGGCTGGCGCACTGGCGCTTGGCCCACGACGCCTACCTGCGCAGTTCGTGGCCGGGCGCGAGGCACCGCCGCATCCGCGTGCTGGAGCGTGACGGCCAATGCGCGGCCGCACACGAATTGGCCTTGCACGCGCTGTGCGCCCCGGAAAGCGAAGCGGAAGCGCAGCGCGTCGAGCGGATGATGCCGCGCCTGCGCAAAGCGGCGGGAGAACCGGGCTCGGGAGCAGGCAAAGCGGCGCGCAACGCGCCCGCGATCGAGCGCGAGACGCTCGTTTTGCCGTACCCCGCGCAGCCGTTCGCCGTCGAATACGTCGCGCGCGATCATCTCGGCAGCGAGGCGGCGCCGGTCTTTTATGTCGAAAACGGCCTAATCAACTCATTGTTCGGCCTGTTGTGCTGGGAGGCCGTATTCGCGCCCGTGCCGGGCGCGTTCTTTCACCCGTTCCAGCGCGGGCCCGCCGATTTGCATGCGCCCGATTTCCAAGCGAGGCGCGCCGAAATATTCGACCGTTGCCTTACCCAGTTGGACAGCGAAGCATACCGCTCGACGATCCTGCACCACTACGAGCACAAGAACGGCCTGCAATCGCCGTTCGTGTTTTGGGCAATGCTCACGCCGGAACTGATGTCGCTGGCGCTCGATTGCTTGCCGGCCGCGCACCTGAAAGTATGGTTTTCGAGGTTGCTCGCCGATATCCGCGAAAACCGCTCGGGTCTACCCGATCTCGTGCGGTTTTGGCGCGGGCAAAAGCGTTACGAACTCATCGAGATCAAGGGCCCCGGCGACAAGCTGCAAGACAATCAAACGCGCTGGCTACGCTATTGCGTCGCCCATGGGATGCCCGTCCGAGTCATCGATATTCGCTGGGCGAGCGACGATCGCGAACAGGTTGCGGCATGAGCTACGTTGTCGCCGTGCGCACGCTGTGCGAGTTCACCGCGAAACGCGGCGACCTCGATCTGCGCTTCACGCCCTCGCCCACGTCGCTCGAGGGAATCGAAGGCCACGCGGCCGTCGCCGCGCGGCGCGGGGCCCAGTACGAAGCCGAAGTGACGTTGGCGGGAACGTACCGCGAATTGACCGTGCGCGGCCGGGCCGATGGCTATGATCCCGCGCTCAATCGCCTAGAAGAGATCAAGACCTACCGTGGGCAACTCGAGTCGATGCCCGAGAATCACCGCGCGTTGCATTGGGCGCAAGCGCTCGTCTATGGGCATTTGTTGTGTCAGGCGCGCGCTCTGGCGCAATTGAACGTGGCGCTCGTTTATTTCGACATCGGCTCGCGCAAGGAAACGATATTCACGCAAACGCACGATGCAGGCGCGCTGCGCGGGTTGTTCGAAGCGCAGTGTGAGCGATTTCTTGCGTGGGCCATGCGCGAAAGCGCGCATCGCGCCACACGCGATGCCGCGCTCGATCGGCTGCGGTTTCCCCACGGAGACTTTCGAAGCGGGCAGCGCGAACTGGCGGTGGCCGTCTATCGAGCGGCGCGCGACGGGGGCGCGCTTATGGCGCAGGCGCCGACCGGAATCGGTAAGACGCTGGCCACACTCTTTCCCGCGCTCAAGGCGTGCGGACAAGGTCATGTCGAGCGTGTGTTCTTTCTGACGGCGAAAACGCCCGGACGCGCACTCGCGCTGGACGCCGTCGAATCGCTTCGTCAGGGCGGAAACGAATTGCCGTTGCGCACGCTCGAACTCGTCGCCCGCGACAAGGCTTGCGAGCACCCGGATAAGTCGTGCCACGGCGAATCGTGCCCGCTCGCGCGCGGCTTTTACGACCGCCTTCCGGCCGCGCGCGAACACGCGCTTTCGACCCACCGCCTCGATCGCGACGCCGTCCGGCGCGCCGCGCTCGCGCACGACGTGTGTCCGTATTACTTGTCGCAAGAACTGACACGCTGGTGCGACGTCGTGATCGGCGACTACAACTACTATTACGACAGCAGCGCATTGCTTTACGCGCTCACGCGTATCAATCAATGGCGTGTCGCGGTGCTCGTGGACGAAGCGCACAACCTGCTCGAACGCGGCCGCAAGATGTATACGGCGCAAATCGATCAGCCCGCGTTCAAAGCCGCCGGCAAACTTGCACCCGCCGTGCTGAAAAAAGCCCTGCAGCGCTTGCAGCGCGAATGGAATGCGTTGAGCCGCGCGCAGACAAATGGTTATCAGGCTTATGACGAAGTGCCGGCACGCCTATTATCGGCCGCGCAAAACTTGATCGGCGCCGTCACCGATCATCTGGCCGACGCCCCCCTTTCGCTCGACGACACGCTGCTGCGCGTTTTCTTCGACGCGATGCACTTCGTTTCGTTAGCCGAACAATTCGGCGAGCACTCGGTATTCGACATCCAACTCGATACGAGGGGCGCCGGCGCGCAAGGCCGAACACAATCGACGCTGTGCGTGCGCAACGTCGTTCCCGCTCAATTCCTCGGGGCGCGGCACGCCGCGGCGCACGCAACGGTCATGTTCTCCGGAACGTTCGCGCCCGAGCGCTTCTATCGCGACATGCTGGGCCTGCCGGAAGCGACCGCCGCGCTCGACGTGCAAGGACCGTTTCGGGCGCCGCAATTGACGATCCGAGTCGCCTCGCACGTGTCCACGCGGTTCAAGGACCGCGAGCGCTCGCTGGTCCCGATCGTCGATTTGATGGCCCGCCAATACGCCGAGGTTCCGGGCAACTACCTGGGCTTCTTGAGCAGCTTCGACTATCTACGGCGCATCGCCGATTCGATGCAAGCGCGCCATCCCGACGTGCCCATCTGGACCCAGGCGCCCGGCATGGGCGAGGCGGAGCGCGACGCGTTCTTGGCGCGTTTTCGCACCGCCGATCGCGGCATCGGCCTCGCCGTGCTCGGCGGGGCGTTCTCCGAAGGCGTGGATCTCGTCGGCAACCAACTGATCGGCGCGTTCGTCGCCACGCTCGGCTTGCCGCAGGTAAACGACGTCAACGAGGAAATGCGCCGCAAGATGGATGCGAAATTCGGCAGCGGGTACGACTACGTCTACCTCTACCCGGGACTCCAAAAGGTCGTGCAAGCCGCTGGGCGCGTGATTCGGACCGAGACCGACGTCGGCGTATTGCATTTGATCGACGATCGCTACCGGCGCACCGAAGTCCGGCGGCTCTTGCCGCGATGGTGGGCCGTGCCGTGAGGCAAGCCGGTGCGCGAGCGCCCTTCTCTCGGCTACCGCTTTTCGCCGCCGCGCTCGCGCGCAAACCGATCGAACCAAGCGAGGCTTTCCGGGTTGGCCATCGTATCGGGATTGGCCACCTTTTCGAGCGGCTGCCCCAGCAGCAATTTCTTGATCGGCAACTCCATCTTTTTGCCCGACAGCGTGCGCGGTACCGCCTCCACCCGAAAAACGTCGTTCGGCACATGGCGCGCCGATAGCGCCTTGCGAATCCGCTCGCGGATCTTTTCGACGAGATCCGCCGTCAGTTCCGTGCCCGGCCGCAACACCACGAACAGCGGCATGTACGATTCGCGCCCCAGGTATTCGAGGTCGACGACCAAGCTGTCGAGGACTTCCGGCAAATCCTCGACGGCGCGGTACAGCTCGCTCGTGCCCATGCGGATGCCGTGCCGATTGATCGTCGCGTCGGAACGGCCGTAGATCACGGCGCCGCCGCGCGGCGTGATCCGTATCCAATCGCCATGCCGCCAGATACCCGGGTACGTGTCGAAGTAGCTTTCGCGATAGCGGCGATTGTCTTGGTCGTTCCAGAAATAGAGCGGCATCGAGGGCATCGGAGCCGTGCAGACCAGCTCGCCCACGGCGTCGACGACGCTCTTGCCCGCTTCGTCGAATGCCTCGACGCGCGCGCCCAAGCAACGGCATTGCATCTCGCCGAGATAGACGGGCAACGTCGGCACGCCCGCCAGAAAGCAACCCGCGAAATCGGTCCCGCCGGAAATGACGTCGATCCAGACAGGGCCCACATGGTCGAGGATCCAGCGATAGGCTTCGGGCGGCAGCGGCGAGCCCGTCGAGCCGATCACGCGCAACGCCGAGAGGCCGGCGACCTGCCTGGGCTCGACACCGGATTTCAGGCACCCCTGGAAGTAGGCTGCCCCGGCGCCGAAAAACTTGATCTTCGCGTCGCCGACGAAACGCCAGAGCGCGCCCGCGTCGGGATAGCTCGGATTGCCGTCGTACAGACAGATCGTGGCGCCGGCCAGCAGTCCCGCCACCTGGCAATTCCACATGATCCAGCCGGTGCTCGCATACCAGTTGAAGCGGTCTCCCGGGTGCAGATCGAGATGGAGCGCCGCGGTCTTCACGTGCTCGAGCACGACACCGCCATGCGAATGGACGATCGGCTTGGGCAGGCCCGTCGTCCCCGACGAATAGACGATCCAAAGCGGATGATCGAACGGTAGCTGCTCGACTTCGAGCGGTGCGTCTTTCGCTATGGCGTCGGCCCAATCGGTCCATTTCACTTCGCCGCCGCGCAGGCTCGGGGCGGCCGTCGTCCCACCAGCCGACGCGGCCGTACGCGAGCCGTCAAGGTTCGGCACGAGGACGAGCTGTTCGACCGTCGGCAGTTGTTGCAGCAATGCCTGGATAAGCGGGATACGGTCGTACGCGTTGCCGCCATATCGATAGCCGTCGGCCGCGATCAGAACTTTCGGTTCGATTTGCCGAAAGCGATCGAGTACGGCCAATTGGCCCATATCGGGGGAGCAGACCGACCAGATCCCACCGATGCTCGCCACGGCCAGAAAAGCCACGACCGTTTGCGGCGTATTGGCCATGAAAGCCGCGACGCGCTCGCCGGGCGCGACGCCCATGCCGCGCAACGCAGCCGCCAGTGCCGCGACTTGCCGCTGCAACTCGGCCCAACCGAGTTCGCCCTCTTCACCCGCTTCGTTGCGATAGACGATCGCCGGCCATGCGCTCGTCGCGTGCCGGAAGACTTGTTCGACATAGTTGATTCGCACGCCGGGAAACCACGTTGCCCCGGGCATCGATGCATGCACGAGCGCGCGGCCGCGCGGCTGTGGGGAGCGAATATCGGCCCAATCCCACAAGGCACACCAAAACGCATCGATATCGTCGACGGACCATTGCCATAGCGCGTCGTAGTCGTCGAACGCGAGACCGCGTTGCGCCCGCAGCCAACGCATGAAGTGATTGATGCGCGAGGACTCGATGAATTGCGGGCTGGGCGACCAGGCCGGCGCGACGTTTTCGGCGATAGGGTTCATTGGCGAAAAGCCCATTGCGAGCCCTGCCGCGCAGGGCAACGGCCCCCAATATACGACAGTTGGCAGCGAGCGGGCCCCTATTCGCGAACCGTCGTATGCTACTGCGGACCCATTCCTAGGCACAGGCGTTGCGACCGGAAATCGGACGATTAGGAGGATTTATGAGCAAGAACGAAGTGCCCGGCGTCGGGCCTTACGGTGGACCGGCCGGCGGCTGGGGCGCGCTTCAAGCCGTCGCTCGCGCGCTACGCCAGCAAATGGGCGTGGGCCGCGAGGCGAAGATGCTGCTCAAGGTCAATCAGCCGACAGGCTTCGATTGCCCTGGTTGCGCGTGGCCCGACCCTCGCAGCACCTCGTCGTTCGAGTTCTGCGAAAACGGCGCGAAAGCCGTTTCCTGGGAGGCGACGACCAAACGCACCACGCCGGATTTCTTCGCTCGCCACAACGTGGCGGAGCTTTGGAATTGGACCGACTTCGACCTTGAAAACGAGGGCCGTTTAACGCACCCGATGCGCTACGACCACGACTCCGATCGCTACCTCCCCGTTTCGTGGGACGAAGTCTTCGCGACGATCGGAAAAGCCCTACGCGCCCTGCCCGATCCGAACATGGCCGAGTTCTACACGTCGGGTCGAGCCTCCAACGAAGCCGCCTTTCTCTTTCAGCTATTCGCGCGGCGCTTCGGCACCAACAATTTTCCCGACTGCTCGAACATGTGCCACGAAGCGACGAGCGTCGGTCTGCCCGAAGCAATCGGCGTCGGCAAGGGCACCGTGACGCTCGCCGATTTCGATCACTGCGACGCGATCTTCTGCATCGGCCACAACCCGGGTACGAATCATCCGCGCATGCTCGCGACGCTGCGCAAGGCCTCGCTGCGCGGCGCGAAGATCGTCGTGCTCAATCCGCTGCACGAGCGCGGGCTCGTGCGCTTCATGTCGCCGCAAGATCCCGTCGAAATGATGACGGGACGCGCCACGCCGATCGCAACCGATTATCTGCAACTGAAAATCGGCGGCGACGTGGCCGTATTGAAAGGCATGATGAAGACCCTGCTCGCGCTCGACCGCGAGCGTCTCGCCGCGGGCGGCGAAGGCGTGCTCGACCGCGCCTTCATCGAAGCGCATACGATCGGCCTCGACGAAATCATCGCCGATCTCGATGCGACGAAGTGGGAAGACATCGAATGCGTCTCGGGCATCGAACGCGCGGAAATCGAGCGCATCGGCCGCCTTTATGCGGAATCGAAAGCCGCGATCGTCTGCTACGGCATGGGAATCACGCAGCACCGCCGCGGCACGGCGAACGTTCAGCAAATCGTCAATTTGCTGCTGATGCGCGGCAACCTCGGCCGCGACGGCGCCGGTATCTGTCCGTTGCGAGGACACTCGAACGTCCAAGGCGACCGCACCGTCGGCATCACCGAGGTGCCGCCTCCCGAACTGCTCGATGCGCTCGCGCGCGTATTCCGGTTCGAGCCGCCGCGAACGCACGGGCACGGCGCGGTCGCCGCCATCGAGGCCATGCGGGACGGGCGCGCGAAGGCACTGATCTGTCTTGGCGGCAATTTACCCGTGGCCATGTCGGACACCGACGCCTCGTTCGCCGCCATGCGCAAGCTCGACCTGGCCGTCCATATCGCGACGAAGCTGAACCGGTCGCACTTGCTGATCGCCAAGGAAACGCTGCTGTTGCCGTGTTTGGGCCGGACCGAACTCGATGAACAAGCAAGCGGCCCGCAGTTCATCACCGTCGAAGATTCGATGTCGATGGTGCATGCGTCGCGCGGGTCGCTGCAGCCCGCATCCGACCTTTTGCGCTCGGAGCCCGCGATCATCGCGGGCATGGCCAAGGCGACGCTCGACGATCCCTCGCTCGATTGGGACGGTTGGATCGGCGATTACGATCGCATTCGCGATTTGATCGAGGCGGTGTTCCCCCAATTCGAGCGCTTCAACGAGCGCGTGCGCGAGCCGGGCGGGTTTCGCCTCTACAATCCTGCCTCGGAACGGCGCTGGGCAACGCCCGAGGGCCGTGCGCGCTTCATTGCGCACAAGGGCGTGTTGGCCGATCCGCGCGTGGACCGCAGCGACGCGCTGATTCTTGCGACGATCCGCAGCCACGATCAATACAACACGACCATCTACAGTTACAACGACCGCTACCGCGGAATCACGGGCCGGCGCGACATCGTTTTCGTCAACGAGGCCGATCTCACCGCGCGCGGATTGAAGCATGGCGATTTGGTCGACGTGGAAACGATCGAAAGCACGATCGATGTCGGTGGATCGAGACGAATCGAACGACTGACGGCGGTAGCCTTCGATATCGCGCCGGGTTCGATCGCCGCTTATTACCCGGAAGCCAACGCGCTCGTATCGCTCTCCGACGTCGATCCGCGCAGCGGCACGCCGTCTTACAAGTCGATCCCGGTGCTGCTCTCGCTAAGCCGCAGAGACGGGGCGCACCAGGACGACGCGCATACCTGGCAAGACGGCGACGTGCCGGTCGATCGCACGGGAGCGGCCAGCGCGGCCGATGCGGGCCGTCCGCCGCTGGACCGGGCGACGCCTTCGTAGCCGGCTCGCTCAGGCGAGTTCGCCTTCGAGCGCGAGTTCGTAGTGGACGGAGACCTGGCCTTTCTTTTCCTTCACTTTCGAAATACGAATGCGCCCGACATCCGACGACACGGCGACGTGCGTGCCGCCGCATCCGTGCAGCGGCAACGCACCGAAGCCGATCTTGCGCGTCTCGCCCTCCAGCACCGTTCGGCGCGGCAATCGAGCGTCGACGTGCGCATTGGCCATCGCCTCGATCGTTTGCGCATCGAACGCCTGCGTGCCGGCATCGCCTTCAAAAACCACCCTCGCTTCGCCGGGCCAGTGATGGCCCTTGACGGCGCGCCACCCAAGCGCCTCGCCGCAATAGCCGATCAGGTGCCCCGCCGAATGCAGCCTGGCATGCAACGCGCGCGATTCGGCGCACACCTCGATAGGCGTGTCGCCGAGCGCGACGGCCCGCTCGCAAACGTGGACGATCTCGCTCTCCACGGCCAGCACACGGAGCACCTCGACACCCCCGATCGTGCCGCGATCGGACAGTTGCCCCCCGCCTTGGGGATGAAACAGCGTTGCCGACAAGACGACATCGAAGTGACCGTCTTCACGCGGGGTACAGCGCACGACGGCCGCATCCATCGCCAGAGTGTCCTCGGTCATATAAAGCCGCTGCGTCATGCCTCGTCCCCCTTCTCGTATCCATCGCCGTCCTCGGACCCCGCGCCGATCGCCTGCCGCACCGCGCCGAGCAAATGGTCGACGTCCGCGGCCGACGTCGCGAACGACGTCACGAGCCGTACCACGCCCGGACCCCAACGATCGTGGTAAAACCCGAAACCTCGTGCCAGCAGCGCCTCGATCAGCGCCTGCGGCAACCGGCAAAACACGATGTTCGCGCGAGGCTCGCCCATGACTTCGATGCTCGACACGCCTCGCAATCCCCGCACGAGCCGTTGCGCCATGGCATTGGCTTGCCTCGCGTTGCGCAGCCAAAGGCCGTCGGCAAGGTAGGCGTCGATCTGCGCCGATAAGAAGCGCATCTTCGAGAACAGATGCCCCGCGCGCTTACGCCGGAACGCCAATTCGCTCGCGATGGCGGGATCGAACGAGACGATCGCCTCGGCGGCGGGCACGCCGTTTTTCGTCGCGCCGAACGACAACACGTCGACGCCGGCCTTCCACGTCAGCTCCGCCGGCGTGCAGCCGAGCGCCGCGAGCGCGTTTGCAAAGCGCGAGCCGTCCATATGCAGCCGCAAGCCCGACGCGCGGCACACCTCCCCGATCGCGGCGATTTCGTCCACCTCGTACAAGCTGCCGACTTCCGTCGCCTGCGTAATCGTCACGCAAGCGGGTTGCGTCGAGTGCACGTCGCCGAGCTTGGCGCGCGCGGCGATCCGCAATGCCTCGACATCGATCTTCGCGGCGGCGCCGTCCACCGTGACGAGCTTCGCGCCGCCCGTGAAAAATTCGGGCGCTCCGCATTCGTCGTTGTTGACGTGACTGTCGCGATGACAGAGTACGCTGCCCCAAGGCGGCGTGAGTGCGGCCAGCGACAGCGCATTGGCGGCCGTGCCCGTCGGCACGAGCAAGACGCTGACCTCTCGCTCGAACAATTCGCCGAATTTGCCGGCCACGCGCGCGGTCAGTTCATCGGCGCCGTACGGTCGCGCTTGCCCGGCATTGCAGGCGACGAGCGCCTCGATCACCTCGGGCGATGCCGCCGCGATGTTGTCGCTTGAAAAACCCAATGCCGGCTCGCCTTGAACGGCCGGCGGTATCTGCTCACGATTCGCCATCGATTTCCTCGACTCCCCAAACAAACGGGGCTTGCGCCCCCATGGCTTGCGCATGGTATCGGGGCGCGAGCGCGCGGCATTGTAAAAAATTGACGCTGTGCGTTCGTTTCGGCGATTGCGCCGGGTCAATAGCCGGACGGCGCCACGCCGAACGCTTGCCGGAAGGCGCGATTGAAGTGACTTTGATCGTAGAAGCCCACCCCCTGAGCCACTTCCGCGATCGTTTGCGAGCTGCGCGAGAGCAATACGCAAGCATGCTCGAGACGCAACCGCAACAGCCACGCATGCGGCGTCATGCCCACCGTTTGTTTGAACTGCCGAAGAAATTGAAAGCGGCCGAGATCGCACAGCGAGGCAAGCGCATCGAGCGTGATCTTCTCGCTCAGATGAGCGAAGCAATAGTCGCGAACACGTTGCCATTGCAGCGGCGAAAGCGATCCGCTCGTTTGCGCAGGCGCGATCGCCCGCGCCCGCGTAAGGAGCAGGTCGAGCAGGCGCAGCCACTCCGATTGCACGGCCAGCGATCCACCCTGCCCGCTTGCTCGCATCACGTCGAACAAGCGAGCGAGTTGGGCCGCCAACTGCGCGTCGTCCAATAGCGCGCCCGCCAAGTGCGGCTCGCGTGGCGAACCGCTCAAGTCCTCGGCCACGCTGCCGAGCAACTCGCTCGACAAACGAAAAGTTTTGAGCGTATAGCCGCTCGCTTCGTCGCTCACGCCGTCGTGGATCTCGCCGGGCGGCATCAACGAGACGCGGCCGGGCCCGACGAGCACCGTCTTTCCACCGAACCGTTGCCGCTGCACGCCTTCGGTGACGAGGCCGATATGGTAATCGAGGTGAAAATGGCGGTCGAAACTGAAAGTCGAAAAACGCGCGGCGCCCAGCACGAGGCCGGGCATATCGGCGATATGTCGATAATGGACGCGATCGGACATAAGTGGTACGGGCGAAACGCGATCGAAGCGAAGCGAGTGAGGGCCCCAGTATAAGCCGGTGAACGCAATGGTTTCAGTCCACCGCCTCGGCATGCGAAGCCGGACGCGGCGCATAGTCGGCGCGCGAGCGCTTAGACGGCTGCACGGCCTGCCCGCCCGGCTCGGCGTCGTTCAAGCGCGCGCGCAGGAACCCCAGAAACGCGTTGATCTTCGGGGAGGCATTCAAGCGCGAGGCGTAGAGCGCATAAAGCTGCACGGGCTCGATCTCCCAGTCGGGCAACAGCCGTACTAGACGCCCCGCCTCGACATCGCCGCGCGCCGCATGCCGGTTGAGCAGCGCAATCCCGCTTCCCGTCATCGCCAGCAAATATCCGATGGTCGGATCCGCCACGCTCACCCGCGGCTCGAATCTGACCTCTTGTGTATGCGCGCCGCGCCGCAGCCGCCAAGTGGACGTCGCCGCGCCGCCCGGCTGGCCCGCCGTGCAGCAATTCGAGCAGATGCAGTGATGCTCGCGCAGATCGGCGGGCGTTTGCGGCAAGCGGCGGCCCGCCAAGTAATCAGGGCTCGCGTACAAGGCCAGCCGGACCTGAAACAACGGCGCGGCGCGCATTGCGGACTCGGCGCTCGGATGGGCACTGACGACGATATCGGCCGCGCCGTCGCCCGGCTTGTAGTCGCTCCCGAGCAACTGCAATTGCAGACGCACACGGGGGTAACGGGCGAGAAAATCGCTCAGCACGGGCGCGAGCGCGAAGCGCGCGAACGGCACCGACGCGGCGACGCGCAGCACGCCGCGCGGCTCGGCATGCATGGCCCCGATCGCGAGATCGGCTTGTTCGGCCTCCTCGAGCATGCGTAGGCATCGCTCGAGATACAGCTCGCCCGCTTCCGTGAGCAGGAGGCTGCGCGTCGTGCGCTCGATCAGACAGACGCCCAACCGCTTCTCCAGCCGCGACAGCGCCCGGCTGACGGTCGATTTGGGCACGCCCAGGCGCGCCGCCGCCACCGTGAAGCTTTGCGCCTCGCAGATGCGGACAAAGAACTGCAATTCGTTTAGGTCGATCATGGCGGGCCCTGTTTATTGTTCCACCAAAGCAACAGACAGTTCGATTCCTTCCTATTGTTGCCGATGATAGCCATTCTTTCGGGCGTACGTTCAATCACGCACAAACGAAGGAGTGCAACCATGTATCTAGTGACTGGCGCCAGCGGAAACGTGGGCAGCTTGGTGGTCGAGCAGTTGGTGAACGCGGGTCATGCGGTTCGAGCCTATGTCCGCAGCCCGTCGAAGCTCGCGCACTTGAATGGGCGCATCGACGTGGCGGCGGGAGACTACGATACGCCCGACGCGTTTTCGAGAGCGCTCGACGGCGTGCAAGGCGTCTTCTTGATGAATATCGGCGGTGCCGAGGGATTTCGCGAATTGGCGCAGCGAGCCGCCGCGCGGGATGTGGCACGAGCGGTCATGCTCTCGAGCGCCATGGTCGAATTCCTGCCCGAGACGATGCTTGGCCGCGCCCATCGCGAGAAAGAGGACCTGCTGACGGCGGCGGGACTCGACGCGCGATTCGTCCGTCCCACCGGCTTCATGTCGAATAGCTACCTGTGGGTGCATGGCATTCGCGCGGAAGGCGTCGTGGCCAATCCCATGGGCACGGGCCGGGCCGCGCCGGTCGCCCCCGAAGACATTGCCGCCGTCGCCGTGCGGGCTTTGACGGATCCCGGCTCGACGGAAAAGACGATGCTCGTGACCGGCGGCGAGACGATCAGCGTGCCGGAGCAGGTCGCACTGCTTGCACAGTGGCTCGATCGCCCGCTGCGGTGCGTCGATATCACGCTCGATCAGGCCGTGGAGAACCTCGCCCGCGCGGGCATTCCCCACCCGATCGCCGCCTCGATCGTGAAGTCGTACGAATCGGTGCGCGAAGGCCGCGGGGCCACCGTATCGGATACGGTCGAACGTCTACTCGGGCGTAAGCCGCTGCGGTTCGAGCAATGGCTGAAGATGCACATCGACGCGTTTCGGTGAGGCCACCTCGATACAATAAAGGCGCGGCTTGACGTGGCTCCCACATGGAGGGGCCGCTTTTCCCGATCGATTCGACAACGCTCGCCTTCTTTGGCGATACTTACGTCGTTAAGCCACGCTAACGACACAGATGAACGAAACTGAATCGATCGGCTCGGCCGATCTGCGCTTCCTGTTGACGATCCGGCAACACGGCAGCTTGGCTTCGGCGGCGCGCGCGCTCGGCCTCACGCCTTCGGCCGTATCGCAACGGTTGCGCCACCTCGAACGGCGGCTCGACACGCGTCTTATCGACCGCACCGCGCGCAGGCTTCGGTTCTCCGAAGAAGGCACACTACTATGCGAACGCGGCACCGAGCTGATCGCGCAATTCGATGCGCTGCAGGAAACGTTGCGTACGCGACGTGGGGGCCTCGTCGGTACGCTCAAGGTCAATGCGCCGTTCGGCTTCGGCCGGCGCTACCTCGCGCCGGTGGTCGCGGACTTTCAACGCGCAAACCCTGAAGTCGCCGTCACGCTGATCCTCTCCGAGCAAGCGCTGACCGGCAGTCCCGAACGCTACGATGTGATCGTTCATATCGGCGAGCTACGGGACTCGAATCTCGTCGGCCATCTGATCGCGCCCAATGCGCGTTTCGCTTGCGCGGCACCCGCACTGCTCAAACGGTACGGCGAGCCGCAGACGCCGGACGATCTCGCCCGGCTGCCGTGCATCGTCTTGCATGAAAACGACGAGGACGCATCGCTCTGGCAATTCAGCAAAGGGAAAGCGCGCTTGAGCGTACGTGTCCCCTCGAAACTCGGTTGCAACGACGGCGACACGGTTCGGCACTGGGCGTGCGAAGGTCGCGGCGTCATCCTGCGCTCCGAATGGGACGTGGCCGACGATCTGCGCCGCGGCGCGTTGCGCCGCCTATTGCCGGCTTGGAAAGCGCCCGATGCCGACGTCATCGCCCTCACGCACCACCGCGCGGGACTACCGCAAAGAACGCGCGCCTTCATGCAATACCTGCAAAGCCGCTTTCGGCCGAACCCGCCGTGGCGGCAGAGCTGACGCGAGGCATCTCTTTTTGATTTAGCGGAACTACATCTAAGCGTAAGCAGCACTTAACGCCGGGCGATCAGCCCTATCCTAGAATCGAGCCATCACAGCAGCTAGCCCGAGGAGGCTAATCGCGATGGCGGATCCTGCCTTGCCCAGTTCGTTTCCCAAAGCCGTTCTGTTCGATCTGCTCACCGCCCTGCTCGATTCGTGGACCGTATGGAATCGCGCAGCGGGCTCCGAAGCAATGGGTCGCGCCTGGCGCTCGACATATCTGCGCCTGACCTACGCAAGCGCCGGCTATGTCGGTTATGAAACGCTCGTCGAGCGAGCCGCAGCCGAGGTGGGGCTTCCCGCCTCGGCCGCCGATGCCTTAGCGGCCACATGGCTCGAATTGACGCCGTGGAGCGGGGCGGCAGCCGCGCTAAGCGCGTTGCGGCCGCACTGCAAGCTCGGCATCGTGACCAATTGTTCGGAACGGCTCGGGCGCCTTGCGGCCGGCATCCTGCCGGTGCAGTGGGACGTGGTCGTCACGGCCGAGCGAGCCGGCGCGTACAAACCCGATCCGCGCCCGTATGCCTTGGCGCTGACCGAACTGAGCGTCGATGCGGCCGACGCCGCCTTCGTCGCCGGATCGAGCTATGACTTGTTCGGCACCGCGAAGTGCGGCCTGCGAACCTACTGGCACAACCGGATCGGCCTTGCGCCGGTAGCCGGCGCACCGGCGCCCGAGATCGAATCGCCGACGCTCGATTCGCTGATCGCGTGGGCGAGCCGATTCGGCGGCACCGCTCCAGCACATTCGGGAGCGCGACAATGACAGCCCTTACGCTCCAAGCACTCGATACTCCGGCGGCGATCGTCGACATCGATCGCATGCAACGCAACATCGCCGTCATGCAAGCGCGCATGGACGCACACGGCGTGCGCTTCCGGCCGCACATCAAAACCAGCAAGTGCTTAGAGGTCATCCGGGCGCAGCTTCGCGCCGGTGCGCAGGGCGTCACCGTTTCAACGCTGAAGGAGGCCGAACTCTGTTTCGAGGCCGGCATCGAGGACATTCTTTACGCCGTCGGCATCGCGCCGGCGAAGCTTGCGCGTGCGATCGCACTCAAGCGGCGCGGCTGCGCGCTGAAACTCGTCGTCGACAACGTCGCCGCAGCCGACGCGATCGTCACCGCGTGCCGAAGCGAGAACGAACGGCTCGAAGTATGGATTGAAGTCGACACCGACGGCCACCGCTCGGGCCTCGCACCCGATGGCGAAACTTTACTCGAGGTCGGCCGGGCATTGCATGACGCAGGCATCCCGGTCGGCGGCGTCATGGCGCACGCAGGATCCAGCTATGAGGTGAACACCGAGGCGGCATTGCGCGCGCTCGCCGAACAAGAGCGGCAGGGCTGCGTGCTCGCCGCGCGGCGGCTGCGCGAAGCGGGGATCGAATGCCCCGGCGTCAGTGTGGGATCGACTCCGACCGCGCTCGCGGCCGAGCGTCTGGACGGCGTCACGGAGGTACGCGCGGGCGTCTACGTGTTCTTCGATTTAGTCATGCACAACGTGGGAGTCTGCACGCTCGGGGACCTCGCGCTCTCGGTTTTAACGACCGTGATCGGGCACCAGCCCGAGAAAGGATGGGTCATCGTCGACGCCGGCTGGATGGCGCTGAGCCGCGACCGCGGCACCGCGAAGCAGCCTTGCGACTTCCTCTATGGTCTGCCGTGCGACCTGGACGGCACACCGATCGAGGGACATTTGCTCATATCGGCGAACCAGGAACACGGAATCCTCGCCGCGGCCGGCAATTCGGTCCGCGGGGAGGAAGACGCTCTTGCCGCCCGGTTTCCCCTCGGCGCGAAGCTTCGCGTGTTCCCGAATCACGCGTGCGCCACCGGTGCGCAGTTCTCCGAGTATCACGCGCTCGATGCACAAGGCGGCCTGACCCCTTGGCATCGGTTCCGCGGCTGGTAACGAGAAATCACGCCGGCCCCGCCGTTCGAACGAATGCGCGGGGCCGGCGTTCGCCGGGCGTCTCAGCCCTCGTCGATCGCCCCATCCAAGGTCAACAGCGAGCAGGCCGTCACGGTCGCCTCCAACGGCGCGGTCCCGAGCGTCGCGGCGAGCTTGGCCAGACTTTGCTCGTCGCAGCCGGCCACGTCGACCGTCATGCACTCGTTGCCGGTCGCAGCGTCCACCTTCACCGCCCAACCGTAGACGCGGGCCCCGCTGTTTGCGAGGCTCCGCCATACGGAGATGATCCGCAGCCGTCCGGCTGGGGCACGAATCGAAAGTCGTTGAACGTTCACTTTGGTTGCCCTTGTTATGACTGTCGAAACGCAAGCCGTGGCACCATGCCACGTTTAAAGCGTAAGTCAGCGGAAAAATAACGGGTAGACTCGCCAAATGTCCGTAATTAAGCATTTTCGGACACTACGTCCGACGGCACTGTGCACTATTCGAGCGCAAAGCGAGCACCACGCACCCGCGGAGGGAATCGATTGTCGAAGGTGTATTTTTATTTCAACCTGCCCAAGAGCCAAGGCTTGCCGGAGCTCGATCTCGCCCGGCTCGACGCTTCCGGCTATACGATCGACCTGCGCCGCGTGGTGGTGGACCGTGCCCCGCATTCGCGGCCGGCGATGGAGCGCGGCGCGCTCGTCACGATGTTGCGTAGGATGCAGACGCACGATACGCTCGTCGTCACCAAGCTCGCGTTCCTGGGCAGCAGCGCACGCGATGTGCTGTCCACGCTAGAACGATGCCGCGATGCGGGACTTCGCGTGCACTGCGAGGAAACCGGTCCCGCCAATCTCGCGAGCGCATCGAAGCCGATCGCGGTGAAGACCTTGGCCGCTGTCGTCGAACTGGAACGACTCAGCGCCAGCGCGCGCACCCGTGAATTTCTGGACCAGGCGAAAAACGAAGGGCGTCCTCTCGGCCGGCCGCCTTCGCTCACTCGTCAGCAGCGCGCTCGCATTCTCGATCGGCTTTCGCGCGGGATGTCCGTCACCGAGGTAGCCCGGCAGTTCGAAACCTCGCGCCAAACCGTCATACGAATTCGAGACAAGGGCGGCGAGTAAGCGTTACTCCACGAGAGCGGGACCGGTCCTTGCGCGGATAGGGCAAAGGAACCGCACATTGAAAACACGAGATACGATCGTAGTCGGCGCTTCCGCGGGAGGCGTCGACGCGCTGGTTGCCATCGCCGCCGCGCTCCCGGAGCGCTTGCCGGCCGCCGTGCTAGTGGCGCTGCATATCGGGGCGCATCCGAGCGTCCTGCCAGAACTGATGCAAAAGGCGGGGCGCCTGCCGGCCCACCATGCGCGCGACGGCGAGCGCATCGCACACGGGAATATCTACGTCGCGCCACCCGACCTGCATATGGTCATCGAGGACGACGTCGTCAGAACGATCAGGGGACCTAAACAAAATTTCTCACGTCCGGCGATCGATCCGCTCTTTCGCAGCGCGGCCGTGGTTCGCGGCCCGCGCGTGATCGGCGCCGTGCTGACAGGACATCTCGACGACGGCACGGCCGGTCTCGCGGCAGTGCAAGCGTGTGGAGGAATCGCGATGGTCCAGGATCCGGAAGACGCTCATGCACCGGACATGCCGCGTAACGCCATGCGCGGCACCGTGCCCGATTACATACTGCCGATCGACAAACTCGCGTCGACGATCGCGGCGCTCGCAGGCAGCACGACGACCGACACGCCTTTGGCGCCGCCACCCGAACTAATGGCCGAAAACGACCTGATGCTAGAGCCCGATTCCATCGAGCGAATGGCGAAGGTAGGCCGTCCGACGGGTATCTCGTGCCCCGAATGCGGCGGCACGCTATGGCGGCTCGAAGCGCCCCCGCCTACTCGGTACCGGTGTCATACGGGCCACGCGTTCGGTGCGGAAACGCTCGGAGCGGCGGGCGATCATGTCATCGAACGTTCCCTTTGGCAAGCGGTGCGCGCCCTACACGAAAAGAAAGCACTCAGCACCGAACGCGCCGAGTATCATATGAGCTTAGGCGAGCCAAAAATCGCGCAACGCTTTGTAGCGCAAGCACGCGATGCCGCCGAAGCTGCACGTGCACTCGAGCAGTTGCTATACAAAAAAGACCGATCGTCGTAAGCCGGGGGCCAAAAAATTCCTTTGACCGGAGACGATGCCAAAGCTCAGCGATGGCCCATCGGCGCCGGCCCACGTCGACTTTCCCGTCGTAGGCCTCGGTGCCTCTGCAGGCGGAGTCCCCGCGCTGCAAACATTTTTCGAGGCGCTGCCCGCGACGACCGGGGCGGCGTATGTCGTCCTATTGCATCTGCCGGCCGAACATACGAGTAACCTCGACGCGGTATTGCAGGTAGCAACGTCGATGCCCGTCGCGCAGATTTCGACCGGGATGCCGCTCGCACCCAATCGCATCTACGTTGCCCCGCCATCGTGCATGGTGTCGATCGCGGACGGCCGGCTCGAAGCCACGCCCATATCCGGTGCGTACTCGATCGCCTGCTCCATCGACGCGTTGTTCCGCTCGCTGGCCGAGGCCGCGCAGGAACGCGCGATCGCCATCGTCCTCTCCGGGGCCGGGTCGGACGGCTCCGTCGGTATCAAGCGCATCAAAGAGTGCGGCGGCATCTCCATCGCGCAAAACCCCAGCGAGGCCGAGCACGACGGCATGCCGCGCACCGCCATCGCGACCGGGCTCATCGATTTCACGCTGTCCGTGAGCGAGATGCCGCAGCGGCTGCTCGACTTGTGGTCGAACGAGGGACGAACGAGCAGGCTAAACGTGCTCGTTCAGACGGATGACACCGATCAATCGGGCAACGCGTTTTCCGAGCGCAACCAACGTGCCCTGCGTGAAATCTTGATCGTTTTGCGTACGCGTACCGGTCACGATTTCAAGCGTTACAAACGCGCGAGCCTGCTCAGACGAATCGAGCGCCGTCTGCAAATCAACGGATTGACCGACCTGCAGCAGTATCGCGACTACCTGCATTTGCATACAGAGGAGACGAAGGCGCTACTGCAAGATCTACTCGTTAGCACGACGCATTTTTTCCGCGACCGGGACGCATTCGAAAAATTGCGCGTCGATGTTCTGCCGCTGATTTTCGCGCGGCGAGGCCCCGACGACCCGGTACGCGTGTGGGTAGCGGGATGCGCAACGGGCGAGGAAGCCTACTCGCTTGCAATGCTGCTGCACGAGGCGTCCGCGAAAACCGCCACAAGCGTGCCGTTCCAAGTATTTGCGACGGACATCGACGACCGCGCCATCGGCATCGCGCGCCAAGGCGCTTATGCACACGCCGCACTCGCCGATGTCGACCCCGCACGAGTCAAGCGATACTTCGTGAAGAACGGGGCGGACTATCAGATCAAGAGGGAGTTGCGCGAGCGTGTGCTATTCGCCCTTCACAACGTCCTTAGAGATCCGCCATTTTCTCGGCTCGATCTGATTTGCTGCCGCAATCTGTTGATCTACCTCGATCAAGCGGGCCAGGTGGATACGCTGCAAGCCTTTCGCTTCGCGCTCAAACCGGGCGGGTTCTTGTTTCTGGGTTCATCGGAAACCCCCGACGCCACGGGCTCGCTATTCACCTGCATGGACAAACAGGCGCGCATTTTCAGCAGCGATCCCGGCGCGCGCGCGACGAGGGCAGGCGCCGCCAACGACCCGCGGGCAACGGGGCTGGCGGCGCTGCCGCTGTTTTCGCCGACGTATAAACGTCCATTTTCGTTCGGCGATCTACATGGACGGCTGCTCGAAGATCATGCGTTACCGAGCGTGCTCATCAACCGCGATTCGGGGATCGTGCATGTTTCCGATCGTGCCGGCCGTTTTTTGCAATTCGTCGGCGGCGAACCGTCCCACAACGTATTGGCGGCGATCCGGCCCGAACTGCGAGGCGCATTGCGCAAAGCCATTTTCATGGCGCTGCAAAGCCGGCATCGAATCGATACCCGCCCTGTTCGCTTCGTTCATGACGGAGCGCCGTTCGCGGTTCGAATGATCGCGCGCACCGTGCACGACGACGAGTCGAACGACGACTTCGTGCTCATTTTGTTCGATGAAATTCCCGATAGCACGGCCGAGCCCGACGAGAGCGCCGCAGACTCCAACGCGCCTATCATCGCGCAGCTCGAACACGAGTTGCAGAGCATGAAGGCCCGGCTACAACGAACGGTCGAGGAGTACGAAACGTCGAACGAGGAATTGCGCGCGTCGAACGAGGAATTGCTGGCCATCAATGCGCAACTGAGGCTAACCGCGGAGCACTTGGAGATCGACAAGGACACCCTTGCGGCAACCAATTCGGAGCTCAAGACCCTCAATACCGACTTGCAAGCGAGGATGGGCCGGACGAATAAAATCAACGACGACTTGCAAAATCTCATCGTGGCCAGCGACATCGGCACGATCTTCGTCGACCGCACGCTGCGCATCATGCGCTTTACGCCGCGGGCAGCGGACGTCTTCGAGATTTTCGAATCCGATATCGGCCGCTCGTTGCTCGAAATTCCCCATCGCCTGCAATACGCTAGCCTAGAACACGACGCAGCGCAGGCGTTCGACTCCTTGCGCTTGATCGAACGCGAAGTGAGAAGCAACGACGGGCGTTGGTTTTCCGCGCGCTTGCAACCTTACATGACGACTCGAAACGTCATAGAGGGCGCCGTGCTCTCGTTTATCGACATTACGTCCCGACGCATCGCCGAAGAGCGTCTGCACAGCGCGAGTCAAACCGCCCTCGAGGAAGTGGAACGGCGTCAGGACGAGTTTCTGGCCGTCGTATCGCATGAGCTGAAGCACCCGCTGAACCTGATCAGCGCCAATGCCGAATTGATCGCTCGTTCGCCGACGGCGCGCGCAGAGCCGGCCCTCGCGCGCGCAGCCGATACCATTACACGAACCGTCGCCGGCCAGGCGCAAATCATCGACGATTTGCTCGATATTTCGCGCGTCAGAACGGGCAATCTCTCCATCACGCGCGTGATCGTCGATCTGGCCGACGTCGTTCACCGCATCTGCGACACAGTCGATCGAGAAGCACGGGCGGACGGCATCCGATTCGCGTGTACGATCCCGGATCATCCGGTCACGATCGAAGCAGACCTCACCCGCATCGAGCAGGTGCTGTGGAACCTCGTCAGCAATGCGCTCAAATATACGGGCCCCGGCGGCAGCATCGAAGTCGCTTTGCGTGAGGACGATGCCCTCGCCAGGCTCATCGTGAGCGACACCGGGATGGGGATCGACCCCGGCGTTATTCCGTATATCTTCGAAATGTTCCAACGCGGCCAGAATGCCGGCGTAACGCGTTCCGGGGGCTTGGGAATCGGCCTATCGCTGGTCAAAGAGCTCGTGGCGCTGCACGGAGGACGCGTATCGGCCCATTCCGACGGCCTCGGCCGCGGCGCCGTATTTACCGTCGAGCTGCCCCGCGCCGCTGGACAAAGCCAGGCGATCGAAGCCGGCTCACTGCCTCCGGCTCTCTTACGCAACACGGAAGTGGTGCTCGTCGACGACGACCGCGAAACCGTCGAGGCATTCAAGCTATTGCTCGAAACCGAGGGCGCGAGCGTCGTCGTCGCCACCGCGGGCGACGAGGCACTGCAGATTCTCGATGAGCGGTGCCCGTCATTCATCCTCTCGGATCTCGGCATGCCGGGTATGAGCGGCGTCGAATTGATCGAAGCGGTCCGCAAGCGCAACCGCTTGACCGGCGTAAAGGCCATCGCACTGAGCGGCTTCGGTCGCGACAGCGACGTGCAGGCGGCGCTGCGCGCCGGGTTCGACGCATATTTGACCAAGCCCGTCACGCTCGATGCGCTGCTGAACACGATGGCGCGGCTGCGGGCGCGGTAAGCGCCGACGAGCACGGCAGCGGCATCTGACGCCGTTGACGCGGAACTTGCGGCGAGATAGGCTCTCGCCGCCACCACCACCGACTTGCGCCATGACGTCGATGCTCTCGCCGCGGCTCGATCACCGTCTCGTCACCCAACGGCTGACGCTAGAACCGGTGGGCGTCGAGTTTGCCTATCAGTTACTCGAATATCAACTCGACAATCGCGCACATTTGCAGCCGTGGGAGCCCGCGCGCCGCAGCGACTTTTTCACGCTCGATACGCTGAGCTCGCGCGCACGGGCGATGGCCGACAGCATGGCTGCCGGCAACGCGCTGCATTGGCTCATGCTCGAGGGCGATACCGTCATCGGCGAATGCAACTTCACGAACATCGTCCGGGGGCCGTTTTTGGCTTGCCATCTCGGCTACTCGATCGATCACCGGCGCCAGGGCAAGGGGCTGATGCGCGAAGCGCTGATGGTGGCGATCGACTATGTCTTCGAGCGCATCGGCCTGCATCGGATCATGGCCAGCTACCGGCCCGAGAACGCGCGCAGCGAGCGGCTGCTCGCCTCGCTCGGCTTCGAACGCGAGGGATTCGCGCGCGCCTATCTGAAAATCAACGGCGTCTGGGCCGACCATGTATTAACGGCGCTCATCAATCCCGCCGTTTAATCGCACCCCTTTAATCGCCTCCTTTTCGCGAAAGGGCTTGAATCGGGCGTGCCAGGCAGACTATGCTTTCCCGTTGGTCATCCGAGGGGGCGAGCATGGACCGTATTCAGGCAATGGAAGTATTTACACGGGTCGTCGACGCAAATAGCTTTACCCGCGCGGCCGAAACGCTGGGCATGCCGCGCGCGTCGGTGACCACGATCATTCAGAATTTAGAGGCGTTTCTCGGGGTGCGGCTGATGAACCGCACGACGCGCCGGTTATCGCTGACACCTGATGGCGCCGCCTATTACGAGCATTGCATCAAGATCATCGGCGAAATCGCCGAAGCGGACGCGAGCTTCCAAGCGGGCAATCGCAAGCCGAGCGGCTTGCTGCGCGTCCATATGCCTAGCGCGCTGGGGCGGCGTATCGTCATTCCGGCGCTCTCCACGTTTCGTAAGCGCTATCCCGACGTATTGCTCGACCTCGGGTTATCGGATCGCCCCGTCGATCCGATCGAGGAAGGCGTGGATTGCATGATTCGCGTAGGCCCCCTCGAAGATTCGTCCATGGTGGCTCGGCGCGTTGGAATGCTCAAACGCGTGACGTGCGCGTCGCCCGGTTATCTGGCCAAGCACGGCGAACCGAAAACGTTCGACGAGTTGGCCGGTCACTATGCCGTGAATTTTCGCGCCGCGCCTGGCGCCCGGCCGATACCGTGGGTATTCGTCGTCGATTCAGAGCCGCACGAAGTCAAGATGAATAGCCTCATCACCGTCAACGATGCCGATGCTTACATGACGTGCGCGCTCGAGGGCTTCGGCATGATTCAGCCGACGCTCTTCATGGCATTGCCGCATCTGCTCGACGGCTCGCTCGTGGAAGTATTGCCCGGCACCAACCCGAAACCGAAGCCGATTTCGATCGTCTATCCGCACAATCGGCATCTGTCGGCGAAAGTTCGCGCATTCGCCGAATGGGTCGCCGAGTTGTTCGATTCGATGCCGGCGCTCGAGGACGTCTCGCGCACCCGCGAGCCGGCGGACAGCAAGCCATCGCGGCAACGGCGCGATGCCGTGACGGCATAAGGGGCGGCGCGCGAGTTCATGCTCCGATCGCCGCGCCGCCCGGGCGAGCATGTCGCGGACAAGCTCGATGCCTATACGCGCATGAAGTGGTTCGCGACCGCCTTGCTTGCGGCAATGGCGGGAACCTATCTGCTTTCGCGGGCCTTCGAGCCCCGATACCCGGCGCTCGGTTTCCTGCGGGCGCTGGCCGAAGCCGCGATGGTCGGCGGCATCGCCGATTGGTTCGCCGTCACCGCGCTGTTTCGCCATCCGCTCGGGTTACCGCTGCCGCACACCGCGATCATCCCCCGCAACAAGGACCGCATCGGCGAGAATCTGGCCGCGTTCGTCGAAACGAACTTTCTCGCTCCGGAGCTGATCTCGGGCAAACTCGCCCGCATCGACTTCGCGATTCAGTTTGCGCAATGGCTCGCCGTGCCCGAACGCGGCCGCCAAATCGCGCAGTGGGCGATCGATTTCGTTCCGAGCTTGCTTGCCGCAATCGACGACGAAGACATTCGCCGCTTTCTACACGAGAACGTCGCCAGGCGCGTACGCGATCTGGATACTCCGCTCGTCGTCGGGACCATTGCGGGCACGCTGCTCGAGGGCGGCCGTCATCAAGCCGTCGTCACCGAATTGCTGGAACAGCTCGGGCAGCTTTTCGAAGAACATAAGCCGCTCATTCGGCAACGCGTGCGCGAGAGCACCGCATGGATCTGGAAGAAGCTCTCGATCGACGAAAAGGTCTCCGACAATCTCATTGCCGTCGTCGATGAGACGCTCGGCGAACTCAGCGCGAATCCGGACCACCCCTGGCGCCGCGGATTCGACGACGCCATCCGCAACTTCGTGGAGCAGTTGCGCTCCTCGCCGGATTACCTCGCCAAATGGGATGCGCTGAAAGAGCGATTGGTCGAACATCCCGCGCTGAGCGACTATTTGGCGAACATTTGGCGCGATAGCAAACGTTGGATCGAAAGCGATACCGCCTCGCCCGATTCTCATATCAAAGCCCGCATCGAGGAAGCCGTCGCGGGAATCGCGGACGGACTGCACAGCGATGCCGCGATGCGCGACCGGCTCAATGCATGGTTGCGGGAAACGATGCTCGCATTGATCGACGGCCAGCGCCACGCCATTGCCCGACTGATTTCGGATACCGTGCATCACTGGGACGCCGATACCGTCACGAACAAGATCGAACTCGAAGTCGGCCGCGATCTTCAATTCGTGCGAATCAACGGCACCGTCATCGGCGGTATTGTCGGTCTCGTACTGCATACGCTCGACGTACTACTCTTCTAATTCAAAATCCTTAACGGCCAATAAATCGGCCTTTTCCGCCAACCAATCGATTCGATTTAGAAATCGCTTAATTGCGACGCAAACGTTTGCGCGCTTACATTAAAAGCCGATAATTTTCTTTCTAATTTTTTTGAATTTTCCACTCACCCTTCTTAACTTTTGTTTTGCAAATCAGGCCTTTATTTTCAACCCCAAAACATCGAAGCTACGCCCAAGCCGCGCAAGCGACTTAATGAAATGCAGTTGCAGCATCCACCTGCAAGTATTCGGGCGGCGAGACCAATCGAATTCAGACCGATTCGATTCATCATCAGCTATCAAAAATGGGGTGATACCTTGCGTAAGATAATCTCAGGCATTCTTGCCGTTGGCGCGGCGCTTGCGCTCGCCGGCTGCGGCGGCGGTGGCGGCGGCAGTTCTCCCGCCGCCGGGGCGACGAGCAACGCGGGCGGCGCGGCGAGCACGACGCCGACATTGGCCGCGGCCACCTCGGTCCTGGACGGCACGACACTCGGCACCGAATATTGGCCCTCGGGCTCGACTTCCACGGGCGGCCTCGGGCAACCCGTGAACGGATTCAATTGCGGCCCGGCCGGAAAAGACTATACGTATACGCATCTTTCCATTTACGTGAATGGAAAGCAGCTTGCGATACCGGCGAACATCGGCGTCGTACAGCCGACGTTGGCCGCGCCGAAGGGCTGCATGTATGCGCTCAACACCGTCGACGAAACCGGCAAGATTCGCATGCTCGAACCGAGCAACGCGCCGTACACGCTCGGGCAATTCTTCGCGATTTGGGGCCAGCCGCTCACGAATACGAACGTGGCGGGTCTCCAGGGCTCGCCGATCGCCGTCTATGTCAACGACGGCGGGAAGCTCACGCAATATACCGACTGCCTGTGCACGCTCGCGCTCCCGATCCACGGCGAAATCACGATTACGATCGGCACGCCGCTTACGCAAATTCCGACCTATGCCTGGACCGATCCGCCGCCGTTCGATCCGAATCCGGTCACGCTGACCTACGGCGGCACGGTCGGCACGACGCCCTATTGGCCCGATGGCGATACCGCCACGGGCGGCTCGGGCGCGAACGTCGACGGCCTGGCCTGCACGCCTAGCCCCGCCGACACGTATCACGTCCACGCGCACCTGGCTATCGTCTATAACGGCCAATGGCTCCAATTGCCGGAACACATCGGGCTGTTGTCGCAGTGCAGCTATGAAATGCACACGCACGACCATACCGGCATCATTCATATCGAGGCGCCCGACGTGAAGAATTACACGCTCGGCAACTTCTTCGACATCTGGGGCCAGCCGCTCACGAGTACGAACGTAGCCGGGCTGTCGGGCGACGTCGTGGCGTATATCAACGATAACGGCGAAGCGCGCCGCTATATGGGCGATTTGCGCGCGATCTCGCTGACCTCGCTGCGCGACGTGACGCTGCAAGTCGGCACGCCCGCGATCGGCACGCTCGCCACCTACTCGTGGTATGAACCGCAGTAATTCGGCTTTCGTCTGAACTGATCGCCGTCCTACGCGCGTACTGTGTGGCATAGCCCGCCATGCAGTACGCGCCTCTCCCGCCTCGGGCACCGCCCAACGCACAATTTCTTTCGATTTTTTTCGGAAGCATGGGAGCAGAGCCCCGCGTGTCCCATGAGATTGAAGTCATTTATTTTTCTTGCCGCATAAAAACCTCGCGGATACCTTTACCGCGCAAGCGATAACAATAAATCCCTCTCCCTTACCCACTAGCACGTATTCGTGCGGCGAGACCAATGGTTCCGGCGCTTGGCGGCGGGACTCGAGCGATGCGGCCGGCACGCGAGCAACGCAGGCGCGGGCCGACCGGATTCCGGCACGTTCCGCCATGTATCGGCATGGCCTCACGTGCGGCAGCCATCGCGACGACATCGGCAAAAACGTTCACCACTTCCTAAACGAGGCGTCGAATTTACCCGGGTATGGCGAAGTGCGGTGCGCTTTATCCGTATGCATTCGTTCGATCGAAACTATCGACTAACAAATCAGGGGCGATATGTTGCACAAAATCAGTTCAAGCATTCTGGCGATCGGCGTGGCGTTTGCACTCGCGGGTTGCGGCGGTGGCGGCGGCGGCAGCAGCGGCGGGACCAGCGCTTCAGCCCCGGGCTCGGGCAGCAGCGCGGGCAGTCAGGCGCCCACGCTGGCCGCGGCGACGACGGTGGCGGACGGCGCCACGCTCGGCACCGAAAACTGGCAAGCCGGCTCGACTTCGTCGGGTGGAACAGGCCAAGCTGTCGGCGGCCTGAACTGCGCCCCGGCGGGCAACACCTACACCTACACGCATCTATCGATCTACCAGAACGGAACGCAGCTCGCGCTGCCCGCAAATATCGGCACGGTGCAGCCCACGCTCACGGCCCCCAAAGGTTGCGTCTATCCGCTCAATACCGTCGACGAAAGCGGCAAGATCCGCATGGATGTCACGAGCAATGCAACCTATACGCTCGGCCAGTTCTTCGCCGTTTGGGGCCAACCGCTTAGCGCGACCAACGTCGCGGGTCTGCAAGCCTCGTCCGTTACGGTGTACGTCAATAACGGCGGCACGCTGACGCAATACACGGGCGATCTTGGCAGCCTCGTGCTGCCGCCGAAGGGCGAAGTGACGATCATGCTCGGCACGCCGCTCGCGCAAATCCCGACCTACACCTGGAGCGATCCGCCCCCGTTCGATCCGAACCCGATCACGCTGACGTTCGGCGGCACGGTCGGCACCGCGGTGCACTGGCCCGACGGCAATACCGCAACGGGCGGCACGGGCGCCGACGTGGACGGTCTGACCTGCGCAACCGGCATGGCCAATACGTTCCACGTGCATGCGCATTTGGCCATCGTCTACAACGGTGTGTGGATGCAATTGCCGCAGAACATCGGCATCCCGCAGTCGTGCTACTACGAAATGCACACGCACGACCATACGGGCATCATCCACGTCGAGGCGTTCAGCCTGAAGACGTTCACGCTCGGCCAGTTCTTCGACATCTGGGGCGAGCCGCTGACGAACTCGAACGTCGCGGGTTTGACGGGCGACATCGTGGCGTATATCAACGATAACGGCGAGGCGCGCCGCTACATGGGCGACCTGCGTGCGATCCAGTTGATCTCGCATCGCGACATCACGCTGCAAATCGGTACGCCGGCCGTCGGCACGCTCGCGACCTACTCATGGTACGAGCCGCAATAAGTTAGCAGTGAGCTCCGTGGGCAGCGACCGGCGAATCACGATCGTCTGTCCACACTCTGGGGCCATCGGCCGATGGCCCCAGCGCACTCCCCTCATTTCTCCCCTCGCGTCGTTCACTTAGGCCGGCATCCCCGACCCGTTGCGCCGGATCGCGCGATAATCGTGCGATCACTTCTCGGGAGCCGGCATGAGCGACGTCGTCGCAGGTGTGTTTCGTTCGCTCAAGTACTTCAACTATCGGGTTTGGGCAAGCGGCGCAATCGTCTCGAACATCGGGACATGGATGCAGCGCACGGCGCAAGATTGGCTGGTCCTCACGCAACTCACGCATCACAGCGCATCGGCCGTCAGCATCGTCATGTCGCTGCAATTCGGTCCGCAATTGCTGTTGCTTCCCGTAAGCGGCTATGCCGCCGATCATCTAGACCGGCGCAAGCTCCTGATGTTCACGCAGGCCGCGCAAGGCGCGCTCGCGCTCGGCTTGGGCGCGCTGACGCTCGCGGGCCTCGCGCAGCTATGGCACGTCTATCTCTTCGCCTTCTTGTTCGGCTGCACGACGGCGATGGATGCCCCCGTGCGTCAAACGTTCGTATCGGACCTCGTCGGCGATGCGGAACTGGCCAATGCGGTCGCGCTCAATTCGACGTCGTTCAATCTCGCGCGGATGGTCGGCCCAGCCGTGGCCGGCTTCATCATCGCTTATGTCGATACGGGCTGGGCCTTCGTGCTGAACGGATTGTCGTTCGCCGCCGTACTTGTTTCGCTGTGCTTCATGCGCACGCACGAACTACGCCGCGGGCCGCGCATGACGCGCACGCCCGGCGGACTCACCGCTGGCTTCCGTTACGTTTGGGCGCGGCCCGATTTGAAAGCCACGGTGATCATGCTGTTTTTGATCGGCACCTTCGGCCTGAATTTTCCGATCTTCATTTCGACGATGGCCGTCAGCGTCTTCCATCTCGGCGCGAGCCGCTACGGCGCGCTCTCCTCGATGATGGCCGTCGGCACCGTGACCGGCGCGCTGTCGAGCGCCCACTTCAGCCGGCCGCGCTTTCGGTCGCAGTTGATCTCGTCGGCTGTGTTCGGCGTGAGTTGCGCCGTCGCGGCGCTGGCGCCGACCTATTGGTCGTTCGGCGCCACGCTCGTCGTGATCGGAATCGCCACGTTGATGTTCCTGACGACGACCAACAGCTTGATGCAGCTATCGACCGAACCCGCCATGCGCGGGCGCGTCATGGCGATCCGGCTTGCCGTGACGCTGGGCGGCACCCCGCTCGGCGCGCCCGTCGTCGGCTGGGTTGCCGATCATGCCGGACCGCGTTGGGCTATTCTCGTGGGCGCGGCATCCGGTTTCGCGGCGACCTTCGTCGCGCTGCGGGCAATGGCGGGCGAATCAACCCGCCCCGAAGAAACGCTCGCCGCCGACGATTAAACAAGTCGAAATATTGCACCGAGCGCAAGGTCGTCCGTATCGGTTGCACGGGAAGCAACAATTCTATTAAATGGACCCCCGTCCGCTTTTTAGAAAAATAACGTAGCTCGACCGTTACGATGACCCATCAAGTAGAGACCGAAATAAGGCGCGAGTCGCCTCGAACAACGGCCCTCAAGCAACGCGGCGAAACACCCTCGAAACGGGGCGGCCCGGCCGGAAAACATTCTCTCGGCCCGTTGCCGTACGTCGTTGCCGCGACGTTTTTCATGGAGTACCTCGACACCACCATCATCGCGACGGCGCTGCCGCAAATGGCGCACGCCTTCGCGATCAGCCCGAACGCGCTGAGCCTCGGCATGAGCGCCTATATGATCGCGCTCGCGATCTTCATTCCCGTGAGCGGCTGGGTGGCCGATCGATTCGGTTCGCGCAGCGTCTTTTTTTCGGCGATCGTCATGTTTACGGTCGCATCGGTGCTGTGCGGGCTATCGAACAACGTCGTGCAATTCACGGCCGCGCGCGTGCTGCAGGGTATGGGCGGCGCACTCATGGTGCCGGTCGGGCGCCTGATCGTCGTGCGCAGCACCGATAAGAGCCGGCTCATGCAAGCGATCTCGACGATCACTTGGCCCGGCATCGTCGCGCCCGTCGTCGGACCGCCGCTGGGCGGCTTCATCACCACCTACGCCTCGTGGCGCTGGATCTTTTTGCTGAACGTACCCGTTTGTCTTGCCGTGCTGTGCGCGGTAACCGCATGGGTGCCGAATTTGCGCGGCGAAGAGCGGCGTCCGCTCGATGCGGCCGGGCTCGCATTGAGCGGCCTCACGCTGACGTCGATCCTGTACGGCGCCGACCTGGCCAGCCAGCCCGGCACGAACCCGCTCGTGGGCTTGTCGCTCGTGGCGTTCGGGGTGGCGATCGGGGCCATCGCGTTCCGACATGCGCGCCGGCACGCCCATCCGCTCATCGATATTTCCACGCTCGAGATCCCCACGTTCTCCGTCACCGTCATCACGGGCTCGATCACGCGGATCGGCATCGGCGCGGTGCCCTACTTGATGCCTTTGCTGTTTCAGGTCGGCTTCGGGTTATCGGCGTTTCAATCGGGTCTGCTGCTGCTCGCGAGCGCGGTCGGCAATCTCGGTATGAAGGCGCTGACGACATCGATCTTGCAGCGCTACGGATTCAAGCGCGTCGCCATCATCGATTGCACGATTTGCGGCCTGTCAACGATCGCGTGCGGTCTCTTGACGCCCACCGAGCCGCTCGCGTGGACGCTCATCGTCGTACTGATCTACGGCATCACACGCTCGATGCAGTTCTCGACGATGGCCACGCTCGCGTACGCCGACGTGCCCTCGCCGCAGATGAGCGCCGCCAATACGCTCTGGAATGCTTCGGCCCAAATGGCAACGGGCTTGGGCATCGCGTTCGGCGCGCTCGCGCTGCGTGCCGCCTCCGCCCTGAACGGCGAAGGCGTCCGCCATGCGTTCACGCTCGACGATTTCCGCTTGGCGTTCCTCAGCGCCGGATTGCTGACGCTCGTGTCGATTTGGGGCTATGTCGGCCTCGCGAGCAACGCCGGCGACAAGCTTCGAGGCGGTTATTGATTCGTCGCCGCGCCGCGCGCATGAGCCGGCGCGCTCGCCGGCCGCTCGCGATGCGCGCCGGGCGGCGCGGGGCTGCGCGCGCTGGCGCCGCGCACCTCGAAGCGTACCTTGTCGAGGCTCGCGCCTTGCGCATCGACGAGTTCGAGCAGGTGGCGGCCGGGCCAAGGTAGCCAAAGCACCCGCTCGGTGTGACCGAGCGGCTTTCCATCCAAACGCCAGGCGCTGCGCGTCGACGCCCCGCCCACGCGCTCGAAAACAATGCGCTGGCGAGCCGCCGGAATATCGGGATCCAGCGCGAAGACGGTCCCGTCCGTGGGCGAGGCGATCCCGGGCGCGGCGCTTTGCGCGTTATCCGCGCGCGGCGGCGCATACGAGGTCGAACGCGACGATGCGCCGCTCGCGTCGGCCGCCAACCCGACCATCGAGATTTCCGTGCCCTTGAGAAACCACTCGTTGCGCGACGGCTCCACGTTGTGCTCGAACGAGACGCGCGTTTGCACGACGCCGGGCGGTACAACAGGCGGCGTGCTCGGCACGCGCCGATGCAGATACTCGACGATCGCCGCCCAGATCGGCGCGGCGCCCGTCACGCCCGAGACGTCCCACATCGCGTCGCCTTCGGCATTGCCCACCCAAACGCCCACCGTATAGCGCGACGTATATCCGATCGTCCAGTTGTCGCGCATGTCCTTGCTCGTCCCCGTCTTGACCGCCGAGAAAACCCGAGTGGCGAGCGGATTGTCGAAGCCGAACGTGCGCGTTCTAGCGTTGTTGTCCGAGAGCACCGTCGTGATGATGTACGCCGTCTCGGCGCTGAAGACGCGGCGCGGGGCATCGTCGCTTGTGGCGCCATGCGCGCCGCCGGGCCGCACGGGCAAGTCGTGCGTCGGCGCGGCAACGCCCGCGTTGGCCAGCGCCCGATAGGCATTGGTCAGCGACAGCAATGTGATATCGGGACTGCCGAGGGCGAGCGAGTAGCCGTAGTAGTTGCCGTTCTGCGCGAGCGGCATGCCGAGCGCCGTGAGCGTCTTGGCGAAGCGATGCGGCGTGACCATGACGATCGTGCGCACCGCGGGGACATTCAGCGAAGAGCCCAGAGCCGTGCGGACACTGACCCAGCCTTTGAAGTCCTTGTCGTAATTCTGCGGAATATATAGACCGCCGCCCGCATCGAGGTCGAGCGGCGAATCGTTGAGCAGCGAAGCGGTGGTCAGGCGATGCTCGTCGATGGCTTCCGCATAGAGGAACGGCTTGAGCGTCGAGCCGGGCTGGCGGCGCGCCAATACGGCGTCCACGTCGCGTGCGTTCGACAGCCCGCCCGAGGACCCCACCCATGCGAGGACTTCGCCCGTCGCATTGTCGAGGACGACGACCGCGCCGTCGTGGACGTTGCGCGCATGGGCCGGCGCGTTCAACTCGGCCAGCGTGCGCCTGAGCGTATCGGTGGTGAAACGCTGCAGCTTCGCATCGAGGGTCGTCACGACGCGCGCGCCTGGTGTGATTTGAACCTCGCCCGCAACGCGTCGAGCGAAATGCGGCGCCAATGATTCGGCATCGGTCGAAACCGTGAGCATCGCCGGCGCGGGCCGTGCGAAGGCGAGTTGCACGTAACTGTCGAGGTTCTCGCAACGCTCGGGGGCTTTCATGTCGCGCAAGATACGGCACGCGCGGTCGCTCACCTTCGCATACGACGCGTTCGGCGCGCGGATCAACGCCGCGGCGATCGCCGCCTCGCGCTCGTCGAGACCCGAAGGGGCCTTGCCGAACAACGTCAACGACAACGCGGACAGACCGATGGTCTCGCCGCGAAACGGAACGAGGTTCAAATACGCTTCGAGGATCTGGTCCTTGCGCCAGGAGCGTTCGAGCCACAGTGCGTTCACCGCCTGCCCCGCCTTCTGCACGATCGAACGCTGCCCCGAGCGTTCCGGGACGTCGCCGAGCAGCCCCGTCAACTGCATCGTGACCGTGGAGGCCCCGCGCGTGCGCGTATTCCAGAGATTGGCCCACGCCGCCGCGGCCGCACCGTGCCAATCGACGCCGCTATGCGCGTAAAAGCGCTTGTCTTCCGACACGACGATGGCTTCTCGCAGCGCGGGGGAGACATCGGCAAGCGCGACCCAATCGCCGCGACGTTCCTGCTTGTCGATGCGCGTCCGCTGCAGCGGCTCGCCGTCGCGCGCGAGCAGCAGCCAATCGGAACTGCGCCACTGCGCGCGCACTTGCGCGAAGCTCGGCAGCGCCTGAGCGCACGGCGCCGCCACCACCAGCAAGGTACAGAGCACGGCGCGCAGCTTAAGCGCGCCTCGCCTCGATTGCATCGACACTCCTTTACCGCCTCGTTGCCTATTGCTTCGCCGGCGGCATCTGCACCACCACGTTCGCATTCGGCAGCACGCCGAACGTCGACGGCGCATACAGCGCCTCGACGCGCGTCGGCGGCAAGCCGAACGTACCGGCGTTGTTCAATCGAATCGTGTACTCGATCGAGAGCTTTCCCTTCGGCAAGTAGTCGTAATACGCGCGGTAGCCCTCGAAGCCGCGCTCGACGAACGCGGGCCATGCGCCATCCTGTTGCGACTTCTCGCCCTCGGTCGCCGCTTGCGAATCGCGGCCGAGCCCGGAGCCGAGGATCGTGGCGCCGGCCGGTACCGGATCGTTGACGACGACCCACGTCATATCCGACTGCGCATCGATATCCAGATGCACGCGAACGATATCGCCGCGCGTATAGACACCCTTTACGGCCGGTTCGACGGCGGTAACCGTCTTCGTGATCCGATACCCCGCCGAGAACGGCGTTTTCAACGCAACGGCGGCCAGGCTTTCGACCGTCGCCCACGGTTTGCCGGTGCCCTGCTGCGTGAGCGTCAATGGGGCGGGCGTGCCGCGCGCTTGCGAAGGCCAAGGCAGCAGTTCGCTTCGTACGTTCGCCGTCTTCGTCACCGGGGTAGCCGATGCGGCGATCGCGCTCGCCGCCGGCGGCTGATTCCATGCCACCGTCTTCGAGGCCGCGCCGAAGTCGAGCTTCGTCTGTCCTGTGACGGGCGTGCTTTCGAACGCGCGCGAGAACGCTTGAATCGCCAACTCGCCCCAGAGATTGGACGTCGTCGTCGACCAAGCGCCGCCGTTTTGCAACGCCAGCAGACCGGCGACGAGACGCGGCATCTCATCCTTCCATCCCGGCACGTCGACGAACGTCAGTGCGGTGCGCGCCGCATTCGTTTCAGAGCCCGTCATCAGCCACCAGAGGTCGTCGCCGTCGGCGGTCGAGAACGTCAGGCGCGTGCCTTGATAGGTCAGGCGAGCGCGGATGATTTGCTCGGCCTGCGCCAGCTTCTCGTCGCGCTGCGGTACCCCTTTCATGCGCGAAAGGATCGCGTAGTAATCGAGCACGGCGGAGGTCGGCCATTGATTCGGCGCGATTTCGATCGAATCGAGCATGCTCGGACGCGCGGCGTTATAGCGCGACAGCGCCTCGATCGCTTCGAGTTTGCGCAGATCCAGATCGTGCCGCGGCGCCCAGACGTCGCGCTTGATTTTGCCTTCGACGAAATTGACGAGACCGCCTTCGAGCTTCGCACGCAGGTCGTCGGGCAACGAAAAGCGCGGATCGGCCTTGGAGGCTTCGTCGGTCACCGCCAACAGATAGGCACTTAGCGTCGTGCTGCCCGTGTTGCCGCTATCGTCGCTCGGCGGGAAGTAGTTCGCCAAGCCGTCGCGATCGAGGTAGACCGGCATCCGTGCCAGCACCGCTTGCCATTGAGCGGCATCGGCCAGGCCCAACGCACGCGAGCTAAGCTGTTCGAGGCAGCCGTAAGGGTAGCGCTCGAACCAGCGGCGCACGCCCGGCAGCCCTTCGGAGAGCTTCGGCTGCAACGATACGGCGATGCCGCCTCGCAGTTGCCCCGCTTGCGTGGCCGTTGCTTCGGCCGGAGCCGATACCGGCAGCGTGAACGTACCGTCCACTTGCGTAAGCGTCGCTTGTTGCACCGTCACCGGGACCGCCGCCGTCACGCGCTGCGTGACCTTGAGCGCATCGCTCGCGTGCGCGCCGCCTTGCTCGGCCGCCGCCACGTTCCAGTTCAGCGCCGCCAGCGCCGAATCGGCAAGCCCATCGGGAGGCGCGACCGTCCACGCTACTTCGCGCGCGGAATCCGCTTGCAGATCGACCGTTTGCGGCTGCAACGATAAGCCGGGCACCTCGGGGGTGACGACGACCTTCATCGCGCGCGCCGTCGTATTGCGCAAGGTGAATTGAGCGCGGAAACGGTCGCCCTCGCGCACGAGCGGCGGCAAGCCGGAAATCAGTTGCAGGTCTTGCGTGCTGCGGATCGAAGTACTGCCCGTGCCGAACGTGCCGTCGCCGACCGCCGCGATGGCGACGATACGGAAGCTCGTCAGCGAATCGTTCAGCGGCACGTCGATCGCCGCTTCGCCGTTCGCATCGAGCGTCACGCGCGGATTCCACAACAAGAGCGTATCGAACAGCTCGCGCGACGGGTTGTGCCCGCCTCCGCCGCCGGCCGGCACGGCCTTGCGTCCGAAGTGCCGGCGCCCCACGATTTCCATCTGCGCGGTGGCGGTTTCGATCCCGTAGGCGCGCCGTTGCAGCATCGCATCGAGCAGATCCCAGCTATCGTTGGGCATCAGTTCGAGCAATGCCTCATCGACCGCGGCCACGGCGATCTGGGTGCCCGCCGGCGCCGCCTTGCCGCCCGGCATTTGCACACGTAGTTTGACTTTCGCGTGACCTCGCACGGTGTACGTCTTCGCGTCGGGCACGACCGTTACGTTGAGCTTGTGCTGCGCCGTACCGACCTTGATCTCGGCCAAGCCGTAGCGGAACGCCGGTTTCGAGAGATCGACGAGCGGAGTCGGCGCCTCGTATTGCCGGCCCTCGTACCAGAACGCACGCACCCATTCGAGCGGTGCCTTCCAGCCCCAGGTGAAGAACGAGTACCAGGGGACTTCGTGAATACGGCCGCGCAATGCCAAAACCGACACGTAGACATTCGGCCCCCAATCGGGCTCGACTTTCAGCGAAACGGTGGGGTCCTTACCATCGAGCTTGACGACGTGCGTCTCGATCACGCCTTCACGCTCCACGTCCACGAGCGCCGTGGCGAAGCGGAACGGCATGCGCACCTGGAAGCGCGCCGTCTCGCCCGGTTGATATGACGTCTTCTCGGGCAGCACGTCCATGCGGTCGGTGTTTTCGCCGCCGAACCAAAGCTCGTCCTCGCGCGTGACCCATACCGAGGTCGTCGCGGTGGACACGTTGCCGTCGCCGTCTTTCGCCGACGCGATCAAGTCGACGTTGCCGGCTTCCTTGAGCTTCGCGTCGCAATGCAATAAGCCATGATCGTCGCTCTTGCCGCTGCAGAGCGTGCCGAGGTCCTTCGTCTCGGTCCGGTTGTCATAGGCGTAGAAGCCGCCGACCATGCGCTTGCGCGTCGAAACCGTGATACGTGCGATCCCGCGCACTTCGAGCGGCACGCCGGCGCGCGGCTTGCCTTGCAGGTCGAGCGCGAGCGCCTGCACGGGCACCTTGTTGCCGACCGATACCCACTGTCCCGACTTCACGCCCGCCACGACCGCCGCGGGCCAAAGCGTCGCGCCGCCGCTGATCGTTTGCACTTCCCCATTCGGATCGGCGAAGGTCGCTTCGAGTTGCAGATGCTTCGGAGCGTCGACATGAGGCAGGCTCTTCAGCACGAACGAGCCGGCCCCGTTGCGATCGAGCGTCAAAGGCTCCTTGTCGGCGATCAGTTTCGAGGAGTCGTCGTTCGTTTGCTGTTCGGTTTGCGCTTCGTCGTCGGAAGGCGACGCGGCTTCGCCCTCCTTCGGTTTGACGTACGGTTGGAAACTGAAGTCGGCGTACGTATCGCCGAATGAAGGCGATGTTGTCGTCATCAAGGCGGAAATCTGAACCGGCAGGCCCGCGGCACCACCGCCCGACATGTAGTCGAGTTGCAACGTCAGCGGGGCCTGCTGGGCCGCCACGAGCGGATGCGCTTTTTCATCGCGCACGGCGATCGTGCCTTTGAATACCGGCAAACGAAACTCCTCGACGCGGAAGCTGCCCGTGTAGTAGCTCGTACCGGGTGAATCGTCCGCATCGGAGCCGTCCCCGCTCGATTCGCTTGCATCGCCTTTGCCCTCGTCGAGGAAGACGTTGTATTCGCCTAGCTTGGCCGATGCGGGGATTGCGAACGTCGAGTCGGCCGAGTGATCCGCCGTCCACTTGAGCGGGAAATGCCAACTTTGGCCACTGCCGAGATGACGGATGGTCAAGCGCGTGGGATATGTTTTCGGCAAGCCGAACCCATGCAACGTTTCCGCACGAATGAAATGCTTCATCGAAACCGTTTCACCCGCGCGCAGCAGCGTGCGATCGAATACCGTATGCGCGCGTATCGTCTGTTGCGCGCTCGTATCGGTCGGCACGTTGAATCGCCATGCTTCGATGCCGCGGTTCCAATCGGAGCGGACGAACGCCATGTCCGGGCCCGTCTTCGGATCGTCGATGCGCGCCGAGACGAAGAAGCCGTCGAAGCTGCCCTTACAGACGGCGGGCTGCGTGAGCGGGCTGCCGATGTTCAGCACCCCGTGCGCATCGGTTTGGCCCGCCGCGACTTGCGCGCCGTTGCAGTCCGTCACCCGGACCGCCGCGTTTGCCACGGGCTCGCCTTTGTCGAGCGTCGTCACCCAGACTAGGCTGTTTTCACGGCCCGTTTTCAAGTGGACGCCCAAGTTAGTCACGAGCACAGCAGTGCGCACATACATCGGCGCCTTCTTGCCGAGCAACGAAGCGCCGAGCGCGGGCGACGACAATTCGATGACATAGAAGCCCGGCTTAGCGACCGGAACACCGACCACTTCGAACGGACGCAGCTTCGCCGGATCGGCCTTGGGCAACTCGAGCGATTGCACCCCCGGCTGACCCGCGAGCAACGACAACGAGCGAATATCGATCAACGGGTTTTTCGAGGTCTTCGCAGCGGAGGAATCATCGGTAGTGCTATCGCCCTCTTGATGCGCGATGACGGGATGCGGGTTGTGCCGCAACAGTTGCGGCATTTGGCGTTGAATCTCCGCGCGCGTCATCGAGTAACCGTCGAACTGATCGACGATGTGCATCCAGCGAACGATGTCCGCATCGGAATTGACGTTTAGCGTCGTGAACCGAGCCGGGCCCGCATTGAGCCCTTGCACATGGAGGTCCGCCTCGACGTTGCGCAGCGTGACGGGCACGAGCGCCGGCATGCCGGGCTCGGCAAAGCGTTCGATGATGCCGAACGTGCCCGAGGAGAACTTCGCGAGCGGCGGTAACGGCGCGGTCGCGGTCTTCAGCGGAAACATATCGGCGTTCGAGAGCGCGCGGCCGCTAACGTCCTTCAGGCCCGACGGCAATACGACCGTCAAGTCGGCGCGTTCCGGCAAGGGCGCGGCGAACTCGACCTTGTCCGTTTCGGGATCTTTGTCGTCGTCGGAAAACGTCGGCTTGAGATCGCCATTCGGGCCCTTGATGCGGATTTTCTCCGCGTCGTCGCGCGAGATCGACGCATTGAATTGAACGCGCAGGGGACGCAGCGGCGTACACGGCGCCTTGGCGTTTTCACGCTCGCAGGTGAAATCGGCGGCAAACGGATTGCGTACCGAGTAGTCGAAACGGCGTTCGACGTCGTTCGCGATCCCACTCGGGCTCGCGACGCCCTTGCCGTAAACGAGCTGCGCTTTTTTACCCGAGGGCAATGCTTGCTGACATTGCAGCGTCAAGACATGCGACGCTTCCTTTTGCAAATCGAAATGCTTGAGCAAGACCTTACGCGTCGCGGCATCGACGTTCTTCACCGCGATTCGGTTGCCGAGTCCGCTCGATTCGCACCAGATGTGGCTCTGAACGGACGCATCGGTGGCGGGGCCGTTCAGACGCAGCACGAACGTTTGGTTCTCCTCGATCGTGTCGCCGGCCGGCTCGATGGTTTGAACGAACGGACCGCCGGTTTGGAAGGCATAGTGTTTCGGTCCGCTCAGGGCCGTGCCTGCCGCCGATTTCAGACCGTCTTTCAAATCGATCGAGCAAGCCATTCCCGGGGGAAGGTCGGCCGTGAAATCCCATGCCCAAGTCTTATCGTCCACCCAACGCGATTGACCGGCGCTCGATGCCGGGTCGTTGCATTTGATCGAGGCGGGCGCCGGGAGCGTCGGGGCGCCGAAGGCCACCATCGACTCGTCGAATTTGACGAGCACTTGGCGGACCTTCGTGACGGTGCCTTGCGGCGAGACCTGCGTGATGCGCGCTGCATCGACGCGTAACGTGGCGGCGGCTAGGAGGCCCAATATCGCGACGGTCGCGGCTACCGATTGGAATTGTCTTTTTATCATCCCGCGTCGCGCATGCAGCGCGCTCCCAGGTTTGAGGTTGTTCTTAAGGATCGGGAGCGATTCTAACTTACGCGGGTGACGGTTGTTTAGTTCGTCCTGAGGGGATCTCGGGGAGGGTTCAGGATTTGGGTCATCGTGCGGGCGTTGCGCGCGAAGACGGTCGCGACCGGATCGGTGTCTCGGTTTAGATGCTCGGATCACGGGGATCTCGCGCTTACCGACAGGGCGATATGATGTGATTAACTCGTTTTCGAGTAGGAAAGGCCTGATTCGGCTCGGCGGCATGCCTAAGCTGGACCAGCGGATGCCGGTAAACGCCTTATGCGGCAATGTCAGTCACAATAAGTTTACAAAACTTTCAAAACATCAAAAATCAGAAAACGTTTGCGGCAAAAAAATGTTGCATGTCGCGATTCCCCATGATTCAATTCATCCATTTCCGAATCAAGCATCCCCATGATGGCGATTAAATAGTTTTGGCGGATGCTCGAGACCAATAATACCCAAGAAGGCATGCTCAGGGATTACAGGCGCTTTGCCAAATGAAAAAATATCTTAAACTCATCACCTCCGCGATAATATCAGCATCGATTTTTACAATTTCCTGTTTTTCGGATTGCTCGAATCTCCCAATCAATCTTCATTTGCTACCAGAAAAATTCATCGGCATTACTTTGATTGCATTCGCATTTTTAACCGCAGGTGCAATCACAGCGACGATAGTTCATTACTTCAACGCAACCAAAATCTCACGCAACGCAATGGTTATTTCTCGACCTCGAGCTATGGCCTTTCTACTGGGCCTCGCCGTTTGCGTTACAACAGTCCTGAGACTTTCTCAAATATAGTGCCAATAAGAAGGGACGATTTGGACCTGCGATACTTTGACGAGCACGTCAACCATCACCACAAACGCCCCAAAAAAACAAACATCGCGCACCGCACGGCCCAATAAATATGCGATTAGATTCAGCCCGCCCCATAACCAAATAAGACTCGCGATCAAATCCTTGATAATTTACCTAATAATCAAAACGAGAACTTACGCATATGTTTACTGAAATGAGAAAATATTTCAAATTTATTGCCAATGGAACGACCACAATCATCCTTTTCGCAATCGCCGGATTTAATGACTGCTCCAATCTACCCATCGGCGTTCGTCTACTGCCAGGCAAGTTTATAGGGATCTTTTTGGTCGCATATGCGTTCCTGCTTGCCGGAGTCACATTAGCAACGGTCGCTAGCTATTTCAATGCAGTCAAGAGGTCACCCAATGCATCCACCATCCCTCGCTCTCAAGCCATGCCTCTTATATTAGGATTTTCCATTCTACTATTAGCAGTTTCAGCGCTATCCAAAAACTATTGCAGATAACGGATCATCAAGTACTCGCGGATTCACATTCGCGCAGCGATGTTACTCGTTGTTGGCTTATATATATGGCGACAGAAAAAAGGCGCGCGAGCGTGTCAATACCTGAACCGGCATTTCGGACGCAGCCGACCCGTACAGTAACGCTATCAAGGCGTACATCGCGGCTGCGCGGGACCCCTCCAACGGAAGGGGCGCCACCGAGGTTACCTATGCGTACGCTATATCAATGGCGCGATGTCAGCGCCCCCGGACTTTCAGGGGGCGGCTCCAAATCGTGATGTCCTAGGTTAGATGCTCAGAACAGCTGGACCATCGAACACCGGGAAAACGCCTTATGAGGCAATGTCGGCCATGATTAACTTACAAATAAAAACGCCATAAACAGAAAATGTTTGCGTCAAAAAAACTTGCACGTCGCGATTTCCCATGATTCAATCCGTCTACTGCCCCCCGTCGCACGTCTAGCATTGTCACAAAATCAAATCAATTATCGCAATAACGTTAATAGACATTAAATCATAAAATGTATCACTTACTGACAATCGCCAAACAATATAAAAGATCACTTTTCGCATTTTCGATGTATATCGTAATATTAGTTTACCCATTGATAGTCGTCACACTTAATATAGCCCCTAGAGGGGAGATGCTGAAACCGATTACGCTCAGGATTATTCGCGTCTCCTCAAGGCATCCGAATATTACCGCCTATGTGAATGATCATTCCCAGGCGGAATTCGATTTTCCGTCGCCATCATACGGCTTAAAACAAGGCTTCGGCGCCCCCATCATCAGCGATCGCGACCTAGCTTCCCTTAATAATGAGAGGGTATGTTATGCACTAACTGATCGAATGAGATTAATTCCATTCGCATCATACACCCGGATTTGGTCTTTAGATTGCAACCAGACGCACCTGGGCTACCAGTCACTTTCTCATGGTTATAAAAAATTGCTCTCTTTGGATATATTGATCGCGATTCCATTTCACGGGTTCGCGTTGATTCTCGTTGGCTTATATATATACGGTGACAGGAAAAAGGTATGGGCATCCCGATAAACGATTTGACCGTAGCGACTAATCAAGGTGCGGCGGCGACATCGGGCTTCGGCATGAAACTCACCTAATCTCGCGTCATAGTTTTGGCGAAGCATTTCGGCGATGTAACGGGAGCGATTATCCGCCCGCCATTCGATTTTCTCGGCCTTCGAGGTGCCGCCAAAAGCGATGCTAGATGGCGGCAAGCGTGACGTCACCGCTATGACCGCCGGTCGTCGCCTCGCAACTCATCGCCTCGCAGTCGCAGCAGTCCAATGTAATCATCACGCGCAACGGCTCGCCGCTGTACAGCAAAACCCGAACTGTCAGAGCCCAGCGTTAATTGCTCTTGGCCGCAGCGAACTTGCGTTCATGTCGGCGCAGGCCGGGGCGCCATCGGCCTGCGCTCAGCAAGAAGCCACGCATGCGCTAAGCGCTCGCCGGAGCCGCCCCTTCCCGCCGATTTCAAGTCTTGCCCCAGACGCGTTGGTAACGCCAGCTTGGCAAGTGCGCATAATGTCCGGATTTCTTCGACAAAGAAGGAATCGGTGCTTTGCCTGGGCATACGCCCATCGCGCCAGTCCATTGGCGCGCGCGCTTTGCGCCATCTTCGCGCATGCGACCAACGCCGAAAACTTCGTAGACCTGCTTAACTGGTCGTCCCTGCGATTCTTGATTTGTTTGAGGGCGTCGACCAACTCCGAGGCCGCCCCCTTCGCCGACGCTCTCCGGCAGGAGCCTTGCCATCCTGAAAGAGCGTGCGCCAATGGAACAGCCGATTCGGATTCAAACCGTGGGCACGCCAGCATAGGGACAGTCTGGTCCGTCTCGAAGCTTGCCCTGACCTGGCCACTTTCGCTTCTACTGACGATCCCTGCGCTCGCACCTAGTCAACAACCCATTACTTCTTGCTTACTGTTAGTCAAGAACGCAGTCGTATGCCTCTCCGCTACTGCAAATAAGAGACTGTGTTCGCGCTTTCGAAGCAGGCGTTCCAGTCGAATATCGCAAAATTACAAACCTTTCAAAACATCAAAAAACTAGAAAACGTTTGCATCAAAAAAGCCTTGCGCCTTGCAGACTATCGTGATTCAATCCACCTGTCGCAGTATCAAACGTATCAGTACCAAAAATCGAACTCGCATTCGAATTCGATAATAGGCGAGATAATACGCATATCCGGGGAAGTTTTTGCAATGAAAGCCACTTCACATTAGTCGTCAATCCGTCGCTTACAATTTTTCTGCTGCAATCGCGATATCGAGATTGCTCGAATGTGCAATCACGACCAAATATTACAAAGTGAAGCCATAGGAAATATTTCGACCCGTACGTAAGCACGCCGATCTACCAGCACCCGTAACTAGATTACTGTAACGCTGCCCTCATCGGCCCCAGATAAATACAATCCATTTGATACCAAAGATGATTCAGAGATCGCTATTTTTGATAAAAAAATATAAATGGTCACTGTATGCTTCATTAATGTACGTAGCAATACTTTTGTACCCCTTGCTGTTCATTGTACTCAACCCGCTCCCTCAAGAAGAAGCATTGACAGCGGTGAGGCTCCGAATTATTCAGGCGTCGATGCACCATCCGAATGTATTGGCTTACGCGAACGACGCCGGAGCGCAGACATTCGAATTTCCATCGCCTGTATATACCATTACCCGCGGCTTCGGCGATCCAGTAGCAATCGACAGTAACTTGGGGGCATTGACCCAAGGGCGCGTCTGCGAAGCACAAGTCGATCGCATGAAATTTGTCGCCTTTGCGTCGTATACACGAATCTGGTCGCTAGAATGCGATGGCATTCAGATCAGTTACAAAGAAATGGCGAAGGCTTATAAAAAAGCGTTATCGTTGAATTTGTTGCTTGCTATTCCGTTTCATGCAGCGATGCTATTCGTTGTGGGTCTATGTGTATATGGCGAGAGGAAAAAGATATGAGCATTCCAATAAACGGTCTTACCGTTGTTCTGAACCAAACAGCGGCAGGTATTGCTGCCGGCAATGCAGTGGCCACGAATCCGAACGGCAGCGTGAATGTGACGGGAACAATTGTTGGCATTGGACAAGCTGTTCAATCCATCGTCTCGGTAGCGACGACAGATATAGTTGCTCCCAGCGTGCCTATCGCAGGTGCGGCGCTGGGAATCACTGGCGCGTACCTCTCGGCGAGTAACATCTTGAATGCCGTGAATAACCATAAGCCGGTCCAAGTCTCCGACGTCGAGGGGCTCATCAGCAATCTAGCCGGCGCCGCTGCGGGTATAGCAGCAACAGCCTTCATCATCCTCCCCGCGGCCGAGGGGGCAGCAGCTTTGGTGATCCCGCTGACGGTGATATCCGCGGCAGCAGGAGCGATTCAATTGGTAGCGTCGGCAACTGGCTGGCAAATCGATGCATCCGGTAACGTCTCTTCTACAACTCTGACATCAGGGCAGTGGGCACAAGCAGCCTCGCAAGCGCAAACACTGAACGCCGACCAAGCTTCGTTGCAATCCTCATTGTCCAGCGTCGGTATCAATACCACTGCACCGAATAGCTTCCTGGTACCGCAGGTGGATGCGAATGGCAATGTTATGGGCTTCACGTCGCAATCACCAATCAGCTCGGCGCAGTTAGGCGACGGAATTACACAATATAATTTCTCCGGCGGCGTCTCGTTCCAGCAGCAGGCAGGCAGTTATGTCACCGCACAGGGAGACCTAAATATCGTACTCTCCCCTACGAGCCGGTGGGTCGTCACTCAGCCAAACGGGACAACCACAACGCTTAAGCTCGATACCAGCACCGGCGGATACAATTCTACCATCAGCGGTCCCAATGGCCAAATATTGCAGCAACTCAATGCAACAGTAACGACTACCGAATCGAATGGAATCTTAGCTACTAACCAAACATTTTCAAGCAATCTGTCTGGAACACAGCAATCGACGCTGACTAATTCGATTACTCAGAGTGGCGGTGGCTCGGCCACCGAGCAAACGGTCGTCTTCAACGGCGACGGAAGCGTTTCATACACAGAGAACAAATCGTCGAACGGTGGAATTGTAACTAGCGATGTAGTTGATGCGAATATTAATGCGTCGCTTGCAATCACCGGCAATAACGTAATATTGAACGGAATTGGTGGTGATCAGATTGCGATTTATGGTCAAGGCGATCAGTTGCACACGTCGACCAGTACGATTAACGTTTCTAGCGGTGCGAGCGCCACTCTCAACGGTTCATCCAATGTCGTGACCGTCGGGGACAGCGCAACGATGTCGATTGGAGGGCCGGGGAATAGCTCCTCGAACCTCACGACGGTATCGGGCAATAGCGCGACAGTAACCGACTCTGGTTCCGGCGACAGGCTATTGCTGACCGGAAATAGCGATATAGGGAACATCTCAGGCAGTGGTGCAACCGTTACAGCACAAGGCACGAGCGACATTGCGAACGCCTACGGCAGCAACAACGGTGAACAGATTAGCGCCACCGGCACTTCCGATGCAGCTAATGCATACGGCGATGCCATTATCACAAATATGGCCGGAGCACACGACGTCGCCAACGAGATGGGAACAGGCGACATCGCCAACGCCTACGGCAGCAACAACGGCGAACTGATTAGTGCGACCGGCACCTCCGACGCAGCTAATGCATACGGTGATGCCATTGTCACAAATATGGCTGGAGCACACGACGTCGCCAACCAGATGGGAACAAGCGACATCGCCAACGCCTACGGCAGCAACAACGGCGAACTGATCAGCGCCACCGGCGCTTCCGATGCAGCCAATGCGTACGGTGATGCCGTTACAACAAATATGGCTGGGGCACACGACGATGCCAATGAGATGGGAACAGGCGATATCGCCAACGCCTACGGCAGCAACAACGGCGAACTGATTAGTGCCACCGGCACTTCCGATGCAGCCAATGCATACGGTGATGCGGTTACGACAAATATGGCTGGGGCACACGACGACGCCAATGAGATGGGAACAGGCGACATCGCCAACGCCTACGGCAGCAACAACGGAGAACTGATTAGCGCGACTGGCACTTCCGATGCCGCGAATGCATACGGTAATGCCGTTATGACAAATATGGCAGGCGCACACGACGTCTCCAACGAGATGGGCGCGGGCGATGTGACGAACGCGTACGGTAGCAACAACGGCGAAATCATTAGCGCTACGGGTGCTTCCGATGCAGCAAACGCGGACGGTGATGCCGTCATTACGTACATGGCAGGCGCAGGCGACCAGTCAAGTGAAAGTGGCGCCAACGACATCGCAAACGCCTACGGCAATAACAACGGCGAAGTAATCACCGCGACCGGCGCGTCTGACGGCGCGAATGTGTACGGAAACGGAATAACATCGAACCTTTACGGCGCAGGCGATGGCTACGCAGTCCTGGGGACCGGCGACATAACCAACATTGTCACGCAATCGGTTAACGCTAGTGGTCAACTCACTGTGTCGATCGTCCATCCTGACGGCAGTTACTTTACCGAAGTTCATGCGGGCGCTGACGCCTTCTCCACAATCGTGGAGCAGGACTGGATCGACCAAAACAACGAGCTTCATGTCCGCACCCCATGGGAAAACGGGGGCTTTCACGAAAAATACATCGATCCCAAATACGGCCCAATCGAATTATTTCAGACAGGACCAGGTCAATCTGTCCTATGGTTTGACGCAACGGGCTATGCCGTGTTGCCTGCTAGCGCAGCGGCCATTGGTTTTAATTTCGGAACTATTACCCCAAATGGATTGATTCCGTTCACGTTACCGACTCCGGGAGGATTATCCAGCGGCGTGCCGATCGCTTCAGGTCCCCAAAGTGGCGACCCCGGCGGCGTCTACACCTATCCTGTGCCGAATCCGGACCCGGACCCGGGCACACCCATTGACCCGCCATCGGAAGCCGACCCCAGTGCGCAGGCCACGGCATCAGTAGCGATGGTGGCATCGGCTGCCCTGCCCACAACCGCTGATACCGCCGGCCAGCAGACCGATCAATTGATCGCAGCAATGGCGGCATATGGCGCGCCCGCGTCGGCGGCTACCTTTGTCCCATCGTCGGCCCAGACGGCCCCCGACACGCCACTTGCAGCGAGTACGCACTAGCGAGCGAAGGGCTGAATGCTCGCTTCGCCTGCGACCCTCCGGTCGTGGGCGAAGCGAGCAGTACGCATCTTTGATGAGAATGCGATAGCTACTTAAACAAAAACCAAATTGAACGCACCAGAAACACCCTCCCTCGCGACGGGGCGCGAGACCGACTCGGCATTGACCTGCCTTGTCGTAATAGCTCGGTTTCACGGCATTGCAACCGATTCGACGCAACTGCGGCATGCATCCGCCAGAGGCAACGATCCGTTTGATAGCCACGCGCTCATTTTGAGCGCACGCTCCCTTGGCCTGAAGGCTAGACGCTCGCCAATGCTGATCGACCGTCTAGACCGCACGCCGCTCCCCGCGCTCGTGTTCGACAAGCGGGGCCGACACTTCATCATTGCCCGCAGCGACGGCAAGACGGCGCTGGTCCTCGAGGCGAACTCGAACACGCCTACGGTCGTACCGCTAGAGGCCTTGAGTGAGCGATCCACGGGAGAAATGCTTCTATTCGCGTCGCGCGCCTCGCTCGCCGGTGAACTTGCCCGCTTTGACTTCTCTTGGTTTATCCCCGCGATTATCAAATACCGACGGCTGTTACTGGAAGTGCTCGGTATTTCGTTTTTTGTTCAGATTTTCGGCCTTGTTTCGCCGCTGATGTTCCAGGTGGTAATGGATAAGGTGCTGGTCAACCACACGTACAGTACGCTGGTCGTAGTGGGTATCGCCCTCCTCGTGAGTTCAACCTTCGAGGTTCTCCTCACGGGGCTGCGTAACTTCATTCTCTCTCACACGACAAATCGGATCGACGTCGAGCTTGGTGCTCGGCTTTTCCGCCATCTCATCGCCCTGCCGCTGCCCTACTTCGCCGCTCGACGAGTGGGTGACACGGTTGCGCGCGTGCGCGAGTTGGACAACATTCGCAACTTTCTTACGGGGCAAGCCCTGACGGCAGCGATCGACCTTGTCTTTTCTCTGGTCTACCTTGGCGTCATGTGCATCTATAGCGTCGCGCTGACGCTCGTCGTTGCTGCATCGCTACCGATTTATGCGGCGATTTCAGTAGGCCTCGTTCCAACACTGCGCCGGCGTCTGAACGAGAAGTTCGCGCGCGGGGCCGACAACCAATCCTTTCTCGTCGAATCGATCTCCGGCGTAGAGACGGTGAAGGCCTTGGCCGTAGAACCGCATTTCATTAAAAAGTGGGAAATGCAACTTGGCGCCTACGTATCCGCCGGGTTTCGCGTGACGCACATCGGAAACATCGGACAGCAACTCATCCAGTATGTTGGCAAACTCGTCGCCCTCGCTACGCTAATGCTCGGAGCCAAATTCGTCATCGACGGCCGTCTCACCGTTGGCGAACTCATTGCATTCAATATGATGTCGCAGCGGGTCGCATCTCCTGTGCTTCGTCTTGCGCAGCTTTGGCAAGACTTCCAGCAAGTCGGAATTTCGATGAGCCGGCTCGGCGATATTCTCAACACTAGAACGGAGCTTGCAACGAGCAAGCAAACGCCGCTCGACGTCACAGGAGACATCCGATTTGAAAACATCCGGTTCCGCTACCGCCCGGATGGTCCTCCTGTCCTTGATGACGTGTCGATAGAGATTGCCGCCGGTCAAACGATCGGAATCGTGGGACGCTCCGGCTCGGGAAAAAGCACACTAACGAAGCTGCTGCAACGCCTTTACCTGCCTGAACAGGGAAGTGTCCGGATCGATGGCATCGACCTTGCATTGGCCGACCCCGCTTGGCTACGTCGTCAAGTGGGCGTGGTGTTGCAGGAGAATCTGCTATTTAACCGATCGATTCGCGAAAACATCGCACTGACCGATCCGGGCGCGCCACTGGAAGCCGTAATGCGCGCGGCAAAGCTGGCGGGTGCGCATGACTTCATATGCGAGCTCCCCCAAGCATACGACACCCCAGTCGAGGAGCACGGAGGCAATCTCTCCGGCGGACAGCGGCAACGGCTAGCGATTGCTCGAGCCTTGCTAACCAATCCCCGCATTCTGATTTTCGACGAGGCAACGAGCGCACTCGACTTCGAAACCGAGAGGGTGATTCAGAACAATATGAAAGCGATCTGCAACGGTCGTACCGTCATCATCATTGCTCACCGATTAACAGCGGTACGCGACGCAGACCAAATCATCGCGATGGACAAGGGGAAAGTCCGGGAACGAGGTACGCATAGCGAATTGATCGCAGAAGGCGGGTACTACGCCCACCTGGTATCGCTACAAAACGGGTGAGATAGTGCGACTTCGCTTAAATGCCGTTTTTGATTTGCTGCGTAGATATAGCGCAGTATGGTCGGCCGGGTGGGCAGCCCGTCATCAACTCGACGGCCCTCGCAAGCTAGACTATGAGCTGGCCTTTCAACCGGCGCACTTGGAGCTGATGGAGACCCCAGTTCATCCGGCACCTCGTTTTGCCGCACGCGCCATAATCGCCCTCACGGTTATCGTGCTGGCCATCTGTGTTTTCGCTCGCCTCGATATCGTAGCCACTGCTAAGGGCAAACTCGCGCCGAACGCACGCGTCAAAGTCATTCAGCCAGCAATAACGGGGGTTGTCCGCGAGATATCTGTCCACGACGGGCAGCGGGTAGTGGCCGGGCAACTGTTAATGAAACTGGACACGACGCAAGCCGCTGCCGATGAAGACAAGGCCATCGCCGCGAAGCTCGACGCGGCGCTGCAAGTCGATCGCGCGCGTTCGCTGCTTACAGCGCAACAGCAATCTAAAGCACCGCATGTCGTCGTAGAAAGCGGGACGCCGAATGCCCGTAGAGACGACGCGCAGCGTCTTGCTGAAGGCGAGTGGCACGAATACGAGGACAAGTACAACGCAGCCCAAGCGGAGCTTTACAAACAAGAGGCGGAACTGGACGGTACGCGACACCAGATCGCAAAGCTAGAAGCGACAGCGCCGCTCGCCCGCAAGCAGGCGAACTCATACAAAGCGCTGTCTTTGGACAAGTATGTGGCCGAAAGCGACTACCTCGATAAGGAGCGGACCGCTCTCGAACAGGAACATGAGTTGGACGCCCAGCGTAGCCATGCCCGAGAGCTGACCGCAGGTATAGCCGAGCAGCGCGCCCAAATCCAATCAATCGCGTCATCGTTCCGCCGTGTTCAACTCGATGCCCTCGAGAAGGCGACGCAAGCGCTAACGCAGAACAGTAACGACGAAACGAAGGCGAAAACCCGCGAGGCGCTATTGAGCCTTACCGCGCCGGTGGCGGGAACGGTCCAACAGTTGGCAGTTCATACGTTAGGTGGCGTCGTGACCACGGCACAGTCGTTAATGGAAATTGTGCCTGACGACACTCTCGAGGCAGAGGTAACCGTCGAGAATAGAGACGTCGGCTTCGTAAGCGTTGGCCAACGCGCCGCTGTAAAAATCGAAGCGTTCCCCTATACGCGTTACGGCATGCTTGAGGGGGAGGTTTCGGTGCTTTCCAACGATGCAGTCCAGGACAAAAAGCAAGGACTCGTTTTTACAGCCCACGTTCGCTTGAAGTCGAACCGAATGTGGATTGACAAGCGCTGGATAGCACTGACGCCGGGGATGGCGGTGACGGCAGAAATTAAAACGGGCAAGCAAACCGTCGCGCAGTACCTGCTTGGTCCGCTTATCGGGGGCATACAGGAGAGCCTGCATGAAAGGTAAGCGAGCAGGCAAAGCGATTTCAATAGGGATACTGGCCTTCCTCCCGACCCTTCCTGCGTTGGCTTTCGACCCGCTCCTATCGGAGGGAACCGTAGCTCCGACGCCGGCTGGCGGTATGTTGGCGCAACCGAGCTATTGCGACTTCGGCCAATTGGGGGTGCCGCTCACCTTGCCCGAAGCTGTGGGCCGTACGTTATGTCACAGCCCGAAAACACGCGAGGCATGGGCAAGCGTCAAGGCGCAAGCTGCTGCGGTGGGGATTGCGAGAGCGGCATACCTGCCCACGCTATCCGGCAACTGGCAAGGTGTGCGCGATAGGTCGGAGACGAATGTATCGGGTCTCCCCCAATTCAGCTCGAAATCGACCGCAAACGTGCAATCGGAGTCGACCACGCTCAGTTGGGTATTGTTCGACTTCGGTAGCCGATCTGCCGCTTTGAGCAATGCCAACGCCTCACTGGCTGCCGCGAAGGCAACTCAAGATGCCACGCTGCAGACCGCATTCGATGATGTTGCGAAAGACTATTACGCCGTACAGGCTGCACAAGGGGCGTTGCAGGTTGCGAGCGACATAGAACGCATGACGCACGACAGCATGATTGCGGCACAGGCTCGCGTCGATCGCGGCGTGGCGCCCATCACCGACGCGTTGCAAGCACAGACGGACCACGATGAGGCAGTCTTCAATTTGGCAAAAGCCCGAGGTGACGCTCAAACAACCATCGGCACTCTCGCTTCGGAAATGGGTTTTGATCCATCGGAGCCCATCGAAATGCCGCAAGCTGCACTCACGCCGCCTCAAGGCCCGCAGTTTAGCGATGCGGTGGAGACGCTGATCGAACAGGTGAAAAAGACGCACCCCAGTGTGCTTGCGGCGCAGGCTCAAGTCGAAGCGGCAAGAGCAAAAGTCGCACAAACCCGCGCTCAAGGCCGACCGTCGGTAAGCTTGATCGCAAAGTACAGCCGCAGCAATCAACCGCAAACCCTAGGACTTGGGCAGCCGACTTTCCCGGCAACGGGGCGCGACAGCTACGTCGGAGTCCAAGTCACGATTCCGCTGTTCGAGGGGTTCACTAGGCACTACCAGGTCGACCAAGCACGCGCCGAAGAGGAACGGCAGGAGGACCTGCTGCAAGACGCTCGGCAGCATGTTGCACTTGACGTATGGAACAGCTACTACGCCCTGCAGACATCCTCGGAAAACGCGAGCAATAGCGCAAAGCTTCTAGCCATTGCCGAGCGTTCGTTCGAAGCAGCCCAGCATCGATACGAGGCGGGCGTCGGAAATATTCTCGAGCTGCTTCATACTCAGACGGCGTTAGCAAATGCAAAGCAGCGGCAGGTTCAAGCAATGGCCGACTGGAACTATGCGCGCTTGGACCTTGCATCGAAGGTGGGGCGGCTGACAATCGACGAGCTAGCCGGTCGATGATCGGTTAACCCTCGGCGCCTGGTAACTCACTCGTGCGTTTAGGCTGGCGAGCACCTGACAAGCCACCCGATACCATTCGCGTCGCCGCGAAATAAAGCACCGCACTCGCAAGCGCCGCCGTCGCCCCCACTGTCGCGAGCCCGATCGCCAGGCCGCGTGCCCCTAGCGCGAGCCGGTCGGCGATCGCCCCGACCGCCAGCGGCCCAAGCCCACCCGCGACGGTATTGGTCAGGAACACGAGAATGGCGATCGCCCGGCCGCGCATCCGATTGGGTAATGCTACTTGCACGGGTACGGGCGCCAACGCCATCACGATGCTGGCGGTGAACGCGCAAAGCCCGTAGGCGATCAGCGCGCCGGTCAGGGCGCTCGACAAAGGCGCCGCCAGCGCCGCGGGAATCAATGCGAACGCCGCGAACATGGCGATGCGTAGGGCCTTCTCGAGTGCGCTCGCGTCGGTCGCGCGCCGTACGAGGAAGCCCGCGCTGATCACCCCGGCCATGCCGCCCAGCATATAAGCCGGACCGGCCATGCGGCCCACCTCGCCCGGCGCCAATCCGAACTGACGAATCAGCAGCGTCGGAAACCAGGCGGAGTATGCATAAAACAACAAAATAAGCGCCGTATAACCGAGAAAATAAGGCACGCAAAATCGATGCGTAACAGTGATTTCTCGTAGCACGACCATCATGCTCGGCACGTCGTCGCTACCCCCTGCACGCCCAGCATCCCCGCGACGCGAGGGCTCGCGAATCGTAGCCGCCACGAGTGCAGCTAAAAAGAGTCCCGGCAAGCCGACGACGACAAAGGCCAACTGCCATGGTTCGAACGCGTATCCCGCAATCGCCTGCGTCCTACCCGAGTGTGCCGTCCAGTCCAGCAATGCGCCGCCCCCCAACAACGCCACCCCGCCGCCGATATACGGTCCCAGCATGAATACGCTCGTTGCTCGTGACACCTTGCGCGGCACGAATAGATCGCTAAAGATCGAAAGCGCCGCCGGGCTGAGCCCAGCCTCGGCAATGGCGGTGCCGGCGCGCCAAACGAGCAACTCGCCAAAGCTGTGCGCCGTCGCGCACATGGCTGTCGAGATCGCCCATATCGCCACGCAGACGGCAATCAATCGCACTCGATTGGATCGATCGACGAGCCGCGCGACGAAGACGCCGGCCGTGGCATAACAGACGGTAAACGCCAATCCTTGTAGCAATCCGATCTGCATATCGGACAAATGCAACGCCGCTTTGAGCGGCTGCACCAGGATGCTGACGATCTGACGGTCGATGTACGAAAAAACGAAACAGAGGAAAAAGATCAGCACGGCATAGGCGCTGCGAGGCGCCGTGACCGGAGCCTGCAACGTCATGCTCGAAACGAGGGGAATGCGCGCCATGGAAATGTCTCCGTCATCGTTGTGTCTTTGATTTGCGATCGCTCAAAACCATTGGGCATCGCTCGCGCAAAGCGCAATGCAATCACCGGGCTCTACTCCCGTGAACGACCGAATGCACACAACGATCCCATCCGCTTCGAAGTGCAGCACGCGCGGCGACTCCCACGGTGCATGCGGATTGAAAATCCGCCCTGCCGCCTGCCCCGCTTGCACGCGATCGCCAAGCTTGAACATCGGCTCGAACACGCCGTGCTCGGGCGCGAACAGGTAGTGCCGCGTCCCCTCGACGCGCAGCAGCCGCGTGCCGCTACTCGCAGGCACATCGGCAGCGCCGGTCAGCCCCGCCGCATGGAGCAGACGCGCCAACCCGTGCTCGACAATCGACAATCCGTCGATATTGCAGGTGCCGAAGCCGCCGAACTCGCCGCAAACGAAGAGCTTGCCGTGCCGCTCGACGGCCGCGCCGTACGTGCGGTCCTCCCCGAGCAAATCCATCACCATCGTATGCGGCGCGCCAAAGGCATCGATGAGACGAATGTACTCGTCATGACGGCGCGCATCGGCCGGTAACGCCGCGAGCACCATCGGCGAGTGATTGAACGACGCGCCGCCCGCATGCAGATCGACCACGATATCGGCAAGCGGAAAGAGTTCGGTATCGACGTAATGCGCGAGCATTTCCGAAACCGTCCCGTTGCGGTTGCCCGGGAAGATTCGATTGAGATTGCACCCATCGATCGGCGACGTCCGTCTGCCCTTCAGAAACGCGGGGAAATTCAGCGCCGGAATGACGATCAAGCGTCCGCGAATCGATTGCCGCGGCAGCGTTTGAAGCAACTTCATCAACGCAAGCGGCCCTTCGAATTCGTCTCCGTGGTTGCCGCCGGTGAGCAGCACGGTCGGTCCCGGCGACCCGTTCAATACCGCGATTGGAATCGGAATATGTCCATACGCGGACCGGTCGTGCGAGTAAGGTACGTTCAGCGTTCCGGTCTGGAACCCCGGGGCGTCGAAATCGACGGTACATTGAATCAAGCTGCGCGGCGTGGCGGTCATCATGCGTCTCCTCGAAAAGCAGGCACGGTGGGAAGTGCCCTGTCGAGACTCGACTATCGGAGAACCAGACCGATATTTCCAATGCCGAATCATGTCAGCCGCGATGCCCGTCCGGCATCCGTGCAATCGATGCCCGATGGGCATCGCTCGTCGCATCGAAATGCATTGGACGGCATCGACCGAAATGAGGCAAAGTACTTCCTAAGCAGTCTTGGATAGAAAGCGATACGAGCGCAACCATCCCCCGGAGCAGGCTATGTCCACTGAATCAACCACGTACCGAGTCGGCGCCGCGACGATCACGCGCGTGACGGAGCAAACGTTCGGCATCGATGCGGCCCGCCTCTTTCCCGATCTGGACCCCACCGTTTGGCAGGCAAACGCGTCATGGCTCTTGCCCGAGCATGCCGATGCGGCGCTCGCCTCGGCGCAATTGAGCGTCCATACGTGGGTCGTTCGGTTGGAAGGTCGAGTCATTCTCGTGGATACGGCTTGCGGCAACGGCAAGGATCGTCCGTTCGGCGCGATCTTTCACCAGCTCGATACGCCGTATCTCGCGCGCTTGGCCGCCGCCGGCGTGGAGCCCGAGGACGTGGACCTCGTGCTGATCACCCATTTGCACGTGGATCACGTGGGGTGGAACACGCGCCTCGTCGACGGCGAATGGGTGCCGACGTTTCCGAATGCCCGATATGTTTTCGCGGCGGCGGAGCGCGCGTATTACGACACGCCGGCCGCGGCCAATCGCATGATGGTGTTCGAAGACAGCGTGCTGCCCGTGATTCGGGCTGGCCTCGCCGACGAGATCGGCGACGACGGCGGAGTCTATCTCCCCGGCATTCGCTTCATGCCGACACCGGGTCACTGCGTGGGACACATGTCGATCGAGATCGCCTCGGAGGGCGAACGCGCGCTGTTTTGGGGTGACGTCGTGCATCATCCGATTCAAGTGCTCAAGCCCGATTGGAGTTCGTCGTTCTGCGCCGATCGGGCCCAGGCGTCGGCCTCGCGCCGCCGCATCTTCGAGTACGCGGCCGATCACGAAGCACAGGTCTTCACGTCGCACTTCGCCGGGTCGTCGGCCGGACGCATCGCACGCGACGAGCACGGCGGCTTCGTTTGGCGGTTCGCGTAAAAGTATGATCGAACTGCGCCATTTGCGGTACTTCATCGCCGTGGCCGAGTCGGGCAGCTTTCGCTTGGCGGCGGAGCGCATCAACATCACGCAGCCCGCGATTACAAGGCAGATTCACGACTTGGAGTCGATCCTAGGCGCGACGCTGCTCAAACGCCTGGCACGCGGCGTCGAGCTGACGCCGGCCGGCGAGGTGTACCTGCACGAAGCGCGCAAGGCAATAGCGGCCGTACATGCCGCATCGAGCGCCGTCAAACGTTTCGCGAGCGGCGAATCGGGCACGCTGCGCCTCGGCGTCAACGACAACGCGAGTTGGGACGGTCCGGTGCCCGATGCCCTACGGTCGCTCCAACGAAGCTATCCGCAACTGGCGATCCAAGTGTCGTCCTTGAACACGCCGCAACAGTACGAAGCGTTGACCTCGGGCTCGCTCGATGCCGGCTTCGTCTACGCATTCGGTCCAACGCCGCCCGGTATCCGCACGTTCGTGCTCGCCAAGCACGAGGTCGTGCTCGCCGTGCCCAACGACTGGCCCCTTGCGAAGCACCGTTCGGTTTCCCTCGAAGCACTGCGCGACGTGCCGATCATCTGCTTTCCCCGGCACGTCTATCCCGCGTATTACGACACGTTGATCGCCGCGTGCCGCGATGCCGGCCTGACGTTGCGTGTCACGCAGGAAGAAGCGACCGAATCGGCCATCCTTTCGCTCGTCTCAGCCGGTATCGGCGCCGCGCTCGTCAATTCGGCGAACTGCTCGCGCGCGCCCGTGCGCGTGAAGTTCGTCGCGCTAAAGTCGTTTCCGGTGCGATTGCCGCTTTCGTTCGCCTATAAGGAGACCAACGACAACCCGGCCCTCGCGCGTCTGATCGATGTGCTGAAATCGAACGGCGCCCGGCCCAAGCGCACCGATGGCTAACGGCAGCGCACGCCCGGCACGTTTCATCGCGCGCTGAAGCATGGCATCGAGCATGGCGTCTACACTGGTGCCATGACTTGATTGCCGAGGCATCGATGACGCAAACCTTTCCGGCCGATCCCATTCGAGCCGTCACCCATCCCGATCCCTATCCTTACTATGCCGCGCTGCGCAAAGGGCCCGCGCTCGTCCGCGACGAAGGCTTGAAGCTTTGGATCGCCGCCCGTGCCGATACGGTTAGAACCGTACTCGACGATGTCCGGTTGACCGTGCGTCCCGCCGGCGAGCCGGTCCCGCACGCCATTGCCGGCGCGCCGGCCGGCGCAATCTTTGCGCGGCTGGCTCGCATGAACGAAGGGGACGCGCATCGAGCCGCTCGCGGCGCCCTCGTCAAAGGGCTCGGCGGCGTCAGTATCGACGGGGTCTTTCAAGCAGCAAGGCGCGAGGCGACGGCCCTTATCGAGCGCGCCGAGCCAGGTCACGACGCGCCGCTCGACGCGCTGGCGTTCGCCCTTCCCGTAAGCATCGTCGCCGAACTGGTCGGCTTGCCGCCCGACGACGCGTTGGAGGCGACCGTACGACAATTCGTAGCGTGCTTGTCTCCGCGATCGCCGCCCGAGGCCCTCGATCGCGCGCATAATGCCGCGTCGGCGCTGCAAGCGAAGCTGCACGCACTGACGCCAGCCGGCGCGAGCGCATCGCCGTTGCTTGAACGGATCGTGTCGGGCGGGCTCCAAGCGAGCGGCGAGCCGCCTAACGCATTGGTGGCCAACCTGCTTGGTTTGTTCTCGCAAACGTTCGAAGCCACCGCGGGCCTCATCGGCAACACCATCGTCACGCTCGCGAGACACGCGGAGTTCACCGCGCGGTTGCGCGAATCGCCGTCCGATATCCATGCGTTCGTGCGCGAAGTGGCGCGCTTCGAGCCGGCTGTGCACAACACGCGCCGTTTCGCGAAGGAGCAGGTTTGCATCGAGGGCACGACGCTGCAACCCGGCGACGCGGTGCTCGTCGTACTAGCCGCGGCCAGCCGAGACGAGGCATGGTTCGACACGCCGGAGCGCTTCGTGCTCGATCGTCCCGAGCATCCGTTACCGGGCTTCGGCGCGGGCCGCCACGCCTGCCCGGGCGAAGCGATCGCGCGGGCCATCGTTTGCGGCGTGGCGATCGCGCTCGTGCAGAGCGGCTTCGACTTCGCCAATCCCAACCTGCGCTGGACCTATCAGCCCTCGGCCAACGGCCGCATACCCGTCTTCAACTCCATCGGGAGCCACGCCTCATGATCGCCGTCATCTTCGAAGTCATCCCCAACCCGGGTCATCGCGACGAGTACCTCGATATCGCGGCGAGCCTGAAGCCGCTGCTTACCGATATTCCGGGCTTTATTTCGATCGAGCGTTTTCAAAGCCTCAGCGATCCGAATAAGTTGCTCTCGCTCTCGTTTTGGCAGGACGAGCAAGCGGTCGCGCAATGGCGCAACGTCGAAGCACATCGTCATGCGCAAGCGCAAGGACGCGCGAGCGTTTTCGCGGACTACCGGCTGCGCATCGCGGGCGTCGTGCGCGACTATGGAATGAAGGAGCGCGAGCAGGCGCCGGCCGATAGCAGGCAAGCGCATGACAACTCAAGCCGTTGAAACGCGGCCCGGCCCCTTGTTGATGTCTGCCAGCGCCTCGATCGCGGCAAAATCGAATGCGTCGAGGCAATGGCGCAGCTCCGCGAGAAAAGCCGCGTAGGCAGGGCCGGCTTCGCTCATGCTATCGATCCACCGCTCGATATCGGTCATGCGTCCGTCTTTCGCCAGCGCGGCCAAGGTCAGGCGATCGACCGCGGGCGGCGCATCGATATCGCGCGACGTCGCGCGCCGCCGGGGCGCCGGCCCCGCCATCAATGACGAATAAGGCACGCGTTCGGTGGCATACGCATCGGCGAGCGGTACGACGATCTCGAACGAAAACGAAGTGCCTTCGCCCGGCGTGCTCGATACGCGCAGCGCGCCGCCCATCTCGGCGACGATGCGCTGGGCGATGAACAGCCCGAGCCCCGTCGTGCCGTTGACCGCTTCCATTCGCGTAAGCGCCGAGAACAGATCGGTTTTCGCGTCGATCTCCATGCCGATGCCGGTATCGGCGACTTCGAAACCGATCAGCCACTGCCCATCCCGGGCGCGCGAGCGCACCGTCATCATGACCGTGCCATCGCGTGTGAATTTCGAAGCGTTCGACAGCAAATTGAGGAGCACCTGCTGCAATCGGCGCCCGTCGAGTTTGACCCAACGCGGCAGCGAGCTAAGCGCCTGGTAAAAGAACCGGTTGTTCAACTGCCCGCACAAGGCAATCGAATACTCCGCGATGTCGTTCAGCAGCGCGGGCAAATCGGTGTCCGCCGGCGCGATATCCAATGGCCGCAACTCGGTCTTCGCATAGCCGACCAATTCGTCGATGAGGCCCAACTGATAGTTCACGCTGCGCTCGATCGCGAGAATCAACGAACTCTGGCGCGGATCGGCCTCTGCCAGCAACATCTTGGCGTAACTCGCGATGGTCGCGAGCGGCGCGCGCAGATCGTGACTGACGTAACCGAGCGTTTCGATCTTTTGGCGATTCTTTTCCTGTGCGTCGGCCAGTGCCTCGTTCAGCGCCAACGTGCGCTGCGCCACCTCATCGCGCAACCGCTCCTGCTCGCTCGCCTGCCATTGCATGAGTTCGTCCCGCGCGGCCTGACGTTGCCGGCCGACATGGGCGATCCATGCGGCGAGCACCACCAAGTGCGTCGCTAGGCCGGTCACAGCAACGATCGGATTCGGATGGATGTCCGAATTGAGCCATGCGAGGTCTTGCCCGAACAAGCCGAGCGATTCCGCGAGATGCAAGCCGAAATTGAAAATACCGAAACTGACAGTGACGAGCATCAGCCGCGCGGTAGGCGTACGCCGGCGCGACAGCACCGCCGCGATGCCCACCTCGGTGATGCCGAGCACCGCGTTGACGGCGAGTACGGCTTGATCGAAATAATAAAGGCTTCCCAATGCGGAGCCCGCGATGCAGACGACTTCCAATATCGCGAACCCAAGCAATATCCGCCGCGCCGGAAGCGCCGTTTTTTCGCCGCGCGCGATGCTCAGGATAAAAACGAGGAACAGCAAGATAGCCGTGCATCCGAATATCGGCACGCTGCGCGCGTTCCAATCCACCGCATTAGGCCATAGATAGAGTTTTGTGAAGCCGCGGATTGCGGCTTCATACAACGCGGTGCACACGCACAACCCCGCAAGGGCGAGAAACGCGCGGCTGCGAGAGAAATACGCGATCAGCAACGCACTCCACGCAAGCGCCATGATGCCGCCGATGAGAGCGCCGCCCCACAACGTCTCACGCCGATCCAATGCGTCGAATTCGGCCGGCGAATAGAGCTGAGGCAGCAAGGCGAGCGGCCCCTCACCCGCTTCCCGAATCAAGATGCCGGCCTGCTCGCCCGGACCGAGCGTGAATCGCAATGTCGGATAACGCGCCTGGAACGCGCCGTCAAGGCGCGCGCGTTCCCAACGTCCGCCACGCTCCAAATAAAACACGACGTCCTCGAGCCGCGGCTCGCGCAACGCTAGAACGAGCGATTGCTGCCCGCCGTCGTTACGGATGACGGCGCGCAGCCACCACACCGATCGCGAGAAGCCGGGTTTGCTCCCGTCTTCCACCGCGACAAATCCGCCCGGTTTGCCCGCCGGCAACGCGATGACGTCATCGAGCCGCATCCGCGCCGAGACATCTTCGAATACCTGCACTTGCGTGAGCTTCGGGGTCGCCGGCTCCCGCACGGCCGACGGCGATACGGCGGCGAATGCGCCCGCCGTCGCACCGCACAGCAATAAAAAGAGCAGTCGAAGCCATACGATCGCGCGCATGGCGGCCTCACGTCGGATCAAGGCACGGCTCCTCGCTCGGCGGGAAGTCCTGTGCACGCCGCTCCTCGCGATAGGTCGAGGGCGTCACGCCGAACCGCTCGCGAAATGCGGTGGCAAAATTGGCCGCGCTCGAAAAACCGATCTCCTCGGCGATATTGGCGACGCTCAACGCGGTGGTGGTCAACAACCGCTGGGCAATCGCCAGTCGTTCGCCGCGCAGATATTCGAAGACCGTCTGGCCCAACTCTTCACGGAAGGCCCGCGACAATCGCTTCTCGTTGGTCCCGACCAATCGGGCCAATTGTTCCACCGTCGGTGGCGCACTCAAGCGTTCGGAGAGGTGCCGGATGGCCGCGCGCACGATGGCGCTGTTGCCGGGCGTCTCGGCCACGGCCGCAGGCGGCGGCTCATGCCGATGCCGGCCTGCCCGGGCGATGTGGACACGCACTCGCGCCAGCACCTCCGCGGGCTCGAACGGCTTCGCGATGTAATCGACGCCGCCGATGTCGAGCCCCTCCAGCCGTTCGTCCAAGCTGTCCGCCGCCGTCAAGAAAATGATCGGAATCGCCCTCGTCTCCGGCGTTTCCGCCAATAGGCGGCAAGCCGCAAAACCATCCATGCGCGGCATGCGCACGTCCATCAAGATCAGATCCGGCGAAATCGCCAACGCGCGCTGATAGGCCTGAGATCCATCGAAAGCGACGCTAATCCGGCATCCGGCACTGCGCAGAATGTCGATTAAAAGGCGCAGTTGGTCGGGTTGATCGTCGGCGACCAGAATATGCGCATCGCTCAGAACGGAACGACTGTTCAACATGTGGGATATTCGCAAGTCGGATGCGACATTTTGCCAGCTAATCCGAAGATTAACGAAAAAATACGCGTTTTCCCGATTGACTGTTGCTTTCCCATCGTCTATTCGCGTGCGAGCGCGTCCTAGTCAGTCACTGAAGCGGCTCCGCCGGCGGGACTAACGTCGTTTAGGGAGGGACTCATCTTTTTCCCTCCAGCAAACGGATTCGCCGCTCCATCAAAACCGGCTTCACTTCCCGCGTTGCGACAATAAGGCCAGACGTCGATAAAGTCATCGATCCGATCGACCGAGCGATCGGCGAGCTTTATTCATCGGGCAGACGTCGCGTCCCCCACGGTATTTGGCGGGTCACGCATAGCATATCCGAGAAGAGTAAGTGATGAGCGCAATCCGCCATCGGCCGGCACAGGCCGAGGTATCGGCTGCAACGGCTCACGCGGGACGTGAGCCGTCAGGGGCACCGCGGGTAGAGACCAACCTTGACCCATCGCATCGGCGTCGCGCACCGTCTTGGGCCACCATCGCGGCGGTTATTTTGCTGCCGATGGCGCAAGCGCAAGCCGACAGTCTCGTCTTGGGCAACCGCGCCCCGAACGCCATCGCAACCATCGGCAGCCCCGTCTCGGCTCTGTCCGCGAGGGCAAACGCGGCGGCCCCGCAGCGCTCGACACAGCTACCCGTGGTAGCCGGCGTAAGGGGATGACCGGCTTGCGCCTTGCGGTTATCCCAAAGCGTGCAATCGATAGCAATAATCGTTAGTTCGTCCCGTACGGTCCGCTCACTACACTGGGCTCGTCTTGTCATAACAAGCCGAGCATGTCCGCCAATCCGCTCCTTCACCTCGCGCCGCAGCCGCTCTACGCACAAATCAAGGACGCCTTGCGTCAGCGAATCGTCGACGGCACCTATGCGCCGCACAGCCAAATGCCGTCCGAGCACGAGCTGTGCGCAACGTTCGGCGTCAGCCGGATTACCGTTCGCCAAGCATTGGGCGACCTGCAAAAGGAAGGGCTCATCTTTCGCTTGCACGGCAAGGGCACGTTCGTTTCAAAACCCAAGGCCGTGCAAAACCTCACGTCGCTGCAAGGTTTCGCCGAAGCGATGGCGAGCTCGGGCTACGAGATCATCAACCAAGTCCGCGCGTTTCGCATCATCAAGGCCGACCGCCATCAAGCGCAGCGCCTACGCGTTGCCGAAGGATCAGAGCTCGTCGAAATTCGCCGGGTACGCCTGCTCAATCGCGAGCCCGTCTCGCTTGAATGCACGTGGATCCCCGAGCCGATCGGCAGGCGGCTCGCGAGCGCCGACCTCGTCACGCGCGACATCTTCCTGATTCTCGAAAACGACTGCGGCATACCGCTCGGCCATGCCGACGTGACCGTCGACGCAATCCTCGCGGACGCGGAGATCGCGGCCGCACTCGGCGTCGAAGCCGGCAGCCCGCTGCTTCGCATCGAACGGCTCACGCACGATGCGGCCGGCCGGCCCATCGATTACGAATTCCTTTATTTCCGCGGCGATGCGTTCCAGTACCGGCTGCGGATCGACCGGGAAACCGCACACGCCCATTCTAGGACCCAGTCATGACCATCGAAGTGCTCGAATACGACATCGTTGTCGTCGGCGGCGGCACGGCCGGCCCAATGGCGGCGATCAAGGCCAAGGAATACGATCCGAGCCTAAAGGTGCTCCTGCTCGAAAAGGCCAACGTCAAACGCAGCGGCGCCATCTCGATGGGCATGGACGGATTGAACAACGCCGTCATTCCGGGGCATGCCACGCCGGAGCAGTACACGCGCGAAATCACGATCGCCAATGACGGCATCGTCGATCAGCGAACGGTTCATGCCTACGCAACCCACAGCTTCAAAACGATCGAACAACTCGATCGCTGGGGCGTGAAATTCGAAAAGGACGGCAACGGCGACTTCGCGGTCAAGAAAGTCCACCACATGGGCGCCTATGTGCTGCCCATGCCCGAAGGCCACGACATCAAGAAGATTTTGTATCGTCAATTGAAGCGGGCGCGTATCGAAATCACCAACCGCTTGGTGGTGACGCGCGTGCTGACCGACGCCCACGGTCACGCGTGCGGCGTGCTCGGGTTCGATTGCCGGACGGCGCAATTTCATGTGGTGCGGGCCAAGGCCGTGATTCTGTCCTGCGGCGCGGCCGGACGCCTTGGACTACCCGCCTCGGGATATCTCATGGGCACGTACGAGAACCCGACCAACGCCGGCGACGGCTACGCGATGGCTTATCACGCCGGCGCAGCGCTCGCGAACCTCGAATGCTTTCAGATCAACCCGCTGATCAAGGACTACAACGGCCCCGCTTGCGCCTACGTGACCGGCCCGCTCGGCGGCTTCACGGCCAATGGCAAAGGGGAGCGGTTCATCGAGTGCGATTACTGGAGCGGTCAGATGATGTGGGAGTTCTATCAAGAACTCCAAGGCGGCAACGGACCGGTGTTCCTCAAGCTCGACCACCTCGCCGAGGAAACGATCCAAACGATCGAGCAGATCTTGCACACCAACGAGCGCCCTAGCCGCGGACGTTTTCATGCGGGCAGAGGCACCGATTATCGCCATCAGATGGTGGAGATGCACATTTCGGAAATCGGCTTGTGCAGCGGTCATAGCGCATCGGGCGTGCGCGTGGATACGAATGCGCGCACGACCGTGGCGGGCCTTTACGCGGCGGGCGACATGGCCGCGGTGCCGCATAACTACATGCTCGGCGCCTTCACATACGGCTGGTTCGCGGGCGAGCATGCGGCGCAGTATGTCGCCGGCCGCGTACATGCACCCGTCGACATGGAGCAGGTGCATGCCGAACAAACGCGCGTGCTGGCGCCGCTCACGCGCGAGCATGGGCTCGCGCCGGCGCAAGTCGAATACAAGCTGCGCCGCTTCGTGAACGATTATCTGCAGCCGCCCAAGGTCACGCGCAAGATGGAGATCGGCCTGCAGCGGTTTGCCGAAATCGCCGAGGACATCGAGGCGATCAAAGCGAACAACGCCCACGAACTGATGCGCGCCGCCGAAGTTCGGGCGATCCGCGATTGCGCCGAGATGGCCGCGCGCGCCTCGCTCTTTCGCACGGAGAGCCGCTGGGGCCTCTACCACCATCGCGTCGATTTTCCAGAGCGCAACGATAGAGACTGGTTCTGTCACACGCATTTGTACAAGGATGCGAGCGGCAACATGGCGAGCGAGAAGCACCCGGTCGAACCGTACATCGTGCCGCTCGCGCGCGAAGAGCGCGGCGCCTACGACGCATTGCGCATTCGCGAACCCGCCCTTGCTCAAACAGTTTGAGCCTTTATCGAAATCGAGGAACGCCCATCCATGTCCTACACGCCGCATGACATCTTCCAGCGCAGCAGCGCGCCGGTGACGATCGACGAATCGCGATGCATTGCCGATAAAGGCTGCACGGTTTGCGTGGACGTATGCCCGCTCGATCTGCTGGCCATCGACTTGACCAAGCGCAAGGCCTACATGCAATTCGACGAGTGCTGGTATTGCATGCCATGCGAGCGGGACTGCCCGACCGGTGCGGTCAAGGTCGACATCCCCTATCTGCTGCGCTGATCGAACAGCGCCGGCTCGCCTTCCACATTGCCTATTCGAATCGACATGAATTTTCGAACTCAAGCTTTTCGCCTGACGATCGCGGCTTTGCTCGGCGTATTCGCGGCCGGCGCGCAAGCCGAGACCATCCGCGTGGCGATCGGTACGCAAGACACGACGATCAATTGTGCGACGGGCGGCTTACTGATCAGAGAGCTGCATCTTCTCGACAAGTATTTGCCTCATACCGGCAAATACAAGGATGTCCAATACGACGTACAGTGGAAAGACTTTACGTCCGGGGCCCCGCTGACGAACGAGATGGTCGCGGGCAAGCTCGATTTCGGGGCGATGGCCGACTTCCCCGGCTCCCTGAACGGCGCGGCGTTCGAAAAGGCCGGCAAACGCAGCGTCTTCATCACCGTGCTCTCCGGCAGCATCGAGGGCAGCGGCAACGGTATCGTCGTGCCCGAGAATTCGCCATTGCATTCGATCGCCGATTTGAAAGGCAAAACGATCTCGGTCCCGTTCGCATCGACCGCGCACGGCATGCTGCTGCGGGCGATCAAGGCGCAGGGCTGGAACCCCGAAACCGACGTCAACATCGTCACGCAAGCGCCCGAGGTGGCGGGCAGTGCGCTGAAGGCCGGCAAGATCGACGCGCATGCCGATTTCGTCCCGTTCGCCGATCTTTTCCCCTACCGGGGCATCGCGCGCAAGATCTACGACGGCGCGCAAAGCCACGCGCCGACGTTCCATGGGGCACTCGTGGATGCGGCCTATGCGCAAAAGTATCCGGAAGTCGTCGTCGCCTATTTGCGCGCCGCGATCGAGGCCAACCGGCTGATGAACGAAGACCCCGAGAAGTACAGTCTATTGATTCAAAAGGTTACCGGCATCGAGGCGCCGGTGAACTATCTGTATCACGGCCCGCTCGGTGTGCAAACGCGCGATCTGACTTGGAAGCCCGAGTATCGGCAAGCGCTTGCAACGGCCATCGATACGCTCAAGTTGTTGAAGAAGAGCGATACCGCACTGACCGCCAATACCTTTATCGACGATCGCTATATCCGCGAGGCCTTCAAAGCCTCGCATCTCGACTACGACGCCGCGCTCAAGAACTACGGGAAGCTTCCCTTGACGGCGAACGACGCCGTGACGGGCAAGCCGATCGGCGATACGGAAGACGTCACTCAGGTTTGGCTCGAAAGCGAGCCGCAAGTTCGCAATTACGCGAATCCGGCCGAGGCCTTTACGGCGCTCGCGGCGCTGCGGCACGCGGGCAAAGCGGTGCGCGTCGTGTATGTCCACGACCATGCGAGCGGTCTCAAGCTGTTTGCCGCGCAGGCTTGGTACGTCCGCGGCAAAAACGGCGCGATCACGGCATTTCTGCTTCGTTCGGACGCCGCCGGATACGCCCAGCGCACCGCCGGCGAAGTCGCCGACTATGCCGCCGTGTCCACTGGCGGCGCCCCTTCGCTCGCCGCGCGCTAACCGAGCGCGGCATTCATTCCGTCAAACAGGAGTCGCGTTCGCATGGGCATCACGTTCGAATTATCCGACCTCCCCGCCGGCAAGACAGCCAAGCTGCGGTCGCACATCGCGCGGCGCGGCCGCGGCGTCCCGTTGCAGAGACGCGCGCTGCAACTCGCTTCGATCGCCCTATGCATCGCCCTTTGGCAACTCGCCGTGCACGCACGGCTTTCGCTCGGCATCGTGACTTTCGCGAATATGCCGGCACCGTCCGACGTGGCGCAAGCGCTCTGGGCACAGTTGCATTCGCCGAAGCTGCCGATGCATCTCGCCGCGAGCCTGTTTCGCGTGTTGGCCGGGTTTTGCGCGGCGGCCGTCGTCGGCGTCACGCTCGGGCTCGCGATCGGTCGTCACCGCCTGCTCGAGGATGCGGTGCTGCCTCCGCTCGAAGTGCTGCGGCCGATCCCTGCCGTCGCATGGATCCCGATCGCGATCCTGATGTTTCCTTCGGCCGAAATGAGCATGGTTTCGATCACGTTCGTCGGCGCGCTCTTCCCCATCTTGCTCAATACCATTCACGGCGTCGAGGCGATCGACCCGCGCTTGGTCGCGACCGCGCGCAGTCTCGGCGCGGGGCCGCTCGCGCTGTACCGGGAAGTCATCGTGCCCGGCGCGGCCCCGGCGCTCTTCACAGGCTTGTCGATCGGCATGGGTACGGCCTGGTTCTGCCTCGTCACGGCCGAGATGATCGCCGGGCAATTCGGGATCGGCTATTTCACTTGGGAATCCTATACCTTGCAAAACTATCCCGACATCGTCGTCGGCATGGCGTTGATCGGCCTGCTGGGGATGGTCAGCAGTTCGATCGTCAAGCGCGTCGGGATTGCCTCGACACCGTGGTATCGCCTGGGCGGAGCGCGGCAATGAACGTGGCCGCCCCCCTCATCGACATGCGGCGCTCGAGCGCCGGGCAGGTCAGCCTGCGCGGCCTCACGGTCGAATTCGGCGGTGCGCAGGCGCGCGCGGCGGCCCTGAGCCAAATCGATCTCGACGTCGGCGCCGGCGAGTTCGTCTGCGTCCTCGGACCCTCCGGTTGCGGCAAATCGACGTTGCTGGGTGCGATCGCCGGTCATATCGCGCCCACCCGCGGACAGGTCGACGTGGACGGCGAGCCCGTCGAGGGTCCGCATCCCGAGCGCGGCTTGGTGTTTCAACAGCACACGTTGTTTCCCTGGAAACGGGTGCTCGATAACGTGGCGTTCGGCCTCAAGATGCAAGGCGTCGGCGCTGCCGCGCGACGCCGGGCCGCACGCGAGCTGCTCGAACTCGTCGGCCTTGGCGCGTATGCGTCGCACTACCCCGCACAGCTATCCGGCGGCATGCAACAACGCGTCGAGATCGCGCGCGTATTGATCAATCGGCCGCGCGTGCTGTTGATGGACGAACCCTTCGGGGCGCTCGACGCCCAAACGCGCCGGCACATGCAGACGCTCCTGCTCGATGTCTGGTCGAAGGTTCGGACGACGGTCGTTTTTGTCACGCACGACATTGAGGAAGCGCTTTTTCTGGGCGAGCGCATCGTCATCCTCGCGCGGCAGCCGGCGGGCATCGTCGACGACATACCCATCCCGCTCGCGCGTCCGCGCACCGAGGAAACCACGCTCGACCCCACGTTTATCGAGTTGAAGCGGCGTTGCCTCGCGAAGCTGCGCGACGCCTCATGAGGCACATCGGCAAATCATGCACGTGCCGCCCTTCACGCCCTTCATCGAGACTCTATGACCGCTTCGCTTCCCATCACCGCCCAACCCGATACCACGGGCGCCGACGCGCGCCTTGACGCCGCCGACGAACACGTACGCCGCGTCGCTCTGCTCGAGCTTGCCGATCAAGGCGAGCCCGACGCCGTACCACGTATCGTCGATCTGCTTTGCCGCGACCCATCCGCGACGGTCCGGCAGGAAGCTGCGCGCGTCCTCGCCGAGTGGGAACAAGACGACGTCGTCGAAGGCTTATGCGCCGCGCTCCTCGATACGCACGAGGCCGTTCGCCGCGCGGCCGCGCAAAGCCTTTCCGAACTGAAGGACCCGCGCTCGGCGCTTACCTTGCTGAAATGGGCCGGCCGGCCCGAACCGTTCGTGCGCGCGAGCGTACTGCGCGGCCTGCGCGAGTTGCGCTGCCCCGAGGCTTTCACCGCCGCCTATCACGCGCTGGACGAGACGACGCCAGCGGTACGGCTCGAGGCAGTCAACGTACTCGGTTGGCTGAAAGACGCACGCGCCCTGCCACCGCTCACGCACCGCGTGACCTTCGATCCCGAGCCCGAGGTGCGGCGCGCCGCGGCGAGCGCCCTGGGTTTTGCATCGAGCGAGGACGATGCCGTCGCGTCCGCGTTGCTCGGAGCCTTGGCCGACGGTGCTTGGCAGGTGCGGGAGCAAGCGGCGGCAACGCTCGGCAAACTCGGCGTCCCGTCCGCGGCCGAGCCGTTGATCGCCGCGCTCGAAGACAGTTACTGGCAGGTGCGGCAAAGCGCGGTCCGTGCGCTTGGGCGGCTGCGGGCGGTGAGCGCCGCCGCGGCCGTCGCTTCGCTGCTGCGGCATCCGATCGGCAACTTGCGCAAGGAAGCCGCGCTTGCACTCGGGGAGATCGGCTCGCCCGATTCGCGCTTGGCGCTGGAGGAAGCTTCGCAAGACGGCGATCCCGAAGTGCGTAAATCGGCCCGCATCGCCCTCGCGCAGATCGAGCAGGCGAAACGATGAACGCACCACCGATCGAAATCAGGCTCGACCCGCAAGCCCACGCGATTACGCTCGTCTGGCCGAACGGCGCCGCGCCGTCGATCGATGCCGGACGGTTGCGCCGGATGTGTCCGTGCGCGGAATGCCGGCGCAAACGCTTATTGCATCAGTCGTTGACGCTAGCCGATGCCGTACGAATCGACGACATCCACCCGATGCCGTACGGCATCCAAATCGCGTTCAGCGACGGGCACGACCGCGGCATCTTTCCGTGGTCCTATCTTGCGGAACTGGCCGGGCAGAGCGCCTGAGCGACACGGGGCCGTCGGCGCGCCAACCCGAAGGGCGCTTGCTCCGTCAAGTTGATACGTTATATCATTGCGCCCGTCCGACGGCCGCTTGAACGGCACGTCGCGTAGTCGCTACAGAGTGATATGTTATATCGTATCACTCTGTGGTTCCGTGACCGCCCGACATGACTTGCCCGCAGTTCAGCCTGCGTGTTCGCGGTCTGCCACGCGCCACCGACCACACTAAACAATGAATCGTCTGATCTTCCCCGCGCAGGTGCTGTTGACCGTACCGATACTCGGTATGCCGGCAATCGGTCACGCTGCCGAACGCGACACCACTCAGGCGGTCGCGGCAGGCAGTGCCGAAGCGAGCGCAACGTCGGGCCGGAACGACACGCTAGACGTCACCGTCCAGGCGAAGCGCCTAAATCAATCGCGCATTGCGTTGTCGCCCGAAGTCGGGAGCAGCGTCTACCGTATCTCCGAAGCGGACATCGATAGCCTGCCGAGAGGATCCGACACGCCGCTCAATCAAGTGTTGCTGCAAGCACCAGGCGTCGCGAACGATTCCTACGGGCAATTGCACGTCCGTGGGGAACACGCGAATCTGCAATACCGTATCGACGGCATTGTGATTCCAGAGCCGATCAGCGGGTTCGGACAATCGTTCGATACGCGCATCGTCGACCAAGTGAATCTGCTGACGGGCGCGTTGCCGGCTCAGTACGGCTATCGCACCGCGGGTATCGTCGACATTCGCACCAAGTCCGGCGACATCGGCAACGGCGGGACGATCGACGTTTTCGGCGGAAGCCACCAGTCGCTCCAAACGGGCGCCGATGTGTTCGGCACGACCGGCCGCCTGAGCTATTACTTCTCCGGCACACTCGGCGAAAACAACCTCGGCGTCGAGGCTCCGACTGCGAACGGCAACCCGCTGCACGATCACACGAGGCAGGGGAACTCATTCGGCTATCTGTCGTACCTGCTCAATCCGCTCACACGCGTGGCCGTGATGTTCGGCGCGGCGAGCAACCGGTTTCAGATCCCCAATACACCGGGTCTGTCCGGAGCGTTCACCCTGAACGGCAGTTCGTCATTCGATTCCGCCAACCTAAACGAGACGCAAGCCGAACTGACGAATTTCGCTGCCATCTCCCTGCAAGGCACCAATGGCGCCGCCCTTGACTACCAGGTCGCCTTTTTTACCCGGTACACGAGAACGCAGTTCTATCCCGACCCCACGGGGGACTTGATCTTTAATGGCGTCGCCTCGAACGACTTTCACAGCAATCGAGCCAACGGCATTCAAGCCGACACCACATACCGGCTGACCGATAAGCACACACTACGCGCCGGCCTCATGGTGCAAGCCGAGCACGCGACGTTTCACAACAGCGTGACCGTGTTCCCGGCCGATGGCTCGGGCAACCAGCTCTCGGACGTCCCCTTTACGATCGACGATTCGAGCGGCAAAACGGGCTATCTGTATAGCTTGTACGCGCAGGACGAATGGAAACTCACGAACAACGTGACCGTGAACTACGGGCTGCGTTTCGATCGCATGGACGAGTACGTTCAAGCGGGACAAGTCAGCCCGCGTATCGGCATCGTGTATCGGCCCGCGGATGCGACGACGATTCACGCGGGCTATGCCCGCTACTTCACGCCGCCGCCGTTCGAGCTGGTTTCAGACTCGACCATCGGCCTATTCAACGGCACGACCAATCAAAGCGCCACGGCGCAAAACGACCGCGTCAAGCCGGAGCGCAGCCACTACTTCGATATCGGCATCTCTCAGCGCATCACATCGGATTTGACGCTCGGCCTCGATGCTTACTATAAGCGCTCATCGGATCTGCTCGACGAGGGGCAGTTCGGTACGGCACTGATCTACTCGCCGTTCAACTACGCCATCGGACGAACCTACGGACTCGAGTTCACGGCCAGCTACAAGCATGAGAACGCATCGGCCTATTTGAACGTGGCCTATAGCCGCGCACAAGGCAAGAATATCGAATCGGCGCAATTCAACTTCAGTCCCGACGAGCTGGCCTATATCGCGAATCATTGGGTGTACCTCGATCACGACCAGCGCATCACCGCATCGTTCGGCGGCGCGTATTCGATCGGGCGCACCACGCTCACGGCCGACGCCATCGTCGGCAGTGGACTGCGCAGCGGGTTCGCCAATACCGATCGGCTGCCCTGGTACGCAGAGGTCGACGTGGGCGTCGTCCAGCACTTGAACGAACCGTATATCGGGAAGGTCGATGCCCGCCTCGTCCTGGTCAATACGTTCGGCAGGGTCTACGAGTTGCGGGACGGGTCGGGAATCGGCGTCGGCGCCCCGCAGTACGGGCCGCGTCGAGCAGTCTACGCGGGTATCACGAAATACTTTTAAACGAGCGACCAGGGGAATATGCGCTATGAACGCATGGGCAGGTTTCATCGATGCAGTCCGGCTCGGAGGCTGGGTCGTTTATCCGCTCTCGGCATTGGCCGTGGCGGCGCTGGCAATCGCGATCGACCGAACCTACGTCTTGTGGCGCTTTGCCCGTTTATCCGCCGTGGCCAAGGCCGCGCTGAAAAACGGCGAGGCAGCGCCTCGAGATCTCATCGAGGCATTGCCGGCAAAGCATGCATACGCGCACATCGCGCGGCCGCTGTTGGCATCGCATGCGCCGTTGTGGCACATCGAGGCCAGTATCGAAGCCGCCGCTTCCGGTACCGAACGTGAGATGAACCAAGGGTTGTGGCTGCTGGAAACGATCGTCACGGCGGCGCCGCTCCTGGGGCTGCTCGGCACGATCGTCGGCATGATGCGCTCGTTCCGACTGATCGGCGCCGACGGTCTCGTCGATCCCACCGGCGTCTCGGGCGGCGTCGCGCAGGCGCTGATTGCGACGGCGATCGGCCTCGTGATCGCGTTGGCCGCGCTGTTTGCTTTCAATTACTTTTCTCGCCGCGTCGATCGCTTGATGGACGAACTCGAAGCATTCGCCAACGCAGCGCTAGCGCAACTGCGTTTGGTGCGCGAGCAACGCGATGCGGAGGTAGCCGCATGAAATTTCGGAGGGCGCGCAAGTCCAACCGAGGGCGCATCGAGATCATTCCGATGATCGACGTCATGTTCTTTTTGTTGGCGACCTTCATGCTCGCATCGCTGTCGATGCAGCGAATCGACGGTGTTCCGCTCGACCTACCCCAAGGGCGGGCGCGGCAAATGCCGAACGATCGGCCGGTCACGCTGTCGATCGACCGAGCGAATGCCGTGTATATCGACCGGCAACGAGTCACGCTCGATCAGGTCGCATCCGTCGTCTCTCGCCTGTTGCCGCCCGATCATGGAGTCATGATGGCGGCCGACGCACAGGCCTCGCACGGGGTGGTGGTGCAGGCCATGCTCGCGGCGCGCAAAGGCGGCGCCGAGCATTTTTTCGTCGCCGTGCACCGTGAGTAATCGGCCGTCGCGTGTCCTCCAAAGCACAAACGGGCGGCTCATGCGGCGGCTGATCTCAGTGACGCTCGCAGCCGCGCTGTGGCTTTTGTCGCTGTCCTATCTCGGCAAACTGATCTCATCGAAAGACAGGTCGCCGCCGCCCATCGAGATGCAGTTGGTCGAACTGCCTCCGACGCTTTCGGCTGCATCCGCTCAGATCGCATCCCCGTCGCAGCCGTCGCATCCGCGTGTCCTTACGCAGCCGCAACCGATGACCGCGCCCACCCATCCGCGGCATGCGAGAGGCGGCTCGACGTCTTTGCCGCTCCGACCCGCTGTCGCCTCGCACGAGATCCCGCCCACGGCGCGGCGGGACGAGCAGCCCGCACCGGAGCACCTCGCCGAATCCGCAGGTGCGGCCGTCGCGCGAAATAACCCGTTGAATGAGCCGCACAGCCATCCAGCGTCTTCCGGCAACGCGCACGCCGAAGCCTCCACGCAAGCCGCTCAGTTACTGTCGCAACCTTTGCCCACGCTGCCGGACGATTTGCGAGAACAAGCGTATCAAGCCGTTGCATTGGCGCGCTTCGTCATCCACGCCGACGCAACGTTCGACGTCGAACTCATCAAACCAACGTCCTATCCGCGCTTGAATGCGATATTGCTCGACGCGTTGCGCAAATGGCGTTTTACCCCGGCGACAGAAAACGGCCACCCGGTTCAGAGCCAACGACAAGTCCGCGTGCACTTCGACGTGCAGTAATCCCCCGCCGGCACGCTTCGCGACCGGCGGTTAGAATCTCGCTGGGCCGCACATCGACGATCGCGATAGGCGCTGCAACGATCCAAGTCGGGTCGCGCATCGCCCCACTCTAAAGGACAAGGCATGGACGCTCTCTCCGCTTTCCCCATCACACGCAAATGGCCGGCACAGCATCCCGACCGGATCCAGCTCTATTCGCTGCCCACGCCCAATGGCGTCAAGGTGTCGATCATGCTCGAGGAAACCGGACTCGCCTATGAACCGCATCTCGTCCGTTTCGATACGAACGATCAGATGTCGCCGGAATTTCGCTCGTTGAATCCGAACAATAAAATCCCGGCGATCATCGACCCGAACGGCCCCGGCGGCAAACCGCTCGCCCTGTTCGAATCGGGTGCCATTCTGATTTACCTGGCCGACAAAAGCGGCAAATTCATTGCCGCGGACGAAGCGGGCCGCTACGAAACCATTCAGTGGCTGATGTTCCAAATGGGCGGCATCGGCCCGATGTTCGGCCAGGTGGGGTTCTTCAATAAGTTCGCCGGCAAGGACTACGAAGACAAACGCCCTCGCGATCGCTACGTCGCCGAAGCGCGGCGACTGCTCGGCGTATTGAATGATCGCCTGCGCGAGCGGCAGTGGATCATGGGCGAGCAGTATTCGATCGCCGACATCGCCACGTTCCCGTGGGTGCGCAATTTGATCGGCTTCTATGAGGCCGGGGAGCTCGTCGGCTTCGCCGACTTCCCCCATGTACAGCGGGCGCTCGACGTCTTTCTCGCTCGACCCGCCGTGGTGCGCGGGCTCGACATCCCGAGCCGCAACTGACCGAGGTAGCGAAGCGTTAGCAGGCGGCGAGCGCCATGCGCTCGGAGCGCCGCCTGCTTTAATTCATGCTCACTGCGCCGGCGCGGCCTTGAGCTCCGCTTCTCTCTTCTCTTGCGCGTGCTTCTTCGCCAGATGATGTCCGACGATGCATCCGCCTACCGCCCCGGCAACCGCATGATGCCCCGCGTAGTGACCTGCCACGCCCCCGACGACAGCGCCTTTGATGCAGCCGGCGGCGTGCGCGGTGCCCGTTGCCGTCAACGCGAGCAGCGCGGACAACAGAAAAACCTTCTTACTGATCGATTTCATCGTGCCTCCTCTATGTTCGGCCGCGCAAACATTGGGGCACGAAATGCGAATTCAAGCTAGTAGAAACGATGCCAATCGGCGTCGATGCACACACTGAACCGAGCCGCGACCAGAAAGCGGGATTCCGCGATTTGTCTAACGCTTTGCACGTTAGACCGCAAACGGCTTGACGACGACCAATACGGCGATCGCGATCGCACTGACGACGATCACGGCCGGAAAATGCCGAGTGAAACCGGGCACCGCGCGCGCACTCCCTGTGGTGGCTCGCCTAAGCATCGCCGACATCATCCCGTGGAGCGCTGACAGGACGAGTACGAAGAACAGCTTGATCATGAGCCAAGGCGCGCTGAACCATCCTCCGGTCCAAGCCAGCGCGATGCCGAGTCCCCACACGAGCCACAACGCCGGCGAAGCCACATACCGATCCCAATTGCGCGCCGCTTCGATGAACCCGGCATGTTCTTGCCCCTGCCCGTTAGCCGCGCCTCGTTGCTTGGACAAAATGGCGACCGCGAGCGCCATCGGAGTCAACCCGGCCAGCAGTGCTAAAACCGCAGCGACGTGCAACGCTTTGAGCCAAAGATAAAGCATGGTGGGTGTCCTTTTTCCGGCTTATGTCCGGCCGTATTCGCGCGCCGGGATGGTTGGGATCGTTCGGTGCGACGTCCGAGCTTCGACGCGCGTCGCGATGATGCATGAAAATCGAGTATTTCGCCGAGCCGACACCGGCTTTCATGTGCGAAAGCGCCACGGCCACGGCCTTCAGCGCGGCTGAAAAGCGATCAACGCCATCCCGAACAGGGCAAGCGCGACGCCGGCGCAGTCCCACCGCGTCGGCGCGATGCCTTCGACCCACCAAAGCCACACGAGCGCGACCGACACATAGACGCCGCCATAAGCCGCATAGACACGCCCGGCCGCCGCCGGGTGCAGCGATAAAAGCCAGGCGAACAGCGCGAGACAAAGTGCCGCAGGCAACAGGAGCCACGCGCTTTTGCCTTCCTTGAGCCATAGATACGGTAGATAACACCCGGCGATTTCGGCGATAGCCGTGGCGACGTACAGGAATAATGTCTTCATGCAAGGGGCAAGGAGCAAGGAGCAGGAACCCGAGGATGCTAACCCAGACCGTCCCTCCGTCGGCCGAAACCGGGTCCAGACCTCGCCAGGACGGCCTTCGCAGCCACTTTGCGAAGAAAACAGTCTGTCAATAGAGCACCGGTCTCAATCGATGAAAACGATTTTAGTCACCCAATTCGCTCGCATACTGTCAGAATTAGTAGTATTGCTTTCGGTTTCATCAGCATTAGGAGCTGCGATGTCCACCCCCGCCGTCAAGCTGACCCGCCCCATGGTTCATGGCGAAGCACTCTGGTTTGCCGCCTACGAATTCGGATGGGGGTACAAGGCATTCAAACTGCCCGCCGATGTTGCCCAGCGCGAACTCGGTGCGCTCGATTCCAGCGAGCGTCAGCTTACGCTCGCGTTCGAACTCGGCCGGCAGCGCATCGCCGGCGCTGTTGCGCCGATGAATACCGAGAATGCGGGGCAACGCATTTCGCTCAAGACCGGCGACCTCAGCGCGTAATCGTTCGTACTCGACATAAGCGGATGCAGCGGCGCGAAGTTCAACGCACCGCATTGAGCTTGCGCCACAAAGTCGTCTTACTGATTCCCAACGTCCGGCACGTTTCGTCGCGATCTCCATTGCAAGCCGCGAGCGCTGCGCGAATCTGATCGGCCTCGACGCGACGGCTGCGCTCGCGCAGCGTCTTCGCGGCCTTGGCGCTGTCTCGCACGTCCCCCGCGCCGACGAACAGTTCCGGCGCAATGGTGCGCATCGTCTCGACGTCGAGCGGCGCAATACTCCCGTTCGCGGTCTCGACATCGGCAAGCTCGACGGCAATCCGTTCGATGACGTTTTGCAACTCGCGCACATTGCCGGGCCACGCATAGCGGCACAACGCCTCTCGTACGCCCGAGAGCACGTGCGAGCGGCACAACGCCTCTCGTACGCCCGAGAGCACGTGCGAGAGCGCCTCGTCACGGCGAACGCGCGCCGCGAGGCGAGGCTCGCGGCGCGCGGCCTGCGACAACAGCGCCTCGGCGAGCGGCATCATGTCGTCGGTCCGCTCGCGCAGCGGCGGCAATGCCACACTCAAGATATTCAAGCGGTAATAGAGGTCCGCGCGAAACGACCCGCCCGCGATGCGCTCGGTCAGCGCGCCGTGCGTCGCGGCGATCACACGAATATCCACGCGCGTCGGCTCGGTCGAACCGAGCCGCACGACCTCGCGCTCCTGCAGCACGCGCAATAAGCGGCTTTGCAGCGGCAGCGGCATTTCGCCGATCTCGTCGAGAAACAGCGTGCCGCGGTGCGCCGCCTCGATCAGCCCGGCTTTGCCGCCTTTACGCGCCCCCGTAAAGGCCCCCTCCTCGTACCCGAACAACTCGCTTTCGAGCAGCGCCTCGGGAAAGGCGCCGCAGTTGATGGCGACGAAGGGAAACTCGCGCCGCGCGCTGAGCCGGTGGATGCTTTGCGCGACCATTTCCTTGCCGGTACCGCTCTCGCCGAGCACGAGCACTGTGGCGTCCGATTTCGCGTAACGCTTCACAAGCGTCTTCACGCGCTGCATCGACGCGCTTTCGCCGATCAAATCGTCGAGCCGGTAGCGGGCCGAGAATTGATGCGTGAGTTGCTTCGATCGCAACGTGCGGTCCAGCCGCTCGACCGCGCGCGACTCCTGGAACGTCAGGACCACGCCGTCTTCGCCGCCATCGCCCACGAGCGGCCCGCGATGCACGAGATAACTGACGCCGCGAATCGAGGCGAGCACGTCGCCGTCGGTATCGGGCAACGCGCGCGATAGATCCGGCGCAATCTCCGCAAGCGCTCGGCCGACCGCGCGCGCAGCGTCGATATCGAGCGCTTGCGCGAGCCGGCGATTGATCGCCTCGACGCGACCGTTCGCATCGAGCGCGACCACGCCGTCCCGCAGATGCTGGAGCAAATTGTCGATATGCAGACGACGTTTGACTTCGACGCGGGTGGCTTCCGCCAATTCCAGCGCCGTCTCGAAGCCGCGCCGTATCGAGGCATGCGAATAGAGGAACACCGCATCGATGCCCGCCGCGGCCGCCAAATCGGCGATGAGCCCCGGCCCGACGATCGCCCCCACGCCGCGCTCGCGCAGCGCATGCACGCAAACCTCGGCGTCTTCGGCCGAGCGATACGACGCGAACACGACATCGAGCCCGTACGCCGTCACGAAATCGCGCACTTCCTGCGGCGTCTCGCCGGGCGTAACGAGCGCAACCTGCCGCTCGCCTTGACGCCGGGCACGCGCGAGCGACTGCATGACGTCGAAGCCGGTCGGCGCGATCTGGACGACGGGCACGACGAGCCGCGTCTTGAGGTATGCCGCGTTCGAACCGCCCGCGAGAATGACATCGGGACGCCGCGCGCCCGCCGATTCCACTTCGCGCACAGCATCGTCGTAGGCGCGCGAAATGACACGGAGGTCGGCGCGCGTATCGTATTCGCCCGCGATCTCGAACAGCAGATCGCGCAATCGGCTGATACCGAAAGCCCAGATCCGCGGATGCGGCGACACCTCGAATGAATGATCGGAAGGTAGACGGCTCACTGAGCACACTCCGTCGTTGGAACCGCGCAGGCGCGCATCGTCGCATTATGCGACGCTCATTTCCATAATGAAACAGGCGATTTCATTTTAGAAACGTAGCGAGTGCAGCATACCGAGCGGCTCTTATAGAAATCAAAGACTTAGGGCGCCATTCACATCCTGGTCCGCCCCTTGCTTAAACGGAGCACCTTTCTTGGAGCAAACGTGGAAACAGGTCATCAGCAACCCCTGCGTGCCGGCGCGGCGTTCCGCGCGGCCGTCGCGAACGAAAAACCGCTGCAAGTCGTCGGCGCGATCACAGCCTACGCGGCCAAGATGGCGC